>CAYWWW010000008.1:0-61533 GCA_964462205.1 uncultured Cardiobacteriales bacterium
CTGTTTTGGGTTTTCAATTCGTAGCGGCCTTCTTTGCGAAGCTGCGGGAGGAGGACTTCCATCACAAAAATCTCAAAGCGTTCGGCGGCGGGAAGTTTGGATTTGATGGTTAAACGATAGAGATCGGATTCGGGGATTAAAAGCGCATTTCCAGGTAACGCATTGATTTTATTGGCCTCCGTCTGGGAGACAGAGGTTAATGAATTCAATGACTTGGCGTATTTGCAATTATCGCGGACAGCCTGCGCCGCATCCGCATATCCCAAAATCATCGCCACATCTTTCGCCACAAACCACGGCTTGCCATCCACATCCACCACGCGAATGTCATTTTTCTCAAAATTAAAAACTGTCAATTCATTCATAACGCACTTCTGACAAAAATTTTACGAACGCCTTTTTTATTACACGCTTTTTGTTTCGGCAAGCGATAAAAATCATTTAATCTTTTCTTTTTTATCGTAAAAAAATAAGCCTGTGGATAACTTCCCCCCGCCGCGTTTTTCAGCACACGGCGGTTTTTTGCAGCTTATTCGATTGACCAGAGTTTGATCGTCTTATCGTCACTCCCCGAGACCAGGGTTTGGCCATCCGGCGCAAAGGCCACCGAGGGAACCGAACCCCTATCGTTTTTTAAGATGCGCAATGGCTTGCCTGCATCTAGCGCTTCTTGACGCGCTTGTGTTTCTTGGGCGTCCCAGGCGGCTTGTTGCTGAAGCAGCGCCAAGACCCGTTGTTCGCCCAGTTCTTGATAGCGCTGTGCTGTGCTGGGAGCCTCTAAATAATCCGCCAAAGCCGCTTGCGCAGCGTCAAAATCCACCTGTGCTAGCAGCACTTCTAAACGCTGTTGCAGTTGTTGCCAGTGGTAGTCTTCTTCATCCGGCTGCAATTTGGCCAAGCGGGCTTGGGCTTGCTGTCGGTACGGATCGGTTAGTTCTTGCTGAAGATAGTCGTTTAGGCATTGTTCTGCTTGAGGTATTTGGCCTTTTTCCAGTAGGGCTTGCACGGTATAAAACACCGCCTGCCAATCGGCTTCGGCCAGGTACTGCTTGACCCGCAAGGCACGATGGTTGCGATAGCCAGCCAAGGCTTGTTGAATGCCGAAATAGTCTTGTTTGGCTTTGGCGCGTTCAAGCTGCGTTAGACAAAGTTGCTAAGCGGTTTCATCGGCTTGGCGCATGGCCATACTCATTTCCATTTTAATCCCCCGCAAAAAATTTTGGATTATAGCTATTCTTGACAAAAAGCCAGCGCCGCCAACCGCCAAGGCCTTGCGTGTACTTGGCCTGCGTCCTCGGCTATGATTCGCCTGCCTTAACTTCAGAAAAATGCTTGGAATAAAACATGAAATATCAAGGACTTGAAAATTATCAACACGCTACGCCGCGCCGTTTAGGGGTATTGTTGACCAATCTCGGCACGCCCGATGCCGCCACGCCCAAAGCCCTACGCCGCTATTTGGCGCAATTTCTGTGGGACCCACGGGTTGTTGAACTGCCGCGTCCACTGTGGTGGTTGATTTTGAATGGAATTATCTTAAATACCCGTCCGAAAAAATCCGCTGCCGCTTATCATGAAGTTTGGACCGAACAAGGTTCGCCGCTTCTGACCATTGCCCAAGCGCAAAAAGCGGCTTTGCAGGAGCGCTTAAAAAATTTGCCCTTTGCGGTGACGGTGGACTTGGGGATGCGTTACGGTCAACCTTCTATTGCCAACGCATTGGAAAATTTGCAAAAAGAAGCTATTACTCATCTTTTGGTGCTGCCTTTGTATCCGCATTATGCGGCGGCGACGGTCGGTTCGACTTTTGATGCTGTGGCCGAAGTATTGCGCCGTTGGCGGTGGTTGCCGCAGTTGCGGATGAATATGCAGTATCACGAACATCCTTTGTATCTCAATGCCTTAGAGCAAAGTATTCGTCAGCATTTGCAAGCGCATGGTCAACCCCAACGGCTATTGTTTTCGTTTCATGGCATTCCGATGCGCTATCTCTTGGCCGGCGACCCTTACCATTGTCAATGTCATAAAACGGCGCGGTTGGTAGCCGCGCGTTTGGGGCTGACGGCGGAACAGTGGGCGGTGAGTTTTCAATCGCGTTTTGGCAAAGAGCCGTGGCTTCAACCTTATACCGATGACTATTTGAAAAGTTTGCCTGCGCAAGGCATTAAAAATGTCGCGGTGATCTGCCCGGGTTTTTCGGCGGATTGCTTGGAAACTATTGAAGAAATTGGTCAGGAAAATCAGGAATACTTCAGGCACGCCGGTGGCGAAATTTATCACTATATCAAAGCTTTGAACACGGAAGCCGCGCATCTTGATTTAATGGTGGCTTTGGTTAAGGAAAATTATGCCGGTTGGGAGCAGGAATTGACCGGCACCGTGGCACCAGCCGACTTGGCCTTGGCCAAGGGTTCCAAACAGTAAAAGACTGTTTTTTATGGAAACAAAAGAAGCCTTGGCGCGTATCGCCTGGTTGCGCCAAGCAATCGAAAAAAGCGATCATGCCTATTACGTCTTAAATCAGCCGTATTTGTCAGATGCCGCTTATGATGCTTTATTCAAGGAATTACAATGCCTTGAAGCGAAGCATCCCGATGCCGTCAGCGCCGATTCGCCGACGCAACGCATTGGCGGCAAAGTAGCGGCGGGTTTTTTGTCGGTGACGCATAGCTTGCCAATGTTGTCTTTAGAAAATGCTTTTTCAGAGAAAGACTTGGACGACTTTTTGCGGCAAGTGCAGGAAGCCGGTGGCGACGACAGCTTTTCAGCGGAACCGAAAATTGACGGCTTGGCCGTGACGTTGCGTTATCAAGATGGCCAATTGCAACAGGCGGCGACCCGTGGCGATGGCTATAGCGGCGAAGACATCACCCATAATATTCGCACCATTCGCGCTATCCCGTTGCGTTTATTGGAAAAATGTGAAGGTGAGATCACGGTACGCGGCGAAGTCTATCTGCCACGCTCAATATTTATTCAATTAAATCAAGATTTAATTACCAAAGGCGAAAAACCCTTTGCCAATCCGCGTAATGCCGCCTCGGGCAGTTTGCGACAGCTTGATCCTTCTATTACCGCCGCACGGCCTTTGGCGTTTTTCGCTTATAATCTGTTGATAAATGAAAACTTACTGACGCAAAGTCACCTGCTGTCGCGATTGAAAGATTTGGGTTTTCCGGTATCGCCGTGGTGCCGAATGGTGCAGGGTAAAGCGGCAATGCAAAACTATCTTCATGATTTAGAAACGGAACGAATAAGATTGGATTATGATATTGACGGTGCAGTATTCAAAGTCAATGACTTAGGCGTACAAGCAGCGATGGGTTTTCGCAGTCGTGCGCCGCGTTTTGCCATTGCTTATAAATTTGCCGCGGCCCAAGCCGAAACGGAAATTTTGGCGGTAGAGTGGCAAGTCGGACGCACCGGCGTGGTGACACCGGTGGCGATCTGTGCGCCGGTCAGCGTGGGTGGTGTTACGGTGCAACATGCGAGCTTACATAATTTTTCGCAAATTCAAAGGCTTGATTTACGCCTTGGCGATAGCGTGCGCTTGGAGCGTGCCGGTGATGTTATTCCCTATATTGCCGAAGTGGTTTTAGAAAAGCGCCCGACGACGGCGCAAAGCCTGATGCCGCCGACCTTTTGCCCATCCTGCGCGACACTTTTGCAGCAGGAAAACATTGTCTTGCGTTGTCCGGCGCGGCTGACTTGTCCCTCGCAGCGTTTGGGTGCTTTGTTGCATTTTGCCTCGCGGCGGGCAATGGATATTCAAGGCTTAGGTGAAAAAATCGCTAAACAACTGCTAGAAAAGCAATTGGTCAAAACCGTGGGCGATCTTTATCGTTTGACAGTTGCCGATCTATCGCCTTTAGAACGCTTTGGCGAAAAATCGGCACAAAAACTTTTGCAACAAATTGAAAATAGTAAAAAACAGCCTTGGCCGCGTTTGTTGTATGCGCTGGGTATTCCTGAAGTTGGCGAGTCAACGGCGCAGTTGTTGGCCGCGCATTTTTCCGATTGGCGGCGTTTACAAGCGGCGACCTTAGACGATTTGCAAGCCATTCATGGTATTGGCATTCAGATGAGCGAAGCGATTGTTGATTTCTGCCAACAGCCCGAGTCGCAGCTTTTAGTGCAAGACTTAAAGGCGCTTGGCGTGCTTGGCGCGCAAGCGCAAGTCACTTCAGTGCCAACAGAAACAAAGACTTTGCCTTTAAGTGGCCAAAAATGGGTCTTGACCGGCACCTTAAACTGTTGCAGTCGCAGCGTTGCCGCTGCCTATTTGGAACAGCTCGGCGCGAAGGTCAGCGATACTTTAAGCAAGGATTGCCATTGTTTATTGTTTGGCGAAAAAGCCGGTAGCAAACGGGAAAAAGCTGAAAAATCGGGCATTGCCTTGTGCAGTGAGGCCGAATTTTTGGCACTTTTGCGCGAACATGGTTTAACAGATATTTAACATTCACTCATTTTAGATTGAAGAGGAAAAAATGGAAAAAGTAGCGGATAGTCAACAAGAAAAAGTGGATGACGTGCGGATCATCGGCATTAAACCGGTGTTAAGTCCGGCTTATGTGCATAGTTTATTGCCGCGTAGCGCCGAGGCGACGCACACCGTGGCGCAGGCGCGACGGACGATTGCCGAGATTATTCATGGCCATGACCCACGTTTGTTGGTGATCATGGGGCCGTGTTCAATTCATGATCCCGAGGCGGCCTTGGACTATGCCGATCAGTTGCAAGCGCTGCACCAACGCTATTTAGACAAAATGTTCATTGTCATGCGGGTGTATTTTGAAAAACCGCGCACCACTGTGGGTTGGAAAGGTTTGATCAACGATCCGCATCTCGATGAAAGTTTTGATATTAACGAAGGCTTACAACGGGCGCGGCGCTTGCTTTTGACTTTGGCCGAGCGTGGTTTACCAGCCGGAACTGAGTTTTTGGATGTGATAAGTCCGCAATACCTTGCTGATTTAGTGAGTTGGGGGGCGATTGGCGCGCGTACTACCGAAAGTCAGATTCACCGCGAATTGGCCTCGGGTTTGTCCTGTCCGATTGGTTTCAAAAATGGCACCGATGGCAATTTGAAAATCGCCACCGACGCGATTGCTGCCGCTTCGCGCTCGCACCACTTTTTATCCTTAACCAAAGAAGGCCAATCGGCGATTTTTACCACCAGCGGTAACAGCGATTGTCATGTCATTTTGCGCGGGGGCAAAACGCCGAATTATCAAGCGCCTTTTATCGCTGAAGCCAAAGCCGCCTTAGAAAAAGCCGGTTTACCGCCACGGTTGATGGTGGATTGTAGTCATGCCAATAGCCAAAAAAATCCAGAAAATCAATTGCTCGTCGCGCAAGATATTGTCCAGCAAATCCGCGACGGCGAAAGCGGTATTTTGGGCTTGATGGTCGAGAGTCATTTGTGTGGCGGTCGCCAGGATTTAGAAGCAGGTAAGCCATTGACTTATGGACAAAGTATTACCGATGCCTGTTTGTCCTGGTCGCAAAGTGAAGTGCTGATCGCGACACTTGCTTCTTAAAGTCAATTGTTTAACAAAGGCTTGTGTTTATGTGGATGCCAGCTTGCGCCTGGCATCCCAATGCGGGGTTAGAGGCTTTTGTCGCCGGCAGGTATTTCTAAACGGATCTCCAGGCGGCCATCGGCCAGACGGCGGCTGTCGATGATTTTCACACCGCTGATGCTTTGTCCTTGATTGTTATCGGCTTTAGCAATCGCCATTTCCTCGCGTAAATCTTTTTCTAACAGCGAAATGCCTTCTTCTAAATCAGCATGACCGCCAACCAAAGTTACTTTTTTGTCAATTTCTTCCCAGTTTTTCAAAGGCTTGCCTTCAGGACGTGGCATGGCGCTGCATTCCAAGAAAATGCGTTTGTCACAGTTTCGACAGCGCTCAGGATCGAGATGCTTGCGGACGATGTTGTAGATCGCTTGATTTTTACTTGCAAAAACATGATCTTTGCCGATATGTTCCATAAAATGGCCGCGTTTCAGCATTTCACAAGCGCCTTCTTTCACCCGATGCAGATACAAACCGCCGCCTTGTTTTTGGCGGCGTTTGGCTTCTTGTGCCAGAAAATCGGCACCGGCGACATCAATGAAATTCACCCCAGCCATGATTAAAAGTAAATGTTTTTGTTCGGGATTTTTTTGTTCAAAGGTTTTAATAACGGTTTGGACGTGTGGCACAGCACCAAAAAACAGTGAGCCGTCAATGCGTAAAATTTTCAGTTGTGGGCATTCGGGTAAATTGTCGTCGGTGGTGAAATGCCGTCCCGATTCATTGGGATTGGGGACGCGGCTGATGAGACGTGGTTTAGAGGTGCGATACAAATAGGCCATCAGCGAAAATAACACGCCCACTAAGATAGCGATTTCTAAATCAAAAATTAAAGTCGAGGCCACGGTTGCCGCTAAAATCGAGGTTTCGCCCCGGCTGACGTGCAGGATTTCTTTGATATGTTTCCAATCAATCAAACCGTAAGCGACCAAAAACAACACGCCCGCCATCGCTGCGTGCGGTAAATAAGCCACCAATGGCGCAATCAACAGTACCGCAACTAACAACAAAATACCGGCAAAGACACCGGCCATCGGCGTTTGCGCGCCAGCTTCGTAATTCACCGCACTGCGATTAAAGGAACCGGTGGCGACATAACCGGAAAAAAAGCTGCCAAAGATATTGGATAAACCTTGACCAATAAATTCTTGATTGCTATCAATTTGTTGACCAGAACGCAAAGCTAGCGCCCGTGAAATAGACACCGCTTCGGTTAAGGCAAATAAGGTGACGGCAAACGAGGCGAGCAATAAATCGCGCCAGATGCCAATATCAAAACTCGGTGCCGACAATGGCGGCAGACTTTGTGGTAAGGCACCAACGGTGGTAATGCCAGTGTTTTCCTGACCAAGCCATTGATTCAAAACAAAAGCCAATAAAGAGCCGATAAGCATTGCGGTCAGCATATAGGGCACGGCTTTGAAAAAACGCTTGGCCAAAATACCGCTTGCTAAGGTGACAAAACCAACCAAAGTCACCCAAGGGTTCATATCTTCAATATGCACGGCAATGTATTGCCAGGTATGAAAAAATTCGGTGCCTGCCGGAATGGGTAAACCAAAAAAGTTTTTGGTTTGGCTCGTGGCGATAAGGATGGCTGCACCAGTGGTAAAACCGATGATCACCGAATGCGAAATAAAATTCACCAAGGTGCCTAAACGGGCGATGCCCATGAGCAATTGCGTGATGCCGACAATAAAAGTCAAGGTTAAGGCCAGCAAAATGTACGGCTGACTGCCAGGTTCGGCAAAATTACTCAACACCGAAAATAAAACAATCGAGGCAGCCGTCGTGGGGCCTGATACCAAATGCCAGGACGAGCCGTAGAGAGCGGCAATAATGGCCGGTACGATGCCAGCATAGAGTCCATATTCCGGCGGCATTCCGGCAATCGTTGCAAAAGCAATGCCTTGTGGTAGCACCACAATGGCACCGGTGAAAGCAGCGAGGAGGTCTTTGCGTAAGGTCGTGGGATTTTGTTTCGGCCAGTGATAAAAAAAGGGAAATAAGGTCGCAAGCAGGGCTTTCATAGAATTTTTTATGGATGCAAAAGGAAAAAACAGGGGAATGCTTAAAAAGCAGCGCTAAGCATAAAACGTATCCTTTGTGCTGACTAGGTAAGCGCAGAAGGTGAAGCGCTTTAGCGATCACCAAGCTGCTGCTTACTTTTTATCTTTTTTGAGCACCCGTCCCCGATACACCAGCGTAATGGTGTTTTCTGCCGGCTGGCTTTCGACAGGTGCTTCCACTTTGGCGGCTTCCGGCGTTGTGGTCGCACTTTTGGGCGTTGCGCTGACGGGGTTTGGCGCTGGACTGCTGTGTAAGCTGACTTTGGCGCTGAAAGTTTGATCAATGGCCGAAGGACGGCGGCGCAGCCGTTCTTGGTAGGCAAAAGCCAAGGCGCTGTCAATGCCCGACTCCGCTTGCAGCACTTGCAAAAACTGCATGGCGGTTTTTTCGATCAGCCGATCATGACACTCCCGACAGATATCCATAACTTTCCCCAAATCTTCAATGCCTTGTGCCAATTCAATACTCACGCCATGATCTTGACGCAGTAAATGCAGCACTTTGACTAAGAGGCGTACCGATTGCACTTTCAAAGTGACGGTTTCTAAGTTTTGGGACATGACTTTTCTCCAGGCAGGAAAAAGTAAATCAGAAAATAGTTTCATAGCTCACTTTGATTATGCAAAAAAAATGCCTGACCGGAAAAGTCAGGCGGAAAAATTTGCTGGTTTTGGCCTTATGCTGCCTCTGCCTTGAACTTGAAAAGGCTTGAGGCTTAACGCAATTCCGTGGCGGCGGGTCGTCGGCCAATACGGACCTGCCACAGGCTTTGGCGATTGTTGCGCAAACCTTCCAAGGTGACTTCTTCGCCTGGGGCAAGCTGGGCGATGACATACAGTAGGTCTTCAGCGTTTTTTATCTCTTTATTATCAATCTTTTGAATAATATCACCTGGACGCAAGCCGGCTACTGCTGCTGGGCTGCCGTTGATAATCCCGGCCACTTGGCCGCCGCTGATGTTTCGATCTTTGACGCTTTCAATCTGAATGCCAAGCCAGCCGCGCACCACGGTGCCTTTTTCGATCAATTGTTTGATAACAAATAAGGCCAAATCGCCCGGAATGGCAAAACCAATGCCCTGCGAGCCGCCGGATTCGCTGAAAATCGCGGTGTTGATGCCGATAAGTTCGCCTTGGGCATTGACCAAAGCACCACCGGAATTGCCGGGGTTAATGGCAGCATCGGTTTGCAAAAAGTCTTCGTAGGTGCTCAAGCCTAAACGCTTGCGATTTTCCGAACTGATAATGCCTTGGGTGATCGTTTGACCAACACCAAAAGGATTGCCAATCGCCAAAGCGATATCACCGGCCTGAATGGCGCGGCTGTCGCCAAAAGTAATCACGGGTAAGGGTTCGCGACTGTCAATTTTCAACACTGCCAAGTCGGTTTCCGGGTCTTGGCCTATCAAGCGTGCGGCAAAGGTTTGACCGGTGTTTAAGCGTACCTCGATGTTTTTGGCACTGTTAATCACATGATCATTGGTGACGACATAGCCGTCAGCCGAAACAATTACCCCGGAGCCAAGGCTATTTTCCTTGAGCATGTCAGGATGAAAGAAATTAAATAAATCGTTCATTTGACTTGGCAGATCGCGGGTTTTTTCACTGCGGATGCTCACCACTGCCGCCGAGGCTTTGGCAATGGCCGGTCGAAAGCCAGTGGCTAAGGGATTGCTGCTGGCGCTTATTTCGGCAGACTGTTGCAGCACGACTTTGGGTGTATAAAACGCCGGTACAAAGACATATAGCAACAGCGCGGCCAGTGCGGCGGATAATACCGTTTGGGTTAAAAAACGCATGACGATTCTCCTGTAAGAAGTTGCAAAAAAATAAAAAAATCAAAAAGTCAAGATGTGCTTGCCACATCAATTTTTTGCCGATAGGCAAGGCAGATTGGCATGAAAAAACGAAAAAGTAAGTTTTTTTTATCGGCTATCAAGGCAATAAATCTATGAAAACAGCGAAAGTTTCTCGTTTTGGTCAGGGTTGCCAAAGCGCTTTTTTTCAGACATTCTATAGCGTCCAAACTCGCCTATACTGTATTTATCCTTAATTTTCAAAACGTTACCAAGTGAAGGACTTTTCTTATGGACGCAAGTCAAAATCCTACAGATAACGCGCCAAGCGCGACACAAAGCCGGCGACAGTTTCTTAATCTCGTCGTTGGTGTAGTCGGTGGTGCCGGTGCGGTCGCGGCAGCCGTGCCGTTTGTTTCCTCTTTTAAGCCGAGTGCCAAGGCGGAAGCCGCTGGCGCGCCGGTGGAGGTCAATATTGCCGCCTTACAACCTGGTGAGCGTATCACCGTGGAATGGCGCGGCAATCCTATTTGGGTGTTACGTCGCACGGAAACACAACTGGCGGACTTAAATACATCGGAACATCGCGCTGAATTGGCCGACCCGGATTCCAATGTCACCAGTCAGCAGCCGAATTATGCACAAAACGTGACACGTGCCATCAACGCTGAATATCTGGTCGTTGTCGGTATCTGTACGCATTTGGGTTGTTCGCCAACGTTTCGTCCTGAAATTGCCCCGGCTGACTTGGGCGCGAATTGGGTTGGTGGCTTCTTTTGTCCCTGTCATGGTTCTAAGTTTGATTTGGCCGGTCGGGTCTTCAAAAATGTCCCTGCGCCAACCAATCTGGTGATCCCACCCTATCATTTTGTTGACAAAGAAAATATTCTTGTTGGTTTAGATGGAGCTATTGCATGAGCGCACACCCCCCTGCAAATTTTGAACCACCCCGTGGTTTTATGGGCTGGCTTGAACGCCGCCTGCCGGTAACGCAGTTTGCCACCGAACATTTATCGCAGTATTACGCGCCGAAAAATCTCAATTTTTGGTATTTTTTCGGCTCCCTGTCTTTAGTGGTGTTGGTGAACCAAATTGTCACCGGCATTTTTTTAACCATGAACTATAAACCCGATGCACAGGAAGCCTTTGCTTCCGTGGAATATATCATGCGCGATGTTGAATGGGGCTGGTTGATTCGCTATATGCACTCGACCGGCGCTTCGCTCTTTTTTGTCGTGGTTTATTTACACATGTTCCGGGCGTTGCTCTACGGGTCTTACAAAGAACCGCGTGAATTGCTCTGGATTTTGGGCATGTTGATCTATGTGGTGCTCATGGCCGAAGCCTTTATGGGTTATCTCTTGCCCTGGGGTCAGATGTCGTATTGGGGTGCGCAGGTGATCATTTCCCTCTTTAGCGCCATTCCTTTTGTCGGTGAGGAATTAGCCTTGTGGATTCGCGGTGATTTTGTGGTTTCCGATGCTACCTTAAATCGCTTTTTCTCACTGCATGTGATTGCTTTGCCTTTGGTTTTATTGATGCTGGTGGTTTTACACATTGCCGCTTTGCACACGGTGGGTTCTAATAATCCCGATGGTATTGACATTAAAAAATACAAAGACGAAAACGGTAAACCCTTAGATGGCATTGCTTTTCATCCCTACTACACCGTCAAGGACTCCGTGGGTTTAGTGGTCTTTTTGATGATTTTTGCCGCCATTGTTTTCTTCTATCCAGAGATGAAAGGCTACTTTTTAGAAGCGGCAAATTTTATCGCTGCTGACTCGTTGAAAACACCGGAACATATTGCACCACTTTGGTATTTCACACCGTTTTACGCCATTTTGCGGGCGGTGCCGGATAAACTATTAGGCGTTATTGCCATGGGTGCGGCGATTGTCGTTTTATTTTTCCTGCCGTGGTTGGATCGCTCAAAAGTGCGCTCAATGCGCTACAAAGGTGTTTTTTCACGCTTTATGTTGACGATTTTTATCGTGAGCTTTGTTTTGTTAGGCTGGTTAGGTTTACAACCGGCGACCCCAACCTATGTGATCATGGCACAGGTAGCGACGGTGATTTATTTCGCCTTTTTTATTTTAATGCCGATTTATACCTCGCTCGAAAAAACCAAGCCCGTCCCTGAACGCGTGACAGGTTAAGGATAGTAGTTTTATGAAAAAGTTTATGAAAAATATAATTTTAACTTTATTGATGGTTTTTTCTGTCAGCCCACTGTGGGCGGCAGGCGGCCATGTTGAATTGACTAAAGCCGATATCAATTTACATAACACCGCCTCTTTACAACGCGGTGCGGCAGTATTTTTAAATAACTGTGCCGGTTGCCATTCGGCGCAATTTATGCGCTACAGTCGCATCGCCAAAGACTTGGACATCCCGGTGGAAATTATGGAAAGGAATTTTCTCAGCGGCGAGATGAAAATCGGTGATCCGATTGTCGCCGCGATGGGCAAAAGCTATGCCAAAGAAGTCTTTGGCGTGGTGCCACCGGATTTATCCTTGAATGCGCGTTCCCGCGGTCCAGATTGGATTTACAGCTATTTGCGTGCTTTTTATGAAGACCCCAGTCGGCCTTGGGGGGTGAATAATACGGTTTATCCCAATGCAGCGATGCCGCATGTTCTGCGTTCTTTCCAAGGTATTCAACGGCCTGTCTATGAAGTGCACGATGACGGTCACGGTCATCAAGAAAAAGTTTTGGTCGGATTAGAATTAAAAGAAGGCGGCAGTCAAACGCCGGCTGAATATGATCTCATGATCCGTGACTTGGTGAATTTTATGACCTATATGGCCGAACCTAGCCGCGTGGATCGGCAAAATTTGGGACTTTGGGTTTTGCTCTATCTCTCAATTTTGCTGGTTTTGGTGTATGTCTTGAAAAAAGAATACTGGAAAGATATCCACTGATAGATAATAGATGATGATAAAACTTTAATAACAATAAATGCTTGCCGATAAACTTTGCAAAAGCACTTCCAAGTTTACGGCAAGCCTTGCTTAAAAAGTTCGCTTAAAATCTTCCCCTCTTGCACTGCTACTACTGTTTTATAAAACTTTTTTTGTTATTATCCGCCACTTTCCTTTATTTTTCGGTTTGCTTATGGTTTCAACGCCTCCCACCCGCCGCTCCCCGATGTTGCTTTACACCTCAATGACGCATATTGACAGCCATCGCGTGCGCTTTGTTATTGCTGAAAAAGATATTCCGGTTGAACTGGTGACGGTTGAACCGGAAGAAACAGCGGAAAAACTTAAAGACCTACCGATACAAAATCCAGAGATACCGATTTTCCAGGAACGTGAGCTTATATTGTATAGCCCATTGATCATTATGGAGTATTTGGATGAACGTTTCCCCTATCCGCCGCTGATGCCCGTGGAACCTGCTGAACGCGCCTTCAGTCGCATGGTTTTGCACCGTATGCAAACCGAATGGTATAGCTTAATTCCTGATATTAAAGGAAAAAGTGAACGCGCCGCCAGCAAAGCGCGTAAAACCTTAAAAGAGCGTTTGGCCGAGGCTTTGCCGCTATTTGCCAAATATGAATTTTTTTTACAAAAGGATTTTTCTTTGCTGGATTGCACCGTGGTGCCGTTGTTGTACCGTCTGCCGTTTTGGAATATTGAACTACCCGCAGCGGCGCGACCGATTTTGGACTATGCCGAACGGGTTTTTCAGCGTGCGTCTTTTAAGCAATCTTTAACCGAAGAAGAACAAGATTTGCGCGGCTAACCTCATGAAAAAACTACTTTATAAGATACCGTATATTTTTCGTGCGCATTACGATTGGCTCGTGGATAACCGGCTTACGCCGCATCTTTTGCTGAAGCCAAGCCACCCGGAAGTGCGGCTGCCAGAGCACTTGCGTCGTGAGCAAGTGTTGGTGTTAAACCTCGCGCCGCAAGCTATTCAACATTTATCGGCTGACCAAGAAGCCGTCCGTTTTTCTGCACGTTTTCAAGGTGTTTCCTTTGCAATTTTGGTACCCTGGCCGGCGGCGCTGGCACTCTATGCCCGGGAACGTCCCGAGGAAAGCGAATTGCTTTTTCAAGCATTTGAAAAAAATGATAATAATCCTGAAAACCTCGGCGAAGACGGCATCCCAATGCCGCCGAAGCATTTTTCCAAAGACGTTATGGCCGATTCCCTCAAGGATTTTTCGGGGAATCGTTCGGGAGATTTCCAGCCAGATTCCCATTCTGAGACCCCGGAGGAGGAGCCGCCGCCGCCAAAGGGTGGGCATTTGCGGCGGATAAAGTAAGCCTAGCGGCAATGACTTGCCACAGCGGATAAATTAACCAAATCGCTAATAAAAACAGCGCACTTACCCCCCAAGTTGCACTGTTTAACCAAGGATAGAGCAACAGATGTGCGGGAATGACAGCAAAAAAACCGAGCAATAAATAGCCCAAAAACGAGTCGCTCAACCGCCACGGCGAAAACGGTTGATCGGCGGGGTTGAGCGCCAAAGAAAACTGACCGACGCTCAACACCAAACGCAAATACATGATGATGGTCAAGATATTTACCAAAAGCCCTAAAAATAAATACGAAACAGCCAAAGTCTCTTGACTAAAACCGGCGGGTAAAATGTTTGCCTCTCCAAAACCCGAAAAAGTTTGCAAAACAGCAAATAACATCAAACCGCTAAAAGTCAGCAAGGCCAACATATCTTGGTTGGCATCCTGTAAACTTAAGGCTTGATGCTCGATGATTTCTTCTTGATTTTTAGCCAGTTCCAGTGTGGCCTGCTCCAGATTGCGCAAGGCAAAGCCAGCGCTTTTTCGATCATTTTGATAAAAAACCAAAAACAATAACAGCAGCGTCAAAGCGGCAAAAAAACCGCTGAGCCACACCGACCAACCAAGACTTTCCACCAACAACCATACCGCCCAAGCGCTGATAAGGCTGGCCAATAAAAACATCTGCGTTGAGATGCCGGCAAAATTTAAGTTATAAGTCAATGATTTACCTAAAAGTTTCCGATAAAAAATCCCATTGATGACCATACCGCCATGCAGACGGCCAATGCGCAAGGCCAGTAAAAAACTCGGAATGCCGACAATCAAAGCATAGGTCAAGAGCGCCTGTTCCCGCAGCGCCGCCAAGCCTTCTGGCAAGGTTTCCAGCGATAGGTTTTGCAAATAAATGCCGACCGCCGCAAATAACGAGGCGAGAAACAGCAAAATTTCCCGTCGCCGCGCCACAATGCTTCTAATTTCCCGACTGACATAACTAAAACGAATCACTCCCGACATGTTTTGCTCCTTTTTTTGTGACTTAAAATTTTTTTCATGACTTAAAAAACCTTGACTTAAAATCAATAAAATCAACCATTCATAGCTTCCCAAGCCAATAACCGTTGACAGACCTGCCGATGCAAATTTCGCGTCGAAAAACGACTGGGCGAAAAAACCGTCAAACCACTGAGCTGAAAATGATCAGCGACGACTTCCGCCAGATGCTCCCCCCACACGGCACTTTGCGCGCTCACCAAACCGTCATTTGCGCCTTCTTCGGCAAATAAAATCGCCGCTGTCCAACTTAAAAACGGACTTACCGGATGCTTAAAACGAAAACCCGCCTTGGCGCTGACCGAAAAATAGCCGACATCGGGATGATTCGGCATCTCGGCATCCCAATCCCGCAACTGTTGCCGCGATAAATCCCGCAACGCCGCCTTGGGGTCAGGTGTCGCTGGATAAAACAGCCGACCAATCGCCTGCATCCCCAGGTTGCTGCTGTGCAAAAGCCACGGACGTGCCAGCAAAAAATCGGCGACGGCCGTGCCACGATGTGGCGTGGAAATCGTGGTTAAACTGCGGACGTAGCGAAAACCCTGCCGCATCTGAATGAGAAAACGCGCATCCAAACCGGCCATCGAATGCGCAATAATATGTAATCCTTCGGCTTTTTCGGCAGCCAGCACTGCCAAACAGCCGCGCTCCCAGGTCTTCGCACGTTGGGCAATGCTATGATAAGGTTCTGCCGTCAGCGCTGTCGCGGCGACCCCCTGTTGGCGCAAATCCTTGGCGATACCGTCCAACACCCCGTGGCCAAAAAGCTTAAGCCCCCCTAAGCCATGCAATAAAACAATTGGGTAGCGCATCGTTTTTCCGTCTCGTTTTTTCCGGGTAAAAATAAAATCAACTTTAACCAACCAACCAAAGTCATCTTCCCATGCAGAAACTCGCCTTAGATTTTGAAAAACCCATTCTTGAAATGGAAAGCCAGATTGAAAAACTCAAACAAATGCAAGACTTTAATGTTCAAGAGGAAATCAACAATCTTGAACAAAAATGTCAGGAGCGCTTACAAGAGATTTTCTCCCAATTAACCCCTTGGCAAATCACCCAGTTGGCGCGGCATCCAGCGCGACCCTATGCCACCGATTATTTGCAAAGCATTTTCAATGACTTCACCGAATTGCATGGCGACCGGCTGCATGGTGATGACGCGGCGATTATCGGTGGTTTGGCGCGTTTTGAGCAACGTCCGGTAGTCATTGTTGCGCAACAAAAAGGCCGCGACACCAAAGAACGCACCCAGCGCAATTTCGGGATGGCGCGTCCCGAAGGCTATCGCAAGGCACTGCGTTTATTCCGTTTGGCCGAGCGTTTCGGTCTGCCGGTGATCACTTTTATTGATACCCCAGGTGCCTATCCCGGCATTGATGCCGAAAAATACGGCCAAAGTGAAGCCATTGCGCGTAACTTATTGGTTTTATCGCAATTAAAAACGCCGATTGTGAGCGTTGTCTTAGGCGAAGGCGGTTCCGGCGGTGCCTTGGCCATTGCCGTGGCCGATGTGGTGTTAATGTTGCAATACAGCATTTACTCGGTGATTTCGCCGGAAGGTTGTGCGGCGATTCTGTGGAAAAGCCCCGAAAAAACCAGCGCCGCCGCTGAAGCGCTAGGACTGACTGCGCAGCGTTTACAGGACTTTGGCTTGATTGATGGCATTGTTCCCGAACCGCTCGGTGGTGCGCATCGCGATGCTATGACGATGGCGCAAAATCTTCGTGAACATCTGCGCCTCGCCTTAAAGCGTCTCGATGCCTATTCATGCACTGCGCTTCTCGAACGTCGCTATCAACGTTTACAAAATTATGGCGAAGTCGAACGCGGCGCAGCCGCGGCACCTGAACGCCTGTGAACTGCCAGCGAGCTGTCAGCAAATCAGGTCAGCAAACCCGCTGCAAATTTTCAGTTTTGGCGTTTTTTATAAAATAATTTTTGTTTTTCAAAGTGATCAATCAAAGCTGGCCGAACTGGACGCAGGCGTGCATAGAAAAATTGGCGCAACGTTGGCAGCAGCGTCTTGCTTCGGCAGGCGCTGGCCGACCGCGTGTTTGGTTGGCTTTTAGCGGTGGCGTGGATTCCATAGTGCTGTTGCATCTGGCACAGGCGGCGCAACTGCCGCTAACGGCGCTGCATGTCAATCATGGCTGGCATCCCAATGCCGAGGCTTGGGCGGCACATTGCCAACGTTATACCTCTGCCTTGGGTATTAGCTGTTTTGTCTATCAACTTGATAAAAATCAAAAAAGTCGGGTTGGCAAAAGTCCCGAACAGCAAGCACGGCATGGTCGTTATCGCTGGTTTCAAAGCCTGATGCAGCCGGGCGATTGGCTGTTACTGGCGCATCATGCCGATGACGTGGTGACGGGTTTTTTGTTACAACTGCTTAAAAATCAAGACCCTTGCGCTTTATTGCCAGAAAGCCGAACATTTGCGGCTGGCCGACTGTGGCGACCTTTATTAAATCTTGCCAAGGCCGATCTATTGGCTTTCGCGCAGGCGCAAGGTTTTTCCTGGCTCGAAGACCCAAGCAATCACGACCTCCGCTATCCTCGTAATTTTTTGCGGCAACAATGGCAAAGCTGGCAAGACTATTTTCCAGGCGCGCCGACGGCTTTGGCAGGTTTTATCGCCAAACAACGCCGCCACTGCCGACTTCTCCAACGCCAAGTCAAAAAAACTTGGCGGCATCTTGATGCCTTGCTCCCCCAACAATCCTTTTTACCCTGGCCGCAACAGCGTTTTCCCTTAGCGGCTTTTTTGCGCTTATCGTCCTGGCTGCGTTTTCAGGTCGTGCGCTGGGCGTGTCGAAAATTGGCGATGCCACCGCCACCACAGGGACAATGGCAGGGTTTTCAAGCCAATTTAGCTTTGGGAAAAGGCAGTTTGCACTGGATGGGCGGGAGTTTGTATCTCTATCGTAAAAATTTATACCTCTGCCTTGAGTTGCCAAAGCTGCCACTGAAGTCTTGGCAAGCGGTTTTAGATCAGCCGCAGACGTTGGACTTGCCGATGGTGGATGCGCACGGACAGCCGTGGCAGTTGGCTTGGCGGCAGGCCAATGCGCACGAAAAAGGCTTGCCGCTGGCGCTGTTTACGGCGGGTTTAACGGTCGCTTTTCGCCAAGAAGGTGCGCGTATTAAAACCGCGCAAGGCCATACCGCCTTAAAAAATTATTTTCAACAACAGGCTGTGCCGCCCTGGCAACGTCCTTATTTACCAATGCTTTATCAACAGCAGGCGTTAATTGCTGTGGTTGGCGTTGGTTTGGCGCAGGGCATTGGTGTGGCGGGCGTGGGAGTAGTGCCGGCGTGGCAAGTCAGGCTGTTGCCAAAAAGGTTTTATTGATCGTTTGCGTCTGCCAGCGCTGTTTGCTTTGGCAAGTGCGGCTCCGCAAGCGCAATTTGAGCCGTGATTTTTTTCACCACCAAATGCCGCACTTTAGCGGTCAGAAAATGCGTTGGCAGGCGCTTGATTAAAGGCGCGTAATAGCGCGAGGAGCGCGTGGTTTTTTTGACATAGGCCAAGATAGCTTCGGCATGGTTTCTGTCCCAAGCCCACAATAGTTTCCCACGGATTTCCCACTGCCAATAGGCATCGCCAGGCCATTTTAGGGTATGTTTTTGCTGCATTTGCTGCACATGGAAGAAGGAACATAGCAGTAAGCCATTGCTACGCAAAGCATAACCGCTTTTATCATAGCCAAGGCTTAGGTATTGGCTTGAACAAGACGGCGCTTGCCAAGGGAAGTGAGAAGGAAATCTTTCTAAAACCAGCCAGCCGCCCCAGCGGTGCATCGGCCTGGTTTCAGCAGGCTGAACTTCGTTTTTTGAAAAAAATTCAAACGGTTCTTCAAATTTTGCCAGCTTGCCGCAGGCAGGACAGCGGACATCTATAGGCGAATAGAGCATGGAAAGCTCTGCTTGAAATTGGGACTTGTGCGATCAGGCAAATTTTTCGCTAGGCCAAACGGCTTCTAAACATAAAATACACCGCGGCCACCAAACAGAGCGCCGCCCAGAGATAATCCCATTTTAACGGCTCGCGCAGATAAAAAAGCGCAAAGGGCACAAAGACGCTTAAGGTGATCACTTCTTGCAGGATTTTTAGTTCACTGACACTCAAAACCGTATAGCCAATCCGATTGGCCGGCACATGTAAAAGATATTCAAAAAAGGCAATCCCCCAACTCAGCAAAGCGGCGATGATCCCGGGCGGCTGCGGCAAGGCTTTCAGATGCGCATACCAAGCAAAGGTCATAAAGAGATTGCTTAGGGTCAATAACACAATGGTGATGACGACGGGTGACATGGCTTTTATCCTGTGCTGAAGTTTTGCTGGTGAATTATTGAAAATCTTGCGGCGCAGCGGCAAGGCGCAAGGCGAGAAACTGTTGGTTGAAAAATTTACTATTTTGATAAAAAAGGATAATTATGCACTATATTTTTGTCACCGGCGGCGTGGTGTCGTCTTTGGGCAAGGGCATTGCCGCCGCTTCTTTAGGCGCGTTGTTGCAAGCGCGGGGTTTGCGGCTGCGGATGATGAAGCTCGACCCCTATCTCAATGTCGATGCCGGCACCATGAGTCCTTTTCAGCATGGCGAAGTGTTTGTGACCGAAGACGGCGCCGAAACCGATTTAGATTTAGGGCATTACGAGCGTTTTTTACGGCATCCGACCCAGCGCAACAGCAATTACACCACCGGTCGCATTTATGGGCAAGTCATTGAAAAAGAACGTAATGGCGATTACAACGGTCGCACGGTGCAAGTCATTCCGCATATCACCGATGCCATTAAAAGCGCGATTACTCGCTATGCCGAAAGCTATGAAATTGACATCGCCATTGTCGAAATTGGTGGCACGGTTGGTGATATTGAATCCTTGCCATTTTTAGAGGCGATTCGGCAGTTGCGTGTGGAGTTGGGTAGCCGCGAAACCTTGTTTATTCATTTAACCTTAGTGCCTTATGTGGCCACAGCCGGCGAGATGAAAACCAAACCAACGCAGCATTCGGTCAAGGAATTGCGCTCAATTGGCATTCAGCCGGATGTTTTGCTTTGTCGTTCCATCTACCCTTTGCCTGAAGAAGAACGGCGCAAAATCGCGCTGTTTACCAATGTCGAGGTTGGGGCGGTGATTGATGCCTTGGATATGCCGTCGATTTATGAAATTCCGTTGTGGTTTTCCGAGCAGCATCTGGATGACATTGTGTTACAAAAATTTGCTTTCAAAGCGCCGCGCGCGCAACTGGCCGATTGGCAGCAAGTGGTGCAGCGTCTGAAAGCGCCAAAACACACGCTAGAAATCGCTATGGTCGGCAAATACACTGAATTAACTGATGCTTATAAATCATTAAATGAAGCCTTGATTCATGCCGGCCTTCATACCGAAAGTAAAATTCAGATCACTTATATTGATGCCGAACAACTCGAAAAACCCGAAACGGCGGCTTTTCAACACGCGCAAGCGGCGCTAGCGCGGGCGGTGGGCATCTTGGTGCCGGGCGGTTTTGGTGTGCGTGGCGTGGAAGGTAAAATTGCTGCCGTGCGTTATGCCCGCGAAGCAAAAAAGCCCTTTTTGGGCATTTGTTTGGGGTTGCAGATGGCGGTGATCGAATGTGCCCGCCATTTGGCAGCTTTACCCCAAGCCCATAGCACGGAATTTCAGGCCGAAACCCCGCAGCCGGTGGTCGCCTTGGTGCAGGAATGGCAGGAGCGCGACGGTCGGCGGCAACAGCGTTCCGGCGGTGAACCGTTGGGCGGTACTATGCGTTTGGGGGCGCAGCGTTGTCGTTTAGCCGCTGGTACTCGCATTGCCGAGATTTATCAAAAAAGCGAGATTTTTGAACGCCATCGCCATCGTTATGAAGTCAATGACCATTATCTTTCGGTTTTAACCGCCGCCGGTTTGGTGGTCAGCGGCGTTTCCGATGATAATCTGGTAGAAGTGATTGAATATAAAGATCATCCTTGGTTTATTGCCTGTCAGTTTCATCCTGAATTTACCTCGAATCCCCGCGATGGTCATCCGTTGTTTATTGCTTTTATCAGTGCGGCGTTGGTGCAGATGCGCGAGAGGTAGGCTTCAAACAGGTATCTGGAGGAACTATGGATATACAAAAATTTTGGAACATGATTGAAAAGGTTAAAGATTTTGAAAACCCAGCAGAAGCAATAAAAGCACTCCTCAAGGCACTTACGCCTGAAGAAATCGCTTCCTATCAAGCGCATTTTGAGGCTTTTTTTGAAAAAGCCTACCGTTGGGAGCTTTGGGGCGCTGCTTATCTTATCGAAGGCGGCTGTTCAGACGACGGTTTTATGGATTTTAGATATGGACTGATTGCCAAAGGCCAAAAGATATATGAAGCCTCTCTGCAAGATGCTGATAATTTAGCTGATTTTGATCTTGGTGATGCAATTTCTAATGAGTTATTTGGCTACTCCGCCTTTGGCAAAAATTTGGAGCATAGATTTTTTGTTTTGAACTTTTGAAAATTGAAGCATAGCAGGATCAAAATGCTTGATTACATTGAGATAATATTAAAGATAAAGATAGCAGCAAAAAGTCCATGTCAAGTATTCGTGGTTACTTAGGCAAGTTATCAGGTTAAGTTGAGAAATGGGATAGCAGGTTAATGTGCTTGCGTTTTAGGTTAATATCGTATGTTAGCGGAACAAAAGCATAGGCTATTGGATAACCAAGCAAACTTGCTTGATTTGTTTTTTAATATACTGGAATATCAAGTCAAATTGGCTTGATGCTAATAAGTTGTGTGTCACAATACAAAGGGGACGTAAAATGAATGTAAAGGAAGCAGTTGCTCGCGCGAAGACACATATCCTTGACCTTTTCGCCGACGAAAACCTGGCAAACGTCGGCCTTGAAGAAGTCGAGCATGAAGATGATTCAGACGAATGGATCGTTACTATCGGATTCTCTCGTCCTTGGGATGAGTCTCGGAATACTTTTTCGGCCCTTGCCTCCGTCAATACTCCTCCTCGCCGAGCATACAAGGTGGTTCGTATATCAAACCAATCGGGCCAAGTGCTTTCGGTCAAAAATCGTAGGCTAGAGAATTGAAATCTTGTCCAATTCTTCTCGACACAAATCTTTTGATCCTATTCGTTGTAGGCACAGCATCGCGCGGGTACATTGAGAAGCACAAAAGGCTTACAGCGTTTACCGTTGAGGACTATGACCTTCTTCTCAAAATCATTTCGGCTGCGTCAGCGGTACTTGTGACACCGAATACCTTGACAGAGACATCAAACCTCGCTGCTTATATTGGCGAACCCGCCAGAAGTCATGTATTTGAGGTGCTTCGTAGTGTTGCCGCAAGCTCAGAAGAAACCTATGTCCCAAGCCGGAAGGCTTCTGAGCGCGAGGAGTTTATTCGGCTAGGACTCACGGATGCGTCTCTCATTGAAATATCAACAGACGAAACAGCCGTGCTAACGACAGATCTTGACTTACTATCTGGCCGTACTAAAAAAAGGCGCGCAAGCAATAAACTTCAATCATGTGCGCGATTATTATCTATAACGGCTATTCGTCGTCTTCAATAATCTTAGAGAAAAAATTGAAACCTATTTCAATGATAAACCAAGAAAAAAAGTAACTTCTGTCCATTCCACTAGCGTTCCGCATCCTCACAAAAGTGCTTTCCTCGCATCTGAAGATGATGACGATGGCGAGGTATGCTGGCCGGTGTTGGAAGATGTTGAAGTGCTGTAAATAAAATCTCTAATAACCCGTTATTATGCTGCTATTTTTCGCCAGTGTTAGGTGCTTTGTTTCAACCAAAGACCGATCCTGCGCCAGAATGATCAAAGCAATAAGAGTTAAAGGATAAAAAATCCGTGCTAAGCGGCAAGCGATTCGCTACTATAAAGAAGTCCAGCAAGCATTTGTTGGGCTTTATTTATTTTTGGTCGCCGTTTTTTATTCATTGGTTCGTTCATAGGTTTGTCCATAGCGTTTGCATTCTTTGAAGAGATTAGGAGAAAAACGATGCCGGAACAGATTTATTATTATCGCAGTCCGTGGTTGATCACCGACCGGCGCTTGGAAGTGCGTGGTACCACCTACATTTTGCGGCGGATTTTTGCCGTGCGTTTACGCATCAAGCATCAGCCGGGGATGTTTTTGCTTTGGCTTCTGGGATTTTTGTTGCTGCCGAGTGCTTTTGCGACGACAGTGTATTGGTTGGCGTTTATCGCGGCGGCGTTGATGCTTGTCGGCGCTATGAATGGCTTACGGCAGCCGTTGCTTGAAATTCAATTGGCCGATGGCCACTGGCAGGCATTACCCAAAGCGAATTTTGCTGAACTTTCTGAAATTAAACGCAAACTTGAGGATGCTTTATTGGAACGCCGGCAAATGGTTAGCGATGCGAGCGATACTTTCCCGAGTCTTTTGAAGCGCTAAACGCGGCAGCTAAGTGGCCAAGGGTTGAATTTTATCAAAAGTTTTATCGGAAATTTTTAGTTTTTTAGCAAAAATGGTTAGCAAAAAAGGAAAACTATGCTGGATGTTCGGGAGTTAACGGCGCGGTCAACGCCGTTTTTTTTAATCGCTGGTCCGTGTGTGATTGAGTCGGCAGCCTTGGCTTTGGAAACGGCACAGGCTTTGCAAGAAATGACACGGGAGTTAGGCATTCCTTTTATCTATAAATCGTCCTTTGACAAAGCCAATCGTTCCTCGGGCAAAAGTTTTCGCGGTTTGGGACTGGAGGCTGGTTTAGCGATTTTGGAAAAAGTCCGCAACACCTTACAGGTGCCGGTGTTGACCGATGTCCACGAAGACACGCCTTTAGCCGAAGTGGCTGCCGTGGTGGATGTGTTGCAAACACCGGCGTTTTTGTGTCGGCAAACCAATTTCATGCAGGCGGTGGCGGCGCAGGGCAAAGTGGTCAATATCAAAAAAGGCCAATTTTTAGCACCGTGGGAGATGCAAAACGTCGTGGATAAAATGCAAGCCGTGGGGACGCAACCGTTTTGGGTCTGTGAGCGCGGTTTTACTTTTGGTTACAATAACTTGGTTGCCGATATGCGCAGCATTCCTTGGCTTAGGCAAACTGGTTGCCCGGTGGTGTTCGATGCCACGCATTCGGTGCAATTGCCAGGCGCGGCGGGCGTGGCTTCCGGCGGCCAGCGGCAATTTGTGCCGGTATTGGCGCGGGCGGCGGTGGCTGTCGGTGTGGCCGGAATTTTTATGGAAACGCATCCCGAACCAAGTTGTGCCTTAAGTGACGCAGCTACCGTCTGGCCGCTTGCCGAAATGGCGACTTTATTAGCACAATTGCAAGCGCTTGATGCGGTGAGTAAAGCGGCGACTTGGCAAGAAAGCGCTTATTTTCCTTCCTAAACTTCAACAAAACTTTCCTTCAATACTAAAAATCGAGAAAAATCATGATTATTGAAAAAATTCACGCCAGAGAAATTTTAGATTCCCGCGGCAATCCCACTGTCGAGGCCGAAGTAACCTTGCACGATGGCAGCCTGGGACGGGCGGCAGTGCCGTCGGGGGCATCCACCGGCAAGCGCGAAGCCTTGGAATTGCGCGATGGCGACCCCAGCCGTTATTTGGGCAAAGGCGTGTTGACAGCGGTACGGCACATTCAAGAAGATTTAGCTAAAGAGTTGAATGGAAAGGAATTTTTGGATTTAGCTGCTTTGGATGCGGCGATGCTGGCTTTTGATGGCACGGCCAACAAATCCCGTTTGGGTGCCAATGCCTTATTGGGCGTGTCCTTAGCGGCGGCGCGAGCGGCGGCGGTTTCGGCGCAATTGCCGTTGTATGTCTATCTGGCGCAAGGCAAAACGCCTTTGTTGCCAACCCCGTTAATGAACATTATCAACGGCGGCGCACATGCTGATAATTCTGTTGATTTTCAAGAATTTATGATTGTTCCGCATGGTGCGCCAACCTTTGCCGAAGCCTTACGTTATGGCGCGGAAATTTTCCACACCTTAAAAAGTTTATTGAAAAAACAAGGCTTAAACACCGCTATTGGCGATGAAGGCGGTTTTGCGCCGGATTTACCGAGCAATGTTGCCGCCGTCGAATTGATTTTACAAGCCATTGAAAAAGCTGGTTTTAAGGTTGGCGAACAAGTATCTTTGGCGCTCGATGTGGCGAGTTCGGAATTTTACCGCGATGACCAGTATCAGCTCGCTGCTGAAGGCAAAGCCTTGACTTCCGCGGCGATGGTGGATTATCTCGCCGCCTGGGTTAAGCAGTATCCGATTGTTTCTATTGAAGATGGTTTGGCCGAAGACGATTGGCAAGGCTGGGCGCAATTGACCAAGCAGCTAGGTGCCACGACGCAATTGGTCGGCGATGATTTATTTGTCACCAATACCGAAATTTTACGCCAAGGCATTGCCGAAAATATTGCCAATGCGATTTTAATTAAAGTCAATCAAATCGGCACCTTATCCGAAACTTTAGCAGCGATGGCCTTGGCCGAAAGTGCTAATTATCGTTCGGTGATGTCGCACCGTTCTGGCGAAACCGAAGACACCTTTATCGCCGATTTAGCCGTGGCCACCGCCTGCGGTCAGATTAAAACCGGCTCGCTGTCTCGCTCCGAACGCACCGCCAAATACAATCAACTGCTGCGCATTGAAGCCGAATTGCCGAAGGCTTTGTATGCTGGCGCTACGCCATTTCGCCGTTAATTTTTTAGTAAATCCTTTAGTAACTTTTTGAATAAATTAAAGATAAATTAAAAACATGTTAAGCAAATTGGCTTTACAATTTTTAACGCTGACCTTACTTTTGGCGATTGCTTGGGTGCAATTGGCCTTGTGGGTCAATGACAGCGGTTTTCGCCAACGCGATAAACTTCAACGGCAAGTGGTGATGCAACAAACGCATCTCGATCAAATTATTCAAGAAAATAAGCGTCTTGAAAACGATATTTTAGACTTGCGCCATGGCCTCAATGTGATTGAAGAACAGGCACGCTGGCGGCTGAACATGATTAAGCCCGGTGAAACCTTATTTCTACTACCATGAACGACAACATTTCGACCCGCCGCCGTTTATGGGCGGTGGTGCCGGCTGCGGGTTTAGGTCAGCGGATGCAAAGTCAAATTCCCAAGCAATACCTGCGCTTACAAGGCAAAACCGTTCTCGAACACAGTTTAGAACGGCTTTTGGCTTTTCCGCCGGTGCATGGTTTGGTGTTGGCCTTGCATCCGGGTGACCACTACTGGGAAAAATTGGCTTTTCACAGTGCAAAACCGCTTTTTACCGTTACCGGCGGTGAAACCCGCAGCCAGTCGGTGCATCAGGCATTGTTGCGCTTGGCGCGTGAGTTGGCCAGCGACAGCCATGCTGAAGCTCTTGAAAGTAATGAAAAAAATCAAAAAGTCGCCGATCATGATCAACTTTTTGCAAGTTTTGAAAAAAACCAAAAAGCTGAAAATCAGGCTGATGTTTTTGCAAGTTTTGAAAAAAACGGAAAAATTGAAGATTGGGTCATGGTGCATGATGCAGCGCGACCCTGCGTGACCTTGCAGGACCTCGCTGCTTTATGGCAGCAAGTGACAACGCATCCGTTGCAGCCAGTCGGTGGCATCTTGGCGCTGCCGATGAGCGATACCGTGAAGCAAGGCAATGATCAGCAACAGATTATCGCCACCATTCCCCGCGACCCGCTATGGCGGGCGCAAACGCCGCAGTTATTTCGTTTTTCAGAGTTATATCAGGCGATTAGCCAAGTCTTGGCACAAGGTTTGCCGATCACCGATGAAGCCGGAGCACTAGAGCATTATGGGGAACAACCGCTGTTGGTCGTGGGTCGGCATGACAATATCAAAATCACCCATCCAGAAGATTTAGTGCTGGCGGAAGCGATTTTAGATTGGCAGGCCAAAGTGGAAAAAAGCGCTGATTTTTCTTCTGAAAAAATCCCCAAAACCCTCTGAAAAACTTCTAAAAACCCTTAAAGAATTTCTAAAAAACTTTTATAAATCAGACTTATGAACAATTTTTTTGCCCTACGTCAGGGCTTGGGTTTCGATGTTCATGCTTTTGCGGCAGCGCAAGCCGAGGCTTCGGTGCAGCTCGCCGGTTTAGCCATTCCTTCCCATGCGCCGTTGCTGGCGCATTCCGATGGCGATGTGCTGCTACATGCCTTGATGGATGCTTTATTAGGCGCTTTGGCTTTGGGCGATATCGGTCAGCACTTCCCCGATACCGACCCGCGTTATCAAGGTGCCGACAGTCGGCAATTATTGAAAGAAGTGCTGCAAAAAGTGCAAGAAAAATCAGCAAAAATTATCAATGTTGATCTTACCATTCTGGCCGAAACACCGAAAATTGCGCCGCATCGTCAAGCGATGACCGCCACGGTTGCCGAAGCCTTGGGGTTGCCGCTCCATCGGGTCAATATCAAGGCCACGACGACCGAAAAACTTGGTGCCTTGGGACGACGCGAAGGCATTGCCGTTTTGGCAACCGTACTGTTGTTTTTGGAACATGAGGCAGGGTGATGCCGCGAACTTTAGGTGCTTTATTTGTTGATATTCAAGGGCTTGAATTGACTGCCGAAGAGCAGGAATACCTGTTACATCCAGCAGTCGGCGGAGTGATTTTATTTGCGCGTAATTATCAAAATCCTGAGCAATTAACGGCCTTGACCGCAGCGATTCATGCTTTGCGAAAACCATCATTGTTGATCGCTGTGGATCAGGAAGGCGGTCGGGTACAACGCTTTCGCGATCAAGGTTTTACGGCTTTACCTAGCGCTTCGCAGTTGGGTGATTTTGTGCTGCAAAACGCTGCGACAACAGTGGTGGCGCAAACGGCTTGGCTTTTGGCCAGTGAACTTTTGGCCTGTGGCGTGGATTTTACTTTTGCGCCAGTGCTGGATGTGGATTATGGCTTGAGTGCTGTGATCGGTTCACGGGCTTTTGCCAGCGACCCGCAACAAGTAGCTGAATTGGGTCGGATTTTTGCCGGAGGCTTAGCCAAAGCGGGAATGCAAAGCTGTGCCAAACATTTCCCAGGTCACGGCGGTGTGGTGCCGGATTCGCATCTGGAATTGCCGGTGGACCGGCGGCTGGATTTAGATGCCGATTTATTGCCGTTTCGTCTTGGGAAGCAATTTTATGCCTCTGTCATGTTAAGTCATGTTTTATATCAAGAATTTGACGATAAATACATTGCCAGTTTTTCGCCGTTTTGGCGGCAGACCTTGCGGCAGGATTTGGGTTTTCGCGGTGTGATTTTCAGCGATGATTTAAGTATGGCGGCTACGGCTTGTTACGGCAGTCCAGCCGAGCGCTGTCTTTTGAGTTTGCAACAAGCCTGTGATTTGGTGCTGTTATGTAACGATCCGCCAAACGCCATGCGGGCGCTGGAGGCCTTGGGAAGTGCTTTTTCTGGTCAGGAAAAAATTCAGATGCTACGACCAACAGTGAACGCAGCTTTTGACTTGCTGACGCTGCAAAAATCCGCAGCCTGGCAGAGCGCTTACGCGGAAATTCAGCAGGTGTTAAGTCAGGTTAGTGGTTGATTTTTGCGTTCTTGCTGTGTTACGTCGGTACAGGCGCTCTGCCGCAGACTCCGTTATGCAGTTGTAAGTAAATGTTTTTATTCTGCTTTTTCTGCAGCAAGTTGTGCGAGTTTTGCTGTCAGACGCGCTTGGTCTATGCCAAGGGTGGCGGCAGTTTGCGCATTTTGCCAATGGTGCGCCGCTTCGGCAGAGATGCCTTCGAGATAATAAAAATCACCAAGTGCTTCATGTAGTTGTAGCGTTTGGCCAAGTTTTTCATAAAGCTGTGCCTGTAAAAAATAAAAGTCGGCATCCCGATGAAAGCGTAGTTTGTTTTTTTCCAGTAAGCGCTGTGCTGTGCGCAGTTCATCACTTGCTATTAAAGCACGCAGGTAGGAAAAAAATGCTTGTTTGTCAGTTGGATAAAGTTCTAAAGCGCGGGCGTATTGTGCCAAGGCCAAAGCGTTGTTACCGCTGGCCAAAAGGCTTTGGCCGTAATCCAGATACCACCAGAGATGCGGTAGTACCTGACTTTGCAAGAGATTTTCAAAAATTTCCTGGGTTTGTGGATATTTTTTCTGTTCAAGGTATTGCAATGCCTGGAAATAATTTTTGGCCAACCGGTCTTGTAATTGCTGACAAGTCTTTTGCTGACTTTTCGCACAGAGGCGCGCTTGAAAAAGCGAAAAATCTAAGGAGTTTTCCAGATCATTTTTGAAAGGTGCTGCTCGATTGGCGACATTGGCTAGGCGTTCGCTGCTGAGCGGGTGGGTGCGCAAATAGGCAAGATTGGGATTTTCTTGCTGCATTTTCAGCATCTTGTCAAAAAAACTAGCCATACCTTCAGCGGGAAAGCCGGCAGTGGTGAGAATTTGTAAACCGATACTGTCGGCTTCGCGTTCAAAACTACGAATCTGGCCAACTTGTTGTTGCGCCAGTCCAGCAAAACCCGAGGCCAAGGCGGCTTGGCTGGCTTCGGCATTGTTGGCCAATAAAGTTGCCGCGACCAAAGCCACGAGGATAAGTGGCGTGGTGCTTTGCCCGTCCTGAAGGCGTTCCAGATGCGCCAAATGAAGGTGCGCCATTTCGTGTGCTAAAACTGCTGCTAATTCTGCTTCATAATCAACCGCTAACAATAAACCACGATTGATGCCGATCACCTGACCGTCAGCGGCAAAGGCGTTGATACTGTCGTCATTGACCATAACCAAGCGGCTTTGCCAGGTGCGCGGCCATTGACTGTTGCTGGCCAGGCGTTGCTTTAGCGCTTCAAGATAATGCAGTAATAACGGGTCGGTAAGCAGGAGATTTTTTTCTTCCCAAGTGCGGATCAGCGTTTGTGCTTGGCTCGCCTCGGCTTGGCTGCCGCCTAAATCTGGTAGTTGATAACTTTCGCTAGTGCTAAAAAGAAAAATAAGAAAAAACAACAGGCTGTGGCGGATGCCATAAAGAACATGAAAAAAAACTGAAGGCGGCTGCATCAAAAACCCCCAAAACAAAAACGGCTGCCAAGACAAGGCGTTGAAGGCAGCCGTAGGAAAAAATCAAAAAAAATTATTTACCTAGATGTGGCGAGGAGCTGTAGGCTTCCATGCTGCTGCGGCTTTTCCAGGTCTTGGCATCTAAAACCGCTGCTGGTAGCGTGTAAATATTATTTTTTTCAACAGGTTGAGTTTTGACAATTTTTAATACGTCATCGTATTTAATTTTATAGATCATTCCTTCTTTATCGGTGCGACGGATGATCATGTCATCGGCAAAAAGTTTATAGACATAAAAATTGACGGGACGGGCTTTGCCATTTTCGTCACGCAAAGCCACGGTATAACGATGATGTTCTTGAAAGTCTTGTTTTTGCATGGTTTTTTAAGAGCGGTTAGGAAAGAAGATTATTTTGCGTCTTTCGAGGGAAGTTTGTCCAGTAGTCTTGCGGATGGCATCTTTTTATAGAGGGCAGCGGCTTGCCTTTTTGTCGGTAAAATCTGCCTTGCAGGCGGCTTCAGCAGGTTTGTTGCCCTTGCGAATATCGTTACTTTCTGGACAGCTTCAAGCCTTTATGGTAGCTATACGCGACTTAAATACAATACCGTTTAACTTATTTTTCTTTCGGTTACCTATGATTGCTTTTCAAGAAATCAATGCTTTGGAGTTGGCTAAGCGTCTGCAACAGCCAGAAGCGCCGCTTTTGGTGGATGTCCGCGCACCCAATGAGACCCAGCAAGGCATTATTGCCGGCAGCCAGTTGTTGCCGCTGCATATTTTGCCGCTTCAATATGCGTCTTTGCCAAAAGATCGGGAAATCATCTTGTACTGTCGTAGCGGCGCACGTTCGGCGCAAGCCTGTATGTTTTTGTTAAATGCTGGTTTTGAAAAAATCGTGAATCTGCGCGGCGGTATTATTGATTGGGCGCGGCAAGGCTTGCCGATTGCGCCTGGTCATTGAACTGCCCGCGACGATAATTTCTTAGTTTATTAGTTTTGCTTATTTTTTATCAGAAACCTTGCTTTGTCATTGTGCTTGCCTTGTCCTAGACTACGTTGCCAAGTTTTTTGGTGGTTTCTGAAAAAGTTATTTGTTTTTATAATTATTTTTTATTTTTACTTTTCTTTGAGGATTGATTTTATGAGCTTTGATAAAGAATTTGATGCTTCTGGTATGAATTGTCCACTGCCTATCGTAAAAACCAAAAAACAACTGCAAGACATGGCTTCTGGCCAAGTGCTGCATATTATCGCGACTGACCCAGGCGCAGTAAAAGATTTCCAAGCCTTTGCACAACAGACTGGCAATGAGTTGTTGGAATCCCGTCAAGAAGGTAATAAATTTTTCTTTTTATTGAAAAAATCCTAATCTACTATTTCTCACAACTTTATCTATAGGTAAGCAACCATGTCTAAATCCTTAGCAATTATCGCGACCAAGGGTACACTCGATTGGGGTTATCCGCCATTTATTTTGGCTTCTACGGCTGCGGCTTTAGGCTATGATACGCAAGTGTTTTTTACTTTTTATGGTTTGCAGTTGCTCAAGAAAAAAATGAATTTACAGGTTTCTTCCTTGGGTAATCCTGGTATGCCTATGCCCATTCCAATGCCGGTATTGGTGCAAGCACTGCCTGGGATGCAGCCGTTGATGACCAGCATGATGAAGCAGAAGATGAAGAAAAAAGGGGTTGCATCTTTAGAAGAGTTGCGTGATCTTTGCGTAGAAGCTGAGGTAAAAATGATTGCCTGCCAGATGACGGTTGATCTTTTTGATATGAATCCAAAAGATTTTATTGATGGCATCGAATACGCCGGCGCGTCTTCCTTCTTTGAGTTCGCGGGCAACGCGGATATTTGTCTCTACGTCTAACACAATAATAATATAAAAGTAATAGATCGAAAGATCTATTACTTTTTTTCAGATAAAACCTGACTAAAACACTAGGTCTTTGTTTTACTTTTGGGGAATTACACCATGGCGACTTACGCTGAAATGCAGGAAGTATTTAATGATATTCGTAGCGACTTTCGCTATGATCATGAGTTAAATGGCTGTCTTAACTGCGGAATTTGTACGGCGACTTGTCCTTCGGCACAATTCTACGATTACAGTCCGCGCGAAATTGTGCAACTGCTCTGGACGGAAAACGTCGAGCAAATCTATGACGCGATGCAGGAAAAAATCTGGGCCTGTGCGCAATGTATGACCTGTGCAGCGCGTTGTCCCTTCAAAAATTCTCCGGGTGGACTCGTGGCGATCATGCGCGAAGTGGCGATCAAGCACGAAATGCAATCGGCCAAAGATGTATTACGTCCTTTCGGTCGCGTGATGTTGAAATTGATCACCACTGGCAACCAGCTTTCCCCGGATATGATTCAGCCGGATCACTTCCCGGATTGGGGTCCAAATATTCAAAAAGTGGAAGGCGATTTGAAGATTTTGCGGAAAGCGATTCCTGTTAAAACCTTGCAAACCGTTGAAACTGCTTGGGAAGTTTCTTTGAAAACCTCCATCGAAATGTACACCATTTGGGAGATGACCGGCGTTTTGCGTTCTTTGGAAATGATGGACGAAAACCTTTTCGATGTAATTGAAGACTTTATTGACGAAAAACGCGAAGATTACGAAGATTGGCTTGAATCGCAAGAAGATTGATTGTTTCACCCTTCCCTTTAACTTTTTTGTAGGAGGACATGTTTATGAGCAATGAATATACCCCAGGTAATCACAATATGAGCGCAAGTGGTGCTGGTGCTGGTGCCATGAAGCCCGGCTTCCACAACACCGATGGTCAAGGTATTGCTGGCCACGGTTCTTTTTTCCAAACCACAGATTTATCGAAAGAACAAGCTGTGCAAGCGACCGAATGGGTACGCAAACATGTGGATCGTCGCACCATTGATCTCGGTGATCGTATGGACGATGTGCGCGAACACATGTGGGAATTGGAAAAAGAAGGCGAAATCATTGTGCATCGCATTGGCGATCAGCATGAGCCTATGCTGGTAAATACCTTATTTGGCTGGCAAAAACGGGTACCAACTAAGCAGTTGTGGCACCATAAATCTTGCGGTCAATGCGGTAATATTCCTGGTTATCCAGCCTCTTTGCTGTGGGTTATGAACAAATTTGGTTTTGTTCCCGGTAAAGATTATTTGGATGAAACCGATCAAACCTCTTGTACTGCTTGGAATTATCATGGTTCAGGTATTGGTAACGTTGAGTCTTTGGCGGCGGTATTTTTGCGTAACTTCCACCAAGCCTATGTTTCTGGCAACCAATATGGTTTTGAACCTGGCCATTTTTTCCCCTTGGTACATTGCGGCACTTCTTTTGGTAACTACAAAGAAATCCGTAAGTATTTGATTGAATCCGCAGAATTGCGTGAGAAAGTCAAAAAAATCTTAGGCAAACTTGGCCGTTTAGTGGATGGCAAATTGGTGATTCCAGAAGAAGTCATTCATTATTCTGAATGGGTGCATGTGATGCGGCACCGCATTGCTTCTGAATTGCAAACCATTGATGTTTCAAATATTCGCACCACTACCCACGTTGCCTGCCACTATTACAAAATGGTGCATGAAGATGCAGTCTATGATTCTGATATTTTAGGCGGCAATCGCACGGCGATCATCACTGGCGTTGCGCAAGCTCTTGGCGCACAAGTCATTGATTATTCAACTTGGTATGACTGCTGTGGCTTTGGTTTCCGGCATATTATTTCCGAGCGCGAATTTACCCGTTCCTTCACCATGGATCGCAAAATTAAAGTTGCGCGTCAGGAAGCGCAAGCGGATGTGATGCTGGCCAATGACACCGGCTGTGTCACCACTATGGATAAAAATCAATGGATTGGTAAAGCACATGGCAAAGATTTCCAATTACCAATCATCGCTGAAATACAATTTGCCGCTTTAGCCTGTGGTGCTGATCCGTTCAAAATTGTTCAATTACAATGGCATGCTTCTCCTTGTGAAGACTTGGTTGAAAAAATGGGTATTTCTTGGGATAAAGCTAAAAAAGACTTCCAGGAATATCTCAAACAAGTGGAAGCTGGCAATATTGAATATCTTTATAACCCTGAATTAGCTTATGGAGTTCGTTAATTATGCAAGATAATGTATTGATTGTTGGCGCAGGTCCTGCCGGTCTTTCTGCCGCAGCGAGTGTTGCTGATGCCGGTTTCAAAGCCACTATCGTTGAAAAAGCCGATGTTTTAGGTGGCACGCCGATTCTTTCTGGTTACGGTAAACTCGTGCCATCCGGCGAATGGGCAAGTGATGCCATTGGTCGTATGGTCAGCCGTGTTGAAAATCGCGGCGAGGCGGTTGCCATTCATAAGTCCACCAAAGTCACTAAGTTAGAAGGCGAAGTGGGTAATTTCACTGCACATTTGAGCAATGGTCAAACTGTCAATGCTGGTGCCGTAGTTTTAGCAACCGGTTTTACCCATTTCGATTCCATCAATAAACCCGAATGGGGCTTTGGTACTTACGAAGATGTTTTAACCACCACGCAAATGGAACAAATGGTGGTTGCCGGACAAATTCGCTGTCCTTCTGATGGCCGTATTCCCCAGCGCGTAGCGATTTTGCTTTGCGTGGGCTCACGGGATCGGCAAATTGGTCGGGAATGGTGCTCAAAAATTTGCTGTACAGTTTCTGCTAACTTGGCGATGGAAATCAAAGAGTTGTCCCCGACAACCGATGTGTTCATTTATTATATGGACATCCGCACTTTTGGCTTGTATGAAGATAAATTTTATTGGAAATCCCAAGAAGAATTTAAAACCAAATTTGTCAAAGCGCGGATTGCTGAAGTCACCACTTCCGGCGATGGCCGTTTATTGGTCAAAGGCGAAGATACCTTGGTCAAACGCCCCATCGTGATCCCATTTGACTTAGTGGTTCATGCCATTGGTATGGATCCCAATGAAGAAAATCCAGAAATCTCTCGTGTTTTTGGTGTTGGTCTTGAAAAACATGGTTTTATTGATCGCGCTGAGCATTACACCAACACCTGTGGCACCACCCGTCGCGGTATTTTTGCGGCTGGTGCTTGTTATGGTCCTGAAACCATTGATGATTCCATTTCCCAAGGTCATGCCGCTGCCATTCGTGCAGTAGCCGAACTCCATGCTTTGGTTCGGAAAGCAAGTTAAGACAGCGCGGGATGCCTTAGCACCTGCGACTTTACCTGTGCCGCTTGATCCCGCTGTTTTTCAAAAGAAATGGCGGGCGATTCTGGCGGCCTGTGCGGAAGAAAATTTGCCGCTAGAAACGATTTTAGAATCCCTACAAAAAAAGCAAGCGCTTTTTGCCTTAACCTTTAGCGAAACGGTTGTTTCGACTTTATCCGAGGCAACCTTGCAAGTGGCGGTAGAGACAATGTTTTCGGTCAGAAAAAAATTTCCTGACCTTTTAAAAAACATTGGTTTTTCTGTTTTGGCTTCGGCCATTCAAGACTTGCGTTTTGGTCAAGCGGCGTTAGCCGAGCGCTTAAATAATTTCGCTAGTTTACTGCCGACACCCGGAAAAAAAGACAAAACCGCTTGGCGCTTGCGCCGAGGTTTGGACGATATGGCGGCAGAAATCTTACATTTTTCTTCGCCAGATCAATATCCTTTGCTGACCCACTGGGTTTGGGATGCCAATACCCAAAGCGGCGCGATGCGCGAGTTTGTCAAGCATGGCGATGCCTTAAATAAAATTCCCTTTGATATGCGTCCAGAAACCTTTGAAGCAGTTCGCATTTGGTTGGCGGAGCAGTTCAATGCGGAAGGTTACTATCGCGATGTATCGTTTTTGGTGGATTTGTTATTAGCGCACGCTTATGCTGAGTATTCCTATTCCATGTCCATGTCTTTAGGCATGGCACAGGCTGAATTTGGCAGTAAAAACCATCCCTTAGATATGCCGTTACGACTTTTGGGCATAGGTTTTGCCCGTCCTGAAGGCAAGTCACGCTTAGGCGATGTTGATCCTTCCGACGCTATCCATTAACTACTTCTTGTGGAGTGAATTAAATCATGGCAATCCATGAAAAATCCTTAATTGAAGCCGAGCGTTTGCTTGAGCATGACAAACTTGTGGTGGATGGAGTGGATGTCTCTGGTCATTGGAATACCATGATCAAGCCTCGCACCTTAACCGATTATGATGATGATTTTGAAAGCGAAATCCAAAAATATGAAAGCGCTGCTAACGTACATCGTTGCTGGCAATGTGGTTCCTGCACCAACTCTTGCACCATGTATGCGCAAAACGTGCAGTTTAACCCGCGTTATTGGATTTATTTAACCCGTTTGGGCTTAAAAGAAGAGATCATCAAAGACAAAGACATTATCTGGCAATGCGTGTCCTGCAATAAATGCACTAATATCTGTCCGAAAGATGTTCGTCCCGAAGGTGTCATGAAAGCCTTAGCGCATTGGTTGGAAGATGAAGGCATTACCGAACCCTCGCGTTCGACGGTGTTTGATGAAGAGTTTTGGCATCAAGTCTATAAAACTGGCCGCATTGAAGATATTCATGTTTTACAACACTTTTTAATCAAAACCAAACAGCCATTGATACAAACCTGGTTGGTCAAAATGGGCTTACGCATGATGAAATACTTGCCCGTCATGCACGGTTTACGTATCGGTTGGAATTTTGTCTTTACCCCGCGCAGCAAAGGCTGGGGCAAAACCGGCGAAGTCTTAGCGCAATACGTCAAAGAACAAAAGGAGGCTGCACATGGCTAAAGTTGCCTATTACCCCGGCTGTGCCTTAGAAGGCACCGGCGGACCTTACGACCGTTCCACCCGCGCCTTGGTACAGGCTTTGGGTTTGGAGATGGAAAACATCCGCGATTACAACTGCTGCGGCGCGATGGAAGTGAAAAACGTCCATCCGATGTTACAAACCTATTTATCTTCTCGCGTCATGGCCTTAGCCAGCGAGCGCATGGGTTACAAAACAGTGATGGCACCTTGCAACGGCTGTTATCACAATTTGAAAAAAGCCGAATACGAATTAGCCACTTCGGACGATGCCTTAAAAACCGTGCATGAACTGGCACAAAAAGCCGATGATCCGGTTTATCAAAGCGATGTGCGCACCTTGCATTTATTGGAATGGTTGATGGAAGAGTTAGGCCCGGAAGGCATTAAAGCCAAACTCAAAAAAGACCTCAAAGGCATCAAAGTGGCGAATTATTATGGCTGTATGTACACCCGTCCTCGGCAGATTTTCCCGGAAAAAGATCAAGGCCCGGAATCGGAATCCACTTACAAACCGCATTTTATGGATGATTTATTGTCTGCCGCCGGTGCGGTAAACGTGGATTATCCTTTGAAAACCGCTTGTTGCGGTGGCGCACACACTTTGTCGGATGCTGATACCTCCACGCAGTTAGTCTTAAACTTATTGCAAGCTGCCGAGGATTCCGGTGCCGAAGTGATTGCCACCGAATGCCCAACCTGTCATTCCGGTTTAGAGATGCACCAAGTGCGTGCCGAAACCGAATTTGGCATTAAAACCAGCGTCAAAGTTGTTTATTTCACGCAGCTTTTAGGCTTGGCCATGGGCTTATCGCCACGCAAAATTGGCTTGCATGAAAATATCAGCGACTCTTTACCCTTATTTAAGCAATACGGTGTCATCTAAAGCCAAAAGATTGACAACGTATTGATGATCAACTTGAAAAGTTAAGGCTGCTTCGGCAGCCTTTTTTATGGCCTGTGTTTTACTGCATTCTGTTAGCGAGTGTGGCGTGGCGCTGGCAGCCGACTTGGCCCCTACAGCTATTGCCGGCTATTTTCTCGTTGTGAAAACCGCCAATAGCGCTGTTGCCTTTGTCGCCAACTTTTTATTTTCATTGGCTTTTTTCCATTTACATGAAACTGAATTGCGCCATGTTCAGCGCTTAACCACGGGGTTGCGCCAGCGGCTTGAAAATTCGCGACTACTTGCGCATCGGGATGCCCGTAACTATTGGCAAAACCCGCGGTAAATACCACCTGTTCAGCGTTGATTGCTTCGATAAAGGCTTGACTTGACGAATGTTTGCTGCCGTGGTGTCCGGCAATCACAATGCCTTGCCCAAGGGAGAGTTGCCGGGTTGCGGCTTGCCGCAGCACCGAAAATTCTTCGCGGTGGCCGATGTCGCCGGTCAGTAAAATTTTCTCGCCTGTGGCGGTGGTCACGAGCAGCACGCAGGAATGCGCGTTGTCATTGGCATAGCGGCGGTTTTCTTGCGGATGCAAAATTTCAAAGCGCACCGCATCCCAATCCCAGCTTTGACCGGCGAGGCAGGCTTCTGGTGTTGGTGTCTTAGTTTTTTTACTTTCTAAAGAATTAGTTAGTGTTTCGATCAAGGGTTTGGGTTGTCCGGCTAGAATTTTTTCCGTTGGAATATGTTGTAATAATTCCACGGCACTGCCGCTGTGGTCGCTGTCGTCATGCGAAATCATCAACATGGATAATTTGTGTATGCCAAAGGTGCGTAAAGTTGGGATAATGCTTTGTTCACCTTGGCCTTTTTTGCCGGTGTCAAATAATAAATTTTTGTGCTGCGTTTGCATAAGCACGCTTAAACCCTGACCGACATCCACCACCGTCAGCCACACTTCGCCCGCGGCGGGTCGTGGTGCTGGCCAACTGACTATCAATAGCAGGCTGAACAGTGCCGGCAATTTTCCTGGCCAGGCGCGGGGCGCAAAAAGCCACAAGGTCAAAACCACACCCAACCATAATAACGGCCATGGTCGGGCACCGAGAGGTAGCGCTGCCCAGGGCAGATTGGCTAAAAAATCTAAAAATAACAGCAGAAAATCCGCCAGATAGGCCGACAGTTGCCACAACCAAGCCGCCAAGGTTTCCGAAAACGGCCAAAGCGCCACGCCAAGCAAGGCCAAGGGCACGATGCTAAAACTCACCCAGGGGATGGCGATGAGATTGGCCAGCGGCGAAATCAGCGAGGCTTGATTGAAAAACAATAATGTCCAAGGAATCATAAAGATGCTCAACCAAAGTTGCAGCAATAATAATTGCTGCCACCACGCTAAAGCCTCGCGTCGTCCCATAAAAAAATAAACAATCGCGGCGACGGCGGCAAAGGAGAGCCAAAGACTCGGACTTAACACGCTTTTGGGTTGCAAAAATAAAATAATCAGCAAAGCCAGCGCCAAACTGCGCCAGGGTTGCAGTGGTCGTCGCCAGAAGCGCAGTAAAAAAATCGCCAATAAAATCAATAGCGCACGTTGCGTCGGCAAGGCAAAACCGGCGAGCGCACTATAAAAAACTGCGGCCATAAATGCTGGTAACAAGGCGATAAGCGACAGCGGCAACCATAAACCCAAACTTGGCCACAGGCGACCAAAGGCCAAAAACAGCGCAAACAGCAAACCGGCCACCAAACTGATATGCAGACCGGAAATCGCCAGCAGATGACTGGTGCCAGTGGCGGCAAAAGTTTGCCAAAGGTCTTGGTCAAAAGCGCTGCGTAAACCGACGCTGACCGCCTGCACCACGGCGCTGCCGCCGCTTTCGCCAATGCTATCGCGCATCGCCGCTGCCAAAGCATGACGCAAGGTCAACCACGACGGCGACACCGCACCGAGCTGCCGCCACTCCCGAATATAACCCGTGGCCACAATACCTTCCCGCCAGTAATAGCCTTCCCAATCCATTCCCCCCGGATTTAACGGACTGTACGGCGGTTTTAAGCGCGCCAGCACTTGCAGTTGTTGTCCAACCTGTACATCTGGCGCTTTTTGATATTTGCTGTCATAAAAACGCAATTGCATCGCGCCACGCAGTGGGATGTCGTGGTTTTGCCAGTGACTTTTATCCACTTGGAGGCGAAAGGAGAGTCCCTTTTCGTCCTTTTCAATGCTGCTGATAATGCGCCCGGTCAATAAAATATCTTGTTTAAGCCATTGACTTTGAAAGGAATAAGTTAAGGCGTTTTCTCCTTGCCACTTCCCCCAGACAAGACCTGTGATAAAAAAAGCCAAGATAAAGAAAAAAACCGTCAAAAAACGACTGACCAGACTGCCTCGCAGACGGTGGTGCGTCCAAAAAGGCCAAGCGATTAACCACAGCAACAGGCCAAGGCTTGCGATGCTGATAAGCATTGACCAACTTGGTAAAACTGCTGCGGTTTCCATCGCTAATAATCCAGCCGCAAAAGCGAGACTCAAGAATAACCAATGCACTTTGTTCATTTTTCACTTTCTCACGGCGCTTGCTTGAAGTTATTGAAGTTTTTGGCGAGTATGCCTGCGTACGGCGCGACAACGGCTGCGCGACTGCCTTAGTTTTTTAGGACTACTGACGTTGTTCTAACTTTTTAGCTTTTTATTGGTTTCTCGCCGCTTATTTTTATCAAGTTTAGGCTGCTTGGTTATTTTTAGAGAGAAAAACGGCTGAAAAATAATCATAAGCGCGGCAAAAAGCGAGTATTTTATGAAAGTGGCTTCCGATGCCTCTGGCTTGATAAGGCTATTGGTTTGCAACTGAGCGGGGCTTTGCTGTCCATGCCGCCACATTTATTTTTATACCTCTGCCTTGAGAATTTTTAGCGCTGACGGTAGCAAAGCAATCAAAAAATAACCCATTGATTTTCATTGGGGTGCCGTACTGTGCCTCGCAATTTGCGCTATGCTTGTCGGCGCTTTTAGCAGGTCTTTCCCGTCAGGTCGTCCTTTTTTGAAAACGCTCTTAAAAAAACAAGCAACAAAACCAACCACTATGCATATTTTGACCTACTGGCGACTGATGCCAGTGTATTTCTTTTATTTCGCTTTGCTCGGCATCTTGATCCCTTATTTGGGGCCGTATCTGGAAGCCTTGGGTTATACCGGCTTGGCTATTGGTTTTTTAACCGGCTTGTTATCCTTGACCAAAGTCATTGCGCCGAATTTTTGGGGCTATTGCTTGGATCATACGCCGGTATCGCGTTGGTCATGGTTTTTGCATCTGGGTGCTTGGGCGGCGGTGTTGGCCTTTGCCGTTTTGCCCTGGGTGCAGGGTTTTTGGCCGTTGCTGGCGGTGATTTTTGTCTTCAGTTTTTTTTGGAATGCGCTCTTGCCACAGATGGAAGTAATTGTTTTCCAAAGCGTTGGCAGTAGTCATTATTCGCGGGTACGGCTTTTTGGCTCGCTGGGTTTTATTGTCGCGGTCAGTCTCGGCGGCTGGTTTTTTCACAGCCAACCTTTGGCCTGGTTGCCGTGGCTGGCTTTGCCGATATTTTTACTGTTGGCAGCGAGTTTGTTTTTTTTACCACAGGCGGCGGCGGTGCAATGTTCGCCAAAAGAATCTTGGCAGCGCGCTTGGCAGCAGCCGGGTATCATTGCCTTTTTTCTGGCGGTGATTTTTTTACAAGGCAGCCACGGTGCCTATTATAGTTTTTATAGTTTATATTTGGAAAAACAAAACTATAACGCCATAAGCATTGGGATGCTCTGGGCATTGGGTGTATTGGTGGAAATTGTGCTGTTTTGGCTGTTGCCACGTTTTTTACCAGGACAAAACTTGCTGCGTTTAATGCAATGGGCTGCGGCTTTGACCGCCTTGCGTTGGACTTTACTCGCCGCTTTTCCACAACATTGGCCGGTGGTTATCGCGGTACAATTTTTTCACGCTGTAAGCTATGGCCTGTTTCACACTGCTGCCATTGCCTTGGTGCAACGCTTATTTACTGATGGTGCGCGTTTGCGCGGCCAAGGTTTATATTCGAGCTTGGGCTATGGCTTAGGTATAGCCGTTGGCAGTATTCTTGCCGGTTTTTTTTGGCAGCAAGGTTTTACAGCCGCGATTTATTGGTTTTCGGCGCTGTTTGCGCTGATCGCCTTATGGCTGTTACAGCCACTCGGCCAAGCCTTTGCAGCGATAGCTGCTCCTTACTCAGCTTTTTCATCTTCAGCGGAAAGTAACCATGCAACAAACTCTGTACGATAAATTATTTGCCGCGCATTGCGTTTTTGGCGTCGGCGAAACGGCTTTGCTTTACATTGACCGCCATTTGATTCACGAAGTGACCTCGCCGCAAGCCTTTGATGGCTTACGTTTGGCCAAGCGGCCAGTGTGGGATAAACAGCGGATTTTGGCAGTGCCGGATCACAATGTGCCGACGGCGAATCGGGAGGCTGGTATCGCCGAGCCGCTCTCGCGCTTACAGGTGGACACTTTGGTCGCCAATGTACAGGAATTTGACCTAAAATTTTTCCCAATGCAGCATGAAAATCAAGGCATTGTCCATGTGATTGGCCCCGAACAAGGCTTTACCTTGCCCGGCACCACTTTGGTCTGTGGCGACTCGCACACCTCAACGCACGGCGCTTTTGCTGCTTTGGCCTTTGGCATCGGCACCTCGGAAGTGGAACAAGTGCTGGCCACGCAGTGTTTATGGCAGAAAAAAGCCAAAAATATGCAGATTCGTGTGGACGGCGATCTGGCCACTGGCGTGAGCGCGAAAGATATTATTTTGTATATTATCAGTCAGATAGGAACGAATGGCGGCAATGGTTATGCTGTGGAATATGCCGGTTCGACCATAGAAAAATTATCCATGGAAGGCCGGATGACCCTATGCAATATGAGCATCGAGGCCGGAGCGCGGGCGGGTTTGGTGGCCTTTGATGCGACCACCGCCGCCTATTTGCAAGGTCGTCCGCAAGCGCCGAGCGGCGCGGATTGGGATGCCGCTTTGGGTTATTGGCAAACTTTACACAGTGATGATGCTGCAATTTTCGATAAAATTCATCACTTTAAAGCCGAAGCTATCGCACCGCACGTCTCCTGGGGAACCTCACCAGAAATGACCTTGCCGATCACAGGCTTGGTGCCAGACCCGGCGCAGGCTTTGGATGCCAATCAAGCCGAAAGCTGGAAAAAAGCCTTGCAATATATGAATTTAACGCCAGGAACACCGCTGACGAAGATCGCCATTGATAAAGTCTTTATCGGTTCCTGTACCAATGCGCGTATTGAAGATTTACGAGCAGCGGCGGCTTTGCTCAAAGGCAGACGTATTGCGTCCACGATCAAGCAAGCCTTGGTGGTGCCAGGCTCCGGTCAGGTGCGCTTGCAAGCTGAAGCCGAAGGTTTGGCCGAGATTTTTGTCGCAGCCGGATTGGAATGGCGGCAACCGGGCTGTTCGATGTGTTTGGGCATGAATGAAGACCGGCTTGCGCCTGGCGAGCGCTGCGCCTCGACCTCGAATCGCAATTTTGAAGGCCGCCAAGGACAAGGCGGTCGTACACATTTATTGAGTCCGATTATGGCTGCCGCTGCTGCTATCACTGGCCATTTAACCGATGTCCGCGATTTTTATTAAAGCGGTTGCGTGTCTCTAAATGTGGTTTATAGTCAACAGTTTGCCGGTATTAGTTAAAGTTTTTTAGTAGTTGTTAGCAGCTGTTGTTAAACTCTTTTCTGAACATAAAAGGAGAAATCTATGAAAGTATTTATGAAAGTCTTATGGATTGTGATGACCATGCTCACGCTTCTGACGGTGAGTGCCTGCAATACCGTGGCCGGGGTCGGTCGCGATATACAAAAAACTGGCGAAGCTTTGGAAAAAGTTGCCGATTAGCTGCGGATTTTTTTGCTTAAAGTGGAGAAAAGGCGATGAAAAACTTGTTATGGTTGCTGTTGTGCTTTGGCTTTTTGCTGTTGAGTGGTTGCAATACCGTAGCCGGTGTTGGTCGGGATGTGCAAAAAGCCGGTGAAGCCTTGGAAAAAACTGCGGACTATGCCCGCACCACACCGCCGTCGCCGGAAATTCTGGAGGAGAGCGAAATAGATTTGGTCTATCCGCCGGCAACGCTACCGGCTGAAACCCCACCGCTAGCGAGTCCAGCCATGGACAGTGTGAAATAAGGAAAACTTTGATGTCATTAGAAAAAATTGCAAGCATCGTGATGCCGCTGCTGCGTTCGCATGTGGATACCGATGCGATTATTCCCAAGCAATATCTCAAGTCTATTCGTCGGACGGGTTTTGCGGACTTTTTATTTGACGATTGGCGCTATTTAGACCCCGGCGATTTAGATACGCCGGTGTCGAGTCGGCGGAAAAATCCTGATTTTGTTCTCAATAATCCGCTGTATGCGCAAGCAAAAATTTTGCTGGCCGAAGAAAATTTTGGCTGTGGTTCTTCCCGCGAACATGCGGTGTGGGCGTTGCGCGATTTTGGTTTTCAGGCGGTGCTTGCCAAAAGTTTTGCCGAAATCTTTTTTAGCAATGCTTTCAAAAATAATCTGTTATTGATTGTTTTGCCTGAGGCCGAGATTGATTTTTTATTTCATTATTTGACCGAAAAACCTTCGTCAATTTTGCATATTGACTTAGCATCACAGCGGCTGCATCTGGATGCCTGGGAGACTACTTTTGCTATCGAGGCCGAGCGTAAGGATAGACTGCTGCATGGTCGGGATGATATTAGCTTGATTTTAGAGCATAAAGATAAAATACAAGCCTTTGAGCAGGAACGGAAAAAACGTTTTCCTTGGCTCTAAACGTTGTTGGTTGCAAACTTTTCCCGGATGCAAGTGCCCAGGCGCTTGCATTTCTTTTTGCTAGCGCCGATTTTTTCTTCATTTTTTGGATTTTTTATGAGTTTACGAATTGTTTTATTGCCAGGTGATGGCATTGGGCCGGAAATCATGGCCCAGGCGGAAAAAGTCTTGATTTTGCTTAAAAATAACGGGTTGGCTATAGAATGGCAATCAGCGGCCATTGGCGGTGCGGCGGTAGATGCCGAAGGTTCGCCTTTTCCTGAAACTACACAAAGCGCTGTGCAAGCTGCGGATGCGGTGTTGTTGGCGGCGGTCGGTGCGCCACAATATGATGTTTTACCAAGACCTTTGCGTCCCGAACGCGGTTTGTTGGCCTTGCGGCAGGCCATGGCCGTGTTTGCCAATTTGCGGCCAGCGCGGTTATTGCCGATGTTGGCCAATGCCTCTGCCTTGAAAAAAGAGGTGGTGGCAGACCTGGATTTGCTGATTGTGCGCGAATTAACCGGTGGCATTTATTTTGGTCAACCGCGAGGCATCCGTGAAGTGAGCCTGGCTTCTGTTCATGAGCGCGAAGGTTTTAACACCTTGCATTATCGGGAAAGCGAAATTGTCCGCGTTGCTGAGGTGGCTTTTCGTTTGGCGCAACAACGACAAAAACGCCTGTGTTCGGTGGATAAGGCCAATGTCTTGGAAACGTCTGAATTATGGCGGGAAGTGGTCACGACGGTGGGCAAGCGCTATCCCGAGGTAACTTTGTCGCATATGTACGTGGACAACGCTGCCATGCAGCTCGTCCGCGCACCGAAACAGTTTGATGTCCTGCTGACTGATAATTTATTTGGCGATATTTTATCCGACCAAGCCGCGATGTTGACCGGCTCCATTGGCATGCTGCCCTCTGCGGCGTTGAATGCCGAAGGTAAAGGTTTATATGAACCGATTCATGGCTCGGCACCGGATATTGCCGGTCAAGATAAGGCCAATCCCTTGGCGATGTTGTTATCCTTGGCGATGTTGTTGCGTCATAGTGGACAACATACTGATTTTGGCAAGACTTCAGCTTTGGCTTTGGAGCAGGCAATAGCCGAGGTCTTGGCGGCGGGTTTCCGTACTGCCGATATTGCCGAAGGCGGCGAAGCCGTGGGTTGTCAGGCCATGGGCGAGGCGGTGGTTGCGGCCTTGCGCAAAATTTTGTGTTGAAGCTGCCACCTGGCAATTTGCACGACGAAGCCACGCGCTTAACGTTTTCTTAAGAAAAGGCGAAAGCCGAAGGCCATGCCGAAGGCGTGTTGGAGACGAATTGGAGACGAAAATAGCCATTGCCCGCGAGCTTTTGCGCACTGGAATGCCCTTGGCGCAGGTAGCGACCTTGACCGGCTTGGCCAATGATGTGGTAGAGAACCTTAACAATAATTTATAACACTAATTTATAAAACTTTGAAAAATAAAGAAAAATAATATGTCTTCAGTAAATGTTGCAGTATTGGGTGCGACCGGCGCGGTTGGTGAAGCACTATTTGAAATTTTGGCTGAAAGAAATTTTCCGGTAAATCAAGTTTTTGCCTTGGCGAGTCAGCGTTCAGTCGGCAAAAGAGTCCGTTTTGGCAAGCAAACCTTGCCGGTTTTAGATGTGGAAACCTTTGATTTTTCACAAGTAGAAATTGGCTTATTTTCCGCCGGTGCGAGCGTCTCGGCCAAGTATGCGCCACGCGCTGCCGAAGCGGGCTGCTTAGTCATTGATAACACCTCACAATTTCGCTATGACGACGATATTCCCTTAGTGGTGCCGGAAGTCAATCCCGAACGCATTGCTGACTATCGGGCGCGCAATATCATCGCTAATCCCAATTGCTCGACCATTCAGATGCTGGTGGCCTTAAAGCCGATTTACGATGCCGTGGGTATTCAAAGCATTATCGTGTCCACCTATCAAGCGGTGTCGGGCACGGGACGCGAGGCGATGGAAGAATTGGCCGGACAAACGGCGCAGTTGCTGAACGGTCAAGACATTGCGATGCATGTTTATCCTAAACAGATTGCTTTCAATGTGTTGCCGCATATTGATGTGTTTTTAGACAATGCTTTCACTAAAGAAGAGATGAAAATGGTCTGGGAAACGCGAAAAATACTTGGCGATGCAAGTATTTTGGTCAATCCCACGGCGGTGCGGGTGCCGGTGTTTTATGGCCATTCCGAAGCTATTCATATTGAAACCAAAGCGCCGATCACGCCTGAAGTTGCTCGCGAACTGTTGCGTCAGGCACCAGGCGTTATTGTTGTGGATGATCCGAATGCCTTGACCTATCCCACGCCGGTGACGCACGCCGCGCAACAAGATGGCGTGTTTGTCGGACGGATTCGGGAAAGTTTATTGACTGCCAATGGTTTGAATTTATGGGTGGTTTCTGACAACGTGCGCAAAGGTGCCGCCTTAAATAGCATCCAGATTGCTGAAGTGTGGCTGGAAAATTACGCTTAAATTTTTGGAAATAAGCGATTTCATTGGGTGCAATCAGATACCTAAATAAACAAACTTTACTTGATTTTTCTAATATTTTTTAACAAAAGGAAATAGCAAATGAAAGCAAATGAAACTAAAGTGGATAAATTTTTAGCGTCAAATGAAACGACATTTGCTATTCCTGTTTATCAAAGAAATTACGATTGGACACTTTTGCAATGTAAGCAATTGCTTCAAGATATTATTGAAGCAGGCAAAAACGATAAAATAACCGCTCACTTTATCGGCAGCATTGTTTATGTTCATGATGATGTTTATACCGCTTCAGGATTAACGGAATTAAATATTATTGATGGGCAGCAAAGGCTGACCACCATTACCTTAATTTACATTGCACTGTATAGACTTGCGCGAGACCTTGGTAATGAGATGTTGGTGAGCCGAATTCAGAAAACCTATTTAATAAATGAATTTGCATCCGAAGAAGAAAAGCTGAAATTAAAACCCACCGAAAATAATAAAGCAGCACTTCGGCATATTCTTTACGCAACAGACGGAGAAGAATTTAAAGGTTATTCAAAGATTATTGAAAATTTTGATTATTTTAAGTCTGCAATAACTAGAGAAAATTTTGATATTATTCAACGAGGACTTTCAAAACTCATTTTTGTAGATATTGCACTTGATAGACAAAAAGATAATCCCCAAAGAATTTTTGAAAGCCTTAATTCTACAGGTTTAGAATTGTCTCAGGCGGATTTAATTCGAAATTATATTTTAATGGGTCTAAACAGCAAAGCACAGAACAATATTTATAAAAATTATTGGGAAGTAATTGAAAATTTTGCAAAAGATGAAAACAGGAATGATAGCCGAGTTTCTGACTATATCCGTGACTATTTAACTTTAGAAAACAAAAAAATTCCAAATAAGGGAAAAGTTTATCTTGAATTTAAAGCTAAATATCCAATATCGTCCATTGAGAAACTGGAAAGCAATCTTTTAGCGATGAGACGTTTGGTTAAGTATTACAATAAGCTCATCAATCCCAAAAATGAAACCGATAAAGCGATAAGATGGCAATTAGAATACCTCCAGCGTCTTGAAATAAATGTAGCCTTACCGTTCCTTATGAAAGTCTATGATGATTATGATTCTTCAATTATTGATAAACCGACTTTTCTAAAAGTTATTGACTTGATTCAATCTTTTTCCTGGAGAAGATTTATTGTTGGCTTACCTACAAATGCTTTGAATCAAATTTTTATGGGGCTTTATGACAAAGTAGAACAAGCAAATTACCTTTATTCAATTCAAAACGCATTGCTACAAAGAAGTGGTGCGCAACGTTTTCCTCAAGATGAAGAAGTGATCGCTGCTTTGAAGGTAAAAGACGTTTACAATATAAAATCCAAAAATAGAATTTATCTTCTTGAGAGAATTGAAAATTTTCAAAACACTGAGCGAGTCGTCATTGACGATAACCCGAACATAACCATTGAACATATCTTTCCACAACATCCTGACCCGAAATGGAAAACAGAGTTAGGTCATGACGAATACAATCTTATTAAAGAAAAATACTTAAACACTATCGGAAACTTAACCTTATCAGGGAATAATGCACAGCTTGCTAATAAGCCTTTCAAAGAAAAAAGAGATTTAGCAGGAGCCGGATACAAAGATAGTCGTTTATGGATGAACAAATATCTTGCAACGCTTGATAAATGGGATAAGACAGCCATTGAAGCGCGTTTTGCGATGATTGCGGAACGCTTTTTAAAAATTTGGGAATATCCTCCAATTAAGCTCACTAACAACGGAGACAACCAAGAGCTAAATATATTTGAAGCGGACGAGCCAACACATAAAAAACTAGCCTATGCTATTTTCTTTGACCAAAAACTTGAAGTTAATCAAGTGTCAAAACTTTATATAGAGGTTTTTAAGCAGCTTTTTGCGCTTCAACCTGAAACGTTTTTTACTTCTGATTTAGGCGAGCGAATTGGTTTGACAAAGAATCCAGCAGCCAAGGGATTACGAAAGGCAGTTTCCATCAATGACACCTATTTTATTGAATCGAACATTGACAATACGGGTAAATTTGAAAGGATAAAGCAAGCCTTAACACTTTTTAATTTGGAAGACGAACTATTCATTAAATATGCAGAAAGCGCCGAATGATTGTCTTTTTGAGGCGGCGGCGCTGGCAATAGGTTGCTGCTGTCGGTAAAGCAGCGCTGTTTTCGTTCCTGCTCATGCTTAATCTTTAGCCAACGCACACCTTTCCCTATAATGACGGCTTCTTTTTTCATCTGGATGCCGCCTGCATGACTTCTCCTTTTAAAGCTATCCGTCAGACGCTCAATGCCATTATCGTCGGTAAAAGTCAGACCATTGACTTAGCCTTGGCCGGTTTGCTTGCGCAAGGCCACCTATTATTTGAAGATTTACCTGGTGTTGGCAAAACCACTTTGTCCTTTGCTTTAGCCAAAGTGTTTGGTTTGCAGTTTCAACGGATTCAATTTACCAGCGATTTATTGCCTGCCGATATTCTTGGTGCGTCCATTTTTGATCGTCAGGAACAGGTCTTTACCTTTCACCCCGGACCGGTGTTTTCGCAGGTGGTCTTAGCTGACGAAATCAACCGCGCCACCCCAAAAACGCAAAGCGCCTTGCTGGAAGCCATGGAAGAAGGCCAAGTCAGCGCCGATGGCCGGACGTATGCGCTACCGGTGCCGTTTTTTGTGATTGCTACGCAAAACCCCTTGTTTCAAATCGGGACTTTTCCGCTGCCGGAGTCGCAGTTGGATCGCTTCCTGCTGCGCTTGCGTTTGGGTTTTCCCGACCGTGCTGCCGAACGCGAACTTTTGGAAGGACAAGATCGCCGCACTTGGCTGCAAAACCTTGAACCTTTGGCCACCGCCGAGGATTTAGCACAGTGGCAGGCGGCAGTGCAGGCGGTAAAAGTTGCGCCGCGTTTATTGGATTATCTGCAAGATATTTTGCAAAGCAGCCGGCAAAATCCGCGTTTTGGTCATGGCCTGTCACCGCGTGCTGGTTTGGCCTTGCGCCGGGCAGCACAAGCCTGGGCGTTTTTGCAGCAGCGTGATTATGTGCTGCCGGAAGATGTGCAGATGCTGCTGGCACCAGTGGTGGGTCATCGTTTGGCAGCACAGGCGCAAAGTGGCAATCAAGCCGAAGCCTTGGCACAGGAATTATTAGAAAGCGTGGCGGTACCGCGATGATTGTTGGTCAGGACGCAGTAAAAAAATGAACAAAAAAGGACGTGAAAAAAAGACCTGGAAAAGCCGTTTTGAACAATGGCTTCAGGACAAACAGCCAGCGCTGGCCGAACGGCAAGTGGTGAAGATTCGGCGACAATATATTTTGCCAAGTCGTTTGGGTTTGGGTTTTGTGGCCTTGCTGTTGTTGCTGTTTGTCGCAGCGGTCAATTATAACAATAACTTAGTCTTTGGCTTTTTATTTATTCTCGCAGTGTTGCTGGTGCGCGATTTGCATCTGGTGCATGGCAATTTATTGGACGTGGGACTGGTGCCGCCGCAGGCGATGCCGGTGCATGTCGGGGAAACCTTAACCTGGCAATGTCGTTTGGATAATCAAAGCATTAAGCCGCGTTTTGCCATTGCTTTGGATGTGCAACTGCCAAGCGGTGGCTTTATGGCCTTGGCCGACTTGCCGCCGCAGGGGGTGAGCGAAGTCACGCTGGCTTTTCCGGCGGAACAACGCGGCCTTTATACCTTGCCAACCTTACGCATCAGCACGACTTTTCCCTTGGGTTGGTTTTATACCTGGAGTTATTTTGCTTTTGCGAGCCAAGTTTGGGTTTATCCCAAGCCAGATTTTCGCCTGCCTTTGCAATTCAGCACCGGCGACAGCCGCGACGAACAACTGGCAGAACAGTCAAGCAAAAGCGCTGGTGATGATGAATTTGCCGGTTTACGTTCCTATCAAGTCGGCGATTCTTGGCGGCAGATTGCCTGGAAAAGCGTGGCGCGGAACGACATTTTGGTGACCAAAAGTTACGAAGCCGAACGCGGCGAAGAACTTTTTTTCGATTGGCAACAATGGCCGTGGCCGGTGGAAGAACGCCTATCTATTTTTACCGCTTGGGTCTTGGAGGCCGAACGTTTGGGCTTGCGCTATGGTCTGCGTCTGCCAGCGCTGACCCTTTCCCCAGGACAAGGCGCTTTGCAACAGCAGCAATGTTTAACAGCATTGGCCGCTTTTCCGCATCATCCCAATGCCTAATTTTTCTGATTTTTGAGGGATCGTCTATGCGTAGTAATTTTCGTCAAGCGCTGCGGCGTGATCAACAGCTCGGCTTGAACCTGACTTTTTTGCTGTTACTGCTGCCACTTTTGGCGCATCAGCCGCCGCTCTACAGTGGCGCTCTGTTGATGTTATTGGCCTATCACGCCTTGCAATGGCGCTTTTCCTGGCCAGTTTTGCCGACGTGGTTGTTGCTGGCGTTGAGCGCTGGCATTTGGTTGATCGTTTGGCAAAGTTTAGGGACGGTGGTTGGTTTAAGCGGCGGCACGGCGGTGCTCTTGGGCATGGTGATGCTCAAACTTTTAGAAGCGCGTGACCTGCGCGACGGTAACGTCGTATTGTTTTTATTGCTGTTTTTATTTGCGCCGCTGTTTTTTTACATCCAGGATTTATGGGTGCCCTTTTATGCCTTGGGCGTGTTATTTGTCATTCTTTGGCAATGGCAGGGTTTGGTGCCGGTGGCCAGTGGTTTAAGCCGAAGTTATCGCAGTCGGCGGGCGTTGTTTTGGATCGGTCAGGCTGTGCCTTTGGCTTTGATTTTATTTGTTTTCTTTCCAAGATTGCCGGGGCCATTTTGGAATATGTCCCTGGATAGTGGTCGGGCGTTCACTGGTTTGTCTGAAGAAATGGAGCCTGGTAATATCAGTGACTTAGCGCAATCGAATAAAGTCGCCTTTCGCGTAAAATTTTTAGGCGAAGTGCCGCCGCCGGAGGCGCTTTATTGGCGCGGGCCGGTCTTGACGGATTTTGATGGCCGCCGCTGGCGGCAACCGTTTGCCTATGATTTACCACAGCCAGAAGCGATTGGTTTAGGCGGCGAAGTCGAATATATCGTGACATTAGAACCACATGGCAAAGATTGGCTTTTTGCCTTGGATGTACCGGAAAGCATTCCTGATCGAGCGCGAATGACCATTTATCGGCAGTTGCGAAGACAGTTGCCAGTGACCGAATTACTCCAATACCGGGTGCGTTCGCAAAGCGACTATTGGTTAGGCATGACCATGCCGGCCAACGAAACCACGCAAGCGCTGCGGCTGCCGGCGGCTTTTAATCCGCGCACTTTGGCTCTAGCGCAAAGTTGGCGTGAGGCGGGTCTCAATGATGCCGAGATCGTGGCGCGGGCATTGCAACTGTTTCGCGAGGAAGAATTTTATTACACCTTGCGACCACCGCTTTTAAATCAACGCCATACCATTGATCAATTTTTATTTGAAACGCGGCGCGGTTTTTGCGAACACTATGCTGCGGCTTTTGTGGTGTTGCTGCGCTCGGCGGGCATTCCGGCGCGGGTGGTCACCGGCTATCAAGGCGGCGAGTGGAATGCCAATGGCCAGTATTTGCTGGTGCGACAAGCCGAGGCGCACGCCTGGACGGAAGTGTGGATCAATGAGGGCTGGCAGCGCCTTGATCCTACCGCCGCTGTTTCGCCCAATCGCGTGCAGATGGGTCTCGATGATGTTTTGTCTGAGGAAATGAATCCTTTTTTCCGTCGCGATTTTTCCTTGTGGCATCACAGTTTATTGCAGTTAGATGCTTGGAATAATGCTTGGAATTACTGGGTGTTAGCCTATGGAGCGGCCAATCAACAGGCATTTTTGCAGGGTTTGGGTTTGGTGAATTGGGAGATGTGGATCACCAGCATGATTGTCGGCATTTTAGCCATGACTTTGCTTTTTGGTTTGTTGCAGTGGCTGTGGCTTTGGCAGAGACAGCAACGCGATCCGGTGCAAAGTTATTTTATTGAAATTGAACGCCAATTCCAGCGTTTTGGTCTTGTCATGAAACCTTTTGATACCTTGTCCGAGCGCATCATCCAGATGCAAAACCGGCAACCGCAACTGCAACCGCTGTTGGAACAATGGCAGATGGCCTATCAACAACTGCGCTTTCATCCGAATGCCGAAACGCAAGCCTTGTCAGCCTTTCGTCAGTTGACCCGGGAATTACGGCAGGCATTGGCGAAAATTCCAAAAAATCAGCAAGTCATATAAGTTATACCTCTGCCTTGTTGAAAATTGCGCCTCATCCCACCACAAAAAAACCCCAAAGCCAACAGACTTTGGGGTTAGGGAAACGCTGCAAACGTAAAGTGCAATTTAACCTAAAGCTAATAAAAGATTTAAGCGGCGCTGCGACGGTTGCCATGGCTGTTTAAGCGGCCAATATAGCCATTGTGCTGACGCGCGATTTCTTGCACTTCTGGACGATTGGCAAATTCAGCCAAATTGATATCTTTCAAAAAGGTGTACATACGGCCACTCAATTCTGACCACATATCTTCGGTCAAACAGCGGTCTTTGCGACGATTCGGAGTATTCGGCTGCACTTTGTCATCCACGGCCTGCAAAATATCCACCACGGAAATGTCCTGTGCCGGACGCGCCAAGCGATAACCACCACCTGGACCACGCACGCCCTCAACCAAACCAGCTTTGCGTAAACGCGCAAACAATTGTTCTAAATAGGATAAAGAAATCCCTTGACATTGGGAAATATCGGCCAGAGTGATAGGACCGATGTTTTGATGAATGGCAATGTCCATCATCGCAGTGATGGCGTAACGACCTTTGGTAGAAATTTTCATGAGAAGCTCCTTAAAAAATAAGTCTTTGCGAAGTTTTGCAATAGGACGAAAAAAAGAACGGGAAAAAAAGCGCACAATTGTAAAACAATATGTTAAAAAATGCTATTCAAGGTTTTTGCTAAGAATCGCTAGGCAAATCAAGTCACAAATAGCAACAAACCTGAAATCACTTGCGCGGTACTGGCAATCTACTAGAGGTTGACTTTTTTAGTCAAGAATTTTGTATAACTTTGGTACAACTTCTTAGTAAGCAGGGTTAAAAAGAAGTTCCCAAGATTTTTGAAAAGGAGAGGAAAGTGGAAAAAATTATCAGGAAAAACAACGATAAGTAACGAAAGAAATCAGCGATATAAATCTTCAAAACAATGCTGCCGCCGTAAACAAAACTGCAACCAGCGCTGCAAAAAATAATTTTTCTGCCATTTTTCTTGCAAAAGTGACGGATTGGGATGCCGCTGCCATTCAAGCTGAATAACATCGGCGACTTTGGCATCAAAAGAGACGCGAATTTTGGCATTGGGCAGCAGGCAAGCCGCGGCGGGTTCTTCAAAGTAATAGGTCAACAAGCATTCCAATCCATAGCGTTGTCGCGCTAACACTTTGAAATACAAAGGCGCATCGTGGCTCGATTCCGACAAGGCATCGGCATTCCGATGCCGTAAATTGGGAATCAAGGCATGGAGTGCCAAATAGTTTTGTTCGTAGAGTTCCATCAATGCGGCAAAGTTTTTGCTGCGCGTATCGGAAAAAATGGCCTGATATAAAGTATCTTGGCAATACATGGCGCTAAGTGCTTCTTTCGTCGGTTATTGTTGTGCGGAAAAAGCGCCATTGAGCGCAAAATTTTCAGGCAAGTCAATGCTTGACTTTTTTGTTTTTTGCGCTACCACTGCGTACTTTTTTTGGTAGCGGCGGCGCATTTGTAAGGGAAGTACGCTCATCTCCGCCAAGGGTTTGCACCCGGCAAGGGTTGCACCCGGCAAGGGTTGCACCCGGCAAGGGTTGCACCCGCAAGGTTTCAAAAACGATTGCGGACTTCTTGAATGGCCGGCGCATAGCGGCGCACTAGCGCTTCGACGATATGTTTTAAGTCGAGTACCGAACGTGGACAGCCAACGCAGGCACCGCGCATCTCAACGATGACGGTGCGCTCTTGAATATCTAGCAGTGCCAGGTCGCCGCCGTCGGCTTGGAGAATTTTTCGCGCTTCGGCGATGGCGGTTTCGACTTGTTGGTGCAGCGTTTCAGCATCGGGAAGCGGTGCGTCGCTGTGCGCTTTGGGCGGGCGCAGCGCTTGCAGTCGCGCTAGACGATACGCCAAATCCGCGTCTTCGGCTTCAATGGCATCGAGTTCTTCGTCGCTGTATTCAGCATCGGGCGTATTTTTGAGCCAGCGGATGATTTTTTCATTTTTTTCGTTTCTTTCGTTTCCATTTTCTGGTGCTGGCTTGCTTTCAGCAATGGACGGGATGGCATTGGGATGCAGCTTAACTGGCTGATTTTCGCTCATGACTTTTCCATTTCATGTAAAAAATAAAGCAGCCAACGGGAAAATTCGGCCTGATTTTTAACAATCAACCAGCGCTTTTTTTGGCCGTTGGCCAGACGAAAGGACAATAGCATAAAGTGCGGATAAAAGCGGCTTTCTGGTAAAATTTTGATTGGAATCATTTGCTTGTTTTGACAAAAAAACTGGCTATTGGCGCTTTGAATCCAGATGTGGCCGTCGGTTTTTTCGCGCAGCGTTGCTGCCAAAAAGTTGAGATGCGCAAGCCAAGGCAGCAATAACGCACCTAGATGCCGTTGGTTGAGGTCGTCCACAAGCCAAGCGCTCCACAGTAAAAGCAATAAAAACCAAGGTGTAAGCCTAAGCCAGCGTCGGCCAGGCCAGGGTTGTGCGGTCAGCAAAAAGGGATAGCGCGCAGCCGGCTGGTGTCGGCAGTCAAGATTGGTTATGTTCATGGACAACTCGGCGCAGTCGGGATGAATTGGTCAAAGTATAACGAATGGAGGAGCGATGGACGCAGTTTGGCGGAATTTTTTAACGGATGCCGGCGCGGAGTGGAATGCGGACGGCGATAAAGTGGTGCATTTTGGCAATCCTGAACGGGAAAGTCGTGCGGCTTTGGCCGGGCTGGTTTTTGCGGATTTAAGTCATTATCAGCCGTTGTGGATTGGTGGTGACGAGGCGCAGAGTTTTTTGCAAGGACAATTGACCAATGACACGCGACGGGTTACGCCGGAACAGGCGCAACTGACGGCATTTTGTACGCCGCAAGGCAAAGTCCGTGCCGTGGGTCTTATCAATTTTTGGCAGAACGCCTTTTTTTGGTGGCTGCCGCAGGAAAATTGGCCAGAAACCCACAAAAAACTGGCGATGTATGTGTTGCGTGCCAAAGTCACCCTCGGCCAGCCGCCGATGCCGTTGTTTCGCCTTGGTTTGTCAGGTGCGAAAAGCGAAAATCTTTTGCGCGAACAATGGCCAGCGCTGCCGCCGCTGATGCCGTATCAACAATGGGGTAATGACCACTTTGCCGTGGTCGCCTTGCCAGGGAAACTGCCGCGTTATCTGTTATTTACCAATAAGTTTGAAACAATGCAGTCGCTTTGGCAGCAGCTCAATATCCAAGCGGCACCCGTGGGTGCGGTCAGTTGGAAATTACTGCAAGTGGAAGCGGGGATTCCTGAAATCTATCCCGATAATCGGGAGCGTTTTACGCCGCAGATGTTGAGTTTGGATTTATTGGGTGCGGTCAGCTTTGACAAAGGCTGCTACACCGGCCAGGAAATCGTGGCGCGAGCGCATTATTTAGGCAAGGTTAAACGGCGGTTGTTTCGGCTGCATCTGCCCTTTGGTGTGACATTGCAAGCCTTGGGGGAAATCGTCGGTGAGCAAGGCGGCCAGGGTGAAATTTTAACCTGGGCGCGGCATTTTGAAGGTTATCGGGTTTTGGCGGTTTTGCCCGAAGGCGATATTCAGCAGATTTGGCGCTATCAAGGCGAAGTGGCACAAGTGTTGGCGGCGGTGGCTTAAAAAGTCACTGCAAGGCATTGGGATGCTCGGTTGATAAAATTTTTGCGCATCTTGAAAAATAAAAAATTATCATGTCCGCTGCATCTGAATGTCCCAGTTGCCAGTATTTTTTAGTTTCAACAAGCTATGCTTGGCCTCGGGATAGGTTTCAGGAAAATCAGCACGATAATGACAACCGCGACTTTCTTGGCGTGCTGCCGCCGACTGCACCAATGCCAACGCCAGCATCACGATGCCGTGAACCGGTTGTTGTTCGGCCTGAATTTTTTCTTTGAGGTTTTGTAAAAATATTTCGGCTTGTTGTAAGCCTGCGGCCTCGCGAAATACCCCGACTTTGTTTTGTAGCAAGGCGCGTAGGGTCAGAAAATCGTTTTCTGCCAAAAGCTGCGGTACGGCAGCGGGAGCGGCAGTGGTCATTGGTAAGGTTTTGGCCAGTTCTGAAAAATTTTCTTTTTGCAAACGCTCAGCCAGTAAAAATGCCATGCTTAAACATTCCAATAACGAATTGCTGGCCAGGCGATTGGCACCATGTAAACCCGTGCAGGCGCATTCGCCGATAGCAAACAGACCGGGAACGTCGGTTTGGCCGTCGGCGCTGGTGCGGATGCCGCCGCAGGTATAGTGAGCGGCGGGGAGGACGGGTAATAAATCTTTTGCTAAATCAAAGTGATAATTTTGACAGAGTTGCGCAATCCCTGGGAAACGCGCATAGACAAACTCGGCATCCAGATGCTTGAGCGACAGAAAAACCTGGCCTTCTTTTTCGGCTACTTGTTGAATGGCGCGGGCGACAATATCGCGGGGTGCGAGTTCGGCCTGTGGATGTTTTTCGGCCATAAACCGCTTGCCGTCGGCGGTCACTAACCAGGCACCTTCGCCGCGTAGCGCTTCGCTTAACAACGGTGCCCGGCCACTGGCCACTTGCAGCGCCGTGGGATGAAATTGCTCGAATTCCAAGTCAGCCAAGGTCGCGCCGGCTTGCGCGGCCAGCCATAAACCACTGCCAATCAATGCCTTGGGAACGGTCGTCTGTTGATACAAGGCGCTTAAACCGCCGGTAGCCAGCACGATAAGCGGTGCGGCGAGGCTTAACCGTTCGCCATTGGCTTGACGTAACCAGGCACCGTGACAGGGACTGCCGCTGCCGTGGTTTTGCTGTAATGCCAGAATTTGTCCATAAAATTTTTGAATATGTGTAGCGGCTTGCACCTGCTGTTGTAGCGTTTCGCTGATAAAAAATCCTGTACGATCTGCTACATGCACAATTCGTCTTTGTAAATGCCCGCCTTCTTGTCCCAAAGCCAGCCGGCCTTCCGGCGTTTTTGAAAACGGCACGCCTAAGGCTACAAGCCAGTCAATGGCGGCTTTGGCTTGACCCAAGAGCGCTTTGCCGGGCAGCGCCTCGGATAGACCACCACCGGCGCTTGCCGTATCCTGCCAATGTTTTTCGAGGCTATCGTCTTGGTGTAAGGCGGCGGCAATGCCACCTTGTGCGTACCAACTGGCACTGTCGTAGTTGAGCGTTGGTCGGTCAATCAAGGCGATGCGTAAACTTTTTGGCAGACGCAGTGCAAGACTCATGCCAGCAAGACCGCTGCCGATAATCAAGATATCCACGGCAATTTTCATAATTTTTACTTATAGAAGCAAACAAACCCAGCATGATGCCAGCAATTGTGCAAAAGCGCCTTATCGCCAGCAGCGGCGGCGCAATTTTGGAGTTAGACCATGGCGACCGATGACAACGATGCGTTTCTGGTACAACAGGTGCAAGCCGGCGACCAAGCGGTTTTTGGTCTGATTGTGCGAAAATATCAGCAGCGTTTATACAAACTTATCTGTCGCTACATTCGCGACCCGATGGAAGCGCAAGACTTGACCCAAGAAACCTTTATCAAAGCCTATAAAGGACTTGCGAACTTTCGCGGCGAGAGCGCACTCTACACTTGGCTTTATCGCATTGCCGTCAATACGGCGAAAAATCATCTGGTCAGCCAATCCCGACGCGCCCAGGCTGACGTGGACATCCAAGATGCCGAGCAGTACGACAGCACTGCCGCCAATTCGGCTAAGGAATGGGCAACGCCGGAGCGGCAACTTTTAACCCAAGAAATTCAGCAAGTGATCTTTCAAACCATTGAATCGCTTCCTGATGATTTGCGTAGTGCTGTCACCCTGCGCGAATTTGATGGCTTAAGTTACGAAGAAATTGCGCATATCATGGATTGTCCGATAGGCACCGTCCGTTCACGGATTTTTCGTGCGCGGGAAGCTATTGATAAAGCCTTGAAACCGCTGCTTGACACCTGAAGCCGTTGTTTTTTGCTCTTTAAGATAAAAGCAAAAACTTTCGGGTTATAATTTTTTATATTATTGAATTTTAAATATTTTGTCTTAAACAAGGATGTTGAGCAATTTTTGTTACCGTTATCACAGGATGGATTGAAAACCGCTATGTCAAAGCCCAAAAATCTGTATTCCCCCCTCGATGCTTTTTCTTCTGACCCGCCTGCTGCTGCTGCCTTGGTGTCGGCGCTGGTGGATGGCGAAGTGCCGACCGACGCGCTGCCAGCGGCGCTGGCGCAGGTCGCTGCTGATAGCCAATTGGCGCAAACTTGGGAGCGTTATTATCTGTTGCGCGAAGCGATTCGTGGCGGTTTGGCGGATAATCATCTGCCTGACTTTAGTGAAAAAGTCATGACGGCTGTCGCGGCTTTCCCTGAAAATGACCCAAGCCAAGCCAAGCCAAGTACCGCGGCAGCAGCACTAAAAAAAGCCAAAAAACCGCCAAAAACTGGCGCAAAAGTACGCAGCCCGACCGGCGATTTTTCCGCCTGGTGGCCGGCTTTGAGTTTGGCCGCAACCTTTGGTCTGGTGGTATTGCTCTGGCCGGTGGTTACCTCGATTACCAACCGCAGCCCGGTGCCAACTTTGGCTACTTTTCTGCATTTCCATGGACTGCATCCCGATGCGCCGCCAGCGGTTGCGGTACGACCCCTGACTACCGATGACCTGGCCGAAACGCTCGATGCTGACTGGCCGATTTTGTTACGCGAACATGCGGCTTACCAAGAGGTTTTACCGACGATGCTTCCCTACACCCGAATGCCGATGCTGCGCACGGCCTCAACACCATGATGCCCAAGGCAATGTTTAATAAGTTTTTTTTGGTAGGTTTAGTCTTTTTTGGCAGCGTGATGGCGGAAACCAGCGTGTGTTCGCTGGTGGAGTCCGCTGCCCAGGATGCGGCTCAGGATGCGGCGACGGCCACTTTTGCCGCCACCGCACCAGCACTTCTAAGTACTGCCGACTTCAACGCTGCCAGCAGGCCGCATCTGGATGCCTATGATTGGTTATTACGGATGATTTTTGTCGTTGAACATCTTGAATATCGTGGACAATTGATCTATCGCCGTGACCATCAGGTACAAAGTTTGCTGCTTAAACAACTGCGTGACCGCAGCGGTCGTTATCAGACTTTTTCCATGGCCGAAGGTGTTCCTTCTGATGCCGTCGCCTTGCAGAGTTTGCCGACCTTTACCGCCGAACGCCTGCCGGGTTTGCGGCAAGTCTTGGCTGACCCGGCGTTGTCGGTGGCTGACATCAAAGCGTTGTTGCAACAAAAACTGGCCGCCTATGACTTGGAACTTGACCACAATTTGCGTGCTGAAGTCGCCAATAAACCCTGTAAGCGTTTACTGCTACGGCCGAAAGACCGCTATCGTTTTGGTTATCTTCTGGATTTAGATGCCGACAACGGTATGTTACTGCGTTTGCAATTGCTTGATGAAAACCAAGGGACTTTAGAAGAATTTTTCTTTACCTACATTCATTATTTTTCTTGTCCCGAAGAAAAAGCCGCTGAAGCTGTGGATGCACCGTCCATGCCAGCCTCGGCCTCGCAAGTCATTGCGGCACCTGACTGGGCACCCAGCAATTTATTGCATTTTAGACTCCTGACGACCCGCCAATTGGCTACCAAACCTCCGGCCAAACAATTCGTGTATAGCGACGGTTTGGCGATGATTTCGGTATTTGTACGGCATCCCAATCCCTACCAGGAGAAAGGCTCGGGATTTTTTCATTTATCGGTGCTGCACGGCTATCAAGGCCAGGCGGGAACGGTGGGACTTTTGATCATTGGCGTGGTGCCGCTTGCGACTATTCAGGCCTTTCAGCAGGTCTTTCGCCAGCAGCTACAAGAAAAATTCAAAAAGTGAACCACGGCCAATCAATAACCAAATGCACAATGGTGTAAATATAAGTTATGGAAAAATCCTTACAAAAGCTTTCAACTCCCTCGAAAAATACTTTTTTGGCCGCTGACTTGAACGAAAATAACCTCAAAACCGCCGAAGTAATGAAACTCGACGGCGACTACTTCTGGGTGCGTATCACAGAAAATGGCTGCGACAGTTGCAAAAATAGTTGTACTGGCAAAGCCTTGCGTTGGTTTACCCCGGATTTACTGCTGCCCTTGCGCCATCAGCGCGATGCGCCGGTGACCGTTGGCAGTTGGGTGCAAGTGCTGGTTGAAGAACAGCATTTTCTGCCCTTGGTGCGGCAGGTGTATGGTTGGCCGCTGCTGGCGTTTTTGGCGGTGTTGGCCTTGCCCTTTGGCCATGAACTGTGGCGCTTGCTGTTGGCGCTCTTGGTGATGGCTGCCTGCTGGCGGTTTTGGCCGCATGGGCAGTTGCAAAAATTTCAGCAGGCGCTGGGTTATTATCGGCTGCTTCCCAATCCGCATGGCGAATAATGTCCCAGCATTTTTTATGCCTCTGTCTTGTTAAAATTCGCGATAAAGCAAGGCTTGTAAAAAAGCAAAGTCTGTAAAAAGCGAAAGTTTCTAAAAAAGTTTCTAAAAAAGTTTCTAAAAAAGTTTCTAAAAAAGTTT
>CAYWWW010000008.1:61633-119753 GCA_964462205.1 uncultured Cardiobacteriales bacterium
AAAGTTTCTAAAAAAGTTTCTAAAAAAGTTTCTAAAAAAGTTTCTAAAAAAGTTTTTGAAAAAGGGTCGGTGCTTGGTCTTTGCTGGTTGTGTGGATTTTTATACCTGAAAATTTTTCCCGCAATTTTTCCAAATGGAGTGTAATTATGTTGCGTTATAGTTTGTTTTTGTGGCTTTTTTCGGCTTTTGCTACGGCAATGGCTGGTGCTTTGCCAAATTTCGTAGATTTGGTGGAAAAACACGGTGCGTCGGTGGTGCATGTGCGCGCCTTGCCCGCCGTTGCCGACAGCATGGTGCCGCCGCTGTCGCGTTCACCGTCGCTTGAGGAATTGCTGCGTTTTTTTGAAAATCTGCCGGAAAATATCCCTGATGACAATGCCTTGGGTTCAGGTTTTATCATTTCCGCCGATGGCTTTATTGTCACCAATCATCATGTGGTGGCGCGTGCCGATAAAGTGCTGGTCACCTTGACCGACCGGCGCGAATTTACCGCTACTGTCGTGGGTTCCGATGCGCGTAGTGACCTGGCGCTATTAAAAATTGACAGCGATAAGCCACTGCCCGCTCTGCGTTTTGGCAAGTCCGATGATTTGCAGGTGGGCGAGTGGGTATTGGCCATAGGCTCGCCCTTTGGTTTTGAAAATAGCGCCACCTCAGGCATTGTCAGTGCCTTAAATCGCAGTTTGCCCGACGAAAACTATGTGCCGTTTATTCAAACCGATGTGGCGATCAATCCCGGCAATTCCGGCGGACCTTTATTTAATGCTCAAGGCGAGGTGATTGGTGTCAACTCACAGATTTATAGCCAGACCGGCGGTTTTATGGGTTTGTCTTTTGCCATTCCAAGCGATGTTGCGCAAGAAGTCATCGCGCAGTTACGCAGCCAAGGCCGCGTGGTACGCGGTTGGTTGGGGGTGTTGATCGAAGAAGTGAATTTTGATGAAGCACGCAAACTTGGCCTTGATCGGCCGCGTGGTGCCAAAGTCGCACAAGTTTTGCCGGGTAGCCCCGCCGCCACTGCCGGTCTCAAAGCTGCCGATATTATCCTGGCTTTCAATGGCCGCAGCGTCGAAAGTTCCAGCCGTTTGCCGCCGATGGTGGGTTTTTTGCGACCAGGGCAGAAAATTACCCTGACCGTTTTGCGTGACAGTCGGGAAACCACTGTTAATCTGGTCATCGCTGAATTGCCAGAACAAGAAGCGGTGGCGCAATTGCAGGATCGCAGTGAACAAGCCGTCTTTTTACAAAGATATGGCTTTTTAGCCAAGGATTTAGATGAAGAGCTTGAAAAACAACTCGCGGTAACTTCCGGGGTTTTGGTGACCCAAGTGGTCGGTGAGCCAGCGCGTGCTGCCAATTTACGCGCTGGTGATGTGCTTTTGGCCGTCGCCGATACACCTATCACCTCGGTTGCGCAATTGCAGACGCTTTTAGAAAGTTTACCGGCGGGAAATTATCTCCTGCGTTTGCAAAGACAGCGCCGCGTGCAAATCACCGCTATCGAAATTTCTCGGTAAAGCCGCTATGCTTCAGCACTTTTTTCAATGATGCACTGAAACCTCCAAGAAAACCCCGAAGAAACCTAGACTATGGACATTCCCATTCACCGTATTCGCAATTTTTCTATCATTGCCCATATTGACCACGGCAAATCCACGCTGTCGGATCGCTTGATTCAGACCTGTGGTGGTTTGCAAGCACGGGAAATGAAAGAGCAAGTCCTTGATTCTATGGATATTGAGCGGGAGCGTGGTATCACTATTAAAGCGCAAAGTGTGACTTTGCATTACAAAGCCGCCGATGGTTTGCTTTATCAGTTGAATTTTATTGATACGCCAGGCCATGTGGACTTTTCCTACGAAGTTTCACGCTCACTTTCGGCTTGCGAAGGCGCGCTTTTGGTGGTGGATGCCTCGCAAGGCGTGGAAGCGCAAAGCGTCGCCAATTGCTACACGGCGCTGGATCAAGGTTTGGAAGTGCTGCCAGTGTTGAACAAAATTGACCTGCCCAATGCCGAAGCCGAGCGCGTCAAAAAGCAGATCGCTGAAGTTATCGGCATTGACGCAAGCGCGGCGCTTTTGGTCAGCGCCAAAACTGGCCTCGGTGTGCCAGAACTTTTGGAGGAATTGGTGGCAAAAATTCCCGCACCCCAAGGCGACCCGGCCGCACCCTTGCAAGCGCTGATCATTGATTCTTGGTTTGATAACTATGTCGGTGTTGTAGCTTTGATTCGCATTGTTCAGGGTACGCTGCGCCCGAAACAAAAAATTAAATCTATGGCTACAGGCTTTGTTCATGCTGCCGAAAGCATTGGGGTGTTCACGCCAAAATCTTTAGAAACCAAAGTCTTGTCGGCGGGAAACGTTGGTTTTGTCATCTCTGGCTTAAAAGATATTCACAAAGCCCGCGTCGGCGACACCTTAACCGATGCCGATCATCCAGCAGCAGCGCCTTTGCCAGGTTTCAAAGAAGTACAACCGCGTGTTTTTGCAGGCATTTTTCCCACCGAAAATGACCAATACAATGCGCTGCGCGATGCGTTGGAAAAATTAAAGCTCAATGACGCAGCTTTACAATTTGAACCAGAAGTCTCCCAGGCATTGGGATTCGGTTTTCGCTGTGGCTTTTTAGGCTTGCTGCACATGGAAATTGTCCAGGAACGCCTAGAGCGCGAATACGACATGGATTTGATCACCACCGCGCCGACGGTGATCTATGAGGTATTGAAAACCGATGACAGCGTCATCTTGGTGCATAACCCGGCGCAATTGCCGCCGCCTAATGAAATTCAGGAGTTGCGCGAGCCAATTATCGAGGCGAATATTTTAACGCCTCAGGAATTTCTTGGTAATATCATGAACTTATGTGTTGAGAAACGCGGTGTCCAAACCAAGCTCAACTACGTTGGTGAACAAGTGGTTTTAGGCTATGAATTGCCGATGAGCGAAGTGGTGATGGACTTTTTTGATCGCCTGAAATCATCCAGTCGCGGCTATGCTTCCTTTGAGTATGAATTTCGCCGTTTTCAAGCGGCGAGTTTGGTCAAGCTCGATATTTTAATTAACGGCGAGCGCGTAGATGCGTTGTCCTTGATTGTACATAAGGAAAACAGCTATTATCGCGGCCGCGATTTAGTCGAGCGCATGAAAGATTTAATTCCTCGGCAAATGTTTGAAGTCGCGATTCAAGCCGCCATTGGCAGCCAGATTTTGGCGCGCTCGACAGTCAAAGCCATGCGTAAAGATGTCACGGCGAAATGCTATGGCGGTGACATCAGCCGTAAAAGGAAACTTTTGGAAAAACAAAAGGCTGGCAAAAAACGCATGAAGCAAGTGGGTCGGGTGGAAATTCCCCAGTCGGCTTTTTTGGCAGTCTTACAAAACGATAAAAAATAAACCTCTAAGGATATCCGCGTGTCATTTTCTCTTGATTTTGAACTTATTTTAACCTTGGCAACGTTGATCACTGGCTTGGCCTGGTTGCTCGGCGTACTCTTTTTCCGCAAGCGCAATGCCGAAGGTAAAAATCATCCGATTTACGCCTTTGGCAAATACTTTTTTCCGGTACTTTTAATTGTTTTGCTGCTGCGTTCCTTTTTATTCGAGCCATTTCGCATTCCCTCAGGCTCAATGATGCCGACGTTAGAAATCGGCGATTTAATCTTAGTAAACAAATATATCTACGGCATCCGAATGCCGGCCATTCATACTAAAATTTTGCCGGTGGCCTTGCCGGAACGCGGCGACATCGTGGTCTTTCGCTATCCTATTGATCCCAAATTTGATTATATTAAGCGCGTGGTTGGTTTGCCTGGCGATAGCCTTGATTATCGTGATAAAACCCTGTATATCAACGGCGAAAAAGTCCCCCAGCAGGTTTTAGGTATTTATGAAGGCCGAGGCTTGAATGCCGCCATGTCTGGCGATCAAATCCTCGAAGAGTTTTTACCCAATCAACCGCATGAAGTGCTCCATGCCTTTCGCGATCAACTGTTTCGTGGCAATTTTGAGCGTAATGTCGTGGTGCCGGAAGGCCATTATTTTGTGATGGGTGACAACCGCGACAACAGCACGGACAGCCGTTTTTGGGGTTTTGTGCCGGAAGAAAATCTCGTCGGCAAAGCGGTCTTGATCTGGTTTCATTGGGATTGGGATGGCTTATATTTTAATCCCGGTCGTATCGGCACGATTTTGCATAAATAATAGTTCTGGGTTTTGACGGTGTTCGGTGTTTAAATTTTTGTTTTATTTATAAATCTTTGGAGAAAAAGTATGAAAGCGCAACGTGGTTTAAGTATTGTTGGTTTTTTGATTGTTTTAATTGTTTTAGGCTTTTTTGGCTTTCTGGCGATGAAAATTTCGCCGATGTATTTTCAACATGGCCAGTTGACAGGTGCTTTTGAAAAAGCACGCAAAAATGCCGAAGCGGATCCTGCTTTTCGCGGTACGGTCAGTAAAGAGGCTTTTTGGAAAGATGTGGAAGCCAGTTTAGTGGTGGAAGGTGTGGACACCCTTTATACCAAAGACAACTTAAAAATTGATGGCCGCAAAATCAGCTATATCTATGAGCGTGAAGCGCCAGTGGTGAGCAATTTATACGCGGTTGGTAAATTCAAAATCGAGTTTGAACTGCAATAAGCCTTGCAACTCCCCTATCTTGGTTATTCCTTTCACAATCCCGCCTTGTTGCACCAAGCGCTGACGCATCGCAGTGCTGGTGCTTACAATAACGAACGTCTGGAATTTTTAGGCGATAGCGTCTTGAATACCGTGATAAGCCATTGGTTATACAGCCATTATCCCAGAGCTTCTGAAGGTGCTTTAACGCGCTTGCGGGCGACTTTGGTGCGTAAAGAAACTTTGGTGGAATTGGCGGCAAACCTAGCTTTGCGGCAATCTTTGCTGGTATTTCATGATGATAGCAGTTTGATCAACGATACCTTATTGGCCAATGCCTTTGAGGCGGTGCTGGGTGCTTTGTATCTGGATGCTGATTGGCCGACGGCACAGCAGCGTATTCTTGCCTTATATGCGCCGATTTTCAAACGCTTACCTAGCGCAGAAACCGTGGATGCTGAAGACAGCGCCGGGGCAGTCAAAGCCTTGAAAGATGCCAAAACCCGTCTGCAAGAATGGCTACAAGCGCGAGCCCGTCCCTTGCCGGTGTATCGTGAACTGGAAAGTTTTGGCAAAGCGCACAATGCCGTATTTAAAATGGCCTGTTTCCTGCTCGATTGCCAATGGCAAAGTGAAGGTGTCGCCAACAGCAAACGTCGTGCCGAACAACAGGCGGCAGAAGTGATGTTTGAACGTTTATCTAAAGCATTTCCCGAGGACAAAGACGATGCCGCATCCTGAACTGCCGCTGGCAAAAGTTCTCGAAAAAGATCAGGCGCTTGAAGCAACTTTTGATAAGCTCCTGGCCAATAGCACTGAAAACGATGCCGAACAAGCAATGGCACTTGCGGCGATGAAAGCTACGAAAGACACAAAAAAACCCTTTCGTGCTGGGTTGGTGGCGCTCTTGGGGCGTCCCAATGTCGGTAAATCTACTTTGTTGAATCGTTTGATCGGCCAAAAACTTTCCATTACCGCCGCCAAAGCCCAGACCACGCGCAGCATTATTCGCGGCGTGGCCACGGCTGACGACTACCAAGCGGTGTATCTGGATGCGCCGGGGATGCTTTCTAAAATGCCCGATGCCTTGCATCGCCAGATGCAGCAGGCAGCGGTGGATGCCTTGTTGCAAGCTGATATTATTCTTTTTGTTTTGAAAGCCTTACGCTGGACGGCGGAAGATGATTTTGTGTTGCGGCAAATTCGCGACTATAAATGCAGTCATCAGCAAATTTTTGCTGTGGTGAATTTTACTGATGCCGTGCGCGATAAAAAATTGTTATTGCCATTTTTGCAGGAACTCGGCCAACGCTTTCCTTTCACCGCCATCATCCCGCTCTCGGCCTTGCGTGCTGACAATGTGGCGGCATTGGAATGCCGCGTTGCACAGGCTTTGCCGGTAGGGGAGGCGCTTTTTCCACCGGACACTTTAACCGATTGTTCGATGCGTACTTTGGCGGCGGAATTTTTACGCGAACAATGTTTGCGGCAACTTCATGCCGAAGTACCCCATCGTTTATTGATAAAAGTCGAGGAATTTCAAGAAACACCGACCTTATTGACCATTCAGACGCTGATTTTTGTCCCCGAAGACCGCTATAAAAGTATTTTATTAGGAACTGGTGGCGAAAAAATGCGTGCTATCGCGACTGCCGCCCGCCTTCAGATGGAAAAAACTTTTCAAAACAAAGTGATGCTTAAAGTTTTTATCAAAGTGCGCGAAAACTGGTTTCAAGATGCGGCCTTTTTTCGGGAAAATTGACTTCTGTTTTAACTTCTTGAAGTTTTAAGAAAAATTATCATGACTTGGTGCCAAGCCTCGGCTATGCTGCTGGCCAAACGTCCTTTAAGCGAATACAAGGAAATCTGGGAATTTTTTTCCGACAAGCACGGGCGTTTGTCCTTGGTGGTGCCGTTGAGTCGGCGCTACCGGCATCTGGATTACGGCCAACTTCTTGATGTTGCTTGGCGTCCGGGGGCGGCCTTGCCGACGGTGCGTAGCTTGGAATTGCAGCAATGTTTCGGGGTGTTTTCAGCGGATACGGGGATTTTTATTTTATATCTCAATGAACTGCTAAGAAATTTACTACCAGAACATGAAGCGCATCCGCAACTGTTTCAACATTATACCTCTGCCTTGAAAATCTTGATTACGGCGGAAAAGCCGCAGTTGCATCCAGCATTTTTGCGTCACGCCACTGCTGGGTTTGTCTGCGCTCCTTTTGAAAGTCAAAAACCTGCTTGTGCTGAGGGCTTCGCTTCGTCAAGCAATGCGGCGAGTGCTGCCACCTCTGCGGAAAGTTCAGGTGCAGCGATTATGCCGTCCTCGGCCGAGTACAGTCTGCGGCGGTTTGAATTATTGCTATTAAGCGATTTGGGGTTTGCGCTGCCTTTGGAAAAAACCCAGGATGGTCAAATGATTAACCACGAAAAAATCTATGCTTGGCACATTCCCGAAGGTGCCAGCGGCGAAGTCGCCAGCCGCGTTGCCGGTGATTTAGAACTGTCGGGACAAGTATTAAAGTTTTTAACGGCTTGGCGCGAAACGCCAACACCAGCGCTGGCCTTGTCAGCATCCCAATGGCAAAGCCTCAAAACCTTACTGCGCGCGACTTTGGCCTATTATCTGGCCGGTAAATCTTTACAGACGAGGAAATTATGGCAACTCCTTCATTCATAAATGAAAATAACAAGGCTATCCTGCGTCCCCTGGCCTTGGGCGTCAATATTGACCATATCGCTACCTTGCGCCAAGCCCGCGGCACCCGTTATCCCGAACCGGTGCAGGCGGCGCTTCTCGCCGAGCAGTCCGGTGCCGATAGCATCACTTTGCATTTGCGCGAAGACCGGCGACATATTCAAGAGCGCGATTTGGATATTTTGCGGCATACCGTGCAAACCCGCTTAAACCTGGAAATGGCGGTTACAACAGAAATGCAGAAAATCGCACGGCATTACGCGCCAGCGGATGTTTGTTTGGTGCCGGAACGCCGCGCTGAGCGTACCACCGAAGGCGGTTTAGAAGTTGCAGGAAATCAATCGGCTATTGCTGAATGCGTCGCGGCCTTGGCGGAAGCGGGCATCCGGGTGTCGTTGTTTATCGCGCCGGATTTCGCACAAATTGAAGCGGCCAAAGCGGTCGCAGCACCGGTAGTGGAATTGCATACTGGCCACTTTGCCAATCTGGAAAAAGCAGCACAGGCATCTGAATTACAAAGAATTATTGCGGCAGCGCGTTTTGCCGCGAGTTTAGGGCTCACCGTTCATGCCGGTCATGGTCTGCATTATCACAATGTCAAAGCCATTGCCGCCATTCCCGAGATTGTTGAACTCAATATCGGCCATGCCATTATCGCTGAAGCCTTGTTTGTCGGTTTGGGCGCGGCGGTAGCACGGATGAAAATTCTGATGCAAGAAGCACGTTCGGCAATAACTTGTTGATGTTATTTTTATGATGCAGATTCTAGGCTTGGGAACGGATATTGTGGAAAAAGCGCGGATGGCCAAACTCTGGCAGCGTTTTTCGCTTGCCTTGCCTAAGCGGTTGCTGGCCGAGGCTGAATGGCCATTTTTTGAACAAAGTCAAGATCAAGCGAGTTTTCTCGCCAAGCGTTTTGCCGCCAAAGAAGCTGCTGCCAAAGCCTTAGGCAGCGGTTTTGCTCAGGGCGTGACACCGCGTGATTTTTATATCCTGAAAAATCAATATGGTGCGCCGCAATTACATCTGCAAGCCCTGGCCGCACAACGGGCGAAGCAGTTGGGCGTGCAGGCGACGTTTTTAAGCCTGGCCGATGAAAAACATTACGCGGTGGCGACGGTGATTTTTTCCGGTGTAGCGGCAAGCCATTGATCGCGACCTTGGGCTTTGGCCTGATAGAGCGCTTCATCGGCGCGAAAAATCAGATGGCTTGGGCTTTCGCCTGGCGCATACTCGGCCACGCCGATGCTGATGGTTTGCGTAAGGGCATTGGGATAGCGACTATTTTTCACCGCTTGTCGTAAATTTTCGGCCAAGACGCAGGCGGCGGCTAAGGGTTGTGGGTAAATGATCAAAAATTCTTCGCCGCCCCAGCGTCCCAGTTTCGCTTGGTCGCCGAGCTGCTGATTTAAAATGGCAGCGGCGATGATAAGTACCTGATCGCCAATGTTATGACCATGTTGATCATTGACTTTTTTGAAAAAGTCTAAGTCTATCAACAAAACCGAAAGCCTTGGTTCGATAGGCCGATTGCTGCTTTGCACCGCTTCTTTTAAGCACTGATCCAAAAAACTGCGATTATGGACTTGGGTTAAATGGTCGGTGCTGGAGAGTGTTTGCAACCTGTTATTGCTCGCCTTTAACTGCTTTTGCGTCTGTAGTAGCCGTAAATACAAAGACAGCACCAGAATCAAGGCGAAAAGTACCGGCAGCAGAATTTTTAGAAGATTTTGCCAATCCAGTTGCTGGCGATAGACCACTTCCAGATATTGCTGCTGCATTTTTTCCAATTCTTCAGGCGGAAGTTTTTCCAGCACTTTGTTGATAATGCTCAATAATTCTGGTAAGTCTTGGCGGATACCAAAAGTAACGCTGGCCTGAAATGGCAACTCGCCACCAATCTGCAACGTATTGAGCCGGTGTTTGGCAATCAAGGCACCGATCACCGCCGCATTGTCAATATAAGCAAAGGCTTTACCGGCGGCGACAGCTTTAAGACCAGCCAAAGGCGTATCCACCAAAAGCAAGTTGATCTCGGGATAATGTTCTTTAAGCAAATCATGCGCAGCATAGCCCTTGGCTACGGCCAAGGTTTTGTTTTCTAACTGCTTAAAGTTGGAAAAATACGGTGTATTGATTTTGCTGGCGAGAACCAGCGGCAAGTGCAGATAAGGCAGGCTATAGGCCAAATAAGCGCTTTTTGCCGTGGTGGGTGTTACCGCCGATAACATATCGAGGTCGCGGTTTTTGATCTGGTCGAGGGTTTCCAGCCAAGGCAATTGGCTATCGTAGGTGAATTCAAGACCCGTTTTGCGGCTGAGATATTGAATGAGTTGCGCGGCAATGCCAGAAAACTCTCCTTTTCTATCAATAAAATCAATTGGCTGCCAATTCTGGTCAATGCCTAGACGAATGCTCGGATGCTCTTTGAGCCATTGCGATTCTCTCTCGCTAAAGAGTTCCTCGGCTTCGGTTGGCCGATAAATGCCTTCGGAGGGTGACCAGGGTTTATCCACCAAGCCATGTTTTTGAAATAACTGTTGAATATAGATCAAGCGTCCCGGGTCAAGACTACCGATGGGAATGGTCTTGGCCTGCATCATTTCTTCAATGATTTGCGCTTCATAGCGCAAATAATCTAAAGTTCGACCGGCTGGCGCGTAGGTGTCGAGAATGTACTGCGCCATTTCTTCTGGATTGACCAGGGCATATTCCCAACCTTGGATCACCGCTTGACGAATTTTTTCTACCCTCTGTGGATTGTTTTCGCGTTCTTGCCGCGTGGTGAATAAGATATCTCCATATAGATCAATGCCATAATGACGCGGTTGCAAAATATTGATACCAATGCCGCGTTCCTTAAAAAAATACGGGTCATCACTGAGATAGGCCGGATAGGCATCTACTTCACCGCGCAAGAGAATTTCCGGGTTAGCCATTCTATAAACACGGTCAATTTGTGTCGTTACGTTAATTTGTTCCAGCATGGCAATGGTTGGAAAAATATCCATATCTTTTTGATAAAAGGCGACTTTTTTGCCAGCCAGTACATAAGGATTATCCAGTCCGCTACTTTTGAGCGTCAGCAAGACCAAGGGCGACTGCTGCAAAATCGGCGCGACAATGACCAAAGGTGCGCCCCGCGCTTGATAAAGCAACAGCACGCTGTCGGCGACACCATAATGCGCTTCGCCATTGAGCACTTGTTCCACGGGATTTTTTTGTAAATCGCGTGGCCGTAATTCCATCTCCAAGCCAAGGTCAGCAAAATAGCCTTCTTTTTCTGCCGCATAAAAACCGGCAAATTGGAATTGATGCAGCCATTTCAGTTGAATGATGATTTTTTCGGCCAGCGCCGATTGTGCGCTCAAGGTCAAAAGACCGATAAAAGGTAACATCAGGATTTTTAACGACATAAATCAATGCGCCTGTTTGTTTTTAAAGTTATTCTCAAGAGTTTACCGAAAAAACAAAAAAAAATTACGATAAATTTACCCTTGGTTTTTTATTTTTTCTTTTCAGCCAAGCCATTGGCAGGCAGCGCTGGCTGGTAACGCTTTGGCAGCGCCTATGCTTTAATGGTCAAAAATTGTTACAAAGGTGTTTTATGATGCAAACCATGCCGCAACTGATTGGCAACACGCCCTTGGTGGCCTTGTCCTGTTTTCCCGTAGCGCCTGGCGCGCAATTATTGGCCAAAATGGAAAGCCAAAATCCCGGTGGCTCGGTTAAAGATCGTGCGGCTTTCAATATGTTATGGCAAGCACAGCAGCGTGGCGAGATTAAACCCGGCGATACCCTAATTGAGGCGACCAGCGGTAATACCGGCATTGCTTTGGCCATGGTCGCGGCGTTCTTGGGTTATCAGATGATCTTGATTATGCCAGAAAATATGAGCCAGGAACGCATTGCCATGATGCGTGCCTATGGTGCGGAGATACATCTGGTGTCGGTGGCAGCCAGCATGGAAGGCGCACGCGATTTGGCTTTGGCTTGGCAGGCGGCAGGACGCGGTAAGGTCTTGGATCAATTCGCTAATCCTGATAATCCCGATGCGCATTACCGCACGACTGGCCCGGAACTTTGGCGACAAACCGATGGAAAAATCACGCATTTTGTCAGCGCCATGGGCACTACCGGCACCATGATGGGCGTATCGCGTTATTTGAAAGAACAAAATCCAAGCATTCAGATGCTTGGCGTACAACCGGCTGAAGGCGCGAAAATTCCCGGCATTCGCCGTTGGCCGGCAGCGTATTTGCCAAAAATTTTTGAGCAAAGCCGCGTTGATACGACTTGGGAAGTTGGCCAAGCCGAGGCTGAAAACATGAGTCGGCGTTTGGCACGCGAGGCGGGGATTTTCTGCGGCATTTCCGCCGGTGGTGCGGCGCATATTGCCGCGCACGTGGCAGCGACTACGGCCAATGCCCAGGTGGTGTTTATCGTCTGTGATCGCGGCGAGCGTTATCTCTCGACCGGAGTTTTTCCTTGATTCTTTTATCTACTTGTTTTTTCAAAACTTATTTCATAAAAACCTATTTCATAAAAACCTATTTTATACAAGCACATTAACATCTATTTTTTAAAAATTTATCTGATAAACAAACCATGTCTATTTTTTCGCAACCCTTGGTGGTATTTGATTTAGAGACGGTTCCCGATGTGGAAACTACGCGCAAACTTTATGATTTACCGGCAGATTTACCGCCTGATCAGGTCATGGCCGTGCTGGCCTATAAACGCCTGGAAAAAAACGGCTCGGCTTTTGCGCCTTTGTATTTACAGCAAATTATTGTTGCCTCGGTGCTTTTTGCCACTAAAGACACCCTGGTGCTGTATAGCCTGGCCGAGGGTTCCGATGACGAACCGGCGATCATTCAGCAATTTTTTGCCGGCATTGAAAAATACACGCCGCGTTTAATTTCTTGGAATGGTTCAGGTTTTGATCTGCCGGTGCTGCATTACCGTGCCTTAAAGCATCGGATTGCCGCGCCACGTTATTGGGATAGCGGCGAGCGTGATAAAGATTTCAAATATAACAATTACTTGAGTCGCTATCACAGCCGACATATTGATTTAATGGATCTTTTGAATCTCTATCAAGCGCGTGGCCAAGCGCCGATGGATGAAATCGCGCAATTGCTTGGTTTTCCTGGCAAACAAGTGCTGCATGGCAGTGCCGTGTCGCAAGCCTATGTTGGGGGACGGCTTTCAGAAATTCGTCAATATTGCGAAATGGATGTCTTAAATACCTATTTGATTTACTTGCGTTTTGAAGAAATGCGTGGCCAATTGTCAGCGCAAGCCTATGATTATGAATGTCAGCGGGTACGCCAGATGCTTACTGCCAAACCGTCCACCACGCATCCGCATTTTCATGATTTTCTTGCGCAGTGGCCGGACCTATGAGTCATCCAGAAATAACTTTAGAAATCCATGACTTGAGCCACGAGGGTGAAGGTGTCGGTTATGCCGAAGTACAAGGTGAACGCCGCACTATTTTTGTGCCTGGCGCCTTGCCTGGGGAAGTCGTGCGGGTGGAATTGCTTAAAAAACAACGGCAAGTTTTTTCGGCAAAACTTTTGGAAATTCAAACAGAAAGCCCTGACCGCGTAGCACCCCAATGCCCGCATTTTGGCCTGTGCGGCGGCTGTCAATTGCAGCATTTAGCACCAGCGGCGCAGATGGCGCTTAAAGAGCAGCGTTTGCTTAATCAATTGAAAAATATCGGCAAAGTCATACCACAGCAGATATTAGCGCCGACTTTGGCCGAATCTTGGCAGTATCGGCGGCGGGCGCGGCTGGGCGTGCGTTATGTAGAAAAAAAAGGGCGGGTGCTGATCGGCTTTCGTGAAAAAAATACCCATAAACTCGCCGACTTAAGCGTTTGTCCGGTGCTATCGCTGCCACTGGCCGAGCTGTTGCTGCCATTAAGCGAACTTTTGGGAAAACTCTCGCTTTATCAACAAATTCCGCAGATTGAAACCTTAAGCATTGACAGCGGTAATTATCTGATCATTCGGCATTTAGCGCCGTTTTCCTCGGAAGATTTAACGCATTTACAAGCCTTTGCTGAAAAACATGCGCTCGCGTTGTTAAGTCAAGCCGGTGGTTTGGAAACGGTACGGCCGTTGTTTCCCGAAATCTTGTCGCCGCTTTTTTATGCCTTGCCAGAATTTTCCTTGAATTTTCAGATAGATGCTACAGATTTTATTCAGGTGAATGCCCAAATAAACCAAAAACTTATCGCTCGTGCCAAAGACGCTTTAGCCTTAAGCGGTCAGGAACGGCTGTTGGATTTATTTTGTGGTGTCGGCAATTTCACGCTGCCTTTGGCGCAACAGGCGGCTTTTGTCACCGGCTTGGAAGGCGAGGCGGGTTTGGTGGCGCGGGCAGTGGCCAATGCTAAGCGGCAAAACTTTGGAAATGTGCAATTTTTTCAAGCGGACTTATTCAAGCCTCAAGATTTACAAGCCTTTGGGCATTGCGATGCCGTGCTTTTAGACCCGCCCCGCGCCGGTGCCAAAGAAATACTACCGGCGTTGCTGACCCTAAAACCCAAAAAAATTGTCTATGTCTCTTGTGATCCGGCGACTTTTGCTCGTGATGCCGGTGTTTTGCAAAGTCAAGATTTTGCGCTTAAAGAAGTCGGCGTCTTTGATATGTTTCCGCAAACCAGCCATGTCGAAACCTTGGGGGTTTTTGTAGCGGAGGGGGGATGAAAATTTTTAAGATTAAGAGAAGGTAGCTTAACTATATTTAAACTATGCAACAAAATATATTTGATGAAGCAGAAATAGGTGTTTTCACTATTAACCAAGCAGCAAAAATAGCCAATGTTTCGACTGCAACCATTCGGAATTGGCTTAAGACAGGTTATTTGATTCAATCAGCTAAAGGATTGATTTTAAAAACATCTTTGGAGAGTTTTTTGTTTGAAGTAGCTGGTAAAGAAAAATTAAAGGCGCGCGCTAATAAGTTACGAAAAGATACACATGATCATAAAGAAGTTTCAGATAAAACAAATTTATGGATTAAAAAATATCAAGGAGAAGATATTGGTATTGAATATGAAAATTCCCTTTCAGATTCTTACAGAAATAGAGAAGGTATTTATTACACCCCATTGTGGGTGGTAAAAGATATGTTTAAAGGCGTAAAAATTAGTCCGCACCTTATGTTTTTAGATCCTTGTTGTGGCTCGGGTAACTTTATTGTAGAAGCACTTCGCCAAGGTATTGCCCCGGAAAATGTTTATGGATTTGACATTGATGAAAATGCTGTTTTAATTACCAAACAGAGAATAAAAAATGAATTTGGGTTTGAAAATGTTCATATAGATGTTGGCAACTTCTTACAAAAAGCTTATCAACTGAAGCAAAACGACATTTTTTTTGACCTTATTTTTACTAACCCTCCCTGGGGTAAAAAAATTGAAAAGCGAGAAAAAGAAAATTACTCCCTATTGCATGGCTGTGGTGATAGCCTAGATAGCAGCGCATTATTTCTTGCGGCAAGTTTATCAATCTTAAAGCCGTTTGGATTTATTGGCTTTTTAATGCAAGAAGCATTTTTCAATATTGCTTCATTTGAGGATATAAGAAAAAAAGTACTCACTAAAAAAATTTTGCGTTTTGCAGACTATGGCAAGGCGTTTAAGGCATTAGTGACCAAGGCGCAGTGCATAATCATTGAAAATAAAGTAGCTGATAATACTGATATTGTTGAATGTTGTACTGAAAAAGATTTATTCAAAAGAACATTAGGATCATTTGTAGAGAATCCAAAGCGTATATTTAATTTCTGGACGAACGAAAGTGAAGCACAGGTTATCAAGCAACTTTATTCTGTAAAGCATATTACTTTGAAAAATAAAGCAAAATGGGCGCTTGGAATAGTTACGGGTAATAATGCCCGATTTTGTAGCAATAAACCAAAAGATGGTTATATTCCAATTTATAAAGGCGCGGATGTTACTAAAACTGAACTTAAAGAACCAAGTACCTTTGTCTTAAATGACTTTTCTAATTTTCAGCAAGTTGCGCCCTTAGAAATGTATCATGCTAAAGAAAAACTAATTTATAAGTTTATCTCATCTGATTTATGCTTCTATTATGATAAACAACAAAGGTATATCTTGAATAGCGCTAATTTGCTTATTCCTTTTGATCTAGGAATAACTATGACGCAACTTGCAAGCTTACTTAATAGTGAAATCATCAATTGGCTCTTTAAAAAATTGTTTTTGACTCATAAAGTTCTTCGAGGTGATCTGGAGTTGCTACCAATCCACTTTGAATATTTTTTGAGCAACCCAAAATTTACTGAGAGCTGTTATTTAAACTACTTACAAATTGTCAAAACAGGCGATGGAACTTACAGCTTTAAAAACTAAAATTATTGAATCTTTTTCTGGTTCAGCGAGCGATATTGAAGCGGTTCTTCAGATGCTTGAAGATGATCAACCAGTTTTTCCATTTAATGAATATGAACTTCTGATTTGTAATTTAATCAAGAAAGGAGGACTGACATACGAGCAATATATTGACATTAGAACAGAATATATTAATGCGAATCCAAATCTTTGGGTTTTTGAAATATCAGCGCCGAGAGGCTTTGGAGAAAAATTTGCACAAACCTATGTTTGCGCAAAATCTTCTAACCTAAAAATTCCAAATAAAAAACTTGACCCAAATTATGCAGGTGATTATGACTTATGGTTGGATGGAATAAGAATAGAGGTTAAGGCATCAAGAGCTGTTGATAGTGATAGCGAAGAACCTTTGTATATGAAAGCGCTGTCAAGAAATACCGACAGGAATTTTCTGATGAATTTTCAACAATTAAAGCCACAGTGCTGCGATGTTTTTATTTGGGTTGCAGTTTATAGAGATCAAATTGTTCTTTGGGTTATGAGCAGCAAAGAAATTTCAGAAAATCCTTCTTATTCAACAGGTCAGCATAGAGGAAATAAGGGCAACGAAGGGCAACTACATGTCAAACGCGATAATATTGCCCAATTTGCTCAATATGAATTACAGGGAGATAATCTAGAACAAGCAATAAAAGCCGCCGCAAGGCGGAACTGAACATGCTGATTATAGTAGCGCTTTTTTAGATATCTGGTGTTTTTGTGGCATCTGATATTTTTGATGGGTTGAAAGATTTTAAAGAAAAAATAGGCATGGAGTCTGATAAAAAAACCAGACGAAGATTCTAAAAGAATTCAAGAGTAAGAAAAAATGCTGCGATATGCTACAGTCTTTGCTCAAGATTCTAATTTCAAGATCATTGTTGAATCGTTCGCCAAGAAATTGGGCAAGAAAGATGAAGATGAATAGGCTTATTTTCATCTAGCCATGGTTTTTCTGCATAAAAAATTATAGAAAAACAAACAACTTCAAAACGCTTCCCTTTTCAGAGGAAGCGCAATACCAATCTCACACCCGCTCTTGAAATCCGGCTGCTTCGGTGAGTTTCGCCACATTGCCTTTGGTAAAAAAGCCCTGAAAATCGCCAAAGCGTTGAACATATTCAATAATCAACGATGAATGCTCAGAGGCAGTGGAAAAAATTTGTTTTAAACCATCTTCCGGTGAGCCGATCACCTCTAGCAAAAAGTCTCGGCCACAGGTCTGAATGGCCTGCACCACATGGTCAATATTGGCCAGGCCGTTGACAAAACCATCGCGCACGCTGAAAGCAATATGGTGCAAACGTGGGCCATAATTGCGCACAAAGTTTTCTGTTGGCGAAGGTAACTTATACAAGTGATTGACAAAATACGGATAATTGGCCGCGGTAAAAACCTTGGCTGGACTGTAATGTTCGTTCGGGTAATGCACACTTTTGGTGACATTGGTCGAAGAATTTTGATCAGCGATGTCGTAGGCACCCCAAAAATAATAGCTCGTCAAGGTCAGATATTCCAAAATGGCCGCCTCGCGATTTTGGCTATAGACGCGGGTGGCGAGATGGTCAATCGGCAATAATTTATCGCCGATATGCAGCTCTTCCTTCCATTGTTTCGCCGTTTCATAGGCTTCCTGTACCAAAGGATGAATGCAGCTTTCGCCAAAACGATAAACCCGCAAAGCGCCGGGCTCGCGTTGCCAATAGCCCAAAATATTATGGGTGTAGGGTGAGGGTTTGGTTAAAGCCACATTGCGCGGGACATCGAGATGCACAATTTCTTCATCGCTAAAAAAGCGAATTTCCCGCGCTTTCTGCATTTCTACGACTGCTGGCAAATCGGTGACGCGAAAAATTTCACCCATATAACGGGCATTCGGACGCTTGGCACCCATGGGATAGACTTCGTTGAGACTTCTGAAAATACCACGGGTGTTCGGGTCTTTGACTTCGCGCACCAAGATGTCCGGGCTTTGTAAATCAATGCGTAAAACATGCGACCAATGCTTTTCGCTATCTAAACTCACCAAGTAATGATAGGGCGACATCAAACATAATTCCCGAATATATGCCAAGGAATGTCCGGGTTCGACGGTGATCATGATGGCATCGAGTTCGCGGATGCTTTCGGTTAAACCGCAGGCATCACGGGTGTTCAAAATCTGCGGTAAAACGTCTTCAAACCACAGCGAATTGGCTTTGTCGCCATAACGGGGAAAGGCCAAAGAAGGTGTGTTCATAAAAGTCTCTTGTAAAGTTGCATTAAAAAATTCTTTGGCATTTTGAGCAAAAGTTATGCCGTTTAGACTTTTTCGGCAGGATTTTGTGAATGCTTTTGAATAATCTGCAATAAAGCGTGCAGCATCCGGCTGTTGCCAGCGACCACATCGCCTTGCCGAAGAAAATGATCATTACCCTGAAAATCGCTGACAAAACCACCGGCTTCCTGAATGAGCAAAGCACCGGCGGCGATATCCCAAGGTTTCAGTCCCATTTCCCAAAAACCATCCAAGCGACCGGCGGCAACATAGGCCAAATCCAAAGCCGCTGAACCTGGCCGACGCAAACCAGAAGTTTGTTGAAGCATAGCTTTGAAAATGTTCAGATATTGATCCAGGCGGCCAAAGTCACGAAAAGGAAAACCAGTGCCAATCAAGGCACCAGGCAATTGTTTGCACTGGCTGACGCGCAGGCGCTGATTGTTGAGTTGAGCGCCTTGGCCGCGTTGGCCGATAAATAATTCATCGCGGGTTGGGTCGTAGATCACGCCGCATTCCAATGTCGCGTTTTTTTTAAGACCGATGGAGACGGCAAATTGCGGAAAACCGTGTAAAAAATTGGTGGTGCCATCCAAAGGATCAATGATCCAGGTAAATTCTGACTTGGTTTCATGATGACCGCTTTCTTCGGCCAAAATCGCATGATCGGGATAGGCGCGATAAATAATGTCCACAATAATGGCTTCGGCGGTGCGGTCGGCCTCCGAGACAAAATCGTTGAATTGTTTTTCTTCCACCACCAAGGTGTCGAGGCGGCTGAAGTATTGCAGCAGTCGCTCACCAGCTTTGCGGGCAGCGCGTTGCGCGATATTGGCGAAAGGGGACAGTGCTGCCATGGCAGTATTCCGTAGAGGTCAAAAGGTGGGCTATTGTAGCCACTTTCTTTTTTTCCGCATTGTTTTTTTCTAATACAAGTCGGCGGAACTGGCAGAAGTGATGGTCGGAAATTATTTTTCATAAAATGCAAATAATCGCTTGACAGCCAGCAGCGAAGTCAATAGTATTCGCCGCCTACGCGCTTGTAGCTCAGGGGATAGAGCATCAGGCTACGAACTTGAGGGTCGGAGGTTCGATTCCTTCCAAGCGCGCCAAACGTTAAAAAATAATATACGTCATAAAAATTCCCCCTCCCGTAAAATAAAAAACGTAAAATAAAAAAGCTCCTTTCCTCCGTGATTTAGCGCCAAGGTTTCTGCCTTGGCGTTTTTTTTGGCATTTGCTCAATGCAATACTCTCGGCACGCTCAATAAAAATTCAGGAATTTCTGCTTGAAAATCCACGCCTGAGGCAGTGCGTAAAAAATAATAGCCGCGCATGGTGCCTTGGGGTGTCGGCAAAACTGTGCCACTGGTATAGCGGAAGCCTTCGCCAGGTTGAATTTCTGGTTGCTCGCCGACCACGCCTTCGCCCTCCACTTGCTGCACTTTGCCGCTGGCATCGGTGATAAGCCATTGACGGCGCAATAATTGCGCGGCTTCTTGGCCGTGATTTTCAATCATGACGCTATAAGCAAAAACATAATGTTGGCCATTGGGATGCGATTGTTCAGGCAGATAAAAAGACTCTACAAAAATTTTAATGTCTGGCATAAAAAATGTCCTCGCTGATGTTTTTTACAAAAAATACTGATAAAAGAATTGCTTAACTTGGCCAACCCAGATGCCATTCTAAAGCCGTTGCGTTCACTAAAACATCCACCGGATAGTCAGGAATGGTCGGCGTGAGGCGACGCTTGGCGGCGATTTTTTCCACGATGGCTTGTTTTTCGGCTCCAGCCAAAATCACTACCTTTTTTGCAGCGCGGATAATAGGCGCACTTAAAGTCAGCCGCGCTTTGGGCGCTTGCGGTGCTTCGGTCGCACAGACCCAACTGTCACAGGCGGTTTGTCCAGGAAACAGCGAGGCGATATGGCCATCTTGACCAATACCCAAAAGAATCAGGTCAAACACCGGCAAATTGGCGTTATTGCTCGGCAAGTCTTTGAGTAAATTGTGGTAACGCCTGATTAGAACGGAACTATCCGCCGGTACTTCAGGATAAGGCTGCATGGGAAAAATCTGTGTAGCTGGAAGATTTTTGTGAACAAAAAGCGCGGTTTGCGCTTGGTAAAAATTGCTTTCCGCCGCATTGACCGGCACGAGGCGTTCATCACCAAAATAAAAATGCAGGGCTTGCCAATCAATGGTTCTTTCATAGTGATTTTTCAAAAGTTCTTGATACAAAGCCAGAGGCGTTTGGCCGCCGCTTAAAGCCAAATTGACCAAGGCTTTTTCTTGTAAAGTCAAATGAATGATTTCACTGAAGCGCAACGCTACCCCAGTGGTCAAAGTGGCGTTATCGGCATAATGAAAAACTTTATTAAACAATGGGTTCATAGCATTGGGATACATCAGCGGTGCTCGTAAAAAGGTTAGGGAAGAATTTTCATCGCTAGTAATTGCGCCAATTGACAAAACTGTTCCGGTGCCAGATTTTCGGCGCGGTCGGACAAGCTGATTCCTAAGTCCTTGATTGCAGAAAAGTCTTCTGGCGAAAAAAGTAAATGTAAAGAATTGCTTAAAGTTTTTCGCCGTTGGCCAAAAGCCGCTGCGACCACTTTGGCCAACAGTTTTTTATTGACCCCTGGACAAAGCGAGGTCGGACGCTTTTTGAGCCGCAGCACCGCCGAATCCACCGCTGGCGGCGGCGTAAAGGCTTGCGGTGGCACGATAAAGAGACTTTCCATTTCCCAATCCAGTTGCAAAGCCACACTTAAACGGCCATAGCTTTTGCTGCCAGGTGCCGCGACCAAACGATCAACCACTTCTTTTTGCAGCATAAAGTGCATATCGTCAATGTAGGCGTTTTGGGCATCCAGATGCAGAAGCAATGGCGTGGAAATGTTATAGGGCAAATTCCCCACCAAGCGTAGTCCTGCGGACGGCAGTCCTGCGGACGGCAGTCCTGCGGACGACAGTCCCACGGATGGCGGCACCGTCGCGGCCAAATCCGCCAGATGTACTTGCAAAACGTCGGCAGCGATGACGGTCAAATTTTTTATGCCTCTGCCTTGCCAATAGGCGATGAGGTCAAAGTCTAATTCTATAACCGTCAAGTGCTTGAGTTGTTTGAGCAAAGGCTCGGTGAGTGCGCCGCCGCCTGGACCGATCTCAATCAGAAAATCCTCGGCTTTGAGCGCAACGGCAGCGAGAATATCAAGGATAACGCTTTGATCATGCAAAAAATGTTGGCCAAAGCGTTTGCGTAAAGGCGAAGGGACAAGTGCCAGTTTGGCATCGGCTCGGGACATGCTTTAACCGTCAGTGAGCGTGGTGCGTTGTTCAGCGACAATGCTTGCCCAGCGGATCGCCGCTTGAAAACTGCCGATGTCCACCGCCTCGCTGCCAACCAAATCAAAGGCGGTGCCATGGTCCACCGAGGTGCGAATAATCGGCAGTCCCAAAGTCATATTGACCGCACGGCCAAAACTGATGTTTTTTAACACCGGCAAGCCTTGGTCGTGATACATGGCCAAAACAGCATCATGATTGGCCAATAATTTCGCCTGAAAGGCCGTATCGGCGGGCACCGGACCGGTGGCGATAATGCCTTCGGCGCGGGCTTCGGCAATGGCCGGCGCGATCACCTCGATTTCTTCCCGTCCCAAATGGCCGCCTTCGCCGGCATGGGGATTTAAGCCCAGCACTAGGATGTGCGGTATGGCAATCATAAAATCCCGTTGCAGACCATGTTTCAAAATTCGCAGCTTTTGCACTATATCGGCCTGCTCGATGGCATCGGCTACGGCACGCAGTGGCAAATGCGTGGTGGCTAAAGCGACGCGCAGTTTGTCGGCCAATAATAACATCAAGGGCTTAGGCTTGGGTTGCTGGGGGCGTTCGATATGAATCGCCTCGGCCAAAAACTCGGTGTGACCGCTAAACGGGATGCCAGCGCGGTTGATAGTTTCTTTGTGAATAGGGCCTGTGACCAGGGCATTGGCATCCTTTTTTAAGCAGAGTTTGACGGCGGTGGTCAGGCACCGGCAGACATGTTCCGCGCTCTCTGGCATCGGGATGCCGGGGCGAATTTTGCCGTTAAAAGGTTCACTATACAGGCGAATTTGTCCAGGTTGCCAAGGTTTTTCTTCTTCAGGATCAACTAATTGCAATGGCAGATGCAAGCGGCGGGCACGGCCTTCTAAAATGGCCGCCTCGCCTATCACCCAGGGGACGATATGCTGATGCAGCGGCAGTTGCGCCCAACGCAGCACAATGTCGGGACCGATGCCGGCAGGTTCACCTAAAGTGATGGCTAAAACTTTTGGTAATTCAATAAACTGTGTATCCATGTGCGGTATCCATAGGCGGTATTCATGCCTGTACAGGTCATGGTGAAAGCGGCTCAAGGCGGTTGTCAATATAGCTTTCGCTGCGTAACTGTTTGAGCCATAAGTCTCGTTCTTCTTCCAGTTTGCGTTCTTGCAGTAACAGCCGCGCTTGTTCTTCGGTTAAGGGTTTTACTTCTTCTTGTTTTTTATCGAGAATTTCCACTAAATGCCAGCCAAATTGACTTTCATAAAGTAAGCGCTCGCCTTTATTTAAGGGAATTAACGGCTGGGCAAAACTGGCCGGGGCTTCGTTCAATAAAATCCAGCCGAGGTCGCCGCCGCGTTTTTTGCTGTCGGCATCTTCAGAGAATTGTTGTGCTAGAGCTGCGAAAGCCTCGCCGCGTTCAAGGCGTTTTTTCAAGGTTTCCAAGGTGTTTTTGGCCTGATTGCCGCGCAATAAAATATGCCGGGCGCGGACAAAATATTGGGTCGGGCTGTTCTCGCCGCGTTTATCTTCAAGATAAATCAAATGAAAGCCGCTGCTATTTTCCAAAATGGCGCTGACTTGGCCTTTTTGTAAATCGGCCAGTGCTGGCAAAAAGAGCGTCGGGATTTCCTCGCGCCGCCGAAAACCCAAATCGCCACCTTTCAATGCCTGCGGGCCTTGCGATTCGGTAATGGCCAGGCTTGCAAAATCTGCACCTTGTAACAGTTGTTGCCGTAAGGCTTCGGCCTTGGCGCGTTGCCGGGCGACTTCGCTCGCATTGCTGCTGTCGTTGACCGCCAACATCAGATGGCGCAGGCGATATTCCGCCGTATCTTGCGCTTGGCCTTGGCGCAGCGTGGCGATTTCCTGGTCGGCAATGATGATGCGTTCGGCCAAGGTGTTTTGCAGCAAGCGATTGAGAAGAATTTCTTGGCGTAATTCTTCGCGAAACTCGGCAAAGCTATAGCCATCGGCTTGCGCATTGGCGATAAATTCATCAGTGCTGACACCGCTATCTTGCATAATCCGCCGTAGGGTTTGTTCCAAGGTGACTTCATCCACCGCAATGCCTAAGGCTTTGGCTTTTTGTAATTGTAATTTTTTCTCAATCATTTGATTTAATACTTGTTTCTCCAGTGCTGTTGTGGGCGGCAAGCTCTCGCCGGCGTTGCGAAAGCGCTCAATAAGCCGCGTGGTTTCGGTGTTGAGTTCGCTTTGGGTGATGATGTCGTCATTGACGACGGCGACAATGCGATCCAGTAGATTTTGCGCCGCTAGGTTGGCGCTCAAGAGAAAACTCGCCAAAAAAATCAGCAATAATAAAGTGTTAAGGTGTAAAGTGCTGAGCGGTTGGTAAGAAAAAATCATCGTAAATCTCCTTGGGATATAAACTGCTATCACGGGAACCAATACTGGCCAATCCTTTGAATTCTAACTGGATACCTAAAATATTTTCGTAGCGGTCGCTGCTGGCGACGTAAAATGCCGTATTGCCGAGGCGAAACGCCCAGCAACAGCTTTGATAAATCAGACCAATTTGTCCTTCTAAAAGCCGTTTTTCTTCAAAGGCATAGCTGGCATAGGCTTGTGCTTGCCAGCGGCCAAAGAGTGGCCATTGTCCGCCAATGTCGGCTTGCGCTGCGTCATCGCGTTGATAACGATAGGTGACTTGCAGGCGTTTTTGCTGGTCTGCTGGTTGCCAATGCAGCCGCAACAGATTTTGCGCCAAACGAAAACGCGCATTGTCCACCGCCCATTCCGCCTGCCACCACAGATTTTGCCGTTGGCCACGGATTTCGGCAAAAAATAAACTGTTGCGGTATAAAAAATCGTCCGCAGCCGCTGTTTGGTCGCCGTTGCGATTTTGCCACGGCACTGACTGCGCCACGCGCCATAGCAGACGCTGCCTGCCTTGGCCGTAGCTTTGTTCCAGTCCCACAACCACACGCTGCCCCTGACTTTGCTGATCGTAACCGGAAAAACTATTGGCACTAAACAGCCGATAATAATCAAAACTTCGGAGGCTACTATCGAAATTCACCGGCGCTTCTGCCACTTCTGGCTGATAAAAATAGGCCAGTTGCCATTGCAACAGGCGATTATCCTGATAAATAAAGGTACGCGATAATTGCAATTCAGCGCTAAGTTCCTGAAAAGACGTATTTTCATCGCTTTCTAAAGCATAATGCCGTTCCTGCCAAGTCAATTTCGGCTCCCACCAAAAACCGGCCAAGGCAAAGGGTCGCGCCAATTCGGCTTCCAACACCTGCCGCCAACCAGCAGAACCGCTGCTGCCGAAGGCTTGCGAGTTATTTTGCAGGCGTTGGTCAGGGTCTTGAAAACGGCTGCTTTCCCATTGCGCCTGCAAGAAAAAGCCGCCGGGCAAGCTCCAAGGCCGTTGTCGTTCGAGGCGCAACCCTGGTGCTAAGGCAAATTCCCGTTGTTCATCCAAGGCTTGATAAAAATTGCTGGCGACACTGGCTTGCCAAAAATTATTTTGATAGCGCAATAAAAAATTTTTAGCGAGATAGGGCTGATTGACCAGATCAAAACCGGCTTCTAAGTCTGATAAATAATTTTTATCGGAGGCTTCTTGAAAATCCAAGTCTAACTGCCAAAAACCGGCTGCCTCCTGACCCCAGCGCCAAGTTGGCAACTGCCTTGGCCGGAGTTTTTCTTCGATAGCCCAAAAGCGGCGATTGTCGCCATTGATCAGCCTATCGTTGAGTAAAGCCAGACGAAATCGGCCTTCTAGTTGATAGTTACCCTTTTCTCCCCAAAGATTAAAGGCATCCAGATGCCGAAATTCGCTGTCCAATTGCACACCGCGCCGCGAAAAAATATTGAAGGACAGCGTGGCATCCCGTTGTGGCGCGATATTCCAGTAATAAGGAATTTTTATGGTTAAGCCGGTGCTTTGCGCGTTGCTGACACTGGGATACAAAAAACCGCTCAAGCGCCGATCATCGAGGGGAAAAGTCCAGCTTGGCCAATAAAGTAGCGGTATATCTTTGAAAGTAAAGCGAATGTTTTTCGCAGTAGCAAAACCTTTGGCCAAATCGGCATCCAGATGCGTTGCTGTCAAAAGCCAACTGCGGTCGGGACAAGTTGTATAAAAACCTTGCGTTATTTCAAGGCGTTGAGCAAAGTTTTTTACTTCACCGCCACCCAAACGACCGGGACGAGCGCGTAATTGTACTTCGCCGCCTTGTATCACGCCTTGTTCTGCTGGCACTTCCCAGAGGCCGCTCTTGCCTTTCAGGCGATAATTAGGATTTTCTAAAATAAAGGCTTGGTTGAAGGTTAAAATTTGCTTTTCATTATCAAAATCAATCGCTTCTGAATAGAGCCGATAGTCGCCATAATCCGCACGCACGGAACCTTGCCAACGCCAGGTCTTGTCTGTGCTTTCTAAACTATCAGCACGCAGTCGCAAAGCTTTGCTTTCCAAAGGAAAACTTGCGGGCGCGACTTCAGAAAAAATCGCCGCCTCCCCCAAAGGATAGCGCGGACAAAGCGCCTGCGCCGCCACAAAATCCGGCCAGATGCCTATGAAAAAACTAAAAAAAACCAGAAAGGCGAAAGATCGACAGAGGTACATGGCGAGGCCGCTGCGGGCTAGTTTGGCAAGGCCAGCAGTGCTTGCAGGCTTTTTTGAATCGTGGCAATGTCTTGGTCGCCATTGAGATGCCGGACTTTGCCTTGTTTTTCATAAAAATCAATCAATGGCGCAGTTTGCGCTTGATAAACTTGCAGGCGATTTTTGACCGTTTCCGGGTTGTCATCGGCGCGATGTTCCAGTTCGCCACCGCATAAATCACAAATATCGGCGACTTTCGGCGGATGGGTGAAACGATTAAAGACGGCTTTGCAATTTTTGCAGGTCAATCGGCCACTTAAACGCTTGATCAGCACGTCTTCCGGCACCTCAATGACGATGACATGATCCAAAGGTTTGCTGAGTTTTTGCAGCAACGGTGCCAAGGCTTCGGCTTGCGTGACATTGCGCGGAAAACCATCAAGCAAAAAACCTTCCGCACAATCCGCCGCTTGTAGCCGGTCTGCGATGATGGACAACACCAAAGCATCGGGAACCAGGTCGCCTTTGGCCATGATCGCTTGCGCTTGTTGTCCCAGGGGCGTTTGCGCGGCGACAGCGGCGCGTAGCAAGTCGCCGGTGGAAATTTGCGGGATATGATATTGATCCATAAGAATTTTCGCCTGCGTTCCTTTGCCAGAACCCGGCGCACCGAGAAGCATGATTTGCATAATTGACACTCACTATTACACGTTATTTTTGCTGCGGCATGATAGCGACTGTGCCTGACAATGCAAAGCGCCGCTTTTTTTGCAAGCCACTGGCCTGTTTGTCGCGGTCACCGACGGCGTTTTTCCTGGCCGTTTTTCCTGACCAAGGCGCGACCTTTGGCTTTTCACCGCTTGGCGCTTTCTCTTATACTGACCGCCATTTTTCACACGCAAATTTTTCTAAACTTTTTCTAAATTTTTGGGGGAGACATTATGTTATTGTCGAAATTGTCTGCGGGTAAGGATTTACCAAATGATTTCAATGTAGTAGTAGAAATTCCGGCTTTTGGTGCGCCGGTGAAATACGAAATTGACAAAGACAGCGGTGCCTTATTGGTGGATCGCCTCATCAGCACTGCCATGTACTACCCCTGCAATTACGGCTTTATCCCCCATACTTTGTCCCCCGATGGCGACCCGGTGGATGTGTTGGTGCTGACCCCAACGCCGTTACAAGCCGGCAGTGTCGTGCGTTGTCGGCCTTTAGGCATGTTGGCGATGAGCGATGAAAAAGGCGAGGACACCAAGATTTTAGCGGTGCCAGTCAGCAAATTAACGCCGCTTTACGATAGCTACCAAAATTATCAAGATGTACCAGCGCCGCTTTTGACACAGATTTCGCATTTCTTTGAGCAATACAAAGCCTTGGAAAAAGGCAAATGGGTAAAAGTCGAGGGTTGGCGGGATTTAGATGCTGCGCGTGCCGATATTCAAGCGGCGGTTGAACGCGCTGGAAATAATTGAGCCTTAACCTATTGAGTTGTCCATGAAATTGTTTTCTCACTTTCCTTTTTTGGTGCTGCTTGGCAAATTTTTCGGCTGGAGTTTGCTGTTTTTGAGCCTTCATGCGCAAGCAAATTATGCCGTGCATCCACAAGCGCAAGATTTTATTAAAGCCATGGTGTCGCTTTATGGTTTTGATCAAGGTGCTTTAACGCAAACCTTCGCGCAAACCCAACGCAAGGACAGCATCTTAAAAGCCATCGCCCGACCAGCGGAAAAACGCAAAGCCTGGTTTGAATATCGGGCGTTATTCATTGAAAAAAAACGCATTGCCAATGGCCGCAGTTTTTTAGCTAAAAACAAAGAAGTGCTCGAGCAAGTGGAAAAAATCTATGGTGTACCGGCAGAGGTGATCGTGGCCATCACCGGCGTGGAAACCTCCTATGGCGGCTTTACCGGAACTTTTCGCATTCTCGATGCCTTAGCGACCTTGGCTTTTGATTATCCGCCGCGCAGTCCGTTTTTTACCAAAGAGTTAGAACATTTTTTGCTGTTAAGCCGCGATGAGGATTGGGATGCCTTGAGCAAACGCGGTTCCTATGCTGGTGCTATGGGCATTCCGCAGTTTATGCCCAGCAGTTATCGCAACCATGCTGTGGATTTTGATGGTGATGAAATCCGTGATTTATTTAGCAATTCTGCCGATATTTTTGGCAGTGTCGCCAATTATTTTCGCAACCACGGCTGGCTGCCCGGCCAACCCGTAGTGCAAAAAGTCTCCGTTAGCGGCACGGCTTGGCGGTCACTGCTCAATGACACGCGCTTTCCCAAGCACAGGGTGGCGGAACTTAAGGCCGCAGGTGTGCGCGGTTTAGAAGGTTATCCCGAGGATTTATTAGTGGGTTTAATTGAATTTGATGGTGGCAACAATGGCTTGGAATATTGGGCGGCTTTTCCGAATTTTTATGCCATCACCGAATACAACCGCAGTTTAATGTATGCCATGGCGGTTTTTCAGTTAAGCGAAGCTATTGCTGGACGTTTGGAGGAGTAGATGTCAAAACCCTTTGCAAAAATTATTGTTTTCTCCTGGCTTTTTTTCGGTCTTTTGGGAAGTGTAGCGGCGCAAGCACTCAGTTTTATGCCGCCGTTGCCAGTAAAATCTTATATTTTGCTCAATGCGACCAGCGGTGAAATTCTCGCTGAACAAGCCGCCGATGTGCCCTATCCACCGGCGAGTTTAACCAAACTCATGACGGCTTATTTGGTTTATGCGGCTTTGAAAAATGGTCAGATTGGCTTGGATCAGCAGGTAAAAGTCACTGAAAATGCTTGGAAAATGATCGGTTCGCGAATGTATATTGACCCACGCAGCCGCGTCACCGTGGATCAACTGCTCAATGGTTTGGTGGTGCAATCCGGCAACGATGCGGCCACGGCTTTAGCCGAACTTTTGGCCGGAACCGAGGCGACTTTCGCGCAAAAAATGAACCAAACCGCGCAAGCACTCGGTTTGCGCAACAGCCGTTTTGCCAATGCCAGTGGCCTGCCGGAGCCTGCTGACGGTCAGATGAGCGCCCGCGATATTGCTTTATTAGCCAAAGCCTTACTTGAAGATTTTCCTGAACAATACTACCGCTATAGCCTGCGCGAATTTACCTATAACAATATCAGACAACAGAATCGCAATGCTTTGTTATGGGAAAATTTTGGCGTGGACGGTTTGAAAACCGGCTATACCAGCGCTGCCGGTTACTGCCTGGCAGCGTCGGCCAACTATGGCGATTTACGGCTGATTGCCGTGGTGATGGGGACGGAAAGCGCCAAAGACCGCGTGGCCTTGACCCGGGCGCTATTGGCTTTTGGTCTGCAACAATATCAACAGATACAACTTTTTGCGCCTAATGCACCGCTGGCTGAAGCCAAGGTCTATCTTGGTCAGGCTGATCGTGTGCCTTTGCAGACGACAGAGGCGGTCAGCGTCGTTGGTCGAGCGGAAAATCTTCAAAATTGGCAGTTGACTATAGATTTTCCCCAAGGATTGCCGCTGCACGCGCCGCTTGCAACCGATACGTCAGTAGCCGAACTGACCTTGCGTGCCGGTGAAAGCATTCTTGGCCGCTGGCCGCTGTATCCTGCTGAAGCGGTAGCGGCGAGCGGTTGGTTTGGCCAGTGGTGGCAGCGTTGGCAACGTTTTTGGCAAGCACCGGAAAAATCCTAAAACTTTGCGGAGTCTTTATGCAAGCATCTGAATCCATTGTTTATCTTAACGGTGACTGTTTACCGCAAAGTCAAGCGCGTATTTCGCCCTTGGATCGGGGTTTTTTATTTGGCGATGCCGTTTACGAAGTCATCCCGCTTTATGACGGCAAGCCATTTTTATGGGCTGGCCATTGGCAGCGCTTGCAAAACAGCTTGGCGGCTATCGAACTGAGCGCCAACTTTCAGGAGCATGATCTGAAAGCCTTGTTGCAGCAGTTGCAGCAAGCCAATGATTTACTTACCACTGACAGTTTTCTTTATCTGCAAATTTCGCGTGGTGCCTTTGACAAGCGCGATCATGCTTTTGCTGATGTAGAGGCCACGCCGACGATTTTTGCCTATCTCAAACCGCTGCAGCCCTTACCGGAAGCGCTGTTGCGTGACGGCGTACAAGCCATTGTGTTACCGGATCACCGCTGGCAAGGCTGCGCCATTAAAACCGTGAATCTTCTGGCCAATGTCTTAGCACGACAAAAAGCCTGGGCATCCCAATGCCAGGAAGCGATTTTGGTGGCGGATGATTTGGTTCTGGAAGGCGCGGCCAGCAATCTTTTTGTTTTATTTCAAAATAAACTTTACAGTGCGCCGAAAAGCGCCAATATTTTGCCCGGCATCACCCGCGATTTTGTCCTGAAACTGGCCAGCCAATGCGACATCGCCATTCAAGAAACTGCGCCGAGCTTGGCCATGCTTAAAGCGGCGCAAGAGGTCTGGTTATCAAGTTCCACCAAAGAATTACTGCCGGTGACGCGCATTGACAGCCAGCCGGTGGCCGAAGGCGTACCTGGGGAAAAATGGCGGCAGGTGTTTGCCCGTTACCAAAGCCAAAAACGCGGACTGTGAACCGCTTTCATCTGGATGCCTTGTTTCTGTCGGATATTCACTTAGGTAGTCCGCACTGCCAAGTGGCGCAGCTCAATGCCTTTTTGTCGCAGGTGCGTTGTCAAAAACTCTATTTGGTCGGCGATATTATTGACCTCTGGTCGCTCTCGCGGCGTTTTTATTGGCCGAATAGTCACCAAAATGCTTGGCAGCGGTTGCAAGCGCTGATGCAAGAAAGCAACAGTGTTTATCTGCCGGGGAATCACGATGCACTTATCGCCGCCTTGGAACCGTGGCCGCTGCCGGCGGCGCGTTATTTTTGCTACAGCCACACTTTGGCCAATGGTCAGCAATTGTTGCTGCAACATGGCGATACCTTGCCCTTGCCGCCGCAACCGGCGTGGTTTCAACAGCTTGGCGAAGCCTCCTACCACAGCCTGATGTGGGCACATAGCCAACTTGCTGAATACCAAAAAAAGTTTGGATTTCATTATTGGTCATTGGCGACGTTTTTCAAACGTTTAGGCTTGGGTGCGCAGTATATTCAAACGTTTGAAGCGGCGGCGCTTTGGGAAATTGCTCAAGACGACGCGCATGTCGGCCAGCTTTTTGGTCATATTCATGTACCGAAACTTTTGAAAAATAACGGCAAGTATTATTTAAACACCGGCGATTGGGTCGAAAATTGCACCGCGATTTTTGAACGCGACGGTCAGCTTGAACTCTGGCGTTTTGCACCAGCATCCCAATGCCTTCAGCGCCTTTCTTTATAAAAAACTGGAACTTTTGCTAAAACCATGTCTGATGCCTCTGCCTTGACTTTTCCCTGTCTCTTTCCTATCAAAGTGATCGGCGCTGCCCACCCGGATTTCCAGAGGCGCGTTTTAGAAATTTTTTCCCAGCATGGGGTGGCGGCGAATGCTTGCGAAGTGGCCTTGCGCGACAGCCAAGCAGGCCGTTTTCAGGCGTTGACCATCACCTTTACAGCGCAAAATCAAGCACAACTGGATGCCATTTATCGGCAACTGGTGGCTTTGCCTTTCGTGCGTCTGGTGCTTTAAGCGCCGTTGGCTTTTTGTCCCCAAGATTTTGAAATAACGCGAAAAAAGGCCAGGCAAGAAGGTCACAATGCAAAATATAGACTTTGGTCTGGCGGAATATCTGCCGCTGTGGCAGGCGATGCAGGCACGTTGCCAACAGCCAGAACCGCCGCCGGATGCCTTGTGGTGGGTGGAGCATCCGCCGATTTACACCCTGGGCGTGTCGGCCAATGCCGACGATTTTTTACGCGACAACAGCATCCCACGGCTGCGCGTGGATCGCGGTGGCCAAGTCACCTATCACGGTCCCGGTCAATGGGTCATTTATCCGCTCCTTTATCTGCCGCGGCGGCATCTCAATGTCCAAAGATTGGTTTTTTTGTTAGAACAAGCGGTTATTGATTGGCTGGCCGCACAACAGTTAGCGGCTTTTCGTCAACCTGGCGCACCTGGCGTTTATACCAAATGGGGAAAAATCGCGGCGCTGGGTTTGCGCGTGCGCCGTGGCGGTTGCACCTATCATGGACTAAGTGTCAATGTGGACATGGACTTAACGCCCTTTGCTGCTATTCGTCCCTGTGGACGAGCGCAGCCTATCACCCAGTGGCGCGATTTTGCGCCGATCTGGAGTAAAAATTATGCTAAACAACAGCTTATGCAAAAAATTTCACAAGCGCTGGCAAAATAACGGCAACAGTGAAGCCATCATTTCATCTAGGGAATAAAAAATGGAAGCAGGAATCAAACAACGCGCCGGCGAAAAACTGGCACGCTTAAAAATCAAAGTCGAAGGCGGCACACCGCTGCGCAAACCGAGCTGGATTCGCGCCAAAGCACCGACCGATCCTAAAGTATTGGCACTTAAAGCCATTTTGCGCGAAAAAAATCTCCATACCGTCTGCGAAGAGGCTGCTTGTCCGAATTTAGGCGAATGTTTTGCGCATGGTACGGCGACCTTTATGATTTTAGGTGATATTTGCACCCGTCGCTGTCCGTTTTGCGATGTGGCGCATGGCCGACCCTTGCCGGTGGATGGGGCAGAAGCGGCGCGTTTGGCCGAAACCATCGCCGCGATGGGACTGCGTTATGTGGTGATTACCTCGGTGGATCGCGATGACCTGCGCGATGGTGGTGCGCAGCATTTTGTGGATTGTATTCAAGCGGTTAGCGCACAAAGTCCTGATATTGCAATTGAAATTTTAACGCCAGATTTTCGTGGTCGTCTGGAAGTGGCGCTGGCGATTTTGGCGCAAGCGCCGCCGGCAGTGTTCAATCACAACCTCGAAACTGTGCCGCGTTTATATCCGCAAGCGCGTCCCGGTGCTGATTATGCGCATTCATTGTTATTGCTGAAAAAATTTGCCGCCGCGCATCCCAATGTCCCGACCAAGTCCGGCTTGATGCTGGGTTTAGGTGAGGAAATTTCCGAAGTGTTGACGGTGCTTGGCGATTTGCGCGAGCACGGTTGCACCATGCTGACCTTGGGACAGTATTTGCAGCCATCAGCGGCGCATTTGCCGGTGGTGCGATTTGTGCATCCCGATGAATTTCAAGAACTTGCTGAAAAAGCCTTGGCTTTAGGTTTTGCGCAAGTCGCCTCCGGTCCGATGGTGCGATCCTCGTATCATGCTGATTTATCCGCGCAGGCATTGTGGGCGGGAAAATAGCTTGACTTTGGGATAAAAAAAGCCAAGCGGCTGATGCTTGGCTTTGCTGGCTAGATTAGAATATTTGGGAAATTATTGAAAAATTGAAAAGAAAATGGGTAATGAGTGCAAAATTAACGTTGTGCTAACAATTGATTACGCAGATTTTGTAAAACTGGTTTATCCGCCAGTTTAGCCAGGGTTTCTTCGGACTGCTGCAAGATAAAAGTATTGAAAGCCAAAATAGCTGCTTCGCTATTGCTTTCGCCCGCTTTGGCCAATTGTTCTACCAATACCAGGCTGCTTTGCGCTTCTGCACTGTTTTCAATAAGATTTTCAACGAGTTGCCATTGTTCAGCGCTGCAATTTTGACAGGCTAAAAAGGCAGCCGCTAAACGGGGATCTGCAAAGGCTTTGCTGCTGTTATCCGAAAGATTTTTCAAAAGAATGGCAGTGGGTTTGACGCTGACGATAGAAGATGCCCATTGACCAGCGCTGACTTCACGTACCGTATCTTGTTTGTCAGCAATGATCAGCCGTAGATACAGTTGATACATATCATGTTGTGCTGGTGACACGGTAAGTGGCGCAGCAGTGCTGCTGATCGCGTCGCCGTCGCCGCTTGGCAAGCCAGAATTGATAGCAAAGCTGCTGTTGCTGTTGACCGTAGCGCTGCTACCAACGGCAGAAAAGCTGCTGATGGCGCTATCGCCACGGGAGATGCCGCTAGCACCATTGCTAACATTAAATAAAACAAAGCCTTTTGCTAAGGCATTAATACTCAAACCCAAGAGCAGCATGATCAAAACAATACGCATAAAGCACCTCTATTTACAACTAAAGTCACCATTAAAAACGACCTAACCAATAACTAAATGAAACGATATAACCAGACGGTGTATTATCCACCTCGGTTAAATTCGCGCCTAACAGGTTAATCGTTAAAGGATATTTATGCAATGGTACCAAGGACAAACCGGCATTGAATTGCCGTCCAGTCCAGCCTGCCAACAGTGCCGTATCGGGACGTAGATTGATAGCAAGGCTGCCAAACGGACTGATGGTGTCATTATCTTCCTGAATATCTTCAATTCTTCTGAGCTCGCCATTGCCCGCACCTAAAGAAATAGCTACTGGGAAACGGCCAGGAAACAGTTGGCTATAGGCAACATAATAAGTATCGCTAAAGTCCTCGCCATTGCCCCAAGTGGCTAAGGTTGAATAGGCAACCGCTAAACTGCCGTTACCAAAGCGCCGATGTAATTTTAGTTCCAGATTGCCTTCACCAAAGTCAGAATCCAACTTGGTGCTGGAAATATTTATAGAAAATTCAGCGGCCAAGCGATCTGGCTGACCAAAACCTATCCCGACAACCGCCACGGCATCGGCATCCTCAATAATGGTGCCACCAAAGCTACTGTTGTCACGCAGGCTGGTATAAAGCACCCCAACGGCAAGTTCACGATTGCTCAGGCCAAACCCGATGGGCGAGCCGGCACTGATCGAAGTTGGCAGCCGTAGTTGACCGACACTGTTTTTAGCGCTGGTGGTAATGGCCGCACTGTTGCCCGGTGCGGGAATCAGCAGTTGTTCACGCAGACTTTGCGCAGGGATTTGACTGCTCAGACAAAAAATAATAAGCAAGTAGATAATTTTTTTCATAAAACTTCCATAAAGCGCTTGAAGTTGGGTTTAATCATCTGGTTGTTCGTCTTGGTTATCATAAAGACTTTCCAACAAAGTTGCCCAAGCGCTTTCATGTTTTTCCATAAAACGCAACAGGTGCTGGCGAAAATAGAGATATTTTTGTTCAAAATCAGCAAAGTCAGCACCGTCTTCAAAAACTTTTACTGCTAAATCAAGCTGCTGCAAACTATCGCGCAGGTTTAAGGCGGCACCCATGGCACCTTTGACCTGTTCGCGGGGGTGGGGAATCCAGCGGCGGTCGTTGGCAAACGAACGTAAATTTTCAGCCACTTCTAATAGCCGTTTATTCAAACGGTTATAGGCACCCATTTTCGGACTTTTTAACTCACCCCACAGGCTTAGCGCGATAAGTTCCAGCCAAAGGCTTTTCAGTTCATCCAAATGCTTGGTATCAAAAGCAAAAGATGCCGCTACTTGTTCAGGATTCATCGCCATTTCCCTTTGTTAAAAATTCAACGCCATGCCGCAGACGTGCATCAAGGGCATTTAGACGCTCGATAGTGCCGATGTCAAACCATAAGCCATTAAAAATACTTGCAGAGATTTGTGACAACTGTCGGTCAAATTCCGGTTTAAGTTTGGCAATCCCCGGCGGACAAGCGGCAAAAAATCTTGGATGATAATAGGCAATGCCGGCAAAGGTATAACGTGGCGCTTGTTGTGCTGCGCCGTGCGCATCAGGGAGTATTTTATGGTTTTCAAAGTAAAAATCGCCTTTCGGATGCTCTAGTGGATTGGCTACCAAAACCAGATGACCAAGATTTTCTTCTGGTGCCAGGGCATCGGCATGGTGTTGTTCTAATTGATAATCCGTCCAGATGTCGCTATTGATGACGGCAAAAGGCTGCTCGCCCAAGAGCGGTAAGGCGTGAACGATGCCGCCGGCGGTTTCCAAAGGCGTTTCGCCCTCTTGCGAATAGGCGATATTGAGGCCAAACACCCGGCCATCGCCCAGCGCTTGGATAATTTTTTCACCGAGATAGGCGACGTTAATAACCACCTCTTGAATGCCAGCAGCGGCCAAGCGTTCCAAATGATAAACAATCAAGGACTTATCAGCGGCCTTCAGCAAGGGTTTGGGCGTGGTGTCGGTCAAGGGCCGCAGACGTTTGCCGAAACCGGCGGCGAGGAGCATGACTTTCATTTTATACCTCTGCCTTGTTCAGCGGCCAAGGCTTGGACGACGACCGCATCATCGAGGTCTTGTAGAAGTTGACCGAAAGCAGCAAATTCTTGAATTTCTTTATATTTTTCCGTCATCTGCCGCAGATAACCGACAGTGCGCGGAATATCTTTGAGATAACCATTCTTGCCATCCCGATGATACAAGCGCGCAAAAATACCGGCGGCTTTCAGATGCCGCTGGCAACCCATAAAGTCAAAATCCTGTTCCCAATCCGCCGCTTGCAGTTGCTTTTGACTATCCTGTGCGAAATTTTTGAGCCAAGCATAGACTTGTTCCTGTGGCCAGGCGATATAACAATCGCGCAATAAAGAAACCAAATCATAAACATAGGAACCAAAACGCGCATCTTGAAAATCTAAAATACCTGGGTTATGCCTCTGTCTTGTATCGTCTAAAAGCATTAAATTGCGCGAGTGGTAATCCAGATGCACGACGATTTTTGGTTGTTTGAGGATAGCTTCCCGTAAAAAATCGGCAAAATCTTGATAAATTTGCTGAAAGTGACTTTCTGGCCAGGCTAAATGTTTGGCCAGCAACCAAGTTGGAAACAAGGCCATTTCGCGCTCTAAAATTGCCGCTGTGTAAGCCGGCAAATTCGCCACCTTTTCTGGATTGAGCTGCTGTAAAAGCAGCAGTTTTTCCAGCGCCTGACCGTAAAGATGGTCCACATTGGCCGCAGTCAATTGGCTTAAATAATCCTGAGTGCCAAAATCTTCCAGTAAAAGAAAACCTTGTTCCAGATCAGCCGCGTAAATCTCTGGCGTGTAAAGCCCGTGCTGGCGAAAACTTTGGCCAACGCCGACAAAGGGACGACAATCCTCTTTATCCGGTGGTGCGTCCATTAAAATCCGCGTCTCGCCTTGCGTGGCTAGGGTGATGCGGTAGTATTGACGAAAACTTGCGTCACTGGAGGCGCGGGTCAGTGTCCAAGGAATTTCGGCAAAATATTGATTTACAAAGGCTTGTTGTTTTTCTTGGCGTGATATTGACATAGATTAAGAAAAAATTATGGTTGAACAAACACAAAAGCCTGACAGCGCTACCGAAACAGAAAAAACGCCCATGGTGTCTCTTCCCGAAGCCATTCCGTTGCCGCCGATTTCCATCGTCATCCCGCTGTACCAAGAAGCCGACAATGTGGCGGCGCTGTTGGCGGCGCTGCATTCGGCACTGGCAACTTTTCGCCATCCTTGGCAGGTGATTTTGGTGGACGATGGTAGCGAAGACCCTACCCTCAAGCAATTACTGGCCGCGCAAGCCGTTTATGGTGCGCATGTGCAAGTCTTGGCGCTGCGCCGTAATTTTGGCCAAAGCGCCGCTATGCAAGCGGGAATTGACCATGCCGAAGGCGACATTGTGGTGCTGATGGATGGCGATTTGCAAAACGACCCAAGCGACATCCCCATGCTGGTGGAAACCTTATTAACCAAGGACTTAGATGTGATTTCCGGCTGGCGGCAAGCGCGTCACGATGTGTGGTGGCGACGTTTGCAATCCAGCATCGCCAATGCTTGGCTGGCAGCTTTAACCGGACTGCCTTTGCATGATTATGGCTGTAGCTTAAAAGCCTATCGCCGCGAAGTGTTAGCACCAGTGCGCTTATATGGCGAAATGCACCGTTTTATTCCGGCTTGGGTCAGCAAATACACCAAGCCCTCGCGCATTGGCGAGGCGGTGGTCAAGCATCATCCGCGTCGCGCCGGTCAGTCGAAATATGGCTTTTTTCGTACCTTTCGTGTATTGATTGATTTGTTATCTGTTTGGTTTTTCTTGCGTTTTCACGCTCGACCTGGCCATTTTTTTGGCGGCATTGGCCTGTGGTTTGCGGCCTTTGGGACGGTCGCTTTAAGTTATTTATTTACCTTGAAATTTGCCTTTGGTCAGGATATCGGCCAGCGGCCATTGTTGTTGATGGCGGTGTTTGCCTTGATGCTGGCCGTACAATTTTTTACCACCGGCATTATCGGCGAGATGCTGACGCGAATTTTTTTCCAAGATAAATCCTCCCCCAGTTTTGTTTTTTTGAAAAAATATCAAGCGCCTGGACAATGGCGGCATCCCAATGCGGAGAAAAAATCATGAATGCTTTTGTTGCTTTAATGCAAGTTTTTCTTTTTCGCACTTTTTCTTTGGACTTTCCGATCCGTCGTTGGTTTTTTTTCGGAAGTTTTGCCTTCGCCTTTTTCGCCTTTGCTCTGGGACAACTGCATCAACTGCCAATGCTTTTGGCGCTTCTGGTCGCTGGCATCCAGATGCTTTTTTTATGGCTGTTGTTGTTTTTCGTGGCCTGGTGGAAAGACGGTCAACCGTGGCAGCAGTGGTTGCGGTTTTTGACCGCGCCTTGGCCAGCGGCGCTGTGGCTGTTGCTGTTGTCAACAGCGCTTTTGTCCCTGCTGCGTTTTGTGGCCTTTTGGAATTTTTCCCCGGAAGCTGAGGCGATTAGTTTGCTTACCTTGTTGCTGGCAACAGCCAGCATTTTTTGGCAGTTGGCGGTGTATAGCCGGATTTTTAGCCAATTGCTGGCAGTGGATTGGGTCTATGGCTTGATTTTGGCGACGTTTTTATATGCGGCGTTATCTTTGGCGCTGGCACCGCTGCGATTTTTATTACCTATTTCTCAATAACTAAAAACTATAAAACTATGAATATCTATGTGTTAGGCATTGGTGGGACGTTTATGGCCGGTCTGGCGGCTTTGGCCAAGGCGCAAGGCCATCGCGTTGGCGGCATGGATAAACCTTTGTATCCGCCGATGTCGCTGCAATTGGAAAAATTGGCTATCGCCTACGACCACGGCTATAGCGCTGAAAGTGTGTCGGCGATTGCCGCTTTTGCGCCTGATGTTGTGATCATCGGCAATGCCTTATCGCGGGGCAATCCGGCAGTGGAATATGTGTTGGCCGAAGGTTTGCCCTATATTTCCGGCGCACAGTGGCTCTACGAGATGGTGTTGCGGCCTTCGGCGCGGCCTTCGGCGCAGCCTTCGGCGCAGCCTTCGGCGCAGCCACGGCAAGTGCTGGCAGTAGCCGGTACACATGGCAAAACCACGACGACGAGTTTGCTGACGTTTATTTTGCGCGAGGCTGGTTTGTCGCCTGGCTATTTAATCGGCGGCGTGGCCAAGGATTTTCCCGAATCGGCGGATTTAGGCAGCGGTTTGCCTTTTGTATTGGAAGCCGATGAGTACGATACGGCCTTTTTCGATAAACGTCCGAAATTTCTGCATTATCGGCCAAATATTGCGATTTTGAATAACTTGGAATTTGACCACGCCGACATCTACCCAGATTTAGCGGCGATTGAACGGCAATTTCATTATCTGCTGCGCAGCATCCCGGCCAACGGTCTGGTGCTGTTGCCCAAAAACGACAAGGCGTTGCAACGGGTGCTGGCGCAAGGCATCTGGACGCTCTACCAAACCTTTGGTGCCGTCGGCAGCGGTGCCGATTGGCAAGGCCAGGCACAGGGGGGTCGCTGGCAGTTGTGGCATCGGGATGCCTTGCTGGCCGAAGCCGAGTTTCCGCTGTTGGGGCAGCATAATGTTTTGAATGCGACGGCGGCGGTGGCGGCAGCGGCAGCGGCTGGCGTTGACCCGAAGGCGGCGGTCCAGCATTTAGCGCGTTTTGCCGGCGTGAAGCGTCGCTTGGAAAAACGTTTTGTCAATGACCATTGGATTATTTTTGAAGATTTTGCCCATCATCCGACGGCCATTGCCGCGACTTTAAGCGCTGTTGCCGAACATCATCCCGATGCCGAACGCTGGCTGGCGCTGGATTTGCGCTCCAATACCATGCGCTTGGGCAGCCACAAAGACGACTTGGCGGCGGCTTGCGCTTTGGCAAGTCGGGTGTGGGTGCTGATACCAAGCGATATTCGCTGGCCGGTCGCCGAGGTTTTAGCAGCAGAAAAATTTCAATTATTTCAAAGCAGTGAATCTTTAGCAGCAGACCTGGAAACCGCTTTGGCCAAAGAAAAAACGGCGGCGCGGCGCTTGACTTTAACCTTGTGCAGCAACGGCGACTTTGGCGGTTTACCGGCACGTTTGCCGCTTTATGCCTCGGCCTTGTTTGCCTCAGCCTGACTATGACCACAAGCGTAACCCCTCCCAATCCTCCCTTGCCAGGGCAGGAAAACGCGACGCTGGCTAAGAAAATCCTGCTGGCCTTTAGCGGTGCCTCCGGTTCGCGTTATGGCCTGCGTTTATTGCAGCGTTTATTGGTCACGCCGGGCGTGTCGGTCAGCGTGATTTTTTCTGAAGCGGCACGTTTGGTACTAGCCACCGAAACCGATTTGACTTTGCCGGCAGCACCGAGCCGCGCCCGCGAGCGTTTGCTTGACTATTTTCAGTTACCAACGACGGCAGATTTGACGCTCTTTGCCGAAAAAGACTGGTTTGCGCCGGCGGCCAGTGGTTCGGGGCAGGTTGCGGCGATGGTGATTTGTCCTTGTAGCATGGGCAGCATTGCCGCTATTGCCCACGGTTTAAGCGATAATTTGTTGGAACGTGCCGCCGATGTCATGCTCAAAGAACAGCGCCGTCTCATTGTGGTGCCGCGTGAAGCGCCGTTGTCGGTGATTCATCTGGAAAATTTGCTGACCTTGGCACGTTTAGGGGTGGTAATTATTCCGGCCTCGCCTAGTTTTTACCATAAACCAAAAGAAATCAATGATTTAATTGATAGCATTGTGGCACGCATTCTCGTGCATCTGGATGTTCCGCAAGATTTTTTTCCCGCCTGGGGAGAGGCCAAACTATGACCACCGCCACGAACACTTTTGCCGATATGCCGGTTTTTCCTTTATCGGCCACCGCCTTACCCGGCGGCATCTTGCCGTTGCGGATTTTTGAGCCGCGTTACCTGGACATGGTGCGCGATTGCTTACGGCAGTCGCAAAATAATGGTGAAAGTCAAGGCTTTGTCATTTCACTGCTGCCACCCAATCCTTTTTATTTAGATGAAAAAGCCCTGCCCTATCGTGTTGGCGTGGTGGTGAAAATCATGGATTGGGATCAACTTCCCGATGGTTTACTGGGCATTGTGGTGCAGGGCGAAAGCAAGGTGCAATTGGAGCAATTTCGTTGGCAGCGCAATGGCTTACTGATTGCCAATGCCACAGCTTTAGAAGCCGAAGCTGCGCAATTCTTGCCTGAGGAATATGCGATTTTGGCTGAGTTATTGCAAAAAGTTTTGGCGCAAGTCGCGCCGGATTGGTACGCCGATGGGCATTTCGATGAAGCCTTATGGGTGGGTTATCGGCTGTTGGAGTTATTGCCTTTAGATATTGAATTTCGTCAACAATTGCTGGAAATGACTGACCCGATTTTGCGCCTGGCGGTGCTTAGTCAAGCCATTGGCGATTGGACGCAGCAGTGAGAATTGTATTACCGTGACAGGGCTTTTTTATGTGGTTTTTTTATAATTTTTTAATTTCTAGGAGTAGTTATGGCGACGATTGAAGCCACCAGCGAAAATTTTGAGACGCTTGTTTTGGGAAATAGCATTGTTTTCGTTGATTTTTGGGCACCCTGGTGCGGCCCGTGTCGGTCGTTTGCGCCGATCTACGAAGAAGTTTCCGAAAAGCATCCCGATGTGGTGTTTTTGAAAGTCAACACCGAAGACCAACCGGAATTGGCCAATCACTTCCAGGTGCGCTCGATTCCGACCCTGATGATCTTCCGCGAACAGATCGGTGTTTTTGCGCAGCCAGGCATGTTACCAGCCAGCGCTTTGGAGGAATTGCTCGGCAAAGTCCGCGAGTTAGATATGGACGAAGTGCGCAAAAGCATCGCTGAGCATCAACATGATGAAAACTGCGGTCATAACCATTAACTGACCTTGCGATCTACTGCCCGCCTGCTTTTGCTTCTAGCAAAGGCTGCGCTAGGGCAGCTTGATTTTTATAAAGAATTTCCAAAAATCCTTGTAAAACTTCCTCACGCAACGCCAAAAATTCAGCCAGAGGCCGCGGCGTACAAAAGGCTTGGCCAGATACTTCCAAGCCTTGCGGCGTAATGCCTTGCAGATTTACCAAAAATTCAGGATTTTTTAGTACCTCGGGATGCGCTTCCAGATAACTTCGCCATTGCGCGAGCAATTCCGGCAGCTTTTCGGCATCCTGATGCCGTAGCGTCAACAGCATCCCAATCCGCCGTGCGCGCATGGCGCTGACATTTTCTAACAATAAGTTATTGAATAAATGATTGGGGATGATCAGCGGTCGTTGTTCGATATTGCGTAAGGTCGTGGAACGCCAGCCGATGTTTTCCACCGTGCCTTCGATGTTTTTCTCCGGCAAACGCAGCCAATCGCCGATTTTGAACGGTCGGTCTAGCATCAGCATCAAGCTGCCGAAAAGATTGGCCAGAATATCCTTGGCGGCAAGCCCTAAAGCCAAGCCGCCCAAACCGCCTATCGCCAATAAAGCGCTGATGTTAATACCAAATTCCCAAGCCAGCGCCAGCAAACTCAAAACCAAAATGGCGCTTTTGCTCACTCCCAAAAGAAAGCGACCGTGGCCTTCGCTGGCGGCTTGCCAATGGCTAAACCAGCGCCAAAGAAACCATAGCGAAGTCAAAATAAACCAGGCATTGGGCAGATGCGCCAATAATGCGCTGTCAACACTGGAAAAACCTTGCCAAAACCCCAGCAAAAATATCCCCAAAAGACCGCTAAACCACGGCCAGGGCAAAGTCGCCAACAGCCGACTTTTCCAGATTGGCGCAGGACCTTGTTCTGCTTCATTTTGCCAATGCCAAAACAGCCAAAGGCTGCTTCCTAAGATAAAAAATAATATTATCAACCAGATAATTGCTTCCCAGGTCAGTTGATCAAGCATAAGCCCTCGCAAATAAAGCGTTAAAAATTATGAAATGGCAGCGCATGATAAAAAAACTTATGGCAGTGAAAATACTTCGAGCTTGGCCGGTCGCTGTTGCCAGCGCAGGCGTTGCTGCATTTCGGGACTGACCAAAACCGTGCCGTCATGGCGATAGAGCAAAACGAAAGCAAGTTGAAGATTTTTAGCGATTTCTGGCCAATGCTCACCAGCAACAAACAGCGCCGTCGCCGCGGCATCGGCCAAAGCAGCGCTGTCGGCAATCACGGTAACCGCTTGAAAATAATCAGCAGGCGCGGCGGTTTTGGGATCAAGCAAATGGTGATAGCGCTGATTATTCATCACAAAATAGCGTTCATAATCGCCGGAAGTCGCAATACTTTCATTGGCATAGAGCGTGACACCCACCGAAACTTCGCTGCTGCGCGGACTGCGGATGCCGATAAACCATGGCCGATTCGGCTGGCCTAAGGTTTTGATGTTGCCACCGGCATTCAATAAAGCCAAGCTAATTTCTTTATTTTTCAATTCTTTGGCTAAAAGATCTAAAGCGTAACCTTTGGCGATAGCGCTCAGGTCAAACTGTACGATATTTTTAGAGGCGTTTTTGCAAGTAAAATTTTGACTTTCTTCAGAAAAATCCCAATGCCTTTGTGCATCGTACTGCCGACGCCACGCGGCCAAGTCTTCAGCTTTGGGGAGCGTGGTTGGCAGATCATCGGCATGAAAACCCCACAGTTCCACCAGTGCACCGATTTCTGGATTGAAATTCCCAAGCGTTTGATCTTGAAGTTTTTTTGTCAAAAGCAATAGCGCCTGCGTGTCGGCATTTGGCCTATAGCTTTCACCTTTGCGACAAGTCATTGTTAGTGCAGCTAATTCGCTGTCTTGTTGCCAGGGATGCCAAAGTTTTTCCAAAAATTGCAGACGTTGATTGAGTTCAGCGATCAGCGCCTCGGCGCTGGCGGCATCCCAATGATAAATTTTGCCGCTGATGACGGTGCCAAAGCGATACATTTGAAAATCATAGGCTTGTGGTTGACAACCGACCAGCCACAACCAAGGCAGTAGCAAGATGATTTTTTGCATTTTTTCGTTTCCTTTTTTTATTTCATTTGAATGGGTATTTGGCTAAGCCGTTTCTTATGCCTCTGCCTTGTACTTTTTTCAATGCCTGGTGCAAACTTAGTGGCCGAACTTTTGGCAGAGCCTGCTTTTGAAGCAAAACTTTTTGCCTAACCTATTGTTTTCAAAGTTATAATATCATCAAGGGGAATATCCCAAGGTTGCGCTGGCAAGGTCTTTTGTTTTTGAAATGGATAGGCTAAACCCAAAAGATACGGACGGCGCAACTGCGAATGCCGCCGAAAAGCCAAGGTGCGATCATAAAACCCTTTCCCCATCCCTAAGCGCTGACCTGGCGCGGTAAAAGCCAAGAGCGGCACGATCAGCACATCCAGATGCTTGGCGCGTCGTAAAGCACCGCTTACCGGCATTGGGATGCTAAAAGCGCCTTTTTTGAGTTTTTTTGCTGCTAAGTTTTTATTTTTTATTGATAAATTTTTATCAAGCTGGCGATAAAGACGAAAGCGCAAAGTCGAAGGGGTTTTTTGCCGCAACATCGGGAGAAAAAAAGTTTTTTTGGGGAAAATATGCTGTAAAAATAGCGGATTAACTTCGCCTTGACTCGGAAAATAGAGCGCAATTTTTTTGGCGCTGCGCAGACGGCGTAAACGGCGCAGACGTTGACACAATTGCCAAGAATAAGCGTCTTGCAGGTTGGTCGGTAACTGACGGCGGTGTTTTTTTAAGGCTTGGCGGCGGCGGGGAAGGGAGGCACTTTCCAGCGAGAGCGTGGCACTCGGATCGCCTTGAACCAGAAGTTCAAGCGGCGCGCGTATGAATTTCATCAGGCTTCTCGCTTAAATCAACGGCCAGATACCATTGAAATGCAAGCTTGCACACCAAAATCCAGGAACGCAAAGCAGGGTAAAAAATACGCTCAAGGAAATAAAGTCGCGCACGACAAACCCAGAAAGTGTTGCGATAACCATAACGAAAAAAATTTGTTGCCGTCAACTGAAATTCTTTATTTTTGCTGACTGCTCGGCGGTAAGGTATGCACATTGTCCTGCTCTTTTTTGCTATTGCTGTCGTAAAGCGCTTTTTCCAAGACATAATCAATTTTTTCTTGGAGCAGTTGAATGATGAGCTGTGCTTCCTGCTGTTCTTTGACTTGCGCATTTTTTAACTCCAACAGCTCCCGCGTCACCTCTAATGAAGTCAACAACAAAGCCGTTTCTAAAGGCAAGACCGGTGCCTGCCGACCTTTACTAAAGCGTGCCCGGGTATAACGCAGTTTTTGATCAAGATAGGCCGCCGCTTGGTGCAGAATGCCCACTTCCTCCGGCTGACATTTGAACTGATATGTTGAATCTAAGATATTGACTTTTATGCTTTCCGTTGTCTTTTCTGCCATGCTGAAACTCCAGATAATGACTTCGCGGCGCTGATTTTGCTGGTGTCTGAAGTGTTGTTTTTAACAAAAAGCGCTGAAGTTGCCTAGATAATAATTTGTAAAAATTATTAAAAGTTTCTCGCTTTTTTTGAGAAAGCAGGAGGCAAATAAACGCGGGTCGCGCATTTTGGCTTTATCAATCACCATTTTGCGCCTCAATTATCCGTTCTAGTTGTTCGGTCACTTGCGCTAAGCGCCCAGCGGCGGTTTTTTGCTGTTCTAATAAGCTACGGTATTGGTTTTGCAGCGTTTGGTGTGCTTCTTGTAAGTTAAGGTAATGGCTTAAAAGCATTTGAATTTTTGCTTCCAACTGCTGCATATCCTTGATAAGTTGCTGTTGATTATTGTCTTGCATAACTCGATGATGATTTGGCAAAGTCTTGCGTGGAAAAACCGAGAATTGTATTCGGCGCGAGACTTTATTCGGAAAGACGGCGGAAAGGCTTTTATTCTGCGCTTTTCGACCGCTAACGCAACATTTTTACCAAAGTAAAAAACTTATGTCTCACCAGTCATCACCCGACAGGCCAATGCCAAAAAATAGCTTAGAAAATTTGCCAGAAAATACCTCCGAAGCATTCCCTGAACAGACCTCTGAACAACTCCCTGAGCAGATTTCCGGGGACATTCCCGATAAAATTCCCGACAAAATTCAAGTCGTGGAAGGGGTTGCGCACAACGGCAAACCTTGTGCTTTACGCGACCATACCGGACGCATTCCACTGCCGGAGCTGCAAAGTTTATTGGAGGATTTAATCGCCAATAAACAATTTGGGTTGACCGGGCGCTCCCAGCCTGGGGTCAATACCATTCAACTCGGTGCGCCGACTTTTACGCATATTCAATTGGCCGGGGATTTATACCGCTTGGTTTTACTTCCCTATGAAGCCAATCTTTATGAATTTTAATCAAAAAAGTTAAAGCTGAAAATAATTATTTTAAAAAATTATTGTATCGAAATTATTCAACCAAACACTGCGAAAAACAACAACCATGACTAGCCTCTCTCCGCCAGGTGCCTTGCCCAAAGCCGAATTTGCGGCGCGACGTGCGCAGTTGCTGCAAAAACTGACCGACCCCGCCGCGCTATTGATTGCGGCGGCCTATCCTGAAGCGCGTCGCAATGCTGATGTTCACTATCCCTTTCGTCAGGAAAGCAATTTTTGGTATTTGACTGGTTTGAACGAACCGGAGGCCATTGCCGTTTTTGCGCCGGGTCATGCCGAGGGTGATTTTCAACTGTTTGTGCATCCCGATGACCCTGAACGCAGTATTTGGGAGGGCGAATGGCCGGGCATTGCCGGTGCGAAAGCCGATTATGCTGCCGATAACGCCTTTCTTTTGGCCGATTTTGCGCAAAAATTACCAGCACTTTTGGCCAATCGCGAAATTCTATACATTGATTTTGAAGAAAATTACACGCCGATGCCGCTGGTGCATCAGGCATTGGCAACTTTGCGTCGGCGCTGGCGTTTCAATGAATTACCGCCGCGTTTTTTGGCACCCGCCGCGCCCTTTATTGGCGAGTTGCGCCTCTATAAATCGCCAGCGGAATTGGCCTGCCTGCGCTATGCCGCAGCCGTCAGTGCCGAGGCGCACGCGGTGGTCGCTGCTGCCGTAGCACCGGGCGTGTCAGAAAAGCATCTGGCCGGACTTTTTGAAGCACATCTGCAACAGGCTGGTTTAAGTACCGCCTATCCCTCGATAGTTGCTGCTGGCCGCAACGCCTGCATTCTGCATTATCGCGAGGCCAAAGCGACCTTGGCGGCTGGCGAGTTACTGCTGATAGATGCCGGTGGCGAATATGAAAATTATGCTGCGGATATTACGCGTACCTGGCCTATCGGCGAGTGGACGACGGCCTCGAAAACTTTATATCAAGCCGTTTTGGATATTCAGAATAAAATCATTGGAATGCTCCGGCCTGGCTTGTTATGGACGGACTTGCAAGAAACCACGGTGCGCCTGGTCAGCCAGTATTTGCATGACTTGGGTTTTATCGCCGCCTCGCCGGAAGAAATTGTCGAAAAGCAATGGTTTAAGACTTTTTATATGCACAATGTTGGCCATTGGCTGGGTTTGGATGTCCATGATGCCGGTGCCTATCGCACGGCTTTGGGCGTGACCGGCATTCGCCAACTCGCGGCTGGGATGGTGTTTACGGTGGAACCCGGGCTTTATATTCGTCCGCCCGAGCTTTGGCAGGCGGAAGTGGCCGAGGCGGGCATTCAGGTGCCGCCGGATTTTTGGCAGCTGGGCGTGCGGATTGAAGATGATGTTTTGATGACGGATAACGGCTGCGAAGTGCTGACAGCAGTAGCGCCAAAGGCTAGGCCGTAGGCTGTGCCACAGGTTGCGCCGTAGGCCAGCGGAGCCTAAATACCAAGCATTCGGAGGTAAAAATGAAAAAAGTTTTTGATTTTATTGTTATTGGCCAGGGTTTAACCGCTTTGGCAACGCTTTCCTTTCTGGCCAAAAGCGCTTACCAAGTGCTGTGGTTACGACCGGAAAAAAATTCTCAAAATTCAGTAACTTCAGCAAGTTTTGGTCAACAGCGGGTAACGGCTTTGAGTGCCGCCAGTGTGCGACTGCTACAACGGCTCTTGCCAGCGGCGAATTGGGGCTGGCCGTTGACGCGCATCGCGGTGTCGCGGGCTGGGGAGTTCGGTTCGGTGTTGTTGACCGCCTCCCAGGCACAGGTGGCGGCCTTGGGATATATCATTGAAAATAATGCGCTTAGCGAAATTTTCTCCCAACAGCAACCGGAAAACTTGACCATTGGCGACCTTGTCCAGTGGCGCATCCAGATGACCGATGCCTATGTCCAAGTGATAGCGACGCGCCACCAAGTTGCACCTGTTGAAAAAAATCAAGAAAACCAGAGTGCTGAAAGTCAAGAAAGCAGCGAAAGCAACGAAATGTTTTATGGGCGTGCCGTATTGTTAGCCGATGGCCAAAGTGCCGATTTAGCGACCTTTTTAAGCGAAAGTGCCGACACAAAAGCGCCGCAGGCCAATACTTTTTTTCCAAATTTTTCTAAAAGTTTGGGAGCGCTGCCGATTTTTTCAGCCGGTTCTTTTCATCAAGGATTTCGGCAAGTGTTTGAAAAATTGAGCCAAGCAGCGCTGCCCTCTAGCGCCTCAGCAACGGCTAGGCAGACCGCCATTGTTTTACAAGGCGAAAGTCGCGGCGCTCCAGCAAAAACGGCTGCCGAGCGCTTTACCCGTCATGGCGTGTTGGCGGCCTTGCCGCTGGCGGAAACGGCGGAAATAACCAAAGTTTCCTTGGTTTGGTCGTGGCGTGGCGACTTGCCGAGTCGTGCGCCGGCTTTTTGGTGGCAGGCGATAGCCGAGGAATTTGCCGGTTTATACGGTAGTTGGCAGCATTTCACCCCGCCGGTGTTTTACCCATTAACGCCATTTTGTCGGTCACAGGTGGCTTTTGGCCGGGTGTTATTGCTGGGCAACGCCGCGCAAACGCTACATCCTTTGGCTGGACAGGGTTTTAATTTGATCGTGCGGGATTTAGCGACCTTGCGTACTTTGTTGACTGGCGAAGCGCTGGCCGATGTTCCGGCGCTATTTGAACAATATCAAAGGCTTCGTCAGGCTGACCGTTGGACAACCTTTGCCTTCACCCAGATGCTTTCGCGCCTGCCGATGTCCGGTTTTTTGCTGTTTGCGGTTGATAATACAGAAATTTTTAGAAAATTTATTGAAAACCAAGGGCTTGGTTGGCAGTTTCCCCTGCCGCTTTTAAGCTCTCTTGCGGCGGATATGGCGTGATGACAACAGCGACAAGTGTAGATGTGACAGTGATAGGCGGCGGTATTGTCGGTTTGGCCACAGCCTTGCAGGCGTTGAACGATGGTTTTTCGGTGGCCTTATTGACCCCGCCAACCTGGCAGCCGTATGCGCCGCCGACGCGGTGGCAATCGGAAGTGTCAGCGTTGAGTCCGACCAGTTTGGCTTTTTTGGCGCAGTTAGGCGTGACCTCGGCCTTGCGACCGCGTGCTGGCTGTTTTTATCAAATGCAGGTTTATGCTGCGCCGGATGGACAGGCGGCCAGCAAGGAAAAGTTTGCGCTGACCTTTCGGCATCGGCGTGCGGCGGCCTTGGGCGCGATTGTCGAAAATCAAACCTTGGCAGCGGCTTTGGCCGAGAAAGTCTTGCCACAGGTGAGGCAGTACCAGGCTGAAGTGGCCGAAGTCGAACGCAGCGCAGCGCATTTGACCCTGCATTGGGATGCTCCAAGCGCCAATACGAAAGATGACGAAAAAAGTTATGAAAAAAGTTATGAAAAAAGTTATGAAAAAAGTTATGAAAAAAGCAGGCCGTTAAAGACGCGGCTGTTATTGGCTGCCGATGGTGTGCATTCGTCCTGGCGGCAGCGTTTCGGCATTCCAGTGCAAAAAACCAATTATCAACAAACCGCCTTGACGGCAGTTTTTGCGCTGAGCGCTTCGCATCAAGCGACCGCCTGGCAGGTCTTTTTGCCTGGCGGGCCGTTGGCGATGTTGCCTTTGGCAGAAAAGGTCGCGGTGATGGTTTGGAGTTTGCCGACGGCGAAGGCCGAAGCCTATCTGGCGGCACCGGAAGATTTGGCAGCGGCGGTCAATGGCTATTGGTCGGCGCAATTTGGCGCTTTGACTTTGCAATCCAGCGTACAGGCGACACCTTTGCTGGCGCTTCATGCCGATTACTATGCACAAGGACGTTTTGCGCTGCTTGGCGATGCCGCGCATCGGGTGCATCCTTTGGCCGGTCAAGGCTTGAATTTGTCCCTTCGTGATTTGGCGACCTTGGCGAGCTTGTGGAAAGTCAGTGCTGACCCGGGCGATTATCGCTTTTTACGCCGCTTTGAACGCTGGCGACATCTGGAAAATGCTTGGTTATTAAAAAGTTTTACGCTTATCAATCAGGTGTTTTGTCAGGTGCCAGCGCCACTTCGTTATGCCTCTGCCTTGGGGATGGCGGCGCTGAATGATTTGCCGGTGAAAGACTGGTTACAGAAAATTGCCGAGGGGCAAAGTTTTTATAGTTTGCCTTTGGCAGCACGCACTTTATCATCGCAAGAGGAGACTTTATGTTTTTGAAATTATTGAATAATAAAAAATTAACCAACACGTTGGCACTAAGTCTTGGCTTAGTGATTTTGATCTTACTTGGCCGCTTTTTGCCGCATCCACCGAATTTTACGCCGCTTTTGGCGGTGGCCTTGTTTTCCGGCGCGGTCTTTGCGCGGCAGCCCTTGGCGTGGTTGATCCCGATGCTGGCGCTTTATGCCTCTGACTTGTTATTGGGACTGCATGGTAGCATGGCTTTTGTTTATCTAGCGGTATTGGCTATTGTGTTGTTAGGACAGTGGTTTTTAAGACAAGCCAGCCTCCTCTCGGTGCTAGGTGTCAGCGTTGTGGCCAGTGTCGGCTTTTATCTTTTGACCAATTTTGGCGTGTGGCTTCTCTATGACTGGTATCCGCCGACTTTGGCCGGTCTTCTGGCTTGTTATATCGCGGCCTTGCCGTTTTTTACTTATACCCTGGCGAGCACTTTGGCCTATAGCCTGTTGTTGTTTGCCTTGTGGTCGCGCTATCGCCTGCCTAGCGCGAAAATTCCAGCCGTTGCTTAAATTTTGTTGCACATGGCAATTCGCTCCTCTCTTCGGCAGTTACCGATACCCCATTGGCACTGTCCCAGTTGTGGCGACAGTGTACCGCGACTTTTACCCAATGGTCAGCGCAATTTGGTGAATTTTCATCAAAAAGATGCCTGTTTGCCGGCTGCTGAACCGCTTTTGGCCGGTCGCCTGGCGCAAACTTTTTCGATCTGTTTGAGTTGTCATGATGTTTGGCAGGAATTGCTTGGCACCTTGGTGGTGCCGGAGTGGCAGCAGGGCAGTTTATTTGAAAGTCCTGGCGTGGCTGAGACGGCGATCATTGCGGCGCTTACCATACATCCCGATGCCGAAGAAGCCAGTATTTTGATCGCCAATGTCAACGAGCAAGGCTATGTTTTACAAGAAGAATGCACTTTGAGCACCTTTGATAGCGAACGCCTGACCTATCCCAGTGACCGCGGTGAAATTTCCCCTTTGCTGTGGCAGCGTTATCAGGAGTGGCTTGGGATTTTGCGTGCGCGCTATCCCAATGACGAGGAAAGTTATGGCAAGTAATGATCAAAATAATACGCTGTTTTTCAAAAAATTTCATGGCAGTTTGCGCAATTTATTAACCTGGGCGGATTGGGATGCCTTTTTAGCGCAGTTATATCTACAAAGCGAAGGTTGGTATGTTTATGTTTTGGCAGAAACTGTGCCAAGTGCGCCGTTGTCGGCCAGTGACTTTCAGATTTTTCTGCAAGAAATCAATCAATTGCTCAAAAAAGAGCATCAAGAAAAATACTGCGGCATTGTCTATGTGGATTCTCTGACCGCACCGACCTTGGTGAAAATTTACGACCCGAATCATCTGGGTGCCGTCTGCGGCAGCAGCGGCGCGGTGGTGTTACCCGGTTGGGTGTTGAGCCGTTTTCCGCCGGAGTCTTTGGTTACGCCAACGCCTGCGCTCTCAGGCTGGAAAAAATTTTTTCTGCCATGGCAAAAATCCTAAGTTTGGCTTTTGTGGAATTGGCCTTGCCACAACCTGAGGTGAGCGTTGCTTTTTTAACCAATTGGTTAAATTTAACTTTTTCTCAGCCGCAAGCCGATTATTGGTTGTCTCAAGGCGCTGGCCTAGCCTGCCGTTTGGGCTTGTTTCGACAAAAAATGCCACAGGATATCGCTTATTTTCAAAGGCAAGCGGTAGTATTTTTTCAGGTGGAAAGTCTTGCGCCACTTTTGGAAAAACTTGAATTTTATCAAGGGGTAATAAAAAAACCGCCGAAGTTTTTGCCAGGTTTTGGCACCTATCTGACGGTGGCCGATGCGGCGGGACTTTGTTGGGGGGTAATTGCCACCGACCAAAATGGCGATGGCAATTAAAGTTTTAGCAGTTTTATCAAAGGATTAAAAGGATTAAAAGGATTAAATAGCTTTGCGCTTACTCATCCCGATCCAGGCGGCAGCGATTAGCGGAAAAACGGCAAGCAATCAGCAAAACCAGCACCACTGCTAAAACCACACCAATAGCCGAGAGGGTAAGATTGTCGAGTACGAACATTGACTTTTCTCCGTAAAGATGAATGAAGGCGCGACAAGAATAGCATAAAAAAGTCTTTTTGCAGCAAAGTTGCAGTTATACTTGTCGCGCTTTTTTTAACATTACGGAGCCTTGTCTATGTTTCATTCCTCACAAGTGAAAAATTATCTGCTGGCTGGACTTTTGGTGTGGATTCCGATTGCCGTCACCATTGGTCTTCTGCAAGTAGTAATTAACTTATTGAGTAGTTTGGGTTTATTTTCGTTGGGCTTGTTTTTTGCTGAAAACGAAATCACCCGCTTTTTTGACTCGCAAGCCATCTGGGTCAAGGGTTTACTGGCGTTATTGGTGGCCTCTTTGGCAATAACGGTCATTACCGCGACGGGATTTTTGGCAGCCAATTTTTTAGGACGCTGGTTTGTCAATACCTATGAATCTATTTTAGATCGCATTCCCTTGGTCAATGTTATCTATTCGGCGACCAAACAAGTGTTGCAAACCTTGTTTTCGGCCAATGCCAGCGCTTTTCGGCAAGTGGTGATGGTGCCGTTTCCGTATCCAGGTGCCTATGCGGTGGGTTTTGTCACCGGCGATGCCGCAGGCGAAATGCAGGAAAAAACATCTAAATTCATGCTGATGGTTTTTATCCCCACCACACCCAATCCAACCAGCGGTTTTTTAGTGGCGGTGCCGAAAGAAGATGTCATCCCTTTGAAAATGTCGCCGGAAGAAGCGGTACGGGTGATTGTGTCGTTGGGGATGATTTCCCCGCAAGGTAAGCCATTGACCCCGGAAACCCTTGCGACGGCGAAAGCCGAAGAGTCCACCAGTGATACGAAAAAAACCCGTTGATTTTGTTTAATTTTAATCATTTTTATTATAACGAAAAAAGGAAAAATCATGCGAACGCATTATTGCGGAACCTTAACTTTAGCAGAACAAGAACAAATAGTTACAATTGTCGGTTGGGTCTATCATCGCCGCGATCATGGCGGGGTGATTTTTATTGATCTGCGGGATCGCAGTGGCTTGGTGCAAGTGGTTTGTCATCCCGATGCCAAAGAAATATTTGAAAAAGCAGAAAAAGTCCGAAGTGAATATGTGTTGCAAGTGCAAGGCGTGGTGAAACCACGTTTGGCCGGGACGGAAAATCCGCAGTTGGCGACCGGTGCTATTGAAATTATTGCCGATAAGCTAACGGTGTTAAACAGCGCCGAAACGCCGCCTTTTCAATTGGATGAAGCCAATATCTCCGAAGATAACCGCCTGCGTTATCGCTATTTGGATTTACGGCGGCCAGAGATGTTTCAGCGTTTGGCGATGCGCGCCAAAGTCAGTCATTTTTTGCGTAACTTTTTGGAAGAGCGTGGTTTTATTGAAGTCGAAACGCCGATTTTAACCAAAACTACGCCGGAAGGCGCGCGGGATTATCTGGTGCCCAGTCGCACGCATCCGGGGGAATTTTTTGCGCTGCCACAATCACCGCAGCTTTTCAAACAGTTGCTGATGATGGCCGGTTTTGATCGCTATTATCAAATTGCCCGCTGTTTTCGTGACGAAGATTTACGCGCCGACCGTCAGCCGGAATTTACCCAGTTGGACATTGAAACGTCTTTTATGGACGAAAATGAATTTTTGCCGATCATTGAGATGATGATTTCTGAACTTTTTCAAAATGTTGCCGGTATTGCTTTACCCTCGCCGTTTCTCCAGTTGTCCTATGCTGAAGCCATGCGCCGCTTTGGCAGCGACAAGCCGGATTTACGCAATCCTTTGGAATTGGTGGATGTCGCCGATCTGGTGAAAGAAATTGATTTCAAAGTTTTTTCGGCAGCGGCTAATGATGCCAAATGCCGGGTGACGGCGCTGCGGCTGCCCGGCGGTGCCGATTTAACCCGCAAACAGATTGACGATTATACCAAGTTGGTCGGGGATTTTGGTGCCAAGGGTTTGGCTTACATTAAAATCAATGACTTATCCAAAGGGGTTGAGGGATTGCAATCGCCTATCGTCAAGTATTTCCCTGAAAATGTCTTGCAGGCGCTTTTTGAACGCACCCAGGTGACGGACGGCGATTTATTATTTTTTGGCGCTGATAAAGCGGCGGTGGTGAGCGCCAGTTTGGGCGCGTTGCGTTTGGCACTGGGCAAAGATCGGCAATTATTACAAAGTCCTTGGGCGGCGTTGTGGGTGCGGGATTTCCCAATGTTTGAATACGATGCCGAGGAAAAACGCTTTGTAGCGCTGCATCATCCCTTTACTGCGCCTTTGCATGAGGATTTGCCGTTATTAACCGAAAATCCAGAGGCTTGCCGTTCACGCGCCTATGATCTCGTGTTGAATGGTGTTGAAATCGGCGGGGGTTCGATGCGGATTTTCACCCGCGCTGTGCAACAGCAGGTGTTTGCTTTATTGGGCATTGACGAAGCCGAAGCCGAAAATAAATTTGGCTTTTTACTCAAAGCCTTATCCTATGGGGCACCGCCACATGGCGGCGTGGCTTTCGGCCTGGATCGCCTGGTGATGCTCATGACTGGCAGCAGTTCGATCCGCGAAGTCATTGCTTTTCCCAAAACACAAACGGCGGCCTGTTTATTGACCGAGGCGCCCTCGCCGGCCAGCGAACGCCAATTGCGCGAATTGGCTTTACGTTTACGCGCTGCTGAAAAAAATTAAGCGAAAAGCAAAAAAATATCTGCTTATGAATTATAAACGACCGGAATCCGTGATTATTTTTGTTTTTGCCGGTCAGCGGTTGTTGCTTTTAGAACGGCAGCAACCGCTTTATTTTTGGCAAGCTATCACCGGCAGCCTGCATTGGGATGAGTCGCCGGAAGCGGCGGCTTGGCGGGAATTGGCCGAGGAAACAGCGCTGGTTCCGCCAGTTTTACAAGCAAGCGGCCTGTCGTGGTCGTATCCCATTCATCCGGCATGGCGCGGACGCTACGCACCAGAAGTTTCTGAAAATAAAGAATATGTTTTTATAGCCCGCCTGCCTGCTGCCGTCACCATTCAGCTTTCCGCCGAACATTCGCATTATCGCTGGTGTTTGTGGCCTGTGGTAAAAAACTTGCTAACCGTTTCTTTTCATAAAAAAATTTTTCAGAGCTTTCGCCATGCTATACCTCGCTACTGATGAACATATCAGCGTTTTTTCGCCAGGCCAGAGCGTGTGCGGCATCTTGGATCAGCGTTTGCTGTTCAAAGGCGCACAATTGCGCGTCACCTTGCGCTGTTTTAGCGCTGATGCTTATGGACAAAAGTCCGTGCTGTGGCAACAAACAAAGCCGTTAAATGAACGGTTGATACAAAATGCTTTTAGTTTTGTTTTGCCCCAACAAGCCTTTTTAAGCAGTCAAGGGCCGTTATTTAGCCTCGCCTGGGAGATTTTTGCCGAACGCTATCGGCAAGATTCACCTTGTGAACAGAAAGCCTTGGAACTTTTGCTATTAGCGCCCGATTTACTCGCGGTGGAAAGACCGCAGATTAAGCGCTTACAGCACGTCATTCCCATGCAGGGACGACCGGCTTGGCGCTTTTTTTTACCCAAGTATTGCTTGGGCTTACAGCAGCACGGTCATAGTTTTCGCCTCTCTTGGCATTGGCTGAGTAAAAATTGGTCAACGCTTGAAGCAGCCGTTGAAAAAACAGCGGAATTGCAGTTATGGCAAGCCCTGCGCTATCAAAATCGCTGGCAAAGTCAAGTCTGGCGAACTTTGCCTATCCCGGTAGATACAAGACAAAACAATCTGTTATTAACTTTGCCCGCCTCTTGGCCGCTGCCTTTGCGCACCCGGCAGCATCGCCTTTTTTATCAATTACGCTTTGAAAATAAAACCTACCCTTGGCCGCAGCGCTAGTTTTTCCTTATTTCGGTTCCTTTTGGGTAGTTCATGACCTTAACTAATTCACAAGAAAAACAAAGTGATATAAATTATATGCGCCAGGCGTTGATCTGGGCGGCCTGGGCGGGTGCGCAAGGCGAAGTGCCCATCGGCGCGGTCTTGGTCTATCAAGGCCAAGTGTGGGCAGGCTTTAATCAAAGCCGCACGCGCTGCGACCCAACGGCACACGCCGAAATTGTGGCGCTACGGCAGTTGGCGGCGGCGGTTGCTAATTTTCGTCTCAATGCGGCGCGGCTGTATGTCACCTTGGAACCGTGTCCGATGTGCGCGGGCGCGATTTTGCAAGCGCGGCTGGCCAGCGTCGTTTACGCCCTGGCCGACCCCAAAATCGGTGCTTGTGGCAGTGTTTATCCGATTCTACCGAGTCCGCAGGTCTATCCGACGGCTGTTCGCGGTGGCCTGCTGGCCGAGGAAAGTGCTTGGTTATTGAAGAATTTTTTTAAAAAGCGGCGGGTATGATAATGGCAGCGGGGAATGTGCGCCAGCGCTGGCTTGTGGCACGGATAACTTTTAACTTGCCAAAAACCGCTTGACTTTCAGTGCTATCCACTCGCCTTGGCCGGTTAAGGTTTTAACACTATTGCGGTTTAATTCTTCGGCAATCACTTGATCGCTTGCTCCAAGGCGCTCGCGCATGAGCAGCAGCGCCTCGCGTAAATCTTTTTTACTTTCCGCATCATAGCCTTTTTTGATTTTTTTCGTTTCTTTCGTTTCTTTCGTTTCCTTCGTTTCCTTCGTTCCTTTGAGTTCTTTCAACGGCGGATTGGCTTCGCGTTCTTGCAACAGCATTAAAATCGCCTGCAATTGCTGACGGGCGGCATGGGTTAAAGAAAGCAGATCATCCACGGCATTGACTACGCCTTCGGCGTTACGCTTGATAGTTTTTTTGACGCTTTTTCCGAGGGTTGAAAGATTTTGCGCGGTTTTTTCGATCATGGCTTGCGAGGTGGCTTGCACTTTGTCTTGTACCACGCGGCTATCATCATGATTTCGCCGAATAATATCTAAGCGAAAGTCGTAAATGCGTTGCGACAAGCCTTCTATTACATGTTGCTGAAGTTTCATTTGTTCTTTTATGCCGTCTAAATCTTTTTTTATTTCCAATTGATTCGCTTGGGATATTTCCATAAAAAACATTAACTTATTAAGTAAGTCGCTTACTTCGAGAGACTTTTGCGGCTCTAGTTGGTAAAAACCTTTTTCGCGGATAGCCGGCAGCACTTCTGTGTGAATAAAGCGATTTAAGCGCCGGCCAATTTCAGTATTGGAGCGAGCGACAAGATAAGTCACCGCCGCCTCGGCAATAACAATGACTTGTTGCTCACCACCTGTGGTTAAAAGGGATATAACAACGTTATACCCCTCACCAAGTCCTTGTTTTATAGACTCTAAAGCGACATTCGTAGGTGTTGAGGTGCCCATCGCCTCTAGCACATCGCGCAACACAAACCACGGCTCGCCATTCACATCCACCAAACGAATATCCTTTGTTTCAAACTTAAAAATACTCAATTCATTCATCACGCACTCCCAAAAAAGTTAAATAATAAAAACCCCTTTCTCACCCAAGCTAAGCACTAAAATCGCCCCACTTCCGGCGGCGGGGCGCTGTCTCCTTTACTGCATCAGCCACAGTTTGATCTCCTTCCAACTACCCGAGGCCAGGGTTTGGCCGTCCGCAAGCCTAATTTTCTTAATTTAATAGCGCTGCTTTGGGCACCACGCGAGCT
>CAYWWW010000009.1:0-1829 GCA_964462205.1 uncultured Cardiobacteriales bacterium
GTTATCCGTCACACAGACGGCTTAGAAGTAAAGTCGTTTTTAGATGCCGCGCCGGTGATAGTTATCCGTCACACAGACGGCTTAGAAGAACTCCCCGACAGCCTGCTGCTGGGGGAGATGGTTATCCGTCACACAGACGGCTTAGAAGTAACAGGTTGAAAAATAAATTATTAAGTTAAGGTTATCCGTCACACAGACGGCTTAGAAGTCATCGGCTTCGTCGAGGTACCTCGCATGAAGGTTATCCGTCACACAGACGGCTTAGAAGTATTTGGCCTTTTGCAGAGGCATAGGCGCAAAGTTATCCGTCACACAGACGGCTTAGAAGGAAATTGTGAACAACTTGCTATTGCAGGCTGAGTTATCCGTCACACAGACGGCTTAGAAGGAAATTGTGAACAACTTGCTATTGCAGGCTGAGTTATCCGTCACACAGACGGCTTAGAAGATTTTTGATTCCTTGAGTTTTGGCGGCAAAGCGTTATCCGTCACACAGACGGCTTAGAAGCGCTCGAAAAATACTGATTGGTTCTGTTGCCAGTTATCCGTCACACAGACGGCTTAGAAGTTATAAAAAAGTTCAATTTTACTTAGTGTTTTGTTATCCGTCACACAGACGGCTTAGAAGTCAGCCTTGCTGAGGTACCTTGCATGAATGTAGTTATCCGTCACACAGACGGCTTAGAAGGAGTCAGGAGGCGCCGGAAAAAAAGCGACCATGTTATCCGTCACACAGACGGCTTAGAAGTGTGGAGGGTTGCCGGTTTTTAAGATTTAAGGGTTATCCGTCACACAGACGGCTTAGAAGGATGGACATAATGGCAGGAACTAAAGTTGCAGGTTATCCGTCACACAGACGGCTTAGAAGCCTTGGAAAGTTTCTTCTGAATAATTACGAGGGTTATCCGTCACACAGACGGCTTAGAAGCCAAAAAAGCGAACAAAAACAAATGATAGCAAGTTATCCGTCACACAGACGGCTTAGAAGGCTTTGAAAGTCGGCCAAACCGCCACCACGGCGTTATCCGTCACACAGACGGCTTAGAAATTCCCGCTGCTGCTGTCCATGCGCTGCTGCCGGTTATCCGTCACACAGACGGCTTAGAAGGTGTTCAGGTGCGCGAAGGCAAGCGGACCGGTGTTATCCGTCACACAGACGGCTTAGAAGAGCGGATGTGCTGGCAGAACTCGAGGGCGTTTGTTATCCGTCACACAGACGGCTTAGAAGTTAAATCTTAAAAACCGGCAACCCGCCGACCGGTTATCCGTCACACAGACGGCTTAGAAGTGTCACTTGGAAGGACTGTATCGGTTGCGAGGGTTATCCGTCACACAGACGGCTTAGAAGAAGTTTGTTGGCTCGCCTTTTTGCAGCTCAACGTTATCCGTCACACAGACGGCTTAGAAGCATCTCGATGTCTCGAGCACTACTGCGCTCGCCGTTATCCGTCACACAGACGGCTTAGAAGTGATTTATCTTCAATCTCGGCTAAGACTGTTGGTTATCCGTCACACAGACGGCTTAGAAGTCGTTGATTACAACGAGGTTATATATGACCAAGTTATCCGTCACACAGACGGCTTAGAAGAAGCAGTTGGGGGAGTTCCAAATTCAATTCACGTTATCCGTCACACAGACGGCTTAGAAGTTGGAGATAGAAGCGTCGGCTTTAATCGAAATGTTATCCGTCACACAGACGGCTTAGAAGATCCCGTGTGGTACATATCAAATTCTGGTTGTGTTATCCGTCACACAGACGGCTTAGAAGTGAATGCGATTGATGCAATCAAACACTCTACAGTTATCCGTCACACAGACGGCTTAGAAG
>CAYWWW010000009.1:1929-118684 GCA_964462205.1 uncultured Cardiobacteriales bacterium
GCGATTGATGCAATCAAACACTCTACAGTTATCCGTCACACAGACGGCTTAGAAGGCTTTCCCCCAACTATTTGCCTTTTTGCAAATGTTATCCGTCACACAGACGGCTTAGAAGATCGAGCTGCTGAGAATGGCAAAAGCCTTGGAGTTATCCGTCACACAGACGGCTTAGAAGAATCGAAACCTATTCAAAAGCAGTCGCAAAATGTTATCCGTCACACAGACGGCTTAGAAGAGCGGTCAGTATCCGTGCCTTCGTTTGTTAAAGTTATCCGTCACACAGACGGCTTAGAAGATCTGCTTTTTTCGGGGAATAAAGACAAGCACGTTATCCGTCACACAGACGGCTTAGAAGCCGATGAAAATTATTATGAGATGCTTTTCTATGTTATCCGTCACACAGACGGCTTAGAAGGTCCATTCCCTGCTGCCGTGAGGCAGCGGCGGGTTATCCGTCACACAGACAGCTTAGAAGTTCCAGCCTTCCCGCTTCTGCCGTCCATTCCCGTTATCCGTCACACAGACGGCTTAGAAGGTGCCGAGGCTTTGGCCAGTGCCGCGCCTTTTGTTATCCGTCACACAGACGGCTTCTTAAAACACATCTACCTGCATACCTTCTGCGTACTCTCAAAGGCAGTGCTTTGTTACAATTGCCAGCTTCTATCCCCTCGCTATTCATATCATGATAAAAAACAATAAACTACCATCTGAAGCAAATAATTCTTTTGACCCCTTTGCCGATTTAATGCGGATGCAAGCCAAAAGACCCGCCGACCTTGTGCCGGTGGATTTGCGTGAATTAACACCTTTTCAACGCGCACTTTTGGCCATTGATGGCACAGTCACGAAATTTATCGAAGCCTATACCTTAGAACCCATTGAAGCGCTTAAATTATTACAGCAATCGCAAACACTTAATCAAGCGCATCCTTTATTACAAACGCCTGCCGAAACGCCTGTGATTGCTCGCCAAGTTTTATTACAAGGTCGTTATAGTTCAACGATTTATGCTTACGCAGCATCATTATTATTATTGCAGCGTCTGCCGTTGAATTTAATGCAGCATTTGGATGCCGAACCGGCAGGATTGGGAAGAATTTTACTGGATAGCCAATTGGAAAATCGTCGAGAAATTCTTTGGTATGGTATTGAAAATAAAGCAACTTGGTTAAGCACTTTACCAATCAATCTTACGCATTTGGGTGAAGCCTGGTTAAGTCGCACTTATCGGATTTTGGTTCAACAACAGCCGGTGATGCTGATCAATGAAAAATTTCCATTGACTGCTCCCGAAGGCATCTAGCTATTTTTTGACATTCATACACACTTATACACTTTCATAACATATTCACTGTTTAATAATAAAATCATAAGTAAATCAATAGTTTTTATTGATTTTTGTCAAACGATAAAGCCCTTTCGCCTGCATAGTGCTTACGTCTTTTGTAAACAATGTTGTTGGAGGTTGAGATGAAAGGTTTTAAAGGTTTTGCGATTGGTTTGCTTGGCGGAATTGTTTTAACTATCGTGGCCGTAGTACTGATGGCCAGTCAAAGCGCTTATCAATTTATGGTTCAAGAAAGTCTTAGTAATAGTGACTTTGATAAAACCGTGGCGGCAATCCAAGAGACGGTGATTGCCAAGGGTTGGCAAGTACCAAAAGTCTATCGCTTGGATGAAACCATGGCGAAACATGGACATCCCGACGTTTTGCCGGTAGCGGTGATTGAGCTTTGTCAACCGGAACATGCCTATAAACTTTTGAAAGGTGACGAAACCCGCTTAGTAACGTCTTTTATGCCTTGTCGGATTTCTATCTATGAAACCTCAAAAGGCGAAGTGATTATTTCCCGAATGAATAGTGGTCTGTTGAGTCAGATTTTCCCTTCCAAAATTTCAGAAACCATGGGTGTTGCGACGCAGGAAGTAGAAGTTATTTTAACTAAAGCTCAGGAAAATCTTGCAAAAACTTACTTGGCGCAAGAGTAAAATAATCAGGTTGTCCGCGCCTTCGGATGAAGCTGTGGACAGCCTTACTGCAAGTCTTAATAATTACTCTATATTTTCAATCATTTAGTAACTAACTATCAACAACTCCCGCCAAACGCAGCCAAGTATCCACCACGGTGTCTGGATTCAAAGACATAGTCTGAATGCCTTGCTCCAATAACCAAATGGCTAATTCTGGATGATCAGAAGGTCCTTGACCGCAGATACCGATATACTTACCTGTTTTTTTACAAGCGGTTATCGCCATGGATAACATTTTAAGCACTGCCGGATTCCGCTCATCAAAACTCTCTGCAACCAAAGCCGAATCGCGATCCAGCCCTAAAGTCAATTGCGTCATGTCATTGGAACCAATGGAAAAACCATCGAAATGCGCTAAAAATTCCTCGGCCAAGAGCGCATTGGCAGGTAATTCGCACATCATGATGACGCGCAAACCTTGTCGTCCACGTTCTAAGTCATTGGCTTTCAACAAATTCAACACGCCTTCGGCTTCTTTGGTAGTGCGCACAAAGGGAATCATCACCTCTATATTATGAAAGCTCATGTTTTCGCGCACATATTTGATGGCACGGCATTCCAAGGCAAAACAATCTTGAAAGCCTTTGGAGAGATAACGTGCTGCGCCGCGATAACCAAGCATAGGATTTTCTTCATGTGGTTCAAAGGTTTGTCCACCCAAAAGGTTAGCATATTCATTGGACTTAAAATCTGATAAACGTACAATCACCGGCTTAGGATAAAAAGCAGCGGCAATGGTTGCCACACCTTCGCTCAGACGTTGCACAAAATAGGTCACAGGATCGGCATAAGCAGCGGTTTTTTCTTGAATCAGCTTTTGTATAGATGCATCCATTTTATCGAAATGGATCAAGGCTTTTGGATGAATGCCAACCAAGCTATTGACGATAAATTCCAAACGTGCCAACCCCACACCGGCGTTGGGTAAACGCGAAAAATGAAAGGCACGATCTGGATTGCCGACGTTCATCATAATTTTTGTCGGAATATTCGGCAAAGCATCCAAGGTATGCACTTGTTTAACAAAAGAAAGTTGACCTTGATAGATATAACCTTCATCGCCTTCCGCGCAAGAAACCGTCACCAAACTGCCTTCGCGGATGGTTTCCGTCGCATCCCCGCAGCCAACCACCGCTGGCACCCCTAATTCGCGGGCAATGATCGCGGCATGACAAGTGCGGCCGCCGCGATTGGTGATAATCGCTGCGGCTTTTTTCATGATCGGCTCCCAGTCAGGATCGGTCATATCACTTAATAAAATATCACCGGCATCAAAGTCTTGCATGGATTCAAGGTCTTTACACAAGCGCACTTTGCCAGCACCGATTTTATTACCAATCGCCCGTCCGGTTGCCAAGACTTTTCCCTTCTCCTTGAGCAAATATTTTTCAATTTTATTCGTGACCTGCCGACTTTGTACCGTTTCAGGTCGCGCTTGCACAATATAAATTTGCCCATCCAGGCCATCTTTTGCCCACTCAATATCCATCGGTCGGCCATAATGTTGTTCAATGGTGATGGCCATACGCGCTAAAGTGTTTAATTCACTGTCGTTTAAGCAAAAACGCAGGCGATCTTCAGAGGAAATGTCCACCGTCTGCACCGCAGCCCTGGCATCAGCAGCATAGATCATTTTGCTTAATTTTTTGCCTAAAGTACGTCGTAAAATCGCCGGTCTTTGTGCGCTAACATTTGGTTTATAAAGATAAAATTCATCGGGATTGACCGCGCCTTGTACCACCATTTCTCCTAAACCAAAACTACCAGTGATAAACACCACCTCGCTAAAACCGCTTTCGGTATCCAGGGTAAAGGCCACACCGGCGCTCGCCAGGTCAGATCGCACCATTTTTTGCACCGCAGCCGATAAATAAACCCCTTGATGATCAAAACTTTGATGCACACGATAGGCAATGGCGCGATCATTAAAAAGCGAAGCAAATACCTGATAAATAGCTTTTTTTACCATGCTTAAACCGGAAACATTGAGAAAAGTCTCTTGTTGACCGGCAAAAGAAGCATCAGGCAAATCTTCGGCAGTGGCGGAAGAACGCACCGCCCAACTGACGCTTTCGCCATACGCCGCGACTAAAGTTGCATAAGCTGCATCAATGGCGGTTTCCATAGCTTGAGGGAATGGCAACGCCATGATCCAACTGCGAATTTCGGCACCTGCTGCTTGCAGTTCTGCCACTACCTCGACATTGAGATGCCGCAAACGCGCGTTAATTTTTTGCGCTACGTCGGCCTGCGCCAAAAATTCTTGATAGGCCGCTGCTGTCGTCGCAAAACCACCAGGCACCGCCACGCCCAAAGGCGAGAGGTTTTGCAGCATTTCACCCAAAGAAGCATTTTTACCGCCGACGCGATGCACATCCTGCATCGTCAATTGATCCAAAGGGATAACATAATGAGACATCACATATCCTTAAATAGCATGAAAAGGTTAAAAAATATTAAGCAAAACCAAGACGTTCTTGACTTAAACCTAAAGTGCGCACTACATAACTGGCGATTTCTTCAATAGAGGTGTCGGTAGTGTCAAAGACTGGCAATTGATAGCGGTTAAACATCGCTTCTGCTTGTTTAACTTCATACTGACAAGTGCTCAATAAAGCATAACGACTGTCAGGACGGCGTTTCAGGCGAATGCGGCTTAACGCTGCCGGTTTAATGGTCAAAGCAACCAATTTATTGAGATACGGCAGCAGACATTTTGGCAAAGTATCGCCACTTAAATCTTCTTCGGTTAAGGGATAATTGGCCACACGCAAAGAGAAATTCATGGCTAAATACAAAGCACTCGGCGTTTTTCCACAGCGCGAAACGCCTATTAAAATAACTTCCGCCTCTTGATAGTGATCGGGATGCAAACCATCATCATGACCCATTGTATAATCAATAGCATCCAGCTTTTTTTGATAGATACTAGACTTAGCCAAAATGCTTTTAGAAATCCCTTGGGTATGCGCCGAGGCCATGCCCAAGGCTTTCTCCAAGGGTTCTAAAAAAGTATCGAACAGATCAATCACTAAGGCTTGACTTTGCTGAAGCACGGCCATGCTGCTTTTCTCCATTAACGAGCTAAAAACAATCGCTTGTAATCCAGATGCCACCTGTGCCGCTTCAATCATTGCCAAAGCCTGCCTAGCTTTTTCTGCATCAGTTACAAAGGCCAGGGTAAAGGTTTCAAATTCAAGGCTAGGAAATTGTGCCAAGAGATTTTTACCATAGGTTTCAGCAGTTAAGCCGGTGCGATCTGAGATAAAAAATACCACTCGTATCCCTAATTTAACCACATTAGCGATATTCATCGGCATGATAACTATCCTGTTGATGCTTTTTTTTGCAGACTAAGTCCGCAAAATCTCTCCTTGATTCAGATGAGAGATGCGGACTTTGTGAAAGAAATGTATTAAAAGGCTTAAAATAAAACAAATAAAACTATCTAAATGTATTAAACTCTGCTAACAACACCCAAATAACACCCAGGTTAGTAATTCATATTTATAGCAAAAATTTTAGAAACCGAATAATTCTTTACATCAGTTTCCCTTTCCACAACAAAGACTTTATAAGTCTTCTCCACTTTCAAAAGGTGCATGGTAATAGTTACTTGGAAAAGCGCATTACTTTGAAAATTATTTGGCGCTTTAAAAGTTCCCATACTAGATAACTTTAAGTTGCTGATTGCCAACTCAGGTAAATAATTCAAAGGCGTACCACCAAATTGACCCGCAACGTCCATACGAATTAAGTCATTGGAATTTTCATACGGCGCATTGCCGCCTTTGGGATTACTCCAGGTTTCTGAAACATTGGTGCTTGCTAATTTTGTGCGGGTTTTAACCGTATTGCCGGTTGAATTATCAATAACGCGAAATGATTGCAGATTGCTTGAATAAGAAGTACCAAAATCTAAGCCAGTGCTAAAACTGGCACCCGGGCCACTGCTATCAATGGCGGCACCTGTTGAAAAATTGATACCACTGGAACTCGTTACACTACCCTCTTGCTGACTGGTATCAGGACCATAAGAAGATAAGGTAAAACCTGGAGTAAGCGCTTGAATAGAAACATCCACATATTCTAAATACCAGCCACGCAAATCTTGCCGATTAAATGCTAAACGCCCGGAATTTGAAGCAGCAACGCGAGAGTTAGCAGTGCTAAATAAAACATAGCGTTGATTACCATAGACCCCGACTTTTGCAGAGATATTCAAAAACATCTGCGGAATTTGCCCATCTACAGCCGTCAGCGGAATATCCTGATTAAAGGTTGAATAGATAAATTCTTTGACGCCATTATCACGATGCTGTGTATTGACGTATTGCAATGCCACTCTGTCGGTTGGAGCCGACGTGCGTTCAACCTTTACTGAGGAAACTATATCATTGAAATTATTGTTAACAAAACATCCATCATCACCAGTGCGCTCGATTTTCCGACCGGCAAAACCGGCATGTTCATAAAGCGTTACTTTGTAGCCCGAAGAAACACGAACGGCAGAAACATCGTCATTTTTCATGCCTTTTTGTATTAAAGCACCCATATCGTGATTGCCAGCACCTAGATAAACTTTATAGCCATCATAATTGCAATGTTGATAAAGCGTTACCTGTGCCTGTGCGGTTGAAAGCAACATCAAGCAAAAAATAAAGAAAGAATAAACTGCATAAGCCATGATTTGCTCCTGATCTGACCTTAAAAAAAACAGCAATATTGACCATACAGAAATGAAAAAACATTAGCAACACTTTCTGAAATAAAATTTTCAACTTAAATCACTTTAGAAAAACGCACTTCCGAATTTTTGGCTTCTTGCAAATGCCGATCAAACGCCATACAAAGATGACGAATCAACAGACGGCCACTTTCGGTAACTAAGATTTTTTCATCATTATCAATCAATAATCCATCTTTTCGCAAAGGCTCAAGGCGTTTGAGATCATCGGTAAAATAATCGGCAAAACTGATCTGATATTTCGTTTCTAAGGCTTTTTTATCCAGGTAAAAATGACAAATCAACTGGGTTATCACTTCCCGACGCAGGCGATCATCCTCGGTCAAGACTAAGCCACGTTCTATCGGCAGACGATCATAATCCAGCGCTTGATAGTAGCCTTCTAAAGTTTTGCTATTTTGAAAATAGCCATTACCAATCATACCGATAGAAGAAACACCTAGACCCAATAAATCACAATCGGCATGGGTGGAATAGCCTTGAAAATTTCGATAGAGCGTGCCTTGGCGCTGGGCTTGGCTTAAAGGGTCGTCGGGTTTAGCAAAATGATCCATACCAATATAAACATAGCCTTGTGAAGTGAGATAAGAAATGGTTGTGGTTAAAATATCGAGTTTTTTAGCAGGAGAAGGTAAAGCCTTCTCGTCCATTTGCCGTTGGGTGCGAAAACGCTCCGGTAAATGTGCGTAATTAAAAATAGATAAACGATCTGGATCAATGGCGACAACTTCTTCTAACGTCTTCAAAAAACTGTTTTTGGTTTGATGGGGTAAACCATAAATTAAGTCCACACTGATGCTTTCAAAGCCAAAATCACGTCCGGCTTGTAATACACTTAAAGTCTGCGCACGGGATTGTAAGCGATTGACAGCTAACTGCACTTTTTCATTAAAATCCTGAATGCCTAAACTTAAGCGATTAAAACCAATCTCCCGCAGTCCCTGAATAATCTCCCGATTGGCTTCGCGTGGATCAATTTCAATGGAAAATTCAATATCTGTGGCAAGCGAAAAATGTTTTTTTATTGCTTGGATAATTTCAGACAATTGACTATTGGTTAAAAACGTCGGTGTACCGCCACCAAAATGCAATTGTTTAACCACAGGTTTGTTCTTAAATAACATACCTTGCAATGCGATTTCCTTTACTAAATGCTCTATGTAATCAACCGCTTTAGCACGATTTTTCGTCACAATTTTATTACAAGCGCAGTAATAACAAATCGTATCGCAAAACGGGATATGCACATATAAAGACAAAGGCTTATTGGCATTCACACTATGGGTTGCTGCTTGCTGATAATCTTGAAAAGTGATGCTTTCAGCAAAAAGATTGGCAGTTGGATAAGAAGTATAACGTGGACCGGCGGTATCGTATTTATTTAATAAATTTAGCAAATGTTCAAGTGCCATAATGATTCCTGAAGATTAAATTTCAAAAAGATAAAAAGAATATAGAGATAATTACCAAAGTATTTTTTGATTATAGTAAGATTTTTACCATAAAACTTTGCCTTTTAGAAACAAAGGTATAAAATCATCCGGTCTTTTAGACAAACCACCGGAGAAAATATGTTTATCTTTTTGTTCTTATTGGCTTTATTCTCATCTGCGACCGCTGTAGAAATAGAAACCCGCTTGAGTCATCCGCTTTTGGCTGCTGACGAAGAGAATTTTTATTTACAGATTGATTTTACAGGAAATAAAATATCTAACCAAGACGAACGTCCACCGATCAACCTAGCAATGGTCATTGATCGCTCCGGTTCCATGTCCGGGGAAAAATTAGCCTATGCCAAACGTGCTTTAAGCACCGTGGTGGATCTTTTAACCGCCAACGATGCTTTATCTTTAATTATTTATGATGATGAAGCAGAAATTCTTACGCCTTTGCAACGCTTGACCGAACGCAATAAAAGACAAATTTTAAGCTTAATTTCAGATATTCAAGCCGATGGCTCAACGGCGCTCTATGCCGGTGTTACTTTAGGTGCCAAGAGCTTACAGGAAAGCCTGAGCGCCAAGCGCGTCAGTCGGGTGATTTTATTATCCGACGGTTTAGCCAATGTCGGGCCACAAAGTGTTTCTGCTTTACAAAGTTTAGGCAGTCGCTTAAATGAGGAAGGCATCAGTGTCAGCACTATTGGCTTAGGCGATGATTATGATGAAGATTTAATGACTGGCTTAGCGCGTGCTGCTGGTGGTAATCATGCTTTTGTTGCCAAGATAAATGCTTTACCCGAAATTTTTTCCAAGGAACTCAATGCCACCGCTACCATCGTTGCTGATAATATTACAGTTACCTTGACCTTAGCGCCGGAGATTCGCCTACAACGCTTACTTGCTGAAGAAGTAGCAGAACGCACAAAAAAAGGCATCACTACCTCTTTAGCAAAACTTCATGCCGAACAAGACAATTACCTCTTATTTGAATTAAGCGGAGATTTTTCTGAATTAACCGGCAGTATCAAAATTGCTGAAATCACTATTGAATACCGCGATTTGCTAAAAGATGGCAGCCTGCATACTTGGCAAGAAAGTGTTTATCTGCAATTAAGCGACGATCAAAATCTTATTGCCAATAGCCGCAACTTGGATATTTTGGCCAATGTATCAAGTTTTATCGCCATCAATCGCAACAAAGAAGCCTTAGAATTACGCGACAAAGGCGATGTTGATGGTGCCAAAAATCTTTTGCAAGACAATGCATTGTATCTAAAATCGCAAGCAGCAATCTTAAACGCCCCGCAATTGGCAACGGAGGCATTGCAAAATGAAGAAAATGCCCGTCAGTTAAATGAAGAAGATTGGAAAGTCCAGCGAAAAATGATGCGCGAACAACAATATAAGTCGGAAACCAAGCAAGTATATTGATCGCCGCTTCTCGTTTGCCCACTTGACTTATTACAGTTTTTTTAAGTCTGTAGGTAAAGGATAAACTTGATGAAAATCCAACAAAACCCTTCGATACGCATCGGGTAGCCGCTGCCAAGCCGGACGCGCCAGCGTCAGCGGTACACCACCATAAAACGCCTCGGCTATCGCACCCGCGATGGCCGCCTGCGTATCGGCATCCCCACCCAAAGATACAGCATTGCGAATGGCATCTTCATAATCATTGGAATCTAAAAAAGAAATAATTGCTTCGGGCACAGATCCCGGAGCCGTTAAACTAAGGCGATAATTCGGACGAATTTCCTCTACTGTCCTATCCAGATGATAACTAAAATCTCTGGAAATCAAATACCTAATGCTCTTTTTGTCTTTACCCTGACGTGCATAAAAAATCGCAGCGGCAACCGCTTGTGCGCCCTTTATTCCTTCGGGATGGCTATGCGTACATGCCGCTGAACGTGCCGCCAAATCAAGCACACTCGCTTGTGTTTGACCAATATACGCCGCCGCACTGACCCGCATGGCTGCGCCATTGCCAAAACTATTATATGGCAAAGCATCAATTGTAATCAGCCACTTATAGAAACGTGGCCCATAACCACGCAAAGGCCGCCGCCAGGCATAGCGACGCAAGCTCTGGGCGACATCCCGATGCTTTAACAACGCCTCGGCAACGGCAACAGTTAGCACCGTGTCATCGGTAAAAAAAGAAAAGGGATAAAATAAGCGGAAATTTTTATGTTTAACTGAAAAATTTTCGTAAATGGAACCGATGATATCGCCAGTAATTGCTCCAAGCATATTGTTTATCCTCGCGTTTTATTGATGATCTATCTTTATTTTTCGGTTAGCCAAGCACTGATTTCTGCTAAGGGTTTAGGTACACACCAAAAGAAACCTTGTGCTTGTTGACAATGAATTTTCTGCAAAAATTGTTTCTGCGCCAGGGTTTCTACCCCTTCCGCCACCACGGCGATCCCAAGAGTTCGCGCCAAATTGACAATGCCTTGAATAAGGCGACAGGTTTTTTCTGAATATTCAATAGCCTGAATAAATTTTGCATCTATTTTAATGCGTTTAACTGGAAATTCATTTAACACTTTTAAGGAAGAAACGCCGGTGCCAAAGTCATCCACGGCCAAGGAAAAACCTAGCGCCGCCATTTGACGACACATATCATTATTTAACTGCATCATAGTTTCTTCGTTTAATTCTATTTCCAAAGAAATTAGTTTTTTATCAATAAAATAATGATTGATGGCTGCTTCAATTTTAGAAAAAAAGCCTTCTTCTGTTAATTGTTGATAGTTAATATTGATAGAAATCCACGGGATTGGAATGCCTTGGTGATGCCAGTGGGATAATTGTTGAAGCAATTGATCAAAAAGCCAATGTCCTAAAGGTGCCATCATTCCCGATGCCTGCGCCAGCGGTAGAAATTGTCCTGGGGTCAGTAAACCTAGTTTAGGGTGTTGCCAGCGGATGAGAATCTCAATGCCCGAGACTTTTTCACTGGTTAAATCAAAGATGGGTTGTCCATAAACAGACATTTCCTCTTGCAACAAGGCTTCTTTAACATTTTCTTGAAATAATACATGTTGAAAAGCATAGGAACTATCTTGATAAGAACAGAGCTGATAGTTAGTTTCTGTTTTTCCTTGCAATTTATCAAGACTTTTTTCTGCGCACTGTAATAAGTCTTCTAAATTATCTCGATCATCAGGATAAAAAGTAACCGCAAGATGTAATATATCTTTATAGATAAGTTTATAATTTTCAATTACTTGGTGAATTTCATCAATGCAGCTTTTTATTGGCAAGCTGCGCTTAAAGCCAATAGCAATAATATCATCACTATAACAACCAGCAAAAACTTGATTACCAAATAACCAACGCAGTTGTATCAGGCTTTTATCGCAAGTTTGGGTTAAATTTTTTATCAAGATAATAATCACTTTTTCATCTTTTTGACAAAAATAAATCGCTTCTTGCGCCATTAACAAAAATAACTTTTTTAATGGCAACTGACCGTGAAAATAATCATCGAAATGCTTCAGTGTCTCGGTGGCAGGCAGTGGTACTGTTGTAAGGGTCGAGGGATGTTTTAAGGCTTGATTTTCGGCTAATAACTTATTTTTTTCTTTAATTTTTTCTGCTAGTTGTCGCGTTTTTACAAAAATTTCTTCGGCATAAAAGGGAAAGGTAAAATATTCACTGACACCAAGTGCAAAGGCCTTCATTTTATCTTCTAAACGATCCGAGGGATAGGTAAAGATCAACTCTGGTTTTTTGCTGGATCTGGCGAGTAATTCTTCGGCCAACAAAAAAGGAGAGTATCTCTGAAAACTGCCATCTATGATAATAATATCTGCGGACTTAGCGATGATAATTTTTAAGTCAACGGCTTCATCGGTACTATGATGTAGAACATAACCAAAAGCCTTTAACATATTAACAATGCCATTAAAAATTTTATTTACATTACTGATAACCACAATCATGATTTCATGATTTTCAAGTTTTTTATTCATGATTTTTCTCAATTATCTTAAACAAACCCGATAGACTTCTTGCAAAGAAAGCTGTTTATCTTTCGCTAAAGCCAAGCTGCGCGATACTATATCTTGAAAACCAAGGAGTTTAACTTTTTCCTCAATCTGTTTTTCTGATAATTTTTCCTCAATGCTCTGACGGACAACATCATTGATCACCAATAATTCATACACCATCATTCTACCTTGAAAACCGCTGAACTGACATTTTTTACAACCAATACCGGCATAACTGGAAAAATTTTTAGAAATAGTAAGTACATCATAGATATAGGCAGGAGCAGTCTCAGCTTGCAAACAAGACGAACAATTTTTTCTTGCCAAACGCTGCGAAATCACCGCCAACAAAGAGGCATTGATTAAATAACGCTCAACACCCATTTCTAGCAAGCGATTGACCGTGGAAATAGCTGATTTTGTATGCAAACTACTAAGCAATAGATGTCCTGTTAAAGCACTTTCAATGGCGATTTTTGCAGTTTCTGCATCACGAATTTCGCCAACCATTAACGCATCGGGATCATGGCGCAGCATATTTCTTAACACCCGCGAAAAACTTAAACCAACCTTGTTATTGACTTGTATTTGTTGAAGTCCAGTTATGGCATATTCTACCGGGTCTTCAACCGTGATAAGGTTACGATTTTGTGAAATAACATAGTTCAAGGCAGTATAAAGCGTCGTGGACTTACCGGAACCGGTTGGTCCTGTCACCAAAATCATCCCCGAAGAATAATCTAAAAGACGCAGCATTTGTTCGGCATCTTTAACAGTAAAACCAATTTTTTCAAAGTCTTTGAATAAATTTTTGGCATCTAAAATCCGCACCACCATGCTTTCACCATAAACCGTTGGCAAACAAGAAAAGCGCATATCTACCCGACGATTGGCAAAAGTGCTGTGTGCTTGTCCATCTTGCGGCAAACGATGTTCGGCAATATCCATACCACTCAATATCTTAAGACGGCTTATTAACGCCGGTATAGCACTGCGTGTAACTTTGCGGATTAGCTTTAACTGTCCGTCCAAGCGATAAACAATTTCTAAATGATCAAGCGCAGGCTTAAAATGTACATCAGAAGCCCCTTTTTTTATGGCATCTTCTAAAATCCGCGACACAAAAAAGACAATTGGATGCGAAGCATTGGAAATTTCTTCTAATAATTGATCATCACTTTTCTGTTTTTTGTCTGTATTTCCTGTTTCTAAGCTCTTGTTAAATTGTTCAATTAGCTCATTGTTAGCGCGGTTAAAATAATATTCATTGATCGCCCAATCAATATCGGCACGTGTTGCCATCACCACTTTTACAGGTCTCCCAGTCAAAAAATTTAATACGTTAACCACTTCATTATTAAAAGGATTGTCCATTGCCACCACTAGATAATGCCGATAAAACTGAAGCGGCATAAAATGATATTTATTGGCTAAAGTATCAGAAATATAAGTCAGTGCTTCATTGCTTATCGTCAGATGATGCAAACGAACAAAACAAATTCCTAAGCGTTGGGCATTAAAAATATTTAAGATTTCTTGCTCATTGACATCTAAATGATCTAAAAAAATTTGAAATTTTTCATCTGGATGTAGAACTTTTTGCTCTAGCCAATGGGAGAGTTTTAAGGTTATTAAGTTTTCTTCTTGTTTATCGCCTGTACCCAAAAAAATAAATTGCTCCAAAAATTTTTGTAAGGCAGTATCGTCTTCAGCGTAATGATCATGAAAAAACTGCAAAAAACCTTCGTAATGAACGACATCATGATTCAGTTCACTTTTGCTCTCAAGAGAATTGTTTGCCAAATTAACCCAGGGAAGCTGACGAAAATTATAATTAACCAGAGAAGAATAAGGAAAAAACCAAAGTTCATGCTTATTTTCTGTTGTTCGACAAAGATAAATACCGGTTTGATAATCAAAAAAAGAAAGATAGCAATCTAATTGCAATTGCATTCCTTCTTTTAACCAAAAATTTGCTAATTGTGGCTTTTGTAATGGATTAAAAGCAGGCAAATTCGTTGCTGCTGAAAACACATAACGCAAACAAAGATAATTTATATCTTTAAAAAATATGGACTTTTCTTCTTGAGCCAAGCGATATTCAATCTTCTGCTCTTGAAAAGAGAGCTTCTTAATTTTTATCTTTTCAAAGATATTTTTGCCTATAGCAACAGTGCATTCTGCTGTTGATAGATCAGCAATAAAAGCCGCAGTCCAGAGAGAACGCATTTCATCTAATTTCATAGCAAAAATTTTCTAAAAGGTTTAAATAAAAATACGTTATCAGAAAAATACTTACAAAATTTTTACTTGACAGCATGACAACTTATTGGGACTTTCACTGCTTAAGCAGCACTCTGCATTCATTATCAACTGGACGAAGAAAACGATGATTATTGATAAACTAAAACAAATCAAGTTAATCCTTGAACATACCGAAACTGTTGTTTTTCGTTGGAAAAATCAAGCACATTGGCCAGTTTGGTTGGTGACGCGCAATGTGGAAAAGCTCTGTGGCTACCATGAGCAGGATTTTTTATCAGCAAAGATTTTTTATGAGCAGCTTGTTCATCCCGATGATCGCCAACGGGTTTATCAAGAAGTGCAAAACATGCTTGCACAAAAGGAAGTTAAATTTTTTAAGCAACAATATCGCATCATTACCAAAACAGGAGTTATAAAATGGCTGCAAGATGAAACACATATTATCTATAACAGCGCAGGCCAGGTATTATTTTTAGAAGGCTTGGTTCATGATATTAGCGAAATTAAAAATCTAGAACTTCAATTGCAAGAACGCCTGAAGGAATTAAATTGCCTTTTTAGTATTGCGCAACTTATTCAAAATCCAGCACTGGATCATCAAACTGTTTGCGAAGAAGTGGTAAAACAGGTAACGAAGGCGATGCAATATCCCAATCTAGCTCAGGTTAAACTGATTTGTATGCGTCAAAACTATGGTGAAAAAGAAATTGCAAATACAAAAAACTGTCTTTTTTCTACATTAGCCAATGAAAGTACCTTTGTTCAGTTGATGGTTGCTTATCCTATTGATCAATATGATTTTTTTCTTCCTGAAGAACAAAATTTGCTTGATAACATCATCCGACAATTAAGTCTCTGGTTAGCCGCTGATGAAGGAAAACGATATAAGGAAAAAATTGCCCAGCAAAATAAGTTATTGCTTGATTTACATCAAAAAGCAGCGGCAAGCAATGAAAAAGATTTTTATGACTTTGCTCTTAGCGAACTATTAGCGCTTAGTCAAAGTCAAGCGGTGGCAATGTATCGTTTAGAGGATGAAAACTATCGGCAAGTCAACAGTCAACATCTTGATGAAAAATTGATTTTCCCTGATTTTCTAGCCAAAACTTTAGTAGAAAATTGGCTTGAGAATAGCCAATTGGGGAGTTATTTAAGCTGTGTCAAACCCGTGCCAGACTGGTTAACAGCGGCATCTTTTAACTTGGTTATACCGATTTTTGGGAATCACCACTTGCATGTTTTGCTGATTTTGGCAGGCAAAAAGCATCCTTACGAAGAAGCAGACTATCATCTCGTGGAATTCATCATCAAAGAAGCTATAAAACTTATTACACATCAGAAGGATATTGAAAAGTTACGTCAATTGGCAGCAGCATTTCAAAGCACTGCTGATGGTATTAGCATTACAGATCTAAATCTGGTGATCTTGGATGTCAATCCTGCTTTTGAAAAAATTACCGGTTATAGCAAAGCAGAAGTGCTTAACAAAAATCCCAATGTGCTTAAATCCGGGCACCAGGATAAACTTTTTTATAATGACCTTTGGCAGACTTTGTTAAAAACAGGAAGTTGGCGCGGCGAACTCTGGAATCGGCGCAAAGATGGGCGAATTTATCCTGAAATTCTGACCATCAATACTATTCATGATGACCATCAGCAACCCAAGGGATATGTTGCTATTTTTTCTGATCTTTCCTCGAAAAAAGCCTTGGAAAAGCAATTGATGTATCTAACACACCACGATCCTTTGACAGGCTTAGTCAATCGCACCACCTTGTTGATTCAACTAGAGCAGCTCTTAGAAAGAAGTAATAAAAATCAAAAAATTGCCGTGCTTCTACTCGATATAGATCATTTCAAATACATCAATGATAGTCTAGGCCATATTGCAGGCGACAGTGTACTCCAAGAAATCAGCCAGCGTTTGAAAGAATTACTGAATAAACAAGGTCTTTTATCGCGGATCAGTGGCGATGAATTTGTCATCGTTTTAGATGCGGTGCGTAATATCTTTGACATCACTTCTTTTATTATCCGACTTAGAAATATTTTTAATGTAGCGTTTAATGTCGATGAAAAAAAACTATTTTTTACTGTTAGTATCGGTATCAGCATCTATCCTGATAACAGTGATAATGCAGAGGTATTGCCAAAACAAGCAGATACTGCGATGTATTGTGCAAAAGAAGAAGGCCGCAATTCCTATCATTTTTATGCCGATGAATTGGGTGCCTTAGCGTCCGAACATATTTTCTTTGAAAACGCTCTTAGGCAAGCAATTGAAAATAAGCAGTTTTCTTTAGTCTATCAGCCACAATTTAATCTAGCAACACGAAAATTAACCGGCCTTGAAGTCTTGTTACGTTGGCAACATCCTGAACTTGGTCAAGTTTCTCCAAGCAAGTTTATCCCCATTGCTGAAGAAACAGCCTTAATTCTTGAAATTGGTTTATGGGTTTTAGAACAGGCATGTCAGCAAGGTGAAAAATGGCATCGTCAGGGTTATCAATTTGGCAAATTGGCAGTCAATGTGTCCGGGCGACAACTCCTAGAAGACGATTTTACTAATCAAGTCAAAACAGTATTAACAAAAACCGGATTTCCTGCCGATCTTTTGGAATTAGAAATTACCGAGGGTTTTATCATGGAGAACCCAGAAAAAAACATAAATAAACTCAACTTATTAAAAGAAATCGGCATTGAGATAGCCATTGATGATTTTGGTACTGGTTATTCATCGCTCAGTTATCTTAAACGCTTGCCGATAGATAAATTAAAGATAGATCAGTCTTTTGTGCGTGACTTGCCAGAGAATTTGCATGATCAAGCGATTGCCAAAGCAGTAATCGCCTTGGGTCAAGCCTTAGATTTAAAAATTTTGGCTGAAGGTGTTGAAAATGCAGCACAAGGAAAATTTTTAAGCGAAGCAGGTTGCCAAGAGGTACAAGGATATTTTTATGGCAAACCGCAACGTGCAGAAGACATTGAAATGATTTGGTCTTAGCTAAAGGCACTGAACAATCAGTGCCTTGTTTTGTAATATGAAAATACTTAATCATCCAAACGATTACTTAATATCTCACCAGTACGCGGATCAATTTCTAATTCTCGTTCTACTGGTCCTTGATAGAATTCAACTTTCCAAACACTCTTTTCCCAAAGGGTTCAATTATCTTCTTCCGCCAAGATTTTTTCTGCTGTAACCATCCACATAAGCCGTAGCGCGGTTTATCAACACTGGTCTTATTCATAAAACGCCTTTGGAACTTTAGCAAGCATCGGCTATGCTGAATGATGCCAAGCAACCCCAAGATACCAGTAAACCATGTGGAAAGCTTTTAGTTTAATACCCCCTTTTTTTAACCCTGAAGAAAAAACACTGCTTGGTGCCAATATCAAAGTTTTTTTTAAGGAACGTCCTGCCGTTACTGGTAATTTAATGTGGATGAATCTCTTAAAGAAAACGATCAAGGTCATGGATGAAGACCATCAAGCTTTTTTATTTTTTTGGGAAGAAATTTTTTATTTTCAATTTCCTGATTGTCTGCCTTATGATCATTTTTTAGCACCTACTGCCAGCAAACTGCCTTTATTAAATTTACGCAAAAATCCAGAATTTCCTGAAATAAAAGAAATTATTATTTATTATCCAACTTCTTTAGGATTGCAATTATTTCATCTTTCCGAACAAAGAAAGATCAGCATTACCCTAGTTCCTACCAAAAAAATCAAACAACAGGGTGTATTAAAAATAGGTAAGCATTTGATAGAAAATGAAATTATTACCGAAAATCAACTCGAACAAGCCTTAAAAGCACAATTAACCCCAGACTTACCAGAAAGCAAAAATAAGAAAGTAGGACAAATTTTATTAGATAGCGGCACCTTATCGGCGGAAACTTTACAGATGGCTATTGCCGAACAATTACAAATTCCTTTTTTACGCTTGGATTATCATCTAGTTGACAAAGTCGCTATCACCTTAATTCCGATCAATCTAATGAAGGAAAAACAACTTATTCCTTTAGATTATATTGATAACACCTTGGTTGTTGCCTTCAAAGATCCAATCAATCACAGTTTAATCAATATGTTAAGTTTTATGGCCAAGTGTCCCATTGAGATGGTTTTGGCCACCGAAGAAGATATTTTTTGGGTCATTCAGCATTGGATCGCACCGTTATTGGATGCTAAAGATCAAGATGCACAGGCACACGAATTTCATGATGACATAGCGCAAATTGAAAAACAAGTGGCTGAAATTCAAGAAATTCCCGATGAAGTTTTACAAAAAGAAACGCAGAAAGGTCCGGTTATTCGCTTAGTCAATAGTATTTTTCAAGATGCCATTCACCAACGCGCTTCCGATATTCACTTTCAACCCCAGGAAACTGGCGTAGCCTTGGTCTATCGGGTGGACGGAAATCTTTTGCCAATCAATATGTTCAAAAGCAAAGTTTATTTGCCAATGCTCAACCGCATTAAAATTATTGGTGGGATGAATATCGGTGAAAAACGCTTACCGCAAGATGGTCGTGCTCGCATTACCATCCCCGATCAACCGACAATGGATATGCGGATTTCCTGCATCCCGATGGTACATGGCGAAAGTTTATCGCTGCGGATTTTAGATCAAGGAAAAAGTAAACGTTTACAGGAAATTGGCATGGCTGATCATGAAAGACAAAAACTACAAAAAGCCTTACATAGCGAAAATGGCATGGTATTGATCACAGGTCCGACGGGTTCAGGGAAATCCACAACTATGCGTGCGGCTATTGAAGAAATTCGCGTGGATAATCGGCATATTATCACCATTGAAGACCCGGTTGAAACCTATATGCACGGCATTCAACAAATTCAAGTGTATCCCAAAATTGGCTTTACCTTTGCGCGTGCCTTAAAAGCGATTTTACGGCATGACCCGGAGGTGGTGGTACTTGGCGAAATGCGCGATCAGGAAACCTCTGAAATCGCTGTGGAAACGGCTTTAACTGGACATTTAGTGCTTTCCACTTTACATACCAATTCAGCCGCCAAAACCATTACCCGTTTATTAGATTTAGGACTTGCCAGTTACCTACTCAAAGATGCCTTACTGGCGGTATTAGCACAGCGTTTATTGCGGCGGGTTTGTCCGCATTGTCGAGAGATTGAGAGCTTTCCCGAAGAAGTTTATCAGGATTTGAAACATTTTTTGCCGAAAGATCAGTTATTTTTTAGCGGTCGTGGTTGCGAACATTGTCATCATACCGGCTTTCGCGGACGTATTGGCGTGCATGAATTATTGATTATTTCCCCAGCAATTAAAGAAGCGATTCAACCGCAAACCTCGGCGGCAGCGATAGAAAGCATTGCCCGCAGTGAAGGCATGTTGACCTTGTTACAAAATGGTGTGAACATCGCGATTCAAGGCTTAACTTCGCTGAAAGAGGTGCATCGCGTGCTTTTTCAAGTACAAGACTAACTATTATAAATTTTTGTTTTTATTGTTTATTTTTTTGTACTATCCCCAAGCAAAAAATATAGACTTTTCTAGGTTTTTTCGCTACCCTTTCCCCACCTTTTCTCGCCTCGCTTAAAGCCTCATGACTATCACGATTAGCAAAGAATGGATCGCGTCTTTAGCACCTGATGCGTCTTCCTTAAAAGATGGTATTGGTTTGGCCAAACCATTGAAATGGACAAATTTATCTAAGCATCCCGCAGGCATTTGGGGGGATTGTCAAGGGAGTGCCAAAACACCCTATCAAGTGCGGATTGCTTTAACTGATTTTAAGATATACTGCAATTGTCCAAGTCGAAAACGTCCTTGCAAACATGCGCTTGGCTTATTAACGCTCTTTTCACAAGAGATGCATTTATTTAACGAACAAAGCGAACTGCCAGAAATTTTATTACCCAAAACCCTTACCACAAAAACAGAAAAAGCGGCAGAAAAAGAAACAGAAAAAGCAGCGGACAAAGACGCTGCCAAAAAACTGGCAGCACAACGCAAACGCCAAGCCGAACGGGAGAAAAAAATCGCCGATGGCTTAGAGGCTTTAGATTTATGGCTCAATGATTTGGCGCGTCAAGGTTTATCGCGTTTAAGTCCGCGCTTTTATCAAGATATATCGGCACGGCTGGTGGATGCACAAGCCGGTGGCTTAGCGAATCTTTTGCGTGGCTTAGCGGCTTTACCCTTGCAAAGCGATGGCTATGAACCACGTCTGTTGCAAGCCTTATCCCAGGTATTTTTATTAAGCCAAGCCTATCGTTGCCAGGAAAAATTAAGTCAATCCTTACAAGCAGAAGTCAGGCGACGGGTTGGGTGGAATGTCAATAAAGAAGAATTATTAGGCGACAGTGGTGTAGAAGATCATTGGTTGTTATTGGGAAAAAACTATGAAGCACAAGATTTCCTTACCAGTGAGCAACTTTGGTTTATCGGCAAAAAGACCGCGCAAATGCTCTTAATTTGGAATTTTCTAGCCGGTGGTGCAACGCCTTCTGTCTTACAAATTGGCCAACATATTGCTGCTAAAGCACATTTTTATCCTTCGCCTTGGCCGTTGCGTGCCGTTTTTGCGGAAAAAAGCGAAGGCGTTACCTATCATCTGGTAAGCAAAGAGGCAAAAGATTTTCCAGCAATTCCTGAAAACCAAGGCTATAACGATTGGCAAAAACTTTTGGATGACTTTAGTTTAGCTTTAGCTGATAATCCTTTTCTTGAAAAATTTCCGGCAGTTATTCACAAAGTCAGCATTCAGATGCCGGGAAATAATAAGACAAAATTTTTCCTTTGTGATCAAAGCGAGCAGGCTTTACCCTTGATCAATAGTCAAAATACACTTTGGCGTTTTTTGGCGGTAGCGCGTGGTCAGCCAGTGACGGCTTTTGTTTTTTTAAGCAATGGTGAAATTTTTTTGCAAAGCATCTTTACCTCAGCGCAAGCCTTTAGTCCAGAATCAAGTCTTTCGGAGTTTTAAGTGATTACTTTATCTGAAGATTTATTAAAGGTTGCTATTTTAGGCACCGATTATAGTCCACTGCCGAATACCCTTGCCGCGGATTGCCTTGATCCACAAGCCAATAATGAGCGGCGTTTTTGGCAAACCGTTACTTTTCAAGTGCTTTTGCAAAATGCCGGCTGTGTAAGCCAACCATTGACCGCAACGATTACGCCCGCTCCCGCCGAAACTTTGCCGACACTACCGCTTGCTTTTCAATCTTTGGTAGAGCGTTTTTTGGCCGAAAAAGACACCTATTTTATTTTTGCTTTACATTTAGCTGCGTTACAGCAGAAAGTTTTTTCAGGTGATTTGGTTTTAACCTTGCTTGAAGAAGCGCGACAACATAAAAACTTACGTCGGCAATTGGAAAAATGTTGCGGTGCTTTGGGACAATGGTTAAGTAGCTTAAACGCCGATTGGCAAGTCTTATATCGGCCAGAGCCAACTTGGCAAGACTTTGAAAATGCTGACAACAAAGAAAGGTTAGAGATTTTTCGCACTTTTCGTCAACAGCAAAAACCGGAAGCACAAGATTTTTTAGAGAAAGATTTTTTAAGCACCAGTGCAGTTTTGCGTTTGAATTTTTTAGAAATTGTTCAACAAACCCTGCATCCCAATGACTTGCCATTTTTGGTGCGCCGTTTAAGTGATAAAAGTCAAAAAGTAAAAGATTTGGCGATCCTTTTATTATCCGAATTACATTATCTGCCTTTTTTACAGACAACGGCTGAATTTATTAACGAAAATCTTTTGATTAAAAAAGAGAAAAATCAATTTATTTTTGAATTTATCGCTCCCTTACCCATGCGCTTACGCGAGTGGGGTATTCAAGAAGTGAGTTCGCAAAAAGGCATTTCCGATGCCTTATTTTGGTTGTATCAACTTTTACCTTGGCTACATCCCAATGAATTATCTAAAAATTTGGAAAAAGATTTTTGGCCAAGTGTTTTGCAACAGGATTTTTTAGCACCTGCCTTAGAAAAAGCTGCAATACGTTTTGAAAATAAAACTTTAGCAACAAAGTTACTTGAAAAAGGTTGGGGTAGCCTGGCACTGTTGCCATTATTTCATAGCGATGAACAGTTGAATTTTCTGAAAAAAATGCCTAGCAAATATCTACGCCACAATTTAGATTTTATTTATCCAAAAAATTTTGGCAGCTTAGGGAATGATTGGTTGGATTTTTTCTTTCAACGCGCTGATAAAGAAGTTATTTTTTCATCACGCGCCGAAGTGGAAAATTTTATGGTGCATCTTGATAAAAAACAGCTTATCCATTGGTATGAATACGCAAAGAATAAAAACATTGAAAAACAAGAAGATAAGGAATGGACAATGCGTCAACAATGGCGCATGTTGGCTGAAGAAATGGATATGCTATTAAGTCTTTATCAATCGCTATAAGCATGTTCAAGTCAAAAGAATCATGCCTTTATTACTGAAACCGCTTTACTAAACTTTCATTCAATCAACGCAGGATATCTCCTATGTCGCAATTACGTCTGCCCGCTGAAATCGCTTTTGCTGAAGAATTAGAAGCCTTGAAAAAAGCAGATCAAGGCAAAAAACCCGTGAATTGGCAATTATCACCGGCGGCGGTGGTGGATTATTTGGTCGGTTGCACCTTAAAAAGCGGCAAGATCATCACGCCAAAATACATTGGCAATCGCCGTTTGATGGAAATTGCTGTCGCCACCTTAACGACCGACCGCGCTTTATTGCTTTATGGTTTACCGGGAACTGCCAAATCTTGGGTATCGGAACATTTAACGGCGGCTATCACTGGCGACTCACAACTCTTAATTCAAGGCACGGCGGGCACTTCCGAAGAAGCTATTCGTTATGGTTGGAATTACGCCTTATTGTTGGCCAAAGGGCCAAGCCGTGAGGCTTTGGTGGAAACACCGATGTTGCGCGGGATGCAAAGCGGCAAAATTGTCCGTTTGGAAGAATTAACGCGCATGGGCAGTGATGTGCAAGATACGTTAATTACCGTGCTTTCGGAAAAAGTCTTACCTGTTCCTGAATTAAATCTGCAAATTAGCGCGCAAAGAGGTTTTAATGTGATAGCGACCGCTAATAATCGCGATAAAGGCGTAAATGAATTATCCAGCGCCTTAAAACGCCGCTTTAATACCGTGATTTTGCCAGTGCCTTCAACTTTAGAGGAAGAAGTGGAAATCGTCGAAAAACGGGTCGCTGATTTTGCTAAAAGTGCTGAATTTCCTTTTGATGTCGCCGCTGAGCCAAACTTAGCCAAAGAAATCAAAAGAGTGGTTTCGATGTTTCGAGAATTGCGCCAAGGCTTATCCTTGGACGGTAAAACCAAAGTGAAAAGTCCCAGTGGCACCTTAAGCACTGCCGAAGCCATTTCGGTCTTAAATAGTGGCTTGGCCTTAACCCTGCACTTTGGTGATGGTCAGTTACATGCCGATGATATTGCCAGCGGTATTTTAGGCGCGATTGTCAAAGACCCGACGCAAGATGGTATTATTTTCAAAGAATATTTGGACACAGTGGTTAAAGATCGCGCCGAGTGGAAAGACCTCTACCGCGCTTGCCGGGATTTGCTCTGATGGCAATTCATGTTTTTGGTATTCGGCATCATGGTGTTGGCTCGGCGCAGCGGATTCAAGCGGCGCTTGCCGCCTTAAACCCGGATTGTGTTTTAGTCGAAGGTCCACCGGAAGGCGATGTTTTATTAGAACATATATTAAGCACTGCCATGCAGCCGCCGGTGGCAATTTTAGCCTATGTTCCTGAGCATCCTCAAAAATCCATGATTTATCCTTTCGCTGAGTTTTCACCGGAATGGCAGGCATTGCGCTGGGCTTTGGAAAACAAAAAAACTTTGCACTTTATGGATTTGCCTTTAATTCATTGGTTGGCCTTAAACGAAGAAAAAGAAGAAAACAAAGAAAATAAAGAAGACGAAGAAAATAAAGACAACCGCGATGCAGAAGCAGCAGAAAAAGAAGGAGTGTTGGATCCATCTCAGGCGGCAAGTGCCGACGAAAAAGATTCAGAAGTTTTTGAAAATGAAGAAATAGAAGACCCCTACAGCGTTTTTTCCCAGAGTACTGGTTTTGCACCGAATGGCAATTTCTGGGAAGCCTGGGATGCCAAAGCCGAAATAGCCTGGCAAGGCGATGCGCTCGAAGATTTAGCGGCAATTGGTGAATTATTTACTACTTTGCGAGCAGCATTTCCAGAAAAAGATCAAAATTTTACTCAAGAAACTCTACTGCGCGAAGCCGCCATGCGCAAAATCCTGCGTGCTGCCGCCAAAGACTTTGCCAGCGTTGCTGTGGTTTGCGGTGCTAACCATGTGTCAGCGCTAGAAAATTTAAGTCAATTTTCGGTAAAAGAAGATACAGCACTATTAAAAGGCTTGGCCAAAGTCAAGGTGAAAACCACTTGGTTGCCTTGGAGTTTTCAACGCTTAACCCTGGCCTCTGGCTACGGTGCCGGTATTCATGCGCCGGCCTTTTTCCAAGCCTCTTGGCAACTACCGAAAGAGCGCTTACCTGCATCTTGGCTTTCTCAAACTGCTGTCTGTTTACGCAAGCAGGGTTTTGCGGTTTCTTCTGCACAAGTTATTGATACCTTTCATTTAAGTGAAAACTTGGCCGCCTTGCGCGGCAAACCCACGCCGACTTTGCTTGAGTTTCAAGAAGCTTCTCAAACGGTGATGACCATGGGCGACCCTTTACCCTTGGCGCGAATTGCTGAAACATTATTGGTCGGTAATGTCTTAGGCAGTATTCCCGACACCTTAGATCAACCGCCGATTTATCATGATTTTATGGCGCAAGTAAAAAGTTTGCGCTTAAAAATGACCGATGAAATAAAACCGTTAGAACTGGATTTGCGCGAAAGCGCTCACTTAAATAAAAGCATCTTTTTACATCGCTTAACTATCCTTGGCGTACCGTGGGGAAGCAGCGAAGCGGTCAGCGGCACCGGCACCTTTAAGGAAAACTGGCGCTTGCAATGGCAGCCGGATTTTCTCATTCGCTTGCTGGAAGCCGCACCGTTAGGCAATACCCTCTTGACAGCAGCCGAAGCCAAAGCGCGTTTTGGTTATTTTACCTCGTTTCTTGATGATACAAGCCAAGGGCAAAAACCGGCTTCAGCTACCGTAAACACTATCCCTACCTTACCGGAATTGATTCAGATTTTGGCCAAAGCCTTGTTAGCCGATTTGCCGGAAACTTTAGTATTGGTGTTAAGGCATCTGGATGCCGCCGCCGCCGATAGTCAAGATACGGAAGCCTTAATGGATGCCTTTTTGCCGTTGTTAAAAGTGCTGCGTTATGGGTCGGTGCGGCAACAAACGCCGGAACAATTAACGGTGATTGCGCAAAGTTTGTTTTATCGCATTATTGCGGCTTTACCGATTACCTGCCGGCATCTTGCACCTGAAGCAGCTGAAAATATTGATAAAAAGTTAAGCGCTTTGCATCAAGCTGTTTTATTAGAACCGCACTGGCAAGACGATTGGCAAGCGATGCTCTGGCAGTTGTTGAAAGATGCCGCCGTTAGTCCGCTGTTGGCTGGTAAAACCGCATTTTTGCTCTATAGCCGCGAGCAATTGCAGGGGGAAGCACTGTTGCAACAGTTTTCGCAAGCCTTAAGTCAGGACAGTGCGTTGGCGGCAGCTTGGTTAGAGGGTTTTTTAGCCGGGCAAGCGCAGACCTTAATTTTTGAAGAAGGTATCTTCCTGCTCTTAAACACTTGGTTAGGTGAATTATCAGAAGACAACTTTATGGCGGTTTTGCCTTTATTGCGACGCACCACCAGCAGTTATAGTCCTGCTGAAAAACAAAAGATTTTTGGTAGATTAAAACAATCCACCAAGCCTCAAAAATCCGCTCAATCGTCTATTAACCAAGAACGGGCGGCACGGATTAAACCGATTTTACGCAGCATTTTTTTGGAGTCCTCGCATGACTGACGCCAATCTTTTAGCCTTACGTTGGCGCTTAATTCTTGGCAAAGAAGCCGAAAATAGTACCAGTGATGCCTTCACCCTAAGCGCCGAACAAATCCGCGTGGACAATGCCTTGACGGCTTTATATCAATCCGAACGGGAAGGCGGCTTAGGAAAAAGTCAACCCAATGTGGCGGGGTGGTTAAAAGATATTCGGACGTTCTTTCCGCAAAGCATGGTGCAAATTATGCAAAAAGATGCGCTGGAGCGCTTAAACTTAAAAAAATTGCTGTTAGAACCAGAACTTTTAGAACAAGTCGTTCCCGATATACATTTGGCGGCGACCTTGATCGGCTTAAAAAATCTGGTGCCGGAAAAAGCCAAAGCATCTGCAAGACAAGTCATTGAAAAACTTGTGCAAGATTTAATGGCACGCTTACGCAATCCCACTGAACAAGCCATCACCGGCAGCTTAAAACGGCAAAGTCGCACCTTTCGCCCGCGTTTTAGCGATATTGACTGGTCGCGTACCATTCGCCGCAATTTGAAAAATTATCAAGCGGATTATCAAACGATTATCCCTGAAGTGCGCTTAGGCTTCAGCCGTCGCCGTCGCGGCTTAAAAGAGGTGTTTTTATGCGTCGATCAAAGCGGCAGTATGGCAGCTTCCGTGATCTATGCGGGTATTTTTTCAGCAGTTTTGGCCTCGATTCCGGCATTAAACACGCGCTTAGTGGTTTTTGATACTGAAGTTGTTGATTTAACTGAAAATTTACAAGAACCCGTGGACTTATTATTTGGTCTGCAACTTGGTGGCGGTACCGACATCGGCAAAGCCTTAACCTATTGTCAAGGATTGATCAGCCGACCAAATGAAACCACTTTTATTTTAATCAGCGACTTATACGAAGGTGGTCGCAGCGATACCATGCGTGCCCGTGCCTTGGACTTGGTGCGTAATGGCGCTTTGGTGATTGTGCTTTTGGCCTTAAATGACGATGGCAGCCCAAGCTTTGATCATCAAGAAGCGGCCTTTTTTGCCAGTCTTGGTGTGGCGGTTTTTGCTTGTACGCCGGATTATTTTCCCGAATTGATGGCTGCCGCCTTGGGTCGGGAAGATATTTCCCACTGGGCGGGAGAGCGTGGGATTAAAGTGGCAGGATAAAATAAAAACTTAATGAAAACTTCTTGATTTAAATACTATTTATTACTTTAATAACCAGCTATTTTTTTTGCCGTTAATAGCTATCAATGGTTGATAACCGATAAATTAGCGGCTAGTCATTTGCTTATTATTTGCTTATAAAAACTCCCTCACGATTCACCCTCACTTTATTGGTAGCGCATTATGATGCAGGAAAAACTCGAAAAATTGCTTTATCGTCAGTACTTTCAAAACACCCTGTTGCCGATTTTAGCAACAGGGGTTTTGTTGTTAGTCTTATACTTTTCCATTAACGCTTATGTTACCCAACAAAATATCGCGCATCTGGAAGTCTCGGCCAAACAATATACCCAAGAAATGTTGGCAGGTGAGGCAGAAAAAATTACGCGGGTGATGACAGAAGTAGAACGGCTGGCTTTATTATTACAGTCGGAACATCAACAACTTTTTAAGCATTCAGAGGCCATTACACCGATCAATATGCCGACATTTGCGGTCGCTGATAATGGCGTATTTTACAAAACCAATCCACAAGGTGCTTCTTTATATTATTCGTCACAAACGGTTATTGGTGATAAGGAGCGTGCCAAAGCCGTTTTTACTGAAGCGATGGATAATACTTTTCAAGCAATTGTTGATCATAATCCCTATATCGCTGCTATTTATTTTAATAGTTACGACAATATGAATCGCCTTTATCCTTTTATCCCTCAAGTCTATGAACAATATGGCGATCACATTCAGATGACCGATTATAATTTTTATTATCTCGCTGACGCGCAACATAATCCAAAAAAGGAACCGGTGTGGACAGAAGCTTATCTTGACCCAGCCGGCAATGGCTGGATGCTTTCCTGTGTGGTGCCAATTTATCAGGGGAGTTTTTTGGAAGGTGTCACGGGTTTAGATATTACTGTCAAAGACTTTGTGGATCGGGTTTTAACCGTTGCGCTACCCTATGGTGCCAAAATGTTTATGCTCGATGCTTCAGGAACGATTATGGCAATGCCACCAGCCGTCGAGAAAGTTCTTGGACTTCAGGAGCTTAAAGATCATATTTATGCGGATGCGATTACCACCACTGTTACTAAACCCGAAGATTTTAACCTGCTCAATGAACAAAGCCCCTTTGCTACCCATTTTAAGAAAATGTTTAACGAGGGGCATAGCGCTTTACCTTTAACGATTGCCGACGCTTCTTATCTGACAATTCAGCAACCTATTGAAAAAACAGGCTGGCGTTTGATAGTCATGGTAGAAGAAGAAAAGATTTATGAAGAAATTGCCGCCTTAAAACAATTATCGAATAGCGTTGGTTATTTGGCGATTGCTTTTTTAACTATTTTTTTCCTTACTTTGTTCTATTTTTTATCGAAACGCTCCCGCAAAACCTCCTTGGCCATCACCAAACCCCTGGCTGAATTGACCGAACGCACCTCACAAGTTGGCCGGAGCATGACCACCGTTGCCGATATTAAGACCTCCATTGCCGAAATTGAACAACTCAGTAAAAACTTTTCTCAGATGGTCAATGATCTTAACCTACGCACTCAAAATTTGATTGAAGTAGAATTGGAAAAGAAACGCAAAGAAGAAGAAGCCAATCGTTATCGCGAAGATAACTTAATGATTACCCAGATGAATCAAAAACTTGAACAGGCTTTGCAAGATTTACGCTTAACTCAATCGCAATTGATTCAATCGGAAAAAATGGCCGCTTTGGGACAACTGATCGCCGGCATTGCGCATGAAATCAATACCCCCATCGGTGCGATTAAATCCAGCGGCAATAATATTGCCCATTCTTTTTCCCAAGTAATGCAGACCTTACCGCAGCTTTACCAAAAATTATCGGCAACCGAGCAAGCATCCTTTGAGCAATTATTAACCTTGGCGCAACAGGCGACAAAAATCGTTATCACCAGCCGCGAAGAGCGCCAATTGGTGCGGACTGTCAGCACACAATTAACCGAAGCGGGTATTGAAAATGTCCGTGCCATGGCGAGTTTATTGGTGCAATTACGCGCCCATGAAGAGTGGCAAGCATTTTTACCATTGATAAATCACAAAGATAGCGAATTGATTATGGATGCCGCTTATAATTTATCTGCGGTATTAAGCAATGCTGCTAATATCAATCAAGCCGTGGATCGGGTGAGTAAAATTATTTACGCCTTAAAATCTTTTTCTCGACAAGACTTTAGCGGACAAAAAGTAAAAAGTGACATCAAAGAAGGCATTGAAACCGTTTTAACGATTTATCATAATCAAATCAAACAAGGTACGGAGCTAATTCGTCACTATCAAGAAAATCTGCCCTTGCTCGCCTGTTATCCCGATGAACTCAATCAAGTATGGACAAATTTAATTCATAATGCTTTGCAAGCTATGAATTATAAAGGCATGTTGACCATCGCTTTATATCAACAGGAAGCATCGCTAGTGGTTTCGATTGCTGACACAGGTTGCGGTATTCCCGAAGCGCATCGAGAAAAAATCTTTGAAGCCTTTTTTACCACCAAACCGAGAGGCGAAGGCAGTGGCTTAGGTCTTGATATTGTTAAGAAAATTCTTGATAAACACCAAGCGCGTATTAACTTCAAGAGTGAAGTCGGCGTTGGTACAACTTTTTATATTTTCTTCCCATTAGAACCAGCAGAAAAATCATGAATAAAAGCATTTTACTTTGTGTAGATGATGAAGCCGTTGTTTTGCATTCTTTACGCGATCAATTACGTTCAGTTTTTGGTAAACAGCATGTTATTGAAATTGCAGAAAGTGCTGAAGAAGGTTTAGAAATTTTAGATGAATTAAGCGGCGATGGTTATGTACCCTTGGTGATTATTTCCGATTGGTTGATGCCTGGCATGAAAGGCGATGAATTTCTTATTGAAGCGCATCGGCGTTTTCCTTATGTCATCAAAATGATGCTATCTGGACAAGCCGATGAAGAAGCCGTAGAACGTGCCAAAAATTTAGCTGATCTCCATGAATTTATTGCTAAACCTTGGGATGCACAAGAACTGATACGTTGTATTGAGGCAGGTTTAGCAAAATATGCCCAAGACTAAGCAGTTATTCACGGGTTAAGGTCTTAAAATGTCAAAGAAAGGTAAAGATTCAGTCATTTTATGTGTTGATGATGAGTCTATCATAACCGATAGTTTGCGCTCTTTATTTACCAAACAATTAAAACATGTTGATATCATTGAAGTCGCGCAAAGCGCTGAAGAAGCGCTGCAAGTGGTGGAAGAACTAGAGGCCGATGGTCTGGAGCTTCAGGTGGTCATCTCTGATTACCTCATGCCCTATATCAAAGGCGATGAATTTTTAGTCAAATTGCATCAGCTACAGCCCAAGGTTAAAAAAATCATGCTGACCGGTCAAACCGATATCAGCAGTGTTAAGCGGGTGATCAATGAAGCCGGACTCTACCGTTTTATAGATAAGCCTTGGCATAACGATGACATGATTTTAACCGTGCAAGCGGCTTTAACCAGTTATCGCCAAGAAGCTGAAATTGAACGACAAAATAAGGAACTAAGAGAGCTTAACGACTTCTTAGAAAAAAAAGTCATCGAAAGAACCCGCGACTTGGCCATTGCCAAAGAACAAGCCGAATTGGCCACCCAGGTAAAGTCGGAATTTCTGGCCAATATGAGCCATGAAATCCGCACGCCGATGAATGGCATTATCGGCATGGCGCATCTGGCATTGCAATCCACTCATCTACCAGCCAAAGAAAGACATTATGTTGAAAAGATTGATAAAAGCGCAAGAAATCTTTTGGGAATTATCAACGATATTTTGGATTTCAGCAAAATTGAAGCCGGCAAATTAACCCTGGAAGCCATTGATTTTGATCTATACGAAGTGATTGGTTCGATCATCCACCTTTTAGAACCGAAAGCCTTGGAAAAAGGCATTGATTTGGTTGTCGGTTATGCCAGTGATGTCGGCAGAAATTATCATGGCGATAGTCTGCGGCTTTCACAAATTATCACCAATCTTTTAAGTAACGCTTTGAAATTTACCGACAAAGGTCAAGCAAGCCTTTATATCAGTTGCACTCACCCGGAACGCTTGCGTTTTGCTGTCAAAGACACCGGCATTGGGATGACAGCGGAGCAATGTCATAAGTTATTTCAACCATTTAGCCAAGCTGATGCTACCACAGCGCGAAAATATGGCGGTACGGGCTTGGGTTTGGCTATTTCGCGGCAATTGGTTGAAATGATGAAAGGCAAAATTTGGTTGGAAAGCACGGTTGGTGTTGGCAGTACCTTTATTTTTGAAGTAGAACTGCTGCCATTAACGCCAGAGCCAGCACTTAACTTTTTTCCTGATAAAACAATATTATTAGTTGAAGATCAGCCAAGTTGGCAAGAAGTTTTAGGTCAAATGCTGACTAAGTTGCAAATTAAGACCGATTTAGCAACTACGGCATTGGAATGCCTAGAGAAATTATCTGCTAGGAATGTTTATGACTTAATTGTCTTATCTTGGCAAATGCAATATGACAATGGCATAGCAATTGCGGAAAAGATTCAAAAGTTTTATCAATATTCTTCAGCAAAAACAGATGCTAAAACACCTATATTGCTTTTGGTCAGCAGTTATCGCCAAGATGTGATTGCTGAGACCGCCAAACAAGCCGGCATTGATTTATTATTACCAAAGCCTGTCAACCCAGCGCTGCTGCATGATCTATTAAGCAGCATTTTTCTTGAAAACTATCAAAGTAAACTCTTTGATCTGCAAACAGAAAAAACCAGCATTCCTTCTTTTCAGCCGGTTTCAATTTTATTGGCAGAAGATAATCTTACCAATCAAGAAGTGATCCTAGGTATTTTAGAACAAACTGGCTTAAACATTGATCTTGCCAATAATGGTTTAGAAGCCTTAGCACTCTTCGAGAAAAATCAAGATAGTTATCAATTGATTTTAATGGATGTGCAAATGCCCGGTATGGATGGTTATGAAACCACGGTGAAAATACGTCAAAAAAATCAACAGCTACCTATTCTGGCCTTGACCGCCAATGCCATGCAGCAAGATTTGCAGCGTTGTTTAGCCGTTGGCATGAATGATCACATCAGTAAACCGATTGATGTAAAAGAACTTTATCGAAAACTCCAGCAGTATTTACCGCTTGCCAGCATTGGCAAAGTAGAAAACGAAATTATTGAAAATAAAGATAATTTTTTAAGCGAAAAAACACCAGAAATATTTTTTTCAAGCCAGCATCTCAATGCCGCTAAAGGAATTAAAAATCTTGGCGGGAACTTGACGTTGTATCAGAATGTTTTACAAAGTTTTTTTCGCGAATATCAACCTTTGGCACTCTCTACCCTTGATGCCGAGACTTTACCTAGGGTGATTCATACCTTAAAAGCCGCCAGCGGTCATATTGGTGCAGAGCACTTATATTTTTTAACAGAAGCCTTTGAAAAAAGTCAAGATATTAGGCTTCTTGCAGAGATTGAAGAAACTTTAGCTTTGATCATCAAAGACCTAGGCAGTGTTTTATCGTCAGCTGTGCAAATACTCACACACAAACCGGCCATAACCGTTGAAATAAAAAATAATTTATTGACACTATTGCAGGAAAAATTGCTGTTAAAGCGCTCTAGGGAATGCTTAAAAATTATTGATGATCTGCAAGCCTATGATTTAGAAGAAACAGAAGAGAGAATTGCACGGATTACTGATTTGGTTAATCAAAGAAATTTTAAGCAAGCACTAGAGGTGTTATATGAAAGATAAAAAAATTTTAATCGTTGATGATGCAGTGGCTAATCTGGATATTTTAGTCAATCTGCTTGTAGATTATGACGTTATTGATACGACCAACGGCCAAGATGCCTTAGAAATTTTGGCAAGCGAAGCGGTAGATTTAATTTTGCTTGACATTATGATGCCCGATATGGATGGCTATGAAGTCTGTCAGCGCATCAAACAAAATCCAAAAAATCAAGACATTCCGATTATATTTATTACCGCCAAGACCGAAGAGGATGATATTGAAAAAGCCTTTCTCGTCGGAGGGAAGGACTATATTACCAAGCCATTCAAAAGTAAAGAAATTTTAGCTCGGGTAAAAACCCAATTAGAAATTCGTTCGTTGATCGCTGATCTGGAATATAACTGCGCCCATGATCAATTAACCGGCATCTATAATCGGCGGAAGTTCTTCAAAGTCGCCGAAGAACAATGGCTTAATTCGGCAAAATTATTACATGCGGCGATTGTTGATATTGATAAATTTAAGAGCATCAACGATACCTACGGGCATCCAGTAGGCGATTTGGTGTTAAAAAAAGTCGCCGAACTTGCCAAGGAAAAACTGAAAAATCATCTCTTTGCCCGATTTGGTGGTGAAGAATTTGTCGTCTTATTTTTTAATTGCACCGATCATGCAGTCATGGAGACAATTGAGCAATTGCGTCTATCTATTGCTGGTCTTCAAATTCAAGCCGATAAAGATAAAATCGTGCAAGTGACTATCAGCACCGGCATTGCCGGCTATCAAGCTGATATTCACAGTTTGGATGATTTACTGCGGGTTGCCGATGAGGCACTTTATCAAGCCAAAACCAGCGGCAGAAACAGAACCGTCTTTAACCAGTAGCCATAAGCTCAATTCCAAATAACGACTTCAATTGGCGTGGGATTATAAGCATTGCAGGGATTGTTTAACTGTGGGCAATTGGAAATAAGCACCAGGACATCGGTTTCGGCGCGCATTTCCACATAACGACCAGCAGAAGACAGGCCATCGGCAAAAGTGAGTTGTCCCTGCGGAGTCACCGGCACATTCATAAAGAAGTTGATATTGCTAGTTAAATCGCGTTTACTCAAACCCACTTCACCATGCGCAATCAAGGCTTGCAGAAAATTATCGCGACAACTGTGCATAGGACGTTTGTCTAAGGCATAGCGCACCATATTACTTTCGGCGGAACAAGCACCACCAACCGTATCATGTCGTCCACAGGTATCAGCAGTAATAGCCAATAAAATCCGACCTTTATTGGAATAAAGTGCTGATCCTGTACTTAAATAAAGTTGTTGATTGCGGACAATAGTATCGTTGGCACTATAGCGCTCTGCCAGGTCATCTTTTACATAAAATAAAGTATCAACCGCTTGATTTCCCTCCAAATCAATGATACGAAGGGTTTGTCCCTGCAAGAGTGGATAAAGCCAAGGTTCGCCAGATAAAATAATGGCACGATAAATGGCTTGATCAATGTCTAAGTGGCTGGTTTGTAGCATTTATTTAAGCCTCACAATAATAAGCATCGGTATTGATAAAGCCGCGTTGATTTTCAGGACAGTGATTACGACAGCTAACGTCATTATCACCTTGATCCGCCTGCCAAATCATTATCTCCACTTGACCATTTGGATAGTCACTGCGAGAGTCTAAAGGATGCGGCGCTGTGCTGATAGCAACTAAAGTATTCATGGCAAAACGTAAATCCACTTTGCTACCGGCCAGACTGTGCGCTTGCACATAGTGTAATTGCCCTTCTGTATCAACGGTCACTTTGCTAAACCAGTTGATAGTATTGCCTAAATCTCTTACCCCCAAACCATATTTAGCCAGTTCTATCAATAAGCCGTCACGGCTATTGCGAAACATAGCGTTGCGCTGTTGTTGATAGCTGGTTGCACCAAAACGCTGGCGGATAGACTCGGCATCACTTAAGCCGCAAACGGTATCGTGCCAACCAATATCATCTTGAATAATCGCACAAAAAATCCTGCCCATATCGGAATAACAAACATGACCAGCGGTTAAATAAAAGGTATGTTGTGCTTTTAAGGTATCGGCCATATTGTAACGCTCCAAAAGATCATGCTGATGATGCATCACCATCGCCACATTGGCGCTCCCCGATTGATTAAGCAGACGTAACACTTGGCCACGCCTGATAATGCCTGACCAATGGTTGCCTGCGGGAATCGCAGTTTTTAAGCAGATTTTTTTCTCAGTTAAATGACTTATTGACATAAGCAAATGATAGTTAAAAATTAAAGTTAAGCATTTTTTTCAAGAAATTGTTCAGTTTTCTGCATCTGTTGTGTGAGTTGCTCAGTTGATACAGGTAGTTCCCCTTTGAGTAGCAGATCATAGGTGATCTTGGCACCAAAGGCCTTGGGCGCTTGCGGGTCTAGGCGGACTTTATCGAAGACAATCAAACGGGTAGCCAATTGAAAGCCTTCTTTAATATCATGCGTCACCATAAAAATAGTAATACGATGCTCTCGCCATAAGCGTTTGATTAAAATATGAATATTGGCCTTAACGCCTGGGTCTAAAGCGCCAAAAGGCTCATCTAATAAAAGAATTTTAGGATGCGTGATCAAGGCTTGGGCAATGGCCAGGCGTTGCTGCATACCGCCGGAAAGTTCTTGGGGATAATGTCGAAAGGTATTTTCTAAGCCAACGCTGGCCAAAAGTTTTTGGCTCTCTGCTCTGGCTTGTTGGCGTTTACGACCAAATAATTTGCCCCAAAGTGGTGCTTGCTGAAGTTCAAGACCTAAAAGGACATTTTCTTCCACCGTAAGATGCGGAAAAACCGAATAGCGTTGGAAAACAATGCCGCGTTGTTGATCGGGTTCGTCATTAAGCGGCTGTCCTGCCAAAAATATTTTGCCACTTGAGGCTGCTTCGGCACCAAGCAAAATTCTTAAAAAGGTGGTTTTACCGCAGCCAGATGCGCCAACAATGCTTACAAATTCACCGGCTTGTACGCTTAAATTGATATTCTCTAACACCTGTTGCTCACCATAGCGTTTGGAAAGATTTTGCACCTGTAAAAATGGCTTGGGCGCAGTGCTCATGGGCGTTGATACCAGGGATAAAGCCAAAAAATAAGGCGTTTCAATGCCCAATCCAGGATAAAGGCAAGAAAAGTGATCCAAATAACATAGGGCAAAATCACCTCCATCGCCAAATAGCGTCGCACCAAAAAAATGCGATAACCCAAGCCTTCGGTAGCAGAAATCGCCTCGGCAGCGATTAAAAACAACCAGGCAGTTCCCAAAGCCAAGCGCAGGCCGTCAAGCAGTCTGGGCATCGTTTGTGGCAAGACAATTCTCATTATAATCAACCAGGTAGAAGCACCTAATGTTTGTGCTTTGATAAGTTGTTCTTGCGGTAATTCGCTCAAACGCAAGGCCAATTCACGAATCAAAAATGGCGTAATCCCAAAGACAATCAAGGCAATTTTTGCACTGTCACCTAAGCCAAAGCTGATAAAAAAAATCGGCAACAGCGCCAGCGGCGGAATCATCGCCACCGCTCGCATAAAAGGGGAAAAGGTAGCCTGCACCACAGGGATAAGGCCAAGCAAAATACCCAGCAGCAGACTTAGCACAGCGGCAATCAACAGCCCTTGCAGCAAAAGACGCAAACTAGCGAAAGTATCATTCCATAACAACCACTTACCACTACGCGCCTCTTCTCTAAAAGCCAAGTCCACAATACTTTGACCCAAGGTCGCGAGGCTTGGCAGAATTTTATCGTTAGGATTTTCTGCCAAACGCAGTTCCGAGGCGATAAGATAGAGCACCAGCAAAAAAACAAAAGGCAATAGTGCCAGCAAACCACGCAGCCCACGGCTAGGTTTCTGGTTTATAAATTTTTTTGCCATGCTGATAAAGGATTTTTGCTTACATTAGGCATTTATGGCGCTTCTGCCATAAAATCGCTGCGAAAACGCAATTTTATATTATCAGGATCGCCTAAAACCTGTTGATTGGGGAAAGCAATGCCAATGTCATCAACACTTTTTGCACTGGCTAATAAATTATGTTCAAAAGAAAATTTTCTTACCAAGTCCATAGTTGTGACCAAATCAGGACTATTGGCGAAAGCAACGGCCTCGGCTGGCTGATAAAACATTTTCGTAGTTGCCAATTGTGCTTCGTAACCGGCTAAATCCGTACCAGCGGCTTCAGCCATAGCAGTTTTGGCAGCAAGTGCGGCGGCATCGTTACCAGCCATAACGGCCAGGGTTTCAAACCAAGCACCAACCAAGGCCTTACCCAGTTCAGGATGTTTGCTAAGCGTGGCGCTATTGACTACCAAAAGATCAAGAATTTCTCCGGGAATCTGGCTTGAATCAAAGACTTTATTGGCTCCGGCCATGGCGGCAATTTCGCCAAGCTGGGGATTCCAAGTAACCACTGCCTGCACATCATTGCTACTGAAAAGCGACACCATATCGGCATCGGAGGTATTGACCAAGGTGACAGCGCGTTCATTGAGACCCACCTGATCGAGAGCGCGTGCCAAGAGATAATGTGAAACCGAATATTCGACTAAATTTACTGACAAGTCATTGATTTCTTGTAAATTGCTGCGATTTTTGAGAATGATACCATCGTTGCCATTAGAAAAGTCTCCAATAATCAAAGCAGTAGAATCCACGCCAGTGGCTGCCGGAATAGTCAAAGCGTCCATATTGGTCATCACACAAGCGTCAAAAGCGCCCGCGGTGTATTGGTTAATAGATTCAATATAATCATTGATTTGCACCACTTCAATGTTGATATCGTATTGAGCCGCCCATTTTTTGACGATGCCCGCTTCAGCGGCATAACCCCAGGGCATCCAGCCGGCATAAATACTCCAAGCAACACGAAAAGTTGGTTTTTCTGCTTTTGGTGCCGGATTACAACCCAAAAAACTTAAAATAATGAATATGATAAGAAAAATGCGCACGATATTCTCCTAATGTTTACTGGCCGGGCGTAAATTAAAGAGCAAAAGTCGTGCCAATCTGCTGTTTTTCTCAAAATAACTGACGGGGGGAGTTAGAAGACTATATTTAGCTTTTTATGTTATTTCTCTATTTTTATCAAGATGATGATGGCGTTTGCCATTGTTGATTGATCCTTTCGGTGATTTCTTCCAATCGGGTTAAGGTTTGCAAGACAATGGGGAGTGCCACTGCCACTTCTACCAGTTCATAAGAGTAGGTAACAATGGCAAAAATCTCTCCTGGGGTGGATTGATTTTGGGTGGCGGCAAACCAAAGATTAAAGGATAACATTGCCAGTAAAATGAAATAAATAATGCCATAGACAATGCTTTCGGTATCTGACATGCGCACCTCATGCCGACGGATAGTAAGAAAATGCGCGGTAATTTTTTTGAGATCTTAACTTTCTAGCGTGCTTACTTGCCGTTCGGCTTGTGCATTGAGGGAACGGTTGACCTTAAAAAACTCCTTAGCAAAAACGGCATAAATAACCAGCATCAATAGCGTGGCAATACCGGCGGATAAAGCCAATGTGCTATGAAAGCTAAACAAAAGCAAGGCAGTAACCAGCACTTGTATCAATGCGCTCATCGCTTCTGGCACGTCCTTTTCCAGAAAGTCCACCAACTCTCTTCCCATCAGACTGCGTGCATTGATCACGGAAACCGGGGAATCGAGGGAGCGTTCTACTAGCGATTGGCTTAATGCCACCCGCATCGTACCGTAGGTACGGGTATCAATAACGCGCCGGAGTGTTGCTACTGTCAATAATAAACTAAGTACTATTAATAAGATAATAAAGGGTTGTGTTTTATCAGTTAATAGTCCATCAATGGCATAGCCAATCAATAATGGCAGTAATACCAATAAGAGCGTTTCAAGAAGCGTTAAGCCCCAGGTGATGGCGATTTTGCTCGAAAAAACAAGCAGTAAGGTACTGATCGATAATTTGTCTTGTGTCGTGATCATAGTGTTTCTTTGCTATTTGCTGGTTTTATTGGCTCGGTACGCCCGCGCAACTGATGGAAATGGCGTTGAAAAACGTGCATTAGGAATTTTTCATTAACACCAATTGTGCTATTAAAAAAGTTTATTTTGACTTTGCAAAAAAATTGCTAAAAAAATTCTATCTTTTCCTAACATATTGTCATTAAAAATTTTTTTAGACTAGCGATGCCTTAAAACCTATAGTTTAAGCCAGGTTTGGTCTTGATAAAATATGCGCTTGATAGCGCTGCCACCGTAGATGTCAATGTTATTTGCTCTGAACTTTGGCAAAGGTTCTTGGTCAAGATACCGTTTTTTTCCAACCAATGAGGATTGATGATGAAATATAGCTGGCTTTTGTTACTTTCGCTGTTCTTGAACCTGACCTGGGCACAGGATGCCTATCAAAATCTGCCATCTGGCAGCTATCAACTAGATAAAACTCATGCAAGCTTGCTCTGGAAGGTTTCGCATTTAGGATTATCAAACTACACCGCACGCTTTACCCGCTTTGATGCCACTATTGATTTTAATGCCAAAGATTTAACCCAAAGCCAAGTTTCGGCGACTATTGATCCCTTATCAATCAAAACAGACTACCCTTACGCCGAGGAAAAAGATTTTGATAAAAAATTAAGTGAGGGAGAGGATTGGTTTAATGGCTTAGAATTTCCTGAAATTCGCTTTACTTCCACCAAGATTACCCTCAAAGATAACAATAGTGGGATTATGCAAGGAGATTTAACTTTTCTCGGCGTAACCAAACCGGTGGAAGTGGTCTTTACACTTAACGGCGCTATGAAAATACAGCCTTTTACTAAAAAAGCTGCCTTGGGTTTTTCGGCACAAGCGCAGTTATTGCGTTCAGATTGGGGTATGGATATCTATGTACCCAACATTGGCGATGCCGTCACTGTGCTTATCGAAGTAGAATTTGCGAAAGAATAAACCATCATCATGACCCAACACCGTTACCACAGCGTTGCCATCATCCTGCATTGGCTGATGGCGGTAGCTTTCATCTTGATGTTTATCAGCGGCTTGCTTATGGTGCATAGCGATTTGGCAGCTAGTTTTCGCTTTGAACTTTATCAATGGCATAAAGCCTTGGGTATTTTATTGCTGCTGGCGATAAGCTTACGCTTTACTTGGCGTTTGTTGAAGCCGCCACCAGCACTGCCCGCTACTTTTACAAAGCTGGAGCGTCAAGCTGCCAAAATCGGCCATTGGAGTTTGTACACTTTGATGGTGTTCATGCCGTTTTCCGGCTGGGTGATGGTTTCCAGCAGCAGTTATGACTTGCCAACGAGCATTTTTGGCTGGTTTGAATGGCCACACCTTCCAGGCTTGGCAGAGCAGGCGACGGTGGAAACCTTAGCCAAAAACGCGCATTGGTTTTTAGCCATGGTTTTTGCCTTACTGATTGCTCTACATTTGGCAGCGGTTATCAAACATACTTTTTTTGACAAAAAAAGGATTTTAAGAAGAATGTGGTGGAGTCAAGCCAGTGAAAAATAGTTTTCTTGTGTTGATTTTATGGTTTTTTGCTGGCACTACCTTGGCCACACCATTACTCATAAACTATGAGCAAAGCGAAATTAGTTTTGCTGGCGAATATGTAGGTAAGCCCTTTCGTGGGATTTTTGGACAGTGGCAAGCACAGATTGATTTAGAAGCGGGCAGCATTAGCGCGACTTTCGCTTTAGGACAAGCGAAAACTGGGGATCGCACTTATGACAACAATCTGTTGAAAAAAGACTGGTTTTGGGTGCAACGTTATCCAGAGGCAAAGTTTGTTTCAGAAAATGTCCGTACTTTGGAACCAGGACGTTATCAAGTACAAGGATTATTGACGATTCGGGATATCGCCTTACCGATTACCTTTACCTTGCTTTTGGAAAATCAGTTGCTTTCTGGCAATTTTGCCCTTGATCGCTTGGCCTATGACATCGGTAAAAAATCTGATCCCAAAGCCGAATGGGTAAGTCGCAACGTTACAGTAACCCTTACGATTTCCCTCAAACCCTAAACCTTTTCTGAATCACAACACCCAGTTTCTCCCGCACCAGTCGTAGGGATGCTGGGTTTTTTGCTTTTTTTGCAAATAAAGAAAATTTTCTGTATTTTTAGCAGCATATCATCGCCTTAATAAAGTCCTAGGCTCACGCGCTTGCCATCCGCACCTGTTTTAACAAAGTGTTAATCCGCTCTTGCACGCCGCTTGCATCCGAAAGCACAAAATGTAAAAAAGTGCGGGCGACGATGGAAAGTTCCTTGCCGATGGGATAAACAATATGCCATTGCCGCATCAGAGGAAAACGCTCAACATCCAACACTACAACACTCCCAGCCAAGCCTTCGGCATACAAAAGATACAGCGAGGTCACCGCAATGCCTAAACCGCCGGCAACGGCGCGTTTAATCGCTTCGTTGCTGCCCAAGGCCATACGAATTTTTGGCCGAATACCCGCCTCTTCAAAGACACGCAGTGCCGCTTCGCGACTGCCAGAACCGGCTTCACGCATCAAAAAGGGTTCATTGGCTAAGGCACTTAATGGGATATTTTTTTGCTGCGACAAAGGATGATCAGCAGCAGCAATCACCACTAAGGGATTGGCGGCAAAGGGATAAATAGTTAAATTTTCTGCCGCATGTACCGTACCAACCAAGTAGAGATCATCTTCATTTTTGGCCAAACGCGCATAGAGATAATCCAAATTGACCACTTCCAAAGAAAGATCAATATTCGGATACAGCTTGGCAAATTGGCCTAAAATGCTTGGCGCAAAGTATTCGGTGGTGGTAACGGCGGCAATGCGCAAACGCCCACGCTGCATTCCCTGCATTTCCGCCAAATTCATTTCTAAGTGACTTAAAGAAGACAAGATTTCCCGACACGCCGTATAAAGCGCTTGGCCGGCTGCCGTTGGAAAAATTTTCCGGCCAATCTGTTCAAACAAGGTCAAACCCAAGGCTTCGCGCAGTTTGCGAATTTGAATGGAAACTGTGGGTTGGGTGAGATGTAATTCTTCGGCAGCGGCAGTAAAGGAACCGCTACGCACAATCGCTTCAAAAATCTGTAATTGGCGCAAGGTCGCATGGCGCAAGAGATGTCCAGGCAATTCAGACTTACGCAACAAGGACATCTTGGCCTTTTCTTTGGACATTTTTACCACAGCACGCTTGTTCTAAGCCAGTGTTAATTATCAGGAAAAAATGTCATCACTGCCGCATCCAAAGCATCGCGCATATCCGGGTCATCGGTAATTGGCCGCACTAAAGTCACCCGACCCGCGGCTAAAGGTGCAATGCCTTTTTTAATCAAGGTGCCAGCGTAGATCAGCATCCGTGTGGATAAACCTTCATCTAAACCATGTCCTTTCAAATGCCGCGAGCGCTCAGCAATAGATACCAATTTATCGGCAATGCTTGCCGAAACCCCTGACTCATGCGCGACAATTTCAACTTCAACTGCATGATCAGGATAGGAAAAATCTAAGGCACCAAAGCGTTGTTTGGTAGATTGTTTTAAGTCTTTTAAAAGATTTTGATAGCCCGGATTATAAGAAATCACCAATTGAAAATCGGGATGCGCTTGAATTAACTCACCTTTTTTCTCAAGCGGCAAAATGCGCCGATTATCGGTCAATGGGTGAATCACCACCGTGGTGTCTTGTCGTGCTTCCACCACTTCATCTAAATAACAAATCGCGCCATGCCGCGCTGCCGTTGCTAAAGGTCCATCCTGCCATTGCGTACCCTGTGCCGACAATAAAAAACGACCAACTAAATCCGAAGCCGTCATATCTTCATTGCAAGCCACAGTAATTAAAGGTCTTTTTAAGCGATAGGCCATGTATTCCACAAAGCGCGATTTACCACAGCCAGTCGGACCTTTAAGCATCATCGGCATTCGCACCGAGTAGGCTGCCTCAAATAACGCGATTTCATCGCTTACGGCACGATAATACGGTTCTTTGTTAATTTTATATTGTTCAAGTTGATTGACCATTTTTACTCATCCTAAAGTTTTTCTTAATAAATTTTCAAGCTGTTATATTTACAAATATAAAAAATTGACGCTGTAATGTAGTTAGACATCTTAATAGTCTATTCAACCATGTTTAATCTCAGTTTCGATACTTTGCAATAGTTTGTTTAAGACCTGTAAATAATCAACATAGGTAATGTTTTGTAATCTATTAGTTGTGCCAGTCAAGGTAATTTCCAGGCTTGCTAGATAATTTTTGCTGTCAATAAAATGCGAAAGTGAATGAACCTCTGGAAAATAACTTACTAAATTATCGAAGTAAAAAAATCGGTTTTGACTCAATGCAAAGCGAATTATATTTTTTGGAATTTCGCTAAGTTTGATATTTTTGCTTTTAATTGCTTGGCCTTCCAAAACACCTTCTTCTGCGAATAGATCAAAAATACTCCCAGTACCTGAAGATAAAGTATAAACAAGATTTATTTTTTTAATTGGAATACTAAAAAAGCTATTTTTATTCCAAATCATATCTTTTTCCTTAAACTGTTTTTTCAGTTTTACTGTTTTTATAGCAGTGGGGTTACACTCTTCATAAATTCCTGAAGCCACTAGTGCTTTTTTCAACTCTGAAATATAACGGTTATCTTCTTTGGTGTGATAATACAATGCTTCCAAAATTTTCAAATCATTATCAGCATCATCATCAAATTTTCGAGTAAATTTATCTTGATCTGCTTCTAAAGCAAAAGGATAGTATCTTGCGCCACGACCAATTAATTGCGCTTCTGAAAGCGTAGTTTTGCCTAATTTTCCATTTTTTTCATCTCGATTCTCATATAAACGAACAATATCAAATAAATTTAAAACATCCCAACCTTCATTTAACTTCTGAACTGCAAAAATAGCACGAATTGGATTATTTTCATCTTCTAAGGTATTGAGCAATATTTGGTTTTGCTCAGCTTCTGCGTCATTATTAGCACTTAAACAATTTTCTGGCTTAAAATTGGCTTGAATACGTTTTACAATTTCATCAGCAAAAATCCCTCTGACCCGAAAAAAATGAAAAGCCTTTTGAACAATCGAAACCGTAGAAGTCTCTTGAATTTTTTTTAGCAGCGCAGGCGAAAGATTATCTATGAGCCTGTGAAAATTTTCTTTATTTTGCTCTGATTCTTTAATTGTTTTCTTAGCCTTAAATAGGATAACGGGCTTTAAATTGATAGTGTTAGCAGTTGCCAACTCCTGACGATATAAATTCAAAATTAAAGCCTGAATAATGCGGTCTTGCTCATCATACAAGGAATAAATAAGGTTGATTTCTTTAGAATATTTATCTTTACGAAACTCGGCAAGATCATACCTAAAAATGACCTTATCTTGATATTTTTTTACAATTTCTTTGCTGTCATAATTTAAGGTAGCTGTAAATTCCAAAAGTATATTTTCAGAATTTTGCTGCAATAAGCTATCCACTGTATTTTCCCAGGTAGGGACAAACGCATCTATGGTTTTTTGCTTTATCTTTGTTAAAGAACTTAAATGATGTGCTTCATCAGCAATTAAGACCAGTTTTTTATCCTTTAATTCTTCATAAGTTAAGCTGTTTTCTTTAGCATTACTCAATTCAATATGAAGTTGCTGAATAGTAGTAAATTTAATATTTATATTCTGACTATCCACTTCTTCAAAGTTGTCAACTTCCTTAATGGATAAATTTCTTCCATCAATTACCATTTTATCATTGAATAGATACTTTGAAGATTGCGCATTAAGAAAATTAACTTTAGTTTTCTGGATAATGTTATTGCTATTTACAAAAAATAAAAAATTATGATGCCCTTTCTGATACAGATATAACATCAAACCAGCCATTATCAGCGTTTTACCACTGCCTGTTGCCATATTATAAAGCAAATGCAATGGCTTCTTAGGCTTACCTTCAAAGTTTTCTGTATCATAAAGAATAAAACGTTGGAATGCCTCAATCTGATATGTACGCTGAGGAAATCTAGGGTTTAAATTATTTGTTATATTTACAGGAACAATAACTTGAGAAATAGTTTCGCTACCAAAGTTTTGTGTCAATCTATCATGTAAAAACATTATATTTATTTAATTAAATCAAGTAACTCAATTTCACTTAGCGCTTTAACATCATATTCAACCATTTTCCCCCAGTTACTAATTGTTTTAATATTTTTACAATCAATATCTTCTAAGTCAGCTACATAATATTTTTCGCCATCTATACAGATTATTTTTAGTTGTATAGTCAAAAAAACATCGTTAATTATCTCTTTAAATGAAATACACTGCCCAACACCCAGGTATCCTTTATCATTTACTGTAAAATTTTTTTCTTCTATAAAAATTTTTCTTTTGGTTAGAAAAAAATCAATGTCTGTTAAAGCAAAACCTTTACCCATCTGCTGTCTAAAAAATCTACTTAAAGATGTTGATCTTGCACTTCCAAGCGCATAAGAATCAATATATTTGCATTGCGTTAGCTCTATAATTCTATCTTTAAATTGACTATAAGTGAGACATCCTGTTTTTTTTGATTTTATATTGACAACAGCAACATTTTCTCTATCCTCATCTAACCTAATATGTATAATACTAATATTATCGTTAATATTTTTAATAATACTTTCGTAAACAGGATCAAAGAAATCTGATTCAATACAAACCAAATATCGTGAATTCACATCTTTGTTTATTGCATATCTGCAAGTTACTATCCATATATTGGTAACAAAGGGAATATCTGATTTTAGAAGTAAATTTTTGAGGATGCTCTTCCTTGAGCCAAATTTTTCTTCTTTAACTTCTTCCATAACTTCTTCCATAAAAACATCTTGAAACTTCTTTTTCAGATTCTGTACATTGAAATTCCTTGTCATTGAGTGATGACATATTTACATACAGTTGGTTTTTATCAAGCAATTGCCATAATATTTTCTTTTGTATATCAATAGGAAACTTCTGAAAAGCATCTATATTTTGATCAAACGCTTTTAGATCAATGCTATACTTAAAGAATGCTTTATCCTTTATCTGTTTCCAGAGCTGTAAAAGTGCTTGGGTATTCTCTGCTTCTTCAATTTTTTCTATAAAGGCTTGGTTATATTTTTTAAGCTCAAAATAGATAAATGCCTCATCTGAAACATTCTGTTCTAAAACCTTACTTATTCTTTTATTGCATATAGCAATATGTTCAGTAAGTTGTTCAATCATAATAAATTGTCTTTTGCCGCCATCTTGTTTATTCAAGGCTAAAACGGCATGGCCTGTCGTTCCACTTCCAGCATGAAAATCTAAAATCAAATCATTGGTACCAGATAATAATTTTATGGTGTCTATAATCGTAAATAATGATTTAGGAAAACTAAAATTTTTACTGCCAATGATTTTTTCTAACAATCTCACACCATGATGATTGGCATTATATTTTTTGTCGCTCCATATCGTTGATACCTTTTGCCCTTTATCAACTCTATACTTTTCCATGATGCTAATTTTTTTGTTATTTGTTTTTACGGCTATCAGCTCATGTAAGATTTTTTCTGTTGATTTTTTGGACAATTTCCAAGTTCTTTCCTGTCCGCCGGAAGTGACTGGATACACTTCCAAGTAATTTTCTTGTTTGACTAAGGTAATGGTATTGAGGTCTGGACTCACATAGATAGGGTACCAAAATGATGGCTTATTGATCCTTAAATTGGCATCACCACCACCAATGCGAACAAAGTTTTGCAGTTTATATTTGCCAAACACATCTTCTTTATCAAAAGTTTTGAGAAAATCTTCATCAAGTATCACATTGTTAAATTTTGCAAATTTAGCGTCCTTAGCGTAAACCAGCATAAAATCGTTAATGGTTGAAAAATACTTTGCTTGATTTCTTCCCATGGGATTATTAACTACCGCTATAATACCAAGCCTATTTTCTCGCCCAAACACCTCATCAGCCAGCACAATTAAATAACCTAATTCATAATGATCTATTGCTATCGCAATAAAGCCATCATTTCGCAAAAAATCTTTTGCAGCAGATAGCCTATTTTGCATAAATGTCAACCATGTAGAATGATTAAATGTATTGTTGTAAGTAAATATATTTGCCTCTCCCCCCGTATTATACGGTGGGTCTATATAGATTAACTTTACCTTCCCAGCAAATTCTTTTTTAAGTGTATGCAAAGCAAGAAGATTATTGCCCTTGATAATGAGATTATCAGTGATGATACCAGCTTGGTTGCGATGAAATTTTGTAAAGTCTTTTTCGCCATCTTTATCAACATATTTGGCATTGGTTAAAACTTTTGGTTCTAAAAGCTGGGTAATTTCGTCTTGTGCTAAAATTTCATTGAAGAAAATTTCCGCTCTTTTCTCTTCGTCACGACTTTGGCCGCCTTCTAAAATACAATCCTTAAATGGCCAAATTAAAGCTACTTGATTGCGTTGTTGTAAGGTTCTATCGTCAATCGTCAGTCCGATCTTATTTTTATATTGGGTGTAACTATCATTGAGATAATTTTTCTGTTCTAAAAACTGAACAAACAAGTCTTGCTTAAAAATTAAGCTATTTTTAACACTTATAAAAAACTTATTTCTAAGCTCTTCATTTTCAATCAATAATTCAATCAGTTCTTCATCAAAATTCTGTGCTTTATTCAATACGAGCCATTTTTTAAGCGTACCATTCTCGCTAACAAAGTTAGGATTTTGACAAAGTGTTTTGATTAAAACTTGATAGGTTTGCATAAATAAATTTTTAATTCTCTAGTTCCACTTCTTGGGTAAAGATCAGCAAGCCATAGTGCTTTTCATATTTTTTGCGGAGATAGACGGCAATGTTTTGACACAAATCCGCCTCGCCAATGACTTCTAAACGAATATTGGCATCTTTCGTCCATTGTCCTAAACGCAGGCCATGCGTGCCTTTCCCCCGCGCATCAGTCACACTAAAACCCCTGGCACCCAGTCGAGTAATTTCTTCTAAAATAGCATCTTCTAATTGTGCCTCGGTAAATACCGTCAGCAAAGTTTTGCGTTGTTTCATGACGATACTCCATACAGACGTTGCGCCAACCAAAAATACAAATGTATCCCAATGAAAATATTAAAAGGAAATGTAACACCTAAAGAAGCGGCAATAGATAACCCGGGATTGGCTTCCGGCACGGCAATCCGCATCGCCGCCGGCGCGGCAATATAGGAAGCGCTGGCATAAAGCGTTGCCAACAGCATTGCGCCACCCAATGACAAACCCAAAAGCCAAGCAGTAATAAGCCCTAATACGGCAGAAAACATCGGCATCAGGATGCCAAAAAGGCTGATAAATAAGCCGTATTGACGCAAAAGGCGCATCTGCGACCCCGCCACCAAGCCCATTTCCAACAAAAACAAAGCCAAAACCCCTTTGAAGAGATCAAAAAATAACGGCTCCATCGGTTTGATATAGTCATGCCCTGCCGCATAACCAATAATCAAGCCACCGATGAGTAACAGCAAACTTTTACCGGCAAAAACCTCATGGAGCAGCTTCCCCCATTGACATTCCGCACTTTGGTTGCCAACCCGCGCCAAGATCACCCCCAACACCAAGGCTGGAAATTCTAAAAGCACTAGGAACACCACCATAAAGCCTTCATAATCAACATTATGCTGCATTAAAAATGCTACAGCCACCGAAAAAGTCACCACGCTGACCGAACCATAATGCGCGGCTATCGAAGCGGCATCGGGACGCGGCAAACGTCCTAAAAAGCGCAAGATTGGAAAGGCCAATAAGGGAATAATCGCCGCCACCAGCACCACCATGCCACCGGTGAAGAAAATTTCACTTAAAGGATATTCGGTGAGCTTGACCCCGCCATGTAAGCCAATGGCTAACAACAAATAAATAGAGAGCGCTTCATAAAATGCCCCAGGAATTTTTAAGTCCGAACGCACAAAGCGTGCGATCAAGCCTAAAAGAAAAAACAATACAACTGGCTCGCTCATCTCACTCCTTTTTTCATAACCCATATTAAGCAGTCAAATGCTTTATCACTTAACACAAAACTTTTCGATTCAACGTGTTAAAGATAAATATAAGGCTGGCAATTTTTCTGGCAAACGGCTGACGCTATCAAGTACCAGATAATTTTTGGCACCAAAAATCCGCGACACATATTGATCGGCGCGTGGGTCGAGACTCACGCAATAGGTGGCAATGCCTTGCCGTTGCAATTCCTCGACCGCACGTTTGCTATCCAGACGCAAATATTGCGGGTCGCGGACATCGTTATCAGCAGGTTCACCATCCGTTAATAATAAAATCAACTTTCTAGCGCTGCCGCGTTGTTGCAACTTGGCACCGGCATGACGCAAGGCCGCGCCCATGCGCGTGGACAATTGACCGGTAATGCCCGCCAGTCGCGCTTTGGCCGCTTGTTTATAAGGTTCATCGAAATCCTTGATGCGATAATATTCCACTTCATGCCGACCGTTGGAATCAAAGCCATGAATCGCAAAAGGATCACCGATTTTCGCTAATGATTCTGCCAATAATGCCGCCGCTTCTTTGGCCAAGGCCAAAACTGTGGTTGCGGATGCGGCACCAGCAATGGGATCATTGGTGGACTGTGAGAGATCAATCAGCAAGATCACTGATAAATCACGCACATGCAAACGGGTACGCACGCCAATGCGCGGGTCAGGTTGCTGTCCCATACGAATATCCACCAAAGCACGAATGGCAGCATTGAGGTCAATATCATCGCCATCCTCAACTTTACGAATGCGTTGCACACCCTGCGGCTGCAAGGCTTCCATCAAGCGTTTTAGCCGATTTACCAAAGGCTTATGCGTTAAAATAATCTGATCAATCGCCGCGGCATCGCCATTTTTTGGCCGCTTTTCAAATAACGTCACCCAATCGGGACGCTCTAACTGCGTCAAATAATCCCATTCAGGATAGGTCACTGGTGCCGACACCGGCGCTTTGCCTTCTTTTTCGTTTAAGCTAACGCCATCATCTTCATAAAATTCCGTCGGCAGCACCCAGATTTCTTGCGCGTCATCGCCGGCGTATTCCACATCCAAGGCATTGATCATTTCCATCAAACTGACATATTTACGCTGTGCTGCTTTTGGCAAGTGCATTTTTTCCGAAAACTTTTCTAAATCCGGTAGTTGCCACAGATGCCGATTATCATCCCGATACACCGCCGCAAAATCGCGTTTTTGCCAAGAATAGGTCGCAAGCGCTTGTGCCAGGGTTTGTCCTTGTGCTTGAATAAATTCACGGGTGTGCCAATCGGTACTTTGATGGAAAGCGCTTACTAGGTTTTTAATAAAATCAGGAAGTTCAGCATTGAGATGCGCTACATCTAATAAAGCGGCACTGCACTGTTCTAAAAGATTAACCACTTCCCACGGTTTGTTAATTTCTTGATTTTTAAGCGCAGGTATTATCAGCAAAGACGACCACAACGTCTTTAAGCCAGGAAAAGACTGAATAGCCAAACGCTCAACCCGCGCATCTTCAAGCATCCCAATGCACAGTTTGGTTAAGGCGGGTGCATCCAGAAGCGCTTGAAAAGGCGCTGAATAAACGGCATGTGCCGCAGCGTGCGCAGCAGCGGCACGATAAATCAACAAACCGCTCACCGGCGCTTGTCCTTCCGGGGCATAATCATCAAAGGCATCTGGCAGATAGATAAAAAAATCTTCCAAAAATGGCCGATAACCTTGACGATTTTCAAAGTCGCCGGAGGTCGGACGTAGTAAAAAATCGCGTCCCCACAAAGCGCGTAAGTACATGATTAAACGGCGTTGTACTTGTACAAATAAAGTACCGCGTTGTTCGCGTTTCATAATCGCCTGACTTTCTTCCGAAACGAGGCTGAAATATAAACCTTGCGCGTTGAAATCATTTTTATAGGCTGAGGCACCCCACAGCGCCCAGCGGCGCAAGCCGCCCAAGGTCAGATGCGTCAACAAAAGGTCAATTTTTTCCAGCATGGGCCGCAAAGCGCGAGGAATTTGCGTCAACAGATAATCCAATAGACTTAAATAACCTTTGAATAATTCGGCTTCACCCAGACGCGCTGCTGCCACTGGTGCGGTGGAAAACAAGAGTTCCAAAACACCGACGCTGGTTTTGGCATACATCTTGATGGCGGTGGAAAATAAGTCCTGCGCCGCACCTTCGCCCAATTCTCGCGCCACCGCTGGCGCACTTTCTAAATAGGCCAAAACCAAAGATGAGCCGCGTCCTAAGGATTTTAGGCTCTGTGCCGCTTGTAGATAATTTTGCAAGCCTTGGTTTGAAAAAACTTTTACCGCGTCCTGCCATAAGGCTTGCAACAACGCTTCGGCTTCGGGACCTAAATCCGCCAAAACATCGCGGTAATCTGCTAATAATAAAGACATACTTTAATCCGGCCAAATAGAACGGGGATGCAGAACGGGTGCTTGGTTTAAGGTATCTTGCGTGCCATATTTTTCATGACTTTTTTCGCTACCATCGCCGGCAGTGTTTTCAGGACTCGATACAGCGGTTTTTTCGGCACTTTTTTCGTCGCTTTTTTCATTACTTGACGCGGCGGTTTTTTCAGCGCTTTTTTCGTCACTTTTTTCATTGCCTGAGGCGGCGGTTTTTTCAGCGCTTTTTTCGTCACTTTTTTCATTGCCTGAGGCGGCGGTTTTTTCAGGACTGGAGGCAGTACTGATTTCATTATTTTGATTTTCTTGTATTTTTTCAGAAACCTGTCCTTCAGAAGCCGCGCTCTCATCGGTGGTTGCCGAAGCAGCCGCAGACGTGTCTGGCGCTGGTTTTCGTCCTTCTGGCCAATGTTCGTGGATGGCTTGACTCAGTTTTTCGCGTTGTTCCTGCATCTGGGTGCTGGCCTCTTGGAGGCGTTGGCCGATACTTTCGATGGAATTTTTAGTAGAATTTTCAGTAGCTTGATCAGCAGGACTTGTCGTCTTAGCAGCGTTTTGGCTGCGACGCGCAGAAGATTGGCGGCTTTTGGGAGAAGAATTATCATCAGGTAAGGTCATCACTTTGCTCCTGAAAAGGCGAAAAAAGACGGATTTATCCGCAGAAGCGACAGCGCTTACGATGTTTTTGCAGCCGTCAGGAGGCGTTCAGCACGATGCGCGAAAGCAATTTCCTCGGCAGTAAAAGTGGCTGCCAGCGGATAAAGAGTTAATAAAATATGGGCACGCGAAAAATTGATATTGGGATAAATTTTTGTTTCTTCAGATAAATCAGCCAAGGCATCCATTGCGTTTTTTACCTCGGCATACACCAAAAAATCGGCGCGGCGGGTCGCCAAACAGGGACGTGGCTGATACTGCCAAGTTACGGGAAAATCAGACATGGCGAAGTTAGCCTCGTGGAGATTCAGATGCCGAAGTCAGCACCGCAGCATCCCGATGCAGAGATGCATTCTTAGGTATATTCCCAGATGACTGCGTTGGCGCTTGCCAATGCGCGAGATGCGCCTGTTCTTCGGCCAGTAAATCGGCAAACAATTTTGCCGTAGCCGGGAAGCGTAGGCGTGCCGCCAAGTCAGCAGCGGACTGATACAGAAAAACAACATCGCTTTCAATCTGTTGATTGATAGCTTGTAGTTGTGCCCAGGAATGACCAACCCGCGCTGGTGTAAGGCGCGTGGCACCAGGAACGATACCATGCGCCAAAAGATGTGCGATCAGCCGTTCGGCATGTTCTTGTTCTTCCAAGGCTTCCGCACGCAACTGCGCCGCCTCTGCCAAAAGTCCCCAAGCAGCACAGAGTTGGCTTTGCGTCAGATAATGCTGTACAGCGCTCAATTCATGCGCCAAGGCATCTTGTAAAAAAGCTAAAATACGCGGATGTAGATACATCGCTTTGACTTCTAAAAATTTTTTGGCTAAAAATTTTCGGTTTTTTAGCTTTGAATAACCTGCATATCGCGGCCATCATCGGCATCCGCAGGTTTTTTCGGCAGAATATTTTCGACTTCGGAATGCACCCGCGCAATGATGTGCGCGGCCACCAAACCATCGCCCACCCGTTCACAGGCATCCGCACCAGCACGAACCGCCGCATTCACCGCGCCAGTTTCGCCACGAACTAAAACCGTGACATAACCACCACCGACAAATTGCCGACCAATTAAACGCACTTCAGCAGCCTTGGTCATGGCATCGGCGGCTTCAATCGCCGGCACTAAGCCACGGGTTTCAATCATGCCTAAGGCAATACCGGTAATTTCAGCCATTTTTTGTATTCTCTAAATAAAAAGTTAAAAAATCAAAAGTTAATTCAAGAACCACCGCTTAAATTTGCGGCGCTTTGGGTAAAATATTTTCGACTTCGGAATGCACCCGCGCAATGATGTGTGCAGCCACCAAACCATCGCCCACCCGTTCACAGGCATCGGCACCAGCACGCACTGCCGCATTCACCGCGCCGGTTTCGCCACGAACTAAAACCGTGACATAACCGCCACCGACAAATTGCCGACCAATTAAACGCACTTCGGCGGCCTTGGTCATAGCATCGGCGGCTTCAATCGCCGGGACTAAGCCACGGGTTTCAATCATGCCTAAAGCAATACCAGTAATATCAGCCATCAGTTTTCTCCTAGAGTTTTGTTAAAAAAAGTAAAATTTATAATAAAAGTAAATTAAAAATAAACGAAATCTTTAATAAAAAGCCAATGCTTAGAATTTAATATTTTTAAGGTTGCCAGTGGTCAATAATGCCAAGGATCGTTAAGTCAGTTAAAACGGTTTTTTTGTCCATCAACGCCACCCGTGCGGCGCTGCCACTGACGGTAATCACCCAAGCGCCATCGCCTGCACCCACTGGATCAACGGCGACACTCAAGGCACCTTTGCTGTCTTGCAAAACGCGCAGGGAAATATTTTGCAAACCGGGATGCCGACGGGAGACTACCAAATCCGAACGCACTTTCATGATTTCCATGAATTTTTTCCTAGTCCGGGTTCCAGTGGTCAATAATGCCAACGATGGTTAAATCGGAAGGATATTCCTTGCTACCCGCCGCATCCCGCGCCGCCGAGGAACCGACGCAGATCACCCAGTCGCCAGGCGCACAACCGATAGAATCCACCGCCACTTGCCGTGCGCCACCGGCTTTTTCGCGTACCACCAACAATGGCCGATGCCCTAAGGAGGAGATGCGGTTGGTAGAGATTAAGGTTTTTTCAACCTGCATGATTTTCATGCCAATCCTTCCTCCAGCAATTCCAGGGGACTTATCAGCGTCTGACTTTGTAAAGTCAGTTGAAAGGCCAATAAGCCTTTGCTAACCAAGTCAGGAAAGCGTTGCATGATCGCCTGTTTTACCCGCCGAGCTTTTTCTGCTACCCGTTCTCGCGAACCGGGGACATGCGCATCATAGCGATAATGAATGGCGACAGGGATCGGCAGACCACGCGACACATTGAGTTTCTTGAAAATTTTCACGCCGACATCTAAATCCGCTGCGCCTTCCTCGACGGTATCCAGATGCGCGTAATAGGCGATATTGCGCATCTGAAGCGCTTCAATGCGCTCGCCTACCGCCAGATAGCGTTCTTGATGGCCAAAATCGGGATAGAAGCCGTCGTGCTCATCAATCACATATTGAATCTGCGAGAGGTTTTTGATCAATAAGGTCGCAATAAAGCGCCGCATCCCCTCCGGCATTTCGCCGACACCAGCACCCCAGCCGGTTTTTTTCGCGGCAATCGCCATCGCTTGATAGATCGCCAAACGCGCTGCATCGGCTGAAAGATTTAAGGTATTTTGATAAATTTCCGCATTATCAACAAAGCGATAGGGCGATAAGTCGCCATTAGCATCCGGTAAATGCACGCGGATGGCATCAATATCCGTATCCAAACCCAAAAGCAGGATGCTGGTTTTGCCACCAAAACGGTTTTCTACGCCAGCGCGAAATTGCCATAAGCGCTGCAATGCTGCTTCTAAGGCTACTGCGGTATTGCTGTGATGTGCCGCACAACCTTCGTGATGGGGATTTTGTGAACTGTAATGATAGACGGCAACTTTTAAGTACTGACGATCATCTTGAGCGCTATTACTTTGATAACGCTTGAGTTCTATCGCTGACCAATCACGCAGGTCTTCTTCCACATCAAATAAACTTCCCGCATAGGCTTTGATCAACAGATTGGCTGACAAAGGCAGACGCAAAATATAAGCCGCCAAACCAGTCAACCGGCCATCGGCACAGGGCGTAATGTCCAGCGTATGAAAACCACAGTCGGCAAGAAAATTATCCAAGGCTTGCGCATCGCCGGGCAAAGCTGCTGGACATTCGGCGACAAAGCCACGGATCGCCGCAAATAATGTGTGTGCATACAACGCCGGCACATTTAAGCCATGAATCCAAGCATCATTGAGATACTGCTCAGGCAAAAGATGACCTAAAACCATTTCGGCTTGCGCCTGGGCTTCGATAGCAAAAGCGACTTCATGCTGTTTGGCCGAAAGCTGTCGCAAAAACGGCATGATTTTTTTGCAGTTGCCTTTGAGCAGTTGCTCTAAATCGGCAAGTTTGTGATTTTCAGCCTGATCAGCCAGCGGATGCTGGCAAGCCTTGGCTGGCAAAGACGGACAAGCCGGGTGTAGCGCATCGCTGCCTGACCAAGTGAGCGTTGTCGTTGCCAGGCTGGTGATATTTTGCGCGGCATTGGCATGTGTCGCGGTTGCTGCTGTTTTTTCGGTTTTTTTTGCCGATAAATCTTGCTTGACAGTCGCTTGCACGCCTGCAGGCTTTGGCAGCAAGTTGGCTTGCAAACGGCGAGAAAGTCGCGTTTTTTTCATAGCTTATCCTCGTGCGCCGCCAGATAAAGTCACCACTGGGCCTTTGCTGTTCACCCCAGCACTGCTACCCGTAATTTTAGGGTTGCTGACCGGCTGCTGTTTTTCTCGGCCTTTATTGGCAAAAGCGCCAACTGCTGGGATTTCTCGCATCCCAGTGCTGCTGCGATAGGTCGGATTACGACCTTGCGACCACCGGCCTTCGGTGCCAGTCACCCGACTGTTACGCGCCCAATTATCGCCAGTGATGCGACTTTCGCCATTATCAGTGACACGGCCTTCACCAGTCACTTGTTCGGCAGCAGGCGGCATAGCCTCGGCAGCTTGTACCTGCGAAACCTGCGAAGTTTTCGCAAGGTTGCTCTGATGATAATTTTGCGGTGTCAGCGAAACCGGCAACGGTGTCGGCAGTGGCCGGTCTTCGCGGTAACGAAACTCTGGTGTCCCCGAGACTAAGCTATTGGCTAAATTGACCGGGCCGGTGATTTTTTCACTTGCCGCAAAAGCCGAGCCGGTAATCATCCGGCGTGCCGGTTGCCAACGGCGGCGGTCATCGCTGGGATCGGCGCTGCTTGGCAGATTTCTATTCAGAGGTGGATTCGCTGTAGCCGACCACGCAGCGCTGGTAGGCAGTGCTGGTTGTACTACGGATGCGGTACTGGATACCGTTGTTGCTGGCAACTCCGTATCGTCAACTTGCCTATCATCAACTTCTTGATAACCCGGCTTGTAGGTAACACAGAGATTAGCAAAATCAATTCCGGCAAGCGTTTCCGGCGCAACGCCAACACTCCGCAACGCCTCTATAAAGGCGCTTTTTGGCTGAGACAAGGTTTGATTTTCCTGTTGGCTTGAGAAAAATGTTTCCTGAGGCAGCAGAGCCTGGCTTTGTTGCCGGGACATAAGAACTTCAGGTCTTGTCGCTGAAAGCCTTTCTGAAGTCATTTCAGGGGTCATGTCCGCAAACATGGATGCGGCAACAGGCATTGACATGCCTAGCGCAGCACCATAGGGCGTACCGCTGATTGGTCGCGCACTGCCGACTTCGTTACCTGTGACCAAGTTGGAACGCTCCAGCATGGCACCGGTGACCATTTGGCCACGGTTAGTATGACTGATGCCGACTTTCTCTGGACGCGGCATTGGGGTGCTCGGACAGTGGGCATAATGCTCCTGTCCGTAATATTCATTACCGGTGACGGGCAAACACCCCCCACGCGCGTCACCGGTTAATTTTGGGCGCGATGCCACGGCTGTGCCGCTGACCTCCCGCCCGGCTAAAGTTTTCATGCTATGGCTTTTCGCGCTGCGTCGGTCACAAAGCGCCGTCTCGCTGTACTGACTGCCGGTCACTTGAGTGCAAGCGCCAGGCTCATTCCCGGTCACTTTTTCCGAACGCTCCACCGAGACACCGCTGATGCTTTGCCCGTGGCGCGTCGGCATCACCGAAACACGGTGCGGCGTGGACTTAGGTACGGTTTCGCAGAAGTTTTGGTAATGCTCATGAGAAAGGTACTCGGTGCCGGTAATGCCACGACAACTGCCAGTTTCATTGCCGGTCACTTTGCCACTGCGATCCACGACGCTACCAGATACCGAACGTCCACTAAGCGTATGGGTCGTTTGCACTTTTTCGACACCGTTAATGGTCAAGCGAGCGCGGTGCATATCGGCATATTGGGTGCCAGTAATTTCCCGTTCAGCGCCAACCGCAACACCAGAAATTGGCCGATGGCGCGCTTCGTCGCTGCCGGTAATTTTCAAGGCTTTGCGTGGACTTTGGCTTTCAACGACTTTTTCTACCCGTGGCAAAAAACCACGGCCTGCGCAAAATTGTTCAAAACGTTCGCTGCCGAGATATTCGGTGCCGGTAATCGTATGACAAGTCCCGCTTTCGCCGCCGGTCACAGAAATTTTTGCCGGTGTCACTTCAACGCCGCTGACAGTTTGTCCCAAACTGGTTTGGCTTTGCCGAACTTTAGGCGGATTAGCCGAGGGTTTGCTTTCGCAGAATTGCTTGAACTGTTCTTGGCCGAGATACTCGGTGCCGGTGACCGCACTGCGGCACGAACCGCGCTCGTTACCAGTGACTTTTTCTGTACGCTCCACCTGAGTGCCAGTGACGAATTGCCCGGAGAGCGTAGTACCGACCTCGACTTTCTCTGGCAGCTCAAGAGACTTTGGGCGCACGCGACCACTTGGACGCTGATCGGCAGAAGTAGTCCCGCGACCATGCAGTGCGCGACTTTGCCGTAGTTGTTTGGCAGCTTCGCGGCAGCTTTGATCCTCTGGCGCACAATAAACCCCTTGCATCACCCCCATGCGGTTGACTTGACGGGCTTTGGTGAATTGGGCATTGGCGGCCTGGACATTTTTAGAAGCAGGTAAAGCGGCTTTGCCGTTATGTGCCAAAACCTGCCGACGCTGGCGACAAAAGTTACGAACATTCTGAATATCCTCGCCAAAAGCAGTTTCCCGTGTCTCGGCTTGTTGGCAGAAATCGTCCAAAACATTGTTTGCAGCATCAGCCTTTGGCGGCGCATCGTGAAAATCAGCGCCTTGAATGGGACGTGCCGGTTTTTTCAAGGCAGTTTTGCCATTTTGCGACACCGCTTGGCGACGCAAACGGCAGAGTTCACGCACACTATGGGTCTCCGTGCCAAAAGATACGCCGGCATCTACATGCTGACATAAATCAGTCAGTGGAGATGTCGGTGCTTTGGCGAAAGCTTCGCTTGTTGCGGCTTGGGGTGCAGGAAAACGTTGGCGGCCAGAGGTGGCGGCCACAGGCGCATGACTGCGTCCTGCTTTCGCCAGCGAACCCCGACGTTCCTGTGCCAAGGCGCGACCACTTTTTGCAGTCGTTACAGGCATCATGCCCTCCTTGATCGCGTTTTAACGATAAACCACAAAAGACAAACCCTGACTTTGGGTGTAGTTATCATAAGCGATCAAGCGCACCAAATGCGCAGGATGCTCACGATGGCAGGCTTCTAATTCACGCAATACCACATCCACGCTTTGCTCGCCAAACATTGGCAATTTCCACATATACCAGTAATAGCTAAAAGAACGCTCAGGCTCGACATGCTCAACCGCTGGATTCCAACCTTGTTGTAAACAATATTTGATTTGTTCACGAACTTGTTCGGCGCTGAAAGGTGGCAAATAAGAAAAAGTTTCGTATTTAATCGTTTGCTTATAATCTTGTACATCAGACATGGGGTTTACTCCTAGCTTTGGTTTTTCTAAAAATTAGCGATTTTGCACGTCGAGTTTATCAACAGTATCAAACTCAAACTTGATTTCTTTCCAAGTTTCCATGGCAATTTTGAGTTCAGGGCTTTGTTTAGCAGCATTGGTCAAAATTTCTTTGCCTTCTTTTTCTAATTGACGACCACGGTTGCGCGCCTCCACGCAGGCTTCCAAGGCCACACGGTTGGCGGCAGCACCAGCGGCGTTGCCCCAAGGATGGCCTAACGTACCACCACCAAATTGCAATACGGAATCATCGCCAAAAATATTAACCAAAGCCGGCATGTGCCATACATGGATACCGCCCGAAGCCACCGCGAAAACGCCTGGCATAGATCCCCAATCTTGATCAAAGAAAATACCGCGTGCGCGATCTTCGGGAATAAAAGATTCACGTAGTAAATCAATCCAACCTAAGGTAGCACCACGGTCGCCTTCCAATTTACCAACCACCGTGCCGGTATGCAGGTGATCGCCGCCTGATAAGCGTAAAATTTTAGCCAAAACGCGGAAGTGAATCCCGTGATGCGGATTGCGGTCAATAACCGCGTGCATGGCACGGTGAATATGTAATAAAATTCCATTTTTCCGACACCAACGCGCCAGACCGGTATTGGCACAAAAACCACCGGTGATGTAGTCGTGCATGATGATGGGCATCTCGAGTTCTTTAGCAAACTCAGCGCGTTCATACATTTCTTCCGGGCTTGGTGCGGTCACGTTTAAGTAGTGCCCTTTACGCTCGCCAGTTTGGGCTTCTGAGGCATGGATAGCGTCGGCGACAAACAAGAAACGATCACGCCAACGCATAAAAGGTTGCGAGTTAATGTTTTCATCGTCTTTGGTAAAGTCCAAACCGCCGCGCAAGCATTCATAAACGGCACGGCCATAGTTTTTGGCGGAAAGACCGAGTTTGGGTTTGATGGTGCAACCTAATAATGGACGGCCATATTTGTCCATTTTGTCGCGTTCTACTTGAATGCCATGTGGTGGGCCGTTACAGGTTTTGACATAGGCCAAAGGAAAACGCACATCTTCTAAGCGCAAAGCACGGATGGCCTTGAAACCAAAAACGTTACCGACCAAAGAAGTAAAGACGTTGACAACCGATCCTTCTTCAAAAAGATCAATCGGATACGCAACAAAAGCATAAAAACAAGTGTCATCACCAGGTACATCTTCAATGTGATAGGCACGACCTTTGTAGTAATCCATATCGGTCAATAAATCAGTCCAAACCGTTGTCCAAGTACCGGTGGAAGATTCTGCTGCTACCGCTGCGGCGGCTTCTTCCCGATCAACGCCTGGCTGTGGCGTAATTTTGAAACATGCCAATAAATCCGATTCCAATGGGACGTAATCCGGCATCCAATAGGTTTGCCGATATTCTTTAACCCCCGCCTTATAACTTTTGACGGCCATGCTTAGTCTCCTTGAGTTTAGTACGTTATGAAAATAAAAAGAGCATAGCTTTGCCGCAGCTATAGAACAAATTGAAATAAAATATGAACAGCATAGATTAAAGTCTATATTAGAGAATAAAAAAAATGGCAGCGATTGATCTCACTGCCATTTTTTAGCGATTTTTGTTTTTTTAGAAAACACCAGCAATTTTTTTTGCGGGCAGTCGGCTTGGTTGTTGACGCAAACAATATTGCAATAAGGTTTCTACTTCGCTTGAGCGTAACGGCTTATGTAATAAAAAAGTTTTTTTATAGCCTCCAGGCATTTCTGCACTGCTATAGGCCACGGCTTGATGCAAGGCACCAAGACCAAAAGAGCTGTAGGTTTTGTATTGATCAGCACCTTTGGAATTATCAATATCAATCACCAAAAAATCTGCTTGGACATGATCATCGCTGAAAAAAAACACATTTTTATATTCGCCATTCAGCACACGAATAAAGGTTCGCAGCAATTTTTTTTCGCTTTCAGACAAAAAGATAGCGCTGATTTTGATCAAGTGTGCTGGCATAAATGACTCCGAGAAAATGAAAAAGATGGAACGGTTTTTCAAGCCTATTTCTCGAAACAGTAGTATAAAAATGTAAAGTCACTTTCTTTTGAAATTTACCTTTCTTTATGCCGGAAGTAAAAAAAGTGTAACAAAACGGCTTATTGCAAAGCCATAAAAAAAACAAAAATCACTAAACAAGGAACTATTAAATAAGGAATCTTACTTAAAGAAAAAAAACTTTTTAGACCAAATCTTTTATTTTCCAATGATTGCACATTGCGCGTCCCCCAAATATTGCGATCAGCCATACTCATCAACGCATATAAACGAATCATTGGCATCACGGTGATAAGTAATAAAACATGCTTAAAAAAAAGTTTGAGATCAAAAATTTCTTGACGGACAAACTGATAATTTCTCAAAAGAAAACTCAAAAAAATACCCATCACAATCAAAATAATATGCAGAAAAAATAGCCAACCATAATCTGGCATTGCTGACAAACCCGAACGAAAATTTAAAACTGTAAAAAACGTAGCGCTGTAAAAATAAAGAATAAAAAACGGAATAAGCATTTCGCTATAAAAGAAAAAACCCAAGAGCGGTTTTTCCAATAGTAGCAGTTGCCACTGTTTGAGATTATTCAATTGCGACCCCCGCGCCCAACGGGTTTGTTGTTTGAAAAATTTACCAAAATTTTCCGGCGCATCGGTATAAACCCGACTGGTTTCTTGATAAACCGTTTGAAATCCAGCTTTTAAGGTGTAATAGGTCAAAGAACGATCATCGGAAAACTCGACCTTTTTCCCCAGAAATTGCTCATTAACAAACTGCGGTAACGCCGCATAAACAATTGCCGTGCGAAAGGCAATGGTACGGCCAGGCAAACAGCCGATTTGGCCAAAATACGATAAAAACCGCAAACCTAAGTGATTGCGCAAATACTCAATCCAATCGCCGAAACGGGTATAAAAACTGCGCTGCGCATTGAAAATCCGCTGCTGCGTCGTGACCCCACCGACCCTGGCTTCGGCAAATGGTTTGACCAATTCCATCAAGGTATTTTCCGTCCACAGCGTATCGCTATCCACTAAAACAACAATCTCGGCGCGATGTTTTTCTTTTGCTAAAGCAATTCCTTCCGCCAAGGCATTGCGCTTGCCTGGTATTTTTGTCCAATACCAATAGATGTCAGCAAAATCTTGGCAAATTTCTTCAATTTTTTCATTGCGCTGGCCGTTGATAATGACAGTGATTGTCGCGGCATTGGGATACTTTTTTGCAGCCTCACTAATTTTAGTTAAAACCTTTCTAAATAACCCTTCATCTTCATCAGCGACCGGAATCAGGATAGAAACACTCGGCGTAAAAGTTGCCACAAAAGGCCGATAATTACTGGCAAAAGCCGTGTAAATTAACCATCTCCCAATGATAAATAAATAAAAAAACAAAAATAATTGCAAAGCCCCCGTGAGCAATAACTCATAAAACTGAAAAGCAGCGGTGTACATTTTTCAAACCATGGCAAACAAAATAAAAGGAAAAATAAATTTTTTCAGATTATAAAATACTACTGGCTAAAAAATTAAAAAATTTACGCAGGCGGAAGCAGCGGTTGTAACCAAAGCACCAACCTCGGCGAATAAATCGCTTGAACGCCAGGCAAAAATGCGCTTCGGTGTTCATTTTTTACACAAACTTTTGGAGAAAATCATGGAAAAGAAAGCCTTATTTGGTGCAGTATTGGCTGGTATCGTTGCTGCTGGTGTTTCCAGTTCGGCCTTGGCTGCTGAAAAATGCTATGGCGTTGCGAAAGCGGGTAAAAATGATTGTGGCGCGGCCGATGGCTCGCACGCTTGCGCTGGTTTATCAACAATGGATTACGATCCTAAAGAATGGAAATATGTCCGCTCTGCTGAAAAATGCCAAGAAATGGGCGGTTCTTTAACGCCAATGATGATGGAAGAAAAACACACTTGCGCTGGTAAAAACAGTTGTGCCGCTGGCGAAGAAAAACATAGCTGCTCTGGCAAAAATAGCTGCGCTTAATTTTTTCTAAGACTTTTCAAAGACCTTTACCTTCAAAAGCCAGAAATTTTTCTGGCTTTTTTCATCTATGTAATCTATTAGCGGGGGAAAAATGCTTGGTTTTGGCTTAGGCTTACGCGCCGCACATTATGACACCATTGTGAGCGAGCGGCCCAAAGAAGTGCAATGGTTTGAAATTATTTCAGAAAATTATCTTTCTCTTGAACAACATTGGATTTTAGAAAACCTGCGCCAAGATTATCCTTTGGTTATGCACGGTGTGGCCTTGTCGCCTGGCGGCCTTGACCCGATAGATAACGATTACTTAAAAAAACTCAAAACCTTGGCAGATCGCTTGGAAGTGGCTTGGCTTTCCGATCATCTCTGTTTTACTTATTTAGGAAATCATTATAGTCATGATTTATTACCGATTCCCTATAATGAATCCAGCTTAAAGCATCTCATTTCACGGCTTCATTATATTCAAGACTATTTACAACGTCCCATCGCTTTGGAAAACGCTTCTTCCTATTTGGAATATCAAACCTCTACGATGACGGAGCCAGAATTTTTTACGGCTTTGCATCACGCCACCGGTTGCGGCATTTTGTTGGATATCAACAATGTCTTTGTTTCCTGTTTTAACCACCATTGGAATCCTTACACCTATATTGACAACATCCCAAAGCAAGCGATTTGGCAATATCATTTGGCCGGTCACACCGACAAAGGCAGCCATAAAATTGACACCCACAATGCACCTTTAATTAAAGAGGTCCTTGATCTTTATGCGTATGCGTTAAGAACAAAAGGCTTATACAGCACGATGATTGAATGGGACAGCAATATCCCACCTTTTTCGGTTTTATTGGCCGAGTTACACCAAGCCAAAATTCTTGCCAACAACAGCATTGCGGTGCCCGATGTCCAAGATCACGCCTGAATTTGTCAAAGAAATGCACGTTTTTTTTCAAGCAGTTGCTGAGCAGAATCCAGACGATAGCACCTGGATGAAAACCAGCAAAGCCAATTTCAGCAGCGCCGAGCGTCTGCACGTCTATGCCTACGCCTACCGCCAACGCCTGCTGGAAGCCGTGATGAGCGATTATCCGGCCACGTCTTTTTTTCTAACCCCGGAAATTTTTCAAAGTTACGCGCAACAATTTGTTACTGAACACCCGTCGCGGCATTGGGATTTAAATCTTTATTCTATCGCTTTTGCCAACTGGTTGACGGCAAAAAATCCGGCCGCCGCAAGCATTGCAGCGGTTGAATCGGCCATCGTTGCTGCCTATTGGCATCCGAATGAAGCAACTTTGGCAGCAGATTTTTTTAGTCAAATTAGCGAAGAACAACTGATGACCGGACGTTTTATTCGCAAAGCCAAGGCCATTTTGCTTAAACTTGACTATGCCGCAGAGGATTTCCTGGAAGCCTTTCGCCAAGGCAATCCCCTGCCATTATTACCGCAAAAACAATATCTGCTGCTTGGCAAATATCAAGGCATAGTGAAACGAATAATTTTGGAAAATCAAGAAGTTTACTTTTTAGAATCTTTGGCAACAGGCAAAACCTTAGGGGAAAGCGTTGACCTGTGGCTTGCACAGCATCCCGATGCCGAAGCAGCACTAATCAAGGCATTACCGCTTTATTTTCAACGCTGGTTTACCTTGGGGATTTTTTCAGATTTTTATCATTAACTTGTTGTTTTAATGATTTACCAACGAAGAAAGAGCCGCTCTAGTCCAATACCGAGAAGTAAAAAAATAAGCATCGGCAAATAACACCAGGGCGTAAAAAATTCCACCGGCGTAATAGCCAAAAGACGAAGCGTTAAATAGGCCATGCCGCTGACCGCCAAAGCGGCAAAAAAGCCCGTCCAACAACATGCCGCAGGTGCTGAAAAGCGCAATAGCCAAGCCAGCACAATGCCTGGTAGCAGCGTCAATAACATCACTTTGAAAAACAAAAAATATTGCAGATGACCAAGAATGGCCACTAATTCTGCCCAGGAAAATTGCAGCATCCCAATGCCGACCACCAACCACAGCGGCAAAGTCAAAAGACTATTCAACCACCAAGGACGCTTGCCATCGGGTACAGCACTCAAAATACTCGCCACCATACTGACGACTATCATCAATAAATAACCAAGGGTTTCAATAAGAAACAGCGTATTATTGAACAAATGACTGGCATCCGCCTGCACACCGAAAATCAGCAATAAAGCTAAAAAATACAAAAGCAAACTGGTAAAGCCCAACCAAAGTTTGCGCTGTGGCGACCAGCGTTGCGTCATCTGGATGCCGGCGGTGAGCATCTGAATGGTCTGCTCGACTTTATTCATAGAAATTTTATTCATGGCAATGTTATTTATGGGTTTTCCGTAAGATGTTTATGCAGAATTTTATAAGCGCGGTGTGCCGCGACTTTTACTGCCGATAAGGTCATACCGACTTGGTCGGCTACTTCTTGCGCGGTATAGCCTTCCTGATGCAGCAAATATAAGAGCATTCGCGTTTTTTGCGGCAAAAGTGACAACAACTCTTGCATCAGTTCGGTCGGTAGATTCGGGTCATGATCTTCTTTGCCAAGACTTTCGGCAATGCTATCCATATCAAGCCATTCCCGCTGTTTTTGCCGATAATTCCGTCGCAAATAATCCAGCAATTTTTTCTGCGTGATAGCAAAAAGCCACGGCCATAAAGGTCGTGAAAAATCATAGGTATGACGAATTTTATCAATAGTCAATAGCACTTCTTGCAAAACATCTTCGCTGTCGGAAAAATTTTGTAAACGGCGGCGTAAGTACGGTTGTAAAATCTGCGCCACTTTTCGCAAAAAACACTCGTAAGCAACCTTATCCCCTTGCTGTGCTTGAAAAAACCAGGCAGTTAATTGATCTTCTTTTTTCATCTTTTTTCCTGATGCGTAACGTTTTGCGAAGATGGCGCGAATAATAAACTGAATTAAACAGCAAGGGAAAAATTATGACGATATTTGTGCGTTTAGAAGCGGTTCTTTCTTTTTATAGTCAATGGCTTGGTTTTTTAATCCATCCGGTTTTATTACTGATTCGTTTATGGTTGGCCAAGATTTTCTTTTTTTCAGGCTTAACCAAAATCGAAGACTTTGAAACCACGATGCTGTTATTTGAACACGAATACCAGGTGCCGCTGTTGCCGATTTGGTTTGCTGCGGGTTCGGCGACTTTTTTAGAATTGGTGATGCCGGTGCTGTTGGTATTGGGCTTGGGGACGCGCTTGGCGGTGCTGCCGTTGCTCATCATGGTTGCTGTTATTGAATTTACTTATCAAAGCCATAGCGAGCATGTTTATTGGGCATTGCTTTTGGCGGTGTTATTGACACGCGGCAGTGGTTTTTTGAGTTTAGATGCGTTAGTGGCTTGGTTTTTTAATAAAAAAGTTAAGAGCACTGCTTAAATTTTTTACTGAAACTTTGCTTTACATTTTAACGCTTAGACAATTTTTTGTGGATAAAGGCAAATATCCTTGACCAAACACTTGGCACAGTGTGGCTTACGCGCCGTGCAGGTATAACGGCCATGTAAAATCAACCAATGATGTGCTGATAAACGATAATTTTCTGGCACTATTTTCAATAAGTTATCCTCGACTTCCCGCACATCCTTGCCAGGTGCCAAACCCGTGCGATTGCTTAAGCGAAAAATATGCGTATCCACGGCAATCGTCGGCTCGCCAAACGCCGTGTTTAACACCACATTGGCGGTTTTTCGACCCACGCCCGGCAAGGCTTCCAAATGTTGACGATTTCTCGGCACTTCGCCTTGATGTTTTTCGATCAATAAAGCGGCTGTCGCTAAGACATGCTTGGCTTTATTGCGATACAGTCCAATGCTTTTAATATGCTCTTCAATGCCTTGCTGACCCAAATGTAAAATTTTTTCTGGGGTGTCAGCGCTGGCAAATAAGGTTTTGGTGGCCTGATTGACCGATTTATCGGTGGCTTGCGCCGATAAAATCACCGCAACCAAGAGCGTAAACGGACTATGAAAAACCAACTCGGTTTGGGGATTGGGATGCGCCGCCGCCAGACGCGCAAAAAAGCTTTCCACAGCGGCAGGCGAGAGCACCTCTGAAACGTCAGGGGTTGCTAAGGGTGACATGGTTAGTTGGAAAAAAACCCGTCAATAAAAAATCTTTCACAGGCTTTGCTTAGGTGTGACGAAAATAACCAATATCTGGCACAGCTTTACGCGGATTGGCTTCGGCTTCTTTGGCTAATACTTCGAGCAAATGATGATGTTTTTCTTCTAATTCGTGCATCGCTTCAGCGCTTAATTTTGGGAAAATCATATCGCGGATGACATCACCCAAATCACTCATACAGCTTGCCCAGTATTTATCTTTCAAATGAAAGTTTTCGTGCGCGTGGCTGCCGTAAGGATAACTTTTGAAATAAACGCCTTTGGCAGCATTGAGATCCGCGTCGTTCAAGATAAAATTTTTCGTCCATTCGTACCACCATTGATAATATTTTTCTTGTCGTGCGGCATCCATGCCATGTTGTTCAAAAAACGCCGCCAAGGTCATGCGCGGTGCCAGGCCATAGCGCACACCCAAACGTGCAGCAAAAGGAAAATGTCCAGCCATAAAAACTCCTGTTGTTGAATAAAAACAAAGATAAAAGAAAGGTCTAAAAAAGCCGCCAGTTTACTGACTTGTTGCCGCTGGTGCCAGTGCTGAGGCGGTTACGGCTGCCGGTACGGTTTGCACCTGGCGGCGTTGTTGCCGCAGCCGTTCCAGACGATTTTTCAAGGCAATCAACAAAGCCAAGGTCATAAAGGCACCTGGCGGCAAGACTGCTAATAAAAGCCCTTGATAATTTTCAAAAAAAGTTATCGTCCAAGTTTTTGCCGCCGCGCCAAATAAGACATCGGCATTGGCCAGCAGCGTCCCTTGTCCTAATAATTCCCGAATCATCCCTACAACCAGCAACACCAAAGCAAACCCTAAACCCATGAAAAGTCCGTCTAAAGCGGCTTTGGCTACCGGCTGACGGGAAGCAAAGGCTTCAGCGCGACCAATGATGCCGCAATTGGTGACAATCAGGCCAACAAAAACGCCAAGCGCAAGATATAGTTCATAAAAATAAGAACTCATCCACAGTTGAATCACCGTCACTGTTGCGGCAATCAATAACACAAATACCGGCAGGCGGATTTCCGGTCGTAAGCGATGTCGCACCAGAGAAATCAAGGTATTGGAAATAAGCAAGGTCAAAACCGTTGCTATGCCTAAACCTAAGGCATTGACGGTGCTGGTGGTCACGGCCATCAACGGACAAAGACCAAGCAATTGCACCAAGCCAATGTTGTTGTTCCATAAACCATTATGAACGATTTCTTTGTAACTACTTTCCATTTTTTTCCGCTCCTGCCTTGCTTTCGTTTTCTGCACTTGCTACTTGCGTCAAAAATTTGTCCTCTAACTGCTTTTTTTCTAAAGCAAAATAATCCAGCGCTGATTTCACCGCACCAACAACGGCGCGTGGCGTAATGGTCGCGCCGGTAAAGGCGGCAAAATCGCCGCCATCTTTTTTCACGGCAAAGCGCGTATTGTCAAGATTTTTACCGTTAAAACTATAAATCCAATCGGATTTTCTTTCCTCTATCGGGTCGCCCAAACCAGGTGTTTCCTGATGCGACAGCACCCGCACGCCTTGCAAAACGCCAGCTTTATCCATGCCAATCAATAAGCGAATGGCACCGTTGTAACCGTTTGGCGCAGTAGCTTCAAGAATAACCCCTTGAAATTCTTTATTTTTACTAACAAAATAGGCCGTTGTCGGCGCTTTTTGTCCCAATAAGTCCGCCGCTGGCAAGACAAAAGGAGTTTTTTCTAAGGTTCCATCGGGGTCGGGGAAAACACTTTTTAATTGCGCCAGCAAGACCTGCTGAATATTTTCAGCAATCTGCGCCCGCGTGAGCACCTGCGTCAGGCTCAATAAAAAAACCGCCAGCGCCGTAAACAAGGCCAGCAAAAACGCCGCTTGGAAAGCTGGCCACTGCCAAAAGGCTAAAGTTTTTTTCGCCATGGTTAGGAATCAACAGAAGTTTTTCGCCGCGACTCGCCATAAGCCAAGGGTCGGGTGTAGCGGTCTAAGAGTGGCACGCAGAGATTGGCCAGCAACACCGCAAAGGCCACGCCATCGGGATAGCCGCCAAAACTACGAATAATCACCAAGAGCATCCCAATGAGCAAACCATAAAGCCACTGGCCGAGCGGCGTGGTGCTGGCCGACACTGGGTCGGTGGCGATAAAAAAGGCCGCTAAGAGCGTACTTGGCAGCAATAAATGCCATAGCGGACTTTGGTAACTTTCTGAATTGATTAAATAAATAACTAAGGAACTGAAAAAAACTCCCAAGAGCAACGCCATCGGAATGCGCCAGCGAATCACCCGCCAATAGAGCATCAGTAAGCCGCCGACCAGATAGGCCAAAGCCACACCACTAAAAGCTAAGCCAACTTCTGCACTGATCGGCAAACCCTGCCGCGCTGCATCCAAAGGCGTGGCACCGCTGACACCATCAAAAGGCAGGTACGGGATGAGCCATTGCGTCATCGCCTGCGGGAAAGAAATCAAGAGCGCCGCGTAGCCGACCATCGCTGGATTAAACGGATTAAAACCCAGGCCACCATAAAGCTGTTTAGCAAAGACAATCGCAAAAAAACTGCCCAAGGCGCACAACCACCAAGCGCTCTCTGGCGGCAACGATAAGGCCAACAACCAAGCCGTCACCAAAGCGCTGCTGTCGGCCAAATGGAGTTTTATCGGTCTTTGGCGCAACCACAGAAGCCAGGCTTCTAAGCCTAAAGAAAAAACGCTGCACCAGAAAATATTTTCGAGAATACCGACACCAAAAAACCAGGCATAGACCAAAATCCCCGGCAGCAGCGCCCAGAGCAAGCGCCGCATCACCCAGTACACCGGCTTGGCAGCATGGAGATGCGGCGAACTAGGCAACATCGCCATCGCCTGCCTCCGATTTAACGGTAGCCTGTTCGGCTTTTTTAGCCCGCACCCGCGCCAATGCCTCTTGAATCGCCTGTTGTTTGGCCTCGTCGCTGGCTTGTTGTTCTTCTAAAGTGCGCCGTTTGGCCGCTAATTTGGCTTCACGCTCAGCTTTTTCCTGCGCCAGCCGTTCTTTGCGAAATTCAAAACGCGCTTTGGCGACTTGCGCTTGCTGCTTATCCCGATATTGCTGACTAACCTCTTGTTTTGCCGCACGATAATACTGTACCAAGGGAATATGACTCGGACAAACATAGGCACAAGCACCGCATTCAATGCAATCAAACAGACGATTTTCTGTTGCTGCTTCCAAATCCCGCGCCCGGCTATGCCAATACAACTGCTGCGGCAGCAATTTGGCTGGACACACTTCCATACAAGCACCACAGCGAATACACGGCAGTTCCGGCGCTGCGGCTTGTTCCGGCAACAGCAAAACGCAATTCGTGCCTTTGACCACCGGCACCGCCATGCTTTCCACCGCAAAACCATTCAAAGGACCGCCCATGATCACCCGCTGTCTGCCAGGCAATGCGCCACCCGCAGCGGCAATGACTTCGGCAAAAGGCGTACCCAACAGCACCTGAAAATTGCCTGGCCGTTGCACCGCGCCGCTGACCGTCACCACCCGCGACAACAGCGGCTTTTGCCATAATACCGCCTCGGCAATCGCCGCCACCGTGGCCACATTGAGGCCAATAACCCCCAAACTGCTGGCATGTCGACCGCTCGGGACTTCTTTACCGGTCAATTGATAGATGAGTTGTTTTTCGCCACCGGCTGGATATACCGTTGGCACAACTTTAATTTTTAAGGGTAAATGGGAAAATTCTTTGCTTTTAAATGCCTGACGCAACGCCTGAAGCGCTTGCGGTTTATTGGTTTCAATGCCGAGTAAAAATTGCTGCGGTTGCAATAGCCTTTGCAGCACGGCAATGCCAAGCAACACGGCATCGGGATGCTCCTGTAAAAAACGGTCATCACAAGTGATGTACGGCTCGCATTCGGCGGCATTGATAATCACGGTGTGCAAGGGATTGCTGGCATTGACTTTGACGCTGGTTGGAAAGGCTGCGCCGCCCAAACCGACGATGCCAGCATCACGAATACGTTGCCGCAACAGACTCGGCGGCTGAGTTTGCCACTGACAACAAAATTGCAATGCGGTCTGCCAACGGTCTTCGCGATCGGGTTCCAACACCAAGCAAGGTGCCGTTAAACCAGAAGGATGCGGTACGGGTCGGTCTTCAATGGCGATAATTTTCCCCGAAGTCGGCGCATGAACATGCGCGCTGATATAGCCGCTTGCCGTGGCCAAGCGCTGGCCTTTGCCAACGATTTCCCCGACCGCCACCTCCGGCACTGCCGCCTGACCGATATGCTGTTTTAATGGCAAAATCAAAACCTTCGGCAGTGGAATGCTTTGAATGGGTGTTTGATTCGACAAGGTTTTTTGGTCATCGGGATGAATACCAGCGGGCAACGGCCAAATATTAGCCGCTTGTCCCGGCAAAGCCAACTGACTAAAAAAATTGAAAAAATTACTTTTAGCCATGATTCGCATCAACGGCAGGCGGCAAACTATGGGCAGAGGCATTGGCAAGCGGCTGCGGATACTCCCAACGCCAATTGTCGATAGTTACTGCCAAAGGCTGCATATAAATGCAATCCACCGGACAGGCTGGTACGCAGAGTTCGCAGCCAGTACATTCCTGCGGCAACACCGAGTGCATGAGTTTTGCCGCGCCCAAAATAGCATCCACCGGACACGCCTGAATGCAGCGCGTACAACCGATACAGATATCTTCATCAATCCAGGCGACTTGCTTCGGCTTTGGCGTACCGCGTTCGGCATCTAAAGGCTTAAATTCCTTATCTAAAAAATCGGCCAAAGCGCGAATCGTCGCCTCGCCACCAGGCGGACAGCGGTTAATGTCAGCCTCGCCTTTGGCCATGGCTTCGGCATACGGGCGACAACCGGCAAAACCGCATTGACCACATTGGGTTTGCGGCAACAAGGCATCTATTTGATCTGCTAAAGGATTATCAGCACGCTGTAATTTTTCTTGGGCAAAACCAAGTATCGCACCCAAAAGCAAAGCCAAGCCGGTAAACAATAAAGTGGTAAAAAGAATTTCATTCATGTTGGCAATAATCCTGAAAAACCCATAAAAGCCAAGGCCATTAGACCTGCCGTCAACAGCGCTATCGCCGCGCCTTGAAAATCCTTGGGCACATCAGCGACCGCCAAGCGCTCGCGTATGGCGGCAAACAAGACCATCACCAAAGAAAAGCCAACGGCGGCACCAAAACCATAGAGTGCAGATGACAGAAGATTATGATCTTCTTGAACATTTAATAAAGCCACGCCCAAAACCGCGCAATTGGTGGTGATCAACGGCAGAAAAATTCCCAAAACGCTGTAAAGCAAGGGACTCACTTTATGAATAAACATCTCGGTGAGTTGCACCACAGCGGCAATCGCCACAATAAAAGCAATCAGTTTTAGATATTCCAACTGCAAAGGCAGTAGCAAATATTCATAAAGCAAATAACTGACCACTGAAGATAAAGTTAAAACAAAAGTCGTGGCCAAACCCATGCCGATAGCGGTTTCCAGTTTGCGCGAGACGCCCATAAACGGACACAAACCCAAAAACTTCACCAAAACAAAGTTATTGACCAAAATGGTGCCGAGCAAAATAAAAAAGTATTCGGACATGGTGTTTAAGAATAACTATCTAAAAAATAAAAAATACCGGCGCATAGCTAACGTCAATGCCTACCTGCCAATAAACCGGCAACACGCAAATCTTCGTCAAGATCAGGCCAATGAATTCCCTCGCCATTTCCCAAAAGCTCCCAGTTTTGCAATTGTTCTTTTGAAGCATTACATAAACGGGGAAACCAAGTGAGGGGAACCGTCAGGGTGCGACCGTCTGCCAGATCAACCACAAGCGCCTGATCTGTGCATTGCACACGGCGTGCTTGCGGTTGAAGGTCAACTGCCAAAGTATTCATGCCAAGCCTCCAAAAAATTTGAAATAACAGGCTATTCAGACATCATTGCCAATAAAAAATATCGCTTCACTATGCAAAAGCCCTATCTATCTGACAAGCGCAGAAAATGCAGGCGCAACGGCCTGCATGCGGATGAAAAGAAATTAAGCGACCGGCATGATTTTGGTCATACTGCTGGCATAGAGGTAAATCGTGTAACCGATAAAAATCAATAAAAACAATGCGCCATGCACACGATTGATACTTCTGAAGACCCAAGCAAAAATAAATAACAACACCGCCAGCAGCAAAGAAAGCGGATAATCCCGCCAAATAATTGCTGTATTGAAAGCCCCAGGTGCGAGTAAAGCCGGCATGGCAACTACTGCCAAAGTATTGAAAATATTTGAGCCAACGATATTGCCGACCACTAAATCCGGTTCTTTACGGAAGGCCGCTGCCAAAGCCGCTGCCAATTCCGGCAGACTCGTGCCAATGGCCACCACAGTTAGGCCAATCACCAATTCACTGACGCCTAAATCCGTGGCGATTTTTACCGAACCAGTTATTAAAATTTTTGCGCTAAGAATCAATAAAATGCCGCCAACGAGAATCCAAATAACCGCCATGAACAAGTGCATAGTCTTTTCCAAGGCTTCTTCGGCTTCGGCTTCTAGAGCATCATTTTTATTAGTGATGGCATCCCAAAGCAAAAAAACTAAAACCGCCACCAAACCAAGCACTAAAGCCAAACCATCGAGGGTGGTTAATTGGCCATCCAAAAACAACAAAAAGGCGCTAAAAATTACCACCAGCATCAGAATAAATTCTTTACGCACAATTGCCGAGCGCACCGGAATGACCGCCATCAAGGCCGTTAAACCAATAATCAAGGCGATATTGGTGATATTAGAACCGATAGCATTGCCAATACCCAAATCCCGTTCACCGGCCAAAGCGGCACTCGCCGAGACAAACATCTCCGGCATTGAGGTGCCAAAACCCACGACAATCAAGCCAATAATCAATACCGGCACCCCCAAGCTGCGGGCAGCCGAGGCGCTACCGGCAATAAAACGGTCGGCACTGAACATCAACAAGGCCAAACCAACCACCAAAGCGATCACCGCAGTTAATGTTGATGTTTCGATCAAAGCAAATGCTTGTACTAAAAGTTCCATAAATTTCCTTATCTTACATTTATAAATTTGAGATAAATTTAAGCAAGTTGACTGCCGACTGTCGCTTGCGCATCCATAAATACCACCAAGGGCTGACCCTGGTCATTTTGGACGGTCAGTAGCATACCTTCTGATATACCAAAACGCATTTTTTTCGGCGCAAGGTTAGCAACGACTAAGACTTTTTTACCGAGTAAATCAGCCGGCGCATAATGTTTCGCAATGCCGGAAAAAATCTGCCGCAACCGTCCTTCAGCCAAATCCACTTGTAAGCACAAAAGTTTTTCGGCACCAGCTACGGTATCAACGGCTTTGACTTCAGCAACACGCAAGACAACTTTTTGAAAATCGGCCAGGGAAATGGGATCGCTCACGGTTTTTGTCACTACATCTGTTATTATTTCTGCTTTTTTTACAATATCTTGACCAACACTATTTTTTTCTATCAAGACAGAGGCATCCAGACGCTGCAACAACGGCAGATAAGCCGGCAAGGTTTTATTGCGCAAAGGCGTTTGCACGGCATCCCAATGCCTTAAATCATCAGCAAGAAATTCAGCTACTTTTGCCACGGTTCCCGGAATTACCGGTTGCAGATAAATCGCCAATACGCGGAATAAATTGATAACTTGTGTGCAGATGGCTTGCACTTCCACTAATTTTTCCGCGTCTTTGGCCAAAGCCCACGGTTTATGCTGATCTACATAGGCATTGGCTGCATCGGTCAACTGCATGATTTCACGAATAGCTTTACTAAAACTACGCTGTGCGAAACTTTCGGCAATGCTTTCACCAGCATTGACAAAACTTTGATAAAGTTCAGGTTCAAGTAAGCGATCAGATAATTTTCCCTCATGGTATTTTTCTAAAAGTTTTGCCGAGCGACTCAATAAATTGATCCATTTGCCAACCAAATCGCTATTCACCCGTTGCTGAAAATCTTCCACATTCAAGTCAATATCTTCTACTTGTGCGCTTAATTTGGCTGCAAAATAATAACGCAGATAGTCAGGCTCACCGATACTTTCTCGATATTTTTGCGCCGTGATAAAAGTGCCGCGTGACTTGGACATTTTTTGGCCATCCACGGTTAAAAAACCATGCGCGAAAATCGCTGTCGGCAAGCGCAAACCAGCAGCAGACAGCATAGCCGGCCAAAATAAGCCATGGAAATAGATGATGTCTTTGCCAATAAAATGATAGAGCTCGGTTTTTTCATTACTTAACCAAAAACTATCAAAATCAATACCTTTTTTTGCGCAAAGTGCTTGAAAACTCGCCATATAGCCCATCGGCGCATCCAGCCACACATAAAAATATTTATCGTCAAAACCTGGAATGACAAAACCCCAATACGGCGCATCGCGGGAAATATCCCAGGGATTTAAGTCGGCACTTAACCATTCGCGTAATTTATTAGTAACTTCTGGCTGTAATGCTGAACTATCCAGATATTGTTGCAAGGTATCCTGCATCTTTGCCAAGTCAAAAAATAAGTGTAATGAGGATTTTTCGACCGGTACTGCGCCGGAAATCGCCGAACGCGCTTCGATTAACTCCAAAGGGTTATACGTTGCGCCGCAAACTTCGCAACTGTCACCATATTGATCTGAAGCACCACAACGCGGACAAGTACCGCGAATAAAACGATCTGGCAAAAACATTTTTGCTTCAGTGTCATAGGCTTGGCTGATTTCCTTTTCGATAATCAAGCCTTGCTCGCGCAGTCGTAAAAAAATCGTCTCTGCCCATAAGCGATTTTCGGGGCTGTGCGTGCTGTGATAATGGTCAAAGCCAATATGGAAATGCGCAAAATCGGCTTGATGTTCTTGGGAAAAACGCGCAATCAATGCCTCCGGCGTCACCCCTTCCTGCTGGGCTTTGAGCATAATGGGCGTACCGTGGGCATCATCAGCGCAGACGTAATAGCATTCGTGACGCTGGCTTTTTTGAAAACGCACCCAGATGTCGGTTTGAATATATTCAACCAGATGCCCTAAATGAATGGCACCATTGGCATAAGGTAAAGCGCTGGTCACTAGAATGCGGCGCGGTGTAGTCATATTTTTTAAGGTGAATAAAAAACCGTCGAGGCTACCAATTTTTTAAGAGCAGTGCTAGTCTTGGTAGCGTTTTTTCTAAAAAAATCATGTAGTATTTATCTGACTTTTATTATCTTTTTTATTTTTTCGCTTATTTTTTTCAAGGAACTGCTATGTCTTTCACCAAAGCTGCTGTAGAAGCCGTCTTAAAAACTATCCCTTTCATTTATTTGGATAAACCGTTAAGCGAAAGCTGTCAAATACAAAAATTGGAAGTCAATAACGAAGGGGTGGTGCATCTGGAATTACTTTTTTCCTTCCCCATTTTGCGTTATCAAAGCCAATTACAAGAAATGATCAGCGATGCCTTACAAAAATTACCTGGATTCAAAAACCTGCACTTAAAATTAGCGGTTAAAGTTGCCAGTCACGCTGTCCAAAAACAATTAAAACCTTTACAAAATATCAAAAATATCATTGCCGTAGCATCTGGAAAAGGTGGCGTGGGCAAGTCCACTACTGCCGTCAATTTGGCCTTAGCCTTGGTTTCCGACGGCGCAACCGTGGGAATTTTAGATGCCGATATCTATGGCCCCAGTCAACCGCGCATGTTGGGTAAAATCGGTGAACGCCCCGACAGCCGTGACAATAAAAGTCTGGAACCCATTGAAGCACATGGACTTCAGGCAATGTCTATCGGTTTTCTCATTGAAGAAGACACGCCGATGATTTGGCGGGGGCCGATGGTGACGCAAGCCTTGGAGCAGTTGTTAAATGATACACGCTGGCGGAACTTAGATTATTTAATCATAGACTTACCACCAGGAACCGGCGATATTCAATTAACCCTGGCGCAAAAAATTCCGGTCAGCGGTGCGATCATCGTCACTACACCGCAAGACATTGCTTTGTTAGACGCGCAAAAAGGTTTGCAAATGTTTGAAAAAGTTGCAGTTCCCATTTTAGGCATTGTCGAAAATATGAGCATTCACATTTGTAGCAACTGCGGTCACGAAGAAGCCATTTTTGGCGAAGGCGGCGGCGAAAAACTCTCGAAAAAATACAATGTTGAGTTCTTAGGTGCGCTACCTTTGGATAAAAGCATCCGTGAAGAAGCTGATGGCGGTAAACCGAGTGTCGCCGCGCAACCAGAAAGCCGCATTGCCGAAATGTATCGAGGCATTTCCCGGCGGGCGAGTGCAAAACTTTCTTTGCAATCCAAGGATTACAGCATGAAGTTTCCCAATATCGTCATTAAAAGCAGCTAAAACTGATGGGCGTTAAATCTGATCAGTGGATTATTCAACAAGGGCAAGCGGGGATGATTTCCCCGTTTGAACCGCGTTTGATCAACCGGTTAGCCAACGGTGAGAAAGTCATTTCTTTTGGTACTTCAAGTTATGGCTATGATGTCCGCTGTGCGCCGGAGTTTAAGATTTTTACCAATATTAACAGCACCATCGTTGACCCAAAAAACTTTGATCCAAATAGTTTTATCGAAGTCCATAATGACATTTGTATCATCCCACCTAATTCTTTTGCACTGGCGCGGACTTTGGAATATTTTCGCATTCCTCGGGAGGTCTTGGTGATCTGTTTAGGCAAATCCACTTATGCGCGCTGTGGGATTATTGTCAATGTCACACCATTAGAACCGGAATGGCAAGGCCATGTTACGCTTGAATTTTCTAACACTACACCGCTGCCGGCAAAAATTTACGCCCACGAAGGTGTGGCGCAGATGGTGTTCTTGGGTGCTGAAGAAATCTGTCAAGTGTCCTATCAAGACCGGCAGGGGAAATATCAAGGTCAACTCGGCGTGACCTTGCCAAAGACTTGATATTTCTTACCTACTGATTTTATTTTAGTTTTTTAAGGGATAAGCTATTCCAGTTGGCGAAGAAATGTTGTAGTGGAATAGTGATAAAAAAATAAATGATAGCTTAATTTTATTTAATATTTTCTAGGCAGTTTCAACGAAGAGAGTTTGCCTTTTTATTTAATTAAGACAGAGGTATAAGTCAACCTTCGGCACCAAACTGCGCTAAGTTCTCTGGCTTAAATAAACCAACGCGCAAGCTATTGGCGACATAGATGGTTCTGCCATCCACACTGACTTTGCCATCGGCAATACCCATAATCAGTTTTCTTTGAATTAAGCGCTTGATATCTAAATGATATTCTACAATTTTATTGGTCGGTAAAATCTGTCCGGTAAAGCGCACTTCATCCACACCCAAAGCGCGGCCATAGCCCGGATTGCCAAGCCAAGCCAAATAAAAACCCAGCATTTGCCACAGGGCATCCAGACCCAAACAGCCTGGCATCACCGGGTCATTGTGAAAATGACAGGCAAAAAACCACAACTCGGGTTTAATAGTCAACGTTGCTTTCATTTCGCCTTTGCCATAAGCGCCGCCTTCGGTATGAATATGATCAACGCGATCCATCATCAGCATGTTGTTGATCGGTAATTGCGCATTACCAGTGCCGAAAAGTTCGCCGTGGCCACAGCGTTGTAAGTCATCTTGGGAAAAAGCGTGCAGATGCGTTAAATTTTTTGTATTCATCAGTATAAGGGTCTAAAAGAAACGAAAAAAGCGAAAAAAGCGAAAAAAAATGGCGTCATCACTGACGCCAGTATTTGAAAACGAGAAAGCCAAGCAAAGGTTAATTGCCTAAATTACCTGGTAAACCAAAGTCACGACGTGCGGTCGCGATAGTGATGCTGAAGCCGGCGATCACATCCAATAAGGACATCATGGCCAACAAGAAAAAGATCGAGTTACCCGCTTCTTTCACCAAAAGAAATTCCAAGAAATACACCATAAACACCACCAAAGAAATCACATGCTCTACGGAAGTACTAGTGCTAGTTTTGGTGGACTTCAGCAATTCAAAAAACAAAAAGGCCAAACCTATCAATAAAAAAAGATGGCCTACTTGCATCTCCCAAGCCGATCCTGAAACCAACGGAATGCTAAACATGGCGCTTTTCATCAGTTCATTGGCATCATCTGGAAAAAGCATCACGATGTTATAAACCAACAGCATCAAAAAAAACAAAGGGAAAAAGTCTAACACTTTAAAAATCAGCGGACGATTATCTTCAGCCATACATTCCTCTAAAAGTTATCAAAAAAAGCGCGGGTAAACGCGCTACAAAAATACGGAAGGTCAGGCTTTTTGGCAAATTTTCTGTAAAAACTTTTGCAAAAAAAATTTTTAGGCGACAAAAACCACTTTGAAAAACACCCGCGGCTGCGCGAGGCTATCCTTGATAAGCAACCAAAATCGCTTGAATTTCCGCCAAAGTTTTATCGGTTTCAACGTGATCAATTTCAATCCGCACGCCAGTCATATCTTTGACAAAGGCCATAAATACATCGGGATGCGAAAAGGCTTTCTTAAAAATCACTTCATAACGTAAAGACGCTACTTGTTTCATTTATTCTCCCCATAAGTCACTTAAAAAAATGCTTATTTCGCTAAAAGGTTTGACCGTTACTTGATCATCTTCTGACCATTGTCCAAGCAACTGCCAATTTCCAGCAACGCATTCCAATGCCTCTAAAGTTCTTGCTAACGGGTCCACCAACCAAGCAAATGACACACCATAATGCGCGTACAAAGGCATTTTAACCTCGCGGTCTTTGCTTTTGGTCGAAGGCGATAAAATCTCGCAGATCCAATCAGGCACGGTAGTGATTTTTTGCGTCGCTGATGGTTTCGGCAGACGTTCCCGCCGCCAACCGGCAATATCCGGCACCATAATTTCTTGATTAACCACAAAATGAATTTCCGGCTCAATGATAATCCACCAGCCACCCAAGCCACCACGACCTCGACCATAGGCTTGATGCAGATCGCTTGATAAGGCAGTTTCTACTTGGCCATGTGCCCAACTTGGTCGCGGCACCGCGTGTAATTGGCCATTGAGCAACTCGCCGGTGAGGTGTGCTGGCAGTTGTTGCAATTGTTCGTACAAGGTAAATTTTGGCTGCGCACTCATGATTTTTCCTGCTTTTTCGTTTGACAATGACGATAATAATGAAAAATTTTTCAATTCATTTCAATCCACTCAGTTGATTCAACGCCTCCTAAAATTTTTTCAAATGTATGCACAAGCATCCCAATCCAGAACAACCGCGTCGCCTTGATTTTTGGCTCTCGCATTTTGGTTACTGTCCACGAAATGAAGTCAGCGCCTTAATTGCCGCCGGATATGTTCAAGGCAGAGGCATCGAAAATCTGCGTGCTGACACGCGCCTAAAAGCCACGGCGATTTTGCTCGACGGTCAGCCGATTCCGCATCCCAATGGCCTGGTGGTGATGCTGCATAAACCCTGCGGCCTGGTCTGTTCGCATGACAGCCGCGACGGTCCGCCGGTCTATCGCCTCCTGCCGGAATGGCTACAACGGCGCAACGTGCAGAGCATTGGCCGTTTGGACAAGGACACCAGCGGCCTTTTGTTATTGACCGACCGAGGCGACTGGCTGCATCGTTTAACCAGTCCCAAACATGCCCATGCCCGACGTTATCAAGTGACAGTTCATAAATCTTTTGCAGATACAAAAGGTTTAATTGAAATTTTTGCCAGCGGGCAGTTGCAATTGCACCATGAAAAAACCCCTTGCCAACCAGCGCAGTTGACGATTACCGGCGACAACCACGCCACCGTGGTTTTATCTGAAGGGCGCTATCACCAAGTGCGACGGATGTTTGCCGCCTGTGGCTATCAAGTAGAAACCTTGCATCGGGATGCCTTTGGAAGGTGGACATTGGGGAGTTTGGCGGTGGGGGAGTGGCTGATTTTGGAAAATTTTGCCGCAATTTTCGCAAAGGTTGCGCCAAGTAATGCGGAACAAACTCCCGAAAAAACATAGCAAACCAGCGCCAAAAATGTTAAAAACACTTTAATCCATTCCTTTTATTACCAACCTATTAACAAGAGAGCCAACGTCCGTATGCCAATTTTTGCCACCACCTTTTTATCCTATGGTCAAAATGATCACGCCTTAGCGCAAGCACTCGCCAAACAGCTCCATGCACAAGGGATTACCGCCTGGTTAGACCGTAAAGACATCCCTATGTCTGGACATTTACCTGAAATTTTAAGAACTTTTCCACAGAATAAGCGTTCTGTCACCTTGCTGCTCTCGGAGGCAGCATTGCAATCCGCCTGGGCGGGGGATGCCTTAAATAGCATTCTGTGGGTTTTGGATGATGTGCATATTTTTCCTATCTATCTTGGCGAGCCAAAAGCCTTAATGAACCGCCATGAACTCTTAAAAATGCGTTGGTTAGATGCGGATGGACAAGTTCAACAGAAAGGCGTGATTTTAGATGAAAATGCTTTGCTTGCACTAAACCATGATCCTGAAAAACAAGCACAGTTTTGCATTGAACAAGGAAAAATAGCCAAATTTTATATGCAGGTAGCCGCGTTTTCACAAGCACCAGCAGTAATTATAGAACTCGGACAAAGCAACGGCGATGCCGCAAAACTTCCGGCTTTTTTGCGGCAGCTCGATGAAAAATATCAACAAGCAGTACCAGTTTTACCTTTAGCAAACGCAGTGGCTAAAGCCGGTTTGAGCGAAGACACTTGGCAGACGACGCAAAACGCTTGGCAGAATATTTTGGAGCAAGCCTTGGGGGAGGTTAGCCGAGAGCGGGATGTGTATATCAATGGTCACAGCGCCTTGGCGCTTGGTTTTTTTCTGGGGCATGTTTTTCATCGTGGTACTGGCGCAACCTTATTTTGTCTCAATGCTTTTCAAGAAGATGAATGCTTTAGCAATCAAGGTCAGGAACGGCGTGTTCCTTTAACGGGTCAAGCGCATTGTCAGCAGGAAAAAACACCGCTTATTGATAAAACCCAAAAATATCCACGCCTGGCCTTGGTTTTGGGCACCGAACGCTATGCCGATGGCGTGTGGACGTTTGCACAACAGCAAAAAAATTATCCGCCCGTGGCTTGGATTAAAAGCAGTATTTTCAATACGTCAGGACAAGCACTGGCGTTTATTGGCAATGTCGTGGCGTTTTTGCGGCATCACGAGGTAAAAGAACTGTATTTATTTACGTCTCTGCCTTTTCATATCTTGCCACTCTTAGCGGCGAATCTGGTGGAGGTGGTGGATAAAGTCATTTTTGTTGAAGCGCAAAAAGCAGCAGCCAACGATCCTAACAAAGCCTATGTACATCTGCCGATGCCTTAAATCCCTAACCAATTCACAAACACTAAAAAACTGCTGCGAAAAACGTTAAAACCCATAAAAAAACCCCTCGGATGCTTGATCCTTGGGGTTTTTTGTTGTGACTCTGAATAATGGAAAGAATGTTAGAAGTTTGTCAACTCCTGCCAAGACAAACGTCCTGGAGAATCGGCACCCGGAGAAACAACCGGGGTTGAAGCTGGCAAGGCTTCCGACGTACCGGTAATGCGATAGTCACCAATAAATACCGAAGCACCTGGAATACCACTGACCATAAAGCCCACAGGCGCTTCACCGGCAATTTTGTCGTTGTCATCAATCAGGCCATCCCCAGTGCGATCAAAGGTCGAAAATTCAGGCGCACCACCTTCGGCCAAACCCACTGCCATCAAGAAACCAGAACCGGCTTGTACCTCGCAGCCATCACCGGAAGGAATAATGGTTTCAAAATAAGCCAAGTCGCCACGGATTTGCGGTGCATAGATCACCCGCTCACCTGCGGCTGGCAAATCCAGCTTCCAACCTTTTTCAGTGGTAAAATCAATAGGATTTTTTGAAGCCAAACGATAGGTGCCACCATCCACTATCGTCTCATTGGTGATAGTTTGTGTCACCAAATCCCCTGTCGTAACACCGGTGTTGAGGCCATTATCAAAAACGCCAAAAAGATATTGCTGGTCGGTATTGCCCACGTCGTTGGTGCCAAGATACTGACCGGTACCAAAGACCACCATCATATTGGGATCGGCCATGGTGGGTTTGTCTTTTTTATAGTAAGGATGAATACCTGCCGCAGGTGCTGCGGTAATCGGCTGTTTTTTATCGCCGGCAAAAAGTTTGCTGACGGTCCAACTGGCATCCGACGCATTGCTGACATCGAACTTCCACATATTGCCATAAATATCACCGGCATAGATCAAATCCACTTTGCCATCGGGCAAACCAGAGGGACCTGTGATATCCAAGACCGCAGGTGCTGACAAGCCATTTTTATCGCCTGTGCTGCCGGTGGCGGTGCTTAAAGCGATATAGTCGGAAGTTACTGTCCAACTGCCATCAATGCCGCCATCTACATAGATGATCATCAACTTGGCAATGCCGCTGCTGCTTTCATAACCATTGCCGATAATCACTGCCCATTTGCCATTTTGCATCGGGGCAATCACCGGCTGACCGGTAATATGGCCAATATCCGCACTATCATTAGCGCCAAACTCCCACATCACCAACTGACCAACATTGGCAGTTGTAAACTGAGTCGGATCCGTCACATCCAACGCGAATAAGCCGCGAGCACCTGCGCCCAAACCTGCGGTGACCAGCGTGCGCCAGCTTTCGCTGCCCGAGGCGCGGGATTTGGTTTTTACGTCCTGCACCGACAAAGGCCCGTCAACGTAGTAATGATGGTTAAAAGCCGGGTCAGTTAGATAATGCAAGCCGGTTCTGATGCCATTCGCTGCAACTAAAGAAGGCATATACGCAAAAACTTCTTCACCGGTATCGGCTTTGGCCGCATGTAACAGACCATCATTGCCACCAAAATAGACGATGCCATCACGATTTTTGTACGTGTTCACAAAAGTCTCATAACCGCCAAAGGTCGTCGGCCAATTGGAGGAAGGTTTTTGCACATAGATAGAACCGCTGTTGATCAAAGTCCCAATCAAGGAACCGCGTTGACGGAATAAACTTAAGCCACTGCCCAGTTCATTGCTCTGATCGCCTTTGAGATAAGCCAAGCGTTTTTCGCCATTGCCATCGGCAATACCATTCGGCGCGGTATTTAAGTCCGCCTGCATCGCCGTGGTTAAATTCGCCCAATTGGCTAAAACGCTATTGCCGTTATAAGTCGCAATGAAGCGGCTGACAAAGCCAGAGGCTGTCACCTGGTCTTGCAACTTCGTAGCGGCATCCCACTGCAAAGTATCCAAATTGGCAGTAGTATCTAAGCTATAGGCCAATAAGTTCCCTGACCAATCGCTGGTTTTAAACTCTTGCACAAAAGCCACGGTATTCTCAATTTTTTGTCCAGCCGTTGACGAGGCCGCCGACAAAGAACCGACGGTATTTCTTTGCTTAATCAAAGTCACAACATCTTGCAAGGCTTGAATCAACGATTGCGGGTCTTGGGCATTCAAAAACTGACCGCGACCATTCCAGGCGGCATGGCGTACATCGTCCACCGAGGTTTGGGTTTTATCGGCTGGCTGCGGCCAGGAAGCAAGGGAGGTTTTACGGTTGGCAGGCATACCTTTAATAGTGCCATCCACACCAAAAGCCACGGTATAGGTCAATAAATGCTGGGCGGGGTTTTCATCATCACCCGCCACGCGGATATCATTGGCAATGCCTGGTGCCAAATCGCGCTCATAATAAAACTGTGCGATATCGCCCAAGGTATCCAAGGCGCTTTGGCTACAGTTGGCATCATTTTGCGACGAATAGTCGAAAGCAGTATCACTATCGCAGTCGTTATTAGCAACAACACTAGCAATATTTTTATATTGGTTTTCATTGACATAGCCATCGGTCAACAAAATAGCAAAGTTCTGTTGGCAATTGCCACCATTGGCCAAATACACATCCGCCGGGTTGGTTGGTTCATCAAAACCAAGGACGCTTTTGACGATAGGGTCGCCACGGTAATCCATTGCCGTGTTGGCAAAAGTCTTGCCGCTGCTGCTGCTGTTCAAGTCAAAATACTCACCCACGGCGAGCATCCGGCTGCGTAACGGCGTAAAGCCAGTAGCGCTTAAACGCAATAAATCATCCAAAAGCGTTGCCTTGGCCGTGGCCTTGTTCATGTCGGCCAAAGGTCGGCCCACCGTTTCTTGGTTATCGAACTGATTTTTACGATAGCCGCCAGTTTGTTTGCCTAGCAGAATAGCCGGTTTGTTGGTCAGCGCCTCAAACTCTCCACTACCGGCGTTATAGTTAAGCTCATAACGCGTCAACACCCCCATCCCCATGCGCTCGGTGCTGTTCTCAATCAACTGACTGACCGCAAGTTTCATCACATATTCGCGTTTGCGATTATACGAATACCAACGCGCATAGTTTCGCTGCTGCGCCAGCGGCAAATAGCGCATACACACCCGACCGTCGATGGTTTGATCATTTTGGCCGTCGCCATTCCAGTCATCAATCACATTGGCATCACTACAACTAGGGTCAGGGCGTGCCTCCCGCCGCATCCGCAGTCGTACACCATCGGCATAATTGTATTTTTCATACCGATTGGTAAAGGCGTCAGGATCGTAGATTTTTTCCCAGGTTTTACAACTGTTGTAATTGATCTCGGTTTTTGTCTGTACACAGACGGTTTGAAACGATTCGCCAACAAGCTGCTCCTCATACTTCACACAAGTCGTTTTGGTGTTGTACACCAAGCACTGACCATTTCTCTCATAATCACCTTCATCCAGTTGATAAATATCAAAAAAGATATCGCCAGCACGGACGTTATTAAAATTGCGAATAGTACGCCATTTGACATTCGTATCGGTAGATTCATTATTGCGCTGGTTTTGCGTATTGTAGAGGTTATTAGTGTTTCCATTGTTGGCTTTAGTGTTTCCATTGTTGGCTCTAGTGTAGCGAGTACGATATTGAATGCGATCAGTGGTATCGGCATCATTGCTATCTGGCCAACGCGCCTCTACATACAGCCGACAGGTATCTTTATTCTGATCGACACAATCTTCTGCTAAATTAAAAGTCCAGCGCAGACGGAAAGGATCAATATTGCCTTGATTATCCACCGTGTTTTGCGTGCGCAGATAGTCATTATTTTTATCACCATTCAAATTATTGGGCATTTGCCAATTTCCACTAATGATTTGCGCCTCGTCTTCATCGAACTCCGCCAAGGTTGTCCAAGTAGTCTGCACCTCACCACTAAGGCTGCGAATATCACAATCGACACCTTTTAAGCTGCTGTCAGCATAAGACTTTCCAGGTTTCTTCAGCGGATAGAAATAATGCTGCTCCAATAAACCTTCATTGTTGTTGCCGTGACGGGTGTTGTTGATTGGGCGGTAACGCGGCGTGCCATTATCATTGGCCGGGTTTTCTGACCTTAAAACATCAAGGTCTTCGTCATTATCCAGGTAAGGGTTGTAGCGCACTTTGCGATTGGCGTTGCCATTGCTGCCATCGTTAAGATCAACATTCTCGTAATCCGGGAAAGGCTGGCCATTTTCATCCACACCGGCCCAGATGCCATACTTGGCTTCGGGGTTATAGGCCAGGCGGTTATAGGCATAACACAACCATTTTTGTTTATCGGTTTGGTTGCCTTCACGATTGCCATCGTTAATGACATCCACTCGCCAGTCAAAGACTTGCTCATAGTCGCCGGCTAAGTTGCCTGAGGTGCCATTGTCATTGTCAAAGCGAAACTTGGCTTCATTGGCCACTTCTTCCGGCACCAACGAATCCCAGGTCATACTTTGGGAATTATCCAACATAAAAAAGATATTGGGCTGCGTACTCGAACCCAAAAACAACGGCTTTTGCGAAAACTCCACCGCCTGCACCGTCCATGACCACAGGCTGGCAAGCACCAGCAGCAGCCAGAGCCGTTTTTGCATATTTAACATAACGATCTCCTAGAAAAATAAAATAAAAAAATTGCTTTAGGGAACAAGTAAACCAGGCAAAGCCTGCGCGTAATACGACTGAAGATAAACAAAACTATTCGGCGTTAAGCCTTGCGCACGGGCGGTGATACGAAAGACAGCAAAGTTCACCGTGCTGGCTTGACCATAGTTGCCTTTGATTTGGTAACTACGAACCGCGCCATCCTGACCCAAAATTGTTGTAAAAGCACCAACATAGGCAATCATAAAACGCGGCATCAGGGTGACACCGGCTTGGGTTAAAGCGTTGACCAAGCCAGCATCGGTCACCGCCACCGAGTCGGTGTCATTCCAGTTGGTAGCAAAAAAATCCGGCTCTAAAGGTAGCGTCAAAGCGAGCGAGGGCACTACTGGTGTACCAGTTTGATCGGTTGGCATGGCGCGATAAGCAAAACCGCTATTGGCCGCGCCACCGCTAAAAGCCGCTGGTAGTAAATTCACGCCTCCGTCTACTGGTGCCACTAAATTCAAGTCAGCCGCCACGCGAATATTGTTTTCAATAAAAATCTCTCCGGCACGCAAGGCCGCTTCCGCTGCCTGAAAAGCCACGCTGCGATCCCGCACATTGGCCGATAGCCGTTCTTGCAAAATGGTACTTTGCAGCGAAGTCACGGCCAGCAAAGTTAAAATCGCCAAAAAAATCAAAATCGTCGCCAAAATCATCCCTTGGTTTTGACGTGGCAAGGATGCCAAACGCGCAGAGGGAAAAATTTGCTGAGGCAAGTTTTTATAAGACATATATCTTTCTCCAAAAAATACTTAACGGTTCCGCACCGCAATGGTACGGATTAGAGTCTGACGCTGGCGCACCATCGTTTTATCATTGACGTTTGGGTCCTGGTCTTGGCTGAAAGTAATGACACGGCTGGCAGCGGCATTGGCGGCATTGGCCGGGTCTAAGTAACCGGGCAGCACTGCGTTGATAGTTTCGCCTAGCTCCTTGTTACGCTTCATAAATGCCTCGGTGTGGCCATTTAAAATCATCCGCACGCTGACAACATCGCGCCAACCGACTACCGGCGTGACTGTTGTATCCACCACCGCCGAAGCCGGAACAAAATAATCGGCCACGCCATCGCCACCACCAACATCTATGCCATACATAAATTTCAAATTCTCAATGCCTTCGGTGATGGTTTGACGCGTACCACCAGCAGCCAGCCGTCGCTCGGCCATAGCCATTTGGTTGTTGCTATCGCGAAAAAGATCAATGGCCACAAAGTCCACCTCGTACAGCACTGAAGCAATGTCGTAGGCATTCGCCAGTTTATCACCGGCAGTCACATTGATAACCTGTGTTGCCCGCTGCCCAACACCGCCCGGTAGCGTAACTGCGCCCAAGGTATTACGAATCTTAAATAAATCAGCAAAACCTCCAGCGTTACAAGAAATGACTAGGGCAAAACGTGTTGGGTTATCAATAAAAGGCGAAGGGAAAGTCGTGCTGACAGTCACCGCTGTAGCATCCACAGCCGTAGCGGCGGCAACAAAATGCGGCCCACTTAACACCGTCATCAAATAAATGCGATCTGGCAGCGGTGCAGCGGGCGAGGCACCGGAGTAAAAAGTCGTTTTATAAGCAACGCTTGCTGAAACGGTATCGTTGATGGTTTTGCTTAAGCCATCGGCAGGATCAATATAGGTCAAGGTCGGTGTCGTGCCATCGAGCGCCTCTGCCCCCATAATCCCACCTTGCGCGGCTAAAATTGGGATGATGGGATTGGCCGTTGCTAAAGAGGGTTGAAGCGTTAATGTGTTTGGATTGAAAGCACAACCTTGCAAACCACTGCCACGCACCTGATTGGCCAGATAGTCACCGGCAAAACGCAAATTATCCTGCATTTCCGCCAAGCGATTTTGCTGGCTGTTGGTCTCACGACTGAAATCATAAAAACTTACTAAGGTCAGCAACATAAAAACGCCAATGGTTAAAGCCACCAAAAGCTCGACCAAATTAAAACCCGCTTGCTGACGAAGTAGAATGGGATTGCTACGCATAAACTATTCCTATAAAAATCAAAGTGGCAAATTTAAGGAAAAGCGGTATTCATTGGCCTGCAAGTCGCTTTGACCGGTAGCAGTCTGTTCAGCCGCAGTTTTTTCCCGACCCTCCTGCCAAAAAATCTTAATGGTGTAGGTGGCTACGCGCTCGCCAGCCACAACCGCCGGCGCACCACTGCCATCGCAAGCAGGTGCGCTATTATTGCCATCCTGTGGACTGCTGCGATCAAAGCACACCACGCCAACACCATTGGGTAAAAGCGTTGCAACCATTTGTTGCCATTCCCATAAATCCCGGCTGGCAGCCTCTGCACGAGTGCAAGTACTGCCTGCCAAACAAGCGGGGGTCTGGGTAGCCGTAACGGTGGTGTAATTACCGCCAAAAGCACCCAAGGCAAAATCCTGATTGGCACGCAAACGATCCGCCATATCCTCGGCTAAAACCGTCGCTTGCATCCCAAAAAATGCGCCACGCACATCACGCAAAGCCGAGACTTGCAAACCGGCAAGGCCGACAAAACCAATGGCAAAAATCACCACTGCCACCAGCACCTCAATTAAAGTAAAACCTTTGCTATGATTCATATTTTTCCTTTTTTAGATTTTACAATTGTTGCCATCAACAATGGCTTGTGCGGCTGGTGCCATATCAGCATGGCGAATGATTTTAGGCCGACCCGCATTATTCAAAACCACGGCACGCGCGCGGCGCTGCACATCACTGCTGCGATACTCCTTTTTACAAAAAACAAAAGACGCGCCGGTCGTGCTACTCGCTTGATCGCGATAGCGGCCATTGGGGAGATACTGAATAAAATTACCGACATTGGTCGCTGACGATAAAAAAACATAACTATCACCAGCGCCTTTGATAGCTTCCGCTACCAGCAGCAATTCCTCGCCGGTATCCAGTTGTCCATTACGGCTATTATCCACAAAGACCAGCCAACCGGTTGCCCAATCGCCGGAAGTGCCGCCCGCACAGGTTAGACTATCGGGGTTGGCACTGCGGCAAATCACCACCCGCTGATTGCGCCGCAGCGCTTCGGTACGCGCTAAAAATATGCTACTTATCAGCCGCTGCGTTTCAGCAGTAGCATGATTTTGCGCGGTAATTTCCTGAAAAGACGCCATAGCCATGGTTGTTAAAACCGCCGCCAAAGCCAGCGTTATCATAAGCTCAATCAGTGTTAAACCGCGTAAGTCGCGCGCTTGCGCTGTGGTAAACAGATGTTGCATAGCATTCTCCTAATGACTTTTTCTAAGATTAACTAAAAATGAACAAATGCAAATAACCATTTATCGGCAGGTTAGCACCGTTTGTCCCAGGCAGTACCAAAAACATAAAGGCAGTTTGGACGGCCAGTCTAACAGCAGCCGGTACGTACATCAGAAGACTTCAGGGTGAAAAATCGCAGATTCATCCCTATCATAAAGCCATCCTTAACTTTCGACTTTCAAAAAAAACTATGGAATACAAAGACTATTACCAAATACTCGGCGTAGATCGCCAAGCGAGTCAAGAAGAGATCAAAACCGTCTATCGCAAACTGACGCGGAAATATCATCCCGACATCAGCAAGGAACCAGATGCCGAAGCCAAGGCGAAAGCCATCAACGAAGCCTACGACGTGATAGGCGACCCGGAAAAACGCCGCGCCTACGATGAAATGGGACAAAATTGGCAAAATACCGGTTTTCAAGGTGCCAGCGGCATGGATTTTCGCGATTTATTTGAACAAATATTTCGCCAACGGCAAAGCGGCGGCTTTCGTGGCCATGGCAATTTTGGCGACTTTGCTGACTTTAGCGCACAAAAAACCAGGGAAGAAGCCAGCTTTAGCTTAGAAATTGATTTAGAAGACAGCTACTTCGGACGCAACAAAAGCATTGCTTTTATGGAAGGCAACAAAAGACGCGAACTGAACGTCAACATTCCCAAAGGCATTCAGGAAGGACAAAAATTGCGCGTAAAAACCGACAGCGGCATCCCAATCCTCTTGGAAATCCACTTCCGGCCACATCCGCGTTTTCGTTTAGAAGGCAAAGATTTACATCTCAATTTAGCCATAACGCCTTGGGAAGCCACACTCGGCAGCAAAATCCCGCTGCATACCCTGGGCGACAGCGTGGAAGTCAAAATTCCCAAAGATAGCCAAAGCGGAAAAAAGATGCGTCTCAAAGGCTTAGGTTTACCCGAAAGCCGCAAAAGCGAAGCCGGCGATTTATATCTGCATCTTCACATCGTCACTCCCCCTGCCGACACACCCAAGGCAGAGGCATACTATCAAGAAATGGCTGAATTTTTTGCCAATTTCTCGCCGCGTTGATGACAGCACGTCTAGCGCTTGGTCAATAAGCAGGCTTTTAGTTATTTTTCAGCATGTTGACAACAGCAAGCACTGGCAAGGCAAAAGGGAAGACCGGCCAGTTTTCACCAAGGCATCCTAAAGCTTTGCCAAAAAACGCTAAAAAACCATAGCCCGTCTTTAGCAAACACTACAAGGCAGAGGCATAATAATCATCCGCTTACCCAACCCCTTGCGGCAGGGTAAGCCGCACTTCCACAAACCATGCCTGAAAACACCAAGGCTTGTTCTTTATTTTGATTTTTTAACTATGAATGCTAAAACTTGTATCCGCATTGACGGCTGTCGCTGCAAAAAGTTGTCCTTTCAGGAAATTTTAAGTCTCGCTGCTGATTTTAATTATGACCTTGAGCTAACTATCCTTGCCACCGGTGCCGGTACGGATTGCGGGACTTGTTATCCTTGGTTAAAACAAGCCTTAGCACAACAAAAAGACGTTTTTCTCTTAACTTTAAGCGATGAAAACCAAAAACTTGCACAACATTTTGGTACAGTGCTTTGTCCAAAAGACGATGACAAATAAACATAAAACCAAGCATTTTTAAGCCAACTTTAGCAACTTCATGAACCACTCCTGGCACGCCTTCATTGACAAGAAAAAACCAATTTTTCCGCTTTTTGCCAATGCCTTAGCGCAGCAGGAAGCACTATTGCAAGACCTCAATTTTCCTTTAGAACACTTAGCGGCGGCATTGGGATGCCTCAAACACGGCTTACAGCCCGCTTGGGAAAAAACACTGACAGCATTGCTTGAACTTATTGAAAATAAAAAAACCAAAAGAAGCATAGACCACAGCATCAATCTATTACCAAGACTTAGCGAGTCGGAACAAGAAACCATGTTAGCACTTTTGCAAACCTTGAAACCGTGGCGCAAAGGACCTTTTGATTTTTTTGGTATTTTCATAGATAGCGAATGGCGCTCGGACTATAAATGGCAACGTCTGGCTAAAAATTTTTCTTTTGAAAAGAAGAAGGTTTTAGATGTTGGCTGTGGCAATGGTTATTTTTTATGGCAACTCGCGGCAGCAGGTGCGGAAAAAGTTTTGGGCATTGATCCAAGCCTGCACTATTTTTATCAATTTCTCGCCTGTCAACTGCCACATCCCAATGAAAAAATTGCTTTTTTACCACTGGCTTTAGAAGCATTACCCGCCAAAGCAACCTTTGACACCGTGTTATCTATGGGCGTGTTATACCATCGCCGTGCGCCGCTGGAGCACTTGGCGTCATTAGGGCAGTTTTTATCGGCAGATGGTCGCTTAATCATTGAAACTTTGATTGTTGAAGGAAGCCTGGCCTTATTTCCCGCTGATACTTACGCCGGAATGCCCAATGTCTGGTGCATTCCGTCTTTGGAAACGCTTAGCATCTGGATGAAGCGCTTAGGTTTTTTGGATTTTAGCGTTCACGATGTCAGCAAAACCACGACTGACGAACAACGGCAAACCGCTTGGCTGGATTCTTTTTCGCTTGCAGATTTTTTGCATCCCGATGACCCGAAAAAAACCATTGAAGGACATCCGGCACCGCTGCGGGCATTGGTCAGCGTCCGACGGAAAAAGTCATAATTTTTGCCAATTCTTCAGGCAATCATTAAGCCATAACCCTTAACTAGAAAATTGTGCAATCAAGGCATTAGCAAAGAATCAAGGCAGAGGTATAGACTATTTGAAAGCGGCAAAAGAAACAAAATTAAAACGCTGCAACCACACCACCACCGTTTGAAAACCCACGGCAGTTAAGCGCTGATAGTGTTTTTCTAAGGTATCGGTGCGTAAAACATTTTCTAAAGCGGTGCGTTTTTGGTGAATTTCTAAAGCACTATAACCTTGTTGCTGCTTAAATTGTTGATGTAAATCTTGCCATAATGCTTCTGCCTTAGGATCAAGATGATGAATTTTTTCGGAAAGAATTAAGACACCTTGCGGCGTTAAAGCGTGATAAATTTTTTCAAGCAACGGTTGCCGCTCCTCGAAGTTCAGAAATTGCAAAGTGTATTGCAAAATCATCACTGAACTCTTTGAAAAGGCAATAGTGTTAATATCCGCACAGATAAGATCAATGTGGCCATAATGATGGTAATGGCTTAAAAAATCCTGGGCGCGTTTTAACATTGGCAGAGAATTATCAACCGCCATGATCTGCACGCTGTGATTTTGGAGTTGCTGGTCAATAGCCAAACTTGCAGTCGCCCAAGAACAACCCAAATCATAGATATAAGTATCGGCTTGCCAATATTTTTTGCTAATCTCAGCGATGCCTTGCAAGGCTTCAGCGTAACCTGGCACCGAACGGCGAATCATATCGGGAAAAACGCTAGCGACTTTTTCATCAAAAGCAAAAGGCAACAGCGGCTTTTGTTCGCTACGGTATAAATCGTCTTTCATGGTTAAGTTTTCTTAGAACCTATTGAAAAATTTATGAAAAAAGAAGCAATCAACAACGAAGTCGTCGTCCCGACTTTTACACAAGCACAGGCGTATTGGTGGCGTTTGGGTTGGCTGAGTTTTGGCGGCCCCGCCGGACAAATTGCCATGATGCAACATGATTTAGTCAATGAAAAACATTGGCTTGACGAAAAAAGTTTTCTCCACGCCTTGCAGTATTGCTTGCTCTTGCCAGGACCGGAGGCGCAACAATTGGCAACCTATTTGGGTTGGCGTTTGCATGGCACAGTTGGTGGTTTAGCGGCTGGTAGCTTATTTATTTTACCAGCTTTTTTCTTGCTCACGCTTTTGGCTTGGTTGTATTTAACCTTTGCCGATCTATCGGCGATGCAAGGTATTTTATACGGCATTCAACCCGTGGTTATTGCCTTAATTTTTCTCGCGGTCTGGCGCTTGGGCAGGAAAATTTTAAGCGAAAGCTGGTTATGGTTGATCGCACTGGCCACCTTTCTGGGCATTTTTCTTCTTCCGTTTCCGCTACTTTTAATCAGCGCCGCGGGCATTGGGATGCTTAAACATTGGCAAAATAACAAGCATTCCAATGCCTTGGCTGGTGAAAAAATGCAAGTTATCAAAGAAAAAATAACTACCTTTCCTTGGTTAAAAATTTTAAGTTGGAGCATTGGACTTTGGTTAGTATTTTTTACTATCACTTGGTTTTTTGGCAGTTTTTTCATCACCATGGCTTGGTTTTTTACTACCGCAGCACTCTTCACCTTTGGCGGCGCTTATGCAGTATTGCCTTATGTTTTTCAAGCTGCGGTTTATCATTATCAATGGCTGTCCCCGGCACAGATGCTCGATGCCTTGGCTTTTGGCGAAAGCACCCCGGGACCTTTAATTATGGTCTTGACTTTTATTGCTTTTATCGGTGGTTGGAATACCAGTGATAGCCTTGGACTTGCCCCTTGGCAAGGCGGGGTTATTGCCGCGACAGTTGCTACCATCTTTACCTTTTTCCCGTCGTTTGTCTTTATCTTTTTTGGCGCACCGCTGATTGAAAAAAGCAAGGAAATAAAAATGTTGCAGCAGCCCATGACCGCAATCAGCGCTGCGGTCATTGGGATGATGGGCTATCTTGGTCTTTTTTTAGCCAAAACTGTTTTTTGGCAAACGACAATAGATTTACTAGCCATGCTTTTTTCTTTACTAGCTTTTATTTTTTTAATCAAAAAAGTCAATATTTTATTGATTCTCTTGCTTTTTGCGAGTTGCGGGCTGATTGTTACCCTAAAATAATATGTAAAGGATGACGTCGTCCCAAACCGAAGGCATTGGGCGATAACCTTGGCCCAGGAGCCGATTGAAAGCGTTTGAATTCATTGCGATTCACCAAGTCAAGCAAGGCTTTGGCTTCAGGAAAATCAGCCTCTAATTGCGCAAGGCTTTGCCGATGTTCTAAGTAACGCACCAAAAAAGCATCCAGATGCGGATAAGGTGGCAGATTATCTTGATCTTGTTGATTTTCTCGCAACTCTGCTGTCGGCGGACGATCAATAACGGCTTGCGGAATCACTAAACGCTGTTGATTGAAGAAGTTCGCCAAACGATAAACATCGGTTTTGTATAAATCTTTTAAGGGCGCAAAAGCACCGCACATATCGCCATACAATGTCGCGTAACCGGTAGCGTATTCGCTTTTATTACCCGTAGTGAGTAACAAGGCATTTTTTTCCGCCGCCAATGCCATCAAAAGCATTCCGCGCAGCCGCGATTGGGCATTTTCTAGGGTTAAGGTTTTTTCTGGGTTTAAGGTCTGTTGCAACCAAGCAAAACCTTCGCTAATGCTATGAATTTCAAAATTTACATTTAAGAGTTGGACTTGCTCCTCGGCCAGGGTTTTACTCAAGGCAGAGGTATAGGGTGAAGGCAAAAACACTGCCGTAACCGCTTCTTTCCCCAAGGCTGCCACCGCTAAAGCCAATACTAAAGCCGAATCAATACCGCCGGACAAACCAAGAATGGCTTTTGTAAAGCCGGCTTGTCGCCAATATTCTTGAATTGCAAAGACTAATGCCTGCTGCAAACGCGCTAGATCGGTGTCATGAGCAGTCGCCTCCACCTCGGCCAGTAAGGAAAAATAAGCCGGTGCCGCCGGCAAAGGTAAAGGTGCTGGCAGGGTTGCTAAAGGCCAAGTAATCATTAACTGCTGTTTCTGAAAAACGCCGGCATGGCTTACTACGCTGCCTTTTTCATCAATAACTTGACTGTCGCCATCAAAAAGCCATTCTTCTTGCGCCGCACTGTAATTGACATAAAACAAAGGCACTGGCAATTGCGCTTGCACCTCGGCAAAACGAAGCCTGCGTTTTGCGGATTTATGCAACTCAAAGGGAGACGCATTGAGAACCAATAAAGCATCGGGATGCTTTGGAATAAGCTGTTGAATTGGTTCATCTTGCCAGATGTCTTCGCAGATCAAGATGCCAAAACGCTGTCCTTGCCAAGATAAAATATAAGGATCGTCGCCGGTTAAAAAATAACGGGGTTCATCAAAAATATCATCAAAGGCAAGGCATTGTTTACGATAAATAAATTGACCATTGCCACCTTGCAAGAAATACGCAGCATTATAAATTCCCTGCTCAGTAAATTCCGGTGCGCCAAGTAATAATCCGCCTTGGGGATAGGTTAAACTATGTTTCTGTAACAGGCTTAACTTTTCTTGAATATTTTCATGGCGTTGCTGAAGCCAAAGATCATCTTTGGGGGGATAACCGAAAAGTGCTAATTCCGGGAAAATAATCAAGGCATCGGGATGCTGCTGCCAGATTTTTTGGCTTATGTCAATAATTTTCTCGGCGTTTTCCTGAAGCGCTCCCCAGCGAAAATCCTCTTGAATCAAGCATAAACAACTCATGCGCAAGTAACCAAAGCAGCCGGGGAAGTTAAAATCGTCACACCCGCCGCAGCCAAGGCTTGGCATTTACCAGCAGCAGTACCCGCGCTACCAGCGATAATCGCACCGGCATGTCCCATGCGTCGGCCAGGAGGCGCGGTGGCACCAGCGATATAAGCGGCGACCGGTTTGGGATAACCACCAGGATAGTTTTTTAACCAAGCCGCCGTTTGCTCTTCTTCTAAGCCGCCAATTTCACCGATCAATAGCACTTGTTGGGTTTGTTCATCTTGAGCAAAAGCTGCTAAAACTTCTATAAAACCAATGCCATGAATGGGATCACCGCCAATACCAATACAGGTGCTTTGGCCAAGGCCGGCGGCGGTGGTTTGCGCTACGGCTTCATAGGTTAAGGTGCCAGAACGCGAGACAATACCGACTACGCCTTTTTGATGAATAGACCCAGGCATAATGCCGATTTTACAAGCACCTGGCGTGATCATCCCTGGACAATTCGGGCCTATCAGCCGTGCCTGTGGAAAAGCGCGCAAAGCCTGTTTAACCCGGCGCATGTCCTGCACTGGAATGCCTTCGGTGATGCAAACAATCCACTGAATGCCAGCGGCAGCAGCTTCTAAAATCGCATCGGCGGCAAAAGGCGCGGGCACATAGATCATCGTCGCCTGGGCAGCGGTCTGTGCCACCGCTTCAGCTACCGTGTCAAATACGGGTAAGTTTAAGTGTAATTGTCCACCTTTGCCGGGCGTAATCCCGCCAACGAGTTGCGTGCCATAGGCCAAGGCTTGTTCGGAATGAAAAGTGCCTTGTTTGCCGGTAAATCCCTGGCAGATGACTTTGGTTTTTTCGTTAATAAAAATGCTCATTTTATAAACCTTTAGACTGAATTTTTGAGTTCAACTGCCAAACGCACCGCTTGATCAAGGTCGTTTTCACTGTGAATGGCCAAGCCGCTGTTTTTTAGTAAACTTTGTCCAATATCGCTGTTGGTGCCAACCAAACGTACCACCAAAGGCACATGCAAAGCGGTTTTTTCCACAGCGGCGATAATGCCTTGCGCGATCCAATCGCAGCGCACTATGCCACCGAAGATATTGACTAATATGACTTTTACTGAAGTATCGCTTAATAAAATATGAAAAGCAGCTTCGACTTTTTCGGCATTGGTGCCACCGCCAACATCAAGAAAATTCGCGGGTTTTCCGCCGTGTAAAGCGATCAAATCCATCGTTGCCATCGCTAAACCGGCACCGTTGACCATGCAGGCAATATCGCCTTCTAAACGAATGTAATTCAAACCAAGATTTTGTGCCTCACGTTCAGAAGATAAATCCTGTTGAAAATCATATTGTTCAGCGAGTTCTTTTTGGCGAAAAACGGCATTGTCATCTATTAAAAGTTTAACATCGGCTAAATACCATTGTTGATCGGCCGTTCGCACCAGGGGATTGACTTCTAAAAGCATGGCATCAGCAGCAATAAAGGCTTGATAAGCCGCATGAAATATTGGCCACAAGGCTTTGGCAAAAGCGATGTTACCAAAGAATACAGCAATATTGCGCACTTGATATGGCAATAGACCAAATTCAGCATCTATTTGAAAATCTAAAAATTCTTCTGATGGCAATGTTTCAATAGCCATACCGCCTTGCTTAGCCACCAATAGACGCAGGCCAGCCGTCTCACGGTCAATATTGAAGCTAAAATAAAATTCTTGTTCAATAGTCAAACAAGGCTCAAGCAAAATCGCTTTGACTGGCAAAGCTCTTTCGCCAGTTTGTTGATTTTGAAATGATTTTCCAATCCAACTTTCGGCAAAAACTTTGGCTTCGCTAAGACTTTGCATGACTTTTACGCCACCCGCCGCACCGCGACCACCAGCATGTATTTGAATTTTCATAACCCAAGGCAGAGGCATAACCGATAGCATAGCGTCAAGTTGGTCAAAATGTGTTAAAAGATGACCGGAAGGAACAGGACAAGAAAATTTTTTAAGAAAGTTTTTTGCTTGATATTCGTGAAAATACATTAGGTTATTTTTCCTATCTAAGTGGACTTACATAAAGATACAGCAGTAATTCGCTGAAATATAAGTTTCGTTGTCGCGCATTGCATTTTAAGTGTAATAGAAATTTACTTTACCTGACTATGATACGCATCTTATTTTTTCTCTTGATTGTTTTCATTGTCTTGATTTTACTAGCACGCATTTTGCGCTTTCACAAAAAGCAGCAGCAAAAAACGCTGAAACAAGGACAAAAGCTGGTTCCTTGTGCCTATTGCAAGCGTTATCTGCCAGTGCAACATGCTGTGGCAATGGATAAAAAACACTTTTGCAACTTAGATCATTATCAAAAGTATCAAAAAGATGCAAAATAATCCGGTCTGGCAAATTCACAGCCTCCACAACCATTGGCAACAATTACGGATTTTTAATATCTATCGGATTACGGCGGCTTCGGTGTTACTGGTGGCTTTTCTTTTTAAGATCAGCGCTGAAACATTGGGGCAGTTTAACCCGGAAATGTATTTTACCGCGTTAATTGTTTACCTTTTTTTATCGCTGCTTGGTGCATTTACCAGTCATTTTCGCACGCCACCATTTATCAGTCAGATTTATCTTTTCTTTTTGATAGATCTCATTTTTTTAACTTTTTTAATTCATAGTAGTAGCGGACTTGGTAGCGGCATTGGGATTCTGTTGATTGTGAGTGTCGCCGGTAATGCTTTATTACATCCAGGACAATATGCTTTTCTTTTTGCAGCAGTTGCCACCTTGGCCTTATTTATGGAAGCATTTTATACAACGTATTTTTACCATATTCCCCTAGAAAGCTTCAATGGTTACAGCCAGATAGCGCTACATGGTTTGGCTTTCTTTAGTACCGCTGTTATCAGCAATGCTTTAAGCAAACGTGCAGAAAAAAGTGAAAAAATCGCCTTAGAACAAGGATACGATCTCGCTAATTTAGAAATTTTAAGTGCGCGCATCATTCAAGAATTTAGTTCTGGTGTTATTGCATTAGATCATGAAGGAAAGGTGCGTTTATTAAATCAAGCGGCAGAACAAATGTTGGCAGAACCCATTCCCATACGTCCACATTTGCGGATTTTGCAAACACAACTTTTTGAAAAATGGCAACTTTGGCGAAAAGAACCCGAACAAAAAACGTTTCTATTAGAACTGAAAAATAAAAAAATTGATATTCGTTTTTTATCTTTAGGCGTTTCCCCTCGCGCTGGTACCTTGATTTTTATGGAAGACCGGCAAGTGCTCCAGAAGCGTTTACAACAAGATAAACTCGCTGCTATTGGCCGTTTAACGGCGAGTATTGCCCATGAAATTCGTAATCCCTTAGGCGCTATCAGTCATGCAGCACAATTATTGGCTGAAAATCCAAAACTGAAAAAAAGCGATCAGCGTTTTATTGAAATTATTTTAGAACACAGTAAACGCATGAATCGGATTATTATGGATATCTTACAATTATCCAGCAGTCGTGCCGGTCAAGGGGAATGGTTTTATCTTTTAGAGTGGATATTAAAATTTAAGGAATCTTTATTACTTTCTCAGCATTTAGAACATAGTCAAGTAAAACTTTACTGGCCGGATCATAAAGAAAAAATTACTATCTATTTCGACAAACATCATTTACAACAAATTCTTTATAATCTTTGTCAAAATGCCATTCGCCACGGCACGCCAGCGGATAGCACGGCCTGTATTTTTATAAAAATTTATTTATTGAACAAGATGTTGCATATCGGTGTTTATGATCGTGGCCAAGGCGTAGAGAAGAAAATTTTACCGCATCTCTTTGAACCTTTTGCCACCAGCCGCAGCGATGGTTCTGGCCTTGGTCTTTATTTATCAAGAGAACTGGCACAATTGAATAAAGCCGAGTTAGAATACCAACCACAAAGCAATGGTAGTGCTTTTATCCTTTTGATATCAGAATATAAAATTTTATAAAAAGACTATGGCAGCAACTATTTTAATTGTGGATGATGAAGCCGATATTCGTGAATTATTGAGTTTAACCGTCCACCGCATGGCTCTACAAAGCAAAGTTGCCGGCAGTATCAACGAAGCCTTAAACATTCTTGAAAAAGAAGCGGTAGATTTATGCTTAACCGACTTGCGCCTACCCGATGGCAATGGGCTAGAATTGATTGAAAGCATTCAGAAAAATCATCCAAAGTTACCAGTAGCTGTTTTAACTGCTTATGGCAGTGTCGAATCGGCAGTGCAAGCCTTAAAACTGGGCGCTTTTGACTTCATTACCAAGCCTATCAATATTCAGTCTTTACGCGATATTATCAGCAACGCCTTAAAACTTTCAGAAACAAAACAAAAAGATACACTTAGTTTACCGAATGGTCAGCAGTTGATTGGCAAAAGCTCCATCATGAAAGGCTTGCAAGAAACCATAAAGAAAGTCTCCCGCAGCCAAGCGCCTGTGTATATTCACGGTGAATCTGGCACTGGTAAGGAATTGATTGCTAAACTTATTCATCATCACAGTGCGCGACAGGAACAGCCTTTTATTCCCATCAACTGCGGTGCTATTCCACCGGAATTATTGGAAAGTGAATTTTTTGGTCATAAAAAAGGCAGTTTTACCGGCGCACAACAGGATAAAACTGGCTTATTTCAAGCGGCACATGGCGGCACCTTATTTTTAGATGAAGTAGCTGATTTACCGCTACATATGCAGGTCAAACTGCTACGCACCTTGCAAGAAAAAACCATCCGTCCCATCGGGAGCACCCAAGAAACGCTGGTAGATGTGCGGATCATCAGCGCTAGTCATAAAAATTTAAGTGATTTGGTTGCCAAAAGCCAATTTCGAGAAGATTTATACTATCGAATCAATGTAATACAAGTAAAAAGTCCTAGTCTGCGCGAAAGACCAGAAGACATTCCACTGCTGACCGAATACTTATTACAAAAAATAGAAAAGCAACAGGGACTACGTTTAACCATCAGCAACCTGGCTTTGGCGGCGTTGTCCAAGCATCCCTTTCGCGGCAATGTGCGTGAATTAGAAAATGCCTTGGAACGTGCAGCGGCTTTATGTGAAAATGCCTATATCACTGAAAAAGATTTGGCTTTACCGGCAGTGCAAGCCGAGGTAGCACAGGAAACAGATACGCCCGCACCAGAGCAAAATACTAGGCATCCCAATGAAAAAGAACGTATTCTAAGCGCTTTGGATGAAACCCGTTGGAACCGACAAGCTGCTGCCAAAAAGCTCGGAATCACCCCACGACAATTGCGTTATCGTATGCAGAAATTAGGACTTAACTAAAATTTTTATTTTTCAACTTATCAGGAGAGACTATGCCAAAAAAGGAAGCCTTGTTTTATTTTAAAGATGTCAGTTACAACCATCAGGAATATGGCAAAAAAGTGCCAGTTAAGGTGACTTACAATAATCACCGTTACTTCGGCTATCTATTGAATGAAACAACACCGCCACGCATACTTTTAATCCAAAAATTTCAAGATGGTAGCGCCAAACAGATCGCACCTTTAGAAATCACCGTTGAAAGTTTAGAACAGGTTGATCATTTTTATCATCATCCACATTAGTTTTTATTAAAAATAATGAGTTATCTTATGAAAATTACTATCAGTATTTTGCTATTGCTGGCTTCTTTCAGCGTATCTGCACAAAAAATTTACACTTGGAAAGATGAATTTGGCACCACCCACTTCACTACCACTCCGCCCCCAGGACAAAGCGTTGAAGAAGCAGCATTGGGTAAAGAAGCTGCCAGCGGTCTAGGTGGCACTGCCAGCGACCCAACGTTATTTTTAGAAAACCAGACGACAAGCACATCCGGCGGCGGCGAGCTAAGCTATAGTGAAAAACAGGAAATTCAACGCCTAGAAAATCGCGCACAACGCCAGGGTATTCCCAGTAATCTCAAAAGCTTTTATGCGCGAGAAATTGCGCGTATTGAGGAAGGACGCAGCCGTTTTTTATCCGATGAAAAAAAGGCATTGCGAGAAAAACATCTTAATTTTTTGATACGCGAGTTTAATAGCGAAGAAGAGATTACCGAGAGCATTAAAGTTGTTGACAGTCTTTATAAAAAATCTCGATAGTTTTCCATAAGATTTTTCCATAAAAAAGCCCGAAGTTGCTTAAACTATCGGGCTGATTTTTCGCAGAAAAAGTTAAGGATCTTTGAAATAATCAGATGCAAAATTACATACGGCTAAATAATTCTACCAAACGCACTGGCAAACGAATGCGTGCGTTTTCTTTTGTTTGAAAATCAATACCATCATATACTACGTCCATCATGATGCCTTGACCTCTTGGTAAATCCAGCTTGACGGTACGCATCTTGGTTTGCTTCAAATAATTCGCAATCATTGACTCTTCTTCGGCAATTTTTTGCACCAAACCTTGTGTCCAAGTGGTGACATGGATCACCAGCGTACCTTGCCAATTTTGTGCAACCAAATTCATCAACACTGCTTTTAAGAGCGGCAAATTTTCTTGCGCAGTCATATTACCGCTAAAAGCCAAGTAGATAACTTCTTGTGTTGCAACCCGATTGACCGCCAGTTCGACTTCTTCCAGTGTCGCAATGGATTCAATTTCTAAACCAAAATCCGGCTTGATCGCCGCATAAGTACCGGCTATTGCGCCAACCAAGGTGCTGCAAATTGCCGAACGGTTACTCAAGATACCAAGTTTTTTGACTTCAAAAGGATAAACCATCGCTGAACCAACCGTTTGGCCAGCCAAAACGCGGATAGTCTGTAACTCACCAAAAGTAAGTTTATCGGCAGCAAAAACAGACGAGGCTAACAAAGCAAAAATCATGATAATGAAAGACTTTTTCACTGCATTCTCCAAAAAGTAATAAATTGCCCAAGACCAACTGGCCGAAGGCAGCGCAAGCATACCGAATTTTGCCTACTTTGGCTTTTTATTTTTTAATAGAGGAATCCTTGTGAAATAAGGCATAGAACTTGCTTAAAAAAATGCGTAATCCACCTATTTTTCTTTCCTTTTTATCATGCACCTAAAAAAAGATTTATTTGTTTATTATCAAGAAATAAAAACTACGATTTTAGATCGCCAACATCCAATCAGCGGCTTATTACCAGCCAGCACCGCCATCACCGCCCACGGCGATTACACCGATGCCTGGGTGCGCGATAATGTTTACAGCATCTTAGCGGTGTGGGGACTGGCTTTGGCCTTTCGACAACATGCGCCTTTGGCCGCCGAACGTTATATCCTCGAACAAAGCACCGTTAAACTCATGCGCGCTTTATTATTAGCCATGATGCGGCAAAGCCATAAAGTCGAACATTTTAAGAAAAGCCGCAAAACCACTGATGCACTTCATGCCAAATACCAGACCGCTACCGGCAACACCGTGGTTGGTGATCAAGATTGGGGACATTTACAAATAGATGCTACTGCACTGTTTTTATTGATTTTGTCGCAGATGTCTGCCACAGGCTTGCGTATTATCTTTAGCCGCGATGAAGTCGATTTTATTCAAAATATTGTTTATTATCTTAAATTTAGCGCTTATGTTGCCGATTATGGCATCTGGGAACGCGGCAATAAAATGAATCACGGCGAACCAGAACACAATGCCAGCTCCATTGGCATGGCTAAAGCTGCACTTGAAGCAGTTGATAAAATTAACTTTTTTCAAACCGGTCGCAAAGGAACAGCTATAAAAGATATTTTTGGCTCGCTCTTTGTAGAGTTTGATGACATTGCCGCCATGCGCGATGTTTTAAGCCATCTTTTACCTGCGGAATCGGCTTCAAAAGAAAGCGATGCCGCTTTGTTATCCATCATTGGCTTTCCGGGTTTTGCGGTGGAAAATAGTGACACGATAGAAAAAACTTTCAATAAAATTAAAAATTTACTTGAAGGAACCTATGGCTGCAAACGCTTTTTATTGGACGGTCATCAAACGGTTTTAGAGGATCATGAAAAACTCTACTACGAAGCTGAAGATTTACCACAATTCAGCAACATAGAATGCGAATGGCCATTATTTTTTACCTATATTTGTCTTTATTATCATTTTGCCAATCAAAAGGAGGCGGCCAGTGATTACCTCAAAAAAATTTATCACGTCGCCATTAAAAATGAAGAAGATTTATTTTTATTGCCAGAACTTTATCAAGTGCCAGAAGCGGCGATTGCCGCAGAAAAAGCCAGCCCACACAGTCAACCGCGGCATCCCAATGCCAATATTCCTTTAGTTTGGGCACAAAGTTTATTTTTTCTTTGTCAACTACTTGAAGACAACTGGTTAAATATAAATGACTTAGACCCATTGCAATGCAATATTCAACAAAAAAGTTTACGGCGTACCCGTCTGCATCTGGTTGTGGTTGCAGAATCACCAACGGCTTATGATGAACTGCAAGACCTTGGTATTCCTTGTGATTTATTAAGCCAATCGGTAATGGTGAAACATAGTCGTCATTTACGCGAAACGCTGAGTGGTCTAGGTGCCAATCCACGTTTGGGGTTAAGTGGTCGGCCACCACAAGAAATCGGCCTACTGGCCACAGCCAAAAGCTATCATTTTGCACAAGGTAAAGCAGTATTTTTGCCAAATTTTTTAGATATTACTGAAAGTTATCTTGCACTTGACTCGCGTTGGTTGGTCAAAAAAATCGAAGCAGCCATCGCTTATATTTTTAAGCATTGGCAGGAAACCGGTCAGCCATTACTCGTCTTGTCTTTACCGGCGATTATTTTAGAACATATAGATGATAGCTTATTAAATTTATTGAAAAAATTAAGCAATAGCCGCTATCGAAAATTACCTGTAGTAGCCGTCACTTTAGAACAAGCCTTATTAAAGTGCAAAGAAGAATACCTACAACATTTAACCCTGCATTCCGATGCTGATGAAAGCAGGTCTTTGCATAGCGAAGATTGGCATGATACAAACTGGCAAATGGCCTATCAGCAAGCCTTAATAACCAGTGATTGGAAAACTTTACGTTGCTTAACTGAACAAGCACAACATCCTGATAATCAATTAGAAATTGCTGTAGCTAAATTATTAGCCAGGCAAAAACAATTGATTTTAGGGAAAGCCTATGCACCAGAAAATATTTTAAGACAACCCTTGTCCAGCAAAGCCATTTTCAGCTTAATTTGTGATCATTACCAAAGTTTTCCTGGAGAAGCGGCACTCATTCAAGAAATTTTGTTATACCTTGGTTTATTATCTGATTCAATTACAGATTTTTTAAGCGATACTTTAAGTATTCATGTCGGACAATTATTACATTTTGTCATTGACAGTTTTGCCAAAAAACAAAGATTACTTCCTGAAGCGGCTATTGAAAATATTTTGACGCTGGCACCCGCAGACTTACTCGCGTTATTGCAAAATTATCTACTTAGCTATCGTGATTTAGAAAAACATCTCTATTACATCGAAAAAATTTCTACCCAAGGCAGTCATGCGCCTATTTTAAAGCGCTTAAAATTTCAAGAAGATTTTAATCCCATACGACAAAACGCCGAGAGTTGGGAAGAATGGCGACATTTGCGCGGCATTGCCAATGCGCGGCCAGCAGATTTTTATCATAAGTTATGGAATTTTCTACATATTACCCCAGGTTTAATTATTGCTGACCGACATCGGCCTGAAAATCGTTTAGATAGCAAAACATTACTTGCTAGTACTACGCCTGGAGAAGTGGCTTTTGCCTTGACCGTTGAAGAGCGCTTAAATCGGATCACCGCACCGGAATATCGGCAATTAACTATTGAAGCGCTTGATTTTCTTGGTTCTATTTATGAAAACTCCAACAATTTTCGCTTAGAGGATGATATGGTGATTGATGTCTTAATCGGCCATGCGGTACGTTTGCGTTGGCAACGCCTAAGCCAATGCAGCGACACGGCTTATCGTGAACAAAAAGCGCAAGCCTGGAAACATATTTATCGGCAACCACCGCACATTGTTGCCAATGCTTTAAAAGAAGCCTTTTCCTTCCTCTTAATTCCGCATCAACAAGGATAATTATGTCTTTTACTTTACCTTTTTATCTTGCCTGTGATTTAGGCGGCACCAAGGTGCTTTTAGCGCTATATCAAGGTGATAGACTTTACAAACAGTCACGTTATGCCAGTCAAAATTATGCTAGTTTAGAAGCTATTTTAAGGGATTTTTTAAGCGTTATTGGTGAGCGCATCGTCATTCGACAGGCCGTTTTTGGCATTGCCGGCCCAGTGATTCAGCAACGCTTTGCGCAAGTCACCAATTTACCTTGGCAATTATCTGCTGCACCATTAGAAGTAGAATTTTCAATAGAAAAATGTATATTTATCAATGATATGGAAGCAACTGCTTTAGGGATTTTAACGCTCAGCATGGAAGAAATCGCGCCAATTTATTTACCTAACGATAAAACCCCAGGTGCCATTGCAGTGATAGGTTTAGGAACCGGTGTTGGTCAAACATTGTTAATTTCGCATGATAACCACTATTTGCCGGCCGCTAGTGAAGGCGGACATCGCGGTTTTGCGCCACAAAATCAACAACAAGCCGACTATTGGCACTATTTATGGCAAAGACTTCACCAGGCACCAAGCATTGAGGTGGTACTTTGTGGCAGAGGCATAGGACTAGCTTATGATTTTCTCTTAACACAAAACAAAAATTATCAAGAAATTACTTTCGATGATACGGATCGCAATGCGCAAATTACCCAAGCCGCTTTTGCAGGACAGCCTTTAGCAGTTGCCACATTGACCTTCTATTTAGAAATTTTAGCCAGCGAAACTGGAAATATCGCCTTGCAATACAATGCGTTGGGTGGCATTTACTTAGCCGGTGGGGTAATGACAAAAATCTTACCCCTGCTCCATGATCCAGAGCATCGCCAAAGGTTTATCAATACGGCACAGCACAAACCGCCCATGCGACCTTGGTTAGAAAAAATGCCAATCTATGCGGTTAAAAATGCCGATACAGCTTTGGCGGGTGCGCGTTATTTTTGTTTTATTAACCAATAAGTAAACAGATATAAGCAGTAGTTTTTATGCCTATTGCTTAATCAAAGATTCTTTAGATTTAAGAGTGCTGAACAAATACAAGAGACAAGTTTCCCAGAAGCGGGTGCCAGCATCGGTTTTGCCAGCCTGAGCGAAGAAGAAGATACTTTGGATAGAGGCGAGTTGACTTCTATGATTCTTTATAAGCTGTTGCAAGCAGATTATTTATTAATTGATGAGAAAATAGGAAGAAAAATTGCAAAAGCGAATCAAATAGTGGTAGTTGGAAGTTTGGCTGTATTAGTAGTTGCAAAGCAAAAGAATATTATCACTGAGCTGAAACCTACGATTGAAATCTTACGTCAATCTTCTATACATTTCAGCACAACACTCCTTGACCAAGTATTAGAATCTGTCAAAGAACTATAAATCATTGAATACACATTTTTAGATAACTCTTTATCTTTAAAAATAATAACTTTTGTTTATTTTTATTCGCTACTCTTTGGGTAAACCACGCTATTTGCAGCCATGTTTGGCAACGCATAACAGTGCATTAACTATGTGTAAATGATCAATTTTAATATTGCCACGTGGCTTCGGGAAAAGCATAGCAATCACGGTAATTTGCATTTTCCTACCTCATAAAAACAGTAAGCATAGGTCTTAGTCCTCCTCTGATCGGATCTTTAGCAAAAATATCCTAATTACTCTTGAGCACTACTATAAGAGGTATGTTACTGAGCGGAAGAAAAAACGAAGACAAATGATTGATTGAATTGGTGCCCGGGGCCGGACTCGAACCGGCACGGTATTGCTACCGAGGGATTTTAAGTCCCTTGCGTCTACCTATTTCGCCACCGGGGCATAAGGGAAAGGCTGGAGCCGGAGTCGAACCGACCTACATGAATTTGCAATCCAGTGCATAACCGCTCTGCCATCCAGCCAAGAACATGATTTTTTAATAAAAAAGCCTCGATGGTTTCGAGGCTCAAAAACTGGAGCGGGAAACGAGATTCGAACTCGCGACATCAACCTTGGCAAGGTTGCGCTCTACCACTGAGCTATTCCCGCGTTAAGAAGCCCTGCATTATAGAAAGGCGGGCAGGCTTGTCAAGCAGAATTTAGGCAACAGAAGGCGGTGCGCTAGATGACCTTACCGGAGAAGATAGCGTTTGGGCAATCGCTAAAGCAAGCAGAGCGAGAAAAGTTTTGTTAATAAAATCCGCAAGATTATAAATCACTTCCCGATAACCCACCCACAAGGGTTCTTCATACAGGAAACTAAAAAAATAACCGACAGGATAAATCAGCCATCCCAATGCGATCAGGACAAACAAAGTCTTAAACAAATTCATAGCCAATTCGTCGGTTGGCTGGCGCGCTTTCTGACTCATTTTTTGTTGAATTTCGACAAGCAGCACATAAATTCGCGTCAGCAACCAAACAAAACCCGAAAAACTCAAGAAAAACATCACTACTGCGAGTATAGTCAGGCGATTGTTGGCAAACATATCAGCCTCACCGATGTAACCACTGCCGATAACCACCACCATTGCCAGCCCCAGATAGCCGCTGGTTTGCAGTGGCCGTAGCAAATAGGCAGCCGCCAACAGCGGAAAAGAGAGCATGGCCAACAGCGTAGTCAATAACCAATTCAAATAGCGCCACTGCACACTGGTCACTGCGATGCCTTCCACAGTAAAAGTTGTAAAATCATTCGGTAAAAAACTATGCACCCCATAAAAAATACCACTTATCAGCATCACTAAGACATGCAGAAAAACCGGCAAAGCCTGCGCGGAAGACACTTGTAATAACTGCCAAAAGAGATACAGCAACGTAAAAACCATGCCAAAAAACACCAAAACAAAACTAAATGGTAAAAAAGACGCTAAACTTTCCACTGTCCTTCCTTCTTATTGAAAAAAATTATGCACAGCTATCAACATCATTTTCATGCCGGCAACTATGCGGATATTTTCAAACATTTATTATTGATAACTGTAGTCGAGCAGCTTCAAAAAAAAGAAAAAGGGCTGCTTTTATTAGATACCCATGCCGGACGCGCTATTTATTACCATGACGATGTAAATAATCGTGGTGTCAAATATTTCTATAGTGTAAAAAATCAGTTGGCAGCTGCGAAAAACTTTTCTGCACTGGCTAAAATTTTTTCTATAACCGATTTTTTCAAAGCAAAAACACAAAAATTGGCCTATCCAGGGTCTAGTAGCACTTTTGCTTTTTTACAGCGACCACAAGACCGCCTGATAAGCATTGAGCAACAAGGAAAAGTCTTTCTTGATCTTAAGCAGGATTGGCAAAAACTAGCACTGAGCAAGAAACACCAACAACTGCGCTGTGGCGATGGCTATCACGCCTTTCACACCTACCTGCCGCCTGAGGAAAAACGCGGTTTGATTTTTATTGATCCTCCGTATGATCAACATTTTGAATTTAGAAATATTATCAAAGCATTAACTATTGGCTATAAGCGTTTTCCGAGCGGAGTCTATGCCATTTGGTATCCATTGCTTGGCAACACAGCACGACCTTTCTTGGAACAAATCAGTAAGATGCCCTGGCCGGAAGCCCTGGATGTGCGCTTTTGGCCCTATCCCAAAAGCCACCCGGGCATGTATGGCTGCGGGCTTTTACTGCTCAATCCGCCCTGGCCTGTGGCTGACACGCTGCCGCCGCTTTTGGAACATCTCCAACAAAGCCTTGGCCAGCATCCCGATGCCGGTTTTAGCATTCGCTTTTTAGAAATGCAAAAACCAAGACAACTCGTTGATTAAAAAATTATTACAAAAATGAATTTGTAAAAACGCTGGCAAAAAGCGTCGCAAAGAAACCAAAAGAAAAAAATTTTACTTGCTTTTTTATTATGAAACTCTAATATTAGATTATCTTAATGTTTGGTTTTTAATATTGAAGTGAGGTCTATATGAAAGAAGGGAAAAAATCTATTTGGCACAATCGTTTATTTCGTGACAGTGTGAGTGCCAGTGTGCTCGTTCTCGTCGTGCTGGTTTTAAGCGAGATCGGTAGCCATTTTAGCCACAGCACCTGGATTTGGCATATTGCAGGTTGATTTTTTATAAGTATTTGTTATTAAAAGCAATGCCTCGTTCTTTTTGCCAAGAAACGGGGCATTTTTATTATTGCACAGGGGGAAAAACACGAAGTACGCTAAAGGATTCGCTAAAAACATTTTCCCATAAAATTTTTACCCATAAGTAGCCAAGCCGCACCGAGGTTTTACTGCTGCCGCACCAGCAACCACTGCAACCCCCAGATAAGCAAACCCAAGCCCCCAGACAGCAGACAAAAAAGCTGTAACTGCTCTATAGATAACCAACCCAAAAACGGATTGTCCGTCGCCCACGGCCAAAACACTTGCGCATCGGCGTGCATGATGGCATCTAAAAACCAATGCGAATACACACCAAAGCCGGCACCAGCCACAGCCGCCGACCAGGAAATCACCGGTATGACGGCGAGAAAATGCGCCTGCTGCGGACTTAACTGCCTATTCCACCACCTTAAAAAATAAAGACTTAAGAATCGTCCTAGCAGCAGGCTCGGCAAAAACAACAGCGTCGCTCCCAATAACGAATTAGAAAAACCGTGCAGGGTTGGCATGTTTAATAAAAACCTTCCCACAACTTCAATATCCATAACGACTTGACTAAAGGCAAAAACACTAAGACTTATCTGCTGCGGGAAAACGGCTTTTGCAAGCAAACCAGGACCGAGATGGAAGGGAGTAATTGGCATAACTTTTTCCTTTCAAAAACAAAAAAAGACTTAGCCTAGCGGCCTAAAAAACCCTAAGCACTAAAAAAAGCCCCATAAAAAATGAAAAAAAGCAATGTAACACCATTTGCAGCCTTATTACCACGGAAGCAAAAAGGCCATTCGAGACTTTTGCAGTAAAAGTTATACTTACCAGGTCTTTAACAAAATCTTGGAGAAGCTCATGAGCGGTGGTATGGATTTATGGCTGCGCATTCAAACCCCAGAACGCATTACTACAGAGCGCGTCATTGCATTTTTACAAGCATTACGCAGCAAGCGTTACTTGGATGACACCACGATAGAAAGAATAAAAGATATGCCTATAGAAAACTTTTCCTCTGCTATTGACTTGATCCAAGAACATGGCGTGGATGGCTTGTCTATCGCTTTTTCCTTTGAAAATCACTATGAAAGCGAAGGCCGACCGCAAGATACCAATCATTTTACCGGTATTATGTATAGCCTAAACATTGCCGCCGGCGAAGTCGCAGCAGCTTTTGGAGAGGAAATAAAAACAGACTTTTACCTAGACATCTCCTTCAACAATACGCAGTACCAAAACGAGTACGGTGATGCAATACAAAACTTTGGCCTGCGATTTAGTGAAGAGGGTGGCTATCTGGATGAAGGCAATTTTTCGCAAGCGGCGGATATTGTGTTGCAGGTGATGGCAAAAGATTATCCGCCGTTTGTTGAACTGCTCGACCTCATGAAAAGCCATTTTGGTGAAGTCATTTTGGATTGGGAATACAACGAATTTTAAGTCGGTTTTATCCGCTGCCTGCCTTGGCGCACGGCATAGACGGCAATCGCCGTCGCTGTGGACACATTGAGACTTTCGATAGACTTGGCCAAAGGAATCGCCACTAAACGGCTACAGCGCTTGCGGGTTAAAGCACGCAAGCCCTCGCCTTCCGAACCCAACACCAAAGCCAAAGGCTGTTGCAAATCTTGCAGTTGCGAAAAATCTTCCGTGGCCTCACCGGCAAAGCCCCATAATTCGATACCCAAAGCCGACAAAGTTTCCATGCTTTGCGCCAAATTATTGACCTGCACCAAAGGCAAAACGCCGATAGCGCCGCTCGCGGTTTTATAAACTGTCGCCGATAAAGGCGCGCTGTCATATTTGGGAAAAATCACCCCGTGTACGCCAAATGCCGCCGCACTGCGTAAACAAGCGCCAAAATTGTGCGGGTCTTGAATGTGATCCAAAAGCAACCAAAACGGTGGTTCCTGGGTCTCCAGGGAAAATTTTTCAATCAGCTCCGGCAAATCCCCCAGGCCAGGCAAAGGCTTTGGCCGATAGTGGGCGATCACCCCTTGATGCAGCACCGCGCCAACTTGCTTTGCAATCGCCGTTTCGCCCACCGCTTCACAGACAATGCCATATTGCTGACAGAGGACTTTTAGCTCGGCAATACGCGCTGAATCGTCTTTGCAATACCATAAACGGGTGAATTGTTCCGGCTGACGCAGCAACAGTGTGGCAATAGGATGAATGCCATAGAGCCAAAAAGTTTTGTTTTTATTATCCATAAAAGAAAGTAAAAAATTTACGAGCGGCGGCGTTTACGCGATTTTTTAGGTTTATTGGCGGTCACTTCGGTATTTTTTTCCTGCCATAGCGCCAAATCAATTTTTCGCTCCTCCACGCTGACCCGTGCTACTTGCACGGTGACTACATCGCCCATGCGATAGCTATGCCCGGAACGTTCGCCTATCAGCACTTGTTGTATGGGATCGAAATGATAAAACTCAGCACCAAGATTGCTGATGTGAATCAGTCCTTCAACATAGACTTCATCCATTTCCACAAAAAGCCCAAAAATGGTGACACTGACCACCACGCCTTCAAAGACTTCACCTAATTTATCAAGCATATACTGACATTTCAGCACTGCGGTGACATCGCGAGTTGCCTCATCGGCGCGGCGTTCGGTCATCGAGCAATGATCGCCAAAAGTTTTCATATCCGCTTCTTGATAGCGATATTTTTGGAACGGCGTGCGCGTCAAGGCAAAGCGAATCGCCCGATGCACCAATAAATCTGGATAACGGCGAATCGGCGAGGTGAAATGCGCATAATCTTCCAAAGCCAAACCGAAGTGGCCAAGTTTGCGGTCGCCGCTATAGACCGCTTGCGTCAACGCCCGCAGCAAGCGCGTTTGCAGCCAATGCGCATCAGGACGCTCCGAAGCCAGGCGCAATAATTCTGCAAATTCTTTGGGTTCGGGTTTAAGTTTTTTGAAGGTCGCCGGAAAACCGATTTCCAGTAAAAACTTTTTCAAATCTTCGAGTTTTTGCTTATCCGGTGGCTCATGGACGCGATACAAGGCCGGAATTTTCTGCCGTTTCAAAAAGCGCGCAGCGGCGATATTGGCGGCGATCATGCACTCCTCCACCAGACCATGCGAAATTTTCCGCGACACTGGCACCAAAGCCGTGACTTCGCCTTGGTCATTAAATAAAAACCGCGACTCCACGGTATCGAAATCCAAGGCACCACGCGCTTTGCGTGCAGCATTGAGTAAACGATACAGCGCCTCAAGGTCACGCAAGGGTTTTTCCAGAACCTTTTGTTCTGGCAGAAAATTCTGCTGAAAATCACTTTCCAGCCATGCCGCCACCTGGGTGTAGGTCAGCCGCGCCTGGGAGTGAATCACCGCCGGATAAAAAGTTGAGCGTTTCATCTGACCGCTGTGGTCAAACCACAATTCAGCCACCATCGCCAAACGGTCCACTTTCGGTTTTAACGAACACAGGCCATTGGAAAGAATATCCGGCAGCATCGGGATGACTTTGCTGGGAAAATACACCGAGGTGCCGCGTTTCAGCGCTTCTTGATCCAAGACGCTGTCAGGAGTGACGTAATAGGCAACATCGGCAATGGCCACCCAGAGCCGAAAGCCGCGCGAACGCGCCTCCACGTACAGCGCATCATCGAAATCTTTGGCATCTTCGCCATCAATAGTGACAAAAGGCAGATGCCGTAAGTCTTTGCGTTTCGCCTCGTTTTTGGCACTTTCGGCAACTTCTTCCTGCATGGTGCTTATCGCCTGCACCACGGCTTCTGGCCAGGCTTCCGGCAAATGATAGGTGTGAATGGCCATGGCAATAACTTGCTGCACGCCACTGCTTTCGGCGAGCACTTCGAGCACTTCGGCGATAGGATCATGTTTGGCAATGGGCTGTTCCACGATGCGCAAACGCACCATTTGACCGACTTTTGCGCCGTGAAGCGCTTTTTCCGGCACCAAAAAACTTAAATGCAAGCGATTGTTTTCTGGTTTTACCAGATAAATGCCGTTGTCTTCTTGCAAGCGGCCAATGATTTCCTGATGCGCCCGTTCCAACACCTCAACCAATACACCTTCACGGCGATTTTTATGATCGAGGCCGGTAATCCGCACCACGGCGCGGTCGCCATGCAGCAAACCGCGCATCACCCGATGATTCAAAAAGATATCGCCTTGATCATCGGCGACATCAGGCACTAAAAAACCAAAGCCATCGGCATTGGCCACCACGCGACCGCTAATTAAATCTTCCTGATTGACCGGCAAATAGCGCTGCTGACGATTCAAAATCGCTTGACCATCGCGCAACATGGCTTTCAAACGCCGACGCAGTGCTTCTTGCTGCTCAGGGTCTTGGTATTGTAATTGTTCAAGAAAATCCTCATAGGACAGCGGCGCTGCCAAAGTCCGCATCAAGCCCAACAGGTATTCGCGGCTGGCGATGGGTGAGGTATATTTTTCCGCTTCCCGCTCCTTAAAAGGGTCTTCGGCGGGCAAGCCTGATTCTGGTTTCTGCATGAAATATCTCTAAAAATGAAACAATTAAATAAATTATTTTCGCGGCATCGCAATGCCGCAATAACAAACTTGACAAATAATACCTTGATCTATACATTCGCCGCTTCTTTTGCCGGAATGGCGGAATTGGTAGACGCGCTAGTTTCAGGTATTAGTGGAGCAATCCGTGGAGGTTCGAGTCCTCTTTCCGGCATTTTTTCATCGCCTTCCCCATAAAAACCCCCATAAAAACCTTTCAACGACTTCCCCCACAACCAAAACAGATCACCACCCGACCGATAAACGCCTCTGGCGGCACTGGCAGAGGATTGGCCTTTTCTATAGCGGCGCGTAGCTCTGGATGATAATTCCTGGGAAAATCACAGTCGCGATCAATAACTTCTAAAAATCGGCTATAACCACCTGGATTGATGTTAATGGCTACTCGGCAACGGCCAGTTGGCGGAATAAACGGACTGCTTTCTCGCCACTTTATCTGCAAAATCTGTGCGATACGGTCGCCATAACTTAAATCCGCGAAATCTTCTTCTTGGCTGCCAACTGCTGGTGGTTGCGCAGGCTCGGGTGGCGTGGGTTGCAGACGGCGTAAGCTATCGCTTTTCTCAAACAGCGCTAAAGCCGCTTCCCGATCGCTTGACCAAGTTATTTCTTGTTTTGGTTCAATGACTTCCGGCTCTATCGCTTCGGGTTCAATGATTTCCGGTTTTATCGCCTCGGGTTCAATGATTTCCGGTTTTATCGCCTCGGGTTCAATGATTTCCGGTTCTATCACTTCGGGTTCGACGATTTCCGGTTTTATCGCCTCGGGTTCAATGATTTCCGGTTTTATCGCCTCGGGTTCAATGATTTCCGGTTTTATCGCTTCCGGTTCAATGACTTCCGGTT
>CAYWWW010000010.1:0-109586 GCA_964462205.1 uncultured Cardiobacteriales bacterium
AGTAGATTTTTGTCAAAGGAAAAGCTACTGTCAAATCTACTGTCATTCGCGTCGGCTGGGCAAGGATTTCTTGGTATGGCTTTGGACGAAAGAAAGGAAGAAGTGTTTGAACAAGAAATGAAAAAAGATTTTATTGGACGGTATAGGAAGGGAGGGATAAGGAGAAAGAGGGATTCGAACCCTCGATAGAGTCGCCCCTATACTCGCGTTCCAGGCGAGCCCGTTCAACCGCTCCGGCATTTCTCCAGTGACAAGCCGTGAAAAATAGCAAACTTTTTTTCTCTCGGCAAGTTTTTGCGAATTTTTTTGCGTCACTTCCTTGCTATCAGTTAAACTGACGGTTTTTTCATCAGCCACTTTTCTTATGAAGATGCCAATGTTGATGCGGCATTTGAGTGAAGCCAGTTTGCCGTACCGTGACCCTTTAACTGATATAGACTTCAATAGCTTGCATGACGAAAACGCCTGGTGGTTGCCGCCGTCGCTGTTAAGTCTCTATGGTCATCCTGATTTTATACAATTAACGGAAGAACAACAAAAAATGTTGTCGCGTTATGAGTTTATGCATTTTTTGCAGGCCGGTTTATGGGTAGAAGGTTTATTGATGCAACGCATTGCCGAAAATTTAAGCAACGCCGAACACGATAACCTTTATGCCTACCGTTTGCATGAATTGCGGGAAGAAGCAGGCCATAGTTTAATGTTTTTACAAGCCTTACAAACGACAAATTTGCCTTTGATAGCAAGCCGTTTCCGCAAAAAACGCTTTGCGCATTGGTTAGGACAACAAGCACCATTTAACAGTGTATTATTTTGGTTGGCCGTGTGGTTAGGGGAAGAATTATCTGACCGCTTAAACCGTGCCATTCATCAAAGTAAAAGCGAATTATGTCCCGCCGTGCGACAAATTGCCAAAATTCACATGATGGATGAAGCGCGGCATATTGCGGCAGCGAAAAGTTTTACCGAACATCGCTTGCAAGACATTCGGATGCCGCAACGTCTTTTTTTACAGTTGGTTATGAAATCCGTGCTTAAAGAATTTTTGCAAGTCTTTTTTTATCCGCCAAAAGAGGTTTATGCCTATAGTGGGCTGACTTTTCCTGAGGTTTGGCGACAGAAAGCCTTAGAAAATAATTCAAGAAAACAATGGATTATGGATAGTCTGCGGCCAGTGCAAAAGCATTTAGCAGAATTTGGTGTGCGCGTGGATAAAATATGCGTGAAGTGATTTTATTTCCTGATGCCAAGTTATATCTCGTTGATAAAATCTTCCAAGAAAAGCATGATATTAACAGCGAAAAATTGGCTGACATAGAGGCTTCCGAACGCTTAACCACAGCCTTACTTTTACCCCAAGCACCTATCTGGTTAAAACAAGTGCATGGGTCAATACTCTACGATGTGGATCAGGAAAATGCGCTTTTACCAGCAGCCGATGGCGCTTTTACCCAAACACCAGGGAAAGTTTTAGCCGTTCGCACTGCCGATTGTTTTTCGGTTGCGCTTTATGCCTCTGCCTTGGGAGAAGCAATGTTACCGGCGATTGCTTTATTGCATGTCGGTTGGCGAGGAGCTTCGGCCAATATCATCGCCGAGGGAGTAACAGCCTTGAGAAAAAAACTTGCTTCTCAAAAAGATAAAGCAGAAAAAATCCTGGATGTAAATATCTATGCTTGGATCGGTGCCGGCATTCGGCATTATCAGGTGGATGCACTGGTGCTTAATTCATTTCTTTCACAATCAAAAGATTATGAAAATTTCTTTGAAAAAGATAAAACCAGTGCTGATCATTATTGGTTAAATTTGCCTGCGCTTTTGCGTTGGCAATTGTTAAATGCAGGTGTGCAAAGCATTGTCGATAGCACTTGGTGTACTTGGCAAGATCCGACACTTTACTCGCATCGTCGCGGCGATAAGGCGCGATTATTGACCTTATTTTATCTTCTGCCATCCATTACTGCGCATCGGCTTGTTTAAGTGCTTTTGCTGTTCAATCCATTGATCTACAATAAAAAACCAAGACTGCTCCGTTGATGACGTTGCGCGATACAGCCCTTCCTCCCAAGAAAAATCTGCGGGTAAGGCAAAGTCCTTGCCGGCACTGTGTTGCAGAAAATCACGCCAAGCCTGACCTTGTAAACTGGCAGAGGAAGCGCCATACAGCGCTTTGGTTAGTTTGCGAACAAAAAGACTGTAATAAAAAAACTTTTTGTTATCGTCGGCCATTTTTTTCAAGGTTTGCCATTCTTGTTCAATTTCTTGCCAAAACTTTGTTTTTGCTTGTCTTTTTTTAAGATTTCGATAAAGAAAAAAGAAGATCAACAAGCACAGCAATAAACCGAAAAAAAGCACCAGCCACCAACCTGGTGCAGGCGGCCAAAATAGCGGTTCACTCGGCAAGTAATCACGTTGAATGTCAAGTAGTTGACTTAAAATTTCTTCTTCTCGATTCATAGCATATTTAACCGGTTAGTTCGCATAGCAGAGCGAGAACTAGATGGAAAATACCGTGGTAAGACTTGCGCTAATACATCGCTAGTTTTGAGGTTGATGCTCTGAATTTGCCATTGTTGACAGAAACTTTGCCATTTTTGCCGTTGTTCCGTCAATTTTTCTTGGAAAAATAAGCGTTCATTCTTGTTTCGCAAAGATAAAAAGTGAGGTTTGTTTTTTATCTGTAAGGTATAAGCGCCAGGTGGTGGTAATTCTTCATCAAGAATATCATTGATTTTTATTAAAATTATTTGACTTTGTTTGGCTAAAATGGGTAGTTGTTGATACCAAAAATCAACGGCGCTAAAGTCACTGATGAGCAGCAAAGGCTGACCTTTACGCGCAAATTGTTGCAAAGTTAAAGCCAATGTCTCGGTAAAAATGGAGGCAGGCGCTAGATTTTTTCCTGTCGCTGGTTGACCAAATTTGACTAAGTTATCAATTAACTGCAAAACTGCCTGTTCCCCGCGCCGGTGCTTTAACAAACTTTGCGCATCGGGATGCCGATAGACAAAAGCCGCCAGACTATCCCCTTGATTTATCGCCATCCAGCCACAAGCTACAGCAGCTTCTGCCGCCAGCACACGCTTCCAGATGCCTTGACTAGCAAAAGCTAAAGTTTCTGATAAATCACAGAAAATGCGAACCGGCATTTGCCGTTCTTCTTGAAAAATTTTTAAGTATGCTTGGGTATGACGTGCGCTTAAACGCCAATCAATATGCCGAATATCATCACCGCTTTGGTAGGGGCGGTTATCAAAATACTCCATGCCATTGCCCACACGTTTAGCGCGGTGTTGGCCATCCAGATGCGCTAAACTATTTGGTTTTAATCGTAAAGTGCTAGCCCAGCTTCGTGTTTTTAATAAGGTTTCGCTTTGCACCGTAATGCGCGGGTTGATCATGATTGCTTCACCCTTAAAATTTTAGACAACAGGTACTCTTTTTAGAAGCGTGTCAATAACTTGACGCGCTGTCCAGCCATTCGCCTGAGCGGCATAGGTTAAGCCAATGCGATGACTCAATACATCCGAGGCTAAGGCTTGAATATCTTCCGGCGCAAGATAATCACGGCGTTGCAACCAAGCGCGGGCACGGGCAGTGCGTTCTAAAGCGATGCTGCCGCGAGGACTGGCACCATAGGCCAAAATATTTTCTAAATCTTGACCATATTTTTCAGGATGACGGGTAGCCATCACCAATTGTACCAGATATTCTTCTAAGGCTTCGGCGCAATAAAGGTTTTGCATAGCTTGACGTGCTTGAAAAATATCGTTTTCTGTTAAGCGAATGGTGATTTCTGAAGGTTTGTTAATCTGTTGTCTGGCCAAGCGCAAAATCGCTTTTTCATGTTCAGCATTGGGATACCCCAAGCGCACATACAATAAAAAACGATCTAACTGCGCTTCGGGTAAAGGATAAGTACCTTCCTGTTCCAAAGGGTTTTGTGTCGCCATCACCAAAAATAAAGGCGGTAGGGCATAATCTTTACCGCCAACACTGACCTGACGTTCCCCCATGGCTTGCAATAACGCCGATTGAACTTTGGGCGGAGCGCGGTTGATTTCATCTGCTAAAACAATCTGATGGAAGATAGGTCCGGCTTGGAAGATAAATTCGCCAGTTTGTGACCGGTAAATGTCGCTGCCGGTGATGTCTGCTGGTAATAAATCCGGGGTGAACTGAATGCGGACGAAGCTGCCTTCAATGCGCTTGGCTAATTCTTTGATAGCCGTGGTTTTTGCTAAACCAGGCGCACCTTCTACCAATAAATGCCCATCGGCTAATAAGGCAATAAGTAAGCGTTCAACAAAGGTTTCTTGTCCAAGAATTTGTGCTGACAATTCCTGTATTAGTTGTTGAAATTGTTCAACTAATGTATTGGGTGCTTGAAAGTTCATATCGAAATATATTTTTCGTTGCTTGTTAATCTATCGTGAAGTATTTAACTGTGTGTTTAGAGCGGCGACAGTTCAAAATGGGCGTTTAAACAAAGACTCGCGCCTGGCGCTAGCGTGATATTGGCTTGATTGGCATGAATATTTTCAATACAGAGCATCTTTTGATATTCCTCATCGCTGAAGTCGGCCATGGCAGCGGCTTTCTCTTGCCAAGGATTCCATAATACGATATTGGCGCTATTGCTGTGAATGGTTAGACGGCGAGAAAAACCTTTGTCTATCATGGTAATACCTTCAGCGCATTCAAGATAAATGCGGTCAATTTCTTGGTTAATAATTGGTTCTTCGGCATCGTTTAATAGCGCAAAGTTTTTGGTTTTATCGAGATAATTTTTGCCAGCGAAGCCTTGTAATTCGATATTTTTAACATCAGAAATTGAGAAATAACTATGAAAACCTTGGCTTAAAGTTATGCTTTCAGAACTATGATTGCAAGTTTCTAAAATCAATTCACAACTTTCCCCGAGATGCAGGGTTAAGGTTAAGGATAAATGATCAAAGCCTGCCGCCGCCAATGCCTCTGTCTTGGGATTAAGCTGAATCGTTAAATTATCTTGTTTATTTTCAATGCTTTTTAATGTCCACCAATGGCTACGAACAAAGCCATGCGCCGGATTTTTGCCAGGCAATGCTGCTGGCGCATCGCCAAACCATGGCCAGCAAACGGGCACACCGCCTTTGATCGCCTTGCCTGGGCTTTTGTAAGCCTTTTCGCTGACAAATAAGAGGTCTTGTGTTTGATTTTTTGGGCGAAAAGCTAAGAGTTGACCGGCATATAATGAAATTAAAGCCTCGCAATGTGCAGTAGTCACCTGTAAATAAATTAGTCCGCTATCGTCTTGATAAAAATGCACATTGGGATGTACAAAACGCTGTTGTAAGTCGGCAAGCATGGTTCGTCCTCTCAAAATAAAAAATAAAGCGCACTTCAGTATTGCCAATTTTGCCGCTGCCGGCTAGTGCGATTGGTGGCTACCGATGCCTAGTCTTATTTCCTATGCCTCTGCCTTGATAAATTTTTTGCTGCTATTGCGTGAGAAAATTAAAAAATGTTTGTAAAACAATTTTCTAAAAATAGATCCGACAAAACTTTGAAGTTGGCATAATTTTTTCATACTTGTATCCCAAAGCCGCTTTTCGGTTGACCGATGGCGGTTGCGCGTATTTTTTGCCATTACGAAATAAAAATATGGATATTCAAGGTTTTACTATCAGCGATTATCGCCACTTTTATCAAGACGATCCGCATCGGTTGCGTGAGATGGCCGGTGTTTGGCAAAAGCGCTTGCAAGCCGAAGCCGCTCGCAGCGATTGGCTGGCTATCATTGCAGCGGAGGCATTGACTCAGGCGGTCGAAAATCGCTTGGCACGTTGGCAACTTTCGCAAAATTTTGCCGATTTTCCGCTTTTTGGCGTGCCTTTTGTGGTTAAGGATAATATTGATGTTGAAGGTTTTCCAACCACGGCAGCGTGTCCGGCGCTGCACTCTCAACCGGCAAAGAGCGCTTTTGTAGTGCAAAAATTGGAAAACGCCGGTGCCATTTGTTTGGGGAAAAGCAATCTTGATCAATTGGCGACGGGTTTGGTCGGCACCCGTTCGCCTTATGGCGCGGTAAAAAATGCTTTTTCTGATCAACATATTGCCGGTGGTTCTAGCGCTGGTTCAGCCACTTTGGTTGCACGCGGTTTGGTGCCGTTTAGTTTGGGAACCGATACGGCTGGTTCGGGTCGGGTGCCAGCAGCTTTCAATAATATCCTTGGCTTAAAACCAACACGCGGGCTTTTGTCCACCGCCGGTGTGATTCCGGCCTGTCGGTCTTTGGATTGTCTGTCGATTTTTGCTCTGACCGTGGCCGATGCCGAACTGGTGTTTTCGCTTGCCCAAGGTGTTGATGACGCAGATAGTTTTAGTCGTCAAGCAGCTGATAAAAAAAGCAAAGCAATCAAAATATTGGCTATTCCAAGTAATCCGCAATGGCATGACGATGCCGAAGCTAAAGTGTTGTTTTCCCAAGCCGTACAGCAAGCTGACGATCTGGGTTTTACTTTGAAAAAAATAGACTTTTCGCCGCTTTATGCTTTAGCAGCTTTGTTATACGAAGGCAGTTGGCTGGCCGAGCGGCAATGGGCAGTGGAAAAATATCTACAACTTCCTGAAAGTGCTTTAGAACCTTTATTGCGAGACATTTTGGCACCGGCCAAAACCATGACGGCCATGCAGACCTTTGCTGATCAGTATCGGCAGCAGGAACTTTTGCAAACCATCAACAAAATCTTTTTAGAAGTCGATGCCTTACTGGTGCCAAGTGTGGTGACTTGTCCAACTTTGGCTGAGGTTGCGGCTGCGCCTTTGTCTAGTAATCAACGTCTTGGCACTTACACCAATTTTGTCAATTTGGCTGATTTATCGGCATTGGCGCTGCCGTTTGCTTTTCGCAGCAATGGTTTGCCTTTTGGTATTACTTTGATTGCCAAAGCCTTTTCTGAAGCGGCGTTGTTGACTTTTGGAAAAAATTGGCAAGCCGCACGGGACTTGCCTTTGGGGGCGACGGGACAATCTTATGCCTCTGCTTTGGTTGAGAACCGTGCGGAGAAGCTGAGGGAAAACGTGCGTGAATCCAAAGACGTGCCTAAAAACGTAGATGAAAACACTGTGTTGTTGGCAGTGGTTGGCGCACATTTGCGCGGAATGCCGCTCCATCAGGAATTATTGGATTTAAATGCTGAATTTATTGAAGAAAATATCACCACTGCCGAATATCGGCTTTATGCCCTAACGACTACGCCGCCCAAACCTGGCCTCTGTCGCGTTGCCGACGATGGCGTGGCTATTGCCGTGGAAGTCTATCGCTTATCAATGTTGAATTTTGGCCGTTTTGTCGCCGCCATTCCTCCGCCCTTGGGCGTTGGCACGCTGTTTTTGGCCGATGGTCAAGCGCTGAAAGGTTTTATCGTGGAGCCACAGGCATTGCACGATGCCCCGGACATCAGCGCTTTTGGCGGCTGGCGGGCTTTTTGTCATTCGCAAATTTCTTCAGGAGTTACCAATGTTTAAGCGGGTCTTGATTGCCAATCGTGGGGAAATTGTCAGCCGTGCCTTGCGCACTTTTGCGCGTTTGGGCATCACGCCTATCGTTATTTATCATCGCTTGGATGCGAGCGCCCCGTATGTGCGTCAGGCCGAGGCGTGGCCATTGTCCGGCGACAGCGTGGCCGAAACCTATCTCAATCAAACCCAAATTTTGGAAATTGCTAAAGCCGCCAAGGCCGAGGCGATTTTTCCTGGCTATGGTTTTTTGGCCGAAAATGCCGATTTTGCCGAGCGTTGCGCCCAAGAAGGACTGGTATTTATCGGCCCGACACCGGCACAAATCCGCACCTTTGGCTTAAAACACCAAGCACGGGCGTTGGCGGCACAAGTGGGCGTACCACTCACCCCGGGCAGTGGCCTTTTGACCGATGTGACGGAAGCCTTGGCAGCGGCGGAAAAAATTGGTTACCCCTTGATGCTCAAAACCACAGCGGGCGGTGGCGGCATCGGTTTGTCGCGTTGCGATGATGCCGAAAGTTTGCAAGCGGCGTTTGCGCGGGTGACCGGTTTAGGGGCGCGTTTTTTTGGCGATGGTGGCGTTTTTGTGGAGCGTTTTGTGGCCGAAGCACGGCACATTGAGCTGCAAATTTTTGGTGATGGTCAACAGATTCAGGTTTTGGGCGAACGCGATTGTTCTTTGCAACGCCGTCAACAAAAAGTCATTGAAGAAACACCTGCGCCGGGTGTCAGTGAAAAATTGCGTCAAGCCATGACCAAGGCGGCAAGGGATTTAATGCAGGCGGTCGGTTATCGTTCGGCGGGAACTGTTGAATTTATTGTTGATGTGAAGGCCGAGCAGTTTTATTTTTTGGAAGTCAACAGCCGTTTACAAGTGGAACATCCGATCACCGAAGCCGTTTATAATATTGATTTAATTGAATGGATGTTATTGGAGGCGGCTTTTTTGCCGCTGCCCACGCTGCCGGAAAAACAAGGCGCGGCCATTGAGGTGCGTCTTTATGCCGAAGACCCGTTGAAAGACTTTCAACCGTCAGCAGGAACGTTGCAATACGTGGACTGGCCGCAAGGCGTGCGCGTGGATACTTGGGTGGAAACTGGCAGCCAGGTCAGCAGTTTATTTGATCCATTACTCGCCAAAGTCATTGCCTATGCCGAAGATCGCGAGGCGGTATTAGCGAAGTTGCAGCAGGCTTTAGAAAATCTGCGTTTACAAGGCATTACCACCAATCAAGAATATCTCGCGGCAATTTTGGCCAGCGATTTTTATGCCAAAGGTGAATTTTCCACCACGACTTTGCAAAATTTTTCCTATATTCCCGCCGCCATTCAGGTGCTTTCGCCAGGCACCTACACAACCATTCAGGATTATCCCGGCCGCGTCGGTTTTTGGGACATTGGCGTGCCACCATCGGGGCCTATGGATGCTTATGCGCTACGTTTAGCCAATGTTTTACTTGGTAATTCGCCGACAGCAGCGGCATTGGAATGCACCTTGATCGGCGCAACCTTGCAATTTTTACAGGATACGGTGATCGCCTTAAGCGGTGCGCCGAGCGCTGCCACTTTGGATGATGAACCTTGTCCATGGAATCAAGCGGTTGTGGTCAAAGCCGGACAAGTTTTGGCGATGGGTAAAGTGCTTTCCGGTTGCCGCAGCTATCTCGCTGTTGCCGAAGGTTTTGCCGTCGCCCGTTATCTTGGCAGTAAAGCGACTTTTGCCTTGGGCGGTTTTGGTGGTCTGCATGGTCAACCCTTACGCACCCATGATCGGTTGCCTTTGGAAAAAAAGTCGGAAGCAGCCAGCGTTACGCTGCCGATGCCTCTGCCGGCATTAGCTTTTTCAACGCATTGGCGCATTGCCGTGCTCTATGGTCCGCATGGCGCACCGGACTTTTTTACTGAAGATTTTATTACGCTCTTTTTTAATACCGCTTGGGAAGTTCACTATAATTCCAATCGCTTAGGCATTCGGCTGCTGGGCCCTAAACCAAGTTTCACCCGCAGCGATGGCGGCGAAGCCGGTCTGCATCCTTCCAATATTCACGATACGGTCTATGCCATTGGTGCCGTTAATTTTACCGGCGACTTACCGGTGATTTTAACCGTGGATGGACCTAGTTTAGGCGGCTTTGTTTGTCCGGTGACCATCATTGATAGCGAACTGTGGAAAGTCGGCCAATTTAAGCCAAGCGATACGGTGCAATTTGTGCCGGTGGCTTTTGCCGCCGCCTGCACGCACCGCCGAGAACGGGAATTATGGTTTAGCGATGCCGCCTTAGCGCCTGATTTTCATCCCGATTTTTTTGTGAACCCGAGCAGCAAAGCCGCGATTATTAAAGAAGATTTATCACAACAATGCGTATTGCAAATTTTGCCTGAAACGTCGAAACGGCCAGCGGTGGTTTATCGTCAGGCAGGCGATAGTTATGTCTTAATTGAATATGGGGAAAATCAATTAGATTTGCGCTTGAGGGTGCGGGTGCATTTGTTGATGGCCGCGCTTGACGACTTACACTTGCCTGGCGTGTTTGAGCGTTCGCCAGGGGTGCGTTCCTTGCAAATTCGCTTTGATCCGCTGCGCTGTGATCGGGCTTTCTTATTGAAAACCTTGGCGACCCTAGAAGAAAACTTATCGGCAGATTATCCACCGATTCCCTCGCGTATTTTGTATTTACCCTTGGCTTTTGAAGATTCCTCGACTTTAGAAGTCGTGGCGCGTTATCAACAGTCGGTGCGCAGCAGTGCGCCGTGGTTGCCACGTAATGCCGAGTTTATACGTCGGATCAATGGCTTGGAATCGATAGAACAAGTGATTGACACCTTGTTTTCTGCTTCCTATTTGGTCTTGGGTTTAGGTGATGTCTATCTCGGTGCGCCGTGTGCGGTGCCGATTGACCCGCGCCATCGTTTAGTCACCTCAAAATACAATCCTGCCCGCACTTATACCGCCGAAAGTACCGTCGGCATTGGCGGTGTTTATATGTGCATCTATGGCATGGAATCGCCCGGCGGCTATCAACTGGTCGGGCGCACGCTGCCGATTTGGAATCATTACACGCATAATCAAGATTTTACGCCTGGCAAACCCTGGTTGTTACGCTTTTTTGATCAAGTGCGTTTTTATCCGGTCAGTGAAGATGAACTCTTAACCTTGCGCGAAGATTTTCGGCATGGACGACTACGTTTACGCCTGGAGGATAGCGTTTTTTCTTGGGCAGAACATGAAAAATTTCTCCTAGAAAATGAACAAGATATTCTTAAATTTCGTGCCACCCAAGCCAAAGCCTTTGCCGAAGAAGTCGCGCATTGGCAAACCTTTGCTGCACCGGAAGGTAATGCCAATGCTGCCACGGATGTTGTGACAACTGCCGTTGAAGGCGAAAGCTGTTGTGCAGAAATCAGCGGTAGCATCTGGAAAATTTTGGTAAATCATCAAGATGCCGTTGAAAAAGATCAGGTGGTGGTGATCATTGAAGCGATGAAAATGGAGTTTAGCGTCACCGCGCCAACCTCAGGAATTATCAATCTTTTGGTGAAACCTGGCCTGCCGATCCGCTCGGGCGATGTTTTATTTATCATCAGCAATGCTTAATAATTTATGCTAGAAAACAAAAAGTTAATTGCTACTACTGAGACGAATTTTCTAAGAAATTCTTTGGTTGATTATGCCTATCGGCAGTTGAAACAAGCGATTTTTGCTTTTGACTATTTACCCGGCGAGCGCTTTAGTGAAAACGACTTGGCCAAGCGTTTAGAAATTTCCCGCACCCCGGTTCGTAGCGCTTTGTTAAAATTAGAAAAAGAAGGATTAGTAGAGCCTTTATTTCGGCAAGGTTGGCGGGTAGCCGCGCTTGATTTCGCTAAGCTCGATGCTTTGTATGATTTACGCATTGTTTTAGAACGCCATGCCTTAGAAAAAATCGTTGCAGATCTGCCAGTTCAAGCGCTGGTGGCTTTAGAAAAAACTTGGCAATTCAATAAAGATCAGACCTTAGTTGCCGAGGCGGTTTTTCAACAAGATGAACAATTTCATGCCACTTTAGTAGCTTTGGCAGGCAATGTCGAAATGCTCAAAGTGCATCAGCAAATTACGGAAAAAATTCGCCTGGTGCGACGCTTAGATTTCAGCGATGAACAGCGCTGTCAACTGACTTATCAAGAACATAGCGCGATTATTCAGCGCCTTTTGACCAAAAATGCCATGTCGGCGGCGGCTTTGTTACAAGCGCATATTTTGGCCAGCAAAGCCAAAGTGCATGAAATTACTTTGCAAAAATTGCAAGCGATACGAAAAAAAATAGTTGGTTTTTAATTGTGGTGTTTGTGATGTTCTTTAATAAAAGGAGTGTGTTATGAAGCGTTTACTGGTTCTTTTGGCCTTCTTGGCAACCTCTGCTGGGGCAGAGTCTTTACCGCCGATTAAAATTGGCGTGCTGCATTCTTTATCGGGAACTATGGCGATTTCCGAGACGACCTTAAAAGATACCATGCTGATGTTGGTAGAAGCACAAAACGCTAAGGGCGGATTATTGGGTCGGCCATTGGAAGCCGTGGTGGTGGATCCGGCCTCTAATTGGCCATTATTTGCGGAAAAAACCCGTGAATTGCTAGAAAAAGACCGTGTTGAGGTGATTTTTGGTTGTTGGACATCGGTATCGCGTAAATCGGTGTTGCCGGTGGTTGAGGAGTTAAACGGTCTTTTGTTTTATCCGGTGCAATTTGAAGGCGAAGAGTCATCCCGCAATGTTTTTTATACCGGTGCGGCGCCCAATCAACAGGCGATTCCCGCTGTGGATTATCTGCGCGAAGAACTTGGTGTTGAGCGCTGGGTGTTGTTGGGCACCGATTATGTCTATCCACGCACCACCAATAAAATTTTGGCAGCCTATCTGCAAGCACTTGGCGTTAAACCGGCGGATATCATGATCAATTACACGCCTTTTGGCCATAGCGATTGGCAAAGCATTGTGTCGCAAGTCAAGCGTTTTGGCAGTCAAGGTAAAAAAACAGCGGTGGTTTCCACGATCAATGGCGATGCTAACGTGCCGTTTTATCGGGAATTAGGTAATCAGGGTCTGCGTTCGGAAGATATTCCGGTGATCGCTTTTTCTGTGGGGGAGGAAGAATTATCGGGTATGGATAGCAAGCCTTTGGTTGGGCATTTGGCGGCTTGGAATTATTTTATGAGTGTCGATACATCTGAAAATGCTGAATTTATTGAGCAATGGCATAAATTTATTAAAAGTGATCAGCGTGTGACCAATGATCCGATGGAAGCGCATGTTGTCGGTTTTAATTTATGGGTAAAAGCCGTAGAAAAAGCTGGAACAACCGAGGTTGACGCCGTGCGTCAGGCGATTATTGGCTTAGAAACGCCGAATTTAACCGGTGGCGTAGCGAAAATGTTGCCGAGTCACTACATCACTAAGCCGGTGTTAATTGGCGAGATTTTGGCTGATGGACAATTTGCTGTGGTTTGGGAAACCGACAAGGTTGTCGAAGGCGATGCTTGGTCGGATTATTTGTCGGGTAGCCAAGATTTAATCGCCGATTGGACGCCGCCTATTGCCTGTGGGAATTATAATACTGTTACTGAGCGCTGTGGCGGTAATGAGTAGTTAAGCTATTTGTTTATTTCAGGTTTTGGTAAGCACCAAAGCCTGATTTCCTGAAGGAGTGGGTTATGCGTGGGTTTAAGCACATTTTTGCACCGCTTTTTATGCTTTGTTTTTATAGCAGCTTGCTAATGGCTGCGCCATTTCAAGAAGAAAATATCATCGAAGCCTTTGAAAAACGAGGCTTTAAAGCAAAAGCAGCCTTGGTTGATCAATGGATTGCCGATGCTTCAACGCCTGCTAGACAGATATTGCGTGCTTATTTAGAAGGACGACTGGCTTTAGTAGAGCTTAATGAAAACAAAAGATTAGCCGAAGAAAAACAAGGCATCTGGATGCTATGGGCGGATCAAAAAACTGTTATTCAAGCACCTGTTAAAATTATTTCTATCAATAATGTTTTGCGTACCCGGATTCGTAATGCTTTGGCAGCATTAGAATTGCGTGATCCTTCGCCATTGTTGCGTCAACAAGCTGCCGAACAATTATTAAATCAACGCTTGAGTCAAGATTTGACCGCTGTGGTTGAATCCCGTTTGACAATAGAAAAAAATCCAAAGGTTCTTCATGCGTTAAAGACATTATGGGGCTTACATTTATTACAAGGTAATAGCGAAGAACAATTAACAGGCTTGAACTTTTTAAGCGATAGTTTATATCCCGTTGTTTATAGTGCTGTTGAAGGGCTTTTGGCCACAACCGAACAGGAAACAGTGCGTTTAGCAGCAAACGATGCGCTTAAAAAATTAAGTTTTCGAACAAGTATTTATAAAGGCGTTGAGCAGCTTTTTTTTGGTATCAGCCTAGGCTCGGTTTTATTGTTAGCCGCCTTGGGCTTGGCCATCACTTTTGGCGTGATGGGCGTTATCAATATGGCACATGGCGAATTTATCATGGTTGGCGCTTATACCACTTGGCTGGTGCAGCAGTGGTTCCCAGAGTGGATTTTTATAAGTTTTATCATTGCCTTACCCTTGGCATTTTTGTTTGCCGCGCTTTTGGGCGTGATTATGGAACGTGGCGTGATTCGCTTTTTGTATGGTCGTCCTTTGGAAACGTTATTGGCAACCTTTGGCATCAGCTTAATTTTGCAACAAGCGGCGCGAAGTCTTTTTTCGCCTTTGAATCAGCAGGTTATTTTGCCCGATTGGTTATCGGGTTCCTGGCTTATCAATCCCATGTTGTCTTTAACCTACAACCGTTTGGCGATCATTGTCTTGGCGCTGTTGGTATTTATTTTTTTGTTGTTGCTGCTCAAACAAACCCGCTTAGGCATTACCGTGCGCGCGGTTGCACAAAATCGCGCAATGGCGCGGGCAGTCGGCGTGCGTGCTGGTTGGGTGGATGCTTTAACCTTTGGCTTAGGTGCCGGTGTGGCCGGTGTGGCCGGCGTGGCCTTGGCCTTGATTGGCAACGTCGGTCCGAATGTTGGCCAAGCCTATATTATTGATTCATTTATGGTGGTGGTTTTTGGTGGCGTTGGCAATCTGTGGGGAACTTTAAGCGCGGCTTTGAGTTTGGGCGTCTTAAATAAATTATTAGAACCTTGGGCGGGGGCGGTGTTGGCCAAAGTTTTGGTGTTGATCGCCTTAATTTTATTCATTCAAAAATGGCCAAAAGGCTTATTTCCCGATAAAAGTCGGGCAGCGGCGGGGTAAGCGATGTTGAGCCAAAGATTATTGGGAAACGCAGTCAGCCGTCTGATTTTTATAGTATTGTTCTTGCTTATCATCTGGGTGCCCATCGGCAATTTATGGATTCCTGAAGGCAGCTTTGGCCATGTGCCGACTTTTATGGTGTCTTTATTGGGTAAGTTTTTAACCTTTGCCCTTTTGGCTTTAAGCATTGATTTAATTTGGGGTTATGCCGGTATTTTATCCTTGGGGCATGGCGCTTTTTTTGCCCTTGGCGGTTATGCCATGGGCATGTATTTAATGCGGCAAATTGGCGAGCGTGGTCAATATGGCCATCCGCTGTTACCTGATTTTATGGTGTTTTTGAATTGGGATCGCCTGCCTTGGTTTTGGCATGGCTTTGATTTTTTTCCTTTTGCTTTAGCAATGGCCTTGCTTGTACCGGGTCTTTTGGCCTTGGCTTTTGGTTGGTTGGCGTTTCGTTCGCGGGTCACTGGCGTGTATTTTGCCATCATCACCCAAGCCTTAACCTATGCTTTAATGCTCGCCTTTTTTACCAATAACTTAGGCTTTGGCGGCAACAACGGCCTAACCGATTTTAAGGATATTCTTGGCTTTTCTTTAACGGCGGATACGACCCGCGTCGCTTTATTTTTTATCTCGGGTTTGGTGTTATTGCTGGCGTTGGCGGCCTGTCAATGGTTGGTCAGCGGTGCTTTTGGCAAGGTATTGTTGGCGATTCGCGAGGCCGAAAGTCGCAGTCGTTTTTCCGGCTTTCATGTTGAATCTTTTAAGCTAACCGTCTTTGTGATTTCCGCCATGTTGGCCGGTTTAGCCGGTGCTTTGTATGTGCCACAGGTGGGCATTATCAATCCTTCAGAATTTGCGCCTTTAAATTCCATTGAACAAGTCATTTGGGTGGCCGTCGGCGGACGCGGAACCTTGTATGGCGCGATAGTTGGTGCCTTTTCAGTGAATTACGCCAAGACTGTGTTTACGAGCATTGCGCCTGAAATTTGGTTGTTCTTTTTAGGGAGCTTATTTGTCCTAGTGACCTTATTTTTACCCAAAGGCATCGTTGGTGTTTTTGCCGGGTTGTGGATAAAAATTAAGACTTTGTTTATAAAAAGGTCTCAAGAAGAAAAGGAGCAAAAAGATGACTGATCTTGATTTTGCCGCTGCCGCTGCAGCTTGCCATGGTCCGATTCTTTATTTAGAGAATATTTCTGTCAGTTTTTCTGGCTTTAAGGCTTTGAATAATTTGAGTTTATATCTTGATCCAGGCGAATTGCGTTGCATCATCGGCCCAAATGGTGCTGGCAAAACGACCTTGATGGATGTTATCACCGGAAAAATCCAGCCTGACAGCGGCGAGGCGATTTTTGCTAAAAAAATCAATTTGCTAAAACTTAAAGAATATCAAATTGCCCGTGGTGGTATTGGCCGCAAGTTTCAAAAACCGACGCTTTTTGAATCACTAACCGTAATTGAAAATCTCGCTTTAGCGGCGGCCAAAGATAAATCGGTCTGGGGAATGTTGTGGCGTAAGCAGCAAGAAAATGAAATTATTGCAGAAGTATTAAGAGAAATCGGTTTAACAGCAGTTGCCTATAAACAAGCCGGTACGTTGGCGCACGGTCAAAAACAATGGTTGGAAATTGGCATGTTGTTGCTACAAAAGCCGCAAATTTTGCTGGTAGATGAACCGGTTGCCGGCATGACTGCCGAAGAAATGGCGCATACTGCTGAGCTGCTCTGTCGGTTGGCGGGCAAACATGCCGTGGTGGTGGTTGAGCATGATATGGCTTTTGTGCGCTCGATTGCCCGTCGGGTGACGGTTTTACATCAGGGCAGTGTGTTGGCCGAAGGCAGCATGGCACAAATTCAGCAAGATCCGAAAGTTATCGAAGTCTATCTTGGGGAAGAACATGCTTGAAATAACCGATGTCGAGCAGTTTTATGGCGGCAGCCATATTTTGCGTCAGGTAAATTTAAGCCTCAAAGCAGGCCAATGCACCTGTTTATTAGGGCGTAACGGCGTGGGCAAAACGACGTTATTGAAAGCTATTATGGGCTTAATTCCGATAGTTTCAGGAAAAATTTACTTTAATAATCAATCTGTAAGCCGCTTAATGCCGGAGCAGCGGGCACGTTTGGGGATAGGCTATGTGCCGCAGGGTCGAGAGATTTTCCCGTTATTGACCGTAGAAGAAAATTTGCAGGTGGCTTTGGCCGGTCGTGTGGGTAACAAAAAGATTCCTAAAGAAATTTATCAACTGTTTCCGGTATTGGCAGAAATGCGGCAACGCCGGGGCGGGGATTTATCGGGTGGTCAGCAACAGCAATTGGCGATTGGCCGTGCCTTGGTGTTATCGCCAAAAATTTTGTTATTAGATGAACCAACCGAAGGCATTCAACCCAATATCGTGCAAAGCATTGGCCAGGTGATTCGACAGTTGACGCAAGAGCTTGCTATCACGGTGCTTTTGGTGGAGCAAAAACTGCCCTTTGCCCGACAAGTTGCGCAACACATCGCGGTGATGGAACGCGGCGAAATTGCTGTCGCCGGTGGAATCAATCTTTTAGATGAAGCGGTAATTACCCGTTATCTTCAGGTGTGAATGATTGCATAGGCAACGCCAACTGCGTGCTGACGTTGCCAACTAATTGTTTTCGTAAAGTAAAAATTAAAGCACTTCTTCGTCTTTTGCGGTATTCTCTTCATCCAGATTCGGCAGAAAATGCTCGCGTTTGACACCTAAAGCCAAAGCTAAGGGACTGGCAACGAAAATTGAGGAATAGGTGCCGACGACAATGCCTAGAAACAGCGCTAAAGCAAAGCCTTGCAAGGTGCTACCGCCAAAAATAAGCAAGGTGAATAACACAAACAGCGTGGTCAACGAGGTGATCACGGTGCGTGATAAGGTGTCGTTGATGGAAGTATTCATGGTTTCTAGTGCTGTAACATCATGAATCTTCCGTTGTTTTTGAAAATTTTCCCGAATGCGATCAAAGACCACGATGGTATCATTTAAGGAATAACCGATCACCGCCAATAGTGCCGCTAAAACCGTTAAATCAAAATTCCAGCGAAATAAAGAAAATAAACCGATAACGATCAACACATCGTGAAATAAAGCCGCTACGGAACTGACGGCAAAGCGCCATTCAAAGCGAAAAGCGACATAAATCAAGATGCCACCGAGTGCGAATAATAAGGCCAGAACGCCTTGCTCGGTTAATTCTTTGCCAATATTCGGGCCAATAAATTCAACCTTTTGCACCTGGATGCTGCCAAAACTGGCCAAGGCTTTGAGCACCAGACTGGCGGTGTCGGCTTCGCTGGTTTCCGCGCCTTGACCTTGTGGCGGCAGGCGTAGCATCACCTCGGTGCTGGCACCATAAAATTGCGCTATGGCATTGTTGATGTTGTTTTCAGCAAGTTTTTCACGCACTTCGGCAAGAACTACCGGTTGCTCAAAAATCACTTCCATCACCGTGCCGCCGGTAAAATCAATGCCCAAGTTTAAGCCTTGCCAAGCTAAACTGACGATGCTGATGAACAGTAAAATTGCGGATAAAACAAAGGCTTTGTAGCGATGAAGCAAAAAAGGAAATTTTGTCATAATTTTAATTAAAATAATTAGATAGGAAGTTTTTCAATGCGTGCTTTTTGTCCAAAAGTGGCATTGACCAAAACCCGTGACACAATGATGGCAGTAAACATGGACGTTAAAATACCCAGGGACAGGGTAATGGCAAAGCCTTTAATCGGGCCGGCACCAAAGCTAAATAAAACAATGGCGGCAATTAAGGTGGTGATGTTGGCATCGAGAATGGTGGACATAGCATTGGCATATCCCACATGAATGCTGGCTTGTGGACTGTTGCCATTGGCAATCTCTTCCCTGATGCGTTGAAAAATCAATACATTGGCATCCACGGCCATGCCTAAGGTTAAGACAATACCGGCGATACCAGGTAAGGTTAAGGTGGCTTGCAATAACGATAATAAGGCGACTAATAAGACAATATTGGTTAAAAGTGCGATATTGGCGTATAAGCCAAAGATTTTGTAACGTACTAACATAAAAAGCAAAACCAACACAAAGCCGCTTAATAAAGCCAATAAACCGCGCTCAATATTTTCCTGACCTAAACTTGGACCAATGGTGCGTTCTTCGACGATTTCCATCGGCGCTTTTAAGCTACCGGCGCGTAATAATAAGGCCAAATCCCGTGCTTCTTCCGAGCTATCTAAGCCGGAAATTTGAAAGCGACGGTCTAAGCGGTCGCGAATGGTGGCAACGTTGATCACCTCTTCGACGCGACGGCTGCGTTTTTGGACTTCGCCATTGACATTGACATAATCTACTTTATTTTCAATAAAAACCACGGCCATGAGATTGCCGATATTATCTTTGGTGACTTCCCCCATGCGCCGCGCACCTGCACCATCCAGATTGATAAATACCGCCGCTGTGCCTTCCTGATCTTCAATGCCGGAGGAGGCATTGGTGATGTTATCACCGGTAACAATAACTTGCCGATTCAAAAGGATAGGATCGCCATTGCGCTCTTTATACAATCTGGCCGTCAGTGGCACGCGACCACGGCTGGCTTCTTGCCAATCCGCCGGTTGACCATGCACCAAGCGAAATTCCAAAGTGGCGGTGGCACCAAGGATTTCTTTGGCGCGTGCCGGGTCTTGAATGCCTGGCAATTCCACGACAATGCGTGTGGCACCTTGTTGTTGCACTAAAGGTTCTGCCACACCCAACTCATTGACACGATTGCGTAAAGTTAAAGTGTTTTGTTCCATAATGCTTTTGCGTTCAGTCTCAATGGCCATTTCGGTCAAGGTGCCATAGAGCCAAAAGCCATCTTGATTATTTTTTTCCCAGTTTAAATCGCGGTACTCGGCTTTAATTTTTTCAAAAGCTGTATCACGCAGTTCGCTATCGGCAAAACGTACTTGCAGGACACCGGCTTTATCCAACGTAATCAAGCTATAACGTAAATTTTCATCGCGAAGATAGGCGCGTACATCTTCTAAGGTGCGATCTTGTAATTGTTTCAGCGCCGCTGCAAAATCAACTTCTAATAAAAAATGTACACCGCCGCGCAAATCCAAGCCAAGATTCAAAGGTTTACCACCAAGACTAGACAACCAATTCGGCACCAGTGAATAAAGATTTAAGGTTACACTGATGTCTTCTGGTAAAAGAATCGGGCGCAAGAGGTCAGCCGCTTTAAGCTGTTGATCCGTATCTGGAAAAAATAAGCGTAAGTCGTTGCTTTTAGCATCTATCTCGGCTTTATGTAAAGTGACAGCTGCTTGATCTAAAAGCTTTTCTACCCGTTGTTGTAAAGCTTCGCTGTCCCCTTCAGCAGCACGCAATTCCAGCACGGGTTTCTGCCCGAATAAATTGGGAAGGCTATAGAAAACACTTGCAGTCGCTACTCCCATCACCAGGATGATCGTGAGCAAAGAATTTTGGTTAATAGTCATAAAGTTATCCTGTAGAGCCAAGCCGATTCTTATTCGCCACGAACACTTTTAATAGTGCCTTTGGGCATCATGCTGCTGATGGCGACTTTTTGTACGATAATATTTTGTGAATCAGTGATTTCCAGAATGACAAAGTTTTCCTGCACCTCTTTAATGCGCCCTAAAGTACCACCTTGAGTTAAGACTTCATCGCCTTTGTTTAAGTTTTTGATCATATCGCGATGTTCACGCATCCGTTTGTTTTGTGGACGAATCAGCAGGAAATAAAAGACGATAAATAAAATAATGAGCGGCAAAAGACTCATAAAAAGATTAGGTTCAGCAGCCGCAGGGGCTTGGGCAAGCGCATTCGATACGAAAAAGTCCAACATAAAATTTCTCCGCTAAGGTTAAAAGTCGGCGATTATGGCATAGATTGCTCGCGTTTGGCATAGAAGTTGCGCCGAAAGTTGGCAAACTCTTGTACGGCAATGGCGGCACGCAACTCGCGCATCAATTGTTGGTAGTAATAAAGGTTGTGGATGCTATTTAAGCGTGCGCCCAAGATCTCCTTTTGCCGGTCTAAATGCCGTAAATAGGCGCGGGAATAATGTTGACAGGTATAACAGCCACAATCGCTATCTAAAGGTCGGGTGTCGAGGCGATATTGTTGATTACGAATGCGAATGTCGCCATATTGGGTGAATAAATGACCATTGCGGGCATTGCGCGTTGGCATCACGCAGTCAAACATATCTACACCACGCGCCACGGCCTCAACTAAATCTTCCGGCGTACCGACACCCATTAAATAGCGTGGTTTATCAAGCGGTAAATGGCAGACGGTGGCGGCTAAGGTTTCCTCGCGTTCGGTTTTTTCTTCCCCTACCGCCAAGCCACCAATGGCATAACCAGGAAAATCAATCGCTTGCAAACCTTCTGCCGAACGCTGTCGCAATTCGGGATAAACACTTCCTTGAACGATGCCAAAAAGTGCTGTGGATTCAGATGCTTGGCGATAGCGTTCATGCGCAATTTTTGAGCGTTGCGCCCAACGCAAGGATAATTCCATTGAGGTTTCGGCTTCAGCAACAGTCGCCGGATAGGGGGTGCATTCGTCGAAAATCATCACAATATCCGAACCCAATTGTGCTTGAATTTCCATGGAACGTTCTGGGGATAAAAATAAGGCATCGCCATTGATGGGCGAGCGGAATGCTACGCCTTCTTCACTCACTTTTCGTAGTTCAGCTAAGCTAAATACTTGAAAACCACCAGAATCAGTTAAGATAGGCTTCTGCCAATTCATAAAATCATGCAAATCGCCATGCGCTTGAATCACATCCACCCCTGGCGTTAAGGCCAGATGAAAAGTATTGCCTAAAATAATTTCTGCGCCGGTGGCTAAAATTTCTTCAACCGAGACACTTTTGACGGTGGCCACGGTGCCAACTGGCATAAAAGCTGGGGTTTCAATGCTGCCGCGTGGAAAAGTTAAGCGGCCACGGCGGGCTTGATTATCTTGTTGTAATAATTCAAAAATCATAGGTTTTTTTGTAGGTAAAAAAGGAAAATCGCTAACACAAGGACAGGCTATAACGGAAGTTCTCGAAAAAATCAGCACTTGACATATAAATAATACAGAATATCATTTGAGAAAATTCATCAGGAGCCTCGCTATGTCGCATATTATGCCAAAAAGAATTGCTGAACTTGCTGCTGGTTATAGCAGCAACGTGCTGTGTTTGTCTGTAACTTTGAAAGAAGCCAAAAGTCTTTGTCAGCGCTTGACGACCAATCCTTTGCCGGAAAGTTATAGCCCCCATCGTTTTTTAGCTGATATTGTTCAAAAACAAGATGATAACAGCCAAGTGGTGCATAAATTTTTGCAAAAAAAATATCAGGATATTTGGCGACAAGTGCGAAAACTCACTAGCTCAGAAGATTTAGTCGCTTTTTGGGTCGAACAACAAGGAAAAATACCCCTGGATGCCTTGTATTGGGCGATGGCGCATCATCCAAGTGTCGAAAATAATATCATTGAAAACATAACGTTAGACTTATGGTTGATCTTGGCGCGCACCCGCCGACAATGGCCATTATTACAATCACAATATGAGGAAGAAGTAAAACAACGGCAGTATTGGCAAAACCGTTCGCAAAAAGTAGCCGATGATAAAAAAGCGGTTGAAAAACAAACGACGAATCAAGAGAGTTTGCAATCCCTACAGAACGCTTTGCAAGCCAGTAAACAAGAAAAACAGCATTATCAACAACAATGTTATAAGCTACAAAAAGAGTTAGAATTTTTAAGAAATAAATTGGCTAGTTTGCCAGAACAAGTGCTGGAAAAAGCGCTGGAAGAAGAAGCGGTTGTGCCAGAAGTTTTGCCAGAATTGCCAACTCCCCCTAAAGTTATTAACGATCCACCTGCCTTTAACTTAAGTGGTAAGGCCGTATTATTTATCGGGGGTTTACGCAGCCAGATGCCACATTTTCGGGAGTGGATTGAAAGCGCTAAAGGTCAATTTCTCTACCACGATGGCGGCTTAGAAGATCACTATCCGCACTTGCAAAAATTAGTTGCACAAGCCGATTGGGTATTTTGTCCTTTGGATTGCGTCAGTCACAATGCCTTACAAACCGCTAAAAAACTCTGTCAACGTCAGGATAAACCCTGTATTTTTCTCAAAAAATCCAGTTTCTCGATGTTTTCTCATTCGGTTAAAGCGGTGTCGCAACATGCGCCTAGCGCTAATCTTTTTTCAATCCGTGAAGCTGGCAAGCAGCCCACAATTGCCTGAAGCGCTATCGCCAAGTGTTGCCTGTGGGAAGGCAAATTAAAGACGCGGTAGGGTAAAAATGGTTGGTGTCAACAAAAAAATCGCACTGTTGAGAGTAACGCCAAGCCAATGAATAATTTGAAAAATATTTTTCTTGCTTTTGTGCTTAAAAATAACTTGCGCCAGGTTTGCGCCTGGCCAACCGCCGAGATAACTTAAACCATGCAACCACAGCTCGGGAATACGAAAACGCTTGGTTTCGGCGGCGGTTTTATCCCAACCGTAGAGCAAAAAAACTGCACCGCTCAATAACAAATACCAAAATACTGTCCAAAAGCTTTGCCAGCCGAGAGTGGCCAATATGACCATTAAAAATAAATAAATGATTGGAAACCATAAAGATCGAAAAAAATGAAGCGCCTTAGGCATAAATTATTTCCACTGACATTGAAAAAAAGTGCGTGATTGTAAAATTCAGCAGGTCACTTGACGAGCAGTTTTTTCTCGATTACATTCGCAATTGCGATTCGATGCTAAAAGTGAATCTTGGATGGATTTTTCCTAAAATTTTGTTTCTAATAAAAATCAAAGTAAATCTTATGTATATTTGTATTTGTAAAGCCGTGACCGATCAGCAGTTAAAAGCAGCACTCGCCGAAGGTTGTGACTCCAAGCGTGCGCTCTGTGCAAAGTTTGGCGTTGGTAGTCAATGTGGCCGTTGCGCATCAACCTTGCGTGAGTTTTTAGCTGAAAATCAATATGATAATTGCGAAAACACCTTATCAGAATCGTGGACACAAAAAAACCAACCGGCCATGGTTTCGGCTTAGGTTGGTTTGATCAAGGATAGATATCACTCAGAATAAAAATAATTGTCTTAATCTAAGGCTTTGTCTTCACCCTTGATGGCATTGATAGCACTTTGTTGATAATTGGCAAGACCAATGCGATCCAGCAGTTCTAATTGTGTTTCAAGAAAATCAATATGTTCCTCTTCGCTTTTCAAAATATAGGTTAATAAATCACGGGTTGGATAATCACTAACACTTTCACAGTGTAAAATTGCTGCTTTTAAGTCAGGATGCGCCTTCATTTCCATTTTTAGATCACATTCCAAAATTTCCTTGACATTTTCCCCGATCATTAACCGCCCTAAATCCTGCAAATTAGGCAAACCTTCCAGAAATAAAACACGTTCAATCAACTTATCAGCATGTTTCATTTCATCAATAGATTCATGATATTCATAATCAGCAAGGGCATGTAATCCCCAATCTTTTAACATGCGCGCATGAAGAAAATACTGATTGATGGCGGTTAATTCGTTTTTTAAGATAACATTTAAGTGCTCAATAACTTTACTATCCCCTTTCATGGGTACTCCTGTTCTAATAAAATAAAAAACTATTCGACATAAGTTAATCATTAAGAACGTTTTTTAACTTATGCTTAGCTCAGTCTAGCATTATTTTTCATCTTTTGACAATTTCACCAGTTATGAACAACCTGCCAAAAAAATTACCGCCAAAATTACCGTTGATTGCTTTAGCTGAAGTAAGAGGAAAAATTTTCGCATTAGCAGCCAATAATCAAGATTTATGTCTTATTTTTCATCAAGAAAAATGGTTTCTTGCCGATAATCTTTGTCCGCATCAAGGTGCTGCTATGAGTTTGGGCTATATCAAGGACGATTTATTATTTTGCCCTTGGCACAAGATTGGTTTTGCTTTAGGGGATGGTCGCAGTCCAACTTATGCCTCTGCCTTGAAGTTTTATCGGGTGTGGGTGGAGGGGGATTGGTTATGGTGGCAGCCCGATGTAGAAAAAGACACTTGAAACGCGCCATTTTCTCCCCATTTCAGGCAAAGTTTATTGAGAAGTTTATTGTTTTCTTGTATGTCTAGTATTTTTATTTAACTTTTTGAAAAGTTTTATAATAAGTTAAGAAAAGAATCAAAATAGGTAATGTTATGCGTTTTGAAAAAATGACTACTCGTTTGCAACAGGCTGTGGCAGAAGCGCAATCTTTAGCGCTGCGTCATGATCACAATTTTATTGAACCCGAGCATTTATTTTCGGCTTTATTGCAAGAAAATCAAATCAATGGTTTGATCACCAAAGCCTCGGGGCAAGTGCCAGTTTTTCGTCAAGGGTTAGAGAAACTTTTGCAAAAATTGCCAAAAGTCGAAGGTGGCAACCCAGGGGAAATTCATCTTTCCAACCGTTTGCAGCGGTTGTTTAATCTGGCCGAAAAAGCTGCACAAGGTTTTCAAGATCAATATCTTGCTTCGGAAATGCTTTTACTGGCGGCTTTTGCTGAAAAAGGCAATATCGCCGAATTATTGGAAAAAAGTGGTGTCAGCGAAAAAAGTCTTCAACAAGCCATTCGGGAATTACGCGGTAATGAACAGGTAAATGATACCAACGCTGAAGAAAAGCGGCAAGCCTTGGAAAAATATACGATTGATTTAACCATCCGCGCTGAACAAGGTAAATTAGACCCCGTTATTGGCCGGGATGAAGAAATTCGCCGCGCCATCCAGGTGCTGCAACGGCGTACCAAAAATAATCCGGTCTTGATCGGTGCGCCTGGCGTGGGCAAAACGGCGATTGTTGAGGGTTTGGCGCAGCGGATTATCAATGGCGAAGTGCCGGAAGGACTTAAAAATAAAAAAGTTTTGGCCTTGGATCTGGCGGCATTATTGGCCGGTGCCAAATATCGCGGTGAATTTGAGGAGCGCTTAAAAGCGGTCTTAAACGACATCGCCAAAAATGAAGGCCAAGTGATTTTATTTATTGATGAAATTCATACTATGGTCGGCGCGGGGAAAGCCGAAGGCGCGATGGATGCCGGGAATATGCTAAAACCCGCTTTAGCACGCGGGGAATTGCATTGTATTGGTGCCACGACTTTGGATGAATATCGTAAATACATTGAAAAAGATGCCGCTTTAGAGCGCCGCTTTCAAAAAGTCCTGGTGGATGAACCCAACGAAGTGGATACCATCGCTATTTTACGCGGCTTAAAAGAGCGTTACGAATTGCATCATGGCGTGGAAATTACCGACAGCGCCATTATTGCTGCCGCGCATTTATCACAGCGTTATATTTCTGACCGACAACTTCCCGATAAAGCTATTGATTTAATTGATGAAGCAGCAAGCCGTATTCGCATGGAAATTGACTCCAAACCAGAAGCGATTGATCGCTTAGATCGGCGTTTAATTCAGTTAAAAATGGAGCGGGAAGCCTTAAAAAAAGAAAGCGATGCGGCAGCGCGTAAGCGTTTGGCTGACCTAGAAAATACTATCAGTGAATTGCAAGGTGAAGTGGCGAATTTAGAAGCACAATGGCGACAAGAAAAAGCCTCAGTACAAGGTGCTTCTCAGGTGAAAGAGCAGTTAGAACAAGCACGTTTGGCTTTTGAAGCAGCACGACGGGTGGGGGATTTGCAGCGGGCATCGGAAATTCTTTACGGCAAAATTCCGCAATTAGAGCGTCAGTTAAGTGAAAGTAATGCAGCCGATCAAGCAGTGGATAAAAACTTCAAGTTACTGAGAAATAAAGTAACCGAGGAAGAAATCGCCGAAGTGGTGTCGCGCTGGACGGGCATTCCGGTGGCGAAAATGCTCGAAGGCGAACGCGAAAAACTCTTGCGTATGGAAGCCGAATTACAGCAACGGGTAGTCGGTCAAAGCGAAGCTGTCAAAGCGGTTGCCAATGCCATCCGCCGGGCGCGTGCTGGTTTATCCGACCCGCGTCGTCCCAATGGTTCTTTTTTATTTTTGGGGCCAACCGGCGTTGGTAAAACCGAATTAAGCAAAGCCTTGGCAAATTTTCTTTTTGATAGCGACGAAGCCTTAATCCGCCTGGATATGTCGGAATTTATGGAAAAACATTCGGTGGCGCGTTTGATCGGTGCCCCGCCTGGCTATGTCGGTTACGATGAAGGCGGTTATTTAACCGAAGCGGTGCGTCGTCGTCCTTATGCGGTGATTTTATTGGACGAAGTGGAAAAAGCGCATCCCGATGTCTTTAATATTCTGTTGCAAGTGCTGGACGATGGCCGTTTAACCGATGGCCAAGGCCGGACGGTGGATTTTCGCAATACCGTCATTGTGATGACCTCCAACTTAGGTTCGCAGTTGATTCAAGACTTGGCCGGCGGGCAGTACGATGCTATGAAAACAGCGGTGCTGAGCGTGGTTTCTGGACATTTTCGTCCTGAATTTTTGAATCGGATTGACGAAATCGTGGTCTTTCATCCGCTGCGTGAGGCGGAAATTGCCGCCATTGCGCAATTGCAACTCAATGATTTACAAAAACGTCTAGCCGAACGTGACTTGCATTTGCAAGTGAGCGTGGCGGCTTTGCGCGAGCTTTCCGCCATTGGTTTTGATCCGGTTTATGGCGCACGACCCTTAAAACGGATGATCCAACAACATCTGGAAAATCCTTTGGCACAACGTTTGCTCGCCGGCGGATTTTTACCCGGTCAAACTATTCAGGTGGATTGGGATGGTGACTTTATTTTTCGTCGGCAGTAAATTTTTTCGCCGGCATTGGCCGCTGCGAAATAAGGTGGACAACAGCGCGTTATTCAGCGCATAATTTTTCCCCGTTCGATAGCAGGAAGCCGCTTTTCGGTAAAGCAGCTTCCTGCTTTTTCTATGTCTAATCATTGCGTTATTCAGCAGATTGTTGCCTAGATTATTGTTAGATTATCAATGGGGAAAGCGATGCAAGCGGTTTTAGCCTTGGCCGATGGTCGGCATTTTTTGGGACGTGGCTTGGGTGTGCCCGGGTTGCGTATCGGCGAGTTGGTGTTTAACACTGCCATGTCGGGCTATCAAGAAATTTTATCAGACCCGTCCTATGCCGGGCAGTTAGTGACCTTTACCGCGCCGCACATTGGCAATGTTGGTGTGAATGCGGTGGATTTAGAAGCGGCCAGCATGCAGGCGGCCGGCGCGATTTTTGCCGCTTGGCCAGCGCAGCATTCCAATTGGCGTGCTGAGACATCTTTAGCAGAATGGCTGAAAAATCAAGAAGCAGTGGCGATAGCTGAGGTGGATACACGCGCCATTACCAAAATTTTACGCACCGAAGGCGCACAAAATGCTGCGATCTTCAGCCATGAAAACGCTTGGCAAGCCGTGGCTGAAACCCAGGCTGCCGCTGCGACTTTTCCGGGGCTTACGGGTTTGGATTTGGCAAAAGTCGTGTCAACCACCGAAAGCTATCCTTGGTCGGCTGGCATCTGGGGGCAGCATCCCAATGCCGAGCCGACTTGGCACGTTGTTGCCTATGACTTTGGTATTAAAAGAAATATTTTGCGCCTTCTGGTGCATTTTGGCTGTCAGGTCACGGTGGTGCCAGCGCAAACGCCCGCCGAAGCGGTCTTGGCGATGCAGCCGGATGGCGTGTTTTTGTCCAATGGCCCGGGCGACCCCGCGCCTTGCCGCTATGCCATCGCGGCGACGGAGCGCTTTTTAGCGGAAAAATTGCCGGTTTTTGGCATTTGCTTGGGGCATCAATTATTGGCGCAGGCTTTGGGTGGTACGACTTACAAAATGAAATTCGGCCATCACGGTGCCAATCATCCGGTGCTAGACGTGGATTCGGGCAAGGTGTTTATTACCAGTCAAAATCATGGCTTTGCCGTTGCGGAAAATTTGCCCGAGGGCATTCGAGTGACCCATCGCTCGCTGTTTGATCATTCGATTCAAGGCATTGAAAGTCTCAATGCGCCAGCATTTAGTTTCCAAGGGCATCCCGAAGCCTCGCCAGGGCCGCAGGAGATGCAGATTTTATTCAAAAAATTCGTCAAGATGCTGCAAAAACGGAAAGAATATGCCAAAACGCACTGATATTCATAGCATTTTGTTGATAGGTTCGGGGCCGATTGTCATCGGCCAAGCCTGTGAGTTTGATTATTCCGGCACCCAAGCCTGTAAAGCCTTGAAAGAAGAAGGCTATCGGGTGATTTTGGTCAATTCCAATCCAGCGACCATCATGACCGATCCCGACTTGGCCGATGTGGTTTATGTCGAGCCATTGACTACGGATTTTTTGACGCGAATCATTGCTTTAGAGCGTCCCGATGCTTTATTGCCGACCATGGGCGGCCAGACGGCTTTGAATTGCGCCTTGGATTTGGCCAAAAACGGCGTGTTGGCGCAGTTTCAAGTGGAAATGCTCGGTGCGAGTCCCGAGGCGATTCGCCTGGCCGAAGACCGCGCGTTATTTCGGCAGGCGATGGCGGAAATTGGTTTGAAAACACCAGCTTCAGCAGTGGTACGCAACGAAGAAGAAGCCTTGGCCTTGGAAAATACCTTGGGTTATCCCTTGATTTTGCGGCCCTCGTTTACCCTGGGCGGCAGTGGCGGCGGTATCGCTTATAACCGCGAGGAATTGCTCGAAATTTTGCGTCGTGGTCTGGATTTATCGCCGGTGCGGCAGGTCTTGGTCGAGCAGTCGGTCTTGGGCTGGAAAGAAGTCGAAATGGAAGTGGTGCGCGATAAAAATGATAACTGCATCATCGTTTGCGGCATTGAGAATTTCGATGCCATGGGCGTACATACCGGCGATTCGATCACCGTCGCACCGATTCAAACCTTGACCGACAAGGAATATCAGCAGCTTCGTAATGCTTCTTTTGCGGTGTTGCGCAAAATCGGCGTGGAAACCGGCGGTTCCAATGTGCAATTCGCGCAAAATCCTGAAAATGGCGAATTGGTGGTCATTGAGATGAATCCACGGGTGTCGCGTTCTTCGGCCTTGGCCTCCAAAGCGACGGGTTTTCCGATAGCCAAAGTCGCCGCCTTGTTGGCCGTCGGCTATACCTTGGATGAATTAAAAAATGCCATCACCGGTGGCCAGATTCCGGCTTCATTTGAGCCAAGTATTGATTACACCGTGGTGAAAATTCCGCGTTTCACCTTTGAAAAATTTAAAGAAGCCAAAGATCGCCTGCACACCCAGATGCAATCGGTCGGCGAGGTGATGGCTTTTGGTCGCACCTTTCCCGAAGCCTTGCAAAAAGCCATGCGAAGTTTAGAGCAGGAGAGTTTTGGCTTTGAAAGTCCGTTTTCATCGGCAGTGAAAGTATTAACTTCCGAAGAAAAACAGGCGGTTATTAAACAGGAATTATCGCAGCCAGGTGCCAAGCGGCTGTGGTTTATTGCCGAGGCGTTTCGCGAAGGCTTTCCCTTGGCGCAGGTGGCAAGTCTTTCGCGGGTTGATCCGTGGTTTTTGCAGTACATTGAAAAGATTGTTGAAAAAGAGCAAGCCTTGCAAGCCAATCCTGCCTTGCTTGCCGATGCCGCGACCTTTTTAGACTATAAACGCTTCGGCTTTGCCGATAAGCGTTTGGCCTCCTTAACCGAAAGTAGCGAAACGGCGGTACGAACGGCGCGGCAGGCGTTGGGGGTTATTCCCAAGTTTCAACGGGTGGACAGTTGCGCGGCGGAATTTCCAGTCAACACCGCTTACCTTTATTCGACCTATCACGCCTCTGTGGATGAGGTGCAGCCGGAAGCGGTGAAAAAAGTCGTGGTGTTGGGCAGTGGTCCTAATCGCGTTGGTCAAGGGGTGGAATTTGATTATTGCTGTGTGCAGGCGGCGTTTGCGCTGCGTCAGGCCGGGGTGCAAAGCCTCATGATCAATTGCAATCCTGAAACGGTGTCCACCGATTACGATACGGCAGACCGGCTTTATTTTGAGCCGTTGACCTTGGAAGATGTGTTGGCGGTACTTGAGGCCGAACAGCCAAGTGGCGTGATTGTGCAATATGGCGGCCAGACACCATTGAAATTGGCACGGGAATTGGAATCCGTGGTGCCGATTTTAGGCACCAGTTTTGATGCCATTGATTTGGCGGAAGATCGCGAGCGTTTTCAAAAGTTAATTGAAAAGCTCAAGCTGCGTCAGCCGCAAAATGCCATCGTGCGTAGCGTTGCCGAAGCTGTCGTCGCGGCCGAAAGCGTCGGCTTTCCGCTGGTGGTGCGTCCCTCTTATGTTTTGGGCGGTCGCGCTATGGAAGTGGTCTATCACGCCGATGAATTGCAACGCTATTTGCAAGAAGCGGTACAAGTCACGCCGCAATCGCCGGTGCTTTTGGATCACTTTTTGAATGATGCCATCGAGGTGGATGTGGATGCCTTGTCGGACGGCGAGGACGTGCTTATCGGCGGCATTATGGAACACATTGAACAAGCGGGTGTGCATTCCGGGGATTCGGCCTGTTCGCTGCCGCCGTATAGTTTGTCGGAAAGTTTACAAGCGCAATTGCGCGAACAGGTCAAAGCCTTGGCACAAGCTTTGCCGGTGAAAGGTTTGATGAATGTGCAGTTCGCCATTCAAGGCGAGGCGATTTATCTTTTGGAAGTCAATCCCCGAGCGGCGCGTACCATTCCTTTTGTCTCCAAGGCTACCGGGATGCCGTTGGCGCGTTGGGGGGTAGAGGTGATGCTGGGTGCGGCAGTGACGCAGTTTCTGAGTATGGTGCCGACGGTGAAGGATGGAAAATTACCGTATTTTGCCGTCAAAGAAGCGGTATTTCCGTTTTTGAAATTTGCCGGGGTTGACCCGTTGTTGGGGCCAGAAATGAAGTCCACGGGTGAGGTGATGGGCGTGGGTAAAACTTTTATTGAAGCTTTTGCCAAGTCGCAAATTGCCGCAGGCGTTGAGTTGCCGACAACCGGCAATGCTTTTATCAGCGTGCGCAGCCAGGATAAGGTGGCGGGATTGACGATTGCGACCCGCTTGCAGGCGCGGGGTTTTCAGATTTTTGCCACCCGTGGCACTGCCGCCTTTTTTGCTGAAGCCGGTCTGCCCTGCCAGGTAGTGAATAAAGTCATCGAAGGCCGACCGCATATCGTGGATATGATTAAAAACGGACAAATTCAGCTCATTATCAACACCACCCAAGGACGGCAAGCCACTGCCGATTCCTTTACGATTCGTCGCGAAGCCTTGCAAGGCAAGGTCTGCTATTCGACGACCATGGCTGGTGCCGCCGCGACTGAACAAGCCTTGACGATTTTAACCGAACCGGAAGTGTATTCTTTACAAAAATTGCAGCAGTGGCTTTTGGCAGCATCGTTGTAAATTTTATTAACCTATTGATTTTTTCGTAAAAAGAGGAAAATAATGTCGCGTGTGATTTTAACCAAAGAAGGCTTTGAGCACTTACAAGCTGAGCTGGATCGCTTAAAAAATGAGGAACGTCCGAAAATTACTGAAGCGATTGTGGAGGCGCGCAGTCACGGCGATTTGAAGGAAAATGCCGAATACCATGCGGCACGGGAGCAGCAGAGTTTTATTGAGGGACGCATTAAAGAATTGGAAAGTAAACTTTCGATAGCCGAAGTGATTGACGTAAAGACGATTGCCGCTGACGGCAAAATTGTTTTTGGTTCAACGGTGGAAGCCTTAGATTTAGACACCGACAAAAAAATTTTGTATAAAATTGTCGGTAATGAAGAAGCCGATGTGGATCGCGGCTTGATTTCTTTTGCTTCACCCATAGGTCGAGCGTTTCTTGGGCATTACACTGGCGATATTTTGGAAGTCCAGGTGCCGGAAGGGGTAAAAAGTTTTGAAATCCTTTCGGTTCGCTATGTTTAAGTCTGCTTAAAAACAGGCTATGTTCAGGAGTCGCTATGGCACGTCGTAAATCCAGTCGCCTGTGGTTGCAGGAACATTTTTCTGATCCTTTTGTGCATCAGGCACAGGCAGCAGGTTATCGCAGTCGTGCCGTTTATAAATTGCAGGAAATTCAGAAGGCAGAAAAGTTTTTGCATCCTGGTATGACCGTGGTGGATTTAGGTGCCGCGCCGGGGGGATGGTCGCAGATGGTCGGGGAGTTCTTGCAGGGACGTGGCCGGGTGATTGCCTCGGATATTTTGCCGATGGCGGCTTTGCCTGGGGTGGAATTTATTCAAGGCGATTTCACCGAAGAACCGGTGTTGATGGCGCTTAAAAACACCCTGGCCGGCCAGCCGGTGGATGTGGTGTTGTCCGATATGGCACCGAACATCAGCGGCATTGCCGTGGTGGATCAAAGTCGGGCGTTATTGCTGGCCGAGTTAGCTTTGGATTTTTGTCGGCAATTTTTGAAACCTGACGGTAGTTTTCTGATTAAACTTTTTCAAGGTGGTGCGGTCGATGCCTATCTTTCAGAATGTCGGCAGGCTTTCCATAAAGTTTCGATCAAAAAACCGGCAGCTTCGCGTGCGCGTAGTCGGGAAATTTATCTTTTGGCGCGGCAATTTCGTCAATCCGGGCGCTGAAAAATTGCGCCGAAAAATTGCGTTGAAAAATTTTTGTCATACCACCGTTTGTCCTACCGCGTTTCCCTGGCTTTTGAACCTGTCCTTAATTTTTTTGTTTTGTTGTAAGGAGCTTATATGAATGGAATGGTGAAAAATCTCTTGATTTTTACCGTAGTCTTGATCGTCTTGATGTCGGTCTTTCATAATTTTGGCAGTCAGAATGTCACGGTAAATATGCTGCCGTATTCGCAATTTTTGGAGCAGGTAAAAAGCGGACAGGTGATGCAAGTGACCATTGATGGTCGCAATGTCGAGGGACGCTTGCAATCCGGCGAGCGTTTTAGCACCTACAGCCCTGAAACCGACAACCGCGCTATGATAGGTGATCTGTTAAATAACAAGGTCTTGATCAATGCCGTGCCGCCACAACGCACCTCACTGTTGATGCAGATTTTCATCAGTTGGTTTCCGTTTTTACTGCTGATTGGCGTGTGGATTTTCTTTATGCGCCAGATGCAAGGCGGCGGTCGCGGTGGCGCGATGTCCTTTGGCCGCAGCAAAGCGCGGATGATAAGCGAGGATCAGATCAAAACCACTTTTGCCGATGTTGCCGGTGCCGATGAGGCCAAGGAAGAAGTCAAAGAACTGGTGGATTTTTTACGCGATCCAAGCAAATTCCAACGCTTAGGCGGACGCATTCCCCGCGGCGTGTTGATGGTTGGCTCACCGGGCACCGGTAAAACCCTGTTGGCCAAAGCCATTGCCGGCGAGGCCAAAGTGCCGTTTTTCACCATTTCTGGTTCGGATTTCGTGGAAATGTTTGTCGGTGTGGGTGCCTCGCGGGTGCGCGATATGTTTGAACAGGCCAAGCGTCATGCGCCGTGTATTATTTTTATTGATGAAATTGATGCCGTGGGTCGGCATCGGGGTGCCGGTCTCGGCGGCGGTCACGATGAGCGCGAACAAACCTTAAACCAGCTTCTGGTGGAAATGGATGGTTTTGAAGGCAATGAAGGCATTATCGTCATCGCTGCCACCAACCGCCCCGATGTTTTAGACCCCGCCTTGTTGCGCCCGGGTCGTTTTGACCGGCAAGTTGTGGTGCCGCTGCCGGATGTCCGTGGTCGCGAGCAGATTTTGAAAGTCCACATGCGCAAAGTCCCCTTGGCGGATAATGTCAATCCGAGTTTTATTGCCCGTGGCACCCCTGGCTTTTCTGGTGCCGACTTGGCCAATTTGGTCAACGAAGCGGCTTTATTTGCGGCACGAGGCAGCAAGCGCTTGGTGGATATGCAGGATTTTGAACGCGCCAAAGACAAAATCATGATGGGTGCCGAGCGTAAATCCATGGTGATGTCCGAAGACGAGAAAAAACTTACGGCCTATCACGAAGCAGGTCACGCGATTGTCGGTTTAAGCGTGCCGGAACATGATCCGGTCTATAAAGTTTCGATCATTCCGCGGGGTCGTGCCTTAGGCGTGACGATGTTTTTGCCCGAAGAAGACCGTTACAGCTACACCAAAACCCGTTTGGAAAGTCAGATTTCAAGCCTTTTTGGTGGTCGTTTAGCGGAAATTTTGATTTTTGGCGAAGACAAAGTGACCACTGGTGCCTCAAATGACATCGAACGCGCCACCGATATTGCCCGTAACATGGTCACGCGCTGGGGGATGTCCTCCCGCTTAGGACCTTTGGCCTATATCGAGGAAGAAGGCGAAGTCTTTTTGGGTCGCACCATGACACAACATAAAAATGTTTCCGATGAAACTGCGACCATGATTGACGATGAAGTCCGGCAAATTATTGAAAATAATTATGCCCGCGCTAAAAGCATTTTGGCGACCAATATGGATAAACTGCACAAAATGGCCGAGTGCTTGATGAAATATGAAACCATTGATCGTCCACAGATTGACGCGATCATGCGCGGCGAGGAACCGCCACCACCGGAAGGCTGGGATGGCGAACCCCCTCAACCCAATAACCGTCCTGGTGCCGACGGCCTTGATCTCAATCTTGACAAAAATCCCGTTGTCACTCGCGACAAACTGTGAGGTAGGTTTTTTGCCAACCTGTGCAGCGAGTCAATTGTTCAAATAGATAACACTCCCTTTTGCCCGACGGTCTGTCGGGCATTTTTTTGGCAACAGACTTTTTGTACCATCATTGAAGCGCAGACTTACCATGCAACCGTCTTTCCTTCCCGGCTTTTCCCCAGACGCAGCCGATAAAAAAAGCACCCTGGTGATGGGGATTGTCAATGTCACCCCTGATTCTTTTTCCGATGGCGGACACTTTTTTTCAGCGGCAAAAGCCATTGATCACGCCTTGCAATTACAGGCCGAGGGTGCTGACATCTTGGATATTGGCGGTGAATCCAGCCGACCCGGTGCCACCCCAGTGCCCTTAGACGAAGAGCTGCGACGGGTCATTCCAGTGATTCAAGGCCTTCGGCGGCATTCCAATGCCTGGATTTCTATTGACACTTATAAACCAGAAGTCATGCAAGCGGCGGTCGCGGCTGGTGCCAATATGATCAATGATATCTTTGCTTTACGGCATCCCAATGCCTTGGCCGTGGCGAAAAGTTTACAAGTGCCCGTGTGTTTGATGCATCTGCAAGGCACACCGCAAACCATGCAGTGCGACCCGCAGTATCAGGACGTGGTTAGCGAAGTCATGGCTTTTTTACGGGCGCGCGCTGAAGCGGCACTGGCCGTAGGCATTCCGCAGGCGCATATTATCCTTGATCCAGGTATCGGTTTTGGTAAAACCTTGGCGCATAATTTGGCGCTTCTAAAAGCGGTCGGACAATTTGCCGCCTTGCCTTATCCGCTCTTGATCGGAGTCTCGCGTAAACGCTTGATCGCGCAAATGCTTTCCTTGGAGGATACGCCAGAAACTTTGGCTAAAAGTCGCTTGCTCGGCAGCTTAACCTTGCAATGGTTTGCCGCCAGCCAAGGGGCGCGATTGATTCGTACCCATGATGTTGCCGAAACTGTACAGACTTTGCGTATTTTATCGCAGCTCTTAACTTAAAATTTTTACTAACAATAGGATAAATCATGCAAGACTCTCCCTGGAATATCTCCAAAGCCGAAATGGCCTACAATATCCCGTTTTGGAGCGACGGTTATTTTGCGATCAATGGCTACGGGCATCTGGTAATGCAATTGCCGAACTCCCAAGCCATGCCCTTAGACTTGTACGATTTGGTGCAGCATCTACAAGAAAAACAAGTACAACTGCCGGTTTTGGTGCGTTTTTTGGATATTCTGCATGACCGCGTTCACAAAATGCGCCAAGCTTTTGCCAAAGCGCAGGAACAGTATCATTATCAAGCCGGTTACACGGCGATTTATCCGATTAAAGTCAATCAACAGCGCAATGTCGTCATGCAATTGCTGAAACTTGGCGATAGCATTGGTTTGGAAGCTGGCAGTAAACCAGAGTTGATGGCGGTGTTGGCGCTGGCGGCACCCGGCAGTGTGATTGTCTGTAATGGCTATAAAGATCAAGAATATATCCGTTTGGCTTTATTAGGGCGCGCCATGGGTCAGCGGGTTTATATCGTCATTGAAAAAGCCTCGGAAGTGGATTGGCTTATTGCCGAGGCCAAAGCCTTAGGCATTACGCCACTTTTGGGCGTGCGGGTGCGTTTGGCGACTTTGGGCACTGGCAAATGGCAAAATACCGGCGGTGAAAAAGCCAAGTTTGGTTTATCAGCGCAGCAATTACTGCATGTTTTCCATAAGTTAAAACGCGAAAATCTTCATGAAAGCATTCAGATGCTGCATTTTCACATGGGCTCACAAATTGCCAATATCCGTGATATTCAAAAAGGTTTAGCGGAAGCGGCGCGCTTTTTTGTCGAGCTGCATCGTCTAGGTGCGCCGGTGCAGGTGGTGGATGTGGGCGGCGGTTTGGGTGTGGATTACGATGGTTCGCGCTCGCGCAATAGTTGTTCTATTAACTATCAACTGACGGAATACTTTGGCAATGTGGTAAGAACTTTTGCCGAAGTCTGTGCCGAGGCCAATATCCCGCAGCCGCATATTTTTACCGAAGCGGGACGGGCGATGACGGCGCATCATGCGGTGCTTATTACCAATGTCATTGATGTTGAACAGGCAGTCGTGCCGGTGGAAGTACTGGTGAGTGAAGCCAATGCCTTGAAAAATTTACAACTGCTTTTAAAGAATCCTAGTGCCTTGCCGCCAGCCGAGGTCTATTACGAAGCTGGTTTTTGGTTAAACGAAGCGCAAAGTTTATATGTGCATGGTTTATTGACGTTGGAAGAACGTGCGCAAGCCGAGTCGCTTTATAAGCTCTTATCTTTGAAAGTTTATCAGGCTTTGCAATCTACGGCTGGCGTTGAAAATGACATCTTAAAAGAATTAGAACAAAACTTGGCCGATAAATTTTTCTGTAATTTTTCTTTATTTCAATCCATTCCCGATGTCTGGGGGATTGATCAAATTTTTCCGATAGTGCCTTTACAGCGTCTGCATGAGCGTCCCGAACGGCGGGCGATCATCGGTGATTTAACCTGTGATTCTGACGGACAAATTGAACAATATGTGGAAAATCATACGCCTCGCTCGACTTTGGCCGTGCATGATTGGCATAAAGGTCAGGATTATTATCTAGGAATTTTTATGGTCGGTGCCTATCAAGAAATTTTAGGCGATTTGCATAATTTATTTGGTGATACCGATGCCATAGATGTGCTATTGGCTGGCAAAGGTTTTGATTTACAAGGATTTGAAAAAGGCGATTCTATCGTTGAATTACTGCGTTATGTGCATTATGATCCCGAATGGTTATTGGCGGCCTATCAAGAAAAAATCAATAGCAGCGCAGGCTTAAATGAAGCACAACGTGCGCAGTTTATGGCTTGGTTAAAAGAAGGGTTAGAAGGTTATACCTATTTGGAACAATAAAGTCTTTGATTTACTTTTATTATCAAAAAATTGAAAAGCCGCTGTTATTGAAGCGGCTTTTTTGTGGAAGTTATGCTAATTTAGCTTTTCTGCATGTTGTGAATAACCGATACCAAGGCACTTTCAAACAAAGAGTTATCGCTGATAAGTCTTGATTTTTGCAACGATAATTCTTCTGCAAAAACTGCCGCATCTTTATCCAAAATCCTTTGACCGGCGCGATTAGAAAAAACCAAGGTCGCGCTCTCTTTGATAATGGTGAACAATTTTAAGCGACGTTTGGCGCAGTCTTCGCCAGTGTAAATCTCAAACCAAGCGCCCGGGCGAATATCAGAAGGTAACATCGCCAATTTTTCAGCACTGCTATAGACCACTTCTGCTTCCACCTCTTCGTATTCTTCTTCTTCCGTCGGCATTGGATAGGTTTCTGGTGTCGCCGCCATCAGTTGTTCTTTACTGTTATCCCAAAGTTTTTTCAGTGCTTGATAGCGTTTCTTAAAAGGCTCTAAAGCAGTAGTAACAAATTCTGCATCCAAATCCGAAGTTGCGAATTTTTCTTGCATTTTGTTAAGTAGATTTTCTTCCAATAAGCCAAATTGTGACATGGACTTGGTATCTCTGGGATCAATAAAGATCGCCATTAAAATCTGACTAAGTAAATCAACACTTTCCCGCCATTGCTTGCCTCTGCGTCCATATTGAACATAGTTAAACATCATCAAGGGTGCCCAGGCTTTGATCACCAAGGGTTGATAATCGCCAGGAATTTTTCGATTATCTACTTGTTTTTTCAATTCATAAAGTACAACTTTTCGCGCCAATAAACGCTGCGCCTCCAGTTTAACTTCTTGTTGTACTTCTTCTTCTTTGGGTTCAGATTGTTGCTTGAGGTCTTGGGCAATGCGATCCAATTCTTCTAAGGCAAAAGAAAAAATCCGTACATCATCTTCATAACGCAAGGAAATATTTTCGACCAACTCAGAAAAAGATTGATAGAGCGTATCCTCTTTGGTTGCCACATCAACAGCTTGTTTGGTTAAGCGATCTAAAAAGACCCGCGCTACATGTCCTTCATCTTCTAAAATTTCTGGGTCAAGCAAGGCGAGCTTGATATAAGGAATTTGCAAGCGTGAAATCAAGGTTTTCATCGCATCAAGCAGTTCATTATTTTTATAAATAAAGTCAAACATGGAGCTGATAATATCAATCATCTGTCGGTCATATTGACTGACTTTGCGATTATCTTTGGCTGCCGATTGTTCGATATTGGTTAAAACATTTTTTTGTACTTGCTGGGCATAATTTTGCTGTAAAACCGTGCCGTCTGCCACTGGCGGTACTTGCGCAGCGACTTCTTTTAAGCTCGTGCTGATCTTGTGCGGTGAGATAAATTTGTGGCTCTCCTCGGCACTTGGACGGTATTGCGCCAAAATTTGTAGAGCCTGATCAACATCTTGCGCACTGGCTAATTCTTCGCTTAGCGGTTTTCGCACGCCACCGCTGCCTTTGCCACCGGCACCTTCTCCGCCTTTGCCGCCTTTGCTGGATTTATTAAGGCTGGCGGCATCTTTTTTAATTTTTGGATTATATTTAATTTTTGGCAAGACGTTGTTATCAATAAGCTTATTGTTTAAGGCGCGATAAAATTCTTCCAGTTTGCTAAAAACATGCTTGTCAAATAATTTATAGACAATCAACTTGCTTTCAATTGGTAATTCGGCTTCATCTAAGGCTTTGCTAAAGGACATGCCAATGCGTTCCGGCGAAAAAATATCCTTGGGGATGGCAATGCCATATTTGTAACTGAGCCATTCTAAACGGGTTTCCAAGTGGCCAATGGCCTCGTTGAATTTATCTTCGGCTTTTTTGGCCATGGTGCTGATGGCGACCATTTTTTCCATATCTTCGGTATCCACCAAGCGAAAATCTTGAATGGAATCGGCTTTTTTGCTTAAAGCTGCCACCCGTTCCGAGAAGCTACTTTCTTCTTTTTTAATGCGAAAGCCTTCCTCGACTTGTTCCATAAAGCGCGATTCAATATGACTGCGGCGCATCCGTAAGACACGCATGGCATCGAAATAATTGGATTGCGCCAGATTGCTGGTGGCTTTTTGTGCCAAATCAAAGAGAAAATCGTCAGCATTATTAAACATTTGCCCTAAGTTCCCCATCAAAATTTTGAGCGATGGGTCGCGCAGTTGCTGCATAATGGTTTGAAATTCTTTCGGTCCTGTTTTGTAAAGCATCGTCACGGCGGCACTCATGCTATATTCTCCACGGCTTAGTTCATATTACTTCAGGATGCTTTGGTGTTGAAAACTTCAACAGTATTTGACACCAGCTTGGACAAATTTTGACAAAAGCACGTCAGAAAATAGTCCAGCCTGTGCACTCTGTACAAAATTACCTGCTATCCTAGCACAAATTTTTGCCTTGGGAAGTTGGTTTTTTCAATGTGAATTAAGCAGTTGGTAACGAAATTGTAAAAAATGTAAAAGTTGACAATCTATGAGCACAAAAATCGAAAAACTACGTAATATTGCTATTATTGCCCACGTTGACCATGGTAAAACAACTTTGGTGGATCGTCTATTAAAGGATTCAGGCACGCTTGACCTGCGCACCGACCATGGTGAGCGCATTATGGATTCCAATGCTATCGAAAAGGAACGCGGCATCACGATTTTGGCGAAAAATACCGCAATTCGTTGGAAGGACTATAGCATCAATATCGTGGATACCCCAGGCCACGCTGATTTTGGTGGGGAAGTGGAGCGGGTTTTGTCCATGGTGGATTCGGTGTTGTTATTGGTAGATGCCGTGGACGGCCCGATGCCGCAGACCCGTTTTGTGACGCAAAAAGCCTTTAAGCATGGTTTTAAGCCGATTGTGGTCGTCAATAAAGTGGATCGGCCTGGCGCACGGCCACAGTGGGTTTTAGATCAAGTTTTTGATCTTTTTGATAATCTTGGCGCAAGCGATGAGCAGTTGGATTTTCCGGTTATTTATGCCTCTGCCTTGAAAGGCTATGCGGGTAAAGATTGGCAGGTACAAGCGGGCGATATGGAGCCGTTGTTTCAAGCCATTGTTGACAATACGCCAATTCCCAATGTGGATGCTGAAGGTACTTTTCAGATGCAAGTCAGTGCCTTGGACTACAATAGCTATGTCGGTGTTATCGGTATTGGCCGTATTAAACGCGGTCGGATCAAAAGCAATAGCAACATCGTTGCCATTGATATGGAAGGTAAAAAACGCAATGGCCGGATTTTGCAGATTTTAGGTTTTTACGGCTTGGATCGGGTGGAATTTCCCGAAGCCTCAGCCGGCGACATTATCGCCTTCACCGGTATGGAACAATTATTTATCTCTGACACCATCTGCGATCCCACAGCCGTGGAAGCACTCCCGCCTTTAACCGTTGATGAGCCGACAGTAACCATGACCTTTTCGGTCAATACCTCGCCTTTTGCTGGTCGTGAAGGCAAATTTTTAACCAGTCGCAATATCCGCGAGCGTCTGCAAAAAGAACTTTTACACAACGTCGCTTTGCGGGTGGAAGATACCGATGATCCTGAAAAATTTCGTGTTTCTGGTCGTGGCGAATTGCATCTTTCAGTATTGATTGAAAATATGCGTCGCGAAGGCTATGAGTTAGCGGTGTCGCGTCCAGAAGTCATTATGAAAGAAATAGATGGCGAAAAATGCGAGCCCTATGAAGCTGTGGTTGCCGATGTCGAAGAAACGCATCAAGGTGCGGTGATGAAAGCCTTGGGAGAGCGTGGCGGCGAGGTGAAAAATATGCAGCCAGATGGCAAAGGCCGGGTGCGGTTAGATTTTATTATTCCAGCGCGGGGTTTAATTGGTTTCCAAACCGAATTTTTAACCTTAACCTCAGGTACCGGCTTGATATATCACGTTTTTGATCATTATGGCCCGATGAAAAAAGGTGCCGTTGGTCAAAGAAATAACGGCGTGTTGATTGCCAACGGTCAGGGGAAAGCCTTGGCTTATGCTTTATTTAACTTACAAGAACGTGGCCGTTTATTTATCGGTCATGGTGATGAAGTTTATGAAGGCATGGTCATCGGTATTCATTCCCGCGACAATGACTTAGTGGTCAATCCCTTGAAGGCAAAACAACTCACCAACGTCCGCGCTGCTGGTTCTGACGAAAATTTAATTTTAACGCCACCGATTCGTTTTAGTTTAGAGCAAGCATTAGAATTTATTGATGATGATGAACTCGTTGAAGTAACACCAAAATCGGTGCGTGTGCGGAAAAAAATGCTCGGTGAAAATGATCGCAAACGCGCCAGCCGCGCCAGCGAGGAATAATCGTCACACTAAAAACGCTTTTATTTTTTAATAAAATCGCGTAGAACAAGCTGAACCTTCTTGCAATAAAGTTTTTTATTGCAAGTTTTTTTAGTTATTCTTGAATAGCTTTTGTACAGGATAGCAATGATGCGTTTGCTCTTTTTAGGCGCGGGCAGTGCCTTTACCTATGGTGAAGGGAATTATCAATCAAATATGCTGTTATTGGCGGATAATGGTGAAAAATTATTGATTGATTGTGGTACAGATATTCGTTTTTCGCTTGGTGCTTTTGGTTGGGGAGCTAAGGATATTTCAGCGGTTTATATCAGTCATTTACATGCCGATCATGTTGGTGGATTGGAATGGCTTGGTTTCTCAACCTATTTTAATCCGACACTCGCTAAACCCACTTTATTTATTGACCACGACTTATCCCAATTGTTGTGGGAGAAAAGTTTAAGCGGTGGCATGGATAGTTTAGATGATCGCATTGCCGTGCTGGATGATTATTTTGCTGTACAACGCATTGGCCAAGAAAGAGAATTTTCTTGGCACGGCGTACACTTGCAACTCATTCCAGTGCCACATTACACCGCCAGTTTAATGCCGGCTTTATGCTTTGGTTTATCCATTACCTATCAAGAAAAATCCTATCTACTGACCACCGACACCCGCTTTGTTCCTGAAGTTCTTGGTGAATTTTATCAAAAATCCACTTTGATTTTTCACGATTGCGAAACCTTGCCTTATCGCTCTGGTGTTCATGCCAACTTTCAGCAGTTACAAGCATTACCTACGGAAATTAAACAAAAAACCTGGCTGTATCATTACAATCCAGGTGCGCGTCCCAATGCGCTGGCGGCAGGTTTTTGCGGCTATATTGCACCTGGACAAATTTTTATCTTGGGGTAAGAACAATGACTGACAACACCTTAAAAATGCTCGAAAAAATTGAAGGACATTTTCAAGCCTTTCATAAAGTAAGTTTTGAGAGAAGCAAACTCGGTGCCGAGATTGCCTGGCGCACCACGATGATCATCCGTGTCTCGACCATTGGCGTGATGTTACTCGCGCCGGTCTTGTTTTACCTCATCTTTACTTTAACCATGAATATGAAAGACATTCGATCTTATATGATTGAAATGGCAGCAAATATGGATGTAATGCAGCAAAGTTTTCGCATCGTTTCCGCGAAAGTTGTTGGCATGGATGAATCGGTAAAAGCCATGGATCAAGATATTCGCATTATTCCCGATATTGCCTTAGCTGTGGCCGGTATGAATAAAAATATGCTTTCTATTCAAGCAAATATGAATAATGTACAAAGTTATATGGGTACCATGCGTAACGATATGGCCTTATTAAGCGAAGATATTACGGCGATGCACTTGGCATTTATCTTTGTCAATGATCGCCTGCGATTTATCAATGCTGATGTACATCAATTTACCAAGCCTTTGACTTTTGTGCCATTTTTTCGATAATTTTAGTTGATAACCGCCTATGTCTGAACCTGAAAATTCTGCTGCTGTGCCGCCGGAAGTGGTTGAAGAAAAAATCAACAGTATTCTTAAATCCTTTGATGACATTATGGCGCTGCGTACCGATTTAACCTTGCGTATCGGCAAGCGCGTCACGCAAATTGTCCGCATTGCGACCTTGGGTTTGTTGATTCTAGCCATTGCCATGCTTTATTTAATTTTTACCTTAGGTAACGATATGGGCTTGATTACCAAGCACATGCGTGAAATGAATGAGCACATGATTATCATGCGACAAAATTTTGAAATTGTTGCTGAACGAATGCAAACCATGGAAAGTTCGGTAAAAAGCATGTCAGTCAGCATTGAAGCTATGCCCGCCATCGCCCAAGATGTTGCCACGATGGACGCAACGGTGAGCAAAATGCAAAAAAACATGATCAATATCAATGGTAGTTTGTTTGCCATGCGCCAATCTATGACGCTCTTAGCGAAAGACGTGGAGGGGATGCGTGGGCGTTTTGAAGAATTAGCGTTGTCGCTCAATGGCATCGGCAATAATGTCAATCGTATGACCCAGCCTTTTCAACCGATACCGGGGTTGCGGCCATAGAAATTACTAGAAGATGATTACTAGCCATTTCTAACCTTAAAAAACCAAAAAAAATCCATTGGTAGGCAATGATTAACCTAAAGTTATCGTTGATAATTTAAGAACAACCCATTTGTTCTCTCCCTTCACCTTTTTTATACTTAATCTTTTTTTCGCAAGGACTTTTATGCCGCACTCGTTTAACCCCATCCCTCGTACCTTGATGGGACCTGGCCCCTCGGATGTGCATCCGCGTATTTTGGCGGCGATGGCGCGTCCGACTATCGGGCATCTCGATCCGCAATTTATTGTTTTAATGGATGAAATCAAAAGTTCACTGCAATATGCTTTTCAAACGCAAAATCCCTTGACGATTGCCTTGTCAGCACCCGGTTCGGCGGGCATGGAATGCTGTTTTGTCAATTTATTAAAGCCCGGCGATAAAGTGATTGTCTGCCAAAACGGCGTTTTTGGTGGACGTATGAAAGAAAATATCGAGCGTTGCGGCGGCATTCCGGTGCTGGTGACCGACGATTGGGGACAGCCGGTGTCGGTGGAAAAAGTCGCCGATGCGCTCAAAGCGCATCCCGATGCCGTGGCTTTGGCCTTTGTTCATGCTGAAACCTCCACCGGCGCGGCTTCCGATGTGGCAGCGCTTTGTCAATTGGCGCGGGAATATGGCTGTTTCAGCATTGTGGATACGGTGACCGGTTTGGCTGGCGTGCCAGTTCAGGTGGATGATTGGGGGGTGGATGCGATTTATTCCGGCAGTCAAAAATGTTTATCCTGTGTGCCGGGGTTGTCGCCGGTGAGCTTTAGTCCAAAAGCCGTTGAAAGAATTCAACAATTGTCAGAAAGCCGCAAAGTGCAAAGCTGGTTTTTGGATATGAATTTGGTCATGGGCTATTGGGGTGGTGCGCAAAAACGCGCCTATCATCATACGGCACCGATCAACCCTTTGTATGCCTTACATGAAGCCTTGGTAATGTTAGAAGAAGAAGGTTTAGAAGCACGCTTTGCGCGGCATCGTCAGGCGCATTTGGCCTTAAAAGCCGGTGTAGAGATGATGGGTTTGGCGTTTTTAGTGCCAGAAAAAGCACGTTTACCGCAGTTGAACAGCATCTTGGTGCCGGAAGGTGTCAATGAAGCCTTGATTCGGCAGCAGTTGCTGACGGAATTTCAACTGGAAATCGGTGCTGGTTTAGGCGTTTTGGCGGGCAAAGTGTGGCGGATTGGTTTGATGGGTTACAGTGCGCGTTTGGAAAATGTTTTCAAAGTGTTAGCAGCTTTAAGTGTGCTTTTGTCCCGTCAAGGCTATCACACGGACAGCGCTGCTTTGGCCGCTGCTGAAAAAGCCTGGCAGGAAGCAGCCTGACCGGCGACAGCTTCGTTTTTTATGGATTTTCGCCGCCTTTGTTACTTGACAAAGGCGAGGCTTGATGGATATTGTCTTAACCTATTTTTTGTAAAAACAAAGTCTTTTCTTTCCTGTCTTTACTTCTCCTGGCTTAAAAAATCACTGCAACCGCCGCGACAAAATTCGCGATAATCACAAGTCAACTCGGTTCCCGCTGCTAAATCCCAAGCGGCAAAATAATTAGAATCGGCATCGGAATACAAACAAGGCGTATCGGCATGGTTCATGTGTCGCGATAAGTCTAAATTGATCATGAGCTTGCCATGTTCAGCGGCGCGATAGCCATAGGTTTCAATAAAGGCTTGGGCGACTTTTGGCAAATGCGCAACTTGGCTTTCGTCTAAGGCAAAGTCAAATAACGGATGAAATTCCCAGACTTTTTGATCCTTAGCGACAGATTCTCGGCAAAACAAACCGATGCCGTGAATAATAGATGGACGTAATTCACAAGGAATCAATAGCATAATTTTCTGGTCACGGGATTTTTTGAAATTTTTGAAGCAAAGTGAAAGTTAATTTTTCATCAAAAAGCCGCCTACGGGATTGGGATGCAAAAGTGCCGCAGGCGGTGGATTTTGATGATTGATTATATTTATAAAAAGTTAAGCATTGAGTGTTTAGCGTTAAAAGTTGATTATTTCGCTGAATGCTTTGCTAGTTATCTGCGCAGTTATTTGCTTAGTTATTGAGGGCACCTTGATCAATCCAGATTTTAATCGTCGCAATGTCTTTTGGCGCTAAGGCGGCTTGGCCGTGCGGCATCCGAATGCTTGGGTCAGCGCGGCCTTCAATCAACATCACTAAGACGCTGGTAAAGCTGTCTTTGGCGATGATAATCGGACCAAATTTAGTGCCTTGCATTAAGGTGTCGTAGCTTTCCATATTTAAGCCGCTTTTGCTGTAACCGGTGCTGGCGGGTGGCAAATGACAGCTTTGGCAATTGGCTTGCAGGATCGGGAAAACCTCGTTGGCAAAGGAAACGCTTTTGGGCGCAGCGGTTTCGGGTTGACAGCCGGCCAAAAAAAGCAAGGCCGCAAGCAAACTGGCCGATAAAGCGGTTGGGATAATGAAAAAACGCATAGTAAGCTCCTGAAGTTGAAAGTTTTTCATGGGGATTTCTTTGGCAATAATATACAAATAACGTAAAAAACTGGCGCATTATGAAAAAATGCCACCAAGTTTTTTTGATGATAATTAAAAAAACCGCCGAACAATGGCAGTTTGCTATGATTTTTTCAAGCCAACTGCCGCCACGCTCGCAGTTGATGCACCAAATCTGCCAAGGGATTGGCAGGCAAAGCCGCCATTTTTTTCACTTTTGCTTCAGCTTTTTTTCTTTCGCAACAACACATACACCGCGCCACTGCCGCCATCGGCTTCCCGCGCCGGACAACAGGCCAAGACCACCGACCATTGCGGCAGCCAATGCGCCACGGCGTTTTTTAGGCGCGCACCTTGCGTTGAATGATAGCCTTTGCCATGAATCACCCGCACGCAACGCAGGTCATCGCGTTGTTGTTGCTGCAAAAATTGTCGGCAGGTTTGATAGGCTTGTTCCACGGTCAAGCCATGTAAATCGAGGGTGGCCTCCAGACGAAATTGGCCGCGTCTGAGTTTGCGCCAGAGTTTTTCTGGTAGATGGTTGCGAAAAACAATTTCCTCGCCGGTTTCCAGGTCGCCCATTGGGATGCTGTCGTAGTAGTCACCGGCAATAATGGCTGCATCGTCGGCAGCACGTTGATTTAATAGCGGTGGCGGCGGTCGTGTCGGCGGATGGCGGTCTTGTTTCAAAGGCTTGGCACCGGCAATGGCTTCACGAAATTCGTTCTTTTCGTTACTTGAGGAATTTTGTTCAAGCAACTGATGAAATGAAAGTTTTTTGCTGTTTTCTGGTGGCGGCCTCGTCATAATCGCTCCTCGATGCAAAATAGACGTTTACTGAAAGCGGCATAGCCTCGGCAAGTGGCACAAAGTAAATGCAAAACGTGCGCTTGGTAAAGCGGAAATGAATAGAAACTGAAGCATTGGGATGCCGCGTCGGCTTCGGCTTTCAGGCTTTCATCAACAGCAAAATTTGCATACCATACGGCCATTTTCTCATCGAGGCGCTTATGCGAATTTTATTAAGTAATGACGATGGGGTACATTCCCCAAACTTCCAAGCGCTTTTTCAACTTTTACAAGAACTTAAACATGAAGTTCTGGCCGTGGCACCCGACCGTGACCGCAGTGGTGCCAGCAATTCTTTGACCTTAGATCAGCCGTTGCGACCGCGACAAGTGGCGGAAAATTGCTTTGCTGTCAATGGGACACCGACCGACTGTGTGCATATCGCCTTGCACGGTATGATGCCAAAACCGCCGGATATTGTCCTTTCCGGTATCAATCTGGGTTTCAATTTAGGCGATGATGTTTGGTACTCGGGCACGGTTGCCGCCGCCGTCGAAGGCCGTTCTTTGGGCTTTCCGGCGCTGGCTTTATCCATGGATATTGATGCTTCCGGGGTGCCTAAGCATCTGGAAACCGGCCTTTGGGTGGTGAAACAACTTTTGGAAAAAATCGCCGCGCAGCCGCTCAATAAAAACCTAGCGCAACAGCATCTGGCGCAAAATAATTTAGTGTTAAATGTCAATATTCCTGATTTACCCCTGGCCGAAGTGCAGGGATTTGTCGGCACGCGCTTGGGCTTTCGTCATGCCTCGGAAGGTGTCGTGGTGACCAAAGACCCGCGTAGTCGGGTTTGTTATTGGGTCGGGCCGCCTGGGGAGGAACAGGATGCCGGTGAGGGTACGGATTTTCATGCCGTTCGGCAGGGCGGCATCTCGGTGACACCATTGCGTTTGGATTTAACGCATCATGAACGCTTGGCAGAAGTCAAAAATTGGTTGGCAGGCAAGTAAAAGCAAAGTCTAAAAAAATCAAAAAAAGGAATAAATTAAATGTTTGCTAAATTATATGATCGGGTGTTGTCGTGGTCGTCCCACCGTTTGGCACCGTATTATTTGTCGGTGGTGAGTTTTTTAGAGTCGGTGATTTTTCCGATTCCTCCCGATGTGATGTTGGCACCGATGAGCTTGGTTCAGCCGAAACGTGCCTATTTTTTTGCTTTTTTAGCCACCGTCATGTCGGTTTTGGGCGGGGTTTTGGGTTATTTTTTGGGGATGTTTTTATGGCAAAGCCTGGAGCCTGTATTGGTGACGCTGCATTACGCTGAAAAAGCTACCCTTGCCCAGCAGTGGTTTCAGGATTGGGGGTTTTGGGCGGTATTGATCGCTGGTTTTTCGCCGATTCCGTATAAGGTTTTCACCATAACCGCCGGCGCGATGGGCGTGTTTTTTCCGGCCTTTGTGTTGGCCTCATTTTTGGGACGCGGCGGACGCTTTTTTCTGGTGGCGTTTTTGATGGCGACCTTCGGTGTGCGCTTTGCGCCGTTGTTGCGTCGCTTTATTGAATGGATCGGTTGGGGCTTGGTTTTGTTTCTTGTTATTCTTTATGGATGGTTCTATGTCATATAAGTTGCTTTTTTTGCTAATTTTTTCGATTGTCTTTTTGTCAGGGTGTATCTGTCCACCTTGTAATACGCGACCGATGCCCTCCGAGCGACCGGCAGCAACTTCCGAAGTGCCACCAAGTTCCGGTGCGACAGTGCCACGCACCACGGTGCCACGCACGACAGTGCCACGCACGACAGTGCCGGTGCCGCGACCAGAAAGCGAACTGCCACGCTATCACACCGTGGAAGCGGGCGAAAATCTCTATCGTATCGGTCTGCGCTATAACTTGCGTGCAGAAGAAATCATGGCTTTCAATGGCTTAGCCGATACACGCATCAGCGTCGGCCAAGTATTGCAATTATTTCCCGGCGAGCGCACCGCCACCCCCACGCCACGGCTGACAACACCAACACCGGTAGTACCGGCACCTGCACCGAGTAGTCCTAGTGCCAGTGTCAGCAGCGTATCGCGGATTTCTCCTGATCAATTGGCTTTGGTACGCAGCGCCGAAAGCATCAACTGGCGCTGGCCGACCAATGGCAATGTTGTTGGCACCTTTCGCGCCGATGATGTGTCGCGTCAGGGCATTGCTATCGCCGGTAGCAAAGGTCAGCAAGTCTTGGCCGCCGCCGATGGCATCGTCACCTATCAGGGTGAAGCCTTGGCTTCTTATGGTAAACTTCTGATTGTTAAACACAATGATCAATTTTTAACCGCTTACGCGCACAATGACAGCTTTTTGGTCAAGGAAGGCGATAAAGTGCGTGCAGGTCAGCCGATTGCCACCATGGGCAGCAGCGGCGCGGAACGGGTGCAATTGGGCTTTGAGGTGCGCAAAGGCGGTAATCCCGTTGACCCTTTCCGCTATCTACCTGAATTATAAAAATTATTGCAGAGGCTATTCGGTATAACTTGCGGTAGCCAGCATGGTTATTTTTCAACCGGCTGGCGATTTTTAGCGCAAGAAGGCGACGGCAACCCGCCGATCTTCCGAGGTCAATACCGCAAATGTTCGGCAAGCGGCAGCAGAATCCATCACTTCTAAAATGATGCCACCTGCTGCCAAATTTTGATAAAGACTGACCGGCGGTAATTGACAACGGTTGCCAGTCCCCAGAAGTACGATGTCACAATCGGGAATGTTGGCAAAAGCTGAGGCGGTCACCGTTGACCAAGCAATGGCCGCATCGTTGACTAAAGTAATAGACCAAGCACTTTCCAAGGTGTTGGCCGTCAACCACAACGGTGGCGAAAAATGCTCGCCGTTAATCTGTAACTTGCCATTTTGATAGCCCTGTAAGTGGTAGCGCCCGTGGCCAGGTTGTCGGGATAATTCCATGGAGACTCTCCTTCCGTATGCAAAAGTGCTTTATGCTACACCAAAATGCGCTTGGGCTTTTGACTCCCAAGTATTGACCCAAGTGTTTTGTTCTCTCTATTCCGTGAAGTAACCGTTATGACGACAACCCCAAGTAAAAATTTTCCAAGAATCAAACGCTTGCCGCCTTATGTCTTTAATGAAGTCAATCGTTTGAAAGCCGAAGCCCGCGCACGTGGCGAGGACATCATTGACTTTGGCATGGGCAATCCCGATCAACCCACGCCGCCACATATCGTCAAAAAACTCCTTGAGGTAGCACAAAAACCCTCGGCGCATCGCTATTCGGCCTCACGCGGCATCCCGCGTTTACGCAAAGCCTTGGCGTTTTGGTATCAAAAGCGCTTCAACGTTACTTTAGACCCGGATAGCGAGGTGATTGTCACCATTGGTTCCAAGGAAGGTTTGTCGCATTTGGCGATGGCGGTTTTGGATCAGGGGGATGCTGTCCTAGTGCCAAATCCCGCCTACCCCATTCACCCCTACGGTTGCGTGTTGGCTGGTGCCGACGTGCGGCATGTACCCTTGGTGGAAGGTGGTGATTTTTTTAGCGAGTTGGAGCTGGCGATCAAAAACACCTGGCCGGTGCCGAAAATGTTGATTTTGAATTTTCCTGCCAATCCGACCGGCCAATGCGTCGAGCTGGATTTTTTTGAGCGGGTGATCGCCATCGCGCGCGAACACGGCATCTGGGTGGTGCATGATATTGCCTACTCGGAAATTACTTTTGATGGCTATGTCGCGCCTTCGATTTTGCAGGTGCCGGATGCCAAAGAGATTGCCGTGGAATTTTATTCCTTATCAAAAAGTTACAACATGCCAGGCTGGCGTATCGGTTTTATGGCGGGCAATCCGACTTTGGTCGCGGCCTTAACGCGGATTAAATCCTATATGGATTACGGCACTTTTACGCCTATTCAAGTGGCGGCGATCACCGCTTTGGAAGGTCCCCAGGACTGCGTGCGACAGATTGCCGAAACCTATCGCCAGCGGCGCGATGTCTTGGTGCATGGCTTACAACAGATGGGCTGGCCGGTGACACCACCGCGTGGCGGCATGTTTGTCTGGGCACCGATTCCCGAAGCCTATCGCGAACTGGGTTCCTTAGAATTTTCTAAAAAAATGCTGGCCGAGGCCAAAGTAGCCGTCGCGCCAGGCGTTGGCTTTGGCAATTATGGCGATGGCCATGTGCGCTTTGGTTTGATTGAAAATCCGCATCGTACCCGTCAAGCCATCCGTGGTATGCGTGAGATGCTGCGCAAAGACGGACTGATTACGCCGCCGAGCGCCAGCAAACTTGTCGTAGGGGTATAGGATGGCCAGTAAAACCTTAAATTTGGCCTTGATTGGCCTTGGCACCGTCGGCTGTGGTTTGGTCAACGTGTTGCAGCGCAATGCTTATCTTTTGGCGGCGCGTTATGGTTGTCGTTTTGCAATTAAAGCCATTGCTGTGCGTGACTTAGAAAAACCGCGTGCCTGTACTTTGCCGGCTGAGATTTTTTTGACTACCGACCCACAAGCGGCAGTGGCGCATCCCGATGTGGAGATCGTGGTGGAATTGATCGGTGGGACCACGACCGCAAAAACCGTGGTGGAACAAGCGCTGGCGCGTGGTTTGCCAGTGGTGACGGCCAATAAAGCGCTCTTGGCCGACAGTGGCGCGGCCTTATTTCAACAAGCGGCCAGACAAGGTGTGCCTTTGGCCTATGAAGCGGCGGTCGCCGGCGGCATCCCAATTATCAATGTGTTATCGCAAGGCATTGCCGGTAATCGGATGCTTTCGTTGGCTGGCATTATTAACGGCACTTGTAATTTTATTTTATCGGCCATGAGTCAAGATGGTCGCGCCTTTGCCGAGGTGCTGGCCGAAGCCCAAGCCAAAGGCTATGCCGAGGCCGACCCGTCTTTTGATATTGATGGCGTGGATGCTGGTCACAAATTGGCGCTCTTGGCGAGTTTAGCCTTTGCCTTGCCGATCATGCCGGACGCATTGACGCTGCAAGGCATCCGCCAGATCACCACGCTCGATATGCGCTTTGCTGAAGATTTAGGTTTTGTGATCAAGCATTTGGCCGTGGCGCATTGCGATACTTACGAAAATCCACCGCGTTATCGCGCTGAAGTCGCGCCAATGTTAGTGCCAAAAAATTCGCTGTTGGCACAAGTACATGGCGCGATGAATGCGGTATTAGTGACCAGTGATGCCTTGGGGAAAAGCCTGTATTACGGTGCTGGTGCCGGTGCTGAACCGACAGCAACGGCAGTGTTGGCCGATTTGCTGAAAATTGCCCAAGGCAGCTTGCCGCCACCGCAACCTTTGCCAACACAGCGGCCAGCGCCTTGGGGTCAGGATAGCGCTGAGTTTTATCTAAGACTCACCGTGCGCGATGCGCCTGGCGTGTTAGCGGCCATCAGTAAAATTCTGGCTGATCAAGGGATTAGTATTGAAGCCGTCTTGCAAAAAGCGCCAGAACCGGCGACATCTAGTGCTGTGCCCTTGATCATTGTCACCCATCAAGCCGATAGCCAAGCCTTGGCAACGGCCTTGAAGCTGATTCGCGCTTTAGCGGTGGTGGAAGAAGACATCAACTGCTTGCGGATTATGCGCTTTTAATTTAGTTTTAATTTAGTTTTTATATCTTAACTTATTTTTAATTACATCAATAGCTTAAAAAATGACTTATACCGAACGCTACCAAGGCATTATTCATCGTTATCGGGATCGTTTGCCCGTTTCGCCAACGACCAAAATTATCAGTTTAGGTGAAGGTAATACCCCATTGATTAAACTTGATAATTTGACCAAAAAACTCGGAGTGGATTTAGATATTTATGTCAAATATGAAGGCTTAAATCCGACCGGCTCGTTTAAGGATCGCGGCATGACCATGGCCGTCACCAAAGCCGTTGAGGAAGGCAGCCAAGCGATTATTTGCGCCTCCACTGGCAATACTTCTGCTGCTGCCGCCGCCTATGCAGCGCGTGCCGGCATTCGCGCTTTTGTCTTGATTCCTCAAGGAAAAATTGCTTTAGGCAAACTCGCGCAAGCCATGCTGCATGGTGCCATTGTGGTGCAGATTGCTGGTAATTTTGACCTGGGGATGCGCTTGGTCAAAGAAGTCTCCGGGCAAGCGCCGGTGACCATTGTCAATTCGGTGAATCCTTTTCGTTTACAAGGCCAAAAAACCGCGTCTTTTGAAGTCATTGAAGCACTCGGTCGTGCCCCCGATTACCATGCGCTACCGGTTGGCAATGCTGGCAACATTACGGCGCATTGGCTGGGTTATTGTGAATATTCCGCGACTTCCGGCGAAAATCTGACCGAAGCCTGTGCTTTTTGTCAGGGACAATGCCGTTTTGCCGGTGGTTTTATCAGCAGCCGCCAGGTCAGCAATCGGCCAAAAATGCTGGGTTATCAAGCCGCAGGTTCAGCACCTTTTGTCGTTGGCGCGATGGTGGATCAGCCCGAAACCATTGGTACAGCGATTCGCATCGGTCATCCGCAATCCTGGGACTATGCCTGGAAAGTCCGAGCTGAATCCGGCGGTTGGTTTGCCGCCTGTACTGACGAAAAAATGCTCGAAACACAAAAACTTTTGGCCAGTTTGGAAGGCATTTTCTGCGAACCAGCCTCGGCGGTATCGCTGGCCGGAGTTTTGGCCGATTATCAAGCGGGCAAAATTTTACCTGGAAAAACCGTTGTTTGCACTTTAACCGGTCATGGCTTGAAAGACCCCGATACCGCGATTAAGCAATCTGGCACTGTCCTCACCGTGCCGGCGCATCTCGATGCAGTGCGGAAGGTGATTTTGGATTATCAAGGATAATTTATTTTTTGAAAAATCAATTTGTTGTTAGGAGTGTTTATGCGCGTTGAAATGACAGAAAATAACGAGTTAAATATTTTAGATATTTCGCGAGAGCAAATTGCCTTATTAGTGCAGGCTTTACATGCTTCCCCTGAGCAAAAATTCATGGAAGATGCAGAACTGCAACGCTTATTTAAGCTCCTCGCGGTGTTGCAATCCGATTTATACGACGACATGGTACAAGGTAGTTTTTCCTTTAACCCTTACCGTAAACAATAGATTTTTTCAGAATTTTTTTAATTACTAATGGAGAGGCTGATGAAAATAGCACTGTTACTTATCGTGTTTTTAATGAGCACTCAGATGCTGGCGCAAGCCGAAGGCCGCGAGGTCAAGATCACCCGGGATTTGGAAGCCATCACGGTTAAACACAATGATCAATCGGTGGTTATTGAACGTAATCAAGATACTTTCAATAGCATTGACTTTACTTTTATGCAGACCTCGCGACCTTGTCCGCCGTTTTGTGTGCAACCGATGAATTTAGGTGGTGGCGTTGAAACCTTGGGCGAACTTGAGTTTTTAGATTATCTTCAACAAGCACAAGGCAATGAAAATATTTTAGTTATTGACTCGCGTACCGAGGATGAATACGCCGTTGGCACCATCCCCAGTGCCAAAAATTTACCTTGGATGCTGCTCTTTCCAGCGCGTAGCGATCAGGCGACTATCAATCGCGTTTTAACCGAGGAATTTGCTGTTAAAAAAATCGGTGAAGATGAAGATTTTAATAAAGTTTATGATTTTAGTTCCGCAAAAACTTTAGTCTTCTTTTGCAATGGCTTATGGTGTGGTCAATCACCGACCAATATTCGTTCTTTGTTAGCTTTGGGTTATCCAGGTGAAAAAATTAAATGGTATCGCGGCGGGATGCAGGCCTGGCATCAATTGGGTTTGACCGTCTTACCTGGTGTTGTTAATAATCAATAAGTTAATTTTTTGCTTATTACTTTTCTTCATTAAATTTTGTCAAAAGTAACTTCACTCAATGCTTATTATCGTCTGGTCGCCGCTTGGTTGGCCAGCGACAACAGAACTTTTTCGCACTTGTCCCTTCCATCATCAGTAAGCACTACGGCTTTGGCGAAAGTTTTATTGGTGGGAGAACAGCCGGTTGATTTTCATGTGACTTTTCATGCGCTTGGCCAATCACCTGAACCATTTATTCAAGATTTTTCCCCCTATCAAGCGGCCTTGTTTACCGTGAGCCAGCAGGATTATCGTCCATTGTTGGGTCAATGCCGATTATGGCTGCCGAAAGTCGCGTTTTTTAGCCAAGCCGGCGTGTCACCGCTGGATTTAACGGCGGCTTTGGCCATGGGTTTTGAAAAAATTTATCAATGGCCGTGGCAAGAAAGTGAATTAGCACTTTATCTTTTTCAACTTTATGCTTATAAATCGCCACCAGACTGGTTGAATAACCGTTATTGGGCACATCCTGAATTATTTGATAAATTCCGCTGGTAGCAGCCATAATAAAATTTTATAAATTTACAAAGCAGCTTCATCATGACGCATTCTCCACGCCGCCTGGCTTATTTTATTTCCTCGCATGGTTTTGGCCACGCTACCCGCGCTTCCGCCGTGATGCAGGCGTTGCTGAGCCGTGGTGATTTTATTTTTGAAGTTTTTACCGAAGCACCGCATGAATTTTTTCAGCCTTTTGGCAAGCAGGTGGTCTATCATCGTTTGGAAAGCGATATTGGTGTCGTGCAACGCAATGCTTTTGAAGAAGATATTCCGCAAACCTTGCGCCGTTTGGCCAATCTTATTCCTTTCAATCACACCTTAATTCGCAAACTGGCCGCTGAATTACAAAGCCTGACCCCGGCTTGTGAAGCCGTGCTCTGCGATATTGATCCGATGGGTATTTCCGTGGCCAAGTACATGGACATCCCGTCGGTGTTGATCGAAAACTTCACCTGGGATTGGATTTATCAAGGCTTTGGCAATTATGAATTGGAAAGTTATGGCCGTTACCTGAAATCGCGTTTTGAATCCGCCGAACACCGCATCCAGGTGCAACCGCTCACCGCGCCCCATGCGCGCGCCAATTTAACCACCGAGCCAGTGGCGCGTGAGGCCAGTATGTCGGTAGCTGAGGTGAAAGCCCGACTAGGGATTAGCAGTTCCGAGCCGATAGTTTTGGCCAATCTAGGCGGTAGCGATTTTCAAGACAAAGATAGCCTGGTGATGCAAATGGTTGAACAAACGGAAGTTTTTGTAATTCTCACCGGCTCGCGTTTACCCGAACAACGTAAAAATAACCTGCTGATTTTACCGAGACATTTTGAAGTGCCCTATGCCGATTTGGTCAATACTGCCGATGCGATGATCGCCAAATTAGGCTATAGCACCCTGGCCGAGGTCTATCATTCGGGTACCCGCTACGGTTTTGTAGCGCGTACCAATTCGCGCGAGTCGGAAAGTTTACGCAAATATGCACTGGAACAGACCCCGGCCATTGAATTTACCAACGCCGATTTACAAAGCGATGAAGGACTTATCAAATTGCATCATTTATTGCTGTTGAAAAAACGTCCACACAGCACCAATGGTGCCAAGCAAATTACCGATTATCTATTGAGCAATGTTTTGCATTAAAAATCACTAATGATTTGAAAAATTTAATTTTAAGTTAAGTATTTCCCGAAAGTAGCACCCTAAAATAACTCCGGTGCTGCTACGAACTGACCAGAAGCCAAATGTAGTCGCTTTTCAAACGCATAAGCCATCGGCTGGTGGCTTATGATCAACCAAGTACGCTCGGCGGCATATTCCTGCAAAATTTTCAGCAAAACCTGTTGATTTTCCGCATCTAAACCCTCCAGGGGTTCATCGAGCAAGAGGATGGGACTTGGCCGTAACAATGCCCGCAGCATCCCAATGCGGCGTTTTTCCCCGCCGGAGAGATAACTGCCATGTTCGCCAACACTTTGATCCAGCGATAAATGATCTAACTGCCAGCGTTTTAACCAGTCCTGTAATTCCGCATCGCTTGCTTTTGCTTTGGCTAAGCGTAAATTATCGCGTAAGCTACTGTTAAAAAGATAAATTTCCTGGGGAACCACCGCGAAAAAACTGCGCCACTTTTCTACATCCCAATCCGCACTATTTTGTCCTCCCAAGTAAATTTCGCCCTGATACGGCCAAAAGCGCAACAACGCATTGAAAAGTGAGCTTTTGCCCGAGCCGCTGGCACCAGTGATCAAGACTTTTTCACCATCGGCAATAACTAAATCAATGCCTTGCAAAGCCTGGGTTGTTTGTTGTGGATAGCTTAAAGATAAGTTTTTAATTGCTAAGTTAAAATTTTCTGGCTCTCCGTTGACCTTTATGGTTGCCGTTTTTTCTGGCGCATCGGGATGCTCCAATAGTGAAAAAACCCGCTGCGCTGCTGCTACGGTTTTTCCCCAATATTGCATGGCCAAAGGCAGTGGCGCGATCAATTCAAAGGCGGCCAGCGCTAATAGCGCAAAAACTGGCACCAAGAGCGCCGAATAATGGCTCGACGGGAGCCAAGCCAAGGCCGCCAGCAATAAGGCAAACAAGGCCAACTGTTGCAGCAATAAAAAAAGCGATTCGCTTACTGCCTGTTGTTTTTGCAAGGTTAATTGCGCCTTTTCCCAGTTTTGCCATTTGGCCGTGAGCTGGCTGCGCCAACGTGCTTCGGCATTGGCCAGTTCAAGTTCTGCTAAACCTTGAAAATAATCAATGCTTTGCACACGAGCCGCCGTGCTTTTGGCAATCAGCGTTTGACCAGGCAGGCGGCCTGCATCCCGATTCCACCACGGTAAAAGCACTCCGGTGATCCATAAAAATGCTAATAATAACAATGCTAAAGGCCAAGAAAACCAGGCTAAGGTCAATAACAGCAACATACTGCCGACGGCGGCCACTTGATACGGCAATAACACGCGCAAGAAAAAATGATCCAAAGCGTCAATGTCGTTGCGCATCCGACTGAAAATGTCACCGCTGCGTAAAAAAATTGCCGGTGCTAACGGTTCAAGTTTTTGATAAACAAAGACTCGCAACACCGCCAATAAACGAAACGTTGCCTCATGGCTGATCAGGCGTTCGACATAACGGCCAGCGATGCGGCTTAAGGCCAGGCCGCGAATCGCACCGGCGGGAGTAAAGTAATTGATCAACACACCGCTTATCCCGGCGACGGCCATGGCGCTTAAAAACCACGCCGATAAACCCAATAAAGCAATATTGGCCAGCACGGTGATGCCAGAAAACACCGCTGCCGCCAGCATCCAGGTGCGGTAGGGTGTAAATAATTCTATAAGTTTTTGATAGTAAGGCATATAAATTAACGCTAAGAGGTTTTAGATCAGCCGAAATTGACTGTGGCCAGTCAATTCTAAAATGTTATCGGCGGCTTGTAATAACGCCGGACGATGCGCAATAAATAATATAGTTTTCTCACCTTTTAAGGCGACAAGCATCTTCTCAATTAACTTTTCTGTTTCAAGATCAAGGCTTGCCGTCGGTTCATCCAATAACAAAATCGGCGCATTTTTATATAAAGCCCGCGCCAAACCTAAGCGTTGTTTTTGTCCGCCCGAAACGCCTAAGCCGCCTTCCCCCAATACGGTTTCTAAACCTTGCGGTAATGTTTTTACCCAGTCTGTTAATTGTACTTGTGCCAAAACTTGCTGAAGCCTTGAAAAATCGGTGGCTTCTGGCGGTTGCATGGTAATGTTTTCTATGACATTTAAGGAAAAAAGTCGGGAGCTTTGCGGCAACCAAGAAAAGTATTGTCGGCGTTCCGTTAAAGCCATTTTTTCGACATCGCTATTAGCAATAAAAATTTTGCCGGCATTGGGATGCCGAAAACCTAACAGCAAGGAAAATAAACTACTTTTGCCAATGCCGCTTTTGCCAACAATAGCGAGGCTTTGTCCTGGGGTTAAGGCAAAGGATAAATTTTCAAACAAAAATGGCGACGCATCCTGATGCCGAAAGGTTAAGTGTTCCACGCGCAGTAAGGCATTGGCGAGCATTTTATTTTCGGCCAAAGCTTTTGCTTCGGAAACCGTTGCTGTCACCGCGATGATGTTATTATTTTTGCTTAAAAATTCCGCCATTTCGCAAGCGGCAGCTTCGGCTTCAATTTTGGCATGATTGAGGCTACCCATTTGCCGCAAAGGTGCAAAAAATTCAGGCGCTAACAATAAAACAAAAAAGGCTTGTTCGAGCGTGGCTTCGTCATAGAGCAAACGAAACCCCATCACCACGGCGATTAAAGCGATGCTCACCGAAGCAAAAAATTCCAAAGTGGCACTGGTTAAAAAAGCCATGCGCAGCACTTTCATGGTGCTTTGCCGATAACGGTCGGAAATTTTTTCTAAAACTGCGGCTTGACCAAGACTTGCATTAAATAATTTTAAGGTAGTCAAACCTTGAATGACATCAAGAAAATGACCACCAAGGCGTTGTAATTGTTGCCATTGTTCTTGATTTAATTGTTCCGTGCGCTTGCCAATTAAATACATAAACAACGGCAGCAAAGGTAAAGTGGCTAAAAATAATAACGCCGTCCAAAAATCCACCGGCAAAACGGCAAGAATCATCATTAACGGCAAGAATTTTATCAACTTTTGCTGCGAAAGATATTTAGCAAAATAGGTTTCCAGACTTTCCACGCCATCATTTAAAAGTTGCGTTAATTGTGCGCTGCCGCTTTGTTCCAAAGTAAAGGCACCGAGATGCCATCCGTGGTTAAGCAACTGTTGACGAATAGCGGACTTGGCTTCGGTGGCCAAAGTAATCCCTTTTTCTTCGCCAAGCCAATGGGTTAGGGTGCGTAAGACAATTAAGGCCAATAAAATAACGAAGTCCGGCAGTAAAGCATTTAATAATAGGCCGTTGATAATAACTGCACTAAAAATCTTCGCTAAAACAAAGCACTGAGCAATAATCAGCAAGCCATTGAGCAGTTGCCATTGGCTTTTGCTGGTTAAAATTTTTTGGAAAGGTTGCGCTTGTGTCTGGAGCCAAATTTCGGCAGTGCTTTTAGCCATAGGTTTTGGAAAACGCTTGTTGTAAGGAAGCCAGGTCAACCAGTGGCGGTAAGGCATTGCCAGGTAAAGGTTTTAACCAAGTGGCAGGGGTATCAACATCACCTAGATGCGTCGCTATCGCCCAGGCATGGCGAAAGTTTTCTTCAGCGGTGTAAGCCGTTGGCGTGATGAAGGTTTTAATACCAGCGGCAGTGGCGGCAGTTAAACCATTGGCTGAATCTTCAAAAGCCAGACAATGCTCGGCGCTTAATTTAAGTTTTTCTAAAACATAATGATAGACATCAGGAGCTGGTTTTTTCTTGGCTACTTGATTGGCGGTCGCCATGAGGGTAAACCAGTTGAGGCTTTCTTTTCCTAAAGTTTGTTCCAATAATACGCGCACATTATCCTCAGTGGTGGTCGTGGCGATAGCGAGAGTAAGTTTTTGTTTATGCGCTTCTTTAAGTAAGCGGGCGACCCCTGGCCGCAGAGGGATGCCGCCGTTTTTTAATAATTTTAAGTAATAACCCGTTTTGGCTTCATGTAATTGTTGAATACGCGCTGCAACTTCGCCTTGCCAAGCAAAGGGCACGGAGGCTTGATAATTGTCAATATAATGTTGCATACGCTCTTTGCCGCCGCTGATTTTTAAGAGTTTTCCATACAACTCGGCATCCCAATGCCAAGCGAGATTGGCATCCCTAAAAGCGCTATTAAAAGCCGGACGATGGCCATTGGCTTCGGTGTCGGCTAAAGTACCGTCCACATCGAAAATCAAAGTGGTTAAAACAGACATAAGCTTCTGGTTCCTTGAGCTATTTTGATAAAAGTTTTTTAAGTAAAAATTACAGCATTGGCCGATAGCGTTTAATAAATTTTCCGCTGCTTTGCCAATTGGTTAAAGAAAAAAGCCGCGCTTCAGCCGTGCCCATGCCACCAGCCTCCTTTTGCCAAGTCATCGCCAATTGTTCCAGTCCGGGGTTATGGCCGATAATCCAAGCCGTTTGTTGTTTTTCAGCCAGTTGTTGAAGGCTTTTTAGCCAAATGCCAGCACTGGCTTGGTAAAAACTTTTGTCACGAATCAGTAAGACTTCTGAAAAATGGCTGGCTTGGCGCAGCAAGGCGGCAGTTTCTTCGGTGCGTTGTGCCGGTGAGAGTAAAATAATCTCAGGAGTAGATTGATTTTTAAGCCAAAGTCCTAAAGCTGTGGCTTCTTGTTGGCCGCGTGGACTTAAGGCGCGATAAAAATCACCTTGCGGATGTTCGGGGAGCGCATTGGCATGACGAATTAAACAAAGGGTTTTCATAGTATTCATGTAACAAAAGCAAAAGGTTAAAGGTTGTGAAAAAAATTATGAAAAAATTAAGTGTGCGATGATAATCGTCAACGCTTTTTTTGTCGCTTCGTTACTTAGGAGTTTTTTCATGTCGCGTCAACAGGTCTTTGCGCTTTTGCAAGTCAATGACACCGGTAACTTTTGGAGTCGTCTGGTCGCTTGGTTTTTGATGTTGCTGATTATTTTGAATGTCTTGGCGGTTATTATTGGCAGTATGCCAAGTGTTGATCAGGCTTTTGGTGCCTATTTAACCGTCTTTTTTTGGTTTTCTATGGGTATTTTTACCCTTGAATACGGCTTGCGTTTGTGGAGTGTGACGGCAGACCCAGGCTATGCCGAGCCGTTTTGGGGGCGTTGGCGGTATTTTTGGCGGCCATTGATGCTGTTGGAGTTCATTATTCTACTGCCTTTTTATCTTTCACTTTTTTTTGGTGTAACGCTTTTTGATACAAGATTTCTTCGTGTTTTCATGTTGTTGAGAATTTTTCGTTTGTCTCAGTTTAAGGCCTATCAACGCAGTTTGCAGTTGCTGCTCAGCGTGGTGCGTGCCAAGCGTGAGGAGTTGATTTTGGCGGTGTTGTTGATAGGTTTTACGCTGATTGTTTTGTCTTGCATTATGTATTTAGTTGAAAATAAGGAACAACCTGAAGTTTTTGGCAGCATTCCCGAGGCGATGTGGTGGGCGGTGATCACCATGACCACAGTGGGTTATGGCGATGCTTTTCCTGTCACGGCGATTGGACGTTTTTTGGCGAGTATTGCGAGCTTACTGGGTGTGGGTTTGGTGGCTTTGCCGTCGGGCATTTTAGCTTCTGGTTTTATTGAGCAAATTCAAAAGCGTAAAGAGCAGGCAGCGGCAAAAGCCAGCGGGCGTTGTTCTTGTTGTGGACAATCTCTGCCGGATCAAGATGCTTAAACTTTTATCATAAAAATTATTAAGTTAATAAATAAAACAACCATGGCAGACTTTCGAGCAAAAACCAACCCCGATGGCGAAAAACAATTTCTCCTTCGGTGTTGATGATGAAAATAACCGGTACAGCATTGACACCGTATTGTTGAGCGATTTGGCCGTTGTCGTCGGCAATATTTTGGAAAACAAGGGGATTTTCTGTAAGAAAAGCCTCTAAAGTTTCGCTATCATCCCAAGCCAAGCCAAGCATAGGAATGTTTGGTTTTAGGCGTTGGAATGCCTTGACTTCTTCGCGACAAATGCCACACCAAGTTCCCCAAAACCACAGTACAATGGCTTGATTTCCACGGTATTCACTAAAAGTTAAAGGCGCTTGGCCGCGTTCAAAAATAGCAAAGTCCGCTGCTGTGCCTGAGGCTAAGTCGCGTTCCAAAAAAAATTTAACGCCAATAATTATTAAAAGAATCAAAAGTAAATCACGAAAAAAACCCACTAAGCTAAATTTTTTTCTTGGACTGGCCGCTGCCTCAGAAGTTTTTTTATGTCTCATAAAATTTATTTGGCAATGAATTTGTAAAAACTTTATGATACTTTCTTCTTGCCTTCGCGCAAAAGATGTTATTATTTAAGGAGTTTCTAATGAAGTATGTAATTGTGTTGTTATCTTTGATGTTGTCATTGGCTTGGGCAGAGGCGAATGAACCGGTTTCCAATGGTTATGTGGTGTTTATGGCGGTAGCCGATGATTTAACCTATGAAGACGTGGTGGATTCAATGAAATTGCGGGCAAACACCCACAATATGATGTTTGTAGCGCATCAACCGTTGTCAGCACAGTTAGAAGCAATGGGCAAAGAAAATGTCAACATGTTGGAAATTTTCCAATTTTGTGATCCGGTTATTGCCGGCGAAATGGTAAAGTTTAACCCAATGTTTTCGGCTTATATGCCTTGTCGTATTGCCATGGTTTCCGATGACGCGGGTGCTTTGACACTTTATATGTTGGACATTCGTCCGCTGATGGCCGGTGCTGACCTGCCTGCCGACCTGCTGACCCTTGGCAAGGATGTGGATTTCAAATTGCGTGATATTATGCAGGCCGGTGCCAACGGTGAGTTGTAAGTTTTTTTGATTTTTTTTTGGAGCGCCTGCGGGCGCTTTTTTTATGAGCATGGTTTCAGCAGAAAATATTTCGCTTTTTTATGGCCAACAGCCGCTTCTCGATGGTCTTTTTTTGACTATCGCTGCCAAGGAACATTTGGGTTTAATTGGTCGCAACGGCAGTGGCAAGTCCACCCTGTTGAAAATTTTGGCAAAAAAAATCATGCCGGATAATGGTATGGTCAAACATGCCGATATTTTTCTCGCTTTTGTGTCGCAAGTGCCGGATTTTGAACCGACAGTCACGGTGGCTGAGGTTTTTGCACAAGCGCTGCGCCAGCGCCAAGGTTGGGAAAATTGGCAAAAAGAAGCGGCGTTAGATAAATGGCTGGCAGCAGCCGGATTATCTTTAGAAAGTAAGGTTTTGAATTTATCGGGTGGTCAGCAAAAGCGCTTGGCTTTGGCTTCGGCCTTGGCCTGCGAACCGGAGCTCTTGTTTTTAGATGAGCCAACCAATCATTTGGATATCGAAGGTATTCAATGGCTTGAGAAAATATTACAAGGTTTTACTGGTGCGTTTTTATTAGTCAGCCATGATCGGACTTTTTTAGAAAATGTCGTGGAAGATATTTTAGAGTTGGATCGTGGACAAGTTCGCCGTTTCCCAGGAAATTTTTCACAATATCAACAGCGTAAACAAGCACTGCTTTCAGAAGAAGCACAACAAAATGCGCTATTTGACAAAGTGTTAGCGCAAGAGGAAGCCTGGATCCGGCAAGGGGTTGAGGCGCGGCGCACCCGCAATATGGGACGGGTGCGGCGGTTAGAAGCCTTGCGTCAGGAACGTGCCAATCGCCGTGATCAACAAAAAACTGCAACATTGCGCGTAGATGCGGCGGTGCGTTCGGGCAAGCAAGTGATTGTTGCTGAAAATATTTCCTATCAAACTGCCGATGGCAAAGTCTTGGTGGCCAACTTTTCAACGGTGATTCAACGCGGTAATAAAGTAGGGATTATCGGTGCCAATGGCTGTGGCAAAACGACCTTATTAAAATTACTTTTAGCCACCTTAATGCCGACACAAGGACGAGTGCAATTGGGAACGCAACTAGAAATTGCCTATTTAGATCAAATGCGTAGCGCTTTAGACGAAGAAGCGCGGGTCTTTGAAATAGTTCAAGAAGAAGGTGGTGATTTCATTGAGGTGCAAGGCCAGCGGTTGCATATTTTTGCTTACCTTGGGCAGTTTTTATTCACGCCGTTGCAAGCGCGTTCACGGGTAAAAACTTTATCCGGCGGCGAGCGGGCGCGGTTATTGTTGGCAAAACTTTTTACCAAGCCCGCCAATGTGTTAGTTTTTGATGAACCGACCAATGATTTGGATTTGGAAACCTTAACTGTACTGGAAGATGTTTTGCAAACCTTTAGCGGCACGGTGCTGTTGGTTTCCCATGATCGGCAGTTTTTGGACAATATTGTAACGCAAAGTATTGTTTCACTTGGTAATGGGCAATGGCGTGAAGTTGCTGGTGGTTACAGTGATTGGTTGCGTGAAGATGCTTTGCTGCCCACAAAAGAAAATAATCATCATGCTGAAAAAGAAGCGAAAAAGTTAAGTGAAACGACAGCAAAAGCAAAAACCAAGCTCTCCTATAAAGAAAGCCGAGAGCTTGCCGAATTACCGGCGAAGATTGCCGCCTTGGAGCAACGGCAGCAACAATTAGAAGCCGCCTTGGCTGATCCAAAACAACAAGCAGATCATCAAAAATTACATCTGCTTAGCAAAGAATTACAAACGGTGGTAGAGGATTGGGAAGCGGCTTTTTTGCGTTGGGAAGCATTGTCTGAGAAAGGAAGTTGAGGATGTTTTATGTGTTATTATTTGAAGGAGGAGTTATGCATTTTTTGTCGTGGATATGTTTGATTTTTATGCTGTTTGCTATGGGTCAAGCCATGGCGAGAATTAAACTGGTGACTTTGCCAGAACGCTCACAAGTGGTGATGGTTTTAGGGGATAATGTGTTGATTGAAGAAGCACGGGAGGTGTCTCTTAATCAAGGTTTGAACACCATAGATTTTGCTTGGCAAAATGTTGGCGTGGATAAAGAATCCTTGCATATTGTAACAAAAGATAATGATTTATATAAAATAATCTCCACTCGTTATCCCCCCAATGAAAATGCTGTGACTTGGGAAGTAGCGGCAAAAGCCAGTAGTAGTCAAACCATTAAAATCCGCTATATTTTATCCGGGGTTCGTGCCTACAGCCAATACCGTTTGACTTTGGCTGCTGATGAAAAAACGCTTGCCTTTCAGCAGTATCTTTATGTTGAAAATCAAAATGCCGAAAGTTTTTCGCCTTTAACTTTAATCAGTGAAGGTAAAACCTTTCCAGATACCGATTTGTCGGCTAGAGAAACCAAGAAATTTTTAGAGCAATCCTTAAAAGGCTTACCCGTAGCCAAGCGTTATCTGGCCAGTGTCGGCAATGGTTATTTGGATGCTAATGAGAAAAAACTCAATGTTCCCATGCAGTTGGTTGTTGATAATCAAGCGGCTTTAGGTTTTCCAGCGCGGGCTTTAACGGCGGGTAAAGCGCGAATTTTTCAACTCGATCAACAAGGCACGCCGACTTTCTTGGGTGAGGATTGGTTGCCTGTAACCTTGCCGCAAGAAAAAGCATTTTTATCTCTTGGCTTAGCACAAGATGTTGTTGTGAAACGGCGAATTTTGGACAGCAATAATGTCAAAGTTGCTGCCAATATCCGAAAATATACGGTAGAAGTGGTTTATGAACTAGAAAACTTCAAAAAAGAAGATGTCTTGGTGACGATTCAAGAGTCAATCAATGATCTTTACCGTGAAAATTTTGGTTATCCGAATCGCCAACCCGCTTGGGAATTAACTTCTAGTCAACAACCGGAAGCCAATGAAAGCACTGCTGAAATATTAACCTTTGTGGTGCCCGTTCCCAAAGGTGGCGAAAAAGTTCGCCACAGTTTCATAATTATTTTTCCGTATGAATGGTAAACCCTAAGGAGAACCCAAATGATTCGTTATATTTTTTTATTACTTTCAACCTTTTTTTTGCTGAATGCTGTGGCAGAAAATATTGATTTTGCTACCTTACCAACTAGGGATAGCGTCCAGTTGACCATTTACAATGCGGAAGATTTAACCTTGGTACAAGAACATCGCCGCTTGGTTTTTCGGGAAGGCGAAAACCTGCTGCAATTTTCTTGGGCAAATACCTTGATTGATCCGACTTCAGTGGAAGTGCGTTTTTTACAAGGCGCGGATAATTTAGAAGTTCTGGCAACCCGTTTTCCCCATGATCGCAAGGAAATGCTTTATTGGGTGATTGATAGCGCCATACAACAAGAAGCCGTGGTAGAAATCAGTTATTTCACTTCTGGTTTAAGTTGGGATGCCGATTATCGTGTGTTATTAGCGACAGATCGTAAAACTTTGAATATTCAAAATTTTATCCGTATTACCAACCATTCGGGTGAAGACTATGATAATGCGCAAGTGCGTGTGGTGGTTGGGAAAATTAACCTAACCGAAGCCATTGCTGATTTGGCGCGTCAGGGCATTGTGGATAAGGCTTTGGTTGTGCAAACGCAAAAAGGTGAAATGCGTCGGCTGATGGCGGCACCACCGGCACCGATGATGATGCTGGAATCCTATGATGCCGCCGTGGGTGCAGCTTTCCCAAGCGCACCAAAAGAAGTGGCCAAAGAAGCCTTCGGCGAATATTTTTTGTATAGCATTGAAGGCACTGAGACGATTCCACATGGTTGGCAAAAGCGTTTATTAGGTTTTGCGGCCACCGAGGTCAAGGCCGAATTGTTATATCGCTTTCGACCTTGGCAATATGGCGATGCTTTACGCCCCGTGTTAAAAATTAAAAATGACGAGAAAAATCAACTGGGTAAAACGCCATTACCCAATGGGGTTTTGCGCGTTTATCAGGACTTAAACAATGCCACGCCGCGTTATTTAGGTCAGCAAGTCATTCCCTATGTGCCGATTGATGATACGGCGGAAATTCTCTTGGCTTCTGATCCACAAGTATTTATAAAAAATAAGTTTTTGGCATTTGAACGTAGCCGCTTGCAACTGCGTTTACTTGGTATTAACGCCTTTCGTTTCTTAGGTGAAAAAGAAATTCGCACCGATTGGAATGGACAAGTGGTAGGCTGGGATGAATTATCAACCTATGCCGATAAACTTATCAATAACAGTGAATTTGCTGTTGATTTGGAAATTCGTCGTCAATTTTCCGGTGATGTTGAAGTAAAAGGTGAGCCAAAATTTACCTTACATGACTTTGAAACCGTCGAATATTTTTATACTCTGCCGGCCAAGTCACAAAAAACTTTGACTTATAACGTCTTGGAGCGCAAAGAGAAGAATGCGCAACAACAAAAAATTGCCTTACCTTAATTTATTTTTATTAAATACAGTGATGTCTAAAACAAATGAACATTATGTTGGTATGTATGCCGATAAACATGGCTTAACCCAAGCCGGTCGGGTGATTTTAGATGCTTGGGTTTTTGATATTTTGCCGGAAGGGGAAGATGGTAAAGGCTTTTTATACAGTGAGCTACAGAAGTTAATGCGCAGTGTTGAAAAAGAATGGGATAAATACGGCGCGCTGCCCAGTCGCCTGCCACCGGAATTACAGGCGCGGCATGCGCGGATTTATGCAATTGCCACCGAACGCGCCCGCAGTTTGGGTTGGGATCCGCAATTGGGTGAGGATGAAGACGAAGGTTAATGGATAAATTGATAGCATCGGTAGTGATCTGCCGATGCTTTTTTAATGATTATTTTTGCCATAAATGAAAAACATTCTAAAAAACTTTATTGATAAACTTTACCTGAGACAATTATGGAAAATATTGGTTATCCTATTGAATTGATCGCTTTGTTTTTATTCATGGTGACAGCCTTTGTCGCCTTGGATTTATGGTTGCATCGTGGTGATAAACCGGTGAGCTTACTCAATGCGAGCGTTTGGTCGGTCATCTGGATTCTTTTGGCTTTGGCTTTTGCTGGTTATTTGGCGCTTCATTATGGCAGTGAACGGGCAGCCTTGTTTTTATCGGGTTATGCGTTGGAAAAAGCCTTGTCCATAGATAACTTAATGGTCTTTGTCGCGGTTTTTGCGGCATTTTCGATTCCTGAAGGTTATCGGCATCGCATTTTATATTGGGGCATTATCGGCGCGATTGTTTTTCGCTTGATTTTTGTGGTTGCCGGTAGTGCTTTGTATGCCTTGGGGTCATGGGTCGAGTTAATTTTTGCGGTGATTATTATCTGGACGGCCTTCAAAATGCTGCAACAGCATTCCAGTGCAGAAGTGGAAGATTATAGTCAACATTGGTCAGTTCGCTTTTTTTCCAAGATGTTACCTGTCTTTCCCCGTCGGGTGGGTAATCGCTTTTTTTTATCTAAACCAGCGGTGGAACGTTTAATCAAAGAAGAACCTGAATATAAAAATATCGTCTTACCGGCGAAGGCTTGGTTTTATGTCACGCCGTTATTTTTATGCTTATTAACCATTGAAGTGGTTGATATTTTGTTTGCTTTTGACAGCGTACCGGCGATTATTGCCATTACCAAAGACCCATTATTGGTTTATACGGCGATTATTTTTGCCATTTTGGGCTTGCGTTCCTTGTATTTTGTATTGGCGGCTTTGCAGCGTTATCTGCGCTTTTTAACGGCAGCGGTGGTGGTTTTATTATTTTACATTGGCGGTAAATTGTTGATTTTTGCCGGTGCTGACTTGTTTTTTTCGCAAGACCTGCATCTCTCACCGCTGTGGAATGTAGCGATTGTTTTGGGAGTGTTGACGATAGGCATCATGGCATCTTTGCTTTTTCCTGAAAAAGCAACCGATAAGTAAAGGTGTTTTTGTCTTTTAAAAAAGCTCGCCTTGCATTAACTGCTTGACGGGCTTTTTGTTTGTTTAAGAAATGGATTAACTGGCTTTCTTTTGCCGTTCAAAATAATCGCGGGTCATGGCAGCAGCGACACCGGATAATAAAATCAAGGTGAGAAGATTCGGTAGCGCCATCATAATGTTGGCAATATCGGCAAAGTTCCAAACCAATTGCAAGGGGATGCTGGCACCGATGACAATAGCGATGACATAAATTAAGCGATAAGGTAAAATGGCTTTTTCACCAAAAAGATACGCGGCGCTGCGGTCGCCATAATAAGACCAACCGATGATCGTGGTAAAAGCAAAAAACATCAAGCCAAAGCCGACAATCCATTTACCTACCTCTCCTAAGCCACTTTCAAAAGCATAGGCCGATAAAGCGGCACCCATCAGTCCTTCCGGCCGATTTTCTCCCCAACTGCCCATGATGATGATCACCAAAGCGGTCATGGTGCAGATAACGATGGTATCAATAAAAGGTCCTAACATGGCGATAAGTCCTTGACGAACTGGCTCATTGGTACGAGCGGCGGCATGGGCGATAGGTGCGGAACCCAAACCGGCTTCATTGGAAAAAAGACCACGCGCTACGCCGTATTGAATCGCTAGGCCAATGGCTGCGGCACCAACGGCTTGCACATTTAAGGCATGATGAAAAATGGTCGCAAAAGCATTGGGGATGGCGGTATAATTTAGCAGTAAAATCAACAGTGCTGCACCAACATAAATAAGCGCCATAAATGGCACGAGCATGGCAGCAGCTTGCGCAATACGTTGAATGCCACCGAGAATCACCAAAGCAGCCAGGCCGGCCATGATCAAACCTAACAACAGTTGTACCCACCACAAACCCCGTCCTTCGGGGAAAATATAGGTTAAACCGTCCACTACCGAATTGGCTTGCACCATATTGCCAATGCCAAAAGAGGCGATCAGCGCAAAAACGGCAAAAAGTCCGCCCAATAGCGGTAAATTCAAGGCATGTTTGAGAACATACATCGGACCGCCGGCCGCCTCGCCGTTGTTCAAAAAGACCCGATAGCGCACGGCTAAAGTACTTTCGACAAATTTACTGGCCATGCCAAAAATCGCCGTCATCCACATCCAAAACACCGCGCCCGGGCCACCGAGTGCAATGGCCGTGGCGACACCAGCGATATTGCCGGTGCCAATGGTCGCTGCCAAAGCCGTGGACAGTGCTTGATAGGGTTTGACATCGCCGGGATTTTTGGGATCAACATGAAATAACACCCGCCAAGCGTGAAAAAAACCGCGCAGTTGTAAAAATCCAAGGCGAAAAGTTAAATAAATCCCAACACCTAGCAAAATCACCGTCGTTGGAATGCCCCAAACTGCGCCCGCGATTTGGCCGGTGAGGGTGGTTAAATTATCGAGAAGGCTTTGCATAAAAGTCAGATTCCTTGGGAAAAATTGGAAAAATTGGTCAAAATGCAGTAAAAAATCTTTTAGTCGTATGAAAACCTAAAGCCAGAAAACCTAAAATTTTTGTAGTTAGCACAGCCTGCACCGAACTGACAAGCGGTATGGTGAGGCCTATCGGCAATAGGCGAAGGATAGGCTTGGGAAAAATTTTGGACACGCAGTTTTAGTGTGTAGTGTGGACAACAGCAAAGAACTAACATCCTTGTGTTTTTCAGCAAATATCGGATAATCCTTCGCCGTGCGTTTTGAAAACGTGCGTGCCTGAATAGTGAATACTTGAGGATGACTATGAAAAAAATGTTTCGAGCTTTTTTAGCAATGACCTTTTTGGTCAGCGCAACCGCGCAAGCGGATGTTATTTTTACGCAATTGGCGATTGGACCGGCTCCAGCCATCAACGTGGCCATTGAAATCGGCAATACCGGCGATCAAGCAGTCAGCTTAACTGGCTGGAGAATTCAGATTTATGACAACGGTGCTCTCGCCCCCACGCGCACCATTCTTTTAAGTGCCTTGCAATCTCTACCCGCTAAAGAAGTTCGCGTAGTTGGTAATACACAGAGCAATGACCCAACTATCCAAAGTGTCTCGGCTATCCTTAACGGCTTGTTGGCAGCTGTTGATGCACGGGATTTGATCACCTTGGTCAACGCCCAAGGACAAATTGTCGATTCCATCGGTCAGCGCCTGCAAGGTGATGGCTTGCCAACGGTAGATCGCCCGGCAGATATTTGTCGTAAATCTGGGACGTTGACAGGGAACACAAATGTAAATGACGCCTTCAATTCCAGCACCGAGTGGGAAAACTGCCCTGCGCCTATTTTCAGTGATTTAGGAACCTATCAATTCAATACTGCACCAGTTGCGAGCGATGTAGCGGTAAATGCGGGCTTGAATCCTCTGATGATCGCCTTGGCTGCTGTGGACGCAGAAAATGATCCATTGACCTACAGCATTGTTACGCAACCAACACAAGGTATGGTGGTTCCTGGTAATCCGGTGCTTTATACACCAAACGCCAATGCGTCAGGCACCGACACCTTCACCTACCAAGCCAATGATGGTCTTTTGGATTCCAATGTCGCCACCGTCACTATTACTTTCGTGCCATTGACAGACCGTGGCGATGGTTTGGTGATTTGCGCTATCGGTGAAGGCTCTGGCACTGCTAATACTTTAGGTGACAGAAATGACTTTATCACTTTGGTCAACTTAGACGAGTCTCCAATTAACCTGAATAATCATGCAGTCCAAGCGAATGGCTTCTTCGGTGGCGCTCTTATTGGTGTTGCTGGCTATTCTTTGGTGTTTACTAAAGATCTCTTTATTCAACCAGGTCAGACATTTACTTTAGTTAATGGTGATGGTGCTACAGCGCCCGAACTTTTGGCTGCATTGAACCCTAGCGTGAAATTACGCAAACCCGGTCGTCCTGATGGTAATGATGTGGGTACTTTTACGCTCAACGAACCACAGGTTATCGTGTTATTTGAAGATAACGGCTCCATTCCTGGTGTAGCTGACGATGCAGACAGCCGCTTGGACGTTGTTGGAAGCACTAACGATTTGTTTGATACGCTCAATAACCCGCTTTCTACTGTTGATAACACAGTTTTCCGCCGTAAAATCACATTCTCTCCTGCCGATACCGCTGATACTAACCCCAATGATGCTTATGACTTTGCTGCATTATGGGAAGATGTCGGCGCGGATAACTTCAGTGATCTTACCACCTGTTTCGGTTACACCGATGGCTATGAACCTTTAAATTTCAAAGAAATTGCTGAAATTCAAGGCGCGACTCCTGCTGGTGACCTGGCTAGTCCATTGGCCAACCAGCGCGTAGTAACCCGCGGCGTAGTGACCTCTGTGGGTCCGACCAATGGCAGCAACGTCATTCAGGGTTTCTATATGACTTCTCAAAACCGTGACGGCAACACTCAAACTTCTGACGGTATCTTTGTTTTCCAACCAGCTACTGATACTGCTTATACTACAGTCGTTAAGGTTGGCGATCTGGTAGAAGTGGGCGGAGAAGTACAAGAGTCGTTTAACCAAACGCAAATCAATGCTACTGCTGCCGAAGAAGGCTCGGTTATAAAGATTGGCACTGGTACTGTGACACCATTAACGGTGACTTTGGATGCGACTGCCAACAACCAAGCCATGTTTGAACGCTATGAAGGCGAGCTGGTAACGGTTGTTGTGGATAGCGACACCACCGTTGGCAATGCCTCTGATCTTTGTGTCAACGATATTTTTGACTTAGGTCGTTTTGGTGAAATGCGCCTCGTAGTGCCAACGCCAAGCGATACTATTATGCCCGAGCCTTTCAATGCCGAAGCGAGCAATTGCTATGTGTGGAATCCCACACAAGTCTTCGATCCAGGCACAGTTGGCAGTGCTCGTGAGATGTTGCAGACAGAAAACAACGATCGTAACATCATGATTTTGGATGACAACTCCACCAAGCAAAATGTTAATCCCGTGCCCTATCTGAACGATTATGGCAAAGGCAAAACTTTGCGTATTGGCGATCGCGTTTCTGATTTAACGGGTGTTTTGGCTTATGGCTTTAGCAATTATCGTCTCTACCCAACCACCCTACCAACCTTTAGCGAAGGCAATCCCCGTCCAGAAGCGACGGAATTATCGACTGCACCCAATGCTACGGAAGATGGCTTCCAACAAGACTTGGCGCGCATTCGTGTGGCTTCTTTCAATGTCTTAAACTACTTTGTTAGCGATTTTGCTGATCCAGACAATCGTGGTGCTGAGAACACCGAAGAGTTAGATCGTCAGCAAGAGAAATTAGTCAATGCCTTACTTGACTTAAATGCCGATGTGATTGGCTTGATTGAAATGGAAAACCTGGACGAGCCAACGGGCTATACACTTGCGGTAGCCACTTTAGCTGCGGCTTTAAATGCCGCGCCTGGTTCGCCTGGTACCTATGCTTCTGTGGATGATTTGAGCGTTGCCAATTGCGAACTTGCTAACGATGATGCTATCAAAAATGGTTTGCTCTATCGTACCGATCGCGTAAGCCTCGCAAGTGTGGATTGTGTGGTAAATTCTGCCTTTGATAATGCTCGTCCGCCTTTGATCGGTATTTTTGCCATCAATAGCACTCCGCAACAGTTTGTAGTCGTAGTTAATCACTTTAAGTCGAAAGGTTGTGGTGGTGCGCTTGGTGCCGATACAGACCAAGACGATGGTCAAGGTTGTTTCAATGCCAGCCGCACTCAACAGGCAGTGGTACACAAAGCTGTAACTGATCCTTTAACGCTCCCAGCCTACATTATTGGCGATCTCAATGCTTATGCGAATGAAGCGCCAATCACTACTTTCACCTTGGATCCTGACTATACCGATCTGACCCAAGCCTCTAACGCTGCCAACGAAGTGTATTCTTACACTTTCCCAAGCAACACCGCTAACGTACCCAACCGTGCCACCCAATTTGGTACCCTGGATTACGCTATTGGCAACGTCTTGGCCACAGATCGCACCGTCTTTGCCGCCGAGTACCATATCAACTCCCCGGAGTCACGCATCTTCAATTACAACCTGAACTTCAAAGATGCGGTTGGTTGTACCAATGGCGGAAATTGCATTGGCGAAGATGTCACCGTAACTACTGACCCATATGCCTCATCGGATCACGATCCTTTGTTAGTGGCCTTGAACTTTTGGAATATTTTGAATAATAGTCCAGATTACAATGCTAACTTTACCCGCCCGGCTATGATCTACGATGATGCCAATGGCCAAGGCTTGGTATTCTATGTTCAGGGTAATGGTCCTTCTGCTGCGGTGCGAGTCATTGAATTGTCAGCAACCGATGGTTTTGCTGGCGACACAACAAATGCCGCTGGCGTTGGAACACCGTATGCACCAACTGCTGTGCGTATTGCGGGTCAAAACTTGGTATATGCGGTTCGCAATGGCAATCAACGTCTTATCGCGGTGAATAGCTATAATCCAGCGACCAATACTTTCAGCGGCTGGGTGAATATTCAGACAACAACCCTCGTAAATGCCTTAGTCCCTGTCAATGTCAAAGCTATTGCCGCAGCGCCTTTGAAGAATGGCAAAGTGCTTATGGTTGCGGTGACCACAGCCGATGAAGCTTATTATGCGGTTTTAGAGGGGTCTAACTTCAATCAGGTGGCTGGCGATGTTTGGCAAGAACTGCCTACGTTGAATAACTACGACTTACCATTTATGGCTTACGACGCAAGCACAGAATTTACCATTTTGAGCTTGCGTAATACTGCCGATAATGACATTGAAATCTTCCAGCACAACGGTACAACTTGGGTCTATACCGAACAGCAAGTGGCTAGTAACGATACTTTCAATGCCTATGGTATGCCGATGGCCTACAATGCCAAAAAGATGCGTGTGGATGTATTGCGTGGTAACACCAGCGATAACCAAGTTTACTATGACCACCTGCTTGGCCTTGGTACGCCTAGCGTCGCTTTAACTGCCGGTCAAGGTGCGCCTTTGGTGACTTTATTGGATAGCAATCTTGATTATCTTTTTGATCTTGATAAAGTTCCAGCGATTGGCAGTCGTCCTGAGGGCGTAACTGCTTTGTTTACCTCTGAAGGTCCTGGCACAGGTCGCATTTTCTTCAAAAACAGTGTTGATGGCGAACTGAAATAAACTTTAACTCTTAATAATGTGGTGGCCTTTGGGTCGCCTTTCACCTTTCCAACCAAAAAGCGCAGCTAAAAACTGCGCTTTTTTTATGATGCAAGACCGTGCTTAATGCAGCGCCTGGAACATTTTGCGACGATATGGCTGCACCCGCGCCTCGTCATTGAGATAGGCAAAGGCTGCGACCAGTGCATCTTTGGCTTGATTTTTTGCGCCGCGTTCGCTTTGCATAATGGTTAATAAATCTTCAAGACACTGATTTTCTTTGTTTTCAAATAAGCCTTTGATGGCTTCACGAATACTGGCTAAGGTTTCGCTTTGTGCTTGCATGTTCAACAACTGCACCCAGGCGTACAAGCGGGGGTAATCGCCTTGATCCTGTTGATTAGCCGGAACTTCGCGCAGTAAGTTTTCAGCTTCTGCTGTTTGTTTTTGTTGAAGATAAAGTGAAGCTAAGGCAAAAATCACCCGTACATTTTTGGGATCTTCGTTATAGGCGCGTTCCAAAACGGCTTGTGCGCGAACAGCTTGTCCTTCGGCGAGCAAGGCTTGTGCTTGTTCCCGCAAGGCATCGGAAGGCCGGCTGATAAAAGGTTCTAATAATTGGCGAATGGCCGATTCTGGCTGCACACCCATAAACTCGGTTTGTACTTTGCCGTAGCGAAATAATTTCACCGTTGGCAAACTCCGCACGCCGTACTGCATCGCCAGCGCCTGTTCTTCGTCACTATTGACCTTGACGAGCAAGAACTTTCCTTGATATTCCTCTGCCAGTTTTGTCAGCACCGGCATGAGCATTTGGCAGGGTTGACACCAAGCCGCCCAAAAGTCCACTAAAACCGGCACACTTTCCGAATTTTTCAACACTTGACTGGCGAAATTTTCGGCATTGCCGGTGATAATAAAAGCACTTTCTGCCATGGAACCTCCTGAAAATAAACGTGATACAAAAGTGATAGCCGTGACATCGGCCAGGGAAAAGCCTTAAAGGATAATGATGAAACCAACAAACTACAATGCCGAGGCCATAGACGTTTTAGAGGGCTTAGAACCGGTGCGCCGCCGCCCGGGCATGTACACCGACACCGAACGCCCCAACCATTTGGCACAGGAAGTCATTGATAATAGCGTAGATGAAGCCTTAGCTGGCTTTGGTCAGGCGATTTACGTTCGGCTGCATCCCGATGGTAGCCTCAGCATCCGCGATTTTGGCCGAGGGATGCCGGTGGATATTCATCCCCAATATGGCGTGCCAGCGGTGGAATTATTATTCTGTCGCCTGCATTCGGGTGGTAAATTCAGCAAGAAAAACTATCAGTTTTCCGGTGGCTTACATGGCGTGGGCATCTCGGTGGTCAATGCCTTATCCGAGTCGTTAGCGGTGACGATTGAGCGTGAAGGTGGACGTTTTTTGATGACTTTTGCGCATGGCGAAGTACAAAAAAAACTCGAAAAAATCGCAACTGTGCCAAAGACTGCCCGGGGCACGACGATTCATTTTAAGCCCGAAGGTAAGTATTTTCGTTATCCCCAATTTGATCGGCAAGCCTTAAAAAATCTTTTGCAAACCAAAGCGATACTCTGTGCTGGTTTAACTATGCACTGGCAAGATGAAGAAGGCGAGCAGTCCTTTTGTTATGACCAAGGCTTACAAAGTTTTTTTGAAGAAAAATTAAAGGCCGAAGACCTATTATTGCAACCTTCTTGGTCAGGACAGTTGGCTGGCCGACAATTGCCGCTGCAAATGGTCGAATGGCGCTTAAACTGGCGTTTGCCAGACGCAGAGGCACCTTTTTTACAAGAAAGTTTTGTCAATTTAATTCCCACCAAACAAGGTGGCACGCATGTAGATGGCTTGCGTTTGGGGGTGAGCGAGGCGGTGCGTGAATTTTGTCGCAGCCGCGATTTATTACCGAAAAATATTAAGCTCACTCAAGAAGACATTTGGCAAGATATTGTTTTTGTTATTTCCTTAAAGCATCAGGAAGCGCAATTTGCCGGACAGATGAAAGAACGCTTGACTTCGCCCGATAGTGAGGAATTTTTACAAACAACCATCCGCAATGCCTTAAGCGCTTGGCTGCATCAACATCCTGAAAGTGGTGAACGCTTGGCAATGTTATGCTTAGAACGGGCGCAGGAGCGCTTAAATCGCAAAAAAATTATCCGCAAAACAGCAGTGCGCGGTCCGACTTTGCCAGGAAAATTGGCTGACTGTATTGCTCAGGATATTGAAAAAACGGAATTATTTTTAGTAGAAGGTGACTCCGCTGGGGGGTCGGCCAAACAAGCCCGTGATAAAAATTTTCAAGCGATTTTGCCGTTGCGCGGAAAAATCTTAAATACTTGGGAAGTGGAAAGTAAAGACTTAATTGATTCCCAGGAAATTCAAAATATTGTCCAAGCTATCGGTGTTGAACCCGAAAGCCATGATCTCTCTGGCTTACGTTATGGAAAAATTTGCATTTTGGCCGACGCTGATTCCGATGGTTTGCATATTGCCTCGCTCTTGATCGCCTTGTTTTACAAACATTTTTCGCCAGTAGTTGCGGCTGGTCATCTCTATGTTTGTCAACCGCCTTTGTATCGGGTGGATATTCAAAACCAAGTTTTTTATTTATCTGATGATCTATCCTTAGAAAAATTTTTACGACAGCAGAAAAAAAAGCAGCCGACGATTATTCGCTTCAAGGGTTTAGGTGAAATGAACCCATCCCAATTACGCGAATCCACTATGCAACCGTTGAGCCGACAGTTAATTCAATTAACCCCAGGTGCCAATGCTGATGATTTATTGGATGTTTTATTAGCCAAAAAACGTGCTGCCGACCGTCGGCACTGGTTAGAGTTACATGGCAATGCCTCTGAATTAGATGTTTGATCTTTATAAATTAAAGTTAAAGAACTGCTTAAATAAAAACGATAAACTATGACTGCCGGAATTGCCTTAGAAAATTTTGCTGAACGCGCTTATCTCAATTATGCCATGTATGTGATTTTGGATCGTGCTTTGCCGCAACTGGCCGACGGTCTCAAGCCTGTGCAACGGCGTATTCTCTATGCTATGTATCTACTTGATTTATCAGAAAATAGTAAGCCAAAAAAAGCAGCGCGTACCGTGGGGGATGTGATCGGTAAATTTCACCCGCATGGCGATAGCGCCTGTTATGAAGCGATGGTCTTGATGGCGCAGCCTTTTTCCTATCGTTATCCCTTGATTGAAGGCCAAGGCAATTGGGGTTCTGCCGATGATCCCAAATCTTTTGCCGCCATGCGTTATACCGAGGCGCGTCTATCGCCTTATGCGGCGTTATTATTAGGCGAAGTGGAGCAAGGCACGGTCAACTGGCAAGCCAATTTTGATGGCACTTTGCAAGAACCCAAAACCCTACCGGCGCAATTACCCTTTATTTTATTGAATGGCACTTCTGGCATTGCTGTGGGTTTAGCGACCGATATTCCCCCGCATAATATCAGTGGTATTATTGAAAGTCTTATTTTATTGCTTGAAAAACCAGAGGCTTCGCTGAAAGAAATCTTATGTTATATCATCGGTCCCGATGTGCCCAGTGGTGGACAGTTGATCAGCAGCCAAGACGACTTAGAAAAAATCTACGCTACGGGTATCGGCCAATATCGTCTGCGTGGCCTCTATCATGAAGAAAAACAAAGCCTAGTGATTGATGCCTTGCCCTATCAAGTGTCCGGTGCGCGGTTTTTAGAAAGCGTGGCCAATTTGATGAAAAATAAAAAAATTACGCAAATTGAAGACCTCCGCGATGAATCCGATGCCGAACAGCCATTGCGCTTAGTGTTATTCTTAAAAAAAGGGAGCGAGGTGAAGGAAGTTTTGGCCTTACTTGCCACGCATACAGACTTTGAAAAGAGCTTTCGCGTCAATATGAATCTTATTGATTTAGAAGGAAAACCTCGAAACTTCTCCCTGCTCGAACTCTTAAACCAATGGCTTGCTTTTCGCCGTCAAACGGTGCGGCGGCGCTTGCGTTATCGGTTGGAAAAAATTGAACAACGGTTATTGATTCTGCAAGCCTTACATCTGGTGTATTTGCATCTCGATGCCGTATTAGCCTTGATCCGCGAAAGTGATCAGCCAAAAAACGACTTAATACAACAATTTGGCTTAAATGCGCTACAAGCCGAAGCGGTTTTAGAGATGCGTTTACGCCAGTTGGCCAAATTAGAAGCGGATAAGATTGAAAAAGAACAAAAAAGTTTAAGCGCTGAAAAAAATGAACTAGAGGCAATTTTAGCTTCTGATAAAAAACTTGATCAGTTATTAAAAAAAGAACTTAAAAAAATTTTGCAAGATCATGGTGATGCCCGCCGTACCCTGCATTTGCCGGCGGAAACTTTACTGCCGCCACCGCTGACTTTGCCGCGTGAAGCGGTGACGGTTATTTTATCGGCGCGCGCTTGGATTCGCGCTGCTAAAGGTCATGAGACGTTACCGGAACAATGGACGTTTCGCGATGGCGATAATTTACTTGATTTCTTGAGAGGTTATAGCGATTGGCCGTTGTTATTAAGCGATAATAAGGGTCGGATTTATCCCTTGTTTTTTGCCGATCTGCCTTCGGGACGCAGCATGGGCGTGCCGGTGACACAATATCTAAAAGTTTCTGATGGTATTGTTTTTATTAAAATTTTATCAAGTAACTTAGAAGGTTATTGGTTATGGCTGACCGATAACGGCTATGGTTTTCGCATCCCAATGCAGAATCTCCTTACCCGTCAACGCAGCGGCAAACAAATCATGCAGTTAAAAGAAGGCGAGCAATTATTGCCACCATTATTATTAGCCGGGGATTATTTAGCTTTATTAACTACGCAAGGTCGTTTGCAGATTTTAAGTCTGGAAGAATTACCCATCTTAAATAAAGGCCACGGGGAAAAGTTATTATATTTAGATCAGAAAAAAATGGAAAAAATCAAAATGTTGCTACCTTTAGCTGCAACCGATGCCTTAGTTTTACAAGGCCGTAATGCTTTAACCTTATCGCCGGTGCAATGGCAGCAATACCTCAATAGCAAAGGAGGACGACCCAAGGCATTGCCGAGCGCCTTAGGCATTGTGCAAGATTTTCGCAAGGCTTAAAATGTCTTTTTATCTATAAATAATATCTATTAAATCGGAGGAAAAATGAATGATATCAACTTGTTATTGAAAGGAAGTCGTGAAAAATATCAACGCTTGCAACGCCTGTCTTGGCTTTTATCATCCAGCATGTTGGTGTTGATCACTTTAAGCATTGCCTTGGCGTTACTGGCAGTTTTTACTGGCCAAAGCGGTGTGGCGGAATTGTTTGGCTGGCCAAAAGCCTTAACTATTCAAGAAATTAACAATAACTGGAAGATTATCTGTGGCCTGGTTGCGCTATTGGATATTTTTGCTTTTATTATTCATCGTCTGGAACGCGGTTTTGATCTCCGTGGACGTATCGTGCTTTTTCAAAAGCAGCAGCTTTTACTTGAACGACTACAAGCACTTGAGAAAAATCATCAGCTTGATCAACAGCAACTGGAGCAGACTTTAACCTTTATCACCCCACTGACCCAAAAATAAGCGGAAATGTATTTATGCGCAGCCTTTTTTTCTTTTTGATTTTATTGGTATTAGATTTTGGTTATGCGGCATCCGAATGCTTGGTTATTTATAGCAAAAAAGCTGCCGAACGCTTTCAGGTGGAATTGGCCATCACCCCTTTTGATCAACAACGCGGCTTGATGTATCGCACACAATTGCCTCAACGCCATGGGATGTTGTTTTGGTATGCCAAGCCGCAACCGTTGGCGGTATGGATGAAAAATACGCCGTTATCTTTAGATTTATTATTTATTGACGATCAAGGTGTTATCACACAAATTTTTGAAAATCTGCCGCCAAATAACAGTCAAACCATTTTTAAAAGTGACCGACCGAGCCGCGCTTTTTTGGAACTTATCGCCGGTAGCGTGGCGCATTATGGCCTGGCGGTTGGGGATCGCATTGGCATCAATTTACCGCCTTTTTCGCCAGCAGCTGAATGCACCTCGCCTTAATTTTTAAGGTTGGCTGCTACTACCTATGAAAGCACTTTTGACTTTACAACAGGTGCAGTTTCGTTACCAAAAAAAACTCTTGCAAGGTATAGATATTGAACTTGCCGTCGGTGAGCGCTTAACTTTGCTGGGTTTTAATGGTGCAGGAAAAAGCACTTTATTAAAACTTTTGGCCGGTCAATTGCCGTGGCAAAGTGGCCAGATTTTTTGGCAGGGGGAATGGATCGCACCTTGGCGCTTACGTACAGCATTTTTTCGGAAAAATATTGGTTTTGCAGCAGAAAGTTTATTGATTACCGCCGATTGGTCGGTAGGTGATTATCTTTCTTATGCCTCTGCCTTGTTAAATATTTCTGCTCGAAAGCTACGGGTAAATACCTTATTAAAAACTTTTGACTTATTACCTTTTGCCAACACCGCTTGCCGTCAACTTTCTACCGGGACTTTCAAACGCTTACTCCTAGCACAAGCCTGTTTAAGTCAACCAAAACTTTTATTACTCGATGAACCGACGGCGGGCTTGGATTTTCAGCAACGACAACAATTTTTTGATCTGATCAAACATCTTGATAGCGCGATTATTTTTACCACCCATCAGCTCAATGAAGTGACGCTATTGGCGCAACGCAGTCTTTTTTTACAGCAAGGTCAAGTGGTTGCTTTGCCAGCTTTGGATTTTTCCTTGCCTTATTATCGTTTGGCTTGGCATAAACCGCCGTCATTAGCGGCATTACAGGCTTTGCTGGATGATTTAGCGTGGCAAAATTGGCAGTGGTCAAGTGATGCCTCTGAGGTAAAGTCGCTGGTTTTGCCATTGAGCGAAAAAAATTTGTCGCTGATACAAAAGTTTGCTGAAGCCTGGCAATTATATCTATTGTTGCCGTTGGCCGCCAAAGATTTAGAAACAGTGTTACAGGAATGGCTAAATAGTCGAGCATTGTCATGATTTCAAAAATAATTTTTAACTTCTCTCGACAGAATCTTTGGCAAGCCGCTTGGTTTTGGTGGCTTCTGGCCGCGTGGCAGGGTTTATTGGCGGTTATTTTGCTGCGTGAACTGGAACATTATCTCTTGTTGCAACCGCGGTTGCAAAATTTGCAAGCTGATAGTGGTTTGTTAATTAAAGTTTTTTTGCCAGTGTATCATTGGCTGGCACCTTGGCTTTTTGCACTTATTGCCGGATTATTATTCTGGGTAATACAAAGGCAGCGCACGTTTTGGCAACAATATGGGGTGGCACCTGAGGCGCAATGGCAAGGGTTGGTGCAGCTTATTTTTTGGCTCACTTTAGTGCTCTTTTTACCCTTATTTTTTGCCGGTGCGCTTCTGGTTTTTGGCTTTTTTCCAGAGCTTTATCAATGGTTGCTCTTAAACTTGGCCTTTTGGTTATGGTTGTTTGCCTTTGCCGCCTTGGCCTTGGCGCTTTTTCTGTGGCTGCCTTCGGCTGTTGCCTGGTTGTTTTTATTAGTGTTTTGGACGTTTTTTGTTTTTTGGCCAACCGATAGCCGCCTGGCTGAGCTTTGGCTACCGCGTTTACATTGGCAGGCCTTGGCAGCGGGTGCTGTTTCTTGGCTTTCTGTTGCTTACTTTTTGTTTTTTATTAGCTTTTTTTTAGGCTTGGCCTGGTGTAAAGCGCTGACTTTCTGGCAAACCCTGTCGCGCTTGGCTTTGTTTTTGCTGCTGGTTTTGCTGTCAGCCGCCATATTTTTGCCGCAATTATCTGTAAAAAAAGGCTATTGGGATGTTACGCGGCAAAAAATTCAGCAAGTGTCTCCAGCGCTACAACAGATGGCCGAACAATTATCCAGTCCTTTGACAGTAAAAGTTTTTTTAGGGAAAGATCATGCTTTGCGTCCGGCAATACGCAGTTTTTTTGCCAAATACCAACGGCGCTATCCCCAGTGGCAGTTGCAACTGATTGATCCACAACAACAACCGCAGGCGGTTCCCGATGCCGTCACCCATCTCGGACAAGCTTTGTTACTGCTTGATGATAAACAAGTCCTTATTGATTTTCTGAACGATGAAAATTTAGCGCTCGGACTGCGCCGCTTGTTACAAAATTATCAACCGTCTTGGTGGTTTATTACTGGCCACGGTGAAGCGCCGTTATTGGCCGATAGTCAAGCGGGATTGCGACGTTGGCTACAAGAATTGCAGCAGCAGGATATGCGCGTGCGACAAAGCACTTTTCTGACCAGTGAACTGCTTGATTTTCAAGAAATTCCGCCGATTGTGGTTTTGGCAGGCAATCAACTGCCGTTATTACAAAAAGAACTGATAATTTTAGAAAATCTGCTCAAAAAAGGTGGACGCTTGCTGTGGCTGCTGCCACCCAGTCGGCAGGTGACCGCGCAAAGTCTGGCCATTGAAGAACAGTTAATGCAACTACTTGATACACTACGCATTCCCGGCGTAGTTGTTCATGCTGAAGCCGAAAGTGAGGCGGCTTTTTTGCTGCCGGTTATCCCCTCGCCAGGCCAGACGCTGGTGCAAGTGTCTGGACATTTTCCTGATGCTGCTGCCTTTCAAGTTTTGCCGAGCCAACGTTGGCAGGTGCAGGCGTTTTTGCAAAGTACAGAACAAAGTTTTGCTGATCAACAGTTTACCTCGCCTTATCATCTGGATGCCAATGAAGCGGCGGGCGCTTTAACGGTAGCGCTGGCCTATCAAAGTCAACTTATTGAATATTCGGAAAATTATCACGAAAAGGCCAGATCTGGACGGGTATTATTGTTGGGCAGCGTGGCTTGGTTGAGTAATCAATTTTGGGATTTACCGGCTGCCAAGGAATTGCGAGAAAATTTATGGACTTGGCTTTATCCACAGCCGCCATTGGCCACCTTTGCGCCTTGGTATCCGTTGTTAGAATATCCTGATTTGTGGCTCTATGGCGTGGCTGCCTTACTGTTATTCGTTATGCCTCTGTCTTTGTTGTTGACAGGGATTTTTTATTGGTGGCAGAAAAAATATGCCTGAATTGCCCGAAGTAGAAACCTTGCGTCAGGCGTTAGCGCCGGATTTAGTAGCTAAAAAAATTAGAAAAACGGAAATTTTTGATGCGCATTTGCGCAGTCCCATCGCTGCCGATTTACCCGATATTTTGCAACAGCAGACGATTATTGCCGTTGAGCGACGAAGTAAGTATTTGTTGTGGAAGCTAAAAAAAGGCACGCTATTGATTCACCTTGGCATGACCGGACGTTTTCGCTGGCAGACGACCTTGGCTTTTGCCAAACACGATAAAATCGCCTGGCAAATCGAAGAAAAATGGTTGATTTTTCAAGATGTCCGTCGCTTTGGTCGGGTGTTGTGGTGGGATGGTCAAACGCCGCAGGCATTATTGGTGCAGCTTGGACCCGAACCCTTATCCCCAGACTTTACAGCCGCGTATGCTTATGAAAACGCACAACATCGGCGCATCCCAGTGAAAATGCTCCTGATGGATGCCAAATTTGTGGTCGGCATTGGCAACATTTATGCTTCTGAAAGTTTGTTTTATGCCAAACTTGCGCCGCAACGGCTGGCCGCCAGCGTTACCTTGACGGAATGGCAAGACTTGATTGTCGCGATTCAGGCGGTATTGACCGCAGCTTTGGCCAGTGGTGGCAGCAGTATTCGTGATTTTCAACGGGTGAATGGGGAATCGGGTTATTTTCAGCATCAGTTTGCCGTTTATCAGCGTGCTGGTTTGCCTTGTTCGGTTTGTGCAGCACCCATTATGGCACTGCGCCAGGCCGGACGTTCGACCTTTTTTTGTCCACAATGTCAATCCTAGATTTATTTTTTATTTAATTGAATTGAAATAAAAAAATTTAAGCATCAGGCGTAAAAATATTAGCAAAAAATGAGAAAAATATGAGGACATTTCAAAACATTCTTTTTATCGGCGGTGGCAATATGGCTACGGCTTTAATTCAGGGTTTACTGGCTGCCGGTTGGCCACCTGCAAGCATCGCCGTGGCCGACCCCAATCCCGAAGTGCAGGCGCGTTTGGCGGCTTTAGCGGTCACGACCGTACCTTATGCCTCTGCCTTGTTAAAAGAATACCCAGAAAATTCAGCAAGCGCTTTAGAAAAAGCGCCAGAAAAAGCAGAAAAAGCAGAAAAAGCAGAAGAAATCCCGGTGGGGGTCGTGGTTTTAGCAGTCAAGCCCCAGGTGGCGGTCACGGTTTTACAAGACAGTGCCTTGCCAGCCGGTCTGCCGGTGTTGTCTATTGTTGCCGGCTTGCCGGTGCTGGCATTGGCGCAAGCCTTGGGGGAGCCCCTGCAAGCGCGACCATGGCTGCGGGCGATGCCGAACACTCCAGCATTATTGCAACTGGGAATGACTGGACTCTATGCTTCTGAAAATGTTTCAGAAAATCTTAAAAAAACCGCAACGCTGATCTTTCAAAGTGTTGGTCAAACCCTGTGGGTGAAGGATGAGGCGCAGTTGGATGCCATTACCGCGGTTTCTGGCAGTGGTCCGGCTTATCTTTTTTATTGGTTGGCAGCCTGGCTAAAAGGTGCAGAAGCGCTTGGTTTTTCAGCCGATGAAGCAAGACTTTTGGTGTTGCAGACCGCCGAAGGTGCGCAGGCTTTAGCCAAAGCTGCTTTGTCCCAGGGGCAAACCTTGGCACAATTACAAGCGCAGGTCGCCTCAAAAGGTGGCACGACCGAGGCGGCTTTGGCGCATCTCAATGCTTCTGCTGTGGATATGCATTTTGCCGCAGCGATCGCACAAGCCTTGGCGCGGGCAAAAGTATTGGCAGCAGATTTTTCTTCTCAAACAAAAGGATAAGCGAATTACATGGAAATCGGCATTTGGTTAGTTTCATTTCTCTTGCGCATTTTGGCAGGCTTGTTTTTCTTGCGTTTTTTATTACAGCTTTTTCGCGCCGATTATTACAATCCCTTTTCGCAATGGGTGTTAAAAATTACCAATTATCTGCTGGAACCGACCTTGCGGCGGGTAGTACCACGGCTGGCCGGTCAAGATACCGCATCCTTTTTAGGCGTGATTTTGGCTTTGGGCGTGGTTGCTTGGTTGATGTTAGAAAAAGGCGGCTTGCTAGCTTGGTTATTATTGACAGTAATTTTGTTGATTAACTTGATTGTCAATGTTTATGTGATCATTTTATTGGCCTTGATGATCGCCAGTTTTATCAGTATGGGCGGCGGTTATAATCCAGTGCTGACGGTATTAAGTAATTTAACTGATCCTTTTTTGCAGCCGATTCGGAAAATTTTGCCACCTTTGGCGGGTTTAGATTTTTCACCCTTAATTTTTCTTATTGCTTTACAAGTCGTTGCTGAATTTGTCGTGCGCTTTTTATTAACCATTCCGGTCAGTTAAATGGCCGCATTTTTATTTTGGCAGCCAGATGGCGCTTTGAAAATCTGCGTACAGGTGCAACCCAAGGCGCGATGTACCAAAATTTTTTTGCGTGAGGGAACCTTACGCATCCAGGTGCCAGTACTGCCAGAAGATGGTAAAGCTAATCAAGCGGTTATCCGCGTTTTGGCTGAAACTTTTGTCAGTGCGCCGACGCGGGTCACTTTGCTTTCTGGCGCAACGGCCAAAAAAAAATGTTTTTTAGTGCAGCCGCCACTGACCCTGCCGACTTGGCTGGTTGACCATGCCGCCGAAGATTGATCCTAAATTTATTTCCGCTTTTTATTGTTGAGAACACTATGTCGCCTTTTCCTAAAGACTCTGTTGGTGTGGTGACACCGCAATTCGCTCATTTTTCAAAGCCTTTGGCTTTGGATTGTGGAAAAATCCTTCCAGAATATCAACTGATTTATGAAACCTATGGTCAACTTAATGCCAAGAAAAACAATGCGATATTGATTTGCCATGCGCTGTCTGGCGATCATCACGCCGCTGGTTTTCACAGTCCCCAAGATCGCAAACCAGGCTGGTGGGACACGGCGATAGGTCCAGGAAAACCAATTGATACAGAAAATTTTTTTGTGGTTTCGGTGAATAATCTTGGCGGTTGTCGGGGCAGCAGTGGTCCCAATACAATTAACCCTGTGACTGGCCGTTTATATGGACCTGATTTTCCTATCGTTACCGTAAAAGATTGGGTGCATACCCAAGCACGTTTAGCCGATTTGTTAGGCATTGAACAATGGGCGGCAGTGATCGGCGGCAGTTTAGGCGGGATGCAAGTCTTGCAATGGGCGATCACTTACCCCAAGCGTTTACGTCATGCGGTGGTGATTGCTGCCGCTTCAAGATTATCTGCGCAAAATATCGCTTTTAACGAAGTGGCGCGACAGGCGATTTTATCCGACCCAGAATTTCATGCCGGTCATTATTATGATCACGGTGCCCTGCCACGCAAAGGCTTGGCTTTGGCCAGAATGTTGGGACATATCACTTATTTATCGGACGATGCGATGCGGCATAAATTTGGCCGTGAATTGCGTTCCGGTGCCTTAAATTTTGGTTTTGACATTGAATTTCAGGTTGAAAGTTATCTGCATTATCAAGGCAAAAGTTTTGTTGAACGCTTTGATGCCAATACCTATTTATTGATGACCAAAGCCTTGGATTATTTTGATCCCGCTGCTGATTTTGGCGATGATTTAAGCAAAGCCTTTCTTGAAACCCAGGCAAAGTTTTTGGTTTTATCCTTTAGTAGCGATTGGCGGTTTTCCCCGGAGCGATCGCAGGAGATTGTGCGTACTTTAATTTCTGCAAAAAAATCAGTAAGTTATGCAAATATTCCTGCCGATCATGGTCATGATGCTTTTTTAGTGGCGATTCCTGATTATATGCGGCTATTTCGTGCTTATTTACAAAGAGTGCATCAAGAAAATAAATTGGAAAATCAAGAAAATATACCCTTTTCGACCGATGAACGGACCGTACATGCACAGTAGTGAACATCAATTGATTGCGCGCTGGATTCAAGCCAACAGCCAGGTTTTGGATTTAGGCTGTGGTGATGGCAGTTTATTATCCTTTTTGCGGGATGAAAAAAATGTGCAAGGCTATGGTATTGAACTCAAAACCGAGCGCGTCTTGCAATCTCTAAGTAAAGGCATTTCAGTGATTCAAGCGGATTTAGATCATGGCATCAGCAATTATTTTGCCAGCACCAACACCTGTTTTGATTATGTGGTGATGAGCGCGACCTTACCGGCGATGTTTTATCCCCGAGAACTTTTGCGAGAAATGCTGGCGATTGGCAAAGAAGCGATTGTTTCTTTTCCCAATTTTGGGCATTGGCGCGCACGCATCCAGATGCTTACCGGCCATATTCCACAAAGCCGGATTGACCCTGAACCCTGGTATCAAGGGGAGACGATTCGCTTGTTTACTATTGAAGATTTTGAAGCCTTTTGCCAAGAAGAAGGCATTGTGATCCGTGAGCGTTATTTTGTGGATATAAACTACCAACGTCCATGGTGGATTCGTTGGCAGCCTTATTGGTTCAGTGCTTTGGCTTTTTATCGTTTAACCGGCAAAGTTTTAGAAGAAAAAAACAAGAATATCAAAGTGCTAAAAAAACCGTTAATGCCACCAAACCAGCAAAATTTGATAGACACCGAAGAGAAAAACGCTTAAACCGGCGACTAACTTTAACCATTGTTCTTGTAAAAAGCGGCGAATAAACAACGCGCCGCTGCCTATCAATAATAAATTGGGCAAGGTGCCGAGGCCAAAGCTCAATAATATCAAACCGCCTTGCCATAAGTCATTGCTAGTCATCGCAAAAATCATCATGCTATAAACCAACCCACAGGGTAAGAGTCCCCAAATCATGCCTAAAAAAAAGGCTTGGCCAAGATTTTTTACTGGTAATAACCGCCGTGCCAAAGGCGATAGATAGGGCGTGAGCCATTGGCCAATTTGTTCAAAAATCGCCAACCAGCGGTTGATGTTGGCAAGATATAAACCCAGTAAAATCATAAAGATGCCTGAAAAAGTCAACAGCGCTGACTGAAACCACGGCAAACGCCATAAAGTTGCGCCGACGCTGCCGGCCAAAAGTCCCAACAGCGTGTAAGTAGCGATGCGACCAAGGTTATAAAACAGCAAAAACCGCCAAGGCGTTTGGGTGGTAAAGGTTAAGGACATGGCAATGCCGCCACACATGCCTAAGCAATGCACGCCGCCTAATAGGCCAGCAAAAAAAGCACTAATAATTGAAAACTCAAGCATTTTATTTTTATCCTGACAGTGCTTGAAAAAAAAATCTCAAAAAAGGATATGAAAAACTTGCATCTAAAAGACAAATTCATATAATTGGCAGCCTTTGCCGGTGTAGCTCAGCAGGTAGAGCACCTGACTTGTAATCAGGCGGTCGTCCGTTCAATTCGGATCGCCGGCTTTCCTCTCAAATCCTTTCCGTAATATTTTAATCCTGCTGATTTTTTCCATATTTATTCCTAAGATATTGCAAGGCAAAAGGCAAAAGCCTTTGTTGCCAGCTTGCACTTAAATTATGAAAACTTTGAATGCGTTTTCTGCACTCTGTGCTTAAACAATTACAAGGTAAATCAAACCCTTCTTCATCCATCGCTGTGCTATAATCCCAAGTTAATTCTTCATCGGCAGCAATATCCCGCAACGCATACAAATTTAAATCCCCTTCAACAAAACCAAGGTTGGGATTGCAAGCGTGATTGATAAAATTATCCAATTCCTCCACTGCCTCCCCTTGTAAAGCTGTACCAAGATAAAAGTTTTCATCAATTTGTAATACATACATATCGTCGCTCACTTCTTCTTTAGAAAAGATTTCTCCGGTCATTGCTAAAACTAGCTCGCCTTTGGCAATGGCACGGCTGGTAAAAATGCCGAAGCTATGGATAGGGGATTGTTTTTTATAAAAGGCTGCTTGCATAATCTGGTTTCCTGTAAAAAAAGTGATAGGGTTGTTATGTTACCTGAAATTATTGTTTGTCCCGCCTGTCATGGCGAGAATCCTCCTGATGCCGTGTTTTGTGGCGATCCCCAATGCGGTAAAGCCTTGGGTGAATTTGCCTATGTATCGGAAGAATTTAATAAAGATAGCACTATTGTTGAAAAAATTGCCGACCGCGTGACGCAGTTTACCGGCAAACCAGCATTTGTTTTTATCCATGTTTTTTGGTTTATGTTGTGGTTTCTTATCAATTCTGGCTTGATCACCGCAAGTTTAATTTTCGATAGCTATCCTTTTGAAGTTTTAACGCTTTTATTAAGCATTGAAGCAGTTTTAATTACGGCTTTTTTATTGATCTCAGCAGCGCGTCGCAAAGCACATGAAGATCATCATGTGAAGTTGGAATATGAATATAATATCCGCACTTACCGCATTCTAATGCGTGTCGAGGAAAATTTGAAAACCCTGGAAAAAAATCAGCAACAATTAACAGCCGAAACCGCACGACAGCAACAACTGCTTGTCCATCTTTATAAAAAACTGCAAAATTTAGAAAAAAGCATTGAAATGGCCAGCAAAAAAACCTAAGGGCAAAAGGCTGTGGCCGTCGGGTATCTTGGCTTGTTTTCTTTATTTTTTTTAGGCACACTCAATTTTTTTCGCTCGACTATGAACTTGCCCGCCATGAATCGCTCGCCAAATTTTTCCCTCAATCCTTCCTTGCCGCCTCCCAGTGCTTCTGAACAAGCGCGTTCAGCGGCCTTGCGCGAAAAAATCATCGCCGCTATGCCAAGGGATGGTTGGTCTTTTGCTGACTTTATGAATATGGCTTTGTATGACCCGGAATTGGGTTATTATCAAAATTTGCAAGCTATTGGTAAAAATGGTGATTTCGTTACTGCGCCAGAATTAACGCCTTTTTTTGCCGCAACTATTGCGGCCTTTGCGAAAGGTTTATCGGAAAAACAAGGCTTTCCTTTACAGTTTTATGAATTTGGTGCCGGAACGGGTGCTTTGGCCAAAGGGATTTTGTGTTACTGTCAAGCACAAGCTATTGATTGTAAATATCATATTTTGGACGTTTCGGCTGGCTTAAAGCAACAGCAGCAGCTTCATCTCCATGCCTTCCAAGATAAAATTACTTGGCATGTACAATGGCCAAGCAGTATGCAAGGCTTTGTTATTGCAAATGAATTATTGGATGCTTTGCCGGTGCGCGCTTTTGCACGGCATAGTTTAGAAAAGGCGCTGATTTTAGAGCGGCGGGTAGTTGTGGATACCGCTGGTGCTTTGACTTTTCAAGGGATATTTCAAGCTGATATGCAAGAAAAAGTCTTGGCTTTGGAAGCAGAATTGGGAGGCACTTTAACCTCACCGGTGGCCGAGTGGTTTTTGGGAGAAATCGCCGAATGGCAACCGGCCTGGTTACAGATGCTCGATCAGCATTGGCAGCAAGGTGCGCTTTTATTGATAGATTACGGGGAGTTAGCGACGGAGCTTTATGCGCCAGCGCGGGCATTGGGCACCTTGCGTGCACATTATCGGCAAGTCGCGCATGACGATTTATTTTATTATCCCGGCCTTCAGGATTTAACGGCACAGGTGAATTTTTCGCAAGTGCAGAAGCAGGCCGAGGCACTGGCTTGGCAGCCATATTGCTATGCGACACAAGCCAATTTTTTGTTAGCACACGGCATTGCCAAACAAGTGGCAGCGGCTTGGGAGGCTTTATCGGTGGCTGAACAATATCAAACTGCCAATGCTTTGAAAAAATTAACATTTCCCAACGCCATGGGGGAGAAATTCAAAGTGTTGGTGGCCTTGAAATAGCACAAGCGGTCTTGGTTTAGTTTAAAAATCTTTGATAACTTCTTATGCCTCTGCCTTGATAATCTTGTCTTGATAATTTTGATAATGGGTTGTTTGGTGAGTGGTTGCTCAGGAAATAGGTTAATAAAAAAAATTGAAAGAATTGAAAAAATGCTTTTATTTTTTTGTTGTTCGCTTAGTTTTTTATTAGATTTTTCATTCAATAAGGGATAAAAATGTTATTAGAACAAATTGTTATTCTTGCATTGCTACAAGGCTTTACCGAGTTTTTACCCATTTCTAGTTCAGCGCATTTGATTTTGGTGCCAAATCTCACTGGCTGGCAGGATCAAGGCTTAGCTTTTGATGTGGCAGTACATGTTGGGACCTTGCTCGCGGTGATCAGTTATTTCTATAAAGAAGTCAGTCAGGTGGCGCGAGGTAGTTTAGGCATGGTTTGTCCGCGTTTGGCAACGGCCAGCACGCCACTGGCCTGGTATCTTTTTATCGGTACCATCCCCGTGGTCTTGATCGCCTATTTTGCCCAGCCGCTAGTTGAAACTTTACTGCGTAATCCTTTGATCATTGCGGCGGCGACGATTATTTTTGCCTTGGTTTTATGGTGGTCGGTTTTGGTTGGCAAACAGCAGCGCACCCTTACTGATTTGCGCTTAAAAGATGCCATCTGGATCGGTTTGTCGCAGGCGGTAGCCTTGATTCCTGGCACCTCGCGTTCTGGTATCACCATGACCGCTGGACTATTTTTAGGTTTGAATCGGGATGCCGCAGCGCGCTTTTCTTTTTTATTGTCTATCCCGGTGATAGCGCTGGCTGGGGGAAAGTACATCTATGATTTACTTAAAAGCAGCGGCGAAGTAGAATGGCAGGCTTTAATTTTCGGGGCGATTCTCGCCGCAGTCAGCGCCTGGTTAGCCATCCACTTTTTTTTAACGTTGATTCAAAAACTTGGCTTTATGCCATTTATTCTTTATCGGTTGGCGCTCGGTGGCTTTCTTTTGTGGTGGTTTTTTCCCCAGTTCCCTTTATGATCGTAATTCATTCATAGGCTTTTCAATGCAGAACGAAATCAATCCTCCGGTTTGGAGTAATATGAATCCCCAGCAACGTCTTCAACTCATTGCCAAAGCACGCGCCGAATCGCCGGAAGACGCGGCCATGCTTCAGGCCTTGGCCTGCGATAACAGCGATGCGCGTGTGCAGCGTGAGGCGATAGCCAAGGTGCGGGATGTGGCTTTTTTATGGAACCTTTCTTCTGGAGAATCAGAACCTAATCAATCGCTTGCTTGTGAACGCCTCAAGACGTTGTTACAAGAAACGACCTTGTCCGATGCGGAAGTGTCAGCATTACCCATGCAGCCGCTGCCGCCATGCCTGACTTTTTCCGATATTCACATCCCAGCGCTGCGCCTGCGTCTTTTGGCGACCATCCACGATCAAGAAAAACTTTATGAAATTATTCAGCAAGATGCCTCGCGGGAAGTGCGTTTGGCTGCCGTTGAACTGCTTCAGGATAAAGGCAAACTTGAACTGTTGTTGCAAGAAACCTTTAACCGCGACAAAGGGATGCACCGCCATGTTGAGCAGGTTTTGAAAAAAATCCGCGAACGCGAAGAACGTCCGGCCTATGTCGAGCAAGAAGTTGCTTCTATTTTCAATGCCTTGCAGTATGTTTCGCAATTGGAACGTTGGAATACGCCGGAATACGAACAATTACAAAAAATTCAACAGCGTTGGCAGGCGATTGCTGGCGAAGTCAGTCCCGAAATCGCGCAAAAATATCAAGATGCCTTTGCCAACTGCGCTGCGGTGAAACGTCACTATTTAGAACGTCAACAGCAAAAGTTAGAGGAAGCTAAGCGTCAACAAGTATTTATTGAAGAGCTGGTCGCTTGGGTAGCACAGGCGCAAACCTTGGAGGTATTGACCGCCGAGGCGATAGCCGATTGGCAAAGCCGTTGGCAGGCGGTGTTGACGGAAGATGCCGAAGTAAGCCAATTACAAAAGGTCAATGATCTTTGGGCAACTTTGGTGAAACGGCAACAGCAACTCCTACGCAAACAGAATGTTTTTGCTGAACTTTCGGCGTTGGCACAAGCATTAACTGCTGCACAGGCACAAACTGCGCAGTTGCCTTCTACCAACGAACTCAAAAACTTCCAAGAGCGGCTCAGCGAAATTCAAGATTTCTTATCTGGAAATAGCGAAGCACAAGAATCCTTAAAAAATCTTGCTCTGGTATTGGAAGAACTAAAAGCACGTTACGCCGAAAAGCAGCAGTTGATCCAAAGTGTTGAGCAAGAAATCAAGCAGGCATTGCAAGATTTAGCCGAAGCCTTAAACCAAAATCATCTGCATGAAGCACAAGCGCAGCAGAAAAAACTGCAAGATGCACTGCATCACCCGGCTTTACCCAGCGGCCATGGCGTGCGTCGGGTTGCCGATAAACAACTGCGCACCTTACAACCGAAATTGCGCGAGCTGGAAGATTGGCAACATTTTGGCAGTCTCAATGCCCGCGAATCCCTATGTCAACGCATGGAAAGTTTGATTGAGGCCAGTCTTGACCCGGAAACCTTGGCCAAAGAAATCCGCGCTATTCAAGACGAATGGAAAGGTATTGATAAAGTCAACACCGTTTCTGGCCGCAAACTCTGGTTGCGTTTTAGTGAGGCGATGCAAAAAGCCTATGAACCTTGCAAGGTCTATTTTGCTGAACAAAATCAATTAAAAGACGAACGCGCTCAACAAGCCGAAGCCTTGGTTGAAGAGCTAGAAGCGCTTTTGGCGGCACAAAATTGGTCAGAAGTGGATGCCGAACAAGTGGATTGGGAGCGTTTAGATCGTGCCGTGCGCGATTTTCGTCGGCGCTGGTACACCTTAGGCGAGATGCGTTTTCGCGATAAACGCAATTTAGAAAAACGTTTTCGACCGATTTTACAAACCATTGAAGATAAATTAAGCGAAGAGCGGCAACGCAATTTAGAGGCGCGAAAAGACTGGCTGGCACAAGCGGAGGCTTTGGCCAATATGGAAGATTTGCGACAAGCCATAGACATGGCCAAGTCCTTGCAACAACAGTGGAAAGTCACCGTGCGTGGTCCTATCGGCCAAGATCGCAAACTGCGCGACAGCTTTAAGGCGCATTGCGATGCGGTGTTTGATCGTTTACGCCATGAACAAGATGCCCGCAAACGTGAACAAGAAGAAAAACTGCAAGTACGTCAACGGCTTCTCGATGCTATTGATGCTTTAAGCGCTGAACGTGAAGTCTTTGACCCGCAAGCCATGGACGCTACCAAACAGCAGGCCAAGTCCTTGCAGCAACAATGGAAAGAACTGCCAGCGTTGGAGCGGGATTGGGACAAAAAACTTGATAAGCATCTGCAACGCTTAGAGAAATTCCTGCGGAAAATGGCACGGTCTGAACAAAGCCAGCAGTTTGATTTCCTTCAGCAAAAAGCCGCCTTCTTGGTCAAGATGGAGAATAGCTTAGCGAGCGACCAAGACTGGCCAGCGGCTTGGGCTGCCTTGCCAGTTTTAGCCGATGCCGCCAAAGAAAACTTGTTAAAACAACGTTTTGATGAAGCCTTACGTTATCAACGCGGCGAAATCAGTCAAAACGATTGGCAAAAGCGTCTGGGTCTGCTTTCGAGCGAAATGCGACAGTTGGCAGTGCGTTTGGAAATTTTGGTGGGATTGGAATCCCCGGCGGAAGCGGCGCAAGAGCGTATGGCCTATCAAGTGTCGCGTTTATCGCAGGCGATGCAGCGCGGTTCTCAGCAAGATCGCCGCGACGATCCAGTTGATTTAGCTATGGATTTTTACTACAAAGGTCCTTTGTCTGCACAGCAGTGGGAACTTCTGGCACCCCGTTTAGAGCGGGTATTAGATAAAGTTTCTCCTTAATTTTTTTAATTGTTTTTGCATTTAATTTTGCTAACACTTTGCTAACACTTTGTTTTGATAAAGATTAAATTAAGGTTTTTCACTCAAGTCCTTCTAAAAAATAGCCGTCCATGGAGGCGGCTTTTTTATGTACTGGTATCGTATCCTTTTTACTTTTTTGCTTCCTTGGTTTTGGCTGCGCCACCTGTGGCAAGGACGCGGCGATTTTTCTTGGGTAGAACAACAAAGCCGGCTGGGTTTGCTGCCACCGTTGTTGCGCCAACGTCTGGCCAAGCGTTTGCTATTGCATTGCGTTTCGGTTGGCGAATTGCAAGCTGCCTTGCCGCTGATAAAATTTTTGCTGGAAAAACAAATTCCTATCGCGGTGAGTTTTAGCACCTTTACTGCGGCACGTCTGGCCGCCCGCCAATTACCGACGGCTGTACCGCGCTTTTTTTTTCCTTATGACCTGGCCTTTACCTGGAGCCAGGCTTTTGCCGAGGTGCGTGGCTTTTTACTTTTAGAAACCGAGCTTTGGCCGCTGCATCTCAATTACTGCCAACGCCATGGCATTCCAGTGCTTTTGCTCAATGGCCGGTTATCGGCGCGTTCTTTTCAACGTTATCAACGTCATCCCTGGCTCTGTCGGCAATTATTTCCCAAGCTCACGCAAGTGCTGGCACAAAGCCCTGCCGATGCCGAACGTTTTCAAGGTCTTGGCGTAAAAGCGGTGAGAGTTGTTGGCAACTTAAAAAATCAAGCGCTAGATCAAGATGATCAACGTTATTTGACCTGGCAGGCGCAGTTGCCGCTGGATTTTAGTGCGCGTCGGCTGTGGCTGGCGGCAAGCGTGCATCGTGGTGAGGAAAAAGTGATTTTGGCAGCGCATCGGCAATTAAAACAACAGTTTCCTGATGCTTTGCTCTGTTTGGTGCCACGGCATCCCGAACGTTTTGCAGCGAAAGATTTTCAAGACTTTAGAACCGCTTGGCGCACCCAGATGCCGCTTACGGCGGTCAATGCCGACATTGAGCTGTTGGTGATTGATTGCATTGGCGAATTGTCGCAATGGTATGCGCTTTTCCCGATAGTTTTTATGGGCGGCAGCCTAAAAAAAATCGGCGGACACAACCCTTTGGAACCGGCGGCAGCGGGATGCGCTTTGCTGACTGGCAAGTATTATTTTAATTTTCAAAGTATTTTTGATGAATTTTTGGCAAAAAATGCCGTGAAAATGGTCAGCGACAGCCAAAGCCTGGCGGCCAATGTCGCTTATTTTTGGCAGACTGCCGGCGCTTCGGCACAGGCAGCGGCGGCGGCCAAAGCCGTCTGGCAAGGTCAAGCCGATGCTTTATCAGCGCATTGGGATGCTTTGCTGAAAACTTTTCCTGAATTAGCAAAAAATGAAAATAATTAAATTAAATTAAATTAATGATTTTTTAGAAAATTTATTAAAGGTGTAAGAATGATGGATGCCGAGTATGGCGGTTGATGACGCACTGTATAATCGTTTACGCAAAAAACAGGCACATCTGCAAAAATGGGCGCAAAAAAATGATTTTGGTGCGTTTCGCTTGTATTTTCATGATTTACCCGAATATGCTTTTGCCTTGGATGTCTATTACCCGGAAAATCAGCCGCTGCCAGTATTGTATTTTCAAGAATATCAAGCGCCTGCTTTGATTGACCCAGAAAAAGTCCAAAAGCGTCGGTTACTTTTTCAAGAAACCGTAAAAGCCTTATTTCCCCATGCTGCTTATTTTTACAAAGCGCGGGCGCGGCAAAAATCTGGTCAACAATATCAAAAAGATGCTACGGCATTGCATCCCAATGCCGCTTTTGTGGTGCGGGAACAGGGTTTGCGTTTTTGGGTGAATTTGCAAAGTTATTTAGATACCGGCTTATTTTTAGATCATCGCCTGTTGCGGCAACGCTTGCGGGAGAGGGTGGCGGGCAAGAAAGTCCTTAACCTTTTTGCCTATACTGGCAGCTTTAGCGTTTATGCAGCGGCAGCAGGCGCAAAACAGGTGCTGACTGTTGATTTATCAGCCACCTATTTAAATTGGGCGAAGCGCAATTTTGTCTTAAACCAACTGCCGGTGGCAGCCGAATGCTTTGTGCAAGCCGATGTCTTACAATGGTTGCAGCAAACTTCGGAAAAATTTGATGTTATTATTGCCGATGTGCCAACGGTCTCGCGCTCGAAACGGATGCAAAATTTTTGGGATGTGGCCGCTGACCATCCTGATTTTATTGACCGTTGTATGACGCATCTCAATCCCGATGGTATCTTGCTTTTTTCTTGTAATTATCGCAGATTTCGTTTATCTGAAGCGATAAAAAATTTTTACCAAATAGAAGATTGGACGCAGGCGACGCTGCCGCAAGATTTTCAACAAAGTGCTGCTGCCATCCGTCAAGTATTTGTTTTGCGTGCAGCCGAAGCCAAAAATGCATTAAAAAAGGAGTGTCATGAATAGGAGTGTCATGAATACAAATCTAGTTGAAAAAGACCTCGTTGCTACCGACGGGAGTTTGATCACGAAATTGGTTTTTTCTGCCGGTTGGGGCAAAAAGAATCAAGATGCTACGAAAGTCTTTGGTGTCAATGTTGGTGGCAATAAACTGGTGGATGTGGACATTGATGTTTGTGGATTTTTGTTCAATACTAACAGAGATTTACTGGATCAAGTCTGGTATGACAAATTGCGTACTGATTGCAGTTCGTTGATCCATACCGGCGATGCCATGATCGGTGCCGGCGACGGGATGACCGACAATGAGCGCATTCAAATCCGTCTGGATACTTTGCCAAAAAACGTCAAACATATCATTTTGGTGGTGAATGCCTTTTCCGGCCAAAATATTCAAGGGGTGCAAAATTTCTTTTGTCGAGTCAGTGATCGGCAAAAAAATGACCTCTTTTTTCAGCGCTTGTCGGTCACTTCTGAACAAAGCACCGGTTTTCTGCTGGCGAAAATTTACCGGCATGTCAATATCTGGCGGCTTAAGCCATTGCTTGAAGAATGCCAATGCCGCACGATCAAAGAGTTAATCCCCTTGATGGCCGAACATGCCTATTGATAAGGCGTTTGGGGTTTGCCAAGGTTGGTTTTTCAGATTGGTTTATTTATGGTGCTAAGGCATCGTTGGCGGCATCCAGCATCTGGATGTGTATCTGCTGATTTTTTCCTTCCGCATCCACTACCGTTATCGTATAAAACCCGACTTCTGCCGACCAAAAAGCGCGACGATCCCGCGGTCGTGTCGGCAACGCCTCGCCATTGATAAACCAGCGTAAAGGCCGTTTGCCGCCGCTGGCTTCTAAAATAAATAAGCCTTCGCCAAGTCTCATCTGACTGCCATCTTTGGGAAAAATGATCTGTAAAGCATTTTTTTCCATAATACTCATGCTAGGTGTCTGAAAGTATTGCAATCCTTTTGGTGCTTGTGCCGGACGGCTTGGCCAGAGTTGCAAGCTTTTTGGCCGTTGCGGCAGGGCATGGAAAAAATCAAAGGCCAGTACCGCCGCGCTGTTGCGGCCAAAAAACCCCGGATTGCTGCTGGCATCGGCGCGTCCTAGCCAGAGTCCTAGGGTCAGATGTTCATCCCAGAGTACCGTCCACGCGTCGCGGAAACCGTAAGACGTGCCGGTTTTGAAAGCCAAGGCATCAGGGGGAAACCCAGGCGGCGGTGGATTGTCGCGCAAAATTTCCCAGACACTATTCGCCGCTTCGGCTGAAAATAAGCGTTTCTTTTCAAAGTTTTGTATTGGTTCTGGCGGACAGAGCCAAGTGAGCGCCTGCCACCTCCCCGCATTGGCAAAAGCCAGATATAAACTGCTTAAACCTTCCAAAGATAAGCCAAAACCGCCTAAGGCCAGGCTTAAATTGGCCTGACTGTCCGGCGGCAGCGCCATTGGGATGCCGGTGGCAGTCAACCACTGCCAAAAATTTTCGCTGCCGAGGCGCGATAAAATGTGTACGGCGGGAACGTTTAGCGATTGTTGTAGCGCTTGGCGGGCGCTGATGCGGCCATGAAAAGTTTTAGAAAAGTTTTCTGGCCGATAGCCGCCAAAAGCCATCGGTCGGTCTTCTAAAAGTGTTTCGCTGTGTAAAAATTGCCGATCCATCGCCAAAGCATAAATAAAGGGTTTTAAGGTCGAGCCGGGCGAGCGTAAGGCTTGCGCCATATCCACTTGGCCTTGGCGTTTGACTGAAAAAAAGTCGCTTGAGCCAAGATAAGCACGGCCAACACTTTGTTTATTATCAATTAAAATTAAGGCCAGGCTGTTTTTTTCACCGAGATGCGCCTCGGCAGCCCGTGCCTTTTCTGCCAAAAGTTGCTGCCAATGGCCATCAATACAGCTATAAATGCGCCGTTCTGACCAGACGATAGCGGGATGTGCTTGATAACGTTGTTGATAAAGGCGAAATGCCAAATGCAGTGCTTGTTGTGGCCAGGCGGTTAAAGTGGTGAGCAGGGGGTAAGCGCTGGCTGCGGCTAAGTCGTCGGCAGGGAATTGGCCGCGTGCGCGTTGTAAGACTTTGTTGCGGGCGGCTTCGGCGGCTTGCGGGAAACGATCAGGCCGATATTTTTCCGGTGCTTGCGGTAAAGCCACCAGGAGCGCGGCTTCGGCGAGATTGAGTTGCGCTGGCGATTTATCAAAATAATGGAAACTGGCAGCGCTGATGCCTTCGATATTGCCGCCAAAGGGCGCTAAGGTCAGGTAAAGACGAAGAATTTCACTTTTGCTCAAGCGCTGTTCTAATTGCCAAGCGCGAAACATTTGTTCGGCTTTTCCCGATAGGCTACGCGGTATTGGCATCAGTAAACGCGCCGTTTGCATGGTTAAAGTCGAGCCACCGGAAATCACCCGGCCATAGCGCAGACGTTGCCAAAGCGCACGGCCAAGGCTTGGCCAAGCAATGCCGTGGTGGTCAAAAAAATGTTGGTCTTCGTAGCGTAACAATAATGGCAGGTAAGGCGTGCTCCCGGCTTGTTCTGGCCAATTTGCCGGGGCAGGCAGGCGGATTTTGTCATCGTGGCTTAAAAAAAAGCGCAGGGGTTTTTGGTCTTTATCAAGAACTTGCCAAGAGAGGTCTTGGCTTTTTGTTAAATCCAGTGGCCAAGTCGCATCCGCCCAATGCAGCACGGCGGATGCAGCAAGGGCGAAGGCATTGAGGGAAAAAATCAATAACAGCAGGGGATACACGAAATCTTTAATAAAAGGCAATTTGTAAATAAATTATTGATAAAAAAGAAAATACCAGTTATAGATAGCTTCACCCCATAGTAAGGCGACAAAGCCGGCAATGGCCAGGAAGGGTCCAAAGGGAATACTGGGGTCGTTATTATCTGTCTGTTCAACTTTGGTTAGTTGCACTAGAAAAGTTAAAAAAGCAAAAACCAATCCTAAAACCGAGGCAAATAAAATGATAAATACCAAGTATTGCCAGCCAGTCCAGGCCCCCAAGGCGGCCAACAGTTTGAAATCGCCAAAACCCATACCATCTTTGCCAGTCAAGAGTTTAAAGACCATAAACACAGTGAAAAGCGAGAGATAACCACTGATAGCGCCTATAATGCTGGCTTCTGCGCCGACAAACGTTTCGTTTAAGGAGATAAGTAATCCTAGCCAAAGTAGCAGATAGGTTAATTCGTTGGGCAGAATTTTTTTATGTAAATCAATGATGCTCGCTGCGATTAAAATCCAAGCGAAAAATAAAGCGGCAAAAAACTGTGCGCTAAATTGAAAATGTAAGGCCAGAAAAACACTGACCCCAGCGGTTAAAATTTCTATCAAAGGATATTGCAGCGGAATAGGCGCTTTACAGTTGCTACAGCGGCCAAGTAAAAATAAGTAACTCAAAACCGGGATATTTTCATACCAGCGAATGCCATGCCCGCAGACCGGGCAGCGGGAAGGCGGGTAGAGTAAATTGATAGTGCTATTATCGTCTTTTGTTTCGATAACCGCTGGTTTTTCTGGGGGAATTTGGAGAAATTCTTGGCAATCGCTACGCCATTGTGCTTCAAGCATCAATGGCAAGCGATAGATCACAACATTGAGAAAACTGCCGATGATGAGGCCAAAAATTCCCACCAAAATCAAAGCGATATCAAGTGGGATATTCTGAAATAAAATCTCGGGCATTTAGACGACCGCACCCAATTTGAAGATCGGCAAATACATCGCGACCACCAAGCCACCGACCACCACGCCTAAAAAGGCCATAATCATGGGTTCCATCAAGCTGCTTAAAGAATCTACGGCATTGTCCACCTCGGCTTCATAAAAATCAGCAACTTTGCCAAGCATGTGATCTAAAGCGCCGGATTCCTCGCCGATAGCCACCATCTGCACCACCATGTTAGGGAACATATTGGTCAGTTTCATAGCAACGTTTAACTGCATCCCGGTGGAGGCATCGTCGCGGATTTTCATCACTGCTTCGGCATAAATGGCATTGCCTGTCGCACCAGAAACCGAGGCCAAGGCATCTACCAAGGGTACGCCAGCGGCAAACATGGTGGATAAGGTACGGGCAAAACGTGCCACCGCCGATTTGCGGATAATGTCACCAAAAACGGGAATTTGTAATGAGATTTTTTCTAAAAAGCGCGCAAAGACTTTGCTGCGTTTTTTGAAAAAGTTAAAGGTGTAAAGACTACCACCGATGATGCCGCCGACGATCAACCAATTGGCTTGCAGCCATTCCGACATATTGATCACCATCTGCGTGAAGCCTGGCAATTCCGCGCCAAAGCCTTCAAAAAGTTCCTTAAAGGTCGGTACGACGAAGATCAACAAAATGGCTGATACGGCGATGGCAACGGTCAAAACCGAAATCGGGTAAAACATCGCTGATTTGATTTTTTCTTTGATAGCTTCGGTTTTTTCTTTATAAGTCGCGATTTTATCGAGCAAATTTTCCAAAGCACCGGAGTTTTCGCCGGCTTCCACCAGGTTACAAAAGAGTTCATCAAAGTAAATGGGGCGTTTGGTTAAAGACTTGGCCAAAGTATTACCGCTTTCAATATCAGCTTTGATCCCCAGAATTAGATCTTGCATGGAAGGATTGTCATGGCCTTGACCAACGATTTCCAAGGCTTGCACCATCGGCACGCCAGAGGCCATCATCGTTGCCAACTGTCGGCTGAAAATGGCGATGTCTTTGCTGGTAATGGGTTTTTTGCTTTTGAATAATTCTTTGGGTTTGCGGCGTACCTTGGTGATACTGATGCCTTGTCCTTTTAAGTCAGCGCGAATTTTGGCTTCGTTAAAAGCGTAAATTTCGCCCTTTACCTTTTCGCCACGCTTGTTTTTGCCTTCCCACAGAAAGGGAACTTTTTCTAACGTTTCTGCCATTGCTACATCCTCGGTGATAATAAAATTACAAAAAGCTAAAAAATATAAAAAATTATCTATTTTATTCGATAGTTACGCGATCAACTTCGGCAATACTGGTAATACCAGCGCGGACTTTTTTAAGTCCAGTTTCGCGAATGGTAGCAACCCCCTCTCGCGCCGATTGTGCGCCGATTTCAATGGCATTGCCACCACTCATGATGATTTTGGCAATACTTTCGCTGTTCGGCATCACTTGGTAAAAACCGACGCGACCTTTGTAGCCTTTGGTGCAGTATTCGCAGCCTTCGGGATTGGCTTTATAAATTTTTAAGTCATGCACTTCGTTTTCAGAAAAACCTTTTTCAATCAAGGCTTCTGGTGTGGCATCATCGGGAAGGCGACAATTTTTACATAAACGCCGTCCCAAGCGTTGCGCGATAATCAAGGTGATGGCAGTGGCGATATTGTAATGTGGCACGCCCATATTCATTAAACGGGTAATGGTTTGTGGTGCGTCATTGGTGTGTAGGGTGGATAAGACCAAATGTCCGGTCTGTGCGGCTTTGATAGCGATTTCCGCGGTTTCTAAGTCACGAATTTCGCCGACCATGATGACATCAGGGTCCTGTCGTAGGAAGGCTTTTAAGGCAGCCGCAAAGGTTAAGCCAATTTTGGCTTGGACGTTGACTTGGTTAATCCCGGGTAAGTTGATTTCGGCCGGGTCTTCAGCGGTGGAGATGTTACGATCTTCGGTGTTTAAGATATTGATACCAGTGTAAAGACTGACCGTTTTTCCTGAACCAGTGGGACCTGTCACTAGAATTAAGCCTTGGGGTTTAGATAAGGCATTGAGATACAACTGCTTTTGTTCCTCTTCGTAACCTAAAACATCAATGCCCAATTTAGCGCTGTCGGCATCGAGAATCCGTAAAACAATCTTCTCGCCCCAAAGGGTGGGACAACTGTTGACACGGAAGTCAATGGCGCGTTTTTTCGAGACTTTCATTTTGATACGGCCATCTTGCGGCACCCGGCGTTCGGCAATATCCATTTTCGACATGACCTTAACCCGTGCTAACAAGCGTGGTGCCGTTTTATTATCCGGGCGGGCAACTTCTTGCAACACCCCATCCATACGGAAGCGAATGCGAAAGAAAAACTCGTAGGGCTCAAAATGAATATCCGAGGCTTTGCGATTGATAGCATCGAGTAAAACTTTATTGACAAATTTAACAATCGGCGCATCTTCTTCAGCGCTCGCGCCTTCGTCTTCTGCTGTTGGATCGCCGCCTTCAATTTCAATGTTTTCCAAGCCTTCGTCTAAGTTTAAGTCGCTCATCGCGCTGCGGCTGCGCTCCTCAAGAATTTTTTCAATAAAGACTTTTAGTTTATCTTCCTCGACGATAACCGCTTCAGCATGAAGCTTGAAATGGAATTTGATATTGTCAAAAGCCGCTTGATTGCTGGGGTCGGAGATGGCGATATAGATGCGGGTCGGCGTTTTGTAGATGGGTATTGTATTGAATTGTCTGACAATTTTTTCGTCCGTTTCAGGAACCACGCTGGTATCCAGACTGTTAATATCAAATAGCGGCATACCAAATTCTTCAGCGGCGGCAGTGGCAATATCTATTGCCGGTAGAATTTTATTTTCACAGAGATAAGAAACTAAAGGAATCTTTTTGCTTTGTGATTGTTCGACGGCCTTTTCTGCTGCTTCTGCAGTTAAAAAATTGCCTTGTACCAAACGGCGCGCAATGCCGCTTAAACGGATTTTGGGGTTGGTTGCAGACATACTGAATTTCCTAAAAAATTTTCTAAAATAATCGCTAGGTCCAAGCGTTCGACCGTGAGTGTAGGCCAAGTGTTTCGAGGCCATCTTCTATAAATAAAGAGCCGAATAACTTGCGCACAGCATAATGATTTTATGTTACAAAACAAGCGCGATGCTGGCTTATGTTCAAGCTGGTGTTTTTTTGAAAATAGCTATTTTTCAGCAAGTTAATAACAATAAGGACGGGTCATGACAGAAAATACCTTGGGGAATTTATTTGCCGTAGTGGATTTAGGTTCCAATAGTTTTCACATGCTGGTGGCACGGCATCAAGATGGAAAAACACAAGTTATTGACAGAATAAAAGAAATGGTGCAGTTGGCCGCTGGCATGAACAGCCAAGGGGTGTTGGATGCTGAAAGTTTGGTGCGTGCCGAAGGCTGTTTGCAGCGCTTTTCCCAGCGTCTAGCGGCGATTTTGCCGACGCAAGTGCGTGCGGTCGGCACCAATACCCTGCGGCAATGTGCGAACCGCGAACAGGTAGTGGCGCGTTTGGAAGCGGCTTTGGGTCAGCCTATCTCGGTGATCAGTGGCCACGAAGAAGCACGGTTGATTTATCTTGGTGCCAGCGAAGTGGCCGCGCCTTTGCCACAGCCTTGTTTAGTGATGGATATCGGTGGTGGCAGCACGGAGTTAATTGTTGGTCATGGTAGTGAGATTCTTTTTTTGGAGAGCTTAAATGTTGGTTGCGTGTCTTGGGCGAAACGTTTTTTTGCCGATGGGAGCCTGTCACGGGAAAAATTTGCGCAGGCGGTAATGGCAGCCGCTTTGGAAATTCAAGCGATTAGCCAGCGCTTGCCAAAAATCGCTTGGCAAAGCGCCTTGGGGTCTTCCGGCACCATGAAAATCGTGGACGGCGTACTCCGTGAGATGGGTTTTTCGACCATTCAAGCGGAAGGGCTTTTGTTATTACAAGAAAAAATTTTCAAATTTACGCAAATGGAACAGTTGGATTTACCAGGATTATCCCCAGAACGCCGCCAGGTATTTGTACCCGGTTTGGCAATTATTGTGGCGCTGTTTCAGTCTTTGGGTTTGCATGAATTACGGGTTGCCAACAGTGCGCTGCGCGAAGGGGTTTTGGCCGATATGCTGGGGCGGATTGCCAAACAGGATATTCGCGAAGCGACTATCAGCCGGATGCAGCGCTACTATGAAGTGGATGCTGTGCAAGCGCGCCAAGTAGCAGAAACGGCTGATTATTTATGGCAACAATTGGCGATGCCGTTACAAATCGCTGCCAAATCCTATCGGGAAACGCTGCGCTTTGCGGCGGCTTTACATGAAATTGGCTTGGCGATTTCCCACAGCGGCTACCATAAGCACAGCGCTTATATTCTCTATCATGCGGATATGTCAGGATTTTCTTGGCAAGAGCAAGCGCTATTAGCGGTGGTGACAGGTAGTCATCGGCGAAAATTGACCGAGGAGACTTGGCTTGCTTTACCCAAAGACCAACAGCGCGTGGCTTTATATTTAATTATTTTCTTGCGCTTAGCAGTATTGCTGCATCGCAATCGCTTACCACCACAAGCGCTACCAACAGTGGCAATGGAAGAAAAAAATAAATTGCTACAGCTTACACTGCGTTTTCCCGAGCAATGGTTATTGCAACATCCACTGACCTGTGCTGACTTGGAGCAGGAAAAAGAGTTTCTTAAAAAACAAGTTTCTATAAATTTTTATTAAAGCATTATCAGGATTTTTCATTGCCAAAAAAACCCGCTTTGTGCTATAAGGCGCGTCTTCTGGAGAAATGGCAGAGCGGTTTAATGCAGCGGTCTTGAAAACCGCCGAAGGTTAGTAGCCTTCCGTGGGTTCGAATCCCACTTTCTCCTTATCCCTCCCTTCCTATACCGTCCAATAAAATCTTTTTTCATTTCTTGTTCAAGCACTTCCTCCTTTCTTTCGTCCAAAGCCATACAATCCTTGCACATCCGACGCGAATGACAGTAGATTTGACAGTAGCTTTTCCTTTGACAAAAATCTACTGTCATGCCATTAAACGATTTGAAGATCAAACAACTAAAGCATCAAGCCAAGGTGCAGCGTCTTACTGACGAACACGGATTGTATTTGCTGGTTTCAGCGGCTTTAGCAAAGAAATCGAAACTCTGGCGTTTTGATTATCGCTTTGAAGGCAAACGCCTGACACTTTCTTTGCGCAAATATCCTGAGGTTTCTCTCGCTGAAGCACGGGAAAAACGCGACGAATGTCGCAAACTGGTGGCACAAGGAATCAATCCGAGTGATCAGCGGAAAGCGCATCATGAAACCATAGCAAAAGCACAGATGACTTTTGATACCCTTGCCTGGGAGTGGTTTCACTATCAGGAACGGCACTGGTCAACAACTCATACAGAAAGCATCAAACTTCGCTTGAAAAATCATTTGCTGCCAACCCTTGGCGCTCTGCCACTGACAGCGATTACGCCACCGCAAATCTTGCAATTGTTACGCACCTTAGAGAATGAAGGCAAAACTGAAACCGCCTTGCGTATTAAATCCATTGCTGGGCAAATATTTCGTTATGCTGTCGCAACGTACCGTTGTGAGCGGGATCCCACAGCGGATTTGAAAGGCGTGATTCGGGCGAAGAAACCAACACATTTTGCCAGTATCAAAAATCCAAAAGAAATCGGCGGTTTATTGCGTGCCATTGAGACTTACGAAGGCGATATAACGGTGAAAATTGCGCTGCAATTGTTATCACTGTGGTTTGTACGTCCTGGAGAACTGCGGCAGGCGGAATGGCAAGAGTTTGCTTTGGAGGAAGCGCTCTGGAAGATTCCGGCGGAAAAAATGAAAGCAAAGATGATGCAAGAATGGACTGACTTATTGGAAAATTTGAAAAATCAAGACGGTGTAACATCGTCATAAGCGTGCCGACGATGCTATTGGTGGTGTTGCAACGTGCTGAAAAGCGTTGCAACGCTTCTTTTTTTGATTTTATCTAAAGTAATCAAAAGCTTCAATCAAAGTTTTTTAAAGTGCTGCAAGCGTAAAAAATATTTACCGAACAAATGCCGCGAACAATCCTTAATGATCTCTTGAATCCTTGGATGAGTCATCCTCGTCCAACATGCTAGATAATCAAGAAAACTGGTTTTTGGCTTTTAGAGCGTGCGGCGGGTCAAGGGCAAGGCCGATTACTTGGAAAGTCCAATTAGCCCTTTCAAAATTGCTTTCTCTGACTGACCGGATGTTAGCGCTTGGTCATGCGGGTGAATCTTTTTTTTTTGCTTGACTCGATTTTTGTCGTAGTTCGTTTCTTGTGAGCTGCGGGCTTTTTTGGGCGGTAGTGCTTGTGCTTTTTTTTGTTTTTTTTCGCCCCTTTGTGTATTTGTACCTTTAAGGTACTTAAGAATTTAAGAGCGCTTTTTTTTGCAAAATAATCAGTAGGCTATGGCGCGAAAGGAATCAAAAAGCGTGTCAACTTAAGAGAAAAAGCGGGTTGGCTGTGCTAGAGCCTGTCGTCAAAACAAAGAACAAAAGGGTAGAATACTAAGAAAGATAAG
>CAYWWW010000011.1:0-66955 GCA_964462205.1 uncultured Cardiobacteriales bacterium
GCATAAGCAGCGCTAGTATTAACTACTTTCACCAAGGCCAATAACGCCGCTTCCACCTGGGAGCGATACGCACACGGCGCTAAGCAATCCGCCAAATACTCTTGGTACGCAGGCAAACTATTGGCTTTTTCAGCGCTTAAAAAACGTTGCTTGTCATATTCAGTTTCAAACAAGCGCATGACTTCTGCCTCATCAATCGCCACCTCCTCATCCATCACCACGGCTGGTTCCTGCGCCAAAACGGCCACAAAAAACACCAAGCCCAACACAACAAAAGCAATTTTTAATACACGCATGATTTTCTCCTTAAGTTACTTGAAATGCTCCAAAAAACGTTTCTCCTCACAAAGATGACATAAAGCCAAATAGGCTCGATAGGCTTCCTTGGTAGCGTAGCGTTGCGCCTGTTGATACCACAACGCATCAATTTTTGAAAAATAAACAATTTTCGCCTCAGCTTCTGCTTGATAAAAACAAAATTTGCAATTTTTCAGGTACTCCTTATAGCCATTACCCCGAGACTTGACAAGTAATTCTTCCCATTGTTTTCTTTCCATAACTTTCTGTTCTGCATACAAATGCCGTCCGCCCCAAATGCCAAAAAATAAGCTCGCCAAAAGATAAAAATAGAGTAACCAAGCCGGAGGACGTAACAAGCCACGCATTTAACCTCCTGATGCTTCGGCTAAGTCGGTAATGCCGGTAAACAAGGCGTAACTTGCAGTTAAAGCTAAATAAACCAACTGCCAGATTTCCGGCACAGCATTAAAAATCGTATCCAAATACCACTGTAACAACGGCATCATCTTAAATTCATAGCCTTGAAAATAGTTATACAACAACACCATCGCTAACAGCGCCAATAAAATCGGCCCCAAATAGGCTTTTAAGGCAAAACCCAAAATCAACAAACCCACCCAACTGAGCAAGGAAGTAAACTTTTCCTGATCAAATCCTTGATAAACATCCAGACTGATTAACAAAGCATAGGCAATAACGCCGAGCAGTAAAAAAAATGACAGATAAAAAGGCAAAACCAAGCGCGCTGGATAGCCGTTTCTAGCATCCGAGCGAAACAAAAAACCTTGCCAAATTAAACCCGCCAACAAAATTAGACCGATTAAAATAAAAACGATTGGATTCAAAGACATCTAAATGCTCCACAGGCGTTATTCAGAAAAGGAAATGCGCGCATAAATACTTGGCAAGGATAACTGAACATCCAAAAGCGATAAGGGAATTTCATCACTTAGATTTTGATAATCGGTAAAAAGCCAGTGTTCTCCCTGCCGTTGAAAAACTTCCACCAACAATCGATCCACCGAAACTAAGAGATATATTTGTAAAGAAGGCCAACTACGATAATGACTAAATTTCACACCACGATCAAAGCGTTCGGTACTTTCGGACAAGACTTCCACAATCAACAATGGGTTAAGCAAGGCTTCGGGTTTGCTTGTTGTAAACTGCGGCGCACAGGCCACAACGACATCGGGATAATAATAGGCATCAAGGGTTTGCAAGTGAACACGCAGATCGCTCACATAGGTTTCGCAGGGCTTGCTTGCTAAGCGTTGTCGAAGTTCAGCGGCGATATTCAAGGCTGCTAAGTTTTGCCGCCGACCGGCACCGGCCATAGCAAAAATTTCGCCTTGAAAATACTCATATTTTTCCGAAGCCGTCGCTTCAAAAGCTAGATATTCGGCAACGGTCATTTTAGAAATCATGAGCGCAGCATTGGACATAGTTTTCTCCTGTCGTCTAAAAAATGAATTTTTTACATAAAAGCATCGAAAAATCAATTTACTATAAAAAAGCCAAGCCAAGGCTTTTTTCTTAAAATAGCATGATCTAATTTGCTTGAATAAAGCACATTGCGTAGTCTTGGGACTCTTTTAAGTCAAAAGATTAGATTGCTTACTATGAATAACCGCGATTTTATTGAAAATACACAAGAAATCATCATTCAAGCGGCTGCACAGCGGCAAGGTTTGCGCTTCCTTGGTAACGAAAGCCAAAACTTTATACCAAAAAGTGCGTTAAAAACGCTTTCGAGCAAAGATTATCAAGGAATTGTTGACTATGCGCCCAGTGAATTGTATTTGACGGTGCGTAGTGGCACGCCGGTGAATGTCGTTAAGGCGGAACTTTTTGAACATAAACAAATGCTTGCTTTTGATGCGGCCAGCGTCGGCAGCATTGGCGGTTTGGTAGCGGCCAATCGTGCTGGTTCACGGCGGCCTTTCCTGGGTGGCATCGGCGACTTCTTATTAGGTGTTAAAATTATCAATGGCTTAGGTCAAGAACTGCATTTTGGTGGACAGGTGATGAAAAATGTCGCTGGCTTTGATTTATTTCGTCCGCAAGCCGGTGCCTTTGGACAACTAGGCTTTATTTTAGAAGTAACGTTTAAGGTTTTGCCTTTACCCGATCTTGAATTAACTTTCAAAAAAACCTTTGAAAAAGCAGAAGCCTATGCTTACTTTCAAGAAGTTTGGCGGCATCCCGATGCCATTTCCGGTGCCGCTTATCAAGAAGATCATGGCGAACTTTATTTAAGGCTTTCTGGCGGCAGCTACAATGTCGGCGCTGCTTGTGAAAAACTCTTAAAAAACAAATTTATAGAAACCGATAATAGCTTTTGGTCAGCGCTTGATCATCATGATGCCGATAAACTACCTTTTTTTCATCTAGATGAGGATAGTCAATTATTTTGCTTGTGGTTGCCACCAACAAGCAAAGCACTTGATTTACCTGGAAGCTATTTAAGCGAATGGGCCGGAATGCGCCGCTGGTACAAAACCAAGGAAAGTCCTAACGCCGTCTTTGCAGCGGTTGAAAAATTAGGCGGTCAAGCGCAAATTTGGCAGGGAAGTGCTTTACCTTGGCAAGCACGGCATAGTTTACGTTCACCGCAGTTACAAGCCGTTGAAAAAAGACTGAAACAGGCTCTTGATCCCCACGGCATTTTTAATCCTGATTTGTCGTTATAACAGATGATAATCTTTATTTTTTAATCAATTTTTTCAAAAAGTTATGCAAACACAATTTCCAAAGTCCTTAAAAACGCATCTGGATGCGGCGCAATTAGAAAATATTTTAAGAAGCTGTGTGCATTGCGGTTTTTGTAACGCTACTTGTCCAACTTATCGTTTATTAGGTGATGAACGCGATGGCCCGCGCGGTCGCATTTATTTAATGAAAAGCTTTTGGGAAACCGGCCAAGCCAGTTATACCACGCAAAAGCATCTGGATCGTTGTTTAACCTGTTTGCATTGCACCACGACTTGTCCTTCTGGTGTTGATTATGCACATCTTTTGGAGATCACCCGTCCGGCGCTGGAAAAAAAATTATCCCGTTCATGGTGGCAAAGTTTTATACGTTGGAGTTTAGTGCAGACTTTACCGTATCCAAGACGTTTACTTTGGTTATTGTGGGCCGCAAAACCTTTTTTATGGTTGCTTCCCAAAGGTTTACGCAAAAAAGTACCGAGGCTTGTTCAACTGAAAAAAAGCAACTTACTGACGCGCAATCGCCTGCAACCGGAAATGACAAAAAAGTATTTTTTAAGCGCGGGTTGTGTGCAAAGTCTGACCACACCAGAAACCAATCTTGCCGCGCAAAAAATTTTGCGACAGTTAAACATTGCAAGCGAGGTGCGCCCCGGCTGTTGTGGCGCGGTGGCGGCGCATCTGGGTGCCGAAGCACAAGCCTTGCAACAGATGCGCCAGAATATTGATGCTTGGTATCCACGGCTGATTAGTGGCGAAATCAGCGGCATTATCAGCACGGCCAGCGGCTGTGGCGTGACCTTAAAAGATTATGGCCACTGGCTGCGTCATGATGAAAATTATGCGCCTAAAGCAAAATTTATTTCTGAAAAAGTTTTTGATATAGTTGAAATTTTAGAAAAAGCTGAGATGTCGCGTTTACCATTAACGCCAGGACAAAAAATCGCTTTTCACGCGCCTTGTACCTTGCAGCATGGTCAAAAATTAAGCGGTCGGGTAGAAAAATTATTAACAAAACTTGGCTTTGTTTTAACTTTTGTCGAGGAAGCATCCCAATGCTGTGGTTCCGCAGGCACTTATTCCTTACTTGAACCCAAGTTAAGTCAGATGCTTAAAGAAAAAAAATTGACGGCATTATTAAAAGAACAACCAGAGCGGATTTTAACCGCCAATGTCGGCTGTCAACTGCATTTAGCAACGGACAGCCCACAAAAGGTAGAACATTGGCTGATTGCGCTGGCAGAACAACTACCGGAAGATATTAAAGACAGGGTCAACTAAATGCTTTATCTTACCAAGACTTATACGGCAGAAATTTACCAGTCATCTTTACCACCACACGATCCCCGGCCGGATTTTCTTCTTTATCAATGTGCATCGTAAAGTCAATGGCACTCATAATCCCATCACCAAATTTCTCATGAATCAAGGCTTTCATGGTTGGGCCATAGACACCGACAATTTCATATAAACGATAAATCAAAGGATCGGTTGGCACCGTCTTTTCCCAAGTTTTATGCGGGCAAGCCATGACAGCGGCTTTGGCTTCCGGTGGTAAGTCCAACAAAGCTATCAATTTTTCGGCAGGTGCTTCTTTTAAGCTATTCATACCTAAACAAGCCGAGGTGACAAAAACCGGCGATAATTCTACCGCCGCCGCAATACTTTCCCAGCTTAAACCAAGTTTGGCTTTTTTCTCTAAAATCAAAGCAGTCAAGGCTTCTTTTTGCATTTTTTCTCTCACTTCCTGGTGGTTAATCAAAACAGTTAAACAAATCCGGCCACAAAAAATTACAGCCTGCTATTGTGCATTCAAGAAACTTGCCAACTGACTAACTCCCGCTATTTTCAGAAAAAAAAACGGCCAGGCTCGACAAAGCAGCAAGGCGTTTTTTCACAATGTCGAACATTGTCAGCTTTGTCAGCCAATCGCCAGAGCATATTTTGGTTTCGCTTGTGACAAATACTTTACAAAAGTTTGATTTATAAAATAATATTTTTATTTTTCACAGTTGGCACAAAAGCTGCATCATAGCAAATCAGCATTATCAACTTTTCATTTTTCTTTATCATTTTTTTGGAGAATCTGTATGAGTGAAGTCCAAGTCCCCGTTGCGCCTTCTTGTGTGCGTCAAGCCCTGCGCGAAATTGATAAACAAGGCTTGGCGGCCTTAGGCGAGAAAGGTAAGGCCAATCCGCATAATGTGGTGACCTTGAAAGCCAAAACCGTTTGCGAAGGTCAATTCCGCAACTTGACTTATATCCGCAACTTAGCGCCGGTAGTGGTGGATGAGCCGCCACATCTTTTAGGTGAAGATACCGCGCCGAATCCTTCCGAAGCCTTGTTGGCGGCTTTGGGTGCTTGTTTGGCGGTTGGCGTTCATGCCAATGCCACTGCACGCGGTATCGCCTTGACTAAGCTCGAATTATTTATTGAAGGTGATATCAATGTCACCGCTGTTTGGGGCACCGGCGATTTAGATGAAGCCAAACCGCTGGGTTTTACGGCTATTCGCGTCAAATTTGCCTTGGAAACCGTGGAGCCTATCAGTCAAGCGGCTTTAGATAACTTATTACAGCACAGCAAAAAATGGTCGCCGGTTGCCAATACTATGATGCGTCCGGTCGCTTTAGATTGTTCACTTGCTTCTTAAAAATTTTTACAGGACAAATAGTTATGTCAGAAGCCATCTTAGATTATCAAGAAAATATTTCTACTGATTTATCACTGCGTATTGAAACTATTGTTAAACAACAACTCAAACCTTTAACGGTGAAAATTGACCAAGGTTTTTATCCCGCAGAAGTCTTACGCGCTTTAGGGAAAGCTGGTGCTTTTCGTCAGCATTTAGCATCGCAAAACACTGAACATCAACACAATATCGTTTTGGCTTTGCAAGCGATGGACCAGGTATCGCAAGAATGTATGTCCACTGGTTTTATGGTTTGGGCACAAGATGTGGCCGGTTGGTACATTGAGATGTCACAAAATACCTACCTGAAAGACACCTTATTACCGGCTTTGGCTAGTGGTGAAGCCTTAGGTGGCACAGCTTTATCCAACCCCATGAAATATCTCGCCGGTATTGAAAAGATTTTATTACATGCCGAAGAAGTCGCCGATGGCTTTATCGTTAATGGCACTTTACCCTGGGTGTCAAATCTTGGCGAAAACCATTGGTTTGGCTCGATTTTCAAGGTTGAAAATGGTCAAAATCGCGATGTCATGGCGATGATCAATACCAACTGGCCTGGGTTAAGTCTTAAAACCCTGGCGCATTTCTGCGGCATGGAAGGCACCGGCACCTATGCTTTGGTTTTTGAAAATGTTTTTATACCCAAGTCGCATGTTTTAGGGGATCCGTTATTGCCTTATGTGAAAAAAATGAAGGCCGGTTTTGTCTTATTGCAAGCGGGTATGGCCACCGGTGTTATTCAGGGTTGCATTGATTTATGTCGCGATGTGGAATTAAAACTCGGTCATGTCAATTGTTATTTAGAAGACCGTCCCGATGATTTGCAAGAAGAGTTAAACACTGCCAAAGGCTTGATTTATGAACTGGCCGAAGATGTTTTTAATCCTGATCCCGTTTATTTTCGCCAGGTATTAGAAGCACGACTCTTGGGCGCGGAATTGGCTTTACGCGCTGCGCAATCCGCCATGTTACACACCGGCGCACAAGGCTATTTAAGCCATGCACCGGCACAACGCAAACTCCGTGAAGCCTATTTTGTCGCCATTGTCACTCCTGCTATCAAACACTTACGCAAAGAAATTGCTGCTTTAGCCGCTTAATTTTGTAAGCTACCGCGTTTAACACGGCGCACTGTTTCTCAGCGCGCCTTATTCTCTTTTCTTAAAAATTATTAAAAATCAATCGGTTTAATTTATGTCAAGTCAACGCTTTATTTGCAAAACCTGCGGTTATATTTATGACGAAGCCTTAGGCGATCCAGATAGCGGACTCGCGCCAGGCACGGTATTTGCGGATATTCCCGAAGATTGGCAGTGCCCGCTCTGTGGTGTACGCAAAAGCGATTTTATGAGTCTTAAAGCCTATGCCGCTGAAAGACAAGCACTCAATAGCGAGGCTGCGCCGCGTTTGCGTCGGCCAAGCAGCAAAGCCGGTGGCGAAGACACCACGGTGATTGTGGGCAGCGGCGTTGCCGGTTGGCAGGTGGCAGCGCAACTACGCGCCTATGATCCAAAACGTAGCATTCACCTCTTGACGGCAGACAATGGCGCTTTTTATCGCAAGCCTTTGTTGTCAATGGCATTGCGTCAAAGCCAAAAGCCAGAGGATTTAATGGATTGCAGCGGTGAAGTGCAGGCAGAGAAACATCAGGTGCAACTCTATGCCAATATCCGAGCTATCGCTTTGAAAGTTAAAGAAAAACGCCTGATGACCGCCAAAGGTGCCGTGCCGTATGGACAGTTGGTATTGGCTTTGGGCGCACAGCAGCGACGCTTAGCCGTTGCCGGTGATGCTTGCGACAGCATCATGCGCATCAATGATTTAGCCAGTTATCGCTTATTTCGAGAAAAATTAAGCGCTGAGAATCGGGTGTTAATCGTTGGCGGAGGGTTGATTGGCGTAGAATTAGCCGAAGATTTAAGCGCTGCCGGTTATTCGGTGCTGCTTTTGGATCGTTCAGCAGAGCCTTTGAGCAATCTCTTACCAAAGGAATTATCGCTCCATTTTAAGCAGCATCTTCAAGAAAAAGGCATTGAATTTCTTGGCGAAACAACGCTTGTTGCCTTAAATTCCGAGCAAGATGCCTATCTCGCTGAATTAAGCACCGGGCAAAAGGTCAAGGTCAACTTGGTGATTTCTGCGCTGGGTTTATTGCCAAATATTGATCTGGCCAAAAAAGCCGGTTTAGCGGTAGGTCGGGGCATCCAGGTGCGCAGCCAAGATTTACGCAGCAGCGATGAACATATTTTTGCCTTGGGTGATTGCGCCGAAGTTGAAGGTGTGGTTTATCAATACATTGAACCAATTTTACGACAAGCCGAAACCATTGCCGCCAGTCTTTGTGGCCAAGTGCGGCCATTTGTAGCCAAACCACTCGCCATTCGGGTGAAAACCAATCACTTACCCTTGATTATTCAACCGCCAAAAAGCAATCAAGGCGGCGCATGGCAGTGGACAACGTGCCAAGATCAAGCCTGGCGCATGGACTTTATGGTCAATGGCGAAAGTCAAGGCTTTGCCCAGTTAGGTCGCACAGAAAAATCAAGCATGAGCGCTTAAATCGGGTTAGAAATTCCGAGCTTTTTCAAACGGTAAGTTAATTGTCGCGGTGTTAACCCTAAACTACGCGCCGCCTGTGATTGATTGCCCTTGCAGGTAGCCAAGGCTTGCAGCAAAGGTTCTTTCTCGTTTTCCTTAACCCAATGATAACTGCGTCCTGATGCGGGTAAAGCATTGGGCAAGGTCTTGGTTGAGGGTAAAGCAATGGCTTCAACATGCTGTTCAATAAAGGATTCCCGATGTAAAATTTGTTGAATCAACGGCTGATCAATGCTGCCATTTTGGGTTAATAAAACAGCGCGTTTTATGACATTTTCTAATTGCCGAATATTTCCTGGCCACGTGTAATATTCTAAAGCTGGTAATACCCCAGGTGCTAATTGGGCATTGCGGTTAAATTCTTGATTGGCAGTTTGCAAAAAATGTCTAACTAACAAAGGGATATCCCCAGGACGCTCACGCAATGCCGGTAAGTGAATAGGAAATACATTTAAGCGATAAAACAGATCCAAACGAAAGTGATTGTGGTTGACGGCTTGCTGCAAATTTTTATGCGTGGCAGCGATAATGCGCACATTGACCGGCGCTTCTTTGCTACTGCCGACGCGTTTAATGGTTTGGCGCTCTAAAACATGCAGTAATTTTGCTTGCAAATCAAAAGCTAAGTCGCCGATTTCATCTAAAAATAACGTACCGGCATCGGCCAATTCAATCGCGCCCTTTTTTAGGGCAACAGCACCAGTGAAAGCACCTTTTTCATGACCAAACAGCTCGGATTCTAAAAGATTTTCCGGGATGGCTGCACAGTTGATCGCCATAAAAGGACCGTCCTGCCGTGGACTGGCGAGATGAATCATCCGCGCAAAGCGTTCCTTACCCGTTCCTGACTCGCCGGTTAATAACACCGTCGCCTGGGTTTCGGCAACGGCAATGGCTTGTTGCAAGGCTTCTTTTAAGACCGAACTATCCCCCAAAATCCCATGCGGATGATGCAGGGTTTTTTCTAACTGTTGCCGTAGGGCATGATTTTCCTGGTGTAAATTCGCGGTTTTTTCCGACACTAAGGATTCAATGGTCAAAAGATACGCAATAAAAGTGGCAACAATATTTAATAGCATGATATCCCTATCAAAAGCCCGCTGCCGTCGCCGCAAACGATGCGTCGCCAGCACGCCAATAGGAACTTCTTGGTGCATGATCGGCACCGCTAAAAAGGCTACGGTCTCCTGTGGCAAAGTGCTTCTGGAAACAGCACGCATCTGATAAAGCGGTTCTTGATCAATATCTTGGATAACCATGCCACGTCCGCTTCGCATCACCTGGCCTGTCACCCCTTCCCCTAAATGATAGCGACCACGTGCGCGTTCTTCCTTGGTTAAACCATAAGCATAACAAATATTTAAATCACCATTTTTGTCCGGCAATACCACACGGCCACGGTTTAAACCGATCAACTGCGATAATAAACGCAGAATGGTTTGTATCGCCGCTTCGGTCGTTAAAGAATGCACTAAAACATTGGCAGCTTCATGAATTACCAAAAGTTCTAGTGATTGTACCTCTGGTTCTAATTCAAGGCTATTGGTGGTTATTTCTTGAGGCAAAGGTTTATCCATGACATTTCTCCTGACACTAGAAAGCAAATTATTTTCATCTCGAAAAGGTTTTGCAAGAAACATTCCAAGATTGTTGAACAATGTCGGCCAGTGTTGCCTTTGCCAAGGTATTGTTTGCCTGGGGAGGCAGGATTTTTGAGCGATAACCAAGCGAAAAACAGCATAAAAATAAAAAATATCAGCAATTGGCATAAAGTTTGCGACTACTGTTGCTGACCGTTGCTTAATGATTGCCTTTTTATTCACGATAGACCTTATTTAAGGAGAAAGCCTATGTCTGGTTTTGACAATCCCTTTGATGAAAATAAGCAACTCCATAGCTGTTGCCACTGTGGCCAAGCCCATGATTCTAAAGAGCATCATGCACATGCCGATATTAACGATCAAGAACAAGCAATTGAGCGGGTGATTGAATCGGCGGTGGTGCGTGCTTTATTTCCTGAAGATGAGAAACGGCGACAATTTCTGAAAGCCGTCGGTGCGGGCACGGCTTTTGCCGCCTTAGCCAGTTTTTTTCCTTTAGATGCCGCCAAAGCCCTGGCTTTAGAAGGTGGTCCTTTAGAAAAAACCAAGTTGAAAGTTGGCTTTATCCCCATCACCTGCGCCACCCCGATTATCATGGCGCAGCCTATGGGCTTTTATAGCCGCGAAGGCTTGGATGTGGATGTCACCAAAACGGCTGGCTGGGCTTTGGTGCGCGATAGAATGTTGACCGGCGAATATGATGCTTCGCACATGCTCTCGCCTATGCCCTTGGCCATCAGTTTGGGCTTGGGTTCTACCCCGACCCCGACTTTTGTGGCCAGCATTCAAAATATCAATGGTCAAGCGATTACCATGCACATCAAACACAAAGAGAATCGCAATCCAAAAAATTGGAAAGGTATGAAATTTGGCATTCCTTTTGATTACTCCATTCATAATTTATTGCTGCGTTATTATCTTGCCGAATATGGCATTGATCCTGATAAAGATGTGCAACTGTCGGTAATTGCGCCGCCAGAAATGGTCGCCAATTTACGCGCTGGCAATATTGATGGTTTCTTAGGCCCCGAACCCTTTAACCAACGTGCGGTTTTTGAACGGGTTGGCTTTATTCAAGTGCTTTCCCGCGATTTATGGGAAGGTCATCCTTGCTGTGCCTTTGGCGTCAGCGCTCGCTTTGTTCAGGAAATGCCCAATACCTTTTCGGCCTTATTTCGTGCCATTGCCAATGCCACGGTCTATGCCAGCAAAAAAGAAAATCGTCAGGAAATCATTGAAGCCATTGCGCCGGCCAATTATTTAAATCAACCGATTCCGGTGTTGCAACAAGTGATGACCGGACGTTTCGCCGATGGTCTGGGTAAAGTGCAAAATGTACCGGATCGGGCGGATTTTGATCCTTTCCCTTGGCAATCCATGGGGGTGTGGATTTTAACCCAGTTAAAACGCTGGGGATACCTTAAACAAGAGGTTGATTATAAAAAAGTTGCTGAAGAAATCTTTTTAGCCACCGAAGCTCGACAACGCCTAGAAGCGATGGGACTAAAAGCTCCAGCGCGCAACTACAAAAGACATACCATCATGGGCAAAGTGTTTGATGCAAATAATGCCGATGCCTATCTTGATTCCTTTGCTATTAAAAGAAGTTAAGAGAGTCCTTGCTTATGCCCTTACTTTTACGCGCTTCCCTACTTTCTGCTTTCTTGTTTATTGTTTTTGTTGGTCTTTGGCAGTGGGCAACCCTGCCGAAAGGCGGACAAGAAAGCTTTGCTGATCCTGAATACGCCGCCTTAATGGGTAGCGTTGAAGAAGTGTCCGGCTTGCCTAGTCCAAGCAGCGTCGGAGAAACCTTTATCAAGCATTTATCAGACCCTTTTTATGATAATGGTCCAAATGATAAAGGCATTGGCATCCAATTGGCTTGGTCGTTAAGTCGTGTCCTAACCGGCTTTTTTTTAGCGGCGATCATCGCCATTCCCTTGGGTTTTCTCATTGGGATGTCGCCCTTAATGTACAAAGCCTTAGACCCGTATATTCAAGTCTTAAAACCGATCTCGCCTTTAGCCTGGATGCCCTTGGCTTTATACACCATCAAAGATGCATCGTTATCTTCGATTTTTGTCATTTTTATCTGCTCGATTTGGCCGATGTTGATCAACACCGCGCATGGCGTGGCCTCGGTGCGTAAAGATTGGTTAAATGTTGCAAAAACTTTAGAAATTAGTTCCTTAAAAACGGCGCTGTTGGTTGTTTTACCAGCCACTGCGCCAACTATTGTCACTGGCATGCGCATTTCTATGGGTATTGCTTGGTTAGTAATTGTGGCTGCAGAAATGCTCGTCGGCGGCACCGGCATTGGTTATTTTGTCTGGAATGAATGGAATAACTTAAACCTCGCCAATGTGATTTTTGCCATTGTGATGATTGGCATCATTGGCATGATTTTAGACGGTATTTTGGGCGCAGTAAGTCGCTTCGTCAGTTACAAGGAGTGATTATGCAACATTTTCTGCAAGTGGAAGGCTTAAAAAAAGTCTATCCAGCGCCAAAAAATAAGGAAGGCGTAACGATTTTTGAAAATATCCACTTCTCCTTAAACAAAGGGGAGTTTGTGTGCATTATCGGGCATTCAGGTTGCGGTAAATCCACGATTCTCAATATCTTAGCTGGTCTTGAGTCAGCAACCGCGGGCTTTGTTTTGATTGATGGCAAAGAAATGACCGGCCCTGGCTTAGATCGTGGCGTGGTTTTTCAAAGCCATGCTTTACTCCCGTGGTTAAGTGTTTTGGATAATGTGGCCTTTGGCGTACAAGCGCGTTGGAAATTTTGGTCTAAAAAACAAGTTATTGAACATAGTTTGCGTTATCTTGAACTTGTCGGTTTGTCAAAAGCTGCGCATAAGAAACCCTATCAACTTTCTGGCGGTATGAAACAACGGGTCGGTATTGCCCGCGCTTTTGCCATCGAACCAAAAATTTTGCTGATGGATGAACCCTTTGGCGCTTTAGATGCCTTAACCCGAGGACTAATTCAGGATGAATTGGTGAAGATTTGCGAAGCCACGCATCAAACGGTGTTTATGATTACGCATGATGTGGACGAGGCGATTTTACTGGCCGATAAAATCTTTTTAATGTCCAACGGCCCCCGCGCCGAGTTAGCCGAAGTCGTGGTAAATCCTTTGGCGCATCCACGTCTTCGTCAAGAAATTTATCATGATCCAAGTTTTTATACGGTCAGAAATGATCTTTTAGACTTCTTAATTCGTCGTGCGCATTTGCATAAAAATGCCGTCAAGCCGACGACTGAAGACACTGCTACCAATGGCAGTCAGAGTACGGTGACTGCTGAATAAATTGCTGAAATAGAAGAATAATAAGCAAGCTGCACTTAAGATGCGGCTTGCTTAAATTTATTATTCAACAGTTTCCTGCCAAATATACCAATTTGGTGTGGCATAGACCCAAAAACCAGCAGGAATATCTTCCACCCCAGCATAATTGGTCGCTGGATAAAAGCCGTAATCATAAAACTTGCCATAGGCGTTTATATCATCAGGTGCTTCAACGATAGCCAGAAGATTCTGATACTTACCATAAGCATGTGCTGCATCCGGGGTATCAGCAGGAATATCCAAAAGCATCGGGATTACCAAAGGTTCTAGCGGTTTTTCATGATAACCTGGTGCTTTATCCATTTGATAAGCAACTGGAAAACCTATTAAAAATGTTAAAATCAAAGCCAATAACATCGTCATTTCTCCTTAAGTTAAAGTATCTTAAAAACCACCTTCTTCATTTTCCACTTGAGCCCTGACTTTTGGCGACGCAGCCACTGCAATAATCAACGCCTTGATGTATTCACTTTCTGGCAAAGCCGGATGGATGGGATGATCGAGGCGCTGACGACCATAACCAAGAATTTTAATCGCTTGTTGATTCGCTGCTGCCGCTTTGCGAATTTGCAATAATAAGTCCTCCATGGTCAAGTGGTAAGAACAAGAAGCCGTGTATAATATTCCCCCTGATTTTAACAAGGACAAAGCCAATTGATTGATGCGCCGATAGGCCAGTCGTCCTTCTTCTAAATCCTTCTTACGCTTGATAAAAGCTGGCGGATCACAGATGACTACATCAAAAGTTTCTTGCGCCTGTTTAAGCGCTTTCAAAACGGCAAAAGCATCCCCTTGTTGATAAGCAAAAGCCTCGGCAAAGCCATTACGTTTGGCATTTTCAGAAGCGAGTAGTAAAGCTGGCAAAGAACTGTCCACGGCTAAAACTTGCCTTGCGCCAAAACTTAACGCACTGATTCCCCAAGCACCCAAGTAACTAAATACATCCAACACCCGCGCTCCCGCTACCAACCGCGACAAAGCGGCGCGATTATCGGCGTGATCATAAAACCAACCGGTTTTTTGACCATCCCAAGGCCGACAGGCAAAAGTTAAGTTATTCTCTTGTAAAGTGATTTCTTCTGGCATCTCACCAGAAGCCAAGACAATTTCTAAAGGCAAGCCTTCCAAACTACGATTGGCGACATCATTGCGATACAAAATACCTTTGGGGTTAAGAAGACTTTGTAAGGCCGTAGTGATGGCAAGGTTAAGCCGATCCAGGCCAGCGGTACTGATTTGCAGCACACAGAAATCACCAAAGCGATCAATGACTAAGCCAGGCAAATCATCGGCCTCGCCATGCACTAAACGATAAAAAGGCGAAGCAAAAAACTGCTCGCGCCATCCCAATGCCGTCGCTAAACGCTTAAAAATTTCTGCTTCATCTAAGACTTTTTGTTCTCTACTGATAAACCGTCCACAGATCAAGCTATTGGGATTAAAATAGGCCGTTCCTAAAAAATTTTCTTGCTGCGAAAAAACCAATGCTTGCTGACCGGGTTCAAGATTTTTAAGTGCTGTCTTTTCATTGTTGATTTCATTGCTAAAAATCCAAGGATGACCATCCCGCAAACGGCGTTCCACGCCTTTGTGCAAATAAATACTCGGCAGTGACATAAACAAAACTCAAGTTATAACATATTGAATAAAAACATAAAAATTAACGTCGCCACCAACCGCAAATACTCCAACGTTCCCGCTGCGTTAAACGCACTGCATGAGGAAAGCGCTCCGATAAAAATAATACCAAAGTTCCCCCTTGTGGGATGACTTCAGCAATTTTTTTATCATTGTCCGGCGAAAAAATCTCAAGTATTCCGCCATCTTCTACTTGCCAATCGCGATTCAAATATAATAAAACCGTTAAAAAACGCGCTGATTGACGGCGTGGATTATCCAAATGTTTTTGATAAAAACCAGCAGCAGGATAACAAGCCAGATGACTTTCAAAGTCTTGCACCGCAATAAATAATTCCTGACGTAAAAAAGTTTTTAAGTCGGCCATGGCTTGCCAAAATGGGTATAATTCTCTGATTTCCATCCACTCCAACCAATAGATTTGATCGCTGCGAATGCTTTTTTGCACCTCGGCGGCTTTGCCAATACCGGCGGGACGTAATAATTTTTGCTGTAATTTTTTTTGCGCGGCGCTTAACATTTCAGCAATGATTTCTTGGGGAAAGAAATTGGGTGCAATCCATAAACCCGTTTCGGTTAAAGAAGAAAAATCTTGCTTGGACATTGATAATTAAATGTTGAAGTATCAAGGAATAATTTTTAGCATAATGCCATTGCTTGAAAAAAAATAGTCATCGCTTGGAAGTACGAGAAGATGCAAAAATCATTCGCGCCAGATGATCCGATCATGCCGATCAATTACCTTGGTTTCGTCTTTCGCACCTTTCGCAAAGACGGCTTTCCGCTTGAAACGTTGTTGGAAGGCACCGGCCTGCTTGCCGAACAGCTGGAAGATCCGCATTTTCGTTGCGAATTCTGGTCGGCCTGTCGTTTTTATAACAATGCCCTCACGCTCACCAATGATCCGCATCTTGGTGCCAAACTGGCGCAACGCTTTGAAGCCAGTTATATCGGTTTGCCAGCCTATGCGGCGATGAGTGCCGCCTCTTTAGGTGAGGCGCTGACGGTCTTTAATCGTTTCCTCTTTTTAACTTTTCCAGTTATTGATTTTACTTTTCCCGACAATACCATGGCCGCCGAAACTGGCGAGGTAGCCATCCGTTTGCGTCCTAAGCTCGAATTTGGTGCCATTACTTATTTTGTCTTTTGCAGTGGCTTGGTGATTTGCAACAATCTGTGCAAGCAAATGTTGCGGACAACAGAAGTAGCCTCGCGTGCTGAATTAGCCATCAGCCAGCCTAAGGACTGGCAAGAGGCGCAAGCGTTGGTGGACGTTCCGGTTCGTTTTGATGCGCCTGAACATCGCTTGTTTTTTCCCGCTGCTTTATTGTCGCAACCCCTGCCTGGTGCTGATCCTATCAATCACAAACGCTTGGTTGAACTGTGTGCGCAATTTGCCACGGAAGTGGCATCGGCCACATTCAAAACCACGCTAGACCTTGAAATCATGAATTTTTTGAAGGCACAGCGCCATCTTTGTCTCTCGATGGCCGAGGTAGCCTCGGCTCTAGGCTATTCAGAACGTTCGCTACGGCGCCAATTGGAAAAAACTGGCTGCTCTTTTCGCAAATTGCTGGAGCAAGTTCGTGCGTCACGGGCACGCTGGCTCTTGGCCAATACCGCCAAAACGGTTGAGGCCATTGGCTATGAACTGGGGTTTGAGACCGCCTCTAATTTTAGCCGTAGCTTTAAGCACTGGACGGGGGTCACGCCCAAAGTCTTTCGTGAGCGCCTGCGGGTTTGCCAAGATTTTGGTCAAAAATGAATATCTTTTGGCTGTTTATGCACTTACACTGTCGCCGACAATGTGAATAATAGTGTCCGCTTGTGCTTAAACTTTAGATCAATCTCCAACCATGCTAAGTTATTTCTGCTTAGATTTCCCAAATACAAACAATCTTTTATTGATGGCAAATATGATGAAACTAATATTGTTATGCGGTTTAGTGCTGTTGCTGGCAAGTTGTGCCGCGCCAATAACCAGAGAAGAAGTACAAAATACCACTTATGATTGTACCAATGTTGACACTAAACTTTCTGAATTAAATGAAGAAAAGGAAAAAAACAATAAACGTGTATTAAGCGGCGTCAAGTCTGTCATGCCGGTTGGCGCGGTCGTTGGTATCGTGCAAGGGCGTTATAAGGAAAATGTGGCGATTGCCACCGGCGAGTGGGCAGAGATACTGGATGAAAAAATCCTTGAAATGCAAAACTTTCAAGCACAATGTGCGCGTTAATGCTTGTGCAGGAACAACCGACAAGCTCTAAAATTTGCGCACAGAACGCTTACCATGAAATACACCTATCCTGTTGCTGGGAAATGTACCGCTATAAATCCCTACTCTCGTTTTGAGGCATTGATGTTTAAGCAAGTTAATATATTTTTCAAAAGCTTAACCTTAATCTTTTGCATGGGAGTGCTCGGCTGGTTAGCCGGTTGTAAGCAAACAACAGAAGAAACCATCATGCCGATTCGTCCAGTGAAAACCTTGCTGGTGGATAGCCGCGAATTAGCAGCAGTACGGCAATTTCCCGGCAAAATTGAAGCCAGTCGTCGCGCCGATTTGGCCTTTCGGGTGTCGGGAAGTCTGGCGCAATTAACGGTTCGTGAAGGCGACGAAGTGCGAAAAGGACAAATTGTCGCTCGCTTAAATCAAGATGCCTTTCAACTGGATGTGGATAAAGCACAAGCACAGGTCAAGCGAACCAAGTCTTATTTTGATCGCGCAAAACAGATGCTTGCCGAGAATTTTATTTCCCAAGTCGCTTATGATGATTATCAGGCCAATTATGAAACGGCTTTGGCAGATTTCAATCAAGCCAAGTTAAATCTTGCCTACACGACTTTAAAAGCGCCTTTTTCGGGCACAATTGCCGAAAGAAAATTTGAAAACTTTCAAGAAATTCAAGCCAAAGAGACAGTGATGACCTTAATTGACTTATCAGTGCTTGAAGTTCAAGTCAATGTCCCGGAAAGCATTGTTGCACGTTTAAGTAATGTACGGAATCGTCCTGAAATTATTCCAGTTTATGCTACCTTCAATGCCTTTCCTGAAAATCGTTTTCCTTTAACCTTCAAAGAAGCGGCCAATCGCGCCGATGATGATACGCAAACTTTTCGTGCTGCCTTTACCATGAAACGTCCTGATTTTATTGAAGTACTCCCCGGGATGACGGTCAATGTGTTGGCAGATTTATCGGTGGCTTTTGGCAATCCAACGGTGGTTTATGTCCCCATTCAAGCCATCAGAGGCAGCAATCAAGGCGAAGCAACGGTTTTTGTGGTCAATGAACAAACCATGACGGTTAAAGCGCGTCGGGTTGAATTAGGGCAGATGTCCGGTGATCAAGTGGCGGTGCTTTCAGGCTTAAATTCAGGTGAGCGGGTCGTGGTTGCCGGCGTAAGTTATTTAAGCGATGGCATGAAAGTCACGCTGCTGGCGGATTGAGGCATAACGCGCATATCAAGGAAACAAGCAATTATTTTATGAATATCGGTGAATACTCGATTCAAACGCCGGTCACGGCTTGGTTGCTGGTCATCATTTTGACAGTTGGCGGCTGGCTGGGCTTTCAGGCCATGGGTAAATTAGAAGACCCAAACTTTACCATCAAACAGGCGAAAATTATTACGCTTTATCCGGGAGCTACTGCTCAGCAAGTGCAAGATGAAGTGACTTATCACGTTGAAGAAGCGCTACAATTGATGCGCCAGGTAGATAAATTGGATATGAGTATTTCTCGGCCTGGTTTGTCCGATATCAGCGTCACTTTCAAAGACCATTATCGTGCCGAAGATTTTCCCAATATTTACGATGAACTGCGGCGTAAATTAGCGGACATTCAAGTGAATTTACCGCAAGGTATTATTGGTCCTAAAATTATTGATGATTTTGGCGATGTCTATGGCGTTTATTTTGCGCTAAGTGGTGAAGGTTACAGTTATTTTGATTTATATGATCGGGCGTTGGCCATCAAAAAACAGTTGGTATTGGTGGATGGTGTCAGAAAAGTGGTCATTGATGGCGAACAACAAGAAGTCGTTTACATTGATATTCCCCGCGAGCGTCTGGGACAATTGGGCATTTCCACCCAAGATATTGCGAGAATTTTAGCCACCCAAACTGCCGTATTGGACGCAGGCCAAGTGCGGGTTGGCGATGAATATCTCCATATTTTCCCGACAGGAGAATTTGCTTCGGTTGAATCCATTGGCAATGTCTTGATAAGTTCCAAAGAAGGCCGCTTAATCTACTTAAAAGATATTGCCAGCATTGAACGCGCCTACGCCGAAGTGCCGACGCAGTTGTACTATCTCAACGGCCAACCCGCATTGACCATGGGTATTTCCTTTCAAAGCGGCAAAAATGTCATCGCGGTGGGTGAAGTGCTCAATCAGCGCTTGCAAGAACTCAAATCTATCATTCCCTTAGGCATGGAATTAACGCCGATTTACCATCAACCGCAAGAAGTCAGTCAATCGGTCGGTGGCTTTATTGAAAGTGTGATTCAGGCTTTGGCCATTGTTATAGTGGTCTTGCTGATTTTTATGGGATTATCCACAGGTCTGATCATTGGTTTGGTGCTATTGATCACGGTAGCAGGAACCTTGCTGATCATGTATCTCCTAGGTATTGAACTGCAACGGATTTCCCTTGGTGCGTTGATTATTGCCTTAGGAATGCTGGTGGATAACGCCATTGTGGTGGCAGAGGGGATGTTGGTGCGAATGCGTGCCGGCATGTCAGCGCTCAAAGCCACTAAGGAAGTCATTGATAAAAGTTTATGGCCGTTATTGGGCGGGACTGCCATTGGCATTTTGGCGTTTTCCGCCATTGGTTTATCACCGGATAGCACTGGGGAATTTACCAATTCGTTATTTTGGGTGATTTTAATTTCATTATCATTATCTTGGCTCACAGCAGTCAGTACCACACCTCTACTTTGTGCCTTATTGATTCGCTCTGGCACCCCGCAAACAACACCACAAGAACCTTATCAAGGCATTATCTATAATCTCTATCGGGGGTTGGTCAAAGTGGCCATCCGTGGACGTTGGCTTACCGTGTCCTTGGTCTTGATGTTATTTGTCATAGCCGTCTTGGGTTTTGGTCTGGTGAGAAATGCCTTTTTCCCGGATTCCAATACCCCGATGTTTTTTGTTGATCTTTATCAACCTGAAGGCACAGATATTCGCAAAACCCGTGATGATACGCTTGAAATTGCTAATTTTTTACGCGAATTACCTGGGATAAAACAAACCAGCACGGTCATCGGTGGTGGTCATCAACGCTTTGCTTTGGTGTATTCCCAAGCCAATTTTTCATCCGCTTATGCGCAAATCATTGTTCAAACTGAAAATATTGCTCAAATTGATGTATTAGTTCCACAGATTTATCAATTTCTTTACGCTAACTATCCGCATCTTGATCCTTTGCTCAAACGTCTGAGAATAGGTCCTGGGCGAGACAGTAAAATTGAAGCGCGCTTTAGTGGCGAAGATCCGGTCATCCTGCGCAATTTGGCTGATCAGGCCATGGCGATTATGTTGGACGATGCCGATAGCAAAGAAGTGCGCCAAGATTGGCGTGAACCGATGAAAGTGATTCGTCCGATTTATAATGAACAAGTCGGCAGACAACTGGGGATTACGCGTGAAGATTTGGCTTCTGCTTTGCAGTATGCCTTTGAAGGTATTGCCGTTGGTACTTTTTATGATGGGATTTACACCTTGCCGATGCGGATGCGTGCCCCCGAAAATGAGCGTCAAAACATCAGCAGCATTCAAGATATTCTGGTGTGGAGTCCGGTGCTCAAGCAGTCTGTCCCCATCTCGCAAGTAGTCATTGATTTCAAGACAGATTTTGAAAATGGCCTGATACGCAGTCGGGATCGCATCTTGACCATCATTGCCTCGGCCAATCCGATCAGTGGCGATGCAAGTGGCTTTTTGGCACGAGTACAGCCAAAAATCGAAGCCTTAGCCCTGCCACCAGGCTATCAATTGGCCTGGGGTGGCGAATACGAAGATGCCAGTAATGCACAAGCCGCGCTTTTTGGGTCGTTGCCTGTCGGCTTTTTGATGATGTTTATCACCACGGTGCTCTTATTTGGCAAATTGCGCCAAGCTTTGGTGATTTGGCTGACCGTTCCCCTGGCACTCATTGGCATTACGGCAGGATTACTGGCTTTTGATGGCGCCTTTGATTTTATGGCATTGTTGGGCGCTTTGAGTTTAATAGGGTTGTTAATCAAAAACGCAATTGTGTTGATTGAAGAAATTGACCAGGAAATTGCGGCAGGACAAGCGCCTTATCACGCCGTGGTTGAGGCATCGGTGAGTCGTTTGCGACCGGTGATTTTAGCGGCAGCCACTACGGTCTTAGGACTGATTCCTTTGTTGTCTGATGTCTTTTTTGTCAATATGTCCATTACCATTATGGTGGGATTAACCTTTGCAACTTTGCTAACGTTACTGATTGTGCCGGTTTTATATGCTCTGTTCTTTGGGATTCGTCCATCGCCAAAAACCTAAAGCAAAGCTTTGCGTTTCAAAAAAGAAAAATTTAATTGTTTAGCTACTAAAATGCTGCGCTATTGCTTGTTGCAGACTGGTTTTTTTGCTGGTCTCGGCAAGCTGAATGAATAATAACGCTTGTCCGACCTGCAAAGTAAAAAGCGGCGCGTGGGGATGCACCAGCAGGAAATCAATCGCTTTCACAGCAGGAAGTTTCGCTTCGTGAACCAATTCGAGCTTTCTTTCCAAAAGCCACCATACGGTAATAAAAGCATTGGGATGCGTACACACCAACCATTCACCACCGGCACTAAAAGAAGCCTTTTCTATTGGCGGACAAGCAACGCTACGTTCTTCTATATTTAATGTTTTCTGTTGGTTATGCCAGAAAAAACGCTGTATCTGTTTATCCCGCCACAAGAACCCCTGTGTCATTTTTCAAAAAATTTGCTTCAAAAATAGCTTATCCCTCAAAGATAAACCGAATAACAGCATAAAAAATCCCGCTTCAATGCAGCAGGATAAATATCCATCCGTCTTGATTTGCTTTATTTTAATCAACACAGAGTGATCCACAACATGCCAGGATGTTGCCCGATATTATATTTTTGACCAAAATAAACCAGCAGCCGTATTTGAGATTTGCTTTGCAGAAATAAATTGCATTACTTTTGCTGTTCTCTGATAATTTGCGCCTTTATATCTTTTTCAGGCTTTTTTGCTGGTGTTGTTTTTATCTAAGCAACATCTTTATGATATCTTTATAAATTTTTTCTATCCGTGAATGACCAATGAAATCAGATAGCAAATACCGTTACGCTTTCCAAAAAGGACAACCCTACTTAGGCCAGTGGGATACCACCCGCTTTACAACCGAAACTGGTAAATCTATCGCCAAGCAGGAGTCAATCGCCGTTGCGCTTGAGCATTGGATCAGCAAAACCTTGACCTACTGGCAAAATTTTGCGCCTTCCCCTCTGATGCCCGAAAGATACTATAACCTGTACGGCCTATGCGATGTGCCAGAAAGCAACGGCGAGAGCGCGCAATTTTTTCTTCTAACGACTTTAGAACAACAAAGCGCCTTGACAATCACCACCAATTTGCACTGCCCTGTCCCCTTTCACAAGGCGCTTTTGGGTTATCCCGAAGGCAATGGCATAGAACTTTTTTATTATGACCCAACCTATCCCTATTCACCCGCCGACAAAGCGGCACTTATCGAACACTTCCCGCCAGTCAAACAACAAGAAACGGCTTTCAAATGGCGCTATTTAAAGCCCCTTGCCACCCCTGACAGGACACAAGCCGATGATGCGATTATGTATTTGATAGATGAATACATAGTATCGGCCTTGCAAGAACCGACCGCTTTCGCACAGCTTATTGCTGGCAACATCAACGCTTATACCTTTTATGTTGAGTATCAAACAAAAGAACAGCGCGTCCTCCTGGGAAAATACAGCATTGAACGCCCGGCCTATCAGGTACAACAAGAAGTGAGTTACGGCACGCTTCACTTACCGAAGCTCGCAAGCGCCAAAGACTGGGAATACGCCTTGATCGAAGCCTTGGCGAACCATCCGCCCCATCGGCCTTTGTGTTGGTGAAGTCAGTGCTAAAAGCGCCGAAGCACAAAAAGCAAGCCGGCATATCACTGCCGCGGATGGTAAATAAGCATCTTTCCTTGAGTTAATTGCGAAAAAATATCTGCCAGGTGGTATTGATACTGCAATGCAGCAAAGTTACCAGCCAAAGACTACGGCTACGCTGATACAACAGGCCATAACCTAAACCGGCAATCGTCGCAAAAACTCCATAATGCCAATTTAGCGGACTATGAAAATCGCTGAAATTATTGAGATGCGCCAAGCCGAAAATCATCGCTGTCAGCAATAGCGCTGGCCAGGCACCCAGATGCCGCTGAAGAAAATCTTGGATAACCGCACGAAACAGCAATTCTTCGGGCAATGCATTGAGAAAAAAGATCAAAAAAACTTGATAGAACGGGATAAAGTTCGGCGAAAAAGTCAAAAAGCCACTGATAAGTCCCAGAGGCACTAGCAGCGCAAAAATAGCCAGATAACTTAGGGCAAAAGCACGGATATTTTTTCGCGTTAAGCGCTTTAAGGAAAAAATACCGCGTTCAGGATGCAGGCGCCAAGTGAGCAAAAACAACAGCCCGACCACCATTACAAAAGCAAAAAATGGTAAGGCGGGCAGCCAGTCCGCCAAGCCAAAAAGGTCTGGCTCAACGATTAACCACAGCAAGAAAGCACTGCCTAACAAGATGATAGATTGCATGTGGAACATACAGTAAAAAATCCCGTCTTTATAGACGGGAATAAAGAATAAAAAAATAACTTAGGGCGAAGCCGTGGTAAAAGGTGTCTCTGGACAGGCATAATAATCCGCCAGTTCTTCAATTTCTTCATCCGTCAAAGGCATAGCAAATTGACGCATTCCTTTCATCGTATCATTGTGACGTTTACCTTCACGAAAAGCATACATCGTGCGAATAAAATAAGCGCGTGGCATACCGCGCAATGCCGTGGTTTCATTAACCCCGCCTTGGCCTTGCGCACCGTGGCAAGCCGCGCAAGGTGTTAATAAACGTTCAGGGTCGCCATGTTTGACCAACATAGGCTTAACTTTATCTTTTAAATCACAAGCAGTTAAATCCTGGACTTGATAGAACGCAGCTAAATCGGCCATCTGCTGATTATTTAGCATCTGCGCGACTGTCACCATAATGGCACTGCGTTGATCTTCATGGCGCAAACCACTTTTATAATCCAGCAACTGTTTGTAAGTATAGCTTGCGCGTTGACCATTGAGTGACGGCCAATTACCGCTGACCGACTCACCTTTAACGCCATGACAAGACGCACAAAACAGCTCCTGATGCAGTTTTTCACCCGCTGTAACATCCCCTTTTGGCATCGATTGTTGTGTCTGAAACCAGGTTAAAGGTGTCCAGGGTTCGGCATTGGAATGCTTTGTTTCAGCAAATAATAAAAAACTTTGTAAAAACAGAATAATAAATAAAAAAACTCTCATACTTTTTCCAAAAAGTTAAAGCTAAAAAGCATCGTCAGTGATAAAAATTTACGCGTAAGCTACCCAAAAACCGACAACAAAATAATGAATAATCCAAATAGCCAGCAAAGCAATCGCAATCACCCCTAAGCGATTGACCAAAGGCGAAGGCGTATAAACGCCACGGGTCTGTGCCGCTTGCCAAGCTATGGTCAAAAGATAGGCTAAAACGCCGCCGCCGAGGACAGCAAAAGTGATAAAAAACAATAAGGTACTGTACCAATCCATATTGATTTTATAATCCAAGGCATTGTAACCGTGGATGCCGTAAAGCATCGTCCAACGTAAGGCTTCGCGCATGGCCGCTACAATAATTAAGGCCACAGTACCGATAGCAAAAGGTAAAAATCCCCAGATGCCTTTATCTAGTTTTTTCAAGATAACTAACGGAAAAGCCACAGTAAATAATAAAGCTGCCACCGTCAGTATAGGCCAGGGTCCATAGACAAAATGCTGCAAATTTTCCGGCAAGGTAAGCATCCAGATGCCGAGAAAAATCAGCGAAATAACGCCGCCAACGCTGGTTAAAACAATAGCAAGTTTTAATAAAAACTGCCGATAATCGGCTAAGACTTGATCAGCGCGAATAAAACGGCGATAGGCCAAGAGCCATAACCCACTGACAGGTAAAGATAAACTGATAAAAAAGCCAAAGCGCCAGAGGTTAAAGGCATGAATCTTTCGACCAGAGGGATCAACCACGCCATTGGGTGCATACCATTCCAACCATTTTTCAGGATGCAACATCTGCACTGATAAGGCGTGCATAATGAAACCTACCAATAAAAAGAACAGGATAGCCACAATCATGCTAGTAGGACAGCGGGTTTTTGGCGTATCCCGCAGATGTCCGTTTAAGCCATAAAAGATAAACAAAGCCAAACTGCCGATGATTAAAAATACAATAAAACCAATCACCCACCACGCCGATAATACATTGGCGGTGTACCAGAAAGGGTCATAAATAACCTGTACAAATAATAGGGGTGCCACGCCTAAAACAATGGCGACCGAGACGGCGATTTTAGCGGTACTAACCATGACATCAGCCAAACGCCGCCAATGGTTATACTTTGAAAAAGCTCCAAAAATCGCTAATGCTGAGGCACCCAACAACACCTGGACGGCGGCAATATGCAAAGCCCAGGTTAATACCCCAAGAATCAAAAAAATCACTGGGTGCGCAGGCACACCCAGAGGATCACGCAGTGCGTAAAGAAATTCTGCTTCCATAAAAGTGTTTTTTAACCTTTTTGTTGAATTGTTAATAGGTTATCTAAAATTATTGATGAAAAGAAACGGTCAGTTTTTCCTTTTCCAAGGTTTCCAGCACTTCTTGCTGTGCTTGCCGTTTTTCTGCCTTAAATTTCGCTACGGCATTGGGATCCTGCAAACTGGCAATGTATAAAGCCAAGGCTTCTGCTTCGTTTTCTTTCAAAGGGATACGCGGCATGTACATGGTATTGCCAGTGGCTAAAGCGCCATGTAAATAGGTCTGAATGCGCACGATATCGGCATTGCTACCAAAATAATTTCGCAACGGACGCATCCCGGTTTCCGATAAAGAATGACAGTTAGAACAAGCGGTTAAAGCCAAAGTGCGACCCACTTCATGGGCATTATCAATGGTAATTTCGCGTTGTCTTTCTGGCCAAAAAACCGTGGCGTGGGTAAAGCCGACTTTTTCTAACACGGGAATTTCCGAACGCACGCCCATCCCTGGTACATCTTTGCCAATGACTTGATTAGAATAAAGATATTCACCAGCCACATACGGTTTGCGTGCCGATTCGCGAATGGTTTCGCCAGGCCAAAGTCCTAGAACCAATAACAACACAGTAGCGACACTGGCGACACTGGCGGTTAATAAGCGTGGCTTCAAAAAAGTGAAGACAAAATAGGCTATCGTGGTAAAAAGCACAGTGAAAATAGCGATAACATAACGATTGTCTATGCGGTTTTCCATTACCAGATGCGCCTGATCGGGTAAGGTACTGACATACCAAGGATAAAGCGAAACACCAATGATAGCCGAAACAATCCCTACCACTGCTAAACGTCGCGCCATCCAGACCTTAAACACTGCATCTTTTAAGCCTGCTGCAATAATGCCGCCAACTACCGCCGTCATGGTCAACATAAAAGCTGTACGAATAAAGAGTTGCGACATGGTATTGTCGCCAAAGAAGCCTAAAAGATAACCCCCTTCGCTCGCCCATTCAGGACGACCAGGCTCCATCATAAACGATAAAATGCCGACGATAGAAAGCATGGTAGCAAAAGAAGTTAAGCCAAAAATTACGGCTAATTTCAAATAGGTGCGTGGTTCAAGTTTACCAGCAAGATAAACCATCATATAAACACCAACCACTTCAATGACAAAAAATACCCATTCGGTTGCCCATTTCCAAACAAAATTATGGATTAAAGCCGAAATCCCGCGTGGACTACCAACGGTGGTTGAATACCAAATGCCGGGACCGGTAATTGACCCCAAAACATAGGAAAAAACCAAGAGAAACATGCCGTATTTTTTAATAAAATCAATTAACTCAGGCTTATTAAACTTAACACTCCAATAAGCCATAAAAGCAAACAACACCGCCGCACCCACCGCTGTATGCGAAAATAACACATGTACCGTGGCGATAATGCCGATAACCCAACCGCTACCAATACCAGGTTCATACCAGGTCGGAAAAAGACCGATCATTTCTTGCATTGAAAACCTCACCCTTATATGAAAAATATCAAAAATATGAAAAATAGAAAAATATTATTAAAAACTAAAGTATTAGCCAAAAATATCTTCGGTAAAACTTTTCATCCAATTATGGGTATAAAGCGCCGCCAGACGATGTTGTACGGCTGGCGCATCGAAAGGCAAATAACGCGCTTCTGGCATCCTTTTTAATTTATTGAGATTTTCATCAAAACGAAAGACATCAGCCACAAACATGCCATAGTCGGTATTTCCCGCTAAGGCATAGCAGGTGTTTTGCAAGACCGGCTCAACAAGCGTTTGTTCTTCAAGCAAAAGTTTTATCTGCAAAGCCACCATTTTGCCTTGACTATTGGCCGAATAACCTGATTTTGGCATCTCACCCGCAATAGACGCATCACCAATGACATGCACCAAAGGTTGCAGAGTAGATTCAAAGGTTTTTTGATGCACTGGACACCAACCGCTGGCATCGGTAAGGCCAAGTTTTTGCGCGATTTTTCCAGCTTTTAATGGTGGGATAAGGTTGATCATATCGGCCTTAAAATTACCTGCGGCAGTTTTAATGACTTTATTGTCCACATCCACTTCTTGCACCGTACCACCGGCTGATCTCATCACCCACTCAATTTTTCCAGGTTTATCAAATTCTTGAAAAGTAGCTAATTGCTCTGGTGTATAATTTTTTTCAAAAGGTTTCGGCAGTTGAAATTGATACAAACGATTCCAGGCTTGCAGCATGGAGAAGTCCGTAGTAAAGCCATCTTTTGAATCTAAAATCAAAACCTTGGCTTTTTTATCACCACGATTTAAAAGCCACTGGGTAATCAAGCCAGAACGTTCATACGGCCCGGGCGGACAGCGATAAGGATTCGGTGGCGGCACCACAATGACCGTCGCATTTTCTGGCACGGTCTGTAATTGTTGCTGTAAGGTCAATAACTGCTGACCGGCATCCCAACCATGGACAATTTTCGCTTGTGCTTCAGAGCCTTCCATGCCAGGAACGCGGCTATAGTCAAAGTCAATACCCGGAGAAACCACCAAGCGATCATAGGTAATTTTGCTACCCTGTGCGGTGTGAACGCTGCGCTGATCAAAGTCCACATTGGTTACTTCATCAATAATAAAATTAATACCATATTTATCGCGCAAGGTATCGTAGCCAATGGTAATATCCGACATCGTAATGTTGCCAACGATAACCTCGCTCGAACCATAAGGCCGTTGATAAACAGGATTTTTTTCAATCACCGTCACCTTCACTTGTGGCGCATACAACCGCAGATATTTGGCAAAAGTGGCACCACCCACACCACCACCGATCACCACAATATGTGCATTTTTACCAGCAGTGGTTTTTGCAAACAGGCTTGAGGGTAATAAGAAGGCTGCTGGCAAAGCAGAAAACTTAAAAAAATCTCGACGTTTCATAAGCATAAAATTAACCTTTTTTAATTATTAAGGGGTAGGAGTAGGAAATTGCGCGAAATAGGCGGCCATCGCGGCAATTTCTTGATCGCTAAAGCTACGCGCCAAAGGCCCCATCAAGGTGGAAGGACGCGAACCATCCTTAAAGGCTTGCATGGCTTGAATAAAACGACTTTCTGGTAAACCGGCCAAAGGCACAAAAGCATTGTCACGAATCTCGCCTTGGGTGCCATGACAACCAGCGCAGGTTTGCGCCAACATGATGGTTTGCGGTGCGTTAGCGATTTCCGCTAAAACCGACACGCCAAAAAAACTGAACATCAGCATAAAAAATTTCACAACAGCCTCATTTTCAAAGGAATTTTTAATCAAATTATAACTATTTTAGAAAGTGCTAAAACTTAGTGACAAGTCATAAAAAAAACTTGATCGCAATCAAATTATGACCAAAGCAAATACCCGCTAAAGCATCGCAATAAAAAAACCCAGGTTCATTTTTTTAACAAACTTGGGTTAATTTTTCTCTAGTTTTTAATAAAGTAAATTGTTCTGGGGTTAAGGCTTCCCGCCAATAATCCGCACAACGCGAACGCATCATCAAAAGTTCTGTTTCTAAGATACCAATTTCTTTGGCTAAAAGCAGACGCTCGGCTTCTGGCGCACCGTCTTCAATAGCCGAGCGCAAATCTTGCCGCAAAGCCAACACTTGTGCTTCCACCGCTTCACGCTTGGCTGGCATTTCTGCGACCCAATCTTGCACTTTTTGGCGCTGCTCTGGGGTTAATTGCAAAGCCTCGGCTTGTTTTAACAAAATTGGCGTGTAAAGCACAATGGGCTTGGATAATTCTTGGGCAGATAGATTAAAAGTCAATAAAAGCAAAGCAAAAACAACGATGAACATGATTTTCTCCTCCTACTTTGAGCATTTAACAAAAACTTTATAGTAGCCTTTTGTTCACGACTGCCAAGTCCCTGCGACACTTTGCCACAGGGAATGAAGATCAAGGCAGAGGCATCACTTTCACAACTGCTGCTTAAAAAAATCCCAAGCAAAAGCCTTTCCTGGATCGGTTTTTCGACTTGGCGCAATATCACTATGGCCGACAATCGCTTCTTTTTGTAAGGTCGGGTAATGCTTTAGCAAAAGCTGAGTTATTTTAACAAGCCTCTGATATTGAATAGGTTCGTAAGCTAAATCATCGGTACCTTCTAATTCAATACCGATGGAAAAATCATTACAGGCGCTTCGTCCCTGATAAGAGGAAACCCCAGCGTGCCAAGCGCGTTTATCAAAAGGAACATATTGAAAAACATCACCATTACGCTGAATAAAGAGATGCGCCGACACGCGCAAGTTGCGCACATCTTGAAGCGCCTGCGGCGTATTTTCTGGCCAATTGCCGGTGAATAAACAATCCACCCAAGGCGCACCAAAAACTCCCGCTGGCAAACTGATGTTATGAATCACTAACAAGCTAATTTCATTGGCTGGTCGCGCATCAAAAAATGGCGAATAATGCGCTTTAGCCTCGGTTAAACGATGGTCAATAATTTCCATAGCTTATTTTAATCCAATGACTGCGCTGGTAACGCTAAGCTGGTCCAAACTTCGGAAGTCAACTTATTTATTTCTCCTGATAACAAGAGATTACGATGAAATTGACCATCTTTAAATAATAAAACCGTTGGTAAATGAAATACGCTATATTCTTGTACTAAACCACCTTCGCGCTGCGCATCAATCATAAATAACTGCCAGTTTTCCGGTGGCTGATAATTATCTAACAAGACTTTCAAACGCTTACAAGCACCGCAATGCGCACCATAAAATAACACTAAAGCCACACCCGTTTGACTTTGCATCTCTTGATAAAAGTTAAGATCATTCAGTAATTTCGCTTCCATGTAGTTTATTCCTTAGGCTTTATTCCTTTAACTGTGCCAAGCGCTGCATAATGGCTGCGGCAAAATCACTGGTCGTTTGTTTTAAGTCGCGCAATACCGCTTCCCGACTGCCGTGGGTGGGGAAAATATCTGGCAACCCCAAACGCAATACTGGCATCGCAATACCTTGATCAGCAAGATATTCCAGAACGGCACTGCCAGCACCGCCCGGCAAAGCGCTTTCTTCAATCGTTACCAACAGCCGATGTTTTCCACTCCAATCGCTTAATAAATTTTCATCTAAAGGTTTGATAAAACGCATATCAGCAAGACTCCAATTCTGTTGTTCCGCCAGCGGCGAAAGCAAGGACAGCACCGTGCCAAAAGCCAAGAGCGCCACCTCTTGACCCAGCCGACAGACCCGCGCCTGACCAATGTTGACGATTTCTTTTGTGGAAACTTTTTGAAATGCTTTAGAATTATCTCGGGGATAACGCACAGCACAGGGACGTTGGCAATGATAGGCGGTATTTAACAAGCGCCATAATTCTTCGCCATCGCTTGGCGTAGCCAAGATCATGCCAGGTAAACAACGTAAAAAAGCGACATCAAAATTGCCGGTATGCGTTGCACCATCAGCACCAACAATGCCTGCGCGATCAATAGCTAAGATCACAGGCAACCCTTGCAACAGGACATCGTGCAGCCATTGATCATAAGCGCGTTGTAAAAAAGTAGAATAGATCGCCACCACCGGTCGTAAACCTTGCGCTGCCATACCCGCGGCAAGCGTTACCGCATGTTGTTCGGCAATCGCCACATCGAAAAAACGTTCGGGAAAGGTTTTAGCAAACGTCGTCATCCCCGAACCTTCACACATCGCCGGGGTAATAGCTTGTAATAACGGACAGCTTTCGGCCATTGCCAATAACCAATCGCCAAAAATATCACTATAACTTTTTGTTTTCGATATTTTCTTATCAAGACCATTGCTTAAATTAAAAGGCTTTACCCCATGATAGGCAATGGGGTCGGCCTCGGCTGGCGCATAACCTTTACCTTTTTGGGTGATGACATGCAGCAAACGTGGCTTGGTTTGTTGGCGCAGGTCTTCCAAAACTTCCAAAAGTGTTGGTAAATCATGACCATCCACTGGCCCATAATAATCCCAACCCAGATCATCAAACCAAGTACGCGGTAAAAGCAAAGTTTTTAACTGTTCTTTGCCCGTTCGCAATAAATTGCCCAAAGGCTCAGCCGCTGGCCATTGTTGTTGGCCCAGCGCACGCAAGTTGGCGTAAGTAGGACTAGCGCGCAGTCGGGTTAAGTATTGCGACAAGGCACCGACATTTTCCGAAATAGACATGCCGTTGTCATTTAACACAACTAAAACATCGGCTTGCAATTCAGCACCGTGATGCAGCGCCTCAAAAGCCATCCCCGCGGTCAAGGCACCATCGCCAATGATCGCCACCGATTTTTTCTGACGTTTCTGCTGGGCAAAAGCCAAACTCATGCCAATGGCGGCGCTGATCGAGGTACTGGAATGCCCGGCACCAAAAGCGTCAAAGGCGCTTTCACTGCGTTTGGCAAACGGCGATAAACCGCCGAATTGGCGAATTGTCGGCAGTTGCGCAGCGCGTCCAGTGATAATTTTATGCGGATAAGTCTGATGGCCAACATCCCACACCAACGCATCTTCCGGCGTGTGAAAAACCCGATGCAAAGCCAAAGTCAATTCAATAACACCCAAATTAGCAGCAAAATGACCACCTTGGGATGCCACTGTTGTCAATAGATAATCACGCAATTCAGCGGCTAACACTTCAAGGCAAACCGCTGGTATCTCCCGCAACAGGCGCGGCGTTAATTCAGATAAAGCAGGACAACGCATACACTTCGCTTAAAAAAAAGAAATAGATAAAAAATTGCTTAAAAACAACTTCGGGTTTTTTGGAGAAAATTTTTCGGCAGAAGCATGGTAAAAAACAAAAATCCGTTACACTCTTGCCGCCAGTGTCTTTCTAACAGAAGTTTTCAGCAAGGAGAAATAGTGGAGTCAAAACTCTTGGTCAGCCTGATTTTGCTTTGTTTGTGGTGGTGCGGTGGCTGTAGCTCCAGCCGACAAAATCCCGACCCCTGGCAAAGCGTCAACCAACCGATTTTTGCCGTCAATGACGGTTTAGACCGCGTGGCCTTAAAACCGCTATCGCAAGGTTATAAAGCCGTCACCCCCCGACCGGCACGTCGCGCTATTGGGAATTTTTTTAACAACATCGGCTACTTAGACACCACGGTTAATTTGCTGCTGCAAGGCAAACCCGGTGCCTCAGCAAAAAGTCTCTGGCGCTTTGCCGTCAACAGTATTTTTGGTTTTGGCGGCCTGATGGACTTGGCCAGTCAATACGAGGTTGGAAAAGAAAATGAAGACCTTGGTCAAACTTTGGCCGTCTGGGGGGTGCCGCAAGGCGATTATTTGATGTTGCCCTTACTTGGCCCCAGCACCACCCGAGAAATTCTCGGTACACCGGTCAGCCAAGCGACCAATATCTTGTATTATATCGCGAATTCCAGTGTATTATTGCCACTCACGACCTTGCGCCTGATTCATAAACGTTCCGAACTCGAAGCCTTGGATAACCTTCCTGCTGACCGGCAAAGTCGGTATATTCTGGTGCGCGATGCCTATTTACAGCGCCGTGAATTTTTAGCCACGGATGGCAAAAGCCAAGCCAGTGAAATCTTTGCTAATGAAGACGATTTATTTGACGACCTCAATCCTTAAACTTTCATAATGGAGGAATCCCAATGCCGAAATTATCAATTTTTTTATTAGATATTGATTTACAAAAGTTTTTATTAAGTCTTTGCTTATTATTTATCCTATCCATGGCCACCGCCAGCAACGACCCTTTAACACTTATTCAACAAAGCGGCGAGCGTTTTTTGAAAACCTTAAAAAATGAACAAGCGATACTAGATCAAGAACCAACCCGTCTTTATGCCATCGTTGAACGCGATGTTTTAACATTGATGGATTTTGAACGCTTTGCACGCTTTGTTTTAGGGAGTTATTGGCGACAAACCACCGCTTCCGAACAAGCGCGCTTTATCAAAGCCTTCCGCAATCTTTTGGTACGCACCTACAGCAAAGCCTTGCTGGATCGTGCGGAAAATTTACGCATCACCTATTTAGATACCATTTATGACGACAGCCGCCAACGCGCTTTGGTACGCAGTCGTTTACGCTTGGATAATGCTTCAGAAGTGGCTATGGATTACAAACTCTATAAATCGCAAAATGCCTGGAAAGTCTATGATGTAGAAGCCGATGGTGTAAGTATTGCAATTACCTTTCGCAATGCTTTTAGTGAAGAAATCAACCGTCTCGGCTTAAAAGGCTTTTTGGACAATTTAGAAACCCGCGATGCGCGGGGGGAGGTGATTCAATAAGCGCTAAATAGTTTCAAGGCATTGGAATCCAAAAATTTTAATTAACATATTTTGCAAATTTTTGATACTTTGACTATTTATCCCTTTACCTATCAACAAGTCTTGGCTGCCCGCCGCTGCGGGCTTTTGGCCAGTCTCAACCTCAACACGCCGAACGATCAGCATTTTTTGCGACCGGCGCAGCTTTTATATCTATTGCAACAAGACCTGGCACAACAAGATAAAATTCTCGAAATCAAAGCTTTGCCTTTTATTCATCACCATGCAACCGATACCGGCCAGCTCCTCTGCTGCGTAATCAAGGCAGAGGCATACATTCTTTATGCTGGCAAGAAAATCCTGCAAGAAGCCCCGGAAGACTGGTTAATCAAAATTTTTTTTGCTGCTTTCCTGTCCTTAACACCATGGTTGCTGCATTTCACTGCCGCCGCGCCTTATTTCAGTTACCGCGCCATTCCTGAAACTTGGCAAGCACAAGCGCAAAAGCAAGTGCCGCTTTGGCTTAAAAACACTGCTGATCAACTCCTTGATCCCAAAGCTGTTACCGATCAAAAACATTGCTTAACCCCAAGCTTATGTCCCGCCTACGGCCAGTGTTATCCCGATAAAGAAAAATTTAGCCGAATCCCACAACGCCATTACCAAGCACTGCGCATCTGGCATGAGCAAGGCATTGATCCAGAAAAACTTTCTTCTAAACAACGCTTAGTTTGGCAAGCCGAAAACGAACAGCGGATTTTCTGGCCAGAAACCTTTCTCAAGCGCTTAAAAACACTCGAAAAACCTTGGATAACTATAGATTTTGAAGTCATTCATAGCGCTATTCCCTTGTGGCCAGACTGCCAAGAACCGCTCGCGGTCATTCCCTTTGCTTGGTCAAGTCATTATTTAAGCGGCAAGCAATTGATCAATAAAAATTTTATTGCTAACGGTCAAACCTGTCCTGAAGAATTATTTATTGAAAGTTTATTAGCAGTGACCAAAAATGCTGCCAGCATTTTCGTCTATGGTAGCTTAGAAAAAAGCCTGATTAAACAACTTGCTACCCGGCATCCCAATGCCGCAGCCGAGCTTCTGCATCGCAATGCAAAAATCATTGATGTTTATCAGGCGATACAAAACGAATTTTATCACCCCTGGATGCAAGGCAGTTGGTCATTAAAACGCTGGACGGATTTCTTTTTACCAGAAAAATCTTTTATAGATCATGGTGGTGCCGCTGAATTACTCTATTGGCAGAGTCTTTACTTAAAGGAAAGCGAAAAAAACTTGCGGCAAGGTCAATTAACCGACTATTGCGCGCAAGACAGTTGGACATTATGGCAGTTGATTCACTGGTTAGAACGGCGTGGCAGTTAAAATTTTTAGTGATTACAATTGGAACATCGCAAGAAAATTAACAAAAAATCAATATGCAAGCAAAATCTTTTATTCTGTCTGAGTGTTTTTTCTAAGGGATGCAAAAGTCAAAAATTTCGTTATTATCACCCTACCATTTGGTCAAGGCATTTGGCCAAGCCATTTGGCAAACTTGGTCTGAACATCTAGGAGAAAAAAATGCGTTTCTTATTATGGCTATTGATTGTTAGCGCTGGCTCAGTTTTTGCGCAAGCGCCCTACATTGACTATATGGTCAGCACCATGCCGACCACCCAAGAAATTTGTTTAAGTGATGCTGCTAAGGCATTGACTAAAGAAGGTTTTACAATTACCGCTTCCACCGGCACGCGGGAGCGGGTCGGCAAACAAGGCAATTTCAAAGCGGTGATCGCCTGTGTGGATCAAGATGCCGATACTTTTGTTGAATTAACGCTTTTTATCGTCGCCGGTCCTTCTTATAAAACGGCTGCTACCTTAAACAGTGCTCTGGCAAAAAATTGGGAAAATCCTTAACTTTATCTCAATAAAAGTAAACACTTGGCAGAAAAATAGCAGTTATTTTACCAATGCGTAAAACCCAGAACTTCCGGCAAGGCTAAAGGTTGTTGTTGATAAAATAATTGCAACCCAGAACCGGCGGTGATCTGCCCCACCGCCGTACAGGTAACTCCTAAGACTTTGGTAACCTTATGAATTTTTTCTGTAGCTTGGGGAGGCGCTGTAAAACAGAGTTCATAATCATCGCCGCCGGTTAAGGCTTTTAAGTAAGTCGTTAATGGTTCTTTGGTCGGTGCCATTTTTTGCAGCTGTTGATAAGCGATAGATAAAGGCAAACGCTCAATAAAAACCTCGGCGGCGCATTGGGATGCCGCCAAAATATGTCCAAGATCGGCTAAAAAACCATCGGAAAGATCAATTCCCGCTTGTACCTCAGCGGCCAAGGCTAAGGCCAAAGGCAGGCGTGGTCGTGGATAATGCAAACGTTGTAACAAGTATTGCTGTGCTTTTTTCGGCAATGCCCAAACTGCTTTCTCTTCGGCAACTTCTTGTTTTTGCAAAGCTAAAATTAAGCCTAAAGCTGCATCGCCCAAAGTCCCCGTCACCCAGATGCTATCGCCGACTTGCGCCTGATCGCGTCGCCATGGCGTGGTGCAATGACCAAAAATCGTCACCGTCACCATCGGCAGTGGACTGCGGGTGCTGTCGCCGCCGATCAAACGCAGGCCAAAGGTTTCGCTTAAGAGCCGCAAACCGTTACGAAAATCCTTTAACCAATCCGCATTGAGCTGCGGCAAAGCCAGGTTTAAGGTGTAGGCGACAGGCGTTGCCGCCATCGCCGCTAAATCGCTTAAACTCACCGCTAAGGCTTTGTAAGCAATAGCACTTGCCGACGTATTTTCAGGAAAATGTACCCCTGAAATTAAGGTGTCGGTGCTGATCGCTAAAGGTTGGTCAGTGTGTAATAAAGCGCAATCATCGCCAATTCCCAGTAAGACTTCTTTTTTACTTACTCCCAAATCGGCGAAATAACGCGCAATCATCTGAAATTCCAAGGACATTGGCAAAGGGTTGCTAAGAAAAAAATAAGAGAAAAAACGCCATTAAGTAAATTGCTGGCGCGTGCGTTTAGCCAATTTATCGAGAATGCCATTGATGTATTTATAACTATCAGCACCGCCAAAAATTTTTGCTATTTCAATCAGTTCATTTAAGACAATTTGGCTGGCAGTCTGTTGAAAATATAAAATTTCTGTGGCACCGAGACGTAATAAACTTTTTTCCAAGGGATCAATATCGGCAAAAGGACGGTCAGTAAACACGCCGATGGTTTGATCAATCAAGGCGGCATGTTGGAAAAAATTGCTCAATAAATCCTGATAAAACAATTGGTTGATCACGGCTGGCGGCAAGTGTTCCAAGGCTTCTTCGTTGCTATCTTTGGGCAAAACTTGCACATAGCCTGGAAATTGCTGCACCGCTTCGACAAAACGCGCCGGCAGTTTTTTATGCGCTTGACTGGGCGTTTTTTTACTCAGCGGCGTGCTAGTGGTGGCTGCTGCATCGGTCGGCACCAGCGATGTCTCAGGCACGAGCTGCAATAATTCCCGCCGAATGTCGCGGCCAGACACTTCCCAGGCAAATAAGGCTTGTAAGGCACGTCGTCGGGCCAAGGTGCGTGCGCCGGGCATTGGCGTGCCATCGGCCTGGAGGTGCGGCGCTTTTGGCTTCGCTGCACCCGAATGCTTGGCGTTCAGAAAAACACGTTTTTTGCTACGGAGTGCAGACGGTTGCGCGGGTGGTTTACCAGCAGGCGGTTTATCGGTCATGATAAATGGTCAATCTGTTGTAATAATGAAAGTATTTCAACCAAAGCCAGCGCCGCCTCGGCACCTTTATTGCCAGATTTACCACCGGCGCGATCCAAGGCTTGTTCCATGGTGTCGGTGGTCAGCACGGCATTGGTGATCGGTAAATTGTAATTGAGCATTAAATTCATGATAGCACTGGCATTATTATTGGCAACCACTTCAAAATGATAAGTGTCACCGCGCACGACTGCGCCAAAAGTGATTAAACCTTGAAATTTTTGACTTTTGGCTAAGCGTTGTAACACCAAAGGCATATCGTAAGCACCGGGCACCCAGAAGATGCTTAACTTATCTTTTTGGAAACCAAAGCGTTGCAATGTGTCCACCGCACCATTGACCAGACGTTCAACAACTAAAGCATTAAAACGCGCCGCGACTAAAGCAATACGACCGGCAGGTGCCGTTAAAGTACCTGAAAAAACCGATGCTGACTGATCATTCATAAAATCAACGTCCAATGTATTCAACAATTTCTAAATCAAAACCGGCCAAAGCCGAGTATTTACGCGGCGCACTGAAGACGCGCATTTTCCGCACACCCAAATCTTTCAAAATTTGCGCACCAATGCCATAAGTTCTTAATTCCGAAACAGATGAATCAAGCACTGGCTTTTCTTCCTGCGCCAAGCTGCGTTCTAAATGTTGAAATAAGCGTTGATGATTATCCTGCTGACGCAACACGATAACCACCCCGACTTTTTCCTCGCTCATCCGCGCCAAAGCCGCTTGCAATGGCCAGCCACAGCCTTGTTCGGCCAATAAATCGCACAGGGGATTTTCCAGATGCACACGCACAGCCACTGGTTGTTCGGGATCAATGTCGCCTTTCACCAAAACAAAATGCAAATTTTGACTGACAACATCTTGATACAGAAACAAGCGGAAGTCCCCGAAACGACTGGCAAAAGGCACATCTAAAACCCGCTCAACTTGTGGCTCATTGGCAATGCGATAACGAATAAGATCGGCAATAGTGCCAATTTTTAAGTTATGTTTCTGGGCAAAAGGAATTAAATCAGGCAAACGCGCCATGCTGCCATCGTCATTCAAAATTTCCACAATCACCGCCGCGGGTTCAAAACCGGCCAAGCGCGCCAGATCACAACCGGCTTCGGTATGGCCGGCGCGGGTCAACACGCCGCCGGGTTGCGCCATCAGCGGGAAAATATGACCTGGCTGAATTAAATCTTCGGCACGGGCATCTGGAGCCACCGCCGCTTTGACAGTCACAGCGCGATCTGCCGCAGAAATGCCGGTAGTCACGCCGCTGGCCGCTTCAATGGATACGGTAAAATTGGTGCGATGCGGGCTATCGTTTTGACTGACCATCAACGGCAGGCGCAAGCGCCGACAACGCGCCTGGGTCAAAGTTAAGCAGATCAAACCACGGGCATGACGTGCCATAAAATTGATGTCTTCAGCACGGACACATTCGGCGACCAAGACCAAATCGCCTTCATTTTCGCGATCTTCGTCATCGAGAATGATCACCATGCGACCGGTTTTCAGTTCGGCAATAATTTCTTCAATCGGAGTAATCGGTTGCTGCATAAACATCTCGGAGAATAAATCTGGGAATAGGTCTTAAAAAATAAGCGTCAAAAAATTACTCAAATAATTATAGAGCGCTCGGTAATAACCCCTGCGCTGCCAAAAGCCGCGCCAGATAACGGGCAATCATATCTACTTCTAAATTTACCAAGCTATCAACTTGATAAAATTGAAAAATAGTTTTTTCCCAAGTATGCGGGATGATCATCACCGTAAAACTATCGGCGCTGACGGCATTGACGGTTAAACTGACCCCATCCACAGTAATGGAACCTTTGACTGAGAGATAGGGCAACAAATCCGAAGGTGTGATAAATTCCACGGAAAAACAATCACCTTGCTGATCTATGGCACGAATACTACCCAGACCATCAACATGCCCCGTCACCAGATGTCCCCCCAAGGCAGTTTGCAAGGTCAACGCCGGTTCTAAATTGACTATTTGACCAAGACAAATCTTGGCAAAAGTGGTTAAACGTAAAGTTTCCGGTGATAATTCAACCGTAATTTTATCAACATCTTGTGCGACAATAGTTAAACACACGCCATTGATCGCGACGCTATCGCCAAGCTGCCAAGGTCTAAGCGTAAAAAGTTCGCTTTGCACCGTTAAACGCAAATTTTCAGTCGCTACGGGTGGATTGGGATGTAGCGCGACAATTTTTCCTAGCGCTTGAATTAAACCTGTAAACATTTTTTCGCTACCTTTTTTGTTACCCTGTTCGTTACCTTTTGTGCATTTTTTCAATAATTTAATTCACTGAAACTTTTAAGGTGAGTTGATATAAAGACAAAGGCAAGGCCGAGGCTTGATCAAACTCGGCACCAGCTTCCACGCCGCAACGGGCAATGGCAGCGGCGTCATCCAGATGTTCATAAACAGCAAACATCGCGCCCAGTGCATAATCGGCACCGGAACCTATCGCCCAAAAACGTTTATATTCAAAAACTTCACGCATGGAATAAACACCGAACATGCCCTGTGGGTTGATAATCAAGGCATCAATGCGGCTGGATTCGTAGTCATCGTCATCGTCTTCTTTTGGATTCAAAAAATAGCGATCTTTCATCGTCTTATGCACGGAAAGAAAGGCATCGAAGATGCTATGCCGATCCTGTAGGCGGTAATTTTTCGGTTTTTCCGCCAATAAATGCGGTAAGACATTGTGATGCGCAGCACTGCCGACAATGCCTAAGTAGTTATCCTCAAAAGCAAAAATTTTATCGTGCCAACGATCATAATGTGCGGCTTGTTTGGTATCGCCAAAGCTGGTTAAACTATCAGCAGCGATGACAACTTGTTGATTTTTTAGGACAGCCACAATGGTGGACATGGTTGAATTTCCTGGGTAAAGACAAAAGAAAAGCGCCAAGTATGCCCGACAGCGACCGGCTGCGCCAAGGGCAAACGCCAAACCGCCGACATCGCTTCTAAAACTTTGCCTTGCAAAAGGCTTTGCCCGCCATCCCCCAACAAACAAGGCGCAAGATAAAACAACCATTCGTCCACGAGATTGGCTTCCCAAAAGGCCGCCATCAGCCGTCCCCCTGCTTCCACCTGGATGCTATTGATTTCGCCTGCCGCAAGATCAGTCAATAACCACGGCAGTTGCTCGGCTTCAGGTAAATCGGGGATGGGGATGATTTGGACAAAATCCGGCCAAGCCATTGCTTTACCCATCGCTTTAGCCTTTGATTTAATTGAACTCTGATAAAGCCATAGTGGTGCCTGGTCAGTTAATAGAGAAACGGCGTTATTGGGCGTTAACCGGCCTTGCCGATCCCAAATAATCCGCAGCGGTGGCCGCCAATGCGCCGGATCAATAGCCAAATCCGCCGCTGTCAAGCGCAGAGTCAAGCGCGCATGATCGGCCAAAACCGTTGCCGCTGACGATAAAATCGCCTGACTTTCGGCACGAAAACGCTGGACATCGGCACGCGCTGGTGCATCGCTGATCCATTGGCTTTGGCCATCGGCCAGGGCAATTTTTCCATCCAAACTGCTGGCACTTTTCAGGCGCAACCACGGGCGTTTTCGCCGCATTCGCGAAAAAAATCCACGGTTTAGCTTTTCTCCCTCTGCTGCTAATAGTCCTTCACGCACTTTGATACCAGCGTTTTGCAACTGCGCCAAGCCGCGACCGGCCACCAAGGGATTGGGGTCGCGATTGGCGATCACCACTTCGGCGACACCAGCGGCAATCAATGCCTGACTACAGGGCGGCGTGCGGCCAAAATGCGCGCAGGGTTCCAAAGTCACATAGGCCGTCGCACCACGCGCTGCCTCCCCAGCTTCAGCCAGCGCCATGACTTCGGCGTGCAGCAGGCCGGCTTTGGCATGAAAACCGCGACCGATGACTTGGTTATTTTTGACAAGCACACAACCGACGCGGGGATTGGGATGCGTGGTTGCGCTGCCGCGTTCGGCCAAGCGTAGCGCTTCCTGCATGGAGATGACATCGGCGGAGTTGAACATAAATTAAAGGCAATAAATAATAAATTTTTGATAAAATTGCAGAAAAGTTAAGCAATATCGGGTTTGCTGGTTAAACGCAGCAGTAAATCCTGGAAGGCTTTTAAGTCGCTGAAACTTAAATAGACCGAGGCATAACGGACATAAGCAACGCTATCCAGTTTTTGTAGTGCGCTCATGGCTAAATCGCCAATGGCGGTCGAAGGCACTTCTTTTTCACCCCGTTGTTGCAAAGTGCGGCTGATTTCCTGCACCGCCACATCCACCTCGGCGCTTTTCACGGGACGTTTTTGTAAAGCAATTTCCAAACTATGCCGAAGTTTTTCTTCGGAAAAGGCTTCCCAACTGCCGTCGCGTTTCAAAACCCGCGGTAATTGCCGCTCAATAGTTTCGTAAGTCGTAAAGCGCGACTTGCAATGTTTGCACTCGCGGCGGCGGCGGACTTGTTCGCCACTGACCCGCGTATCAATGACTTGCGTATCCGCGGCATGACAAAAAGGACAATGCACCGGAATCTTTTAGGCGTAAACGGGGAATTGCTGGCAAAGCTGCCGTACTTTTTCCCGGACTTGTTGTTGCACTTTGCAGTTTTCTAAATCAGACAAAATTTCGCTGATCCAAAAGGCCAATTGTTCGGCTTCGGCTTCTTTGAAACCCCGCGTGGTGATTGCTGGACTGCCAAGGCGAATACCGCTGGTGACAAACGGCGACTGCGGATCACGCGGTACGGCATTTTTATTGACGGTAATGTAGGCATTACCCAAAGCGGCTTCAGCGGCTTTACCTGTCAACTTTTTCGGACTTAAATCAATGAGTAACAGATGATTATCCGTGCCGCCGGAAACAATGTGAAAGCCTTGTTCGGTTAAAACTTTGGCCATCACTTTGGCATTTTTTAACACTTGTTCTTGATAGACGCGAAACGCCGGTTCCATGGCTTCTTTGAAAGCCACGGCTTTGGCGGCGATGACATGCATCAACGGCCCGCCTTGGGTGCCGGGGAAAACTAAAGAATTCAATTTTTTATGCAGATCAAAATCTTGACCCTCGGCGGCTGCTTTGGCCAAAATCAAGCCACTGCGTGGTCCGCGTAAGGTTTTATGGGTGGTGGTGGTCGTAACATCGGCGATATTGACCGGACTTGGATACACGCCTGCGGCCACTAAACCCGCGACATGCGCCATATCGGCCAATAAAAACGCGCCAACGCTATCGGCAATGCTGCGAAAACGTTGCCAATCCAAAACCCGCGAATACGCCGAAAAACCAGCGATAATCAACTTAGGCCGATGTTCTTGCGCCAAGCGCTCGACTTGCTCGTAGTCTATTAAACCGCTTTCAGGATCAATGCCATACTGCACGGCATGAAAGATTTTACCCGAGGCATTGACCTTCGCGCCGTGGGTTAAATGACCACCATCGGCCAAACTCATCCCTAAAATAGTGTCGCCGGGGTTTAACATCGCCAAATAGGCGGCAGCATTGGCTTGGGAGCCAGCATGGGGTTGAACATTGGCAAAAGCCGCGTCAAACAAGGCTTTGGCACGGTCAATGGCCAGATTTTCAGCGATATCAACAAATTCGCAACCGCCGTAATAGCGTTTACCGGGATAACCTTCGGCATACTTGTTGGTCAATACCGAACCCTGCGCTGCCAACACCCGGGCGCTGGCATAATTTTCGGAAGCAATCAATTCAATATGCTCTTCTTGCCGTTGCGCTTCGGCTTGCATTGCCTGCCATAATTCGGGATCAAAAGTGTTTAAGTCAAAATAATTGGCGGAATAATGGGAATACATGATCGCTCCTCAATACCTTGCAAAAAAAGCCGCTGCTTACCATAAAGCAACGGCGGAAAGTGGCCAGTATAGCAAAGCAGCAGCCGGAAAAAACCTAGTTAAGGCAAAAGCCTTAGGTCAAGTTAAGCTGCGCTGCTGGAGTCATCGCCGCCAAGAGCGTTGCCAAAGCATGTTCCCAAGCACGCTGGGTTTGCTCGGAATAGGCAGGATCAAACTGCGCAACCGTTTCTAAAAGTGCTTCTTTCCACAACAAAAAATCGGCTGGTGTGACACCAAGATGCTGGTGCATTCGGCCAAGCATTTGCAGATAGTGCCTGATTCCCGGTTGGCTTTTTTCCTGAGCTTGTAAAAGTTTTAAGGTGGTTTGCAGTTTTTTTTGGATTTGTTTCAAATCCCTGCCCACAAAAAAATGTTGTAGCTCTGGATGCGCTTCAAAAAAATGTTCATAAAAACCCTGGCAAAAATCTGGGTTAGCGAGGACTTGCGCCAAGCTCTCTTGGAAATGTTCGGCCAGGATTTCGGGGTCTTCAAATAAAAAATCACTTTCTTGCTGCATGTTAATGTTAATACTCCTTGCTTTTTTTATAAACGCTGTTTATGCTGCGCGCTGTTTTTGTTTTGCCTAATGGCCAAATCTGAAACAACATTGAACCCAACAAGCAAAAATAACTGCTTGCCGATGCGTCCGTTGCCACTCCGATAACTCACTTCTTTTCGTTCGGTGTTGCTGCCTGCATCGCCGAGACCGTTAAGTTAAACGCATAGCGAATTAACTTACCACGTCTCCTTAAATAACAGGTATTCCCTTTTTATCCCGTGTGTAACCAAATGTGTCATCACCAAGAACACTTTGGTTTTCCTAAACCCTTTTAGGATCAAGCAAAGAGCTTTTTCATGAATCAAACTGTGCCCGATTTCGCTGCCCTCAATCTTCCCGCCCCCTTGCTGCGCGCCTTACAGGATATTGGCTATGAAACGCCATCGCCGATCCAACAACAAAGTATTCCCTGGATTTTGCAAGGGGAAGATTTGGTAGGACAAGCACAAACCGGAACTGGCAAAACGGCGGCTTTTGCCCTGCCTTTATTAGCGCGTATTGATAGTCAAGCCCGTTATCCCCAGGTCTTGGTCTTAGCGCCCACCCGTGAGTTGGCTTTGCAAGTTGCTGAATCTTTTTCACGCTATGCCAGCCACTTACCCGATATTCAGGTTGCCACCATTTACGGTGGACAATCCTATAAATTACAAATTCAAGCGCTGCGCCGTGGTGCACAGATCATCGTCGGTACCCCAGGCCGCATCATGGATCACATGGAAAAAGGCACTTTGCAACTCAATCAATTGCGAGCCTTGGTTCTCGATGAAGCCGATGAAATGCTGCGTATGGGCTTTGTGGACGATATTGAATGGATTATGGAAAAGTTGCCAGCAGAACGGCAAACGGTACTATTTTCAGCTACTTTTCCTGAAAAAATTCAACGCATTAGCCAGCGTTATCTCAAAAGTCCCAAAGAAATCCGTTTATCAGTCGCCAGCACCACCGCCAGCAATGTGCGCCAACGCTATTGGTTGGTACAAGGTATGGGTAAATTCAGTGCCTTAGTGCGTGTTTTAGAAAGCGAAGATAGCGATGGCGTGTTGATTTTTGTCCGCACCAAAACGCAAACCGTTGAAATGGCTGAACAATTACAACGCATCGGTTTCAAAGCCGAGGCATTGAATGGCGACTTACCGCAAGTCCGTCGGGAAAAAATGGTTGAACAACTGCGCAGCGGTCAGGTGAATATCATCATCGCCACTGATGTGGCAGCGCGGGGTTTAGATGTGGAACGCATCACCCATGTTATCAACTACGATATTCCCCAAGACAGTGAATCTTATACCCACCGCATTGGCCGCACCGGTCGCGCCGGTCGCAATGGCGAAGCCATTTTGCTGGTGTCGCCACGCGAACGCGGTTTGTTACGCATCATCGAAAACAATACCCGACAAAAAATTGAACGCTTGACCTTGCCGACGATAGATAATGTCAACCAAAAACGCATTGCGCGCTTTAAGTCTAAAATTCAGCAAACCATTGCGGAAGCACAAGATTTAACCTTTTTCCGGCAATTGGTTTCCGAGTATTTAGATGAGCATCCTGGTACGCCTTTGGATTTAGCAGCGGCTTTAGCGAAAATGGCACAAGGCGAGCAAAACCTTTTGCTACAAGAAACTGAAGTTGCTAGTGATTTTTCTGAAGAAGCGCCCAGCCGTAGCCGACGCAGCCTTGGCGAACGGGAGCGCAGTGCGCCGCGCGCTGGTGACGAACGCCGCAGCCGTCGTAGCCCGGAGCGTACCGCGCCGCGAACAGAACGACCAGAACGCAACCGTGATGGGGAACGTCGTAGTGCTTTCAGTGGCGAAGGCGAAGGACGGCGCGCACCACCACGGCGCAGCAGCACGCCCTCCCCGGGTATGGCGCGTTTTCGCATTGAGGTGGGACATAACGATGGCATCAAACCCGGCAATATCGTCGGTGCAATAGCCAACGAAGCATCTTTATCCAGTCAGGAAATTGGCCCGATTCACATCTATTCGGATCATAGCACCGTGGACTTGCCCGCCGGTTTACCGAGCACCACCTTGCGGGTCTTAAAAAATGTTTGGGTTTCAGGTAAGCAAATGAATATCCAGAAACTCGCTTAAGATAATTTCAGGCTGGCGATAGCTATTTTGGCTTTGCCAGCGTTATCAGAAGGCATCGGCAACAGCCGCAAGGCGACAAAGCCTTGCCGTCCCCGATAACAAGCCCAGTTATTCTTCCCTCTAAACTTCTGATAATTTCCAATTTTTTCACCAACTTTTGCTAAACGCACGCGCCGACCAAAATAAAACCAGGTCTGCCAATACGGCACAATCGCTGCATCCACGACGCGCTCGGTCGCACCTTCCTGATCAATAGTCAAAAAACGGTTAATTTTTTGGCGATTAAAAGCACGATTTTTTCTCAAAATTGCTGCATTATCATCTTGATCTAACAAAATTTTAGTAAACGCTTGACAATTCGGTAGCGTCTGATAATGAAAAGGCATCGGTAAAGGAACAAGACCTTTTTCCGCCACCTGCCGTAAAAAACTTGGCAAATAGACACAACCAGCTAAGGTCACCCGTTTTAATAATTTTTGCGGTAATTCATGGGGTCGAATCACCACTTCCGGCGTATAAGCCAAAATCGGCCCTTCGTCAAAACGCTCAGCCACCACATGCAAAGTCCCGCACAAAGACGGCCATTGCTCTAAAATTGCTAAAGTTTCCGGCTCAAAACCAGGCAAATCCGGGAGTTTTCCAGGATGAAAATTGATAAAACCCAGACGCGGACTGTTAAACAACGACGGCGGCAGCCAATAACCAAAAAAACTTAATCCCAGATCAAATTGTTGCGCTTGAAATTGTTGAAGCCATACCGCATAGGCTTTGGCATGTTTTTCCTGCAAACGCCTAGCAATGTTTTTTTGACTGCCCTTGAGATAATGCGGCAGCAATTCAATCGAAGCGCAGGCTCTCGCCTGCCATAGGGTCTTCGCATCATAGGCATAAACTTGTGCTATCTTAACTTTTTGCTTTGCTAAACAATTTATTAACTTTTTAACACTACCACTTGGACGACTATTACCAATCAATAAAGTGATTTTTAAGGGAAAAGACGAAGACTGAGGCATCTGATTATTTTTGTTCCAAAATTAAAGCACCTAACCATTCAGCAAGCGGCGGGTTAGCCAAATAATAAGCGCAAGAACGGCGATATAAGGCAATGACCGGATCATATTCGTCATGTAAAACAGAGAATAATTCCAAACTTTGCTGAAAATTGCCTTGTTGATAATAACGAATTGCGCGTTGTAAGTCAGTGTCTTGCATTTCGCGCTGCCATTTTACCGTAGCATCTAAACCCACCAATACTTCACAAACACCTATCGCCTGTCTTTTTCCGGCCACACGCACTTTACCAATATGACGAATCGGCAAAAATTGGGCATCCGGCAAACTTTTTAAGGTCTCCTGACTGATTAAAAGATTCGCCTGCAATACTTTGGTTAAAGATTCTAAGCGACTGGCGAGATTGACACTATCGGCGATCACCGTCGTTTGTAACCGCGCTGACTCACCGATAATCCCTAACATTAAAGGCCCGGTGTGAATGCCAATGCCGATAGAAATTGCTGAATGCCCTTCGGCAATCCATTCTTCATTAAGAAGATCAACTTCTTGCAGCATAGACAAGGCAGACTCCAAGGCATTGTCTGCCCGCTCTGGAAACAAAGCCATCACCGCATCGCCAATGTATTTATCAATAAAGCCATTATTTTGACGAATAACCGGTCCTATCCGACTTAGATAACGATTAAGAAAATCAAAGTTTTGCTGCGGGGTTAAGCGCTCTGATAAAGCCGTAAAACCACGAATATCAGCAAACAACACTGTCATGGTTTTTTGCACCTGTAAGCCAAGCTCGGCTTTGGTAATACTGGAAAGCTGCAAATAATATAAAAACGGCTCGGGTACAAATCGTCGATAAGATGCAGTAAGATTTTGAATTTCTTTTATATGCTGACTAATCGCCTGCGACATTTGATTAAAATGTTGACCCAATTCGCTGACTTCATCATTGGTTCTAATATCCACCTGATAATCGAAACAACCATGACTTACTTGCTTAACCCCACGATGCAAAATTCGAATCGAGCGCAAAATTAAAATCGTCATCACAATGACAATAAGCGCTACTAAGAAGGTAATAATGCTCATAAAGCGCACGGTACGCCAAAAAAAAGCCCGATTGGCTTCGGTGATACTATAAAGATCACTACCGGCCTCCAATAACGCAACAACATTCTGTTTTTCATCGTAAATTGGCGCGACTGCATAGAGCCAATCGCCTGACACATCCTGCACCCGCTCCAAGGACAGTTGACCGGCTTGCGCTTGCCGATAGGACGACTCCGGCAGTTCATACCAAGAAAAAGGATAAAAAGGCGGAATCGCATCATTCAAATAAAACATGCCATACAAGGCATGATCAATCACCCTATACAAAGCAACATAGTAATATTTATCAAAATCTTGCCTGCGATCTGGCAATAAAGCCTGTAGCATTGCCCGTGTCTTGAGATAATCCTCGCTGGCAAAATTTCCTAAGCGTGGCCAGTTATGTTGCAATTCTACGCTTAAATAACGGCTGGCGGTTTGTGCAAAAATGGCAATTTTTTCATTTTGTATCTCCATTTGTCGCGCAATAAACTGCTGCGTTACCGCGATAGCACTGATCCAAGTGGCTAAAAACAATACCGGCAAGAGAAGAAAGATTTGCTTGACGATGATAGAGAGATTGCGTCCAAAAAAAAGACGCACCACGCGCCAAAACAACCAAATATTGAGCAAAAGCAGCAATAAAAAACTTAATAAAACCGCTGTATAATAAAAGCGTTGCGGCCAATCCACGGAAAAGGCATAAAAAGACGCTGTCACTTTTTCCTTAGAAAAAACCACCACTGCCGGATCAGTTTGTGTGGTGAATACAGCCAAATCTGTTTGATATTTCAAGCGATAGATAGGATAGGGGTCATCTTCTAAAGCCGCTTCGGTTAATTTTTCGCGGGAAAAGATGATCTGAGGTATTGCTGAAAAGCTAAGATTTTGCGCATAGTCTTGCTGCTTAGACAGTGGTAAATACAAGACTTGTCGCTTCAATAAATTAACAAAAGCAATGCCTTGACCGTCAGAGGCCATTTCTCCTATCACCATTTCAGGAAAAGGCGCCGCTTGATAAAAAGGGGAGGCAAAAGATTCTTTGGCAAAATTTCCAAGACGCAGTGTTCCATTTTTATCAGCAAGAACAATATGCTGCTCATCAAACCAAGCCACACTGCTTAACCATAACGGCAACTGCGGAAAAGGCAAAAAACCAAGACGCTCGCGCAGCCCACGCGCTAAAGAATAGCGAAAACCCTCTAGGCCATCTTCCGATAATAAAAGCCAATAGACCCAGTCATTTTTGATCGTTAAAGCAAGAATTTCACCACGTTGCACCAAGCGTGCGCTTGGCTCGGTATAAGTACGTTCATAAATGTTACCCATAAAGCGGCCATTACGATGGTAATGTTGCAAAACTTCTTTTTCAACAAAAACGCCATATTGATCAAGCTGCTGATTGAGAAGAACAAAGCCATCCCTATAGGCGGCAATATCCTTGGCGTAAAAAAAGTCACTTTTACTACGGCGTCCTCCCTGTAAAATAAAGCGCAAACGTCCATCCTGATCGGCTGCCAATAAACGACGTTCACTATTATCAATGAGATACTGATCGCCTGTGGAAGATTGGCTAAGGTACTGCGGATAAATCAAGGGAATTTTTGCTTGCCATGGCCATAACCATTCTTGCTGCTGATAAATGAACACCAATAAAATCAAACTTATCAACCAAAAGAGCGTTCTGCGCAAAAGCTGCCACAAAGCAGATGCTTGCTTCAACAACACCGGCACCTCTTGAAAATTTTCATTGCAAGGATTTGTTGAATCTGTCATTTTTCATTTGCTCTCGCATAAACCGGCAAAATAAACACCGCCAGTAACGCCACCACTACCCCTAAAAGCAGCAATCCCGATATCGCGCCCAATAACAAAGCTAAGGCAAAAAGCAATGGGCCTAAGGTTTCGCCAAGTTTGGCAAACATTTCAAAATAACCCACCGAAGTATCGGCACCGACTTTCTTCGTTACCGGTAAGTTCAAATAAAGATTATTTTGCGTATTGACACAAAACCCTTCTGTTGCCCCCATTAGCATTAAAACCAATAGCATACCAAAGACATTTCCGGCCAGAGCAGCAATAACAAGCGCGATCCCCCATAAAAAAGAACCAAGGATAGAACCATAAAGATTTCCCAAGTGGCGTTCCACCATTTGACTTAACCATGGCCCTAAATAAATGATCAATAAGCCGCCAATTAACAATAGCCTACCAACATCCGCCGTACTTAAACCATTGGCATCCCCCCACAGCGGGAAATAATATTGTTGAAAGGAGCCGGCAATGTAGGTTGGTAAAATCAAGAGTAAAAAGAAAAACCAGGTGCGCTGATCAACAAATAACGGCTGCAAACTTCTCAAAGACTGCCAGGGATTTTCTTTTTGAAGCAATAACTTTTGCTTACTGTAAGGAATAAATAAGGTTAAAATCAAGACCAGAAAAGAAAGCACAGCACCGAAATAAAACACCCAAGCAAAACCCACTTGATCCGCCGCCGAAGAACCGATAATCAAGCCAACATTCACCCCAGCAGTCATACCCGCATAGAAATGCGCATACTGCTGACTGCGTTGTTCAGGGTTTGGCACACGATTGATCAAACTCCGCAAGGCCATGTAAACCATACCAGAACCCACGCCAATCAAGGTACGACCAAGCATCAATAACTCCAGATGCGTGGCAACTGCTGAAAAATATAAGCCTAAAGCCGAAACTGAGGCACCCAACAATAACAATGGCCGCCAGGGCAAAAGCAATAATAAAAATCCACCGAAAAAGGTCGTTAAACCAAAAGCAAACGATTCAACCGACAAGGGTAAAGCGATCAAAAAATCCGCCGGCAGCCAAGACAACACCCCAGATACTGGCGTAGCTTGATATAAGTCGCGCGAAAATACTGATAAAAAAGCTGCCGATAAAGAAATGCTGACGAAAAACAAGAAGCTCAATGGACGGTTAAAAGCCACCACTTCCGCATCCGAATCTGACAATCTTGTTGCTGCTGAAATACGGCGTTTACGAAAAATTTCAGCGAGATAGGCAACTTCAACTAAGAAAATAATGATAGCGACCAATAAGGTTAAAAGTTGCAGTAATAAATTTGTAATCGCCGCTTGATTGGCTTTGCGATACGCAAATAACTCGGTTCCAGTTTCAAAAATCGCCACCACTTGACCTTGACTATCGTAAACCGGCCCCACGCCATAGATCCATTCACCGGAAATATCCTGAATCAGTTCCGTCGCCACTTCGCCTGCTAAGGCTTTATCATAAACACCTGGATTTTCAGTTCCTTCTAGCCAATCAAAAGGATAATAGGGGTTAATCCAACCGTTCATATACATCAAGCCATACAACCGGTCATCCATGACCCGATATAAGGCAAAATAATAGCCTTTGTTCCAATCATCTTTATTGAAATTAAAGGCTTGCAAAAGTTGGCTGCGAATTTTTTGATACTCAGGACTGTGATAATCGGCTTGGGAGGTTAAGGCATGAAAATCATCACCAGCCAACTGCTGCGGCAACAGTTGTACCATTTGCGAAATGCGATCTAACACCGACTGTTGATAGCGCTGACTTAACCCGGGCAGTAAGAGCGCCACACTGACAAAACCTATCAAAAAAACCAAAAAAGCAATACTGATACCGCGCCAGACTAACGGTGATAATTGACTTTTCAGCACTTGTTTATAAAAAACCAGCCATAACACGATAAGCGTCATAAGCCAGAGAAACAACAGCAGATAAAACACCAGTGACCAAAGTTTTTGCGCTGCGGTGTAAGTCGCAGCGGTTAAAAATTCTATAGAATTATTTTCCAGAACTAAGACACCTTCATCATTGGTCGTATATAATACATTGTTATTACTACTGATGAAATAATAATTAAAGACCGGAAAATCCTCAGCAAAAGCACGCTGAAGCAAAGCCTGATCCATAACGACAGCCAAAACCTCCGGGGCATCGGGATGAAACGACAATAAACGGCGTCCTTCTAAATCAACAAAAATAATTTTTTCTGCTACTTGGGTTAATTTCCACGGAACGATTCTGACTTGGCTATAAGTGGGAGGTTGTCCTGGATCACCGTTAAATAATATGCGTTCGCCTGACTTTGCTAGATAACGAATTGTGCCATCTTTCAACGTCATAATAACGCTTTCTTCACCTGCTGCTACCAAACTCGCAATAGAAAAAATCGCCTCGGCAAAAGGTAAAGACCATAATGCCTTGGCTTCTGAAAAGGCATTATCGGCTAACACTTTTTGATAAAAAGTAATGCTGTTTTCATCCAGCATAAACCAGTAAAGGGTTTGATCTACAACGTGAACATTAAAAATTTCACCCCGTTGCACTAAAGAAGGTTTATGTTCATCACTGGCATAGGCTTTGGCAAATAAGACTTGTCGGTTACGGCCGTTGGCATCAAAAAGCAACAGCTCTTCCCGCAAAACGTAAAAGCCGTTGTCATCCATGACTAAATTATGCAGCACCAAACGGCCATCGGCGAAAGGAAACACCGCATTGGCGAAATAAAAACGGTCATTCCCCCGGTCGCCACCATTTATTTGATAGCGATATTGGCCATCTCTGGATGCTACTACCCGACGATTAGCGCTATCAATCACATAGACATCTTGATCGCTACCTTGCGCCGCAACCGGATAGTTAAAAGTCAATTGGGACTGATAAAACGGAATTTGCATCTTGGGTTGCAAAAGCCATAAGCCAAATGACAATAAAATTAAAACGATAAACAATGTCCACCAAGTGATAGGTCGCGCCAGCCAAGATACGGTATGCAGCATAAATAATTCCAAATTTTTGAAAATTAAAGTTTATAGTTAAGATTATTTTTGAATTTCCAACGCATCTGAATGCACACCATAAATATCACGCAGATGATCACCAACCAACGCTTTTATTAAAGAAATACACATTAAAATCATCACAATGCTAAAAGGAAAGGCACCGATAATCATCACATCTTGCAATGTCGAAAAGCCACCGCCCCCGGCCAACAGTAAAACAGCAATCAACGCTGTTAAAATTGTGCCCCAAATAATACGATGTTGAATAGCATGATCTACCTTGCCACCGGCCATAATCGTATTCATCACCAAGATGCCTGAGTCCACGGAAGTAATTAAAAAAGTTAGAATTAACATAACCGAAACTGCCAAAAGAAGCTGAAAAAACCAACCATTAAACATCACGGTTAAAGTTTCAAAAAGTTTGGCAGTTGCTTCCGCTTCGATAATATTTCCAGAGGCAATATGCTGTAACTCTAAGGACATCGAAGTCCCGCCAAGCATCGTCATCCATAACCAACAGACGGCAGCAGGAGCAATTAAAGCCCCCAGGACAAATTCACGAATCGTCCGGCCACGCGAAATCCGCGCCAAAAATAGCCCGACAAAAGGCGCAAAAGCAATCCACCATGCCCAGTAAAAGGTTGTCCAACCTTTCTGCCATTCACCAACCAAGGTATCGGTTGGATAAGCAATAAAAGATAATGGAATAAAATGCAGCAGATAATCTATTAAAGTTAAGCCATAAATCTTTAAGGCAAACCAAAAAGCGCCAAAGATAATAAATACTGAAATGAGAAAAATAGATAATACTAAATTCAAGTTACTTAAATATTTGATGCCCCGACCAACACCCGATACCGCCGATAATGTGGCTAAGGTCATAAGCAAAATCAGCGCAACTAACAACCCTGCCCGACTAGGTGCCAGCACTTCTCCTTGCATCAACCAAGCCATACCTGAAAGTTGATAAACGCCATTGACCAACTGACTCACACCAAAACCAACTGTCACGGCGATACCAAGAATAGTGGCAATGACACCAACAATATCAACCAGATGACCCCAAAAGCCATTCACACGTGAGCCCAACAATGGTGCCAAAGTGCTACGCATAGTTAATGGCATATCACGACGATAGGCATGATAGGCCAATGATAAACCAACCACCGCATAAATTGCCCAAGCATGTAAGCCATAATGTAAAAAAGTATAACGAAAGGCAGCAACAACGCCATCTTCTTGATAAGGCTCGATATTTCCCCGAACAATTTCAGGATTACTGCCCCAAAGTCCTACGGGTTCAGCTGTCGCATAGACCATCAAACCGACGCCCAGGCCAGCGCCGAACATCATAGAAAACCAAGAAAAATTAGAAAATTCAGGTCGTTCACCTGGCTTGCCCAGCCGTCTTTTCGCCGTTGTTGGCCGCCAGGCTAGCCAAAAGCAGAAGAAAGCAAAGAGTCCTGTTGCTAAAATATAAAAAGTATTAAAACCTTTCAATAAAAAATTATTGACATCGGAAAAGATTTTGCTAGAAAAATCAGGAAGAAATAACGCCCAAAGCACTAAGAAAACGATTAAAAATTTACTTACCAAAACAACCGGTAAACTGTAGCCTTTATAAAAACCTGTAGATTCTTTTTTAACTTTTATGTCTTTAAATGGCGGCTTAATTCCAGAAAAACGACTTTTTTTCATAAAGATACCTCTTTTTAATAAAAAATATAGATACTTCATCTTGACCGCTTCTGTTGATGAAAACAAGTTTTTTATTAACTACAAGATTTATCAAAAAAAATTCTTTGTGTAAAAAAGCCACATGACAATGCCAATCCCTAGCCTTTGCAATAAGGCCGATTATATTAGCGCAAGCAAAAATTCAGAGCGTTTTACCAAGGAGTTAAAAATGCGGCTTTTTGTTTTTATTTTAGGTTTTTTGCTTACCACAACAGCAACCCATGTCTGTGCCTTAGAGGCAAGTTTCTTTGGAAAAATATCAACGGGTATTATTGATTACAAAAGAGAAACTTCTTTTTTATATACCTTAAGCAGTGAACCGATTGCGCAGGAATATAGCAATAGCTTGCCTTTTCTTGGCTTAGGCGGCACGGTGGCTTTTGATCGTTTTTATCTTGATCTGAATGGCGAAGTCACAACGGAAGGAAAAGATAACAATGTCCCTATTTACCCGGATACTACGCCTGCGCCTTTTAGTTCCAAAGCCATACTTTCCAATCGTTTTTCTCTTGAAAACTATAATCTCACCTTTGGCTATAATCTTAATTCACGCTTTTCCTTAATTGCCGGCTATCGCTATAGCACCATTGATTTAGATACCAATCCTGTCGGTCAAATTTTTAATGAAGATACCGGCGAATTGGTTTTAGATGAACGTCGAGGCATTGCTAAATACAAGACCACTTACACCGGACCTTTTATTGGCGCGGCTTATATTTGGCCTATCGGTTCGGGAGCTTTGTCCTTTAACCTAGCACTGGGTCGTTTTGAAGCGGAAAATGATGAGGAAGTCTTTATCCCTGCAACCAGTTTTACCCCAGAGGTGCGGAGCAACCAAAGCTACAGCATTGGCGACACAACCGGACTTGCCTATGGTCTTAGCTGGAATGCTGCGTTTAATCAACGCTTAAGCTATAGCATCGGCTTAAACGGCTATCGCTATGAATTTGATGCTAAAGAACCGGAAGCAGGAACGGTTTTTCTTGGCAGTTCAGCCTATGATTCAACCGAGCAGCAACTGGCTTTACGTTTCACTTTGCGTTATCGCTTTCGTTAATTGCTTGGACAACCTTCAACCAAGACCATCCGTAAATATTTTAACAGCAGCCGTCAGTATAAAGCTCTGGATTTTTTCACTTTAATCCTCAACGAAAAGCTACAAAAACCGTCAAATAAAGAATAGCGCTTGACGGTAGTAACCATAAATATGAAAATAACTATGTTCTAATTTATTTATTAACCTCAACCCAAGAAAATATACAGGAGCAACATTATGAAAAATTTGTTTATTTTTATCTTTTTATTATCCTTTGGCAATCTTTTCGCCGCCGATGCCCCGAGCAACGCCGCCATGCAAACCCAAGCTGGCTTATATGTAACAGCGCTTGAAGCCTATGCCATGTTACAGGACAAAGACTTAGCTCGAGTAGTTCTCATTGATGTGCGTGATCCCGCTGAAATTATGTTTACTGGCTTCGCTACGCCAACAGAAATTCATGTTCCTTATCAAATAGTGAATACCAGTATTATTGACGAGAAAAACAAAGTCTATCAAGTTGAAACTAACCGTAATTTTGCCGACGAAGTAGAATCTCACCTCGCAGAGTTAAAGGTCAATAAAGACGCACATTTAATTTTTATGTGCCGATCTGGTTCCACCCGTTCAGCGCCAGCAGCAGATATTTTCTATGCCCGCGGCTGGAAAAATGTTTACAGTATGGTTGATGGTTTTCAAGGCGATAAAGTCAAATCAGGCGCACAAAAAGGTATGCGGGTAAAAGACGGCTGGATCAATTCTGGTTTACCCTGGAGCTCGAAAATGAATCCTGAAGTGATGTATTTAACTTTAGAATAAGCGATTAAAATAAATCTTCCATAATAAAAAGGCACAGCTTACTACTGTGCCTTTATTTTCAAGCAATTAAGCTTTGTTAATTAAATTCACCACCACTGCTGCTGCTAAACGCCCGGTCTGTGCCGCACCATTCATATAGCCATAGTATTCATCACTAAACTGCTCACCGGCAAAGACTAAATGATCAACATAAACATTATTGGCTTCATCTGGGTCTTCCGCTTCGACATACATGAATTCACTGAATTTTAAGTATTGCCCTGGCGCAAAATTGGTATATCCGCCACCGATATCGGCATCCCGATGCCAATCGGTCAAGAAAAATCTCCCCGTCTGTGCCTGTGCCAACAGTGGTAAGCCTTTGGCAACATTATCTAAAATCCGCTGGCCGTCTGTTGATGCCGCTTGTAAAGCCAAAACTTCTTGACCACCAGTAAAAAGCGTCAACACCCCAGATTTAACCTCACGATGCCGTTGACTGCCATCCCAAATACAGGCCGCACCTTGGTCATTCCAACAATCTGCTGCAAAACCCGTCGCCACTTGCCAAACCCGCTCCGCATAACCTGCCAAGATTTTTTCATTCAAACCAAGATTAACTTCTTGAATAAACTGCTGAAAGTTTTCTGGCAGCGCCACTTGTAGCGAAACTTTTCGCAACGCCGTGAAAGGTAAAGCCAAAATAACATAATCAGCTTGCACGACTTTCTCGCCGCTTTCCGTTTGAAAAGTAAGCGTGTAGCCATTGGCATTTTTCGCCAGCGCCGTTAAACGATGTTGCAAAATAATTTGTTGCGACAATGCTTTAGCTAATGCCGCAATCAATGCGCTACTCCCTTGTGCCAAGACATAGGTTTCATCATTACCCGCCAAAGGATCAAGATTTTCTCCTTTTACAGTCAAAAGGTTATAGATAAGCTGCAAAGCCGTTGACTGATCCGCTTCCACGCCATATTCCGTGCGAATGGTTAACTCCAGCAAAGTCCGCACCAGTGGATTGGTTATTTTATCCTGATACTTATCTAAATAAGCCTTCACTGACAAAGCATCTAATTCCAGTGCATACCTATCGAAATCAGCATCCAGATGCTCGGCATCGGTATTGATTTGTAAAGCAATGGGTTGCAGCCATTCGGCCATTGCTGCTTCAGTGATTACTTGATCTTGTAAATAGTAAGCAGTTTCTGGCAGATTTTTTATTGCTAAATCTTCTTCACGATTAAATAACTCCAGAGCAAACTCTTTGGCTAAATCAAGCACATCCTGATGATCAGTATTGATAAAAGCACCACCTTGTTCGCTGATAATACCCTGTTCAACCAAATCCGCGACCGAATACATCCGACCACCAAGACGGTCTTTGGACTCATAAACGCTGGCTGCAAACCCAAGTTTTTTCAATTGGTAAGCAGCATTGAGCCCAGCCAGACCACCGCCTACAACGGCGATGGTTGGTAATTTTTTATAAGGCTGACAAGCGGTTAAAGCCGGGAGCGCCAAACTACCTACCACCAAGGCGCTTTGTTGCAAGAAGCGCCGACGGGATAAAGAACAAGGTGTAACTGACTGTTGTTCAAGTGACTTTCGCCAAAGACGTTTTAAGTGCTGAAAAGCAGAAGAATGGCTCATCAATAACCCCTTGAAAAATAAATATTGCCTACTTATGTAAGCGCTATCATCATAAATAATTATTTTGACATTTTGATGACAGTATTCAGTAAATAACTTCTGCTTACACTTCTACCTAGTCAAAAGAAAAAAACAAGAACTTGACAAAGCAAATATTTTGATAAACTATTTGCTACTAACTTTTATTTGAATGTAAACCTCAATCGTCATGGATACACAAACCTCTATTTCTCCTCGGATTTTACCTTTAAGCCAACTGCACAGCGGTGAAGAAGCTACCATCGCTCATATAGAACCTGGAAAGTTTTTATTAAAAAAAATGATTGCGTTAGGGTTGATTGATGGCATGAAAGTCACGGTATTGCAATGCGAACCTGGCCAAGGTCTGGTCATCGGCGTGGACAATCGCAAAATTGCTATCGGCTTTGGCATGGCACAAAAAATTTATGTGGCTTTAGCCAAGAAAAATTAAGCATCTGGTAGAGAACAGGCTATGGAAAGCATTTTAACTGCATTAAAAGTCGGCCAATCTGGCCACATCACTAAATTAGACGCAGCGCAACCCGCCTATCGGCAAAAATTATTATCTATGGGTTTGCTGCCAGGTGCCGCCATTTGCGTCACCCGCTATGCGCCGTTGGGTGATCCTATTGAAATCACCGTGCGCGGCACTCGGGTAAGTTTGCGCAAAGCCGAAGCAAATCTTGTTTGGGTAAAAATAACTGAATCCACAGATAATAATTGAGTAAGATCCAATGAAAGATGAAGAAAAACAGAAAATTAACATTGCGGTTATTGGTAATCCCAATACCGGAAAAACCACTTTGTTTAACACCCTTACCGGCAGCAAACAACAAGTCGGCAATTGGCCTGGCGTAACTGTTGAACGCAAAACAGGTTTTATACAACATCAGGATAATTTAATTGAATTGGTTGATTTGCCAGGGATTTATTCTTTGGAATACACACCGCAACAAAGCGGTTTAGATGAGCAAATTGCGCAACAATATCTGTTATCAGCCGAAGCCGATGTCATCTTAAATATCATTGATGCCACCCAATTAGAGCGCAATCTTTATCTAACGAGCCAATTATTAGAAATGGCCAGACCGATGGTTATTGCCTTAAATATGATTGATTTAGTTGAAAAAGAAGGCTTAAAAATTGATATTGAACGTCTTAGTCAAGAATTAGGCGTACCAGTCATTGGCATTAGTGCTGCACAGCAAACAGGCATGATGGCGCTGAAAGAAGAATTATATCTACAAAGTCAATCGCTTATTATCTCATCACATTGTCCCCAGTATGCAGAACCAATTGAGGAGTCTTTGTCAGCATTGAAACCCTCTTTTGGTCAATCCACCAGTTGGCGTTGGTTGGCATTGCAGTTATTACAGAATAACCAAAGCAGTAACAATACGTTAGCAACGGCAGAACAAGCGACTAAGTTGCGCCTGGATTTAGAAGAAGGGTATGAGGAAGACTTAGATATTGTTATCGCTGACCAGCGTTATTTGTTTATTCAAAGCCTATTAGAAAAAACCTTCAAACGTCCTGATGTCATCAGAAAATCCTTTTCGGATCAAATAGATTATCTGCTTCTCAATCGCTTCCTCGGCATCCCAATTTTTTTGGGGCTGATGTATCTGATGTTCTTATTTACGATACATCTCGGTGGCGCTTTTATTGATTTCTTTGATCTTTTAATAGGCGCGATAGTAGTGCAAGGCGCAGAACAAGGGTTAAGCGCACTAGGATCACCACCTTGGTTGACCACTTTTCTTGCCGAGGGTATCGGTGGCGGCATTCAAGTGGTGGCAACTTTTATTCCCATTATTGCCTTTTTATACTTATTTTTAGCGATGTTAGAAGATTCTGGCTATATGGCACGCGCCGCCTTTGTCATGGATCGGTTGATGCGTTTTATCGGTTTACCAGGGAAGTCTTTTGTACCGTTAATCGTGGGTTTTGGTTGTAATGTGCCGGCTATTATGGCAACGCGCACCTTAGAGCATCAACGCGACCGTTTGTTGACCATTTTGATGAGTCCTTTTATCTCCTGTGGTGCCCGTTTGCCGGTCTTTGCGCTTTTTGCCGCCGCTTTTTTTCCACAACAAGGACAAAACTTGGTTTTTCTTTTGTATATCATCGGCATCCTGATGGCAGTTTTTACCGGCTTGATTATGAAAAACACTTTACTCAAGGGCGAAATAACACCATTCATCATGGAACTGCCACGTTATCGCCTGCCAACCCTAAAAGGCGTGCTGTGGCGAACCTGGGAGCGCTTATCCGGCTTTATCTTTCGCGCTGGCCTAGTGATTGTGCCTATGGTTATGGTCATTACTTTTTTAAGTTCTTGGGGGACGAACGGCACTTTTGGTCATCACAATACCGATGAATCAGTGTTAAGTGAAATCGGTCGCAGCGTCACCCCGATCTTTGCACCGATGGGCATTGATGAAGAAAACTGGCCGGCAACGGTGGGTATTTTCACGGGAATTTTGGCCAAAGAAGTAGTTGTCGGTACTTTAGATGCTGCTTACAGCCAACTGGCTGATGCTGAAAAAGATGCTGATAGCGAAGAAGAAAATATAAGCATCTGGGCAGGCATTCAAGCGGCATTTCAATCTGTTTCAGCTAATTTAAGGGGATTAACAGCCGCTTTATTGGATCCCTTAGGCATCAACATTGGCGAGGTCAGCAACCTTGAACAAGCCGCCGAAGCGCAAGAAGTGCAAGCCGGAACCTTTGGCAGCATGGTCGAGCGCTTTGATGGACAGATTGGTGCTTTTGCTTATTTATTGTTTATTCTCATGTACTTTCCTTGTGCAGCGGCTATTGCTGCCGTCTATCGAGAAACCAATGTCGGTTGGGCAATTTTTGTCGCTTTTTGGACGACTTTTTTGGCTTATGTTTCGGCGGTTTTGGTGTATCAGATCGGTACGTTTGCCGAACATCCACTCAGTTCTTTTAGTTGGATCATCGGTTTAGTCTTTATTTTTGTCGGCTTAATTTTTATGTTGGCTTGGTATGGCAAAGAACGTCGCTACCGCCTCCGTCCTTTTGTTGGACAAAGTTTGGTGGTGAAACCGGCAGGTTGCCAAAAATGTCGAAAGCATTGTGATGTTTAACTTTATTGAAAATAACGAGGATAAAATATGAGCTATATTCATAGCGTTCCTGGACGGCTGCGCGTACAAACCCCAAAGCTGCGTTATGCCACCTGTCAAGCGGCAGAATTAAAACAAGCCTTGGATGATTTACATGGCATTTATCAACATCGCTTTAATCAAAAAGCCGGAAGTTTTTTGGTGGAGTATGATCCTAAAGAACTTGCTGCTGAAGATATTTTATATCTCATGCACCGTTCTGGGTGCTTGGAGGGTAATTGGAGTCAACTGGCCAGCGCCAAAAGTCATGGCCTGGTAAGCCAAGTTGGCACCAGTCTTGGCGTGGCTTTATTTGGCACTTTGATGAAAAAAGGCATCGAAACCTCGATCCATTCTATTACTAAAGCACTTTTTTGAAAAACTTTATGAGAATTTTATTTTAAAGAAAACTGTTTAAGCAATGATCAATCAGGAAAAATTTTTTCAACACCCCCTTCCCTCTCTCTTGGCGCATGTTAGCATTGTCCATCATCTCCCTGGACGCTTACGTCTGCGCTTGCAACCGACCTTATGGGAATTATTGCCTGCGTTAGCACAGGTGAATCTGGATGATTATTTCAAGAAAATTCCAGGTATTATGGACTGGCGCATCAATATATCTGCGGCTTCCTTAACTATTAACTATGATCCTCAATGCCTTAGCATGGATTGGTGGGAAAAGTTAATGAAAGGCGACTCGAACACTTTTTCGGAATTAAGTATTTTTTTTGATAATCAACCTTTCCCCCAAACCATTTAATTGATTTTAATTCGTTGAGCTTTTATTAAGGAGTATTGATCATGCAATCACCAAGCAATTCACCGGCTAACAATCCAGAACAGCCAAATACAACACAAATCCCTGGCGCACCAGCCTATTTCTGTACGCCTTTAGAAGCAATGGCTTGGGCACAGGCGCAGTTGGCACAGCAGCAGCAACAGATGGGCGGACAGCAGGCCGCTTATGGCCATCATCAGCAAACACCTGGACATTATGGACCGCAGCAGGCTCCATCTTTCCCGCACTATGCGCATCCTACAGCCTATGGTTATTATCCAGCGCCGACAATGGCTTATCATCCACCCGCTGCAATGCACTATTCACCAATGGCGACGCATGTAAATCCGCAGCAACATCAAGAACAAAATGCTTTAGCCAGTTTCTTTAATTTTCGGGATGAGCGCTTCTTAAAAGGTGCTATTACAGGTGCCGCTTTAGCGTTTTTATTAACCAATGAACCCCTGCAAAAAAATGCAGTTAAATCAGTCATGAAGCTTTGGAATAGTCTGCAAAGCGGCGTTGAAGAATTCAAAGAGCGCATTCAAGATATTGATGCAGAAATTCAAGCAGAAGAAAGTCAGAAAAAATAAACGACAGCTCTTTAATAAAAAGCTATCTTTATCAATTATTTATCAATTAGTTATTCTTTACACAAGATACCTTCGGGTATCTTTTTTTTGGCCGATTGTATCACCTACATACCATAATTTACGATGCTGATTATCAAACATGAATTACCAAAACGTCTGCGCATTCAGGCCAAAGGCTTGGCAGAGGTTTCTCCGATAACGCTGCAAGGCTTGTTAAGCCATTTAAGCAGCATTGAACGTATTCATCTTAATGCCAAAGCCAAAAGCCTGGTGATCTATTATGATGGCCAGCCTTTAGTACGCCAGTTTATTATCAATGCGTTACAAGATTATTTACGCTCACCGCCAAAAACCTTAGCGATTAGCAAATCTGAAAAAAATCTTAAAGCGAATTCCCTGGTAAAAAAACCCTTGGGGGCAATTCGTGCCGGTTTAATCATGCTTTGTCTGCCTTTTTTACCAGTGCTATGGCGACGGCTTTTGACCTGGGGCTTGATTGCACCGCGTCTATGGCAAGGCGGTTATACTTTATTAAATCAAGGTATTAAGATTGAAGTTTTGGATAGTCTAGCCGTTGGTTTATCGGCTTTTAGTGGCAAATATTTGGCAGCTTTAACAACGTATGGATTATTAGAACTTGGCGAATATTTTGAGCATAGTACCCGCCGTCATAGTGATGAATTATTAAAACAACTCTTAAAACCTGTCCCTGGTCGTGTTTGGGTGTGGCGAGATGATCAGTTAATTGAACTTGATTATTATCAAATTGTTGAAGGAGATTGCCTGGAAATTGGCAGTGGTAAGTTAATTCCAATAGACGGTAAAGTTATCGCTGGCAATGCCTCGGTTAATCAAGCCTCCTTAACTGGCGAAACCTTGCCAGTGCGTAAAGAAAGTGGCGATAAGGTCTTGTCTGGTAGCGTAATTGTCGAAGGGCGCTTAACTATTTTTGCTACCCGTGTCGGTGATGATACCACCACAGCGCGAATCAGCCGTTTTATTGAACATAGTTTAGAGCAACAATCCACTACCGAATGCCTAGCCGAAGAACAGGCCAATAAACGAGTTTTTTTGACTTTATTCCTTGGGAGTTTAGTCTATGCTTTTACGAGAGATTTACAACGTCTTGCAGCAGTTTTTTTGGTGGATTATGCCTGTGCTCTCAAACTTGGCACACCGGTGGCTATGAAAGCAGCAATGTATCATGCCGCGCATCAATCTTTATTATTTCGCAGCAGTCAAGCAATTGAAAATTTAGCAAAAGTTGACACTGTAGTCTTTGACAAAACTGGCACACTGACGACAGGTGTTATGAAAATAACTGATATTACAAGTTTTAATATAAGCCAATGGCCGGAAGCAAAACTCTTAGCGCTTGCTGCCTCGCTAGAAGAACATGCTTCTCATCCTATTGCTGAAGCCATTGTTCAACAAGCAAAACCCTGGTCACATATTGAACATGAAGAAGTGGACTACTTGGTTGCCCATGGTTTGGTCAGTAGTATTGATGGCGCTTGTGTGGTAATCGGCAGTCGTCATTTTATGGAAGAACATCAAGGTATTAGCTTTGCCGATCATCAAGAAATAATTGATCAATGGATTGAGCAAGGGAAAACCATTCTTTATATTGCCCTCCAGCAAAAACCTTTGGGGTTAATCGCTTTAGAAGATAATCTTCGTCTGGAAGCAAAACAGGTTATTAAGGCTTTGAAAAAGCAAGGTATCAAAGAAGTGATCATGATCACCGGCGATCAAGCGCATAAAGCACAAAGTCTTCAACCTATACTTGGATTAGATGCCATCTATGCCGATTGTCCTCCTGAAGAAAAGGCCGAAATTATCAAAGCATTACGCCAAAAAGGACAATACGTCGCTTTTGTTGGTGATGGTGTCAATGACGCACCAGCACTGATTGCTGGGGATGTTGGCATTGCAATGCCTAAAGGTGCTGATCTGGCACGCGCCACTGCCGAGGTGGTGTTATTAAATGACAACCTGCAACATATTGTTTATGCACATCAATTAAGTCGTCGTACCTTGCAATTGATCAAAAGTCATTTTTATCTTTCCACTTCCGTCAATACCGCTGTCATTATCGGTGCGAGTTTTGGCTGGTTTCGACCAGCGCTGGCTTCTTTTTTACATAATGGCATGACGATAGCTGTGCTTATCAATGCCATGCGCTCCAGATAAAAAATTGCTTTAGCGTAAAATAAAAATGTTTTGCGATTATCTTAATCCGCAACACCAGGCGCAGTTTATTCTACGCCTGGCTTAACATAATAATTTACAAATAAATTTTTTACTGATCACTTTTTACCGCAAAAAGCATCGCCAATCGAAACATCAAGCCTCCATTAAAAAAATAAAAAAATTGATTATTCTGCTTCTAAAGGCTTGGTAATAAAGGCCAAGCTCGTAATTTCATATTTTTGTGCCAAGCCTAAAACCTTGGCCACCGATTCAAAAGCAACGCTTTTATCCACTTGCAAATGAATTGGTGTTTGGTTTTTTTCTTTGCCAAGCACGGAAAACTTGCTGGCTAATCCTTCCAGATCAATAGGTTCTTCCTGCCAACGGAAGATGCCCGCAGCGGTGATCACCAAAGCAATCGGTTCTTTTGGCGATTCTTCCAGCGTTTCGCCTTCGCTTTCGGCAAGATTGACTTCAATGGCATAAGGCACCAATAACGGTGCAGTGACTAAAAATAAGATCATCAAGACCAACATGATGTCCACCAAGGGAATAATGTTGATCTCTGAAATAGGCTCATCATCATTTTGATTTTTCATATTTTTAATTAAGTTTTTTATAGACTATTGATGATTGAATGGTAACTTTTGACCGGTGGATAAATACACCGCCAGTTGATAACTGAAATGCTGCAATTGCGCAAAAAACTCCTTTTGATTCCGCAAGATCAAGTTGTAAAACAAGACCGCAGGCAACGCCACCGCCAAACCCAAAGCAGTTAAAATCAAGGCTTCACCAATCGGCGCCGCAACCACTGCCAAAGTCGCATTTCCGGCTGTAGCAATTTTCATCAAAGCAAAATAAATGCTCATCACCGTTCCCAATAAACCGACAAAGGGCGCAAGCGCACCAATGCTTGCCAATAGGGTTAACCCTTTTTGCAGCAGTATTTTTTCTTTTGCTAAAGTTTCTTCGGCGTTTTTTTCAATAAATTGATAAAGTTGGCTATTACTTTCGACTGAAGCTGCGAGCTTTTTTTGATAGGCGCGATAATGCAAAGACGCATAAATCATCGCCGATACGAGATGCGCACTCGAATGCTTTTTTGCTTGTGCATAATCCATGAGCGCTTTTAAATCTTTATTTTGTTGAAAAAATTTTTCTAGGCGCTGCTGTCGCCAACGCATTGCCAATAACACCAGGTATTTTTTGATAATCACATACCAAGACAAAACCGACATCAGCATTAAAATGCTCACTATCGTTAAAGCGAATGGCTCTGAAAATAAATATTCTATAATATTGTTTTCATTCATAAAAAATTAAGATAAGGAGTTAAAAATTTGCTTAATTTAAGCGAAAATCTATCGGCACAATCACCCAAGCCATGACCGCTTGATCACCCTGTTTGGCAGGAACAAAACTCCAGCTTTTTACGGCAGTGATCGCGGCTTGATCTAAACGCGCATAACCGCTACTGCGCTGTAATTGCACGGTTAAAGGTCGGCCAGAAGCCGCTACTTGCACTTTTAGTAATACCTTTCCTTCTTCCCGCAATCGCCTGGACAAATGCGGATAGTGAGGCTGCGGATTATTTAAGTACCGTGCCTTAAACTGGGGTGGGATGAGTACCATTTTAGCAGTTTCAGCTGTTGATTTTTTGTCTGAAAAATCAGAATCTTGAGAAGAATTATTATTTGATTCTTGCCGCGCAGTGCTTACACTACTGCTTTCCTTTGGCAGAGACGACGCGGTCGCTAGTGGCGGCGGTTTTACAACTGGCTGGGGTTTTACGACCGGCTGGGGTTTTACGACCGGCTGGGGTTTTACGACCG
>CAYWWW010000012.1:0-40210 GCA_964462205.1 uncultured Cardiobacteriales bacterium
CAACTTTTAGGCAACCCCTTGTTACAAAACTTGTTTCAGCAAGTCTTGCGCTTGTCGGCCAAAGAAATGGCCACGCTTAAACGTTTGGATTTGCGTCAGGGTGGCGGCATTGGCAGTCCAGGGATGTGGTTTCATTTGATAACCGATGCCTTGGCGCATCGGCTGGGCGCGCTTTTAGATGATTACAATCGCCACGCCGAAGCGCAGGCGACTTTGCCGTATTTAACCGCTGCCGAACAAGCACGCTTTCAGCACTGGTTACAAGAAAAACAAGGCCAAAGCGCCACCGGTCAAGCCAATGCCACCGATGATGATTATTATGCTTCTTACAGTTTTACAGCTTTGGATTTTTTAACTAATGATTCCAAACGCTTAGCCGCAATAGCCGCGCATTTTGGCCAAGCCGTGGCCGACTGTTTGGTGGCCGACCGGCAGAAAATGCTGCGCGAGATTTTCGGCAGTGCCTTGCCGAGTCGGGCGACAGCCTGGCGCTTTAATCCTTATCAATGGTATCAGCGTTATCTACGCGCCGGGCGCTTTTTTCTGCTGCCGTTTTATGGACTGCGTTGGCTGGCGCAGGCGCTAAAATGGTTGCTCTATTGGCTTAAAGATATGATTTTAGAAGTATTAAATCCAGCGCCTTTGCTCAGTGTCACGCCGCCTGCCGATTTTGCTGCCGCCCGCCGAAAAATTCAGCGTTTTCGCGCGCCAGTGTTTTTAACGCTTTGTCGTTTGCGGGCGCAGCTCGATGCTGAGTATTTGGGTTTGGTGTTACCTGGGTTAGAAAAAATTTCCTTAGCAGACACGTTGCAACAAGATTTAGCGGAGTTTCCCGCTGAAAATCAAGAAATTGATTATTGGCATGATTGGCGAGAAACTAAAGCCAAACAACTGCTGTTGGCCGAGGCCTTTTTGTCGCGTCCTGACATCAAGCCACAGTGGCAGGCGGTGGCAGCACAGCATGGGCTAAGGCCGCTGCAAGCCAAGCGCTATCTTATGACGGCGTATTTGACCAATTATCGTGATCTGGCGTTATTGCTGACCGCGCCACAGCTTTTGCAAGAATTGGCGGACACTTTTGCCAAAAAACCTGGCCGCTATTGTCTGTGGTGGCGACCCCTGTTGGCCAACAAAGCCTCAGCCCAAGCCTTTGCCAAGTGGTGGAAAGATCAGCAAATTTTACCAAGCCTTCGCCAGAGGCCTGGCTTGTACTATTGTTTTTACACGGCTTTTTTTAGAAAAATCGAACCGTTGCCGCAACTTCGGGCGCATCCCAATGCCGAAGCCGAAGCCTTGGCGATTTTGTTGGAAGTATTGCGGCATCATCGGGATTGGCAAAGTTATTTGGTAAGCATTCGGATGCTGCATACCTTAGCCTGGTTGGATTATCAAACAGCTTTGTTTTTGGTAGAACAATTAGGTGGTTATCCTGAAGCCAAGCCTGCCGATGAGATTCGTATCAGCACGTTGTAGTACGAGCATTTTTTTATTATTTTTTTATCCGAAAACGAGGAATTGCGAATGATCAGTGTAGCCGTAGTAAATAATCCCATTTACAAAAAACTTGCCTTTAAGGCCAAGGAGTTACCGGAGGTAAAAGTCGTCCATGCTGCCGAGACCGTTGCCGAAATGGAAGCGTTTTTGCAGCGCCAAGCGGTAAATGTCGCAATTTTTGCTTTAGAGAAATTGGGCGGTAATCCAGTTTATGACTTGCAACGCTTGATGGGATTGTTTTATCCCGATTTAGTTATTGTTACTTACACTTTTGCGAAAAAGCAGCTCGTAGATAAATTAACGGCTTTAGGCATTCGCCTTTTACCAGAACCAGTTTCTTTTGATTTTTTGAAAGTGCTTATAAGTGAACAAGTGGTTAATCAGTTATTTCCCAAAAATACCGATGCAGGACAAATGAATATGATGAAAAAAGATGCGATAAAAGCAAGGAATTACACTAAAGAGGAATTGGCTTTACTTCAGGAAGTCATCTCCTCTATTGATTGTGAATGTCCTAATCATTTGGCAAATCTCACCCAAAGTCTTTATTCATTTGAGGACTATGCGCAAGCCTGCCAAAGCCAAAATCCCAAAGATGCGGAAATTCATGCCATGTTGTACGCAGAAACCGCCAAAGCCCGCACTATCATTGACCAGGCGTTGAAGCAGCTTTGTGCGCATGAAAAAATTGACGTGAAAAATTTGCAAGTGGGGGAGTAACAGCTTGCTGGCTGCTTGGCTGTAGGCAAAGCGGAAATAAATAACTGCATCCGTCTTTGCTTTTTTAATTTTCATCAGTAAAAAAGCAACTTAAACGAGAAGGTGACGATTTGGGCAGCAAAAAGAGTTATGCTATAACAAAAACTTTAACTTTGTGTATAGGAAAACTGCTCGATGACTCACCCTCCAGAAAATTACGCCAGTTGGCGACGCTGCATTACCGAAGATTGTGGATTGGCTTTAACCCCTGCATATATTAGCGAGCGTTTGTCAGCGCTTACTGACAAAAATCAGCCGAGTGCCGCGCAATTTATTGCCTTGTATGGCGAGGCACATTGGCAAAAGGTTTGCACCTGGTTTGGCCAAGCACAGCGCGAGTTAATGTCATGAAAAATTTCAAAAAAACACCCGTTACTGTGCTATCGGGTTTTCTTGGTGCTGGTAAAACCACATTGCTCAACCAAGTGTTACACAATCGCCAGGGCTTAAAAGTCGCAGTCATTGTCAATGATCTAAGTGAGGTCAATGTGGATGCCGCGCAGGTCTCACGCGAGGGGAGTTTGTCGCGTACTGAGGAAAAACTGGTAGAAATGTCCAATGGCTGTATTTGCTGCACCTTGCGCGAGGATTTGTTAGTGACCGTGCGCGAACTTTCTGAATCACAAGCCTTTGATTATCTTCTGATTGAATCAAGCGGTGTCGCCGAGCCATTGCCGGTGGCGGCCACTTTTGATTTTCGCGATGCCGACGGCCAATCCTTGTCCGATGTGGCAACCCTTGACACCATGGTCACGGTTGTAGATGCAGCCTCTATTGTTGAACTCTATGAAAGTACAACTTTATTGGCCGATCAGAACTTGGCGGTGGCCGAAGATGATAGTCGGGCGATTGTGGATTTATTAGTGCAACAAATTGAATTTGCTGATGTAATTATTTTAAATAAAAGTGATTTAGCCAGCGAATCACAACGGCGTGCCGCGAAGGCATTGCTGCGCGGCTTAAATAGCCAGGCCGACATTGTTGAAGCCGAACATGGCCGGGTGCCACTTTCGGCGGTTATTGGCACCGGTAAATTTTCTTTTGCCGAAGCCGAAAGCCATGCCCGTTGGTTTCAGGAGTTGTATTACCCGGAACAGCATCATCCAGAAACTTTAGAATATGGTATGCAAAGTTTGGTGTATCGTCAGCGGCAACCCTTTCATCCACAAAAGTTTTTTGATTTTTTGCATCGAGATTGGCCAAAAGTTTGGCGCGCCAAGGGCTTCTTTTGGTTGGCGACGCGACCGCAGTGGTTGGCGGAAATTCAACAAGCCGGAAAGTTTTTGCAATATCAACCGCTTGGTTTTTGGTGGGCGGCGCTGCCGCCGAGCCAATGGCCACAAGATAGTCAAAGTCAAGCCTGGCTTCAGCAGCATTGGGATGCCAATTTTGGCGACCGCCGTCAGGAAATTGTTTTTATCGGGCAACACTTAGATCAAGCGGCGATTTGGCAAAAACTTGATGCCTGTTTATTGTCGGTTTCTACTTTTACGCCCGAGGCTTGGCAGGACTTGGCTGATCCTTTTCCGATCTGGGAAGGTGCTTAAGTCCCTACTGTTGAAACGCTAACCTCACCTAAACGCAAGCAGGGGTTTAGTGTTTCGTGGGACAGGAAAGTGGTAAAATTGAAGTTCAGTTTTTCAGGAAGTTCGGTGGTGAAAATCGCCACCTTCGCCAAGCGCCAAAACGTTGGAGGTAATGGTACAAAGACCAGAAATGAACCCAAAACATTAAATTAGCAAAATGAATTATAGACAAGACATACAAGACTATCTGAATGACAATGCGCATAAAGACCCTCTATTCCTTTTGGGAGACTGTCTTAATGTTCTTGGTTCAATTCCAAGTAACGCAATTGACTGTATCATCACAAGTCCACCCTACTGGGGACATAGACAATACAGTGGTGGTGGTATTGGACTTGAAAGTTCATTCGATTATTATGTTGAAGATTTGCTTAAAATAACAGATGAACTTTTCAGAGTATTAAAACCATCAGGCTCACTTTGGCTAAACATTGGGGATACTTACAGGAATAAAAAATTGTTAGGCATTCCTTGGCGAGTTTCAATAAAAATGATGGATGAGCAAAATTGGGTTCTTAGAAATAGCGTGATATGGAGTAAACATAAAGGCGGTCTTGACAGCAGTAAAGACAAGTTGCGGAATATTCACGAAAATATTTTTCACTTTGTGAAAGACGAAAAGAGATACTTCTATGACACTTCAAAAATTCGCTCTGATGCAAGAAAAACTATTGTAAAAAACGGTGCAGTAATTTCAGCGACAGGTGTTAGCGGAGTAAGATATAAAAGGCAAATAGAACTTTCAACAGCCTTAACTGGTGAAGAAAAAAAGAACGCATTTGAAGCTCTGAATAATGTATTGGAAAGAATTAGAACCAATGAAATTGCTGATTTCAGAATGATAATTCGTGGACAACAAAGAACCACGCATTCTGACTCGGAGAAAGTTTCAGGAAGAGCAAAGGAATTAGCACAAAAAGGATTTTACTTCCTCTTCTACCATCCTGACGGTACTTTGCCAGGTGATGTTTGGGAAATTATTCCCGAAGATACCCAAAAGCGAAAAGAACATTATGCCGTTTACCCAGAAGACTTGTGTAAAATTCCAATTTTAGCAACTTGTCCAAAAGATGGAATAGTTTTAGACCCATTTTCAGGTAGCGGTACTGCTTCTTTGGTTGCATTAAAAAACAACAAAAAATCTATTGGAATTGATATTTCCGAAGAATATATCGAACTTTCAAAAGAACGAATTAATGAATACAAATACGAGAATAGCCGAGTTCTTCAACTTTTCAACGAAGAATGATGGCATTAATTGGAATGACGTACTTTCATCTCAACATTGTGGGTATCTAAATAAAAAGTGCATAAAGGTTCGCAAAAGCGAACCAAGCATTTCTATTGGGACTTGTACCGTACAATATGGGAAGGATAACCAAGAAGTAATCATTTGTCCACACCGACTAATTGAAAAACGAAGGATTTTCCTTGATTGCATTCACTTACTTACACTTCACGAACCGGGGAATGAATTACACGTAATTCCTGAAATTACAATTCCGGGCGGTAGTGTGGACTATTTTTTAGCATCGGTCAGAGACAAGAAAGTAATTGATTTTGTTGGCATAGAACTACAAACTTTAGATACTACAGGTACAGTTTGGCCTGAAAGACAGAGATTCTTAACCGACCTTAATGTTTTGGAAGAACCAGAAGAAGGTTATGGTGACAAACCTTACGGTATGAATTGGAAAATGACTGCCAAAACAATCCTTGTTCAACTTCATCATAAAATTGAAACATTTGAGCATTTAAGCAAACATCTTGTCTTGGTGCTTCAAGACCACTTGTTAAATTATATGAAAAAAGAGTTCTCTTTTTCACACATCAACACTATTCCAAAAGTTGGAGACCCAATGCATTTTCATTCATACAAATTAGACTTGGGTGATGATAACAACTACCATATAAAACTCAATGAACGCCTTAGCACCGACAGTTCAGGATTAGCATCAGCAATGGGTTTAAAAGCAGAAGCGAAAATTGAGTTTGAGCTGATAATTAAAACATTAGAAGCGAAAATTTCAGACAACACTTTATTGACAATATGAAAACCACTACCGCTAACAGCGGTTTGGCGTAATGGCGGGTTCAGTGCTTCGTATGACAGTTTTGTGGTAGGTTCAAGTGCAGTTCTTCGATTGAACTTTTCTGCTTTTTATACCTAGAATATTAAAAAGACCTATTTCAATTGTGGCGGTTCTTGACTAATCCGGCTTAACAACACTGCAAAGCCCAAGGACTTTGCGGTGTTTAAGTGGCAAGGGCTTTAGATATCGCCGTGTTGCGGATGGGCTTTGGGCTTGTGCGCCAAGCGGTTTAAGGCATTGATATAGGCTTTGGCTGAAGCGACGACAATATCGGTATCGGCGCCTAAGCCATTGACAATGCGCTCTTGTTGCGCAAGACGCACCGTGACTTCACCCTGGGCATCGGTGCCGCTGGTGATGTTGTTCACGGAATAAAGCAGTAATTCCGCTTGAATATCAACCAATTGCTCAATGGCCTTGAAACTTGCATCCACCATGCCAGCGCCTTCAGCGGTAGCAATTTTTTCTTGACCATCAATGCGTAACTGCACCGTGCTTTGCGGTGCGGTATTAGGCTTGACGCAGGCCTGGACGCTTAAGAGTTCCAGGCGTTCCTGGGGTTGTCCTTCGCCAATCAGAGCTTGTAAATCCTCGTCGAAAATTTCCCGTTTTTTATCAGCCAGCGCCTTAAAGCGTTGAAAAGCATCGTTTAAGGCTGTTTCTTCTAAGATAATCCCTAATTCCTGCAATTTGCTTTTGAAGGCATTGCGACCCGATAACTTGCCTAAAGTCAAGCGATTGTTTTGCCAGCCGACATCTTCCGCCCGCATGATTTCGTAAGTCTCGCGGTGCTTTAACACGCCATCCTGGTGGATGCCCGATTCATGGGCAAAGGCATTAGCACCGACAATGGCTTTATTGGGTTGCACTGGATAGCCGGTGATACTCGATACCAGTTTGGAGGTGGGCACAATTTGCGTGGTGTCAATGCCGCAAGTCAGTTGAAAAATATCGCGGCGGGTATTGACTGCCATAACGATTTCTTCCATCGCCGCATTGCCGGCGCGCTCACCTAAGCCATTGATAGTGCATTCAACTTGTCGGGCGCCGTTTAATACTGCCGCCAGGGAATTGGCCGAAGCCATGCCTAAGTCATTGTGACAATGCGTGGACCAAATGACCTGGTCGCTTTTTGGCGTGCGGGCAATCAATTCACGCAACCGCTCGCCCCAGGCAAAAGGCAGGCTGTAGCCAACGGTATCCGGTACATTCAAAGTCTTAGCACCGGCATCAATGACGGCACTAAAGACGCGCACCAAGAAATTCATATCGGAGCGCACGGCATCTTCGGCGGAAAATTCCACATCGTCGGTGTATTCGAGTGCTAAACGCACGGCCTTGACCGCCGCTGCCACCACTTGCTCTTCATTCATCCGCAGTTTCTTTTCCATGTGAATGGGACTGGTGGCGATAAAGGTATGAATGCGTTTATGTTTTGCCGGAGCAATCGCTTCACCGGCAATGCGAATATCGCCTTCCAATGCCCGCGCCAAAGAACAAACTGTCGCGTTTTCAATTTCTTGGGCAATGCCGTGAATGGCAGCCGCATCGCCTGGACTTGCGGCGGCAAAGCCGGCTTCAATGACATCCACGCCGAGTTTTTCTAACTGACGGGCAATGCGTAATTTTTCGTCTTTGGTCATGGCAGCGCCCGGGCTTTGTTCGCCGTCGCGCAGAGTAGTATCAAAAATAATTAGACGGTTATTGGACATAGTTTTCCTAGAAAAAATTGAGTAAAAAACAGCAAAGGAAAATCAGGACGTGAAAAAGGATAACCTGCCTTACGGCAGGAGTCGGCGGTCTAAGCGGAAAAAATCAGCGGTGTGAATGGTCACGGTGACATCCAAAAAAAGGTGCAGGCAACATACCGGAAAATTTATCGTTTTGGCAAGAGCAAAAATAAGTGCGGCGTACTAGTCAGTTGCAAAAGCATAATAAATTCATAATGTAATGAATTATCTATTGCTATCTTGCAAACGCTCAATCTACTATCGCGATTTTAAGACTTCAGAGGTAAAGACGATGACGCAGTCAGCAAACGAAAATCCCGAGATCGACCTGCTCGCGCATTGGAATGCCATTTTCGCCAATCGCGCCGAGGCTACTTTGGGTTGGTATGAGCAGGATGTTTCCCAGACGCTAAAATTTATTGATTTTATTGAAAAAGATGAGAAAGTGCATAGTGTTTTTATCCCAGGGGTGGGTGTGTCGCGCTTGGCCGATGAATTGCTCGCCAGAGGTAAAACTTTGTTTTTGAATGATATCAGCGAAGCGGCACTTGCCACTTTGCAAAAAAGGCTCGGGTCGCAAGCAGATAGTGTGACCTGGTTAGTGCAGGATATTGCGCAACCGCTGCCCGCAGCTTGGCCGTTGGTGGATCTGTGGCTTGATCGAGCGGTGCTGCATTTTTTGCGCGAACCGGCGGCAATTGAAGGCTATTTTGCCAATTTGCGTGCTCGCTTGCGTCCGGGCGGTTATGCGCTGTTGGCGGAGTTTTCGACTGACGGCGCAGCGCAATGCGCCGGTTTACCCTTAAAACGCTATGGCCTGGAAGCCTTGACGCAGCAGTTGCCTGATTTTCGCCTGCTGAAAGCTGAAAATTACAACTATATCAATCCGTCAGCTGAAGCGCGTCCTTATCTCTACGCGCTTTATCAAAAAAGCGCTGCCGCTTAAAAAAAACAAGCCCTAAAATTAAGGGCTTGGCGGGTAATGGGTTAGTGAGAAACTGCGAGATCAGTTACGGCTTTTGTCAACGATTTTATTGGCTTTGATCCAAGGCATCATCTCGCGCAAGCGGCCACCGACTTCTTCAATGGGATGCGCTTGACCCAAACGGCGCATGGCTTTGAGCGTTGCAGCACCGGCTTGATTTTCCAAGATAAATTCTTTGGCAAATTGACCGGTTTGAATTTCTTTGAGAATTTTCCGCATCTCAGCTTTGGTTTCCTCGGTGATGATGCGCGGGCCACGGGTGAAATCGCCATATTCAGCGGTATTGGAAATGGAATAGCGCATATTGGCAATGCCGCCTTCATACATTAAATCCACAATCAGCTTTAACTCGTGCAGGCATTCAAAATAGGCCATTTCCGGCGCATAACCGGCCTCGACCAAGGTTTCAAAGCCAGCTTGTACCAAGGCCGTTGCGCCACCGCAAAGCACGGCTTGTTCGCCAAATAAATCGGTTTCGGTTTCTTCGCGGAAATTGGTTTCAATGATGCCAGCGCGGCCACCACCATTGGCCGAAGCGTAGGACAGCGCCAGTTCCCGCGCTAAACCGCTGGCATTTTGCGCCACGGCAATCAACGACGGTACGCCGCCGCCTTGGGTGTAGGTCGAGCGCACCAAGTGGCCAGGGCCTTTGGGTGCGATCATGATGACATCGAGATCGGCACGCGGTTGAATTTGTTGGAAGTGGATATTAAAACCATGCGCAAACGCCAAAGTCGCACCTGGCGCTAAATTTGCTTCGATGTCGTTTTTATAAATGGCCGCCTGATGCTCATCGGGTGCCAAAAGCATGACGAGATCAGCGCTAGCAACCGCTTCAGGAACGCTTTTGACGCTTAAACCGGCTTTTTCAGCTTTCTGCGCCGAAGCCGAACTCGGACGCAGGCCGACTACCACCGACACGCCGGAATCTTTGAGATTATTGGCGTGCGCATGGCCTTGCGAGCCGTAACCGATAATGGCGACTTTTTTACTTTGAATCAGGCTTAAATCACAGTCTTTGTCATAAAAAACAGGGATCACAGGTTATTCCTTTTGCTTAAAATTATTGTTAAAAATCAATACGTTAATTAAAAAACCGCTTAATTAAATAGGCGCTGAACCATTATAAAGCAGCGGCATCGGGATGCACGGCCTGCAAACTGGCCGCGCCACGCCTGGTGCCGATAGGCCCGGAACGCACCACTTCTAAGATCAAGGCTTGCGGCAGCGCCGTTAAAAAGCCGTCAATCTTATCACTAGAACCGGTAAGTTCAATGGTATAAGTGTTTTCGGTGACATCAATGACATTGCCGCGAAAAATATCGGTCAGGCGTTTTAATTCCTCACGCATTTCGCCTTCGCTTCTGACCTTGATCAACACGAGTTCCCGCTCAATCGCACCTTTGGCTTTGCTTAAATCCACGAGCGTCACCACATCAATCAATTTATTCAATTGTTTGGTAATCTGCTCGATGATTTGATCGTTGCCGGTGGTGACTAAGGTCATGCGCGAGAGCGTCGGATCATGCGTTGGTGCCACGCTCAACGATTCAATGTTATAGCCCCGCGCCGAAAATAAACCGGCAATGCGGGAAAGTGCTCCCGCTTCGTTTTCAACCAGTAATGACAAAACATGGCGCATCTTATACCTCTGCCTTTCTTTTGATTTTTTGCTTATATCGCTTCATTTTTTCTTTTGTAGTTTTACACCAAGATCATCTCATTTTGGCCGGCACCGGCGGGAATCATCGGATAGACGTTTTCATTCTGATCCGTTAAGAAATCCATAAAGACTAGGCGATCTTTGATAGCAAAAGCTTCGGCTACCGCCGCATCCACGTCTCCTGGGTTTTTGATTTGCATCCCAATGTGGCCAAAGGCTTCGGCCAATTTCACAAAATCCGGCAGCGCGTCCATGTAGGACATGGCATAACGGCCTTGATAAAAAAATTCCTGCCATTGGCGCACCATCCCCATGTAGCGATTGTTGAGCATCACCACTTTGATCGGAATATGATATTGAAAACAAGTGGATAACTCTTGGATATTCATCTGGATGCTGGCCTCGCCGGTGATACAGACCACCTCGGCCTCTGGTAAACCTAATTTCACGCCCATCGCCGCCGGTAAACCAAAACCCATCGTCCCCAAGCCACCAGAGTTGATCCAGCGGTTCGGTTTATTGAATTTATAAAACTGCGCCGCCCACATCTGATGCTGGCCGACATCGGAAGTCACATAGGCATCGCCGTGCGTCGCCCGCCAGACGCTTTCAATCACTGCTTGTGGTTTGATGATTTCCGAATGTTTGTCATAACGCAGACAGTCGCCGCTGCGCCAGTTGTTGATGGTGTCCCACCATTGTTGTAAGGCGGCTTTATCCACTTTTTGCGGCTGATTTTCCAAAGCCGTCAGTAATGCCCGCAAAATCGGTTTGACCTCACCGACCAAAGGCACATCCACTTTGACATTTTTAGAAATCGAGGCCGGGTCCACATCCACATGAATGATTTTGGCGTGCGGACAGAATTTTTCGATATTGCCGGTGACGCGATCATCAAAACGCGCACCAATGGCAATTAAAACATCGCAGTAGTGCATGGCCATATTGGCTTCATAGGTACCATGCATCCCTAACATACCGACAAATTGCGGGTCGGTGGCGGGATAGGCACCCAAACCCATTAAGGTGTTGGTAATCGGAAAACCTAAAAATTTGGTCAATTGAATCAATTCATTGGAGCCATTGCCTAAAATAACGCCGCCGCCGGTATAGAGCATGGGCTTTTTGGCGCTGGCCATAAGCGCTGCCGCTTTGCTAATGGCGCTGTCATCAACGCGAAAACTGTGTTCTGGTTGATAAGAGCGCATTTTCAATTCTTTGGGATAGTGATAGCGGGTCTTGTGCGCGGTCACGTCTTTGGGAATGTCCACAACCACAGGCCCTGGCCGACCAGTGCTGGCAATATAAAAAGCCTTTTTAATGGTTTCGGCCAAGTCTTCGACCCGTTTCACCAAAAAATTATGTTTAACAATCGGTCGGGTGATGCCGACGGAATCCACTTCTTGGAAGGCATCATTGCCGATCAAAGCCGTCGGTACTTGGCCTGTGAACACCACCATCGGTACCGAGTCCATGTAAGCGGTGGCGATGCCGGTGACAGCATTGGTCGCGCCAGGACCTGAGGTCACTAAAACCACGCCGGTTTTGCCGGTTGCCCGCGCATAACCGTCGGCGGCGTGGGTCGCGCCTTGTTCGTGGCGCACCAGGATGTGCGAAATATCTTGTTGTTTATACAAAGCATCGTAGATATGCAGCACAGCTCCGCCCGGGTAGCCAAAGATGATATCTACGCCTTCATCGCGCAGCGCTTGCACGAAAATTTCTGCGCCGGTGAGTTCCATGGGTTTTCTCCTCAAAGATTAAAATTTTTGCCATCAAATTATTTACGCATCATTGCACAAAAAAAATCCGCAATACCCGAATAAAAAACTCAGGTATTGTTTTTCTGAAAGTCTTAGGGTGGTCGCCGCGTTTGGCGATTAGCGCCGCCTGGTCAAGACAGAGTAGGATGTCCCCTTTTGCTGCTGCACGGACGAGAGGTATGAACCTGCAACCCCAAACTTGGCCTGAAAATTGGCGTGTATTGCAATTAAGCGATACACATCTTTTCGCAGATACCAAAGAAAAACTCAAGCATGTTGAAACATTGGCAAGTTTTGCTGCCGTCTGGCAGGCGGCTTTGGCCGAAAAGCCACAGCTTATTTTGCTGACCGGCGATTTAAGTCAGGATGACAGTCCTGCGTCTTACGCGCATCTGGCGACTTTTTTAGCAAAATCGCCGGTGCCCGTGCTGATAACCCCCGGCAATCACGATCAAACGCGGCATTTCGATGCTTTGTTTCAGGTGGCGACAGTTCAGCTAACGCCTTGTTTTCATTTGGGTGATTGGCGGATTATTGCCTTAAACTCCATGCAGTCGGGACAAATCGCCGGACGCTTAGCGCCGGAAATTTTACAGTTTTTGCACTCTTGCCTAAAAAGTGGCCTGCCTTTGCTTTTGGCCATGCACCATCCGCCGTTTTCGGTCGGTAGCCTATGGATGGATCGCTATCAATTGGAAAATAAAACGGAATTTTGGCAACTGCTGGCTGATTGTCCGCAGGTCAAGCTACTGTTGGCCGGTCATGTGCATCAGGAATTTGCTTGGGAAATCCAAGGCGTAAGCATTTTTACCGTGCCCTCGACCTGTACGCAGTTTTTGCCGCAATCGTCTAAAGCCATTCTCGATCAACAACTGCCTGGGTTTCGCATTATTGATTTAGCGGCAGATGGTTCTTTTGTCACGCGGATCAAGCGCGTTCAGCCATTTATTTCGCAAATTTTTTCCGAGGCGGCGGTTGTTGAAAAGGTGACGGGACAACTGGGTTTGACCTGTCAGCCGGCGACGCTTATGCCTCTGCCTTGTCGAAGCCTGCTGCTGACCGAGAACCCAAATTATCAGGTGCAAGGGACACAGTTTCAGGCTTCAGTCGTTCCCAATGCCTTGGAAGCGGCAGCCTTTTGGCAGTGGTTAGCCGAAGCACCGGCGACCCCTTTGTTCATTGACCTGGTGGTTGACCTAGCAATGGCTGTCAAGTCTTTGGCGCTGGCCTCGGCTTTGCAGACCTTGCTTAGCGGCGTGTGCGCCGAAGAAGCGCTTTAAGCAATGCCTATCGTCCAAGTTGCGGTGTTTGCGCCGCTGTGGGAGCTTCTGGATTATCAATGCACTGACGAAATTTACCCTGGGATGCGCCTGCAAGTGCCCTTGGGGTCGCGGCAGGTCATCGCCGTGGCCTTGGCGATGCCAACGACAAGCGCCTGGGAAAATCTTAAAAGTATCACCGCAGTTTTGGATGCTGCGCCGGTGTTTTCCGAGGCTACGCTGCACTTAGCGCAGTGGTTAAGTGCTTATTATCATGCGCCCTTGGGTTTGGTGTGCGCGGCGATGTTACCCACGGTTTTACGCAAAAGCGCCAAAACTACCGCCAAAAAAGCGCCAAAAAACGGGACAAAAAGACTGCCTAAAGACCTGCCGCTTTACCAAACCAGCGGCCAGCGGCAGGTCAATCTTTATCCCGAACAACAGCAAGCCGTGGACGCGGTGCTGGCGGCTTTTGGACGTTTTCAGCCGTTCTTGCTGCAAGGCGTAACCGGTAGCGGCAAAACCGAGGTGTATTTGGCGCTGGCGGAACAAGTCTTGGCCAAAGGCCAGCAAGTGCTGTGGCTGGTGCCGGAAATTGCCTTGGTTGAGGCCATGTCCGAGCGCTTGGCCTTGGCTTTACGCAGCCGCCTGGGGTTGTGGCATTCGGCCTTAACCGACCGGCAACGCGACTATCTCTGGCAGCAGGCGCTGGCGCAGCAGTTGGATGTGGTTCTTGGCAGCCGTTCGGCGGTATTTTTGCCGCTGGCGCGATTGGGGTTGATCATCGTAGATGAAGAACACGACCTGGCCTACAAACAGGAAAACTTGCCTTTGTATCATGGCCGTGATGTGGCGATTTATCGCGCCTCGCGCCTGCACATCCCGATAGTCTTGGGGACGGCGACCCCAGCTTTGGAAACGCTTTACAAAGTGCAAACGGGCGCTTATCAGCCGTTGTATTTGACTGCGCGCGCGCATGGCACGGCCTTGCCACAAGTGAAACTGGTGGATGTGCGCAGTCAGCGCTTGGCCAGCGGTTTATCGGCGGCGCTATTGCAGGCTATCCGTGAAAGTTTATTTTTGGGCAAGCAAGCCCTGTTATTTTTGAACCGGCGCGGTTTTGCCCCGGTGTATTTTTGTCATGCTTGCGGTTGGAAGGCGCTCTGTCCGGCCTGTGAACGACCGCTGGTCTATCACAAAGGCCGAAAATATCTGGCTTGTCATCCCTGTGGCCGACAATTTTCACTGCCAAAAAGCTGTCCTGAATGCCAAAGTGATGATTTAACGGCGGTGGGCTTGGGCACCGAGCAACTGGCCGAAGCGCTACAAAGCGAATTTCCTGAAGAAAAAGTCCTGCGCGTGGATAGTGACAACACCCAGAGCAAACACGCCTTAAAAGCCTTGCTGCGCGAAATTGCCGAACATAAAGCCTCGCTACTCGTCGGCACCCAGATGCTCAGTAAAGGCCATGATTTCCCGCATTTGCATTTGGTGGGTGTAGTCAATGCCGATAGTGCTTTGTTAAGTCTTGATTTTCGTGCTTTAGAACATTTCGCCCAGCAGTTGACGCAAGTCGCTGGCCGACCCGGACGGCGGGAAAATCGCGGCGTGGTGATGATTCAAACGCATTTTCCCGACCATGCCGAATTGCAACTGTTATTGCAGCAGGGCTATGCCGCCTGCGCCAAGGCACTCCTTATGCAACGGCAAGCCGCCGATTTACCACCTTTCCGTGGTTTAATTGTGGTGGAAGCGCGCAGTAAAAAAGCCGAGGCCGCCGAAGCCTCTTTACAAACCTTGCATACCTGGTTGATGGCGACCTTCCCTGACCTTGATAGCGTTGGCCCGATGCCGGCAGTGATGGCCAAAGTGCAGATTTATTGGCGTTTTCATCTGTGGTTTTTGGCACCACGTGGCCGGTTGCAAAGCATTTTGGCGCAAGGCCGCCGCGAAGGCCGTTGGCAGCCGCCCAACGGTGTGCAGTGGCGCATTGATGTGGATGCGCAACAAGTGTTGTAAATGCAACAGGTATGACGAAAGCCAAAATCGCCGTTGTTTGTTTTTTTTTCTTAAAGTAGTTTAGCAATATGCAACCATTATTATCAGATAACAAAGAAAAAATTATTGCTGAGGCTTTGTCCTTATGGCAAGACGAAGTGCCTTTTGCGCAAGCAGTGCAACAGGCCTTACAAGCGCTGTTAGCCGCCGCCTATCAGCATTTAGCCGAACGTGAGGCATGGATGCTGCCGGAAACGCCGTCTTTGGCTTTAAGTCCGGCCAAAAAGCCGGAAGCCGATTGGGCGAGTAATCTGCCTTTTATCTTGGGTAAAGCGCTAAAAACCGCGCCTTTGGCTGTAGCCGAGGCGCTTGTTTCAGAAATCAAAGCCTTGCGCTTGCCAGCTTGGCTGCAGCACGTCGAGGCAGCAGCACCAGGTTTTATCAATTTTTATGTTTCACCCTTGGCTTATGCCGCGGGCATTGGGATGATTCGTCAGCAAGGTCAAGCCTTTGGCCGTAGTGACCTTGGGAAAGGCCAGCGCATCCAAATTGAATACGTCTCGGCCAATCCGACGGGACCTTTGCATGTCGGTCACGGACGCGGCGCGGCGGTGGGTTCGGTATTGGCGAATATTCTCAAAGCCGCTGGTTTTGAAGTTTTTCAGGAGTATTACGTCAATGACGCTGGCCGACAGATGGATATTTTGGCGACGAGCGTGTGGTGGCGTTATCTGGCCTTGTTTGGCGAAACGCCAGCTTTTCCCAGTAAAGGTTATCGTGGCGATTATATTGCTGAATTTGCGCAAGTTTTGCAGCAAAAGCATAGCGATGCCTTGTATCGCCCTTTACAAAACAGCGACTTGCCTGCTGATGGTGCCGAAGACCTGGGCGAGGCCTATGTAGATGCCGCTATCGCCTTGGCCAAAGCGCGATTGGCTGCGGCTTACCAAATCGTTTTTGACTATGCTTTAAACGAAATTCTTGCCGATATTCGTCAAGATTTACAAGAATTTGCTGTGGATTACGATGCCTGGTTTTCCGAGGCGAGCTTAACCGATCAAGGTTTACTGGCGGAGTGTTTGGACACCTTGGCCAAGGCCGGACATTTATATGAACAAGACGGCGCTTTATGGTTTGCGGCCAGCCGTTTTGGCGACGAAAAAGACCGGGTAGTGCAACGGGAAAATGGTCAATATACCTATTTTGCTTCGGATATTGCCTACCATTGGCAAAAATTTCAGGCGCGAGTAGCAAGACCCGCTTTTGATCAAGTCATTGATATTTGGGGAGCTGATCACCACGGCTATGTGCCACGCTTACATGCGGCGTTAAGCGCTTTAGGCATTGATCCGAAACGCCTGGAAGTGCTTTTGGTTCAATTTGTTACCTTGTATCGCCAGGGTGAAAAAGTGCAGATGTCCACCCGTTCCGGATCGTTTATCACCCTGCGCGAATTGCGGGGCGAAGTCGGCAACGATGCGGCACGGATTTTTTATCTTCAGCGCAAAATTGAGCAGCATTTGGATTTTGATTTGGATTTGGCCATCGCGCAGTCCCAGGATAATCCTTTGTATTATCTGCAATACGCCCATGCACGCATGGCCAGTGTCTTGCGGCAAGCGCAAGAAAAAGGTTTTTTGTTACCGACGCTGACGCTGACGGTTGCCGCCGGCGAAGCCGAAGCCATGCTGCCGTTGTTGCGCTGGCTTGCCGACTATCCGACTTGGTTGCAACAGGCGGCAATGGAGCGTGCGCCGCAACTGTTGATTCAGTATTTGCGCGAACTTGCCCAGCGTTTTCACGGATTTTATCATAAATATCAGTTTCTTGCTGAAGAAGAGGTGCAGCGTCAAGGCCGTTTGGCTTTGCTGTTGGCCGTCCAGCAAGTGCTGCACAATGGTTTACAACTTTTGAATATTCAACCTCTTGAGGAAATGTGATATGGCCACTCGCCGTTCTGCTCGTCTTGCACGCCGCCGTAGTAAATCTACCGCGTTGTTTTCTTTGCAATTGCTGCCTTGGCAATGGCTGACTTTAGCTACCTTGCCAGCGCTATTATTTGTCGCTTGGTTTGTGATGAGCGGCAAAGCACTACCGGCTAAACCGGAACCTATGGTGCTGGAAGCCAAAGCCACGGAATTGGTTGCCGTTTCGCCAACGGTCAATGCCGAAGCGACAGCGCCGGCTACACCCAAAATGGCCTTGGAATTTGCCAAAATTTTAACTGAACCCGAAAAAGAGCGTATTCAGCCGGTGACGCCGCTCAATGCCGCTAGTTCTACTGAACGGCTGCGCGAACGTGTGGTAGCGGATCTCAATGCCGAAAAAACTTCTGAAGAATCATCTGCTAAGCCTGTTGTTGAAGCGGTAGAAACCGCCAAAGTTGCAGCCGCTAAACCCGTGGAAAAACCGGCTGCCAAAGCGGTAGAAACCGCCAAAGTTGCAGCCGCTAAACCCGTGGAAAAACCGGCTGCCAAAGCGGTAGAAACTGCCAAAGTTGCAGCCGCTAAACCCGTGGAAAAACCGGCTGCCAAAGCGGCTGCGCCAAGCAAAATGGTCGTGCGTGTTGGTAGCTACCAAGACAAAGATGCCGCGGAGGCCAAACGCGCTGAGTTGATGCTGAATGGTGTACAAACCCAGGTTGTGAGTTACACCAACAAAAGCGGCAAAACTTTGCATTTATTGCAAACCTCGCCTTTGCCGGAAGACCAAGCCAAGGTCATCCATCAGCGTTTACAATTGCGTAATTATAACAGCCAGTTACGCAATGCAAGTTAAAATTTAAGTTCAGGCTAAAGGACATTTTAGGCAGTCGTGCTTTGGGTACGGCTGCCTTTTTTTACTGCTATGGCCGTTGTCATCGCCTTGTCACACCATTTGCGCATAATGCACGGCGCTTTTTTCTGTTCTTCTTTTTTTAGGTATAACGATGTACAACAAAAAACTTATCAATCGTGAACTCAGTTTTATTGAATTTAATCAACGGGTTTTAGGTTTAGCCGAAGATAAAAGTTTACCTTTACTAGAGCGTCTGCGTTTTTTATGTATCTCCAGCACCAATTTAGATGAATTTTTTGAAGTCCGCGTTGGCAGTTTGAAGCAACAAGTGCAGCACGGTCTTGATTTATTGAGCGAAGATGGTCAAACCGCCGAAGCACAATTGCGCGCTATCAGCCTGCGTGCCCATGCCTTTGTCGAAGAACAATATCGGGTATTTAATGACGTGGTGGTTCCTGCCCTGGCTGAACAAGGCATTGAAATCGTTCGGAGAAATCATTGGAATGCCGCGCAAAAAGATTGGATTGCTGAATACTTTGCGCGGATGTTATTGCCCGTCTTAACGCCAATGAATTTAGACCCGGCACATCCTTTTCCGCGTACTGTTAATAAAAGTTTGAATTTTATTGTTTCTTTGGAAGGGAAAGATGCGTTTGGCCGCGAATGTCGTTATGCGATTGTGCAAGCGCCGCGTTCCCTGCCTCGGATTATCCGTTTGCCGAACGAATTATCTGGCAATAACAAACAGTTTGTCTTTTTATCCTCGATTATGCACGCGCATGTCGGCGATTTATTTCCAGGTATGGACATTACCGGCTGTTATCAATTTCGCGTCACCCGCAACAGCGATCTCTTTGTTGATCCTGAAGAAACCAATGATTTACTTCAAGCGGTGGAGGCGGAATTATTTGATAGGCATTTTGGTGAAGCGGTGCGTTTGGAAGTCGCTGATAATTGTCCCGCCGAAGTGAGCGATTTTCTCTTGGGGCATTTCCAGTTATCTCCCGCTGATCTTTATCAAGTCAATGGCTTAGTTAATCTCAACCGCTTAACCCAGATTTATGATTTGGCTGGCCGTCCTGACTTGAAATTTCCGAATCATACCCCGCAAAGTGTGCAAAGCATTGATCCTGAAAGCACAGTCAATATCTTTGAAGTCATTGGCCAGCAGCAAGATGTCTTAATTCATCATCCCTTCCAAGCCTTTACCCCAGTCATTGAGTTTGTTCGCCAAGCCGCTGAAGATCCAAATGTTTTGGCGATTCGCCAGACTTTATATCGCACCGGTACCAAGTCGCCTTTGGTGGATGCCTTATGTGCGGCAGCACGACGGGGTAAAGAAGTCACGGTAGTCATTGAATTAAAAGCACGTTTTGATGAAGAAGCCAATGTGCAATTGGCTACCCGTTTACAAAATTCCAATGTGCAAGTGGTTTATGGTGTGGTCAATCTCAAAACCCATGCCAAATTGACCTTGATCGTTCGACGCGAAGGCGAAAATCTGCGGCGTTACGCGCATTTAGGTACTGGTAATTATCATGCCAGCACGGCGCGTTTTTATACCGATTACGGACTTTTTACTTGTGATCCAGCCGTTTGCGAAGATGTTCATGCGGTTTTTCAACAATTAACCGGCTTGGGCGCGGTGCGCGAATTACAACAACTGTGGTCAGCGCCATTTTCCTTACATAGCGGCGTGCTGGCGGCCATAGATCGGGAAATTGCCGCTGCCAAAGCTTCGCAAAAAGCGCAGATTAAAGCCAAAATGAACTCGCTGATTGAGCCACAAGTTATTGAAAAAATGTATGAAGCCTCGCAAGCTGGCGTGGAAATTGATTTAATCGTGCGTGGCGTTTGTGGACTGCGTCCGGGGGTCAGCGGCTTATCCGAAAACATTCGGGTGCGCTCGATTTTAGGTCGCTTTTTAGAACATCATCGTGTTTATTATTTTTATAACGGCGGCCAAGAAGACCTTTATTTATCGAGCGCTGATTGGATGCCGCGTAATTTTTTCCGGCGGGTGGAAGTGGCTTTTCCGATTCGCAACCCCAAGTTAAAAGCGCGGGTGCTGGAAGAAATTTTTGAGAATTATCTTGCCGATAATTGTTTTGCTTGGCTTTTACAAAGCGATGGCCATTATCAACGTCTGCGTCCAGAAGGCGGCGCGGTGGCTTATCAAGCGCAGCAGGTCTTGTTGGAAAAATATCGTTAAGCTTTGCCGTGGCTTCAACGAATCCTGAAGCCAAAGTTTAAGCAAATGATTAAAGAGAAAAATAATAAAATCATAAAGTTGAGCTTGACTTGTTGAGATGATCGCGCTACATCCCGTCTTTGACTTTTGCGCCTGTCCAGCAGGCGCTTGGTTTTTTAATTTTTTATGAGTAAAAAAGATGCAACATTATTCCAAGCATGTGCAAAGAGCTGGTGATTTTCTCGTTGATATTTTTCATTTTTTGGCGCTATTTGTCATTGGCGCGACGGTGATTTGGTCGGCTATTTTTGAATACATCGAGATTATGCAGAAAGGCCGCGCCGAATTAAAAGATATTTTGTTGCTATTCATCTATTTAGAGCTGGGGGCGATGGTTGGTATCTACTTCAAAACCCGCCGTCTGCCGGTGCAATTTTTGATCTATATTGCCATCACCGCTTTGGCGCGGCATTTGGTGATTGACGTGCAGCAGGTGGACAGCGATTTTCATCTTTATCTGTTGATCGTCATCAGCCTTTGCATCGTTATTTTAACCATTGCCGCTTTGGTTTTGATGTTTGCTGATCATCGTTTTGCTAAGAATTATCATGAGTTGGAAACGCATGACGAGGAAAAGCCTGAGCAAACAACCTTTCCTAAAAACTAAACGCTGGCTTTTCGGCTCGCGCCGGCTGTTTTTTTAGAAACCCTCCTCGCCGGTTAAATCTTTCCAGCTTTCCTGCAACTTATGTTGCGAAACGCGATTTTTGGCGGCAAGTTCTTGGACAAAGACTTGAATCCGCCATTCTTCCAGTAAAAAGCGAAACGCCATCACCGCGCTTTCCTGCCGTCGGCTCTCCCATAACGGTTTGAATTTCTCCCATAACGGCGCAAATTGCCCATGGCGCAGCCGGTCTTGATCCGGTTTGTAACCGGCTTTTTCCAAGCGCTTTTCGGCGGCAGCGAGATAACGTGGATAGGCTTGCAAATAGCGTAAAGGAATTTCTTCAATAAACCCCGGATAAACTAAACTCGCGCATTGTTCCAAAATATCTTTGCCGGTAATAACCGTGGCAAGTGATTTATTTTCTTCGATTTTTTTTCGTAACGCCAAGGTTGTTTCTAAAATTTGCAAGGTTAATTTTAATAATACTTGGCCTTGGGGTAAAAGATTTTTTCTTCCCTGACTAACAATATTTTCAAACTGTTGTGGACTTCGCGGTAAATGCTCCTTAAAAAGATCATCTAATAAGGCGCGTAATAAACTCTGTTGCAGATTTTTATGATCACCAAGGCTTAAACCAGCCAGTTGTAATTGTTTGATAGAGAGATTTTTTTCCAGTTCTTTGAGTTCTTTTTTTAAGGCTTGGCGTAAGAGAATCCGAATGCCTTGGCGGCTTTGGTGTAAGGCCGCTTGCGGGCTTTCTAACAGTTTAAGGTCAACGCTGTCTTCGCTGGCTGGAATGACCGCTGGAAAAGCTGGAATCCCTTCTATTTCAATGCGTTCAGGTAACTCAAAATCAAACGTTTTGACATTGAGCCGCTGCCAACTTTGTGCCAATTTTTTTTCAAAGGCCAAACGGCTTTGTTCAGCAAAGCGTTTTTGTAAGGTCAATAAATCGCGGCCACTGTCAAAAATTTTGTCATTTTCATCAATAATTTGAAAGTTATAAAAAAGATAGTCCTCGATTAAATCGGTACGCCAATCGCTGTTTTTGAGGCTTAAATTATGCTTTTGCAGCAAGATTTTGGTCAAAGCCTGAAAAAAGTCATGGCCTTGTGCTAATAAAGGCGCTAATTCGGGTAAAAGATTGGCCGCCGTGTCATGGATCGGTAAGAGATTTTTCCGCAAATTTTTCGGCAGGCTTTTTAAGGCTTGCTGCACTTTTTCGGAAAGCCAAGCCGGAATGGTGGCGCTGAAAGCGGCGGCTGGCAAAGCCGTCAAGACTGGCAGGGGAATGGCGATGCTGATGCCGTCATTGGGATGCCCGGGTTCAAAATGATAGGAAAGCGTCAGGCGAGCACCGGCGACGTGGTACGTGTCGGGATAGTCGGCTTGATTTAAGGGCACGGCTTGCCAGGCTTCAGGAAAACGGCAGCGGTCGCACATTTTTTCCAAGACTTTTTCTAAGCTGCGGCGGCCAACGACTTCTTTCGGCAGACATTTTTGATAAAAATCTTCTAAATCAATGGCATTTGGCAAAAGTCCGCCTTGGCGACGTTTGGCTTCCTGTTCGGTTAATAACTGCAGATGCTTTTGCTGTTGTTGCAAAAAATCCGGTAGCACTTCGCCATAGCCGTCCTCAGGGATAAGTCCTTCTTGAATAAAAATTTTTCTGGCCGCCGTCGGGTCTATCGGCGCATAACGTTTTTTGCGTTTATCAACGATTATCAAACCGTAGAGAAAAACGCGCTCAAAGACATAAACCTCGCCGGCAATTTTATCCCAATGTGGCTGATAATATTCACTTTTGATTAAGTGTTCGCCGATTTTTTCCAACCAATTGGGATCAATAGCACCGACATGCCGAGCAAAAACTTTGGAGGTTTCCATGATTTCGCCGACTACCAACCACGGCGGCGGGCTTTTATTGAGGCTTGAGCCGGGGAATAAAAACACCCGCCGATTGCGAGCGGCGATAAAGTCACCTTGGTCTTTATCTTTTTTATCTTTTTTCTTATCTTTCATGGCGATCTGATCCAAAAAGCCGCTTAAAAAGGTTTGATGAATGGCGGCTTGCGGCCATTTTGTCCAAGGAATATCGGCGATTTTTTCTAAGGGTGGCAGTTTTAAGCCAGCAAAATTTTTGAAGTGATCTTGATCTTCTTTACAAGCATTTTCAAGTTCTTGCACCACGCTTTGCCATTCTAAAAATCGGCTATAAGCGATAAATTCCCGCCGACACAATTCGCGAAATTTATTTTTGCTTACACTTTGCTGTTGCCAGCTTAGATACAGCCATAAATTTAAGATCGCGTGCAGGTCAGAAATGCCATCGTGAAAACGACGATGTTTATCATCAGCGGCGGCAGCACGGTCGTTTGGCCGCTCGCGAGGGTCTTGCAAACCTAAAAAACCAACGATGATCAAAAGTTCGCTGACGACATTTTTTTCGGCGGCGGCAAGCAAAATCCGTCCCAAGCGCGGGTCAAGGGGGAGTTTTGCCAGTTTTTGCCCTAAAGCGCTGATTTCGCCATGATCATGCCAAGCACCGAGCATGGATAATAAGCTATAACCGTCTTGAATTTGCCGGCTATCCGGTGCTTCTAAAAAAGGAAAATCTTCAATACGACCGAGTTTAAGCAAATCCAATTGCAAAATCACCGCCGCTAAGTTGCTTCTGAGAATTTCCGCTGGCGTAAAATCAGCTTGTGCTTCAAAGGCTTCTAGGCTATAGAGCCGCACGCAGATGCCGGGACCAATCCGTCCGCAACGACCAGCGCGTTGATTGGCGGCAGCTTTTGAAATCATTTCAATGGGTAAGCGTTCAATTTTGCTGCGCGGACTATAGCGGCGTAAGCGCGCTAAACCGCTGTCAATGACATAGCGAATCCCTGGCACGGTCAGCGAGGTTTCAGCGACGTTGGTGGTTAAAATCAACTTGGTTTTATGACTGTCGCCAAAGACTTTTTGTTGTTCGGCGGCATTGAGACGCGCAAATAAGGGCAAAATGTCATAGCGTTGCTGAAAAGTCTTTTCTAACCAGGCTTTGCTTTCAAAAATGGCTTTTTCGGTCGGTAAAAAAATTAAGGTGTCGCCGCTGCCATGTTTTTTTTGTAAGACCTCGATCACCTCGACGATGGCTTCGCCAAATTCTTGTTCTTCTTCTTGATAATCATGGTAAAGAATTTCTACCGGATAACTGCGTCCGGCGATTTCTAGCACTGGTGCGGCAAAAAATTCGGCAAAACGCTTATGATCTATCGTTGCTGAGGTAATGATCACTTTGAGTTCAGGCCGTTGTTGGCACAGCTTTTTTAAGACACCGAGCAAAAAATCAATGTTTAAGCTGCGCTCGTGGGCTTCATCAATAATTAATGTGTCGTAGGCGAGGAGATCGGGATATTGCTGCATTTCCGCCAGCAAAATGCCGTCGGTCATCACTTTGATGTAGTTGTTTTTAGAAAGTTTTTCCTCAAAACGTACCTGATAGCCGACCGCTTGCCCCAAAGGACTTTTGAGTTCGTCGGCCAGACGTAGCGCGACATTGCGCGCAGCGATGCGTCGTGGTTGGGTGTGGCCGATGAGTCCCAAAATTCCCCGACCGACTTCCAGGCAAATTTTTGGCAATTGCGTGGTTTTGCCAGAGCCAGTTTCGCCAGCGATTACAACAATTTGATGATTTAATAACAAATTTTTGATTTTTTCCCGTTCCTGACTCACAGGCAGATCGGGATAATGCAGGGCGGGACGGGTAGCTAGACGTTGTTCACTTTCGGCAATAGCCTGTTGAATTTTTTGGCGAAGTTCGGCAAGTGCTGCCGGTTGCGTCGCAAGATTGGCCAGACGGCGTTGGAGTGCCGGTTGCAAGCGCAGCGGACAGTAGGCGATAGCTTGGCGAAGTTCGTTGAGAACTGCGGCATTGGGATGATTCATAAGTGTTTTTTTAGCGTGCTAGTCAAAAATAACGGCAGAATGGCGGCGCGGGAAAGGCCGGCGCTAGTGGTTGCTGTGCTGCGCCGATGCGACTAAACTTTCGGACTTGCTAAGTAATTTTTTATAAAAACGAACCTTTTCAAAGAAAAACTTATGACCGAGACGCTTTCTTCTGCACCCGCCATGCCACAAAACCCCTCCTCGCATCCGAATGCCGCGCATGATGCGGCTTTTGCCCTTGCCCGTCAAAAGATGATCGAACAGCAATTGCGTCCCTGGCAGGTGTTAAATCCGCAAGTTTTAGATTTATTCGGTCGTCTGCCACGCCATACTTTTGTCGCGCCGGAACAGCAGGCGCTGGCCTATGCCGACCTCCGGCTGCCGCTGATCGAAGGTCAGCAAATGCTTGAACCCAAAGAAGAAGCACGAATGTTGCAAGCGCTGGCTATCCGTCCGCAAGAAGTCGTGCTGGAAATTGGCACCGGCAGCGGTTTTTTTACCGCCTGTTTGGCAAGCCAGGCAGCTTTGGTGCATAGCGTGGATATTTTTGCAACTTTTAAATATCTTGCGCAAAGTCGTTTGCAAGCAATTGAATTAAATAACGTTATTTTGCGCACCGCCGATGCCGCAGCGCGTTACGATGCGGTGGCGCGTTACGATGTCATTGTCTTGACCGGCGCGGTGTATCAACTGCCGGAATTTTATCGGCAAGCCTTGAGCATCGGCGGACGGCTGTTGGCCATCGTCGGCGAGGCACCTGCGATGCAGATGACCTTGTTCACCCGCGTTGGTAGCCAAGATTTTCGCCAAGAAGTGCTGTTTGAAACCGTCGTGCCCTATTTGCTTCATGCCGGAAAACCGGCGAAATTTGTTTTTTAACTAAAATTTAATGAAAAAATTCAAAAGATTTTATGATTAAAAATCTCAGTCCCGAAGCCTTTTTGCGCTTATGGCCACAAGCGCCGGAAATGGTGCTGATTGACGTGCGCGAGCGCTGGGAATGGGAAATTGTCCACATTGAAAACAGTCAGTTAATCCCTTTGGGACAGTTACCGGCGCGTTTCCCCACGCTGGCCAAAGAACAGCCTTTGGCACTGCTTTGTCATCATGGGATGCGCAGTTTACAGGCGGCGTATTTTTTACAGAGTCAAGGTTTTGATAAGCTTATCAATATCCAAGGCGGCATTGATGCTTGGTCTTTGACCGCGGATCGCCAGCTGCCGCGTTATTAGCACTAGAGAAAGCGCCTGCCGCAATACTGGACTCGCTAGTCTTCTCCTTGCGACAAGCCGACGGCTTTTTGGCACTTTCCTTGCTTGACCTTGGCACTTGGCCGATGATGCCGAGGTTTTTTGTGCTGGCTTTTTATTATTCTTTACAAGGGATCAAAATGCAGAAAGTATTTTTTCGACAGTTTGGGTTGCAGTTGTGGTTATTGACGCTGGCTTTTTTGAGCAGCAGCGCTTTTTCAGTGGACTTATTGACGGCGTATCGGGATGCCTTAGCCAATGATACGCAACTTAAAGCCGCGGAATTTGCCTTTGCCGCCGACCGAGAAACCATTGACCAGGCCAAGGCGCAAAAACGCCTGCAAGCGGCCTTGTCCGGCAATGCGAGTCTTGGTTATGGCGATGTTATTTCCAGTGACGCGCAGACTGCCGATGTGGACAGCGTGACTCTCAATGCCAGTGTCAGCGCCATCCTTTCCCAGAATATTTACAGCCGGTTGATCCGCGCCAATATCACCCAGGCGGAACTTGGCGTGGCGCAGTCGGAATTAAATTTGGCTTTTGAGCAGCAGAATCTGCTTTTTCGCGTCGCCGATGCCTATTTTGCCGTGTTATCAGCGCAAGATCGGCTACGTTTTGCTGTCGCCGAAAAAGAGGCCATTGCTCGGCAATTGGAGCAAGCACAAGCGCGTTTCGATGTTGGTTTGATCGCTATTACCGATGTGCGCGAAGCGCAAGCCTCATTTGATGCCGCGGTCAGTCAGGAAATCGCCGCGCAAAATGACTTAGACAATGCCTATGAAGCCTTGGCGGTGCTGGTCAATCAGCGTTACGCGGCGCTCTCTGAATTGGGCGAGAATCTGCTGCTCAATCCGCCAGAGCCGAATGTCATGGAAGAGTGGGTACAACTTGCGCAAGCGCAGAATTTAGGCTTATTGCAACGCCGCAAGGCATTGGAATCCTCGCAAAATAATGTCCAGGTACAAAAAGCCGCCAATGGTGCCACCGTGGATTGGCAGGCGAGTTATACCTTGAGTGGCCGCGACCAGAATCGCAATCCTGACACGACTTTTAGCCGCCAAGATGCGGCAATCGCCTTACAATTAAATGTGCCCTTTGACACCAGCGGCGCGATTCGCTCGCGGGTGCGACAAGCCACGCAACAAGTCGAGCAAAATTTGCAGCTTTATTTGCAGCAAGAACGCAACACCAATCAGCAAACCCGCAACGGTTTCCGTGGTGTCAACACCGCCATTGCGCAAGTCACTGCCGCCAAACAAGCACTGGTTTCCAGTCAGACGGCTTTAGAAGCCACCGAAGCTGGTTTTGAAGTTGGCATCCGTACCACCGTGGACGTATTGAATGCCTTGCGTTTGGTGTTTGCGGCACAACGCGATTTAGCGAACGCGCGTTATAGCTATATTTTGAATAGCTTAAGTTTAAAACAAGCCGCTGGCACCTTAAGCGAAGCCGATTTGGCCGCGATCAACGACCTCTTGGTCGCGCCGAAATAATTTAAAGCAACCGATTGAAATAATTATCGCGCACTTGAGAAGCACATGAGTAAATTGCTGTTTTGCAAAGAAAAACTTTCGACGCTATTGCTAATTGACGCGCAAGAAAAGCTCCTTCAGGCCATGCCGGAAGGTGCGCAGGCGGCGACCTTGGCGACCTGGGAATTACTCCTTGATGCTGCCAAGGCATTGACGATACCTATTTTTTATAGCGAACAATATCCGCAAGGCTTAGGGCAAACTTTGCCGAGTTTACAGGCGCGGTTGCTCGATTTACCACGCGGTCATTACTGCGACAAAACTTGTTTTTCCGCCGAAACGCTTTGGCAGTTACCGAAAGAACGGCCACAGGTGGTCTTGCTTGGCCTTGAAAGCCATATCTGTGTCTTGCAAACGGCCTTGGCCTTGTTTAATCAGGGAAAAAGCGTTTTTGTGGTCGAAGATGCGGTGTTGTCTCGCAAAGAGTTCAATAAAAACAATGCCATAACGCGAATGCGTCAGGCTGGCGTGATCATTACTTCCGCTGAATCGCTGCTTTTTGAATGGCTGGAAGACGCGAAGCATCCAGCTTTTCGTGATTTTTCCAAACGGTTGCGCTAAGGCATGTGCGGCATCGCTGGTTTTTGGTCGTGGCAGTCGCCACACCAGGCCGAAATCCACGGCAAACTGCAAATCATGGCACAGCGGTTGGCGCATCGGGGTGCTGATGGCGAAGGCTTTTTTGTGGATGAGGCGGTTGGTTTGGCGCATCGGCGGCTGGCTATTGTGGATATTGCTGGTGGTGCCCAGCCATTGTTTTCCCAAGATAAAAATTTAGTTTTGGTTGCTAATGGCGAAATTTACAACTATCCACAGTTACGCCGACAACTGACCGATTATCCCTGGCAAACGGCCTCCGACAGCGAGGCGATTTTGGCGGTATATCAACGCTTTGGTGACCGAGGCTTTGCGCGTTTGCAAGGCATGTTTGCCTTTGCGCTGTTCGATAAGCGTCTGCGGCAACTCTGGCTGGTTCGCGATGCCATCGGTATTAAACCATTGTTTTTTCTGAATACATCCGAAGGTTTTTATTTTGCTTCTGAAAGCAAAGCGCTGTGGCCATTTTTAACGAAACCGGGTTTTAATCCTTTGGCCGTCAAACAGTTACTCTTGCAAGGCTGTATTGGCGATGGACAAACCTTATGGCCGGATATTGAACGGTTAGCGCCCGGCCAATGCCTCTGTCTTGATGGTGCAGCGCTGGGTAAAACTTGGCTGCCAGCGCCGAAAAAAACTTTTTACTGGCAATTATTCCCAGCGGTGGCGGCGGCAAGCGAACAGCGGCAGCGGCAGTCAGCAAATGAGCGGCACGACGAATGGCAGGCGTTGTTTGCCAACACCCTACAAGCGCACCGTTTGGGCGAGCGACCGCTAGGCTTATTTTTATCCGGTGGTATTGATTCTTCGGCACTTTTGCCAAGTTTGCCGTCGAAAAGTCTTTTATGGACAGTCGCTTGGCCGCAAGCAGCGCGACAGTTAAAACCTGGCCTGCGCGACGAAAGTGACTTGGCGCTGGCCTGGGCAAAGGCTTGCCAACAAACCTTACAAGTGCTGGAAGTTTCGCTTGACGATTTATGGCAGCGTTGGCCAGCGGTGGTTTGGGCGGCTGACGAAGGCATGGTGGATTTGGCCAATTTGCCGACCTTTTATCTGGCTGAACAGGCGGCGGCGCAAGGACAACGGGTAGTCTTTTCTGGCGAAGGCGGCGATGAGGGTTTTGCCGGTTATGGCCGCTATTTTGCCTCGCCGGTGGAAGCTGTGCTCAAAAGGCTGTTTTGGCCGAAAACCTCAGGTTTTCGTTTGTCCAATCAATGGCTTTTTCAAGGCTGGCGCGATTTGTTTCCCGATGCTGATGCCGATGCTGCCGCCTTTTCGCCTTTGCCAAAACTTTGGCAGCAGAGTGCAGGCTTGGGTTTAAGCCGCTTGCAACGGCAGCAATGTCTGGATACTGCCTTGTTTTTACCCGAAAATCTTCTGGCAAAAACCGACCGTATGCTGATGGCGCACGGTCTCGAAGGTCGGGTGCCCTGGTCGGCGCTGGAGCTGTTGCTGTTTGGTCTATCCTTGCCGGATGCCTGTAAAATCGGTCGCTCGGCAGACAGCAGTAAAAAACAAGGAAAAAAGTTCTTACGGCAAACCTTGACTTTTTTACCGCCGGCGATCCGCTATGCGCCGAAACAAGGCTTTCAGGTGCCCATCAAAGCGCTCTTAACGCCTAGTCGTTTGTTGCGCTTGGAAAAAATTTTACCACGAGTGCTGTCTCAGGTTTTTCCGGCGGCGGGCGTGCAAAAATTTTTGGCGCGACAGCCGCCGTTACGTCTCTGGTGGACTTTGACCGAACTGGCCTTGCGTTGCCGCTTGCGTCAGACACTGACACCGTCGTTTGCTGATCCGCTGGATTTTTTGGAAGATCCATGAAGCGCGTTTTATTACTCCGTCTAGGTGCTATCGGCGATTTGGTCTTTGCCTCGACTTTATTACCGCCGCTTTTTCGTGCTGGCATTCAGGTGGATTGGCTAGTGGATGCAGCTTTGGCCGATTTTTGGACTGGCCATCCGGCTATTGCGCGGATCATCCCCTTTCCTAAAAAAGCCTTTTTTCAAGCCGTGAAAAGCGGAAACTGGTTGAGCGCTGGCAAGCGCTGGCGCAGTTTTTACCGCCGTTTTTTTGCCGATCTGCCCGCTTATGATCTGGCCATAGACTTGCATGGTTTACACAAGGGTTCATTTTTATTAAAAAATTTGCCAGCACAGCAAAAAATCAGTTTGGGTAATCAGGAAAAAAATTTTATCTGGGGACAAAAAATCATTCGTCGCGGTGGCGACCCAGCCGATTTTGCTTCCGAATACCTTTTTTTAGCAGAACAGTTGGGTTTGGCGGCGCAACTGGCACAACCGTGGCTTACGCCAAGCGACCCGGCGCTTTTTTTAGCGCCTGCTGATGCGACCAAGACCTTGGTTTTTTTGCCGCCAACGCAAACGCAGGTAACACAGCGGCTGCGACCGGGTGTGGTCATCGTGCCTTTTACCACCCGTCCACAAAAACATTGGCCAGGCGAACATTGGCGATCTTTAGTCCAGCGCCTGCTCAAAAATAATTTTTCCGTAAGCGTTCTGGGAGCGCCTGCCGACCGTGCGGCGGCGGAAGCGGCCTTTGCCGGACTTGCCGTACAAAACCTCGCCGGCGAAACCCGCTTATCCGAAGCCTTGCAATACCTTGCCCAGGCGCAGGCGGTGATTGGCGTGGACACCGGCTGGACGCACGCCGCCTTGGCCTTGCGCGTGCCGACTTTGGCGTTGTTTGGTTCGACGCGCCCCTACATCCGAATGCCCGGGCGCACGTCAAATGAACAGCCTGAAGCACGTGGAAAAATTTTATATTTGCCAATAAGTTGCTCGCCATGTGGTCGAAAACCCCGCTGTCCCGGGCGCCGCGTTCAGGTTTATCCTTGTTTACAGCAGCTTACGCCAGAGTTGGTTTTTTCGGCACTTTTGGAAGTTTTATCATGATGAAAATTATACACTTAGAAGCTGGACGACATCTTTATGGCGGCGCACAGCAGGTACGTTATCTGTTGGAAGGTTTAGCGGCTTATCCGTTGGAAAATCATTTGCTGGCACCAAGCGACAGTGCTTTAGCAACTTTATCATGGCCAAACAATGTCTTAGGCCATTTTTGGCCCTATCGTGGTGAGCTTGATTTATCGTGGCAAGCCAAACTGCGCGATTTATTGACCGAAACAAAAGCTGATTTGCTGGTGGTGCATAGTCGTCGCGGCATTGATGCTTGGGTGGGTGCCTTGGCCAAACGTTTTGGCAGCAAAAGCCTTTTGGTGCGACGGGTGGACAATGCCGAATTTTGGCCGCTGGCGCAGTATAAATATGCGCAATACGATGCGGTATTGACGATTTCCAATGCTATCAGCAGTTTGTTAAAAAAATATCTGTCGCCGGAAAAACTCTTTATGATTCATAGTGCTGTCAATATTCAGGAATGGCAAAAGCCTTGTCAACGGCAGGTCATCGCCAGCCGTTTGGGTTTGTCGCCGGAGGCGCTTTGGTTGGGCATGAGTGCGCAATTTATCCCGCGCAAGGGTCATCATTTTTTATTGGAAGTCTTGGGAGAAGTGCTACCGGCGCATCCCAATGTACAGATGTTGTTCTTTGGTAAAGGGATTTTAGAGCCAAAAATCCGTGCTGCGGTGGCCTTGAAACCCTGGGCTAAGCAAGTGCATTTTTATGGCTTTCGTGAGGATTTGGCAGAGATTTTCCCCTGTTTATATCTCTTATTGCATCCGGCTTTTGCCGAAGGTTTGGGGGTTTCCTTATTGCAAGCGGCGGCGGCCGGGCTGCCGGTATTGAGTCATCCGGTTGGCGGTATCCCTGAAGTGGTTCAAAATCCTGAACAATTACTGCCTCTGGGCGAAGTGTCGGTTTGGGTCGCAAAATTGACCGAATTATTGGCCACGCCACGCCTGCGTGATGCTTGGGCTTTACAAGGTAAGACTTTGGTTCAAAAAGACTTTTCCTTGGAAACCATGGCCGACGCGCATTGGCAGTTGTACCAGCAGTTAATCCAATCGTAGAATCTGCCTTCGTTGCGCTGTTGCAACCAGGCTACTGGCAATTTCATGACATTTATCAGGTGCTTTTGAGGCTTGTCCTAGCTAAACCCGTAAAAAAAGACCTCCGGCAAGGAGTTTACTTAAAAGCACTTTTGCGTATCATAGCCTTTTCACTATAACGATTATAAGGAGTTGCTAATGCCGCTAGTAAAATTAGTTAAAGTCAATAACTTGCAATATAACCCAAACCGTGATCCCCAGGTTTATCGCGTTGTCCCCAACAAAGAATTTGTCATCCAGGCTTACCTTGCCGGTGCCGGTCAAGCCGACTGTCAATTCACCGTGGAAAATCTGCATTTTCAAAACACTATTGAACGCCAAGAAGGCATTTTTGAATGTCGCTTTAGTTTTGCCACCCCAGGCATTCGCTTGGGACGTTTAACGGTACGCGCCGGTAACGAAGAATTTATTAAAGACATTCGTTTAGATGTGCTAGATCACGCCTGGATCGGTTAATTCTTTGCTTTTCAATGCTTTTTTTATTACCCTTTATCGAGAAAATTGCGAAAAATTTTTAACACGATAAAGGGTTTTTGCATGAAAAGCCTGGCCAAAGTGCCGTCAAAAAATCTCTGCCAAAAGCCTACGTCCGTGAAAAACCCGGCTTAAAAGCTATAGTCCAATTTTTCAATGTCTTCCTTAAAAAAATCCGCCACCCACGCACGACTCTCGGCATCGTAATACCCCCGATAGTCTTGGCGGTCTTTGGCTTGGCGGTGATGCGGTAGTTTGGGCATTGGGATGCCGAGCTGCGCACAAATTTCGGCAAAGTCGTCGGTCAGTTTTTCGTAGCGGCCAATTTTGTTTACCAATATTTTTCCATCTAAATCATAGAGATAGTGACATTGTAAGGTGATTGCTGTATCGAGATGATATTGATAGGGACGGCTGGCTGAAAGCTTCCAGGCGAGAAATTCTTTGAAGGTACGCTCGCCGACCAAAGCCGGTCGCTCGCGTTGGAGATGGTGGTAAGAACTGACTTGCAAATCCCAGGGATTACGAACAAAAGCAAAGCGATAGAGCGAAAAAAATGTCTCACGCGGCAGCATTTCCAAAGCCGCGATAGCCTTGGCGTGACGGGGAAATTTGCTGCCCAAACGGTGGCCGGTGGCGTGACTCAAGCGATGACAGAACCAGCGCAATGAACTCACGCCGTCTTGCCAAAGCAACGGTGCCAAGGCGGCGCGGATGCTGGTGCCGCCGGTTTTGGCAATATGCACGAATAAAAATTTATATTTGTAGGAAATCAGCATGTTATCTTGGTTGCGACGGGGTAACGGTGGGAAATCATAGTACTTAGCTTTGCCGCTTGAGCGAATTTTCCGTCAAGTGTTGCAGGGCATCCCGATGCGGCGAAGCCGGTAAAATCAGCAATCTTGCCAAAGCCTTGGCTTGAATTTTTTCAGCTTCAGCATAACTTTTGGCCACGGCTTGAGTTTTGTGAATAATCGCTAAAATCTCCGGTAAGGCTTCACTGTTTCCATTGCGAATCGCTTGATCTAAAAGATTTTTTTCTTGTTCGCTGGCGGCTTGACGCGCAAAAATCAGCGGTAAGGTGATTTTGCCATCGGCGAGGTCGTCGCCGACGTTTTTGCCGAGATTGGCGCTATCGCCAGTATAATCCAAAATATCATCAACCAGTTGAAAAATAAGACCTATTTCCCGTCCAAAGCAGGTTAATTCCTGGCGCAGCGGCGCAGGACTTTGTGCTAACACGGCGGCTATCGCACAACTGGCTTCAAAAAGTTTGGCAGTTTTGGCATCAATGACGGCGAAGTAACGGTTTTGGTCAATATCCGGTTCAAAACAATGCAGCAACTGCATGACTTCACCGGCGGCAATAGTATTGGTGGCATCGGCCAGAATCGCCAAAATTTCCATATTGCCGACCTCCACCATCATCTGAAAGGCGCGGGAATAGAGAAAATCGCCAACCAAGACACTCGGCGCATTACCAAAAACGGCGTTGGCGGTTTTTTTGCCGCGTCGTAAAGCCGACTCATCCACCACATCATCATGCAGCAAGGTGGCGGTGTGAATAAATTCCACCACCGCGGCCAGAAGCGTTGCCGCCGGGCCGCTGTAGCCCAAGGCGCGGCTTAGGAGCAGCAATAACAACGGGCGCAGCCGTTTGCCGCCGCCCTCGATAATATAGTGACTTAACTGATTGATAAGTGCGACATCCGAATGCAGCCGCGTTCTGATTAAAGTATCGGTTGCGGCGAAATCTTCGGCAATAAGTTCAGTTATGCTTTTGATATCCATGTAAATTATTCTTAAGGCAGTGGCAAGGGCATAGCGCGTCATGCTAGCAGTATTTTCTAATAGTGAATAGCAAAAACATGCCTTGACCGCAAAGCACAACCTCTGTAAACTCGCGCACTTTTATCAAGTTAGCGATAAACCCTAGGGGTGTGGCCATGTATGCAGTTATTCAAACCGGCGGTAAACAGTACCGCGTTGCGCCAGGCGATACCTTGCGCATTGAGAAGCTCCCGATAGAAGAAGGCGGCCTGTGGGTCTGCGATCAGGTATTGCTGATCGCCGATGGTGAGCAGTTGCAAGTCGGTACGCCTGTGCTGGCGGAAGCCCGCGTCGAGGCGGAAGTCAAGCGGCAGGGACGGGGGGATAAAGTGCGGATCATCAAATTTCGTCGCCGTAAGCATCACCTGAAACATCAAGGGCATCGCCAGTATTTTACTGAAGTGGAAATCAAGGCCATTCATCCGGCTGCCTAAGTTTTTCTGTTTTCTCAAGTTTTTTTTGTTTTCTTGGTTTATTTTATTTTTCGTTTTTCGTTTTTACATTTTAAGGTAGGCAACAACCATGGCACATAAGAAAGCGGGTGGTAGTTCGCGCAACGGTCGCGATTCGGAATCCAAGCGTCTCGGCGTGAAAATTTTTGGCGGTCAAGCGATTCGCGCTGGCAATATCATTGTTCGTCAACGTGGTACGGCGTTTCATCCTGGCGATAATGTTGGTATTGGCCGCGATCACACCTTGTTCGCGCTGAGCGATGGCGTGGTGCAATTTAATTATGGCGGTCGTTTTAATCGCCGCAGTGTTTCCGTCGTTCCTGCTGCCACGGCTGACAGTTAATTCCTGGACGCAGAAGTTCACTTTTTTCTTAATACCTGTTCGGACACATTTTAATTTAGCGTTATCCCATGAAATTTGTAGATGAGGCATGGATTGTCGTTCATGCTGGCAAAGGCGGGGATGGCAAAGTGGGTTTTCGCCGCGAGAAATTTATTCCCTTCGGTGGTCCAAGTGGCGGTGATGGTGGCGACGGTGGCGATGTTTTTGTGGTTGGTGATGGCAACTTAAATACCCTGGTGGATTTTCAGTTTCAGCGGGAATTTCGCGCTCAACATGGCGAAGGCGGCGGCAACAAGGACTGCACCGGTGCCCGTGGTGCCGATTGTATTATTCCGCTGCCCCTGGGAACGCAAGTTTATGATTTTGACACCGAAGAGCTGCTTGCTGATATTACTGCCATAGGTCAACGGGTGTTGGTGGCCAAAGGCGGGTTTCATGGCCTCGGTAATACCCGTTTCAAAAGTTCCATCAATCGCACGCCACGGCAAAGTAAGCCAGGCACGCCTGGGGAAAGCCGAAAATTACGTTTAGAACTCAAAGTCTTGGCAGATGTTGGTTTATTAGGGCTACCCAATGCCGGTAAATCAAGCCTGATTCGCGCCATTTCAGCGGCGCGTCCCAAAGTGGCGGATTATCCTTTTACCACGCTCTATCCGCATCTCGGTGTGGTGCGGGTGGCCGAAGGCGAAAGTTTTGTTGTCGCTGATGTGCCAGGACTTTTGCCCGGTGCCTCGCAAGGCGTGGGACTGGGGGTGCAATTTTTGAAGCATTTAAGTCGCACGGCTTTGCTTTTACATGTTGTGGATGTGGCACCGCTTGATAACTCAGCGCAAGCGCATTCAGATGCGCAATTTTTGGCCGCCAGCATTGAAAGTTTAGCGCAAGAATTGGCCAATTTTGCTGAAGACCTGGCCGCCAAGCCGCGCTGGTTGGTGTTCAATAAAAGCGATTTACTGAGCGAAGACGCGCTCGCCGCACAGGTGACAGCAGCGCTACAAGCGCTGGCTTGGCAGGCACCGTATTTCGTGATTTCTGCGCTCACCGGTCGCGGTTTGCCAGATTTACTTCAGGCGATGGCCGAAGAAGTCCGCCGTTATCGTGCCCAAGTGCCCGCGTCGTTTACTTTTTTGGCAATAGACGCGGCAGTGCCTCCCGATGCCCTGGGTGAGGACGAAAAAATATGACCCGTGAACAGGCCGCCGCCAGCCGCTTGTGGGTCTTGAAAATCGGCAGCGCTTTATTGACCAATGACGGCAAGGGCTTAGATGAACAGGCTTTAGATCGCTGGTGCGCCGAAATTGCCAAATTAACTGCCGAAGGCAAGCGTTTTGTCCTGACCTCCTCTGGTGCCGTGGCCGAAGGGATGCAGCGTTTGGGTTGGAAAAGTCGGCCATCCGAGCTTTATAACCTGCAAGCAGCAGCCGCCGTCGGACAAATGGGACTGATTCAAGCCTACGAAAGTCGCTTTCGCCGTTTTGGCATTACCACAGCTCAGATTTTATTGACCCACGGCGATCTAGCTGACCGCACGGCGTATCTCAATGCTCGCAGCACGTTGCGCCGATTGTTGGATCTTGGAGTGTTGCCGATCATCAACGAAAACGACACCGTGGCTACCGAAGAAATCCGTTTTGGCGACAACGACACGCTCGCGGCTTTGGTGGCGAATCTCATTGAAGCGGAAATGCTGGTGATTTTGACCGATCAGCAGGGACTTTACACCGCTGACCCGAGGCAAAATCCCCAGGCGACTTTGCTTTCCGAAGTTCGCGCGGGCGACCCAGCGCTCGAAGCCATGGCAAGTTCAAGCGGTGGCCAATTGGGACGCGGTGGCATGGCCAGCAAAGTGCGTGCGGCTAAAATCGCGGCGCGTTCTGGTTGTCCGACGTGGCTGGCTTCTGGTCGGCTTCCCCAGGTGTTATTGCGGTTGGCGGCGGCGGAAGCTGTCGGCACTTTTTTTAGCGCCCGATTGGAGCGCCTGGCGGCACGCAAACGCTGGCTTTTAGGACAGTTACATGTTGCCGGCAGTGTCACTTTGGATGCCGGTGCCGCTGCCAAACTTTCCGGGCAAAATGCCAGTTTGTTGCCGATAGGCGTGGTCGCCGTGCATGGCAGCTTTCAACGTGGCGAATTGGTGCGTTGTTTAGCGCCCGATGGCCGGGAAATCGCCCGTGGTTTAAGCAATTATTCCAGCGAAGAGACGGCAAAGATTCTGCGACAACCCAGCAGCAAACTGCCGGAAATTCTTGGTGCCGCGATGGATGCCATTGAACTCATTCATCGCGACAATTTGGTTTTGTTGTAACCGTGTGCAGCGAAGACCATGGAGGTTTTTTGCCGCGTGGCACTGTGGGTTGCCTGTTAAGGTTTGTCTCTAAGGTTTACTTCTAGGTCTGTTGGCGCGGTTTGTAGTCACTTTTTGGAGAAAAAATGACTTTTTCCGATGATTTTTACGGTCTTATCGCTGCCGGTCAGCGTTTCGATGCCAAAGGTTGGCTGCCTGGCGGCGGCGGCAATTTTTCCCTGCGCACCGCCGAGGGATTTTGCATTAGCGTGTCCGGGCGGCACAAAGGTTTTTTGCGTGACAGCGATTTTTTATCGTGTACTGCCGACGGCCAAACCACGGGAAAACCCTCCGCCGAAATGCCGCTGCATCGGCTGGTTTATCAAAAAACCCAGGATTTCAATTGCGTGCTGCATGTGCATTCGCCAGCTGCTACGGCCGCTTCTTTGGCTTTTTCCGAAAAAATTATTTTAGAAGATTTGGAATTATTAAAAGCCTTCCCGGGCGTGACCGACCACGCTACGCCGAAAATTTTGCCGATTTTTGCCAATGATCAGGATATGGAGCGCTTGGCCGAAGCCATCGCACAGGTCTGGCCAAGTCTTGATTTGCCGGTCTTTTTAATTCGCGGCCACGGTTTTTATACCTGGGGTAAAAGTGTTGCGGCGACAGTGTTACAAGTCGAGGCTTTAGAATTTATGTTGCAGGTGATACTTCAGTTGCGGCAACTGGCCGTTTTGCCGCGCTATCCGCGCTGATTGTTGGCGTTTTTTTGCTGGTTTTTTGCCAGTTTTTTTTGCCAAGAGGAGAGTTAAAAATGAGCCGTTTGACCATTTACAGCCACCGCCAAGCACAGGCTGAAGCCAGCGACGAGGCACCGATAGCCGCGACCTTGGCCGAATTAGGCGTGACCTTTCGCCGTTGGCCGTTGCGTGACAGCAGCGGTTTAAGCGATGCCGAAATTTTAGACCTGTATGCCGAAGACATCGCGCAAGTGAAGCAAGCCTTTGGTTTTCAAAGCGTGGATATTGTGCATCTCACGCCAGAGCATCCGAAGCGCTTGGAGTTTCGGGAAAAATTCCTGGATGAACATACGCACAGTGACTTTGAAGTGCGTTTTTTTGTCCGTGGCCAGGGCTTGTTTTATTTTCATCCCGAAAAGAAATACGCAGCGCCAACAGAGCGTGTGCAGGAAAACCCTGCCGAGCATCCCGATGATGCGCCGCCTCTCGATGCCGATAGCGGCTTAGTTTATGCCTTACTCTGTACAGCCGGCGACTTTATCAGCGTACCGGCTGGCGTAAAGCATTGGTTTGACATGGGTTCCTCACCGGATTTTTCGGCGATTCGCTTTTTTACCACGCCCGAAGGCTGGGTGGCGCAATTCACCGGTAGCAGCCTGGCACGCGAGCATCCGTTATTGCCATGAGCCAACCTTTAAGCATTCAAGCCATTGTTTTGGATATTGAAGGCACCATCGCTGACATTGCTTTTGTCAAAAATGTGTTGTTTCCTTATGCCGAAGCGCGTTTTGCCGACTTTTTTGCCGCGCATCCTGATCTGGCCGCCGATTATCAGCGGGAAGTGTCGGCCATGCGTGGCGAAACCTTGAGCGCCGAGGCCACTTTGATGCAATTGACGGCTTGGTCGCAGGCCGATGTCAAAGCCACGCCACTCAAAGACTTACAGGGACGCATCTGGCAGGCCGGTTTTGAAAGTGGTGCTTTACAAAGTGCGCTCTATCCCGATGCCTTGATCAAAATTAAAGCTTGGCAGGCGCAAGGTTTGCCGCTTTACATCTATTCTTCGGGTTCGCGGGCCGCGCAAGATTTGTTTTTTCGCTATAGCGTGCATGGCGATTTGCGCGGTTGGTTTCAGGGCTTTTTTGATACCACCTTGGGCGATAAAAAAACGCCGGTTTCGTATCAAAAGTTGGCAGCGGTTTTGGCGATTGCGCCTGAGCAGGGCGTTTTTTGTACCGACAACCCTGAAGAAGTTGCCGCCGCGCACAGCGTTGGTTGGCAGGTTTTTCCGATTGATCGCGAAGGCAGTACAAGCTCTACCGCCTACCGCGATTTTTTGGCTTTGCCGTTTTAAGTCCTGTCTTTCACGACCCCTGCATGGCCAGCAGGGGATGATAAGTCCTTAAAAATCCGAAACATCCCATACCCATACCCCAGAGTTCCCGCCGCTATAAAGCACCTGACCATCGGGCGAAAAGGCAACGCTCCAGACCTTATCGCTATGGCGAAAAGTTTGTAGCCGCTTGCCAGGTTCAGGTTCCACTTGCCAGAGATTAACTGTGCCATCCCAACTGCCCGAGGCCAAAAGCTGACCATCGGGCGAGAAGGCAACGCTCCAGACGGCATCTTTATGGGTGGTATAGGTTTTTAGCAGTTTGCCACTCGCCACTGCCCAGACGTTGACGGTGTTATCCCAACTGCCCGAGGCCAAAAGCTGACCATCGGGGGAGAAGGCAACGCTCCAGACGGCATCTTTATGGGTGGTATAGGTTTTTAGCAGTT
>CAYWWW010000012.1:40310-62878 GCA_964462205.1 uncultured Cardiobacteriales bacterium
TGCCACTCGCCACTACCCAGACCTTGAAGGTGTTATCTTTGCTGCCCGAGGCCAAAAGCGCGCCATCGGGGGAGAAGTCCAGTCCATAAATTCCATCGCTATGACCAAGCAAAGTCTTTGGCTCTAGCTCCTCTCCGACAAGAGAAAGCAAAATAATAGCTCCCGCTTCGCTCGCAGAGGCAAAATGGGTGCTATCAGCGGAAATGGCAATTGTCCACAACTCTTCTTCATGTTCGCCAGGTAGTGTCAGGTATTCATCGCTGAGGGGTAAGGTTTCAAGGAGGACTTGTTTAGCACCACCATAGGCGATGTAATCGCTATGCACTAAGATCTTCAATACAAACGCATCCACGACTTTGCCAACAGGCGGATGGAGGCTTTTCAGTTGATGGCTGCCTTGGCTGGTGGCCATTTTGATGATGGCTTGTTCACCTTCCCAATGCAAAAACACCGGAACCACTGCATCTGCCGCCAAGGTGCCTTCTGCCAAAGGCGGGTCAATCCAAGCTCTGGTCCACGGAATCGTGACCCATGCCTTCCAGCGAATTTCTACGCGATTATTATCCACAATATTTTCCGCCAAGGTGGCTTCCCCTGCTTGTAAATCAGGATGTTGCACTTGAGACAGCGCATTGAACTGTCTGCGAATTTCTGCCAGAGCGGCTTTTTCATCAAAAATGGCGGCGGTAAGGTTTTTGGCTTCGGCAACACTTGGCGCATTACCAAGCGTAATTTTGCGCTGCACGTTGCCCGCGATAATCGTAAAGGTTTCTTCGCTGCTAAAGGCACCCGAAACGGCTTTCAGGCGATATTTCCCCTTGGGCAGTTGTAAAATCAAAGGGGTGCCTTGGCCGACTTTTTTATCATTGAGATAAATTTCGGCATCGGCGGGCAGGGTTTCGATCAAAGCGAAGTAAGGCGTTGGGCTAGTTTGGTTTTTGGCATCGCTTGGCGTTTGTGCTAGCAGACTTTGCGTAAAAAAATTCAAGCCAATCAACAGAACAATATAAAACATAGGCTATTCCTCGATAAAAAATGACTAAAAAGGTTATGGCACGGCTTACCACCAAGCCTTTGGCCGCCGTGCCGTCGGTTTATCGTTGGTGCTTAAAACGACGTGCTTAATACACCAAGCGCCATCACACCCACGCTGACAAAAGCGCTGACAGGATTAGAAAAAGCTGCCGCTGTGCCAAGCAAACGCAGCCCACCGGAGAGCAGTTGGGTGCCAGCGCTAACGCTACGCAGCGTGTTTTCCGTGCGTTGTTGGGAAATCAACGTCTGCATCTGTTGTTCGTAGCTGGCAAATTGGCTGCTTAAGCGGCTGCTTTCCTCACGCACGACAGCACGGGTTTTGTTTGCTTCCTCCTGAACAAGGTTGCGAGTCTTTTCAGCTTCTTCGGCAATGCTTTGCTGCAATACCGTGGTCATGGTGTTGATTTGTTCAGCAACTGCGGCGAATTGCTCGTCTTGGTGGTTTTTCATGTCGGCGAAGGCTTGGCGCATTTCGGCACGAAACGCCCGCAGTTCTTCTAAATCAAGCATTTCACTGACCACTTTGCTTTCAGGAAACAAATTATCTAGCAAACTATAGCGCCGTTCAGCTTGATAGTGTTGGGTTTGCCAGGCAATGGCTGCTGCTGCCTCGTTCGGGGCGACGCTACCCGCTTGTTTTTCCAAGCGTCGGGCTTCGTTATAGATTTTGCGTGCCACAGTCTCTTTGCGTGCCAAGAGGTCGCTAAAGCCTTCTTTTAGCGCGTCAATGGCGGCGATTTCTTCGCTAATGCTTTGTTGATATTGATTTTTTGCCAAATCAAGCGCTTGTTGCGCGAGGGGCGACCAGGGAAAAGCCGCAGCAAATTTTTCTAAAAATTCCGGCTGTTGTTGCGCTTCGGCTTGGTTTTTGGCGCGGGCAAAGGTCAGCGCAATGGCCTGTTCCAAGGCCAAGAGACTTTCCGGGGCATTGGGATGCGCCTGCATAAAAGCTTGATAGGCTTCGATAGTGTCCTGATCTTTAGCCAGTTGATAGAGCTGATGCACGGCAAAAGGCGTTAAAGCTCCGTCGGGGTCATAGGCGAGAAAGTTTTGATAAACATGGGCTTCGTTGGTCGCCAGCGCCGCTTGCCATAACCAAAGGTAGTGATCATCACTTGGGAAAAGTTCAATTAAATCGAGGCTTTGCCAATAATTTTTTTCTGAAAAAAGGCTTTGCGCATAAGGCATGGCCAGTTCACTTTTTTCGATAAAATGCAAAAATTCAATCAGTTCCTGATAGTTTTTAGGAGCTGGTGCATAACTCTGCGGGGTTGCCAAGCTATTATTGACCAAAGCGAGAAAGGCGCTAAAGACGAGAAATAGACCTAGATTTCGGCGCATTAGGGTCTCCGTAAGCAAAAAAGGGGGATTATAATGCTGGCCGACGCGGCGGGAAAGTTTGGCAGTTGCCGGAAAGGAAATAACAAAAAGCCCGTTGCTAGGAACGAGCTTTTGTTGATCACTTTGAAAGATAAATAAATAAGTTAAGCAGCTAAATGTATTAACCAATCTTTGAATAACTGCAAGCGATCCAGCAATGTTTGCAGTTTTTCATGGACAATGGCTTTTTGGTCAGCATTGAGACTGCTATAAAGTTTCATGCGTAATGCCATGGTATCATTAAACTTTTCTTGCCAAGGGATAGTCGTTGCCAAAGCATAGTCATGGACGATATTTAAATCTGGGGTGACTTTGGCCAATTCATTGCTTAATACTTGCACTAACTCTTGATGGCGTGCTTGTATTAACAACAGGTTCGCTTGTTGCTGCTGACGCAAATCCTTTAATAACGCCGTTTGTTCGCTGCTTAAATCCAGTGCTTCAATCATTGGCCAAGGACGTAATTGGCCGCTGGCACTATGTTGATCAAAGATGCCAAGGAGGCGTTCTAAAATTGGCTGAACAAGGTCAATTTTTTCACGAAGCGCCTGATGAACCAAGGCTTTTTGTTCGGCATCTAAACTATTGTAGAGACGCATCCGAATGACTGTCACTTGCTTGATCTCTGCTTGCCAATCCATGGCGCTTTGTTGGGCATCTTGCCAAACATTATTTAAGTCAGCGGTCGGTTGAGCAAGTTCCGCGTTTAACACTTCTAGTAATTCCTGGCTGCGATTTTTTAACTGCAAGGCATTTTCCAATTGTGCTGCACGCATGGTCGTAAAAATTGCTTCTTGTTGTGGTGTCAAGTTCAATTTTTCGATAATGTTTTTCCATTCAGCGGCTTGCGTTTTAGCGACTTGCCGCATGGCGCGTAAATCTTGCCAAGGCGCAGCCAAGCTGTAGCTGCTTATGGTAAAAAGTACGATCAATAAAAATAGGTTTCGCATAAAAGTACCTCGATAAAATTAACTTAAAGCCTTAATAAATTATTTGCTGGGACAAGCGACTACATAACCCTGTGGGTCATAACAAGTGCCACCATAGTTATAATTCCCTTGGCCATCGGCTTCCCGAGAGCCTTCATAGCTATAACCTTCTTTATTGGTTGCGCTGGTGCTGCCGCTGCCCTCGACGTAGCCGCTTTCATTGCGCTGAAAATTGCCTTGATTCTTAAAGTATTGTCCTTGTTTACCTTGGAACTCGCTTTGGCCTTGATGTTGCGCGGTGCCATCGGAATTTACGCTGGTTTGACCTTTGCGATAGCCTTGACCATATTGACCGCTATAGCCAGCGCCTTTATTGCGTTGATAATTACCTTCGTCATCTATGCTGGTTTGTTGGCGGCGAAAGCCTTGACCTTGCTCATTGTTAAAGCCGCCAGCTTGTCCTTTAGTGACTTTGCCATCTTGCACAACGACACCTTTGCCACGGAAGCCTTCTGCTTGTGCATTGACAGCAAATAAGCTCAATACAATCATCAATACAATTACTAAAAATTTCATAGCCAACTCCTGATGTTTAAAAGTTAAAGTGTAGAAATCATCCCAAGGCATGTTGCTGGTATAATTTCTGCTGAAATGAATCGAACAAACGACTTTTTGTTTGATTCGCGGTGAACGATACGGGAAAAATGTTGCGGAATCATGACGAAAGCGACCTTATTTGTAACCAAATGTAACAAAGATGCTTGGATGGGGTATGGATTGGCAAAGATTAAGGAAATGTCATGCGCGAAAAACCGATAGCCATTATTGATGATGATGAAAAAATTCAAGCGCTATTAAAGCGTTATCTTGAGGAAAATACTATTTTTTCAAAAAGTTTTTATGATGCGGAAAGCTTGTTGACGCATGAAAAGATCAATGAATTTTCTTTATTTATCATTGATGTCAATTTGCCAAATATGGATGGTTTAACCTTGTGTAGTCGTTTGCGTGCTTTGGATATTTTTATTCCGATTATCATGTTGACGGCGCGTGGCGATGAAACAGACCGCATTGTTGGCTTGGAAATGGGTGCCGATGATTATCTGCCTAAACCCTTTCACCCCAGGGAATTATTGGCAAGAATCAAAGCCTTACTTCGTCGTCAGCAATATCTGCTGACGCAAATCACCGCAGCACCTGCACCGCTCTTGGTTTTTGGTGATTTTACTTTTGATCAAAACAGTTTAATCTTAAAAAAGAAGCAAGAAATCATTGCTTTAACTAGCGGAGAGACGGCTTTGCTACAGATTTTTTTGCAACAAGCGGGAAAAGTTTTAAGCCGTGAACAATTGATGGATAAGCTGCATGGCCGTGAACTGTCGGTATATGATCGCGCCATTGATGTGCAAGTCTCGCGCTTGCGGAAACTGCTCGGTGATGATCCAAAAAATCCACGTTTTATCAAAACAGTACGGCATATTGGCTATCGTTTTGTGCTAGATGCCAGCAAAGAAGCAAGCGCATCATGACACTAACTATTTCGATTTTTCGCTATTTGGCGCTGCGCTTGGCGGTGTTGATCACGGTGGCTTTATTGATCACGAGCTTTATCTGGTATTTGGCAGTTATCCAACCGAGAGTTTCTCAAGCTGCGGAATTATTGATTTTTTATTATGAATTAGTGTTAAAAAAATCGAATGATAATAATGATTTAACCAAAGTTGCCGGACGCAGCAGCCAAGATTGGCAAATTTTTTGGGGCGAATCCCCTGAACATAGTTATCCCGCTGGCATAGAACGTTGGCATCCTTATGTTGTGAGCTTAAATAAAACCTTTGTTGATCAAGGCTATAAAGCAGTTAAATTTTATTCCTCAGCCGATAGTGAAGGAAAGTTATGGTTGCAATTACAACCCGAGCAACCGTTATGGATTGGGATGCAGCAGCATTACTTTAGCGGTTATTTTTCCTGGTGGTTGCTGGTCTGGCTAGGTTTATTGGCAGCCTTAACTTTTTTGGCCAGCTACCTTTTACTGCAACAGCTTACCCGACCATTTTCAGCTTTAATTTCAGGCATTCAGCAATTATCGCAACCCAGTCCACAACCTTTAACATTACAAGGCGTAAAAGCGTTGCAAGGCGTTATTGAAGCCTTTAATCAAGCGGTTTTTCGTTTGCAAAAAATTGATCAAGAAAGAAAAATCATGCTGGCTGGTATTTCGCATGATTTACGCACACCCTTAACCCGCATTCATCTGGCTTTGGCTTTATTGCCAGAGACTGAGACATTACGGGAAGGGATTCTCAGTGATTTAGAGTTAATCAATGAAATTATTGAAAAATTCCGCTTACTAGCACAGCCAGAAATCCAAGAAAATGCTACTTGGCTTTCTGCCAATGCCTTGATAAAAGAAGTGGGAAAAATCAGTCAAATAACCGCTATTGATTATGTTTTGGCCGAGGATAGAACGGTTTTTGTGCCGGTGTTAACGCTGAAAAGAATTTTGTTAAATCTTTTAGATAATGCCAAGCGTTATGGTCAACCACCGTTTCGAGTGACGAGTCGTTGGCAAGAGTCCTCTGCGGTTTTTTGGCAAATTACCGTTGAAGATCAAGGTGCTGGCATTCCTGAAGATGAACTTAAACTGTTATTGCAACCCTTTGTGCGCGGCAAAAATAGCCAAGGTAATGCTGGGAGTGGCTTAGGCTTGGCTTTGGTAAACCATTTAGTTACCGTGCTGAATGGTCAGTTTTTTTTAAGGAATCGCCTGAGCGGTGGCTTGCAGGCGACAGTAATTTTGCCTGTTAAAACAGATTTTTAATTTGCTTTTAACAAAAAATCAAGCCTAAGATTTGACCCAAGGCTTGACACTCGCTTTGGCCATCCGTATATTCGGCACTTCTTTGCAAACCCCACTTCTTGGCCCGGTAGCTCAGTCGGTAGAGCAAGGGACTGAAAATCCCTGTGTCGGCAGTTCGATTCTGCCCCTGGCCATATTTTTTATCTAACCTGCTGATTTTCTTCCGCTACAAATAAGACCAAAAATTATTTTGGCACTTCGCTAAATATCCTTCCTGTTATTCACACCGCCAGCATTTAACAACTTCTTGCTTATGCTATCCCCACTTTGGCCGATTTCGATTATAATTTCATCTTCCTGATGGTTCTCTGGTAAAATTCTTTAATTTTCAAGCACTTAATCTAAAAAAATCTCATGAAAACATTCCTTGGAGTATTTGCGATGATTCTTGCTGCCACCTTACCTGCTGCACCCCTGGTACATTACGCCAGTCCTTATGCTTTTGCGGAAACACAGACCCGTTTAGAACAGTTGGCCAGTGAACGCGGTTTGACGATTTTTGCCAAAATTGATCATGCCGCGGCGGCGACGGCGGTTGGTGAAAACTTGCGTCCTAGCACTTTGTTTATTATGGGAAATCCTAAAGCTGGTACCCTATTGATGCACTGCGCGCAAACGCTGGCCTTGGAATTGCCGCTGCGGGTTTTGCTATGGCAGGACGAACAAGGAAAAATTTGGTTGACCCACAATGAATTAGCCGAGGTGGCACAACGCCATCAAGCGGCAGCTTGTCCGGTATTACCGCGTCTTGAAATGGCCTTAAGCACTTTGCTGCAAGCTGTGGTTGCTCCTGAATAAGGCTTTGACTATGCTGAATTTTATTTTTGCCACTGCTGAAAATTATTAAATTTTTCAGTTTCTTAATTTGGGAAAAATTTCATCATGAAAAAATACATCTGGATGGCTTGCTGTTGGTTACTATGGGTGCCTTGGTTGGCAGCGGAGTTGCCTAGTCAAAATATTAAAAAAAATCAACAGATTGAAAAAACCGGTGTTTTGCTCTACTTCCCGCCTGAAGTCAAAAGCGTGGAAGCCTGGCATGGTCATGAGTTTAAGGTCGGCGACTTACCTCTATTGCCGCAAACACCTGAACAAAAAGCACAATTACAAGAATTGCTTGGCCAAACCATCACTGTGCGCGGTACTTGGTTTGCCGGTAGGTCTTGGCAAAGTGACCCGCGCTTGCCGGAACCAGTCGGGGAAGGTCAGCGGGGTTATGGCTTGCTTTTAGAAGCCATTATGCCAGTGAATGCTTCTTTTGAACCCAATTAAATCAATAAATTATTGTGAATTTTTGCTTACCTAAAAATCAACCGCCGAAGCCATCGCCGCCTAAACCGCTTGGTCGTCCCAAAGACGCACAAAAAGAGGAAGCGATTTTAGAGGCGGCGGCAGCGTTGTTTTTGCAGCAAGGTTATCAGCAGACGACGATGGCCAACATTGCGCGCAAAGCTAAGGTGTCGAAACAGACGGTCTATTCGCATTTTGGTGCCAAAGAAGCGCTGTTAGAACAGATGATTAGAAGCCAAGTGGAACAGTATTTTTTGCGTTTGCCTTTAGCCAAAGAAGATAGCTTTACCGCGCATCTTGAAGCGCTGGCTTTGGGGTTTTTGCATCTAGTTTTAGACCCAGAAACCCTGGCGATGCAGCGTTTGATCATTGCCGAAGCGAAAAATCAGCCAGAACTCGGCCAGTTGTTTTATGACAATGGCCCGCGTCCGGTGATCGAAAAAATGTGTACCTTATTGGAAAGCCAGCGTGCGCAATTGCCAGCCATGCAGGAGAGCGCCGAGGCGGCCATGGATTTTTTTAATTTAATCAAAGGCGGCGAGCATTTTTTTCAGTTGATCGGTGTGGCCAATTCAGCCTTTTTAAGCAGATGCGGCACCAATGACGACAGCGCTTATGCCAAACGCGCCGTGGAAAAGTTTTTACGGTTGTATCAATGCCAAAGCTAAATCACGAAATATTTATCTAAAAACTTTGCTAGATTTTTCAAAATTTTTCAAAATTTTCATCCAGATGCTTGTGGCGTATATTGCCTTGCAAACTGCGCGGCGATGCGACCACTGCGCGAACCACGCGATAAGGCATAACGCAAAGCAGCGGCTTCGGCTTCGGCATCCCAATGCTTTTGCTGTTGTTCGAGCCAGGCTTGCGCTGCCGCCAGATATTTTTTTTGATCAAAGGGATAAAAATGCAACCATAGGCCAAAACGCTCGGCCAATGCCAATTTTTCATCGCTGGCTTCCCCAGGATGTAATTCATCATTTACCCATTGATAGCCTTGGTTATCGCTGTGCTTTTCCGGCAATAAATGCCGCCGATTCGAGGTCACCGCCAGCATGACGTTTGCGGGTAAGGCTTCAAGGCTACCGTCAATTACTGCTTTGATGGCTTGATATTCATGATCTTGAAAACTTAAATCGTCACAAAAAAAGATAAAGTACTCCGCACGCCCGCGCACCAATGCTGCCAGGGTGAACAGTTCGCTTAAACTTTCCTTGTCCATTTCAATAATGCGTAAACCTTGCTCGGCATATTCTGCAAGTAAGCCTTTGATAAGCGATGACTTTCCACAACCGCGTGCGCCGGTCAATAACACATGATTAAAGCCTTGGTTGCTTAAAAGCCTTTCAACATTTTTACACAAGGCATGTTTTTGCCTGTCAATGCTGATCAGTTGCGCCAAGGCAATAGGTTGTAGGTGATGGATTGGCGAAAGCCGCGCTGGACGCGGCCAGGCACCACCGGCACTGCTGGCAAAACGATAGGCCAAGGCTTTGGGGAGTGCCTCGGCTTGGGGTTTTTCAAAGTATTTTTCTAAGCGATCCAACAGCGCATCGAGACGCGCAATCAGTTTAATTAAATTATCGAACATTTATGGCTCAGCTTTAGCTCTCAAGGCGGGTGAAGCGCGTGCGCTGTGGTTGTTTGGCATCGCTGCCTAAGCGACGAGTGCGATCTTCTTCATAATCACGATAATTGCCTTCCAAAAAGACAATATCACCTTCTTCTTCAAAGGCTAAGATATGCGTGGCGATGCGATCTAAAAACCAGCGATCATGCGAAATCACCACGGCACAGCCCGGAAATTCTAGGAGTGCTTCTTCTAAGGCGCGCAGCGTCTCAATGTCTAAGTCGTTGGTCGGCTCATCGAGTAATAGGACATTCCCGCCTTTTTTCAAGAGCTTGGCCAGATGAACGCGGTTGCGCTCGCCACCGGACAGTTGTTTGACATATTTTTGTTGATCGGCACCTTTGAAATTAAAACGACCGACATAAGTACGCGAAGGAATTTGATATTGTTGAATTTGTAGTAAGTCCTGGCCATCGGAAATCTCTTGCCAGACGCTGTTGTCGCCATTTAAGCTATCGCGGCTTTGATCAACATACGATAATTCAACGGTTTCGCCCAAGCGAATCGTGCCGGCATCGGGTTTTTCTTGGCCGGTGATCAAACGAAAGAGCGTACTTTTACCCACGCCATTGGGACCAATCACGCCGACAATGGCACCTTTGGGGATATTAAACGATAAATTGTCATATAACAGTCGGTCGCCAAAGGCTTTGCGGACGCTTTGAAATTCAATCACTAAATCCCCTAAACGCGGTCCAGGTGGAATGTATAGCTCATTGGTTTCACTGCGTTTTTGATAATCCTGCGACGAGAGTTCTTCAAAGCGTTTTAAGCGTGATTTGCTTTTGGCTTGCCGCGCTTTGGGATTGGTGCGTACCCATTCCAATTCCGCCTTGATATTTTTTTGCCGCGCTGCTTCGCCTTTTTCTTCCTGTGCCAGACGTTTTTCTTTCTGTTCTAACCACGACGAATAATTACCTTGCCAGGGAATGCCTTGGCCGCGATCCAGTTCCAAAATCCACTGCGCAACATTATCCAAAAAATAACGGTCGTGGGTGACGGCGACGACGGTGCCTGGAAATTCGCCCAAAAAGCGCTCGAGCCAGGCTACTGATTCGGCATCGAGATGGTTGGTTGGCTCATCCAAAATCAACATATCAGGATTGGCCAGCAGCAGCCGTGCCAAGGCGACGCGACGCTTTTCGCCACCCGAAAGCCTTTCAATAGACGCATCCCAAGGCGGCAGACGCAAAGCATCGGCGGCAATGTCGAGTTTGCGTTCCAATTCCCAAGCGCCTAAGGCATCTATTTGATCTTGCAGCGATGATTGGCGGCTCAAGAGCGTTTCATAGTCGGCATCGGCATCGGCGAAAGCATCGGAGACTTCGTTAAATTCCTTGATTAAGGCCAATTGTTCGGCGACGGCTTCCTCGACATTGCCGCGCACGTCTTTGTTGGCATCGAGCGTCGGTTCTTGCGCGAGATAGCCGATTTTTAAGTCGGGTTGCGGTCGCGCTTCACCGACAAATTCTTTATCCACGCCGGCCATAATCCGCAACAGCGTGGATTTTCCGGCACCGTTATAACCCAAGACACCGATTTTGGCACCGGGGAAAAAGCTCAAATAAATGTCTTTGAGAATAGACTTTTTTGGCGGGACAATTTTACCCAATCCCACCATCGTAAATACATATTGTGCCATGTTTTTCCTGCAATTTTGTTAATAAAATGAAATAATTGCTAAGTGTTTATTTGGCCACGGCGCTTTTTTTCCGGGTTTTGCGCGGCCATAACCAAGGGAGGAATAACCAAAGCGCTAATAATCCCCAAGCTGGATATTTGCTGAGATACCAAACCAGGGAAATCTTGCCAGAAAACAAGGCTAAACCATCTTGAATAAAACCAGCAATACCTTGATTGCTAAAATAAAAATCCAAGGCTGCGGCTTGTTCTTTTAACCACGGTAAAGTCCAGCGGCTTGACCAATTGAGGCGTTGCCAGCGCTTGGTATCGGCATCCAGATGCCGCAGCAGATGCTCTCGACCGCTGACGCTTAATTTTTGGCTGAAATAGGCGATGTCGGCAATGTCCGCCAGCGCTAAGGTGTTAAACCAGCTTTCTTGGCGCGGTTGTGGCCAGGTTAAAAAAATCTGCACTAAGTTTGCCGGCAGACTTTGCCAATCTTGGCGTAAATAGCCGGGCACCTCCGCCAGTTGTTGCCATTCACTCTCGGAAAAATCGCCAGCTTGAAAAAACTTTGGCCATTGCTGTTGAAAAAGCACGGGCAAAAGCTTTTCGGGTAAAGCCAACCAGCGGCGAACGTCTTGAAAATCCGCCTGTTGCTTTAACCAAGCAAAACTTTCCGGTGGCAATTGCCGCAATTGCGCAAGATCGCCATTTTTTAACGCCAATTCAAAACGTGCCGGTTTTTCATAAAGCCAGGCGATAAGTTCGGTAAACCACAGCCAAGCACTTTGCGGCGTGTCCAACAACAGCGCCTCCAACACCGGATAGCGGGCGCTCAAGGTTAAAGTCAAGGCGTAATCGCTCTGAAAGGTTTGCCAGCGTTCGGCGAGGTGGCGGCTCATTTGCTCGGCAAGGCGTTCATTTTCCTGGGTTAATAGTTCCTGAAAACTGTCGCGTAAGCCTTGTTGCAGCAGCGCAATGCTTGCCGTTTTGCCGAGTTCTTCGCGAATCATCGGCAAGGCACCGCGGGCGCTATTGACCGCATCCACGCTTATCATCACTCCGCCGACCACCCAGCCGACCACTGGAATGCCTGAGGTCAAGACTTTACCTAAGACCCGTTCGGCAATTTTGCCAGCCAGGCGATTGGCTAACTGTTGGCCTAAAATCCGTGCGGTTTGCCCAGCAATAATGCTGCCAAGTCCCAAAAGCGCCAGTTCGCCTTGGTCGCTGTCAATGGAGAGTTCCGGGTCAAGCAGGCGTTGTTGGCCGAGTTCGTCCTCAAAACTTTTTAACAACGCCGTGGCAAATTGACTGCCGAGAAGGTCGCCAAGGCATGTGATGGCTTCGTTGATGGCGGCGGTCAAGGCCGCTTGCCAATCGGGGCTTAAATCGCGCAATAAGCGATAGCTCACTTCTTGTAAACGTGGCGCAAAATCGGGATGCGCCAGACTCATTTTTAATAAAGTTTCGGTCAAGGCTTGGGTTTTTTCCGCTGACCAGGCGCTTTCCAGGTTTTGCCACAGGTCTTGTTCTGCCGAAAGAATTTTACTGCTGCGTGCCAAGGCTAGCCGCCAACTGCTGCTTAGCCCTTCTGCTTGCCAATAGCGCTCAAGGTTTTCTTCAAAGTTTTCCGGGTCGCTGATGTGGTTCAGTTCGCGCAAAAAAATCGGTTGCAATAGTTTTGCTAAAGCAGCGCTATCCAAGGTGGACCAAGCGCTGATTTTTTCACATTCGGCAAGGCTTAAATGGACGGAAAAGGCCAAGCTCAACAGCAAAAAAAAGCGCAACATCTCAATGCTCGGCTTGGCTTAAATGCGGCGGCAGCGCGGCGAAAATTTCCTGGCCAAGTAAGGCACGAAGCGCCTGTTGACGATGGCTGATACTGGCTTTTTCAGTGGCGGAAAGCTCGGCGACAGTTTTTTGGTATTTTTCTAAATAAAACAATGGATCATAACCAAAACCACCGCTGCCGCGGGGACGGGTTAAAATTTCCCCGCATAAGCGACCTTGACCGACTACAGGCTCTGGGTCGTGGCGTTGCCGCAAAAAAACGGCGACGCAGATATAACAGGCGCGACGGTCGGTGATGTTGGCCAAAGTGGTCAATAATGCCTTATTATTCAAAGCATCCTGTTCGAGGTTTGGCAGTTGAAAGCCCAATTTTTCGGCAAAACGCGCACTGTAAATGCCCGGCGCACCGGCAAGACACGTAAGGCTTAGACCAGAGTCCTCGGCCAGCACTGGTAAATCCGTGTATAAGCTCGCTTGGCGGGCTTTGAGGAGCGCATTTTCTAAAAAACTTTCGCCAGTTTCCGCCACTTCTGGTAGTTTGCGCTCGCTGGCGCTGATAAGAGAAATTCCATAAGGCGTTAATAAATCGCGCATTTCTTGAATTTTGCCTGGATTGTGACTGGCAAAAAGCCAAGTGTTGGGAAGCGATGCTTTGCTCATGTGGCCTTGCTGATTGACTGAATTTACATGCCGAGTGCGGCGCGTTGATAGACGATCAACTGTTGGATGCCGTGGCGACCCAGTTGCAACATGCTGGCGAGTTCTTGTTCTTTGAAGGGATTGCCTTCGGCGGTGCCCTGGATTTCAATGAACTGGCCTTGCTCGTTCATCACCAGGTTCATATCGGTTTCAGCCTCGACATCTTCTTGATAACAAAGGTCTAAAATCGGTTGACCTTTATAGATGCCCACCGAAACGGCAGCGGCAAAACTATGAATCGGATGACGGGTAAAATTGCGCTGCTTGAGCCAACTGCTTAAAGCGTCGTGGAGGGCAATATAACCGCCAGTGATGGCGGCAGTGCGCGTACCGCCGTCGGCTTGCAAGACATCGCAATCCAAATAAACGGTGGTGTCTTTCATGGCGCTGGTGTCCACGACAGCGCGCAGGGAGCGGCCAATTAAGCGTTGGATTTCAATGGTGCGGCCTTCCTGTTTGCCGCGACTGGCCTCGCGTTGATTACGACTATGGGTGGCGCGGGGCAACATGCCGTATTCGGCGGTAATCCAACCTTTGCCGCTGCCTTTGAGAAAATTGGGCACCGAGTTTTCGATGGAAGCCGTGCATAAAACTTTGGTCTGACCAAATTCAACCAGCACCGAACCTTCGGCATGTTTGTTATAGTGGCGCGTGAAGCGAATGGCGCGCAACGCATTGTGCGCACGACCGTCGGGTCTCATAAGCCAAGTCCTTGAAAAATTTTAGAAGAAAGAGATGATGAGTGGTAATTATTTTTATAACTTTTTTGGAATAATCCCATGCCTTATAGCATGACCGCCTTTGTTCGCCAAGCGCACCAGGAAGGCGAAGTTCACTGGATTTGGGAGGTGCGCAGCGTCAATCATCGTTTTCTCGATGTGCAATGGCGTTTAACGGAAAGCCAGCGGGTGCTGGAGACGATTTTGCAACCGGTTTGCCAAAAATGGTTAAAACGTGGACGTTTAGATGTCCGTTTGTTATTTCCCGATACCTTGCGGCGCACGGCCTTGCTGCCGTTTCAAAATGTGGATTGGGAGCTTTTGAAAGGGCTCTACAGTCAGGCCAAAAAAACTTTTCCTGATCTGCAAATTGACTTTGTGCAATTGCTACGTTTTTGGGAAAGCATTGATCGCACCAATGAATTGTCGCGCACCAGCTTTTCGGGGGAATCCAGCGAATACAGCGGCGTTTGGCAGACCAAAATCGAAGGCGTGTCCATTGCCAGTTTGGTGGATAGTTTTGAGCAAGCCTTGCGCGCCTTAAGTGAGCAACGCGGTCAGGAAGGCAGTCGCTTACGCATTGCCATTGAGCAACGTATGGTGCAACTGCGCCAGCATTTGAAAGCCATTGATGGCCTGCAACAAGTGGCAGTGGATAAAATGCGTCAGCAATTTTTGTTGCAATTACAAGAGCTTAAAGTGGATGTTGACCCAGGCCGCTTGGAGCAAGAATTGGTTTTTTGGGCACAAAAGCTCGATATTGCTGAAGAAATTGATAGGTTACGCGGGCATCTCGATGCCTTGGCTTTGCTGTGGGAAGATGCGGCGATTGGTCGGCGGCTCGATGTGTTATGTCAGGAATTGCATCGCGAAGTCAATACCTTGGGTGTGAAAGCGCAGGAGTACAACGTCATTCAGCACAGCATGGCGATGAAGCTCTTGATCGAGCAAATTCGCGAGCAGGCGCAGAATTTGGAATAGTTGGGGTTAAAACCTACAGATATTGAAGATATTGAAGATATTGGAGAAAAGCCATGATTTTCTTTAATAAAGACAAAAGCGAACAACAACTGCGGGCAAAGTTTTTTGCCCGTTTTGATAAACAAGTGCTTTTGATTCATCAAGGGTTTCCAGCGGGTTGGTTGGAGGAGTTACTAAAACAACCGGGCGGCGCCGGCTATTTTCGCGTGGATTTGCGGCAATTATCAGAAAAACCGCTGACCCCATTGTCTTGGTTTGTCTATCGTTGGGCGCTGCCTTTGGCCTTACCTCAGCCATTTTTGCTGCAATTGGCCGCCGATGGACTGCGTTTGCGGCATTTAGAGCGCGATGGCCAAGTCGTACATCCGTCGGAAATTCTTTGGTTTTTGGATGAACTGGCCGGTCGTTATCATGTTTTACTGCGACCAGAGGTCAAGGGTTTCCGCCAAGAATCAGGCATTCCTTTACATGATAATTTTCCTGAAAGTATGTTTAATAATTAAATTTTATAACTTTTTGAAAAATAAAAAATAGTTTAAAGCCTGGCTATTTTTATCTTCCTTCAAACCTTCATTTAAGGACTTTTCATGCTTTATCGCCATCTTGGTAAAACCGATCTGAAAGTCAGCATTATCGGCCTTGGTACCATGACCTATGGGGAACAAAATAGCGAAGCCGAAGCCCACACACAATTGGACTATGCTTTTGATCATGCTATCAATTTTATTGATACTGCCGAGTTGTATCCGGTGCCACCCAAGTCCGAAACCCAAGGGCGCACCGAAGCTTATATTGGCAGTTGGTTAAAAAAACAGCCCGAAAAGCGGCAAAAAATCATTATCGCGACCAAAATTGTTGGACCAAGTCAAAGTCTGAACTATTTTCGTCAAGGGCCACGCTTAAATCAATTGCAAATAGAACAAGCAGTTGATGATAGTCTCAAGCGCCTGCAAACCGATTATCTCGATTTATATCAAGTGCATTGGCCATCGCGTGCCACCAATTATTTCGGTCAACTAGGCTATACTTATCAGCAAGATAATCAAAATGTTGATGCGATAAGCGATACCTTATTTGCCTTAGATGCCTTGGTCAAAACAGGCAAAATTCGCCATATTGGTGTTTCCAATGAAACGGCCTGGGGTGTCGCTGAATGGTTAAAACAAGCGGAAAAACAGAATCTGGCGCGGATAGTTTCCATTCAAAATCCCTATAATTTACTCAATCGTAGTTTTGAATTGGCGCTGGCTGAATTTAGTCAGCGTGAAGCGGTTGGCCTTTTGGCGTATTCACCGTTGGCTTTTGGTGTTTTAACCGGAAAATACTTAAATAATCAAAAGCCTGAACAAGCACGTTTGACCTTATTTCAACGTTTTAATCGTTATAGCAGCGCACAAGCGCAGGCGGCAACCCAGGCCTATGCCACTCTGGCGCAGGAAGCGGGTTTATCCCTGACGCAACTGGCCTTAGCTTTTGTTAATCAGCAACCTTTTTTAACCAGTAATTTACTTGGTGCAACCACCATGGCGCAATTACAGGAAAATATCGCCAGTGTTGATATTCAATTATCTGCTGAAGTCTTAAAAAAGATTGAGGAAATTCATCAGCTTTATACTTACCCTTGCCCTTGATAGTGCTGTGGTGTTTTTTTGTTTTTTAAATTTTAGCGAAAGGAGATTGACGATGCGTATGATGTTGGTTGTTGCCTTGCTGGGAGTGAGTGTTGTGGCCTCGGCGTTGCCGACTTTTGTCAATCAGAATATTCAAGGTTTGCCCATCCAGATGCCGCAGGGCTGGCAAGTGCAAAGTGATGATTTTTCGATTACTTTAAGTGAAAACTTTGCTGATGAAGATGCGGCCACGGCCATGTTGTTCGCGCTGCAAGCGCCGCAGGCAACCGCCGCAGCGGTATGGCAGGAATTATTCAATACCATCCGACAAGGTTCGCCAGAAACGCAATTTACTCTGCTGGCGACCGAGCGCGAGCAAAGCGGCGTGGCGCTTTATAGCTTGTATTATTTGCAAGAGCCGGATGCCGAAGGCTATTTATCGGCTTTTACCTTTAAGGATGCCGCGAATGGTTTGATTTTGAGTTTTCTTTTTTCAGCGCAAGCGGCAGATTTTATTGAATTTGGCGGGCCGGCTTTCCCTTTTATTGTTTTTGCCAATCAGCCACCTGAGCTGTTGCAGCAAATTCAACAAACCGCCACGGCTCCGAAAAAACGCTACCCCAATAATTTTGAAGGCAAAGTGCAGGAAGTGCGCGATATTTGCGCCCAGGCCGAGCGTGACTATCAGCAGCAGCCGATGTTATGGCAACAGCTGCGACAAAAATGTGCTGAAACTGAACAATTGATTCAAGCCAAACGTTGGGAAGCGCAGCAAGCGGCGGATGTGCAAAGTTTGCAGGTGATGCGCAACATCTCACGGATGCAGCATGAGACCACGATGAAAATTCTTTACAATATGGATAGTGGTTGGTGTTATTCGGGCGAGTCGGGTTGTAATTAGACCTGTTTTTTGATCGCTTAACTTAAAACTTTGGAAATCAATAAGATCGCCAATTTTTATAACTTTTTTATTTCATTTTTGTTGAAGGCTTCGAGGTTTCTCTTTTTGCTGATTTTTTCACCGCGACTTGGGTTAAAGTCGTGGTGTTCTCTATAAGCGATTAAGTTTAACCAGGAAAGATTATTTTTATGAGTGATGCTTAAATGATCTTGAATAATATCAAAACGCTGCATGTTATTCTTGGTGATCAATTAAATTACCAGTCGCCGCTATTATCTTGTCCGGCGGAAACCGCCTTGTGGTTGGCGGAAGTGCCTGGCGAAGCAACACAGGTTCCCTCACATAAAGCGCGTATCGCCTTGTTTTTGTCGGCAATGCGCCATTTTCGTCTTTGGGCAGAAAAGCAAAATCTACCGCTCATCTACTGGACTTTGGCGGAAAGTCTGGCGGCGGGTTGTGAAAGTTTTGCCGATGCTTTGTTGCTGACGGCCAAAAAGCAAGCCATTGAAAAAATTAAAGTGATTTTGCCTGGCGAATGGCGGGTTACCGAAGAATTGCAAAAACTGTGCGCCAAACAACATTGGCAATTAGAACTGCTGGATGACCCGCATTTTTATCGCACGCCTGCTGCTTTTGCTACTTGGGCTGGCGATAAAAAACAACTGCGCTTGGAGTATTGGTATCGAAAATTGCGGCAGGAAGAAAAGATTTTATTAGATAACCAAGGTAAGCCTTTAGGCGGACAATGGAATTTTGATGAAGCGAATCGCCAATCTTTAACACCTGTGGAAGCTGCGGCTATTCCGCCGCCCTTGCGCTTTCCGCCCGATGCGCTAACCAAGCAAGTCATTGAAGAAGTTGAAGTAACCTTTCCTAAGCATCCGGGTGCCTTGGCCGATTTTTCCTGGCCGGTAACGCCGGAGGCGGCAGGCTTGGCGCTAGACGATTTTATTGCCAAGCGTTTGCCGAATTTTGGCCGCTTTCAAGATGCCTTGTGGAGCGATCAAGCCTTCCTTTATCACTCCCTGTTATCCGTGGCTTTAAATCTTAAGTTGTTGAATCCACGCGATGTCATTGAAAGCGCTGTGGCTGCTTACCACCAAGGACGGGTGCCTTTGCCGGCAGTGGAAGGGTTTATTCGACAGATTTTGGGCTGGCGGGAATTTATTCGTGGCTGTTATTACCTCTGGATGCCCGACTATGCCGAAGCAAATGCGTTGCAGGCTATGCAACCTTTGCCGGATTTTTATTGGACGGGCGAGACACCCATGCGGTGTTTGCAGGCAAGCATTGGTCAAACTTTACGCTATGGTTATGCGCATCATATTCAGCGTTTGATGGTGACGGGTTTGTTTGCCTTGCTGCTCGGGGTTAAGCCCAAGGCGGTGCAGGACTGGTATTTGGCGGTGTATCTGGATGCCGTGGAATGGGTGGAATTGCCGAATGTCGTTGGCATGGCTTTGTTTGCCGATGGTGGAAAGTTGGCCTCAAAACCGTATATCGCCAGCGGTAAGTATCTCAAAAAAATGAGTAATTACTGTGAAAATTGTTCTTTTCAGCCGGAGCTTCGGCTGGGGGATAAGGCTTGTCCGTTTACGGTATTGTATTGGGATTTTTTATTGCAACATGCTGAAAAATTTGTTAAACATCCGCGCTTGGCCTTGCAGGTGCGCAATGCTTTGGCACTGAGCGCTGAGGAACAAGAGGCGATTCAAAAAGCTGCCGCCGCCTGGCGACAGCATTTATTGCCAGAAAAGGAAAGTTAAGACTTGGCTTTGACCGGTTCTTCTGTTGGCGTTGCTTGCGCGACAGCCGGTGCATTGGGGGTTTCGTCGGTGCGACGGGTCATCCATTTGTCCACCCAAAAACTTAAGTTGCCCCAAACTTCTACCGGTGACAGTACGAAGGTGGTGTAAAAGAAAAAGCGTGGGAAGCGTTTGAAGTTTTCCGGTTTGCGCAACAGATAGCCCAATTGATGTAGAAAGCTATTGATAAAGGCACCGGCAAAAATAATCAGAAAAAGCACCGGGACGCTGATATTGGCGGCTTTTAATTGTTCCATGATGGCGTTGTTCGGGATAACGCCAAGCCAATGTAGTGCGAAGAAAGTCACCAAAAAGACAAAAAACCAGCGCAGCACATAAGCAGAAAAAATGGTAAAGCTCATATAGGGATAGCGCCATAACCACGGGATGCCAAGCACCGTTTCGCGCAAGCCGGAGCGTGCCCAACGCAGGCGTTGTAAAGCAAATTTTTGTACGGTAGTCGGTGCATCGGTGTGCACTAAAGAGGTGGACTGATAGACGGCTTGATAACCGCGACGCAAAATGCAGGAGGTTAAAAAGCGGTCATCGCCGGTGATGCAATGGTTGCCCCAGAAAATCTGATGGAGAAATTCATCCAAGGAATCTTTAAGAATAAAGGTGCGCATGGCAAACAGTCGTCCTGGTAAACAAGAAACGGCACCGCCTACTGATTGACCTTGCACGGTATAATCAAAACGCAGATCTTCCAACCAATCGGAGAGCCAGCGGATGCCTTGCTCGCGATCAAAAACGCTGTGTCGTGGTGTAGCGCCGCCAACTTTGGGGTCGTTAAAGGCTTTGAGCAATTCTGGTATGGCCGCCACCGGTACGATGGTATCGGAATCCAAAATGATGGTGATAACTTTGCTGGCCAAGCGTGCGCCTTCACCGACGGCCAAGCGTTTATTGGCTTTGCCAATGCGAATCACCGTAAAGCCCATATTTTCGGCCATTTTGGCGTTATTTTCGCTGTTTTTGCCATTGGCAACGATGATGACTTCGTGGTCAAACGGCGCACAGGCGGCTTTGATGTGGGTAAGCACTTTTTCCCAAATGGCATCGGGTTCATCCACTACCGGGATGATCACCGAAAAACTTAAATTTTTGGGAACTTCGCCAGTAAAAGGACGATAAAAAGCGCCGCGACTGATGCGTGCGAGATGCACTAACCAACTGGCAAACATTAAAACAATAAACAAGCCCGTGATATTTAACAAAATAAGTAGTAACATAGTTAGTAGCTTTTTTTCTTTTTTTGCGTTTTTGTAAAAAAACCGCCAATTATCAATAAACTGGCGGTTTTGGTTTTATTTTTATGTGCTAAGCGATTTATGCCTGCGGTTTGTAAAAACAAACAATGTTTTGCACGTAGAAGCGACCGAAATGTGCCTCGCTGCCTGGTGCCGGGATTTCCAAGATATTTTTGCTTTCTGCATTTTTAGGATTTGGTAATAAACTGCCTTCGCTGGCGGAAAAATTGACCACCTGAGTGAACCAGGCTTCACTATCTGCGCCGTGGTTTGGATATAAATAACCAATGGTTTTGCCGTTGATAGCCACGGCGACAGGTTTATCATCGGCTTGGTTTAAACCTTTCACCATCACCAACACAACGGCGGCTTTACCACTATCAATATCTTCAATCATGAATTCTTTAGTGAAAGCATGAAGTTCGCCGTCTTGGCTTTTTTCAACTTTGCGAGTTTGGTCGCCTTGAATAACAACAAAGTTGCTCATGGGAAGCTCCGTAACAAAAATAATAAAAAGCAAAAAATGTGTAGCAAAAATGTAACGGCAAACGCCGAAGCGGATTTTGTCAGAAAAAACTTGCTTCGGGTAGTTTTTTGAGAAAACTTATTTTCATCCCTTTGATTAAAAAGGTTTATTAGACTTTTGTTTAGCTTTTATGAGGTAAAAAAGCGCCTTTATGACAATTTTGCAAAAATTCGCAGTGGTGGTAATCGGTGGCGGCCATGCGGGTACGGAAGCGGCCTTGGCAGCGGCACGGCTGGGCGCCAAGACACTTTTACTGACCAACAACATTGAAACCATTGGTCAGATGAGTTGCAATCCGGCTATCGGTGGTATCGGCAAAGGACATTTAGTTAAGGAAATTGATGCACTCGATGGCGCAATGGCCAAAGCTGCCGATGCGGCGGGCATCCAGTTTCGCATTTTGAACCAGAGCAAAGGACCGGCGGTGCGTGCCACCCGCGCGCAGGCCGATCGGCTTTTGTATCGGCGCGCCATTCGGCTACTGGTCGAAAATCAGGAAAATCTCTCGATTTTTCAAGATGCAGTGGATGATTTATTGCTGGAAGGCGATAGGGTCAGCGGCGTGCGCACGCAAACTGGCCTTGTTTTTCCCGCAGAAACAGTGATCTTGACTGCCGGAACCTTTTTAGGGGGTCGCATTCACGTCGGCGAAGTGCAGTACCCCGGCGGGCGAATGGGCGATGCGCCGGCGCTAACCTTGGCGGCGCGACTACGAGAGTTGGCCTTGCCGGTCGGACGCTTAAAAACCGGTACGCCGCCACGTCTGCATGGTAAAAGCATTGATTTCAGTAAATTACAAGTACAGGCAGGTGATAATCCGCTGCCAGTCTTTTCTTTTTTAGGCAAAGTTGAAGACCATCCGCCACAAGTGCCATGTTTTATCACTTATACCTCTGCCTTGACACACGAAGTGATTCAAAAAAACTTGCAGCGCTCGCCGATGTATTCCGGGCAGATTGAGAGCATTGGGCCGCGCTATTGTCCGTCTATCGAAGATAAAATCGTCCGTTTTGCCGACAAAGAACGCCATCAGGTATTTTTGGAACCCGAAGGTTTAAGCACCCAGGAATTTTATCCCAATGGTATTTCCACCAGTTTGCCTTTTGAGGTGCAATTAGAAATTGTTAAAAGTATTCAAGGGCTTGAAAATGCTGAAATCACCCGTCCAGGCTATGCAATTGAATATGACTTTTTCGACCCGCGTGGTTTGTATCACACCTTGGAAACCAAAGCCTTGAAAAATCTATTTTTTGCCGGACAAATCAATGGCACTACTGGCTACGAAGAAGCCGCTGCCCAAGGCTTGCTTGCGGGTATCAACGCGGCGTTGCGGGCACAAGAAAAAGCGCCTTGGTATCCGAGGCGCGATGAAGCCTATATCGGGGTGATGGTGGATGATTTAGTGACCCAAGGCACCAACGAACCCTATCGCATGTTCACCAGCCGCGCCGAATACCGCCTGCGACTGCGCGAGGATAATGCCGATCAACGGCTGACCGCCGCCGGTTTTGCCTTAGGGGTAGTATCAGCGGC
>CAYWWW010000013.1:0-62278 GCA_964462205.1 uncultured Cardiobacteriales bacterium
TTTAGGCCAAAAAAAAGCGGCCTAAGCCGCTTTTCTTATCACATTGTCAAATGCACGTTAGGCCAAGATCGCTGCTTTTGGACGCGGCATCTGCCAACCTCGTAGCCCTAAAAAGGCCAACAGCAACAGCAACGGGGCTAACAACGTCGGCTCGGGAATCGCCGTGGCGGGAACATACTGCCAATTGCTAGCATTTCTGATACCGCTGACGTTAGTTAAGGAAACGACCTGGCCATTACTATCGCGGTACATAAAGTTGCCGCCATCGAGAAACCAGCTACCAGGAGTCGCACCATTAGTGGTGAAATCAGTATCATCAGTACCAACAGAAACATCAAACCAGCGAGTCATCACACTGGTTAACATGCCGCTGGCATTGGTGGCGAAATTACCAGCAGTGCTATCCAACCCGCCGCCCCAAGGCTCCTTAAACGTCGTTTGCAAGGTGCCGTTGCCAAAATCAAAAATCACCTGCTTTAAATGGCTTGCCGTCGTCCAAGTTTGGCTATTGAGGCTGCTGTCGCCATTGTCCAAAACCACAGTGATCTGCGCGGCATCGCCAACAGTTAAGCCGGGAATGTCAGTGAACGAGATCGTATCGTTGTAAACGAAGCTGAACTCAAGCGCGGTGGCGCGCTGCTGAGCATAGCGGCCAAGAGAGCAAAAACATAAAACTTTTTCATACACTTACTCCTAAAAAATGACGCATTAAAAAAAAGGTTCACGGACGCGCCGGCAGCACCGGTGTGAGGCTCGGCACGTCGGCATGCTGCGCCCGATGGATAAGGTACTGATCTAATAACACTAAAGCAAGCATGGCTTCGGCTATCGGCGTGGCGCGAATACCGACGCAGGGGTCATGGCGGCCTTCGGTTTTGACTTCGCAGCTATTGCCAAAAATATCAATGCTTTGCCCAGGCAGGCGAATGCTTGAGGTCGGCTTTAAGGCAATGTGCACTACGATGTCCTGACCGGTGGAAATGCCGCCCAAAATGCCGCCGGAATGGTTGCTTAAAAAACCTGCCGGTGTCATTTCATCGCGATGCTCGCTGCCTTTTTGGCTGACGACGGCAAAGCCATCGCCGATTTCCACGCCACGCACGGCGTTGATGCTCAGCATGGCGTAGGCAATGGCGGCATCGAGTTTGTTATACAAGGGCGCCCCCCAACCCACCGGCACGCCTTCGGCCACCACCGTGACTTTGGCACCGATGGAGTCGCCGGATTTACGCAAGGCATCCATATAATTTTCCAACTGTGGCACCAAGTCGGGGTCGGGACAAAAAAAGGGATTGTCATCAATGGTTTCCCAAAGGATTTTTTGCGGTTGTAAGGGGCCTAATTGCGATAGATAGCCTTGAATGGCCACCCCACAGCGCACTTTGAGATAGTCCTTGGCCAAGGCGCCCGCCGCCACGCGCACCGCCGTTTCCCGCGCCGAGGAGCGCCCGCCGCCACGATAATCGCGCAGGCCGTATTTTTGTTGATAGGTGTAATCGGCATGATTGGGGCGAAAGGTGTTTTTGATTTCGCCATAATCCTTGGAGCGTTGATCAACGTTTTCAATGACAAAGGCTATCGGTGTGCCGGTGCTTTTGCCTTCAAACACGCCCGATAAAATTTTCACTGTATCCGGTTCGCGCCGCTGGGTGGTATGCCGACTTTTGCCCGGGCGGCGGCGTTCCAATTCGACTTGCATGATTTGTTCATCCACCGGAAAACCGGGCGGAAAACCATCCAAAATGCCGCCAATCGCCGGCCCGTGACTTTCGCCAAAAGTGGTTAGGGTTAATAAAGTTCCAAAGCTATTTGCTGCCATTTTTTTCGTTCCTTTTATTCCTTTATATCTGAAAAAACTGATTTTTAGTTAAGCATTAAAACCCTTCGGGAAGGGTAAGCGTTCGACAATCCACGCTGACTGCTAACGCGGCTTCGTCGTCGCTTAAAGGTTCAAGGCTTGCCAATTGCTGTTCCAAAACCGTGACATCAGCCTCGGAAATATCCTGGCCTTCGGCTTGTCTTTGGGTGATAAAGCCTTGCAAAGTCTCTTTATCACATTGAATTGAAAGAAAATGAATTGAGACTTCCAGTCGTTTGGCCAAAGCCAAAAATAACGCTCGCTGCCAGCGTTTCAGACAAGTCGCATCAATAATCACCGAAAAACCGTTGTGCAAGGCCAGCGTCGCTACATCCGCCAAGCGGCCATAGGTGGCTTCGCTGGCGGCTTGACTATAGCGCTCCTCGCCGTGAAACAGCCGTTGGCGCTCGGCATCGGCGCGCAGGCGAAGCAGTTGTTTTTCCCCGACTAAGCGCTTGGCCAGTAAACTTTTTCCCGACCCTGATGGCGCGTGTGTCACCCAAAGACCTGGGCTCGGCTTGGCCAAAGCCTGTGCTTCGGCCAAAGCCAGGTAAGTGTGAAAATTCTCTGGAGCTTTTGCATCGTAATCCAAAGAAAATAAAGCAATTTTTGCGCGAACCAGCGCCCGATAAACCGTGTAAAAGGTCAATAACGGCAAAGCCGAATAATCGCCGCTCACTTCCAGATAGGTAGTCAAAAAGGCAGAGGCATAATCAGGACGACCACGTTTTAATAAATCCATGTATAAAAAAGCGCTGTCGTTGCTGGTATCAATCCAGCGGAAGCCTTCATTAAATTCAATGCCATCAAAGATTTCTACTTGATTGCCTTCCCAGGAAAACATATTACCCAAATGCAAATCACCGTGACCGGCACGAATAAAGCCCTCGGCACGTCGCGCTTGCAAAAGTGGCAGCAGTGCGGCAAAACGCGCTTCCGTCCAGTCGGCCAAGGCGTGCAGGCGTGCGGCAAGTGCCGCTTTTTCAGGCAATTTTTCGAGCAAGGGCAAAATTTGCACGAAATTTTCCCGCATCGGTGCCACGACCGCCGCCGGTTGTCCCCAGGGTGCTTCAACCGCGACTTTTTCAGCATCGCGATGAAATAAGGCAATTTTTTCGCCAATGCTTTCGATCATCGGCAAAGGCAAAGCATTGGCCTGCAATAAATTATCCAAAAGTCTCGCTTGCGCAAAACGGCGCATCACAATGCAGGGTTCGAGTAAATTTTCTTGAGCATTTTCAGTATATTGTTCGCAAAAAACAACTGACGCAGCCGTACCAACAAAAGCACCAAGGCTTTGATACAAGGTCGCCGCCAAGCGCCGATTCAAGCTATACTCGGCTTCGCAATAATTTTTACGTTTTTCAAGGGTGGAAAAATCGAGGAAACCAAAGTTTTGCGCTTTTTTGATTTTGATGGCGCGATCCCCCACCAACAAGACGATGGAAATATGTGTCTCAATTTTTTCAATGGGTTGGCCGGGATAATGTTTTTGTAAGGCGGCTTGCAAAATGTTTACGTCAATAGTTGCGGTGGTCATGATTTACTCCTTAGGTTTCTCATTGGTTTCTCAATAAAAATAATTTTTTCGCGTCAGCAAAATTTACAAAACTTTACGAACAAATTACGCTATTTTTACACGAAGGACAGGTTATTCGGTTATGAAAAAAACTTCTACGAAAAAAATGCTTATAAAACAACGTGCTATGGCACAGGCTTACCGCCGTCCGTCGCGGTTTTGGGGTGCCTTTTGGGCGCTTTTTTTGCTGGGCAGTTTAGCCGGTATGTTTTGGCTGTTTACGCATTTACAACAGCTTGATCAGACAATAAAAAAGCAATTTGAACAAAGTTCCCTCTGGGCGATTCCAGCGCGGGTTTATGCGCGACCCTTAGAACTCTATCAAAATCAAACCTTGGATAAAGAAGCCTTGCTTGCCGAGCTGCGTCTAGGACGTTACCGCGAAGAAAACAATTTAGACAGCGAAGGTAGTTTTTACATTAAAAACAATACGATAACTTTAAAAACGCGCAACTTTACCTTTAGCGACAGCGAAAGTCCCAGTCAGGTGTTGACCTTGGAATTTTCTGCCGGAAAACTTGAAAAAATTCAAAATAGTAACGGCGAAAATCTCGCCTTAGTGCGTCTTGATCCGCTGCTTTTAGGCAGTTTTTTCCCAGTTGATCAACAAGATCGCGAGTTGGTGCGTCTTGAAGAGGTGCCAAGCGCTTTAATCGCCTTGTTATTGGCTACCGAAGACAAACGCTTTTATCAGCATTTTGGTATTGATCTCCAAGGAATTTTACGCGCTTTGGTTAATAATTTTTCCGCCGGTCGGACGCTGCAAGGCGGCAGCACCTTAACACAGCAATTGGTGAAAAATTATTTTTTAAGCAGTGAGCGCACCATGAAGCGCAAAATCAATGAAGCGCTGATGGCGCTGTTGCTGGAGCGGCGCTATAGCAAAGACGCGATTTTAGAAGCCTATCTCAATGAAATTTATCTGGGTCAGGAAGGGGCGCGGGCGATTCATGGTTTTGGTTTGGCCAGTCAATTTTATTTCGACAAAAACATTAAAGATTTGAATTTACAAGAAATGGCTTTATTGGTTGGCTTGGCCAAAGGTGCCTCTTATTTTGACCCAAGAAAGCATCCTGAACGTGCGCTGGCACGTCGCAATGTCGTCTTAAATAACGCCGCCGCTGCTTTTTCGCCGGACGATTTAGCCCAAGCCTTAGCCGCACCTTTGGGGGTAGTCGCCAAACCCGCCTCAGGAAAAACGGCGTTTCCGGCCTATCTTGATTTGGTCAAACGACAATTAAAAGCAGATTATCCTGAAGCAGTTTTACGCAGCGAAGGCTTGAAAATTTTTACCGCCTTTGACCCGCACTGGCAGCAACTCGCCGAAAAAACTATCACCGAGAAGTTAGCAAAATTGGAAAAAAGCAAAGGCTTACCTGAAAATAGTTTACAAGCTGCCGTGGTCATGGCCGATGTCAATACCGGCGAAATTCGCGCCTTGGTCAGTGACCGTCAGGCTGGTTTTGCTGGTTTTAACCGCGCTTTAGATGCCAAACGGCAAATCGGCTCGACCATCAAACCTTTTGTCTATCTGGCGGCTTTGCTCTACGGCGATTTTCATGCCGTAAGCCCGCTCAAGGATAGCGAACTGGTGCTGGATGTCGGCACGCGGCAATTGTGGCGACCGCAAAATTACGACCGCACTTTTCATGGCGTTGTGCCGCTTTATCGCGCCTTGGCGCAGTCCTACAACCTCCCGGCAGTACGATTAGGTTTAGCAGCAGGCCTGGATAATGTTTTGACAACATTGGAAAAAACTGGCGTAGCCAAGGACGACCTACCGCGTTATCCATCGCTTTTTTTAGGCGCTGTTGAATTAACCCCGCTGACCATAACCCAAGCCTATCAAACACTCGCTGCTGAAGGTTTTTATGTGCCACTGCGCGGCATCCGCGAAGTTTTAGATAGCGACGGCCAAGTACAACAACGCTATCCGCTGCGCACCGAACAGCGCCTGGACAGCAACCAAGTGGCGGTACTTTTAGATTTATTAAAACGGGTATTTAGCGAAGGCACCGCACGCGGCGGCCAAGTTGCTACAGTTGCCTTGGCGGGCAAAACCGGCACCACCGACGAACTGCGCGACAGTTGGTTTATCGGTTTTAGCGCCGAAACTTTAACGACGGTTTGGGTGGGTCGCGATAACAATCAAAGCAGCAAACTGACCGGTGCCAGTGGCGCTTTGCCGATTTTTCAGGCCATTATGCAAGCCTTGCCATTAACAAGCGTCACGCCAACGGTCAACGATGCGGTGAATTATTTCTGGGCTGACCCAAGGAACGGCAAACTCGCGACACCCGGCTGCGCCGGCGCAGCAACCTTTTTGTTCGCCGTGGATAAAATGCCGAATGAAATGAGCGAGAATTGTCGGTAGGAAAGCGACAAAGCCGCACTAAACCCAATAACCATTTTTATCTTTCAGCATTGCGAGGACAGCATGTTTCTCATTTTTCTAATTTTAATGCTTCTATTGAGCGCTTGTAACCCAACGCCGGCGCGCCGTCCTGAACCGCCGCCAGCGCCATATCGCTTAGACCCACCGCCGGTGGCTACCGCGCCAACCGTCCCCACGCCAGCAGCAGTGCCAGAACCGGTGCCGACCATTTCCGCAGAGGAATTACGCGCTTTATCCGCCGCGCGCCCAACATTAAGCGCACCGCTGCCAAGCGCTGCACCAGCGGCCAGCAGCCAAAGTCGTGAACTGTTGCTGCGTCAAGCCGACAGCGAACTTGCCGCCAATAATCCCGCCGCCGCTGTTGCCACTTTAGAGCGTGCCTTACGCCTCGAGCCGCGCAATAGTGTGCTTTGGTATCGCTTAGGTGAGGCACAATTGCGTCGGGGCAGTCCCGGCCAGGCCGAACAGGCCGCCTTAAAAGCCGAGCGCTTGGCCACGGATAATTCCTTACGTCGGCAAAGTTTGGAACTCATCGCCTCGGCACGCTTATTACAAGGCGATACCGCCGGTGCTGCGCAAGCGCAGGCGCAAGCAGCGCTTTATTGATTTATAAAAATCATTGATAACAACTTGATCATTCACTAACTTTTAGACGAACTTTCGAGATTCCCCTTGCCCAATGCCAGATCTTTCCGCGACCTACTTGGCGAACACAGTCCCTTACAGGCGCAGCTCCATGCCTTCACACCACGTCCGCAACAACTGGCGATGGCCGAGGCCATTGCCGAAGCCTTTGCTGAACACGCGCAACTGGTAGTCGAGGCCGAAACCGGCACTGGCAAAACCTTTGCCTATCTTTTACCAGCCTTATTGAGTGAAACGCCGGTGGTCATCGCCACAGCGAGCATTGCCTTGCAAGAGCAGCTTTTTCAACGCGATTTACCGACGCTTTGCCGAGCACTGGGACTTCAGCCAAGCGTCGCGCTGCTCAAAGGTCGGCATCGCTATCTTTGCCGCGCACGACTGCAAGAAACTTTAGCAAAACCGCGCAAATACCAACGGGAAAGCTGGTGGCCAAAGCTCGAAGCCGTAGCGCAATGGCAAGCGCAGTCGCCGACCGAGAGCTTTTCCGGCGATTTAACGCAATATCCTGAAGAACTTGAAGCCTGGCCAGCGCTGCTGCGCCGCCTGACCGCCAGCGGTGACAACTGTTATGGCCGATTGTGCCCGGAATTTAGCCAGTGCCATCTGGTCAAGGCGCGCCAAAAAGCCGTCGAAGCCGACTTGGTCATTGTCAACCATCATCTTTTGGCAGCACATTTTTCTTTACAAGACCGCCAGTTAGGACGATTTTTGCCGGAAAAAGCGCAAATAATTATTGATGAAGCGCATCATTTTCCCGAAACCCTAGCCTTGTTTTTTGGTGAGCGCTTGAGCCTGCAACAGATCAACGATTTACAAAACACGGTCAGCGAAGAAATTACGCATTGTCAAGAAGATAGCCAAAACATCAGCAATATTTCTTTACTCTCGCGGCTTGAACAAGGTGCCGAGGCGCTGTGGCAGGAAGCCGAACACCTGCGCCAGCATCTCAATGCCAACAACGGCACCTTGCTCAACGCAAGCCAGGACAATCAAGCCTTTCAACAAACCTTACAGCAGTGCCTAAAACGCTTTGCCGAACTTTTACCCGACCTCAAAAGCGCCGCCGACGACCAAGGCCATAGCGACCAACAGAAAGAACGCTTTAAGCATCTTTTTGACCGTGCGACACTTCAGAGCAAAACCATTGAAAAACTTGCCGAACAAAGCAGCGAACACGCCCTGTGGTACAGCCGCCAAGGTCAACAGCTTGAACTTTATCGCACGCCAATGGCGCTCAAAGCCGAGGTGTGGCAGCAGGAGGCACAGGCGTTGATTTTCACTTCGGCGACCTTGGCCATTCGTGGCAATTTTGCTTTTTTTGCCGAACGCCTTGGACTTACAGCCAATAGTTTCAAAACATTGCAACTCAAAAGTCCCTTTGATTACGCCAAACAAGCCCTGCTGTATCAACCGCCGCTGCCTGAACCTGATAGCCAACTGTTTTTGAAAGCCTTTTTGCAACTCTTACCCGATATTCTCCAAGCCAGCCGTGGCCGGGCTTTGCTGCTTTTTACCAGTCACGCCGCTTTGCAAAGCGTTGGCCGCGACCTGCCGCCATTGCTGGCACAACGCCAACTCAACTATCCCTTGCTTCAACAAGGCCAAAAAAACAAATGGCAATTACTGCAAGATTTTCAGCGGCATGGCAATGCAGTGCTCTTGGCCACGCAAAGTTTTTGGGAAGGCGTGGACATCCCCGGCGAGGCACTGTCTTGCGTCATCATTGACAAATTACCCTTTACCTCGCCTGGCAATCCCTTGCAGGCGGCACGCTTGAGTTTTTTGAAAGCCCAGGGACGCGAACCCTTTCGCGATTATCAACTGCCCCAGGCGATTTTGAGCTTAAAACAAGGCATTGGCCGCCTGATTCGCAAACAGGATGACCGTGGCGTGATTGTGATTGCCGACAGCCGTCTTTATAGCCGCAGTTACGGTAAAAGCATTTTAGAAGATTTACCAGTGATGCCGCAGGTACGCGATCTGGCGGCACTGCAAGCCTTTTTTGCGCAAGAAAACAGCGCAGAAGCTAAAAAGCCGACTAAAAAAACGCTCAAAGTTACGACAAGCGGCAATAAAAAGACCAAATCATAGACATGGATAAGGCAAAAAATGCGTAAAGTAAAATCACCAATTGAAAAAAAATTTCCTAGTTATGAAAATGATAGAAGAAATGTTTATGGAGAAAACAATAAATCAAGCCGTAAAAACATCCGCAAGGGTAAACAGCGCTCCCAGATGCGTACACGCCGAACCGTCGGCCTGATACTCTCGACCATGCAAAATTGGGTGCATAGCGAGGTCACTAGGGATACCGTCTGTGCAGCGGAACAACAAGCACGAGTTGCCGTTAAAATCAATAAAATGAGAGCTTTCAAGAAAAGTCCCGACCAGCCGCTGCGGCGTATCGTAGAAGATAAGTTAGCGCGGAGAAAACAATACGACTAGGTTTTTTCTCCTTTTTTGAAACGGTTAATAAAGATTTATCATGAAGATTTTAGCCATTGATACCTGTGGAGAACTACCGTCGTTAGCGCTGTGGCAAAACGGGGTCATGCAGCAGCAAGTTTATCGCGGTGCGGCACGACAAACGGCAGTGTTATTGCCCTTGCTGCAAAAACTTTTGGCTGAAAATCACTGTCGCGGCCAAGACTTAGCTGCTATCGCCGTGACCCAAGGTCCAGGTGCCTTTACCAGCCTGCGCGTTGGCGCGACCTTGGCGCAAAGTTTGGCCTACGCCTGGCAAAAACCCTTGTTTAGCGCCTCGACTTTGGCGACTTTGGCTTTTGCCGCTTCTCATGAAATCAAATACTTACACGAAAAACAAGCAACTACCGCCGCGCAAGCAATCAAGGCAGAGGCATACGAAAGTAGGTTTTCCTTGATTTTGACCCCCAAGCGCGATAAGTCCTGCATCGTGGTGCTACAAGATGCACGCTTACATTCGGTTTATGCCGGTCTTTATGCCCTGGATGACAAGCATATTCCCCAGCGTATTCATGAGGATAGCTTATGGAATTGCAATGCTTTAGCCGACTTTCCTTGGCCATCGCCACCGGCTTGCGCCGTGGGTTCGGCTTTTCAGGCATATCCCGCCTTGGCCGCAGGCTTTGCGCCTGAGCAGCTTTGTGAGATCACTTTTTTAGCGCCAGCCTTAGCGGCCTTGGCAGCAAAACAAACAGACGCTTGGATATCGCCTTTGGCCTTTCAGGCGCAGTATTTGCGTGATGAAGTTGCGCAAGCGCCGAAAAATGAAAGGTCTTAATATGATTTTTTATAAATCAACAAATTGACGAAAAAATTTCCATGACCAGCAACATAATAAAAAATAGTAAAAAAAAGCAAACAACCACCGAAGCGGCGCTGTGGTTTTTTGCCGGTCATGACCCAAGCGGCGGTGCGGGCATTCAAGCGGATGTCGAAGTCGCGGCGGCCTTTGATCTGCCAGCAGTGAGTTTGATCACCGCGAGCACAGTACAGAATAGTCAAGGGGTTACAGCCGTAGAACCCTTGCCTGCCGAGTGGTTAGCGGCACAACTGGCGGCTTTATTGCGCGATTTCCCGCCGCCCAAAGGGCTGAAGATCAGCGTCATCGGCAGTTATGAAAACTTACAGGTGATAGTTGATTTTTTGGAACAAGTGACTTGTCCGGTGGTTTTTGACCCGATTTTACGCGCTGGCGGTCAAGGCGATTTGCAAAGCGCTTTAGCCTCAGCCTTAGTCACACAGTTATTGCCGAAAGTCACGCTCCTAACACCGAATTTACCCGAATTATTGACCTTGGCGACCAGCGCGGAAAAAGAAACCGCCACAGCAGGAACCGAAATGGAAACAGCAGCAATGGCAGAAATAGTAACAAAAACAACGGCGACCAGCACTGAAAAGGCGATAAAAACCATGACGGATGACAGCGCCATAGCCACTGCTATCCAAACACTTCAAGGCAGAGGCATAAAAGGCATTTTTTTAACCGGCGGGCATCACGGTGCCAATGATGTTTTAATCAACCGATTGTTTTGGAAAGATTTAGGGGAAGTTGGCCAGTGGACTTGGCCGCGTTTGGCTGGCGACTTTCATGGTTCAGGTTGCACGCTTGCCGCCGCGTTACTGTGTGCTTTGTCGTGCCAAAATCAGCCTTGGCCGCAAGCGACTGCCGCCTTTGCAGAAGCACAAACCTTTACTTATCAGAGTTTGCAAACGGCGCGGATTTTGGGGAAAAATCAGCGTTATCCACGCCGACAAAGAAGCCGCCAACGGCCAGACCTTTGACTTTAGCTTTTTCAATTCACTTAATATCAATTTTTATTAAACAACACCTTATGCCAAGCAAAGGACTTTATTTAATCACACCTGATAATCTTTATCCCAGCAGAGATTTGCTTTTGATTATGGAAAATATCTTGGCCGAAGGCATTGCGATGCTGCAATACCGCGACAAAAGCAACGGCTTGCGTGAGCGGCAGCATCTTGCGCGCTGCTTATCGCGCTTATGTGAGGATTATCAAACGCCTTTTGTGATCAATGATGACTTGGAACTGGCCGCCTGTTGTCAAGCCGGGGTGCATTTAGGGCGGGAAGATGCCGATATTGCCTATGCGCGTCAGGTACTTGGCAAACAGGTCTGGATTGGCAGCTCTTGTTATGGCGACCTCGAACGCGCACAAAAGGCACTTGCCGCTGGTGCCAATTACGTGGCCTTTGGCAGTGTTTTTGCCTCCACAACCAAACCACAGGCAGAGGTGATTGGTACGGATTTTTTACGGCAGGCACGACGCGCTTTAGGAAAGGCGAAAATTTGCGCGATTGGCGGCATTAACCTTTTGAATGTCAGAGAAGTTTTAGCTTGCGATGTGGATTATCTCGCCGTTATCAGCGCGATTTTTAATCATCCGCGTCCTGAAGCCATTGTTAAGCAATTTAATAAAATTTTTTTAGAAAACAAAGCCTAAAGCCAAGACCATAAATATTTGCATAAACGCTGTTAGGACAAGCGTTTACGCAAGCTGCTACCGGCATTAGGATGCCTATTTTGTTCAAAATTGGATTCATAAAAATGTCGCAGTCAGAAATTTTATTCACAGCCGCACAAAAACATTTCCCTGGCGGTGTTAATTCGCCAGTGCGGGCGTTTAAAGGTGTCGGGGGCACGCCGTTGTTTATCAAAAGCGCGCAAGGTGCCTATTTTTATGATGCCGATGATAGGCAATTTATTGATTATGTTGGTTCTTGGGGGCCGATGATTTTGGGTCACGCCGAACCTTCGGTAATTGCCGCCGTAAAAGCCGCCGCCAGCCGTGGTTTAAGTTATGGCGCACCGACAGAACTCGAAACGCAAATGGCGGAAAAGATTAAAAGTTTTTTTCCCAACATGGAACTTATCCGCATGACCAGTTCCGGCACCGAGGCGACGATGAGCGCCATCCGTTTGGCACGCGGTTTTAGCGGTCGCGATAAAATCGTCAAATTTGAAGGCTGTTATCACGGCCATGTGGATAGCTTATTGGTGAAAGCCGGTTCGGGAGCGCTGACTTTGGGCGTGCCGACCTCGAAAGGCATTCCGGCCAGTGTGGCAGCCGACACCATTGTTTTACCTTTCAACGACTTGGAAGCGGTCAACGCCATTTTTGCCCAGGAAGGCGAAAAAATCGCCGCGATCATCGTTGAGCCGGTAGCCGGCAATATGAATTGCGTGTTGCCGAAGGACGACTTTTTACCCGGCCTGCGGCAAGTCTGTGATCAATATGGCAGCGTGTTGATTTTTGATGAAGTGATGACCGGTTTTCGCGTCGCCAAAGGTGGCGCACAGGCGCACTACCAAGTGACCCCGGATTTAACCTGTTTAGGCAAAATCGTTGGCGGCGGTTTGCCGGTTGGTGCTTTTGGCGGCAAGGCGGAAATTATGGCCTATCTCGCGCCACTGGGACCGGTCTATCAGGCCGGGACGCTCTCCGGTAATCCGCTGGCGATGACCGCAGGCTTACAGACTTTGGCCAAAATCGCCGAAAATCCAAATTTTCATGCGGAATTGGCGGCCAAAACTGCCAAACTGCTACAGGGGATGACTGATGTGGCAGAAAGCCTGGGTATTCCTTTTAGCGTCAACTATTTAGGCGGCATGTTTGGTTTTTTCTTTACCGAAAAAGCAGGTGTGCAGGTGGAAAGTTTTACTGAGGTGGAACGCTGTCAGGTGCCACGTTTTCAAGCCTTTTTCCACGGTATGCTGCAAGAGGGGATTTACTGGGCACCCTCGGCCTTTGAAGCCGGTTTTATGTCCGCAGCGCATTCGGATGCCGACGTGGAAAAAACCATTGCCGCCAGTCGGGTGGTGATGGCGCACTTGCACTAGCTATCGGCGCGATTTTTTTACACCTTTTTTGCACCGTTGCGCAAAGTTCATAAAAAAAGCCCCAAACGGGGCTTTTTTCGTCTATAAACTAAAGTTAAATCAAAATACTAGACTACATGAGGCGACGACGGCGCAAACCAAATAAGGCCAATAAAGCCAGCACCTGCCAGAGACCAACGCTACCGCCACCACCGCTGCGTGGAGGCAAAACCATGGTCACTTCTATGGGGACATCCACCGAAGCGCCGCTCGGATCGGTAAAGCGCAAGACGAAAAGGTCGGTGCTTTCACTGCCCGGTGCATCGTAAAGATATTCGCCAGTGCCAGGATTCACGGTAAGTTTACCTAAAGCCGGTGGCTGGGAAGCACTTAACAGCAGGGTATCGCCATTGGCATCCTGTGGGTTGACTTGTTCAATAATATTGCCGCTGTAAACAGTGTCTATTTCAACAGTAATGCTTAAACGGCCTTGCGCAACCGTTGGCGGTACATTGACTTCTAAGGTCAAAGCAAAGGTCACATCTACAAAAGCACCATCAGCCGCCGTAAAACGCAAGATAAAACTATCCACGCCGCTTTGATTGCCAGGTAAATAGCTGTAGTCACCGCTTTGAATGTCCAGACTTAAGGCACCGAGATTCGGGAAACGTAAAACGCTAACCACCAAGGTGCTGCTGTCGGCACCGGCCTGGGCAAAGGCATTGTTTTGATATAAACGTCCCAAAACGGCGGTGATATTGACCAAAGTGTTGTCCACGCTTGGCGGCGTAGGCGGAGTGTTCACCGCATTGACCCTTACCAAAAGCTGCACGCTGATTTGACCACCACGGCCATCGCTGATGGCAAAGGTCAACGTTTCGTTGCCAGCCTGATTGCCACTGGCATAACGAAAATCGCCTGGAGCCGGGTCGTTTAAGGTCAAGCTGCCTAAGGTTGGCGCGGTTGGCAAAGTGATACTTAAGGTGTCACCGTCGGGGTCGCTGATGCCAAACAGCGTTAGCAAATTGCCTTGAGAAAAGGCCAAGGTGTTCAAGGTGATGCTTTGTTGGCTGCTGCTGGCCACGGGTGGACGATTATTATCGCCACCGCCATTGTTATTGGTAATGGTGACGCTGTAATTGATGGTTAAGCCGCCATCGTCGTCAGCAAGAACAATGGAAAAAGTATCGTTGCCGCTGGTGTTGGCATCGGCGGTGTAAATCACTTGCAAGGTGCCGCTTTGACTACGGGTTACGGTAAAGCTGCCTTTGCTGGGTTCTTGCTGGCGGGTGATGGTGCCGTTGTCATCCCAATTCACAATACCCAAGCTGTCACTGGCACTTTGTCCGGCATTGACGCTTAAATTGCGACTGATAACAGCGGCTGGGGTGTTGTTGATAAAGCGTGGGGGTTGGTTATCGCCGACGTTGCCACCATTGCCACCATTGCCACCATTGCCACCATTGCCACCATTGCCACCGCCGTTATCAGCTGCCTGTACGGAGACGGTAAAGGTGGTGTTGACGGTATTTACGCCATCGCTAGCCTGGACGGTGATAACATCGTTACCAGCTCGCACAGCGGCACCAGCAGCGACAATTTCTAATAAATTACCCATGAGTTGTACTGTCGCCTGGGTGGCTGGTAATGGACTGCTGGTAAGCAGGGTGTAGTTGATAGGATCATTTTCTGGGTCTTGGGCGTTAAGTGCGGTAGTTAAGCTATTACCCAAAGTAACATTTAAGGTGCGGCCTGTGAAAGTCGGCGGTTGGTTGGTGGCAGCGACCACCTCAACTGGGAAGGGTCTAGGCGAAGTTTCGTCAGTTCGCGGGTTAATTTTTGAGTCAAAACAGCTAGGTGGTGTTGTCGGAGTGCAAATTTTTACTTCAAAAGTACCGGTACCGATAAAATTTGCTGCTGGTGTATAAGTCACTAAAAACTGCTGGTTCGTGTCTTCGACAATACTGCTGCCAATAGGCAACGGGTCGCTGTAGGTAAACTCTAATTGTTCAACGGTAAAGCCAGTAAAGACGATTTCATATAAGCGCATATCAATCTGGATCGGCGTGTTTACCGATGTCACTGGAGCTAAGAATTGTTGTGCAAAAACAGTGGTGGATAAAAGCAAAAAAAACGGCAACAAAAATCGCATAGACTCTCCATTAAAAATAAGCCAATAAAAAAGCCCGCAAGAAAGCGGGCTTTATAATATAGAAGAAGCTTCCCCCAAGAAAGGTCTAGTCTTGGGAAAAGTCCTAGCGCTTAAGCGCGACGACTGCGACGAATCGCCAATGCCAACAAGAAGAGCGCCAACAAGGTCACGCCTTCGATGCTACCACCGCCGCCATCTGAACCTTCGGCTTCGGTAATGGTGACATTGACAACTACGTCAACAGCACCGCCTTTGCCATCGCTGAAGGTTACAGTGTAGGTATCGCTACCTGCCGCAGAACCAGCAGTGTAGGTGTAATCACCAGTACCAACGTTAACATTCAAAGTGCCTTTGCTTGGCTGCACTTTAACGCTGGCCGTTAAGGTGTCACCGTCAGCATCTTGTGGATTAGCCTGGGTGATGATGTTGTTGCTAAAGCTCTCTTCCGCTTCTACTGAGAAGGCCAATGGGGAGGTTGCGGTTGGCGCACGGTTAGCTTGGGTAATCGTGACGTTAACCACCACATCGACAGAAGCACCAGCAGTATCGGTAAAGCGCACGGTGTAGGTATCGTCACCAGCGGCATTGCCAGCCACATAGCTATAGTTGCCAGTGGCTACGTCCACCGTTAAGTCGCCTTTAGTTGGCTGAACAGCAACACTTGCGGTCAAGGTGTCGCCATCGGCATCCTGAGGATTGGCTTGAGTAACGATATTATTACTAAAGGTTTCGCCAGTTTCTACGGTGAAGGCCAATGGTGAAGTCGCGGTTGGTGCAGTGTTGGCAGTAACGGCAATAGTCACAGTAGCGGTGTTAGAACTTACCTGACCATCGTTAGCAACATAGGTAAATTGATCGTTACCCGAGAAGCCGGCATTTGGCGTATAGGTAAACTGGTTGTTGCTAATGCTTGCTTGGCCATTGGCCGCTTGCGTTTGAATAGCATAGGTCAAGGCATTGCCATCTGCATCGGTAGCATTCAAAGTGCCTGTTACCGCAACACCAGCTTTGGTGCTGGCACTAACGTTACTGGCCACTGGCGCAGTATTTCCTTCAGGATCAATGCCTTGATTTACATTGATAGTAACCATCCCAGGCACGCTGCTATTATCAGCAGTAGTCGCAGGATCACCATCCGTACCAGTGTCGCTCACAGTGATACTGACCATAGATGTACCTGCATCAACATCAGCACCAGCCGCTACTACTGTCAAAGTATTGCCATTCAGGCTTACTGCAACATTAGTTGGCGCAACGGGAGAAGCTGTATCTAAGTTATAGGCCAAAGTATCATTGGTATCAGCATCACTGACTTGTAAGATATAAGTTTGTGCAGCACCCAAGTCAACATTAACCGACTGACCAGTAGTAAATACTGGCGCATCGTTTACACCAGTCACATTGATATTAAAGGTTCCAGAAGAACAGGCTTGATCAGCAGGAATTTGCGGGTCTGGGTTACAGATTTCCACTTGCGCAGTAGCTAAACCAGTGGTGCCTTTGTCGGAAGGAAAATTGGGAGCGGGGGTAAATGTGTATTCCCAAGCATTGGTACCTGCTTCCAAGGTGCCATCAGTTGGTTGATCTAAAGTGTAGAGAAGGTCTTCTTTGGTATAGCCATCTGGCGCGGTACCAACAAAATCTCTTAAATCAATGGCAACGGCAGTTTCTTCATTAGTGCTGGTTCTCTCTGGCGTTTGTGCAAAAGGGCTGCAAACAAACGCCAGGAGCGCTACAGCTACGACGGATCGCAACATCATGTAGTCTCCTGGGTGGGTTTAGGTCAAAAAAGGATTATGGGAGAATGATAATCGGCGCAATCACTGGCGCACCAGATCCTGTGCCATTTGCTGATGGGAAGACCGTAAAGGTACCTTCGCCATAGCTAATACCATCATAGGCGCAGTAGCGAACATAAATTGGATTCACGCTATTCACAGAAACCGAAGTAAATGTAAAGTCACCTGTTACCGGATCAATCGTGGCTGTACCACCGCCAATTGCCAAAGAATTGGTATTGTCAGCATCAGCAGTACAGCTAAGATCTGGGCCAGCCAAAGTAAAGGTCAATTGTTGACCATTGATGGCATCCACGTTCGGGTCGTAAGGCGTGGTGTTTTGATTTACAATCAATGGATTGCTGTTATTGGTTGGCAACATGTTGAAAGTATAGCTATTGCTATTGGCGCTGAAGGTAGCAACTGGAGAAGGCAACTGTGGTGTAGTATTGGTAACAGTCGTGAAGTTGCGCTCTTGTTTGGGTCCTAACAACAAGGCGTTGTTGTTCACCGGATACAAACCACCGACAATGACTCGGGTTTCTTGCAATTGGCCTTCTTTGGCAGAGGTTTGATGGCGCAAGCACACCAGGTCAGACTCTTTGACCCAACCGCGCAGCATGCCGCCGTTATCTAAGTCGTAACCAAACCAGCCGTTGTCAATTTGATTTGCCGCCAAGGCTGACCAAGTACGTGGAGCAACGGTGCCACCACCAATAAAGTCAGTGACGCGCACAGCAACCAATGGACGCGCGTTGGTAATGTCATACAAACCACCACGGGTTAATTCGTTCAAAGCAGCAGTGAAGCCGATATCAACACGAATAGGCACCCAAGTGCGTAATGAGCTAGTACAAGCGTTAGAACCGCCAGTCGGCGTAGCAGTACAATCGCTGGAAGTTGGGAGGTTATAAAAACCTGCTACGGTGTCACTCACATTAGAACCTGATTCACGCATACCATCCACGCGCACTTGGCGGGTAGAAATTTGCGGCACAGCGAATGGCGGTGGCACGTCTTGGTTAGCATCGCCACACTCGAACAGTTCGCCGGTTTTCACTGGATATTTCACAATATCATTTTGCGAAACTACGGTTAAATTTTGTGTGGTTTGCGGATCAATTTCCAAGTCGCCGTCAAAACGTGCCACCAAGGTATTTAAGTTAAAATCTAAATTAAAACTTACTGGAGATGTGCTGCGGTCATGCAGGGCATCGGTGTAACCGGCAACGATATAGTCAATCAAGGTCACATCCGTGGCATCACGACCCACATCGCGGTTAGGCAGAGGCGAGGACTGTTGCAGTGCCAGCGCGTAGAAACGTTCACTGCTTTCATTAGCAGCAAGTTCGCAACTATCTTCCTGAATGACCACCGGTGCCACGTTGACCACGTTGATGCCATTTTTGTCTTCATGGGCTGGCGCTGCACCAAAAGCGGCGGTGTCCGCCTCTGGCGAATCGGTTTCCTCGTCATCCAGAATACCATCGGCAATGGTATCGACATCTCGGTTCGGCGACTGGGTATCCGCGCCGTTTGGCTCATTTTCAAAGCGCAGAATCACGCCATCGCTGCTGCTTGGTTGATTAGTATTGCCATCGTTACAGAAACCAGCCACCACGATACGGGCATTTGGCTGTACAGCAATTGCATGAGCGATGGCGTTGTTACCAAGGCTTGAAGTATAGAAGCTGCTGCCATTGAAAGTGGTATCAATAGCACCACTTTGTAATACGCGACCAACGATCATTTGTGCGCGTTGTGGCGCATTTGGTGGATCCGTGACTACTCGACGGACAAAGCCAGCGACAGCGATTTTTTGCGCTGGGCCTGGTTGAATCGCGACCGAGTAAAGTTTTTCAATGTTTTGTGCAGCTTGATCAGCATCAAATAGATTGCTGCTATTGAAAATGCCATTGCCACTGAAATCAAAATCTAAAGAAGCAGTTTCGGTGTTGATGCGGGTGATCAACACGTCAATATCTTCGGGGTCATTGGCATTGGTAACAGAACCAACCAAGATCAGGCGGTCGTTGTCAGCACTATTATCACCATCGTCCACAATCGCCATATCATAGATTTCAGCGCGTTCGGCAGAATTTGGCATTGGGATGACCACTAAACCATCTTGGTTTGGACCAAAAGAATTGTCACGACGACCATCGGCTTGTAAACGGGCAATCAACATATTGCCGTCAGCATCAAAACCGGCTGCATAAATCTTGGTAGTACTAGCATGACGTGCCACTACCAAAGCGCGACCAAAGTCAATACCGCCAAAATCAATAATGGTGTAACCACGATTGTTGAAAGAAGTGTCCAAAGCACCGCTGGCATCGAAACGGGCGACGACCATGTCGGAGCGGAGGGTGTTGCTAGCGAGATCTCTATAGCGGGTGGTGCCGACGACCAAGATCTTGTTGTTGGTGTTGGTGTTGACTTCACCCTGCGGCTGAATCGCCACATCATAGGCGCGATCTTGGCTAAAGCCGGTCGCTGCACTGCTGCCAGTGCTGCCACTACGTACATCCAGGGTGCTGACCACATAAGGATTCTCGGCATCGAATGGACCTACTGCTGTCTGTGGCGCCACATACGCGCCGTAGTCCGAAGGCACGATGCTGATGACGATGTCGTCGTCAGGCACAGTGCCAATTAAGAGAGAATTTTCACCGAAAACATCCACATCGGTCGGGCTTTCGTAATCACGACTGATATAACCAGCGCTTACAATAAAGAAGTTGTCAGAGTTATTACCGCCAGCAATCGGTAAGATGGCCGTGGCAAAAGCCACGTCATTGCTGCTAGGAACTGATGGAACAGTATTGAGCTGCTGGTTATAAGTAGCCGGAAAGTTGGTAGGAATCAGCGTGCCAAGATCGGCGGCAATTATCCCACGGCCTTGGCCATTATCAAAGTCATCTAAACCAGGAACGGAAAAAACCGAGCCAAAGGGATTGTCTTTAGTTAAGCCGCCATCCAGTAAGGAATTGAGCTGATCATCTTCTTCAATTAAAGGATTGGAATCCAAACGGGCATCTTCAGTCACCCCTAGAGGTGCGTTGATCGGCAACGACCCAGGACCGACATCATCCAGGCGACCGGTTTCATCAGCGGCGATGCTCACGCCGGCGACCAGTGCAAATACCGCTAAGCCTAAGGCCAAGCGTGCAAAAATTTCTTTCATCATTTATAAAACTCCAAAAAATTTAGAGAAACAACCAAGCGCAGCGTGACGTGGGAAACAAATCCCGCACGTCAACGTCCGCAACTATAAGCAGAAGCGTGGATAAATACCAGCAGATTTTTAGTCAGCAGAGAGAAATGCAACAGCCGTAGCAAATAAGCAAAATCCTCGACAACAAGATTCTCTCGCCTGCCAATCCTGCGTCAATGACACCACGGTTCAGAACATTCCTGAAGTAGTTTAGGAATAAAATCCCAAAAAAGGCGCTACAAGTACTTGGCATAGCGAGGCATTTTGCCTTGACCACAGCACATGTAAAAAAACTGTCACAATCAAGAAGTAATTGCACCAAGCGGTGATTGTACTTATCCTAGCGCCGCCTTTGGCAACTTTATTACGCTTATGGAGTGTTCTGCATGAAAAATCTTTGGAAACCGCTAAGCCTCAGCGTGCTTGGCGTGCTTTTTGTCTTGTTTGCTAACGGTTGTAGCAACGATGACGATGACGACAATTTTGCCTTAAGCATTGCCAGCAGCCAGCAAAGCCTCGTCGCTGACAATCAAGACAGCGCCACTATTACCGTCACCTTGACTAACGACAACAACCCCCTCGCCGGAGAACGCATTGATTTTACTGCCAGCAGTGGCACATTAAGCGCCAGCAGCGCCACCACCGACAATGATGGCAAAGCCAGCGTCACCCTCACCAGCGATCAAACTGGCACCATCGTCGTTGAAGCAGTGGTTGCAAGCCATGTAGGTACCACGGCTTCTGTCAGCATCGAGGCCACCGCACCAACACCTGCGCCAGTCGCCAGTCTCTCGGCTTTGACCAGCGATAAAAGCACCATCAATGCCGACGGCAGCGATAACGCCACTATCACTGCCACTGTCATCAATACCGATAATAATGAAGGACTTGCTGGCTTCACCGTTACTTTTTCAAGCGATGATGGAAACCTTGCGCCTGCCGCCACGACCACCGCCACCACGAACGCCGCCGGTCAAGCACAAGTTACCTTCACCAGCACCACCCCAGGCACTCTGGATATCACCGCCACTATCAATGCCGGCAGCGGTGGCGTTGCCAACCGTAGCGTGAGCCTAACAGTCGAGCCAGTTGCTGAAGTCGTCACGCCAACTGCCAGCCTCTCAGCACCTAGTTCGCTCAATGTTGGTGACGATGCCACCATCGCCATCAAAATTGTTGATCAAAACAACGCCGCTTTGGCCAATTTCACCGCTGACGCAACCACCGATCTTGGCACCTTGAGCGCCACCAGCATCACCACTGATGCCAACGGTGAGGCCAGCCTCATCTTAACCAGCGCCACTGCCGGCACCGCCACCGTTGCCGTATCCGCCAATGGCAACACCATCGGCAGCACCACAGTGGAATTTTTAGCAGCAACAGCTTTGCTAACTTTGGTGCTTGACTCTTTTGACAATGAACTGGCTGCCAATGGTAGCGATGAAACCAATGTCGAATTTATTGCCACGCGCGCCGATGGCACAGCCATTGAAGGACTGGAAGTTGTTTTCAGCTTTTCACCAGATAACCTTGGTTTGACTGCTATTTCCCCTCGCACCACTGATGCCACAGGCAAAGTCAACACGGTTGTCACCGCTGGTACGCAAGCAGGTAGCGTCAAACTGATCGCCAAAGCCACCATTGACGGCGTTGAGGTAGAAGGTAGCCTGGACATCACCTTGATCGAAGGAGAAATTCCGACCAACTTCACCCTGCAACTGTTGCACGTGGGTGATCCTGAGATTGGCGGCATCCAAGACTTAAATGATGTCAACAACTTCGCCAAATTGCTCAATGCTTTCAAAACCACCTACACCGACAGCACCGTGGTGATTTCCTCCGGCGACAATTTCCTGCCAGGTCCGGCCACCACCGCCTCCGCTGACCCCAGCATGGCTGATTTGCTCGGTCGCGCCGGTCAAGCCTATGCCGACATTGTGATGCTCAACGAAATGGACTTTGAAGTGTCGGCTTTGGGTAACCATGATTTGGACTTTGGCACCAGTGCTTTCTCCGAAATCATCACGGCCAGAGACAGCTATCCTGGTGCAGCTTTTCCGTATCTTTCCAGCAACTCCGATTTCAGCACCGACAGCAATACTGCTGACAACATCACCATGGATGGCATGGCTTGTGATCAAGGTGCCAATAAATTGGCCAACAGTTGCGTTATCACTTTGCCGAATGGTGTAAAAGTCGGTGTGGTCGGTGCTACCACCCCCACCAACGAGACGATCACCAATGTTGGCGGCATCACCGTGCTACCGGCGAATGACAGCATTGCTGAATTGGTCAGCGACTACATTCAACCGGCGGTGGATGCTTTAACCGCCCAAGGCATCAACGTGATTATTTTGACTTCGCACATGCAGCAGTTGCCGATTGAAGCCGATCAGATCGCGCCTTTGGTCAAAGACGTGGACATCATCATCGGCGGCGGTTCCAACACCGTACTGCTGGATGCCAACGACCGCGTCAATTCTATAGGCGGCACGCCAAGCACTCAGTACACCTATCCTATCGAACGGAAAGATGCCAACAACGAAGATGTGCTGATTGTCAACACTGATGGCAATTACAATTACTTAGGTCGGTTGGTGATCAACTTTAGCGATGGCAAAATTGAGCCAGCGAGCTACGACGAAGCCTTAAGTGGCGGCTTTTCCACCAACGATGCTGATTTAAGCGCCCTCGACAGCTTGGGCTTGACGCCAACGGAAAACGCTCGTGTCAAAGAAATCAGTGATGCCTTGATCGCCATTATTGAAGAGAAAGATGGCAATGTCGTTGGTTTATCCTCGGTTTTCCTCAATGGCGAACGCGGCGAGATTCGTACTGAAGAAACCAATTTTGGTGATCTCACTGCCGATGCCAATCTTTGGTATGCGCGTCAATTCGATGCCAACGCGGCGATTTCTTTGAAAAACGGCGGCGGCATTCGTACTTCCATCGGTACGATTTTTGTCCCCACCGGCTCCACCGACCCCAATGACTATCAACGTCTGCCACGGGAAGGCAACATTGTTACTCAGTTGGACTTGGAAAATACCTTGCGCTTTAACAATGACTTGGTGGTCATCACCGTCACCGCCGATAAGATTATCGAATTGCTAGAACACGGTGTTGCCCAATCCGGTCCCGGCAGCGTTCCTGGTCGTTTCCCCCAAATCGCCGGCGTTAAATTTAGCTTTGATGAAACCAAAGACCCTGGCAGCCGCATTCAAAACCTGGTTTTAGTCAATGATCTCGGTGTTGCTTACGATGTGCTTATTGAAAATGGCCAACCCCAAGGCGACTTGAGCCGCAGTTACCGCTTGGTGACGTTGGGTTTCTTGGCCAACGGTGGCGATGGCTATCCTTTTGGCACCTTGGTTAATCCTTTGGCTTTAGAGCAGGAAAACACCGCTGTGGAAGAGACCGTTGCCTTTGCTAACGAAGGCACCGAACAACGCGCTTTGGCGGAGTATCTGAACAAGTTTTTCTCGGCCACGCCTTTCGCCATTGCCGATGTTCCAGTTGAACAGGACAAACGCATTCAGCAGCTGGCACGCAATGGCGCTGTGGACACCGTGATTCCAGTGCCAGTCGTAAGTGGTAGCACAGTCACCAGTTCGCAAGCACCGATCACGCTAAACTCGGTTGGTACTTTATCAGGATTGGGTGAGATTGAAGTCTCGGCTTGGGATGTGGTCAACCGCCGCATTTACACCGTCAGTAGCGACAATCCCGTGGGCATTCGAGTCATTGACATGCCAAGCGTGGGTGCGATGAGCCTGAATGCTGCGCTAAGCACCACTATCAGCAACACCTTAGCCACCGCACTGCCAAATGGTTATGTACCCAACAGCGTCGCCTACCGCGATGGCATTATCGCCGTCGTTGGTAATGATGCTGCTGATAAAACTCTGCCAGGGCGCTTGTTCCGTTTCGATGCCAGCAATGGCGCACTTGTCAGCAGCACGGCAACTGATCCCTTGCCCGACATGGTCACCTACACGCCCAATGGCCAACTGATTTTAGTAGCCAATGAAGGCGAACCCTTGACCAACGGCGACATTGGTAATCCTGTAGCAGACCCCATCGGCAGCGTAGAAATTTTCACCAAGCAAGGCGACTTCGTTAGCCGTAGCACCTTTGATTTTGGTGCCCAAAACATTGGCTTGCCCAATGGCATACGCATCCACCCATTCAATAATCCAGGCATTATCCCTGGTGCCTCCGCCAGCCGAGATGTCGAACCGGAATACATTACGGTCAACGCCGAAGGTACCCGTGCCTATGTCAGCTTGCAGGAAAATAATGCCATCGCCACTATTGATCTCACCAGCAATCCCCCTGGCGCAATCAACACCTTTACCTTGGGCGTCAAGGATCATGGCATGGCCGGCATGGGACTCGATGCCTCGGATCAGGACGGTGGTTTCAAGATTGCCAACTATCCGCAATTGTCGGGCATGTACATGCCCGATGGCATTGCTCATTTCAATCCCTTCTATGTGGACGGTAATGGCATCTGCCGCAGCTTAAGTAGTAATGGTTATCTTGCCCTGCCTGGCGAAGGCGATGTGAGAAACGAAGAGGAACGCGCCAGCAACCTGGACTATGAGCTGCAATTCTTAAGCCGTACCGCAGCCAAGAACGACAGCCAACTTGGCCGTCTTGAGGTTTCAATACTAGAGGGCGATGCCGACGGCAACGGTGCTTTCGATACCCTCTATAGTTTTGGCAGTCGCTCGATGGCCATTTACGACCTCAATCAAGGTCGCATCTTGTCCGATACCGGCGAAGACTTGGAAATCATTACTGAGCTTGCCGGCACCCGCAATGATGGTCGCAGCGACAACAAAGGCACTGAGCCAGAAACAGTGGAAATCTTTAGCCTGCCGGCTACCATCACAGGCACCGCCTGCTTCCGCACCTTTGCCGCTGTGGCCCTGGAACGTGCCAAAGGCATCATCGTTTACGAGGTCACTAATCCCCGCTTCCCAGTGTTTGTGCAATACATTGAAACGGGTGAAGAACCCGAAGGCATCAAGTTTGTGCCCAATGGCCAAAGCCCCAATGGCCGTCCCTTCTTGATTGTCACCAATACCGATAGCGGCAATGTTCGCATCGTCAACATTGACGCCAGCGGTCTGTAACTCGGCTTTGTTTATTCTTTAACCCCCCACCCCGCCGCCGCTTTGTCGGTAGCGGCTTTTTTAGCTACAAAAAAAGGCGCCTCCCCACAGGAAAGCGCCTTTTTCTTTGCTAGAACCTAGAACTAAAAATCTCAACCAGCCTTACTCCCGCCATGACACAAAGGCGAATCCGGTACTGCGCCGCCTTTTTCTTGCCATTCACTCGGGGTCAAGGTGTGCAAGGCCAAAGCATGGACTTCTTTTTGCAGCTCGGCCAAAGCGGCATAAACGGCTTTATGACGCTGCAACAAAGGTTTACCGGCAAAATCCAAGCTCACCAAAGTGATTTTGAAATGCGACTCGGCACCTGCCGGTACGCTATGCTGATGGCTTTCGTTTTCGACCGTTAAATAAAGTGGTGAAAAAACCTGCAATGCGGCTTCAATACGCGCTTGCTTAGTTTGCGGCATCGCTATCTTCCATACCGGCAATCAACCACGGCGCATTTTCTTGCGCCATATCGCGTTCAATCACCCACAGTTGCACAAACGGCGACCAGGCACCAAAGCTGTTTTCCCGCTCTTCACCGCGAAATTCCACCGTTGCCAACAAGGTGTCGGCATCCCGATGTAAAGCCAACAGTGTGGCAGTCACGTTTTGAAAAAAGGTTTGATTATTACCAGTTAATTCCGCATGTTGCTGACGTAGCCCGTCTAAAACTTCAGTGGTAGTAAATTCGCCAATTTTCTGAAAATCGCCTTGTTCCCAGGCTTGGTTCAATTCATGAAAAAACTGCGTCGCCGCGCTTAAAAACCGCGCTTCGTCAAACCAAGACGGAGCACTGGTCAAAAGCTCCAAACCTTCAGGATTTTTATAAAGATTGACCGAACCTAAGCCGGAACCAATCGCCGGTACAGTCATGCCCCCTTGACCGGCATAACCGGCGCTCGCTTGGCTAGAATCTGCGGTAGGCGTGACTTCGGCAGGCGCGCTGTAGGCATAAGCAGGCTGCTGCTGATCTTCTTGGCTTTTGTTGCGGGTTAAAAACTTAAACAGGAAAAAAATACCCACGCCAACCAGCAATAACAACAAGATACTGCCGCCACCCATAAACAACATGCCAATCAAGCCCATGGCCAACATGCCGGCCATCAAGCCGCCAAAAAAGCCACCGATGCCCGGACGCGCTGGTGCCGTGTTTGGCGCAGCGTTATTCGGCGTGGCGTTGTTGTTAGGTGCCGCCTGCCGTTCCACCGGCGCACTACGACCAAGTTTCGCGCCACCGCCCATTTTTTTGGCTTCGGCCACAGGCGTTAAAAACAAACCACTTACCAGTAACAATAAAACTAAAAAACGCATAGATCCTCGCTTAAGTATTGAAAAAAGAAACCGTCAATCTAAACAATTCATGCTGAGAAAAAAAGGCGGCAGTTGGCGGGAGTTCCAATAAGCGCTGCCGCACCACGGGCAAATCTTGCGGCGCAAAATAACTAAAAATCTCCCGTCCTTCGGTATTGACCGTAATAACCAAACCCCGTTCTCCATAAAACCAATGACTTACCTTGGAATTTTTCGCATCGGGCAGCCGCTTCTCCGGCTCGCCTGCCAAAGTCAGCAGCCGTTCTTCAGAAAAATCCGCCTCCGGCACCCAGGTGAGAAAACGCAGCGGCCACTGCTGGATGGTTTCAACCGCTGTATAGCTCAGTTCATATTTCCAGCCACTTGGACTGGCACTGCGGCCAACGCTTTGTTTTAATAAATCTTTGATCGCGGCTTCTTCAGCAAAAGGGATGGCGATCAACTTCCCGCGCAGCACCGGATTGCGCTGCACCGTGCCAAAATAAACTTCCACACTCAAACCATCGCTGGTTTCCAACAACGCCACATCAGCACTTTTATCAAGCACTTGTCGCAAATCCAACAGCGTACTTTCGCCGATAGTGACACCAAAAATTTGAAGTTTATCGGCGGCCAGCACCACCGTGCGCCACGGCACTTCACCGTCGCTCTTGACGGTGATGGTTTGCGACTGTCCCCACCACAGCATCCCCATGCCCGCCAACAGCACCACTCCCCCAAAAAGCGGCCAAAAAAACTTCGTCATGGCCACTCCTTTACTCCGCAAGCTGCGGTAGATATTGCAAAACCACCAAGGCCAACGGCGGCAACAACAAGCGCACCAGGCCATTTTCCACCGGCAAGGCCAAGGGATTAACGCAATTGCTGCCAGCATATTTTTCGGCATCGGAATTCAACATTTCTTGATAAAAACCGGCATCTTGGCCGACATAAACCCCGTAATCCACACAGGGCACCGGCGTAAAATTGGCGATAATCAAGCAATGTCCGCCATTTTTATCAAAACGATAAAAACTTAAACGCGAGTGCTTGGCATCATGGCAATCGCCCCAGGCAAAGCCATGTGGTTGAAATTCCTGTTGATACAAAGGTGGCAGCGTTTGATAAAGATGATTGAGATCAGCGATAAGCTGCTGTACACCGAGATGCCGATGATAATCCAAGGCCAACCACGGCAAACTTTCCCGAAAATTCCACTCTTGCCACTGGCCAAATTCCGAGCCCATAAACAGCAATTTTTTCCCCGGATAAGTCCATTGGTAGGCCAAAAGCAAGCGCAAATTGGCAAAACGCTGCCACTCATCACCGGGCATTCGGCTTAAGAGCGCGCCTTTGCCATGCACTACTTCGTCATGCGAAAACGGCAAAACAAAATTTTCGCTATAGGCATAAAGCATCCCAAAGGTCAAATCATGATGATGGTATTGGCGATAGAGCGGGTCTTTGCCGAAATAGCGCAGGGTGTCGTGCATCCAACCCATATTCCATTTCATTGAAAAACCTAAGCCGCCGACTTCCACTGGCCGACTGACCATCGGCCAAGCCGTGGATTCTTCGGCAATAGTCAAAACACCTGGGAAGGTGCCATGGACGCGGCGATTTAAATCTTGCAAAAAGGCAATCGCCGCCAGATTCTCCCTGCCGCCGTGGGCATTAGGCAGCCATTCGCCTTCCTGGCGGGAATAATCGAGATAGAGCATCGAAGCCACGGCATCCACGCGCAGGCCATCCAGATGCAGCTCGCCTAACCAATAAAAAGCACTCGACAGGAGAAAACTGCGGACTTCGTTGCGGCTGTAATTAAAAATCAAGGTGCCCCAGTCTTTGTGCTCGCCTAAACGTGGGTCTTGATGCTCGTATAAAAACGAGCCATCAAATTGCGCTAAGGCCGTGGTGTCTTTGGGAAAATGCCCGGGAACCCAATCCAAAATCACGCCAAGGCCCGCCAAATGACAGGCATTGACGAAATAGCGAAAATCATCGGGCGTACCAAAACGCGAAGTTGGCGCAAAAAAGCCGGTGCTTTGATAACCCCAGGAGTCATCGAGCAGATGTTCAGTCACCGGCAAAAGCTCGATATGAGTGAAGTGCAGACGTTGCACATAGGGAATAAGCGTTTTGGCTAAGGCGCGGTAATTCATAAAATTTCCCTCGGCATCCCGCTGCCAAGAACCCAAATGCACTTCGTAAATGCTGATAGGCGCCTCCTGCCAGGCAAAACGTTCCCGCTGCCGTAACCAATCTTGGTCTTGCCAAACAAAGGTCGAGGCAGCGGTTTTGGCCGCCGTGCCAGGTCGCAATTCAAAGGCTTGGCCATAGGGGTCGGTTTTGATCATGACTTGGCCGGTGACGCGCTGGCGAATTTCAAATTTATACAAGCTATTGACAGGCAATTCGGGGATAAAAATCTCAAACACGCCACTGCTGCCCCGCGAGCGCAGGGGATGCCGACGGCCATCCCAGGCATTGAAATCGCCGACTACGCTCACCCGTTCGGCTTCCGGTGCCCACACGGCAAAACCCACGCCGCGAACGCCTTGGCAGATCAAGGTTTGCGCACCAAGGAAACGATAAGCGCGTTCTTGAGTGCCTTCGTTAAAAAGATAAAGATCGTTTTCGGCAATCCACGGTAAAAAGCTATAGGGATCATAGCCTTCAACGATGATTTCTGCGTTGACTTGTTTAGTCATGTTTTCAGTCAGTTCTTCATTCGGCTCGGCATTGGAATGCTCGGGAGGATTTTCGCTATCGGCAGCCGACGGCGAAGCCAACTGCGCTTGGCTGGCAAAATCTTGGTCAGCAGCAGCCTGGTGCGACGTTTCAGCGTTGTCAGCGACGGCTGTCGAATGAGCGGCAGGCGCGGGATACTGCCAACGCAGGCGATAGGGCGCGGTCATCGGCGCTGGCAAATTTTTCAGCGTATTCAAATAAAAAAAATCACTGTCTTGCCAACGGGTTAAAGGCAGAGGCATAAGCTGTAACAAACTGACGGCAAAAGCCTTAGGTGCATAAACCAACAGATAATCGGCTTCGGGATGAAGTCCCAAAATGGCAAAAGGATCGTGATGCCGCGCCTCGGCAATCGCCGAAAATTCAGGCCAGGGCAGGGCGGAATTGATCATCGTCATGCGCTATTCCTATCAAAAAAAGTTAAATTCAGGCAGGCTTTCTTTACGCCATTTTGCAGCAAAAGCCAATGTTCGCACGGCAAGCGTCAAAAATTGTCCATCTTTGGCAAAAGCCTTGCAGCGCTAGTAGTGTTTGTTTGGCTGCCTGGCGCTGGCGCGGTGTGTCCTGTGTTTCATTGGGGTCGGAGACGGTGATGCGTTTGCCTAGTTGGTTGGGTGTGGCTTTGCCTTTGCTCCATATCGTTTTCAATAATTTTTGATATTTTTCAATTATTTTTAATCGTTTATTAAAATTTTTTAACTTTACCAGGAGGTAAAAAAATGGAAGATGCCCGCTTTGTCAGTCGCTTGACGCGCAATACCATGGCTTTGATTTTGGCCGGAGGTCGCGGCTCGCGGCTGTTGCAGCTTACTGATGATCGCGCCAAGCCGGCGGTGCCTTTTGCCGGTAAGTTTCGCATCATTGACTTTCCTTTATCCAATTGTATTAACTCGCATATTCGTCGTGTTGCCGTGTTGACGCAATACAAAGCGCATACCTTGATCAAACATTTGCAACGCGGTTGGGGCTTTTTGCGTGGCGAGTTCAATGAATTTGTTGAAATTTGGCCGGCACAGCAGCGCATCCAAGAGGAATGGTATAAGGGCACCGCTGATGCCATTTATCAAAATCTCGATATCATTCAAGAACATCTGCCGGAATATGTGCTGATTTTGGCCGGGGATCATATCTACAAAATGGACTACGGCAATATGTTGGCTTTTCACGCGCAGCGCGAGGCCGATTTAACCATCGGTTGCATCCCAGTGCCGCTTGAACAGGCCAAAGCCTTTGGGGTGATGGCCATTGACGACGAACGGCGTATCACGGCTTTTGCCGAAAAACCCAAAGCCCCGCAAACGATGCCCAATGATCCGGCACGGGCGTTGGCCTCGATGGGGATTTATATTTTTAATCGCGATTATCTCATTGAAAAATTAAAAAATGATGCGGTTGAAGCGTTGTCTGAGCATGATTTCGGGAAAAATATCATTCCACAAGCAATTGAAAAAGATCGGGTTTTTGCCTTTCCCTTTGTTGAAAATCGTGAAAAACAAGTGGACGAAGACGAACAAGGCCGAGGTATCAAAGTGCGCCAACAGCAACCCGCCTATTGGCGCGATGTCGGCACCATTGATGCTTTTTGGGAGAGTAATCTCGAACTTATCGGCGTGGTGCCAGAATTAAATCTCTATGACGAAGAATGGCCGATTTGGACTTACCAAGAACAACTGCCACCGGCCAAATTTGTCTTTGACGACGACGAACGGCGTGGCATGGCCGTGGATTCAATGGTTTCCGGCGGTTGTATTATTTCTGGCAGTATAGTGCGGCATTCGTTGTTATTTTCGTCGGTGCGTGTCAATTCCTTTAGTTTGATCGAAAACAGCGTGATTTTGCCCAATTGCACCATTGGCCGTTATTGCGAGGTACACAAAGCCGTTTTGGATGAAGGGGTTAATTTACCCGACGGCACGATTATCGGTAAAAATCGCGCCGATGATGAACAACGCTTTACGGTCAGCGAAGGCGGCGTGGTGTTGGTGACGCAAAAAATGCTCAATGCGCTCAAGCAATAAAGCATGTCTATCTTAAATAAAGCCTTGCTCAACAACATCTGTGAACATTTTGCCTTGGATTGGCGCGGCTTACATGGTGCGCCGCATTGGGCGCGGGTACGACAAAATGGCTTGTATCTTGCAGCGTTCACGGCGGCGCGTGTGGAAGTCGTCGAAGCCTTTGCTTTTCTGCATGACAGTTGCCGAGAAAATGAGTGGGAAGATCCCGAACATGGCGCACGCGCCGCACAATTTGCCGAGGATTTAGTTAAAGGCCAACTGCTTGCACTCGATGCTGAAGGTTTGGCACTGCTTACGCAAGCCTGCGCCGGACATACCGGCGGTAGAAATCCCGAGGATCCGACGATAGCCACCTGTTGGGATGCCGACCGCCTGGATTTAGGGCGCGTCGGCATTCATCCCAATCCACGCTATTTGTGTACCGAAAAAGCCAAAGAACCGGCGGTCATCGCTTGGGCTTACACACGCAGTTGCCGATAATTTTTTATTTTTACTTTCAGGAGCAATGATGCCCTTAAATCTGGCTTTTCTTTGGCACATGCACCAGCCTTGTTATCAAGTTGGCGACGATCAACGCTTTGTTTTGCCTTGGGTGTATCTCCATGCCTTAAAAGATTACACCGATATGGCCGCGCATTTGGAACGGCATCCGGCGATGCGGTTAACGGTCAATTTCGTACCGACGCTTTTGGAGCAAATTCAAGAATATAGTCAGCAAATCGAGGAGTTTTTTCAACGCGATAAACCGCTGCGCGATCCCTTGTTGGCCGGTTTAAGTCGCAAACAACTCGCCCGCGAGGATTTTCCTTTTTACCTAGAGGCCTGCTTAAAAATTCATGCACCAACGCATATTGAACCCTATCCGCCCTATCAACGGCTGGCGACGGTGGCACGGGAGTTTTTAGCCGGTGGCGTGGCGATAAACTATAGCAGTCAACATTTTGTAGATGATTTGCTGATGTGGTATCACCTGACTTGGTGCGGCGAAAGTCTGAAACGCGAAAGCCCGGAGCTACAAGATTGGCTGCGGCGCGGTCAGAATTTTAATTTTCAAGATAAAATTTCCCTGCTGCGTTTTATTGGTAAGACGTTGAAAAATCTCTTGCCGCGTTATCGTCGTCTGGCTGAACGTGGACAAATCGAGCTGTCCATGACGCCCTACGCGCATCCCTTGATGCCTTTGCTTTTGGATTATCGCAGTGCCCGTCAAGCCGTTCCCGAATTGCCACTGCCGGAAGGACAATATCCCGATGGCGCAGCGCGGGTGCGCTGGCATATTGAGCAGGGTCAGGCGGTATTTGAACGCTTTTTTGGTCAAAAAGCCCAAGGCATGTGGCCGTCGGAAGGCGCGATTGACAACGAAACGGTGGGTCTGGCGGCAGAATTTGGTTTTCGTTGGTTGGCCTCCGGCGAGCAAACGCTGCGCAATACCCTGCGGCAATGCCCGGAGCAATGCCATTGGCAAAACGACCCGCATTGGTTGCATCGCTTGTATCGTTTTCAAAACAAAGGCGTACATCTGTTTTTCCGCGATGATGGTTTATCGGATAATATTGGCTTTCGCTATCAAAAAATGTCTGTTGAACAAGCGGTTGGCGATTTTATCTATCATCTGGAAACCATTGCCAAGCATCATGAAGCACGTCCCGATGCCATTGTCAGCATTATTTTAGATGGGGAAAATGCCTGGGAATATTATCCAAACAATGGCTATGTTTTTCTCGATACGCTCTATCAACGCCTAAGCCAACATCCGAAATTACGTCTGTGTACCATGCAGGAAGGTCTGGCTTATGCCGCTAATAATCCGGCGTTGGAACGGCTGGTGGCCGGCAGTTGGGTCTTTGGCAGTTTAACCACTTGGATTGGTGATAAAGACAAAAACCGTGCCTGGGCGCTGTTGCAACAAGCCAAACAAGATTTTGATCAAAAAATCCCTAAACTCACCGAAAAACAACGTCAAGCGGCGACGGTGCAATTGGCTATCTGTGAAGGTTCGGATTGGTTTTGGTGGTTTGGTGATTACAATCCAAGCCAAAGCGTTCGGGATTTTGACAGGCTTTTTCGTCTGCATTTACAAGAGCTTTATCGCCTATTACGTCTGCCGATTCCCAAAAGTTTAGAACAACCAATAAGCCAAGGACACGAGGGCAGCCAAGTGGCGGCAGGTGGCACTATGCGCAGCAGTTTTTAATTCTTTCATTACTATTTCCTTAGTTAGACTTCATAAAAAAGAAAGCACTATAAACTTTTACCCTATTTTTACGCATGTTGATTCATTCTTTATTTGATAAACGCCGTTTTGGTATTTTGCTGCATCCCAGTGCCCTGCCGAGCGGGACCTTAGCCGACGCACCGCGCTTTTTAGACGTATTGGCCGAATGTGGTGCGAGCGTTTGGCAGATGCTGCCGATCCATCCGCACAACGGCTCACCGTATCAAGCCTTTTCCGCCCATGCCGGCAATCCACAACTCATTGATTGGAAAAGTCTTATAGAAAATCTTGGCTATGACCCACGCCAAAACTTCAAGGCAGAGGTATTGGAAGATTTTTATCAACAGCAGGACTGGCTCTTGCCGTATTGTCGTTTTATGGTGTTAAAACAGTGCTTTGGCCAACAAGCCTGGTGGAATTGGCCAGAACCGTTTTGCCGTTACCCTGAAATTCCCATCCATGCCTGGGATGATCTTCAGCAAGAAATACAAGCAGTTGCCATTGAGCAATGGGCATTTTTTCAACAATGGCAGAAGCTCCGCCAAGCCGCGCAAGGCAGAGGCATAAAACTTGTGGGCGACCTGCCGATTTTTGTCGCCCACGATTCCGCCGATGCTTGGTCGGAACCGCATTATTTCGATATGGCCGAGGATGGTCATCTACATCATATCGCCGGTGTGCCGCCGGATTATTTTTCCGCCACCGGTCAGCGCTGGGGCAATCCGCTGTATTTGTGGTCAGCGCATGAAAAAGACGCCTTTTCTTGGTGGGTACGTCGCTTCCAAACCACCCTGGCCTTGTTTGATAGCGTGCGCATTGATCACTTTCGTGGTTTTGCCGCTTTTTGGGAAATTCCCAGTCAAGAGCCAACGGCTATTCATGGCCATTGGGTGAAGGCACCTGGAGAAGCCTTGTTTAATGCTTTAATCAAGCATTTCGGCATGTTGCCGGTGATTGCCGAGGACTTAGGCGTAATCACCAAGGATGTGGTAGCGCTAAGAAAAGCCTTTGATTTTCCTGGCATGGCGATTTTGCAATTTGCTTTTTCTGGGGAAGCCGATAATCCTTATCTTTTGGAAAATCAAGAAGAATTACAGGTGGTTTATACCGGCACCCACGACAATGACACCACGCTGGGTTGGTTTTTCAGTTTAAGTCCGACAGAACAAGCCTTGGTACAGGATTATTTACGCTTGCATGACTGTCCAACAGAACTGCCTTGGGGCTTGATTGAATTGGCTTTTTCTGCGCCCGCTATTTTAGCGGTCTTTCCTTGGCAAGATATTTTAGGCTTGGGCAGCGAAGGTCGCTTTAATACCCCAGGCACCGAGAAAAATAATTGGCAATGGCGTTTTGCTTGGGAAGATTATCAAGAAACTTTAGGCAAGCGTTTGAAAAAGTTGGCGTGGCGTTATCAAAGAGATAGTTAAACTTTTCATTAAGGCTTGATCATAATTTTTGAAAAACAATACCTTGACCACAAAACTCTGGAAGAAACATGATGAACCTTCAGCTTAAATCTGATTTATACGAACAGTTGCAAGCGCTTTCTGAAAATCTAACCGGAGAAATCCTAAACAATCAGCTACATACCATGCCGCGTCCAAGTGGCCGCCATGCCTTGGCAGAAACGGCTTTAGTAAGCGGCCTCTACCAAAGTTATGGGCGCGGTTCAGGGGGTTGGTGGCTGCTGGTAGAGCCAGAAATTCATTTTAGAATCAATGCTGAAGTTGCCGTGCCGGATATTGCAGGCTGGCGACGCGCGCGCCTGCCGACGCTTCCCGAAACGCCACGCTTTACTGTCGCACCCGATTGGCTCTGCGAAATCCTTTCCCCCTCCACCAAGAACAAAGACCGAGGCATCAAAATGCCTTTGTATGCTCGGTATGGTGTGCCTTTTGTTTGGCTGGTGGACCCTTTAGAAAAAACCTTGGAAGCCTATGAATTGATTGAGCAACAATGGCAACTCCTTGGACAATGGCAAGGGCAGGCGCAAGTCTTTGTCAAGCCATTTGAGGGAATAATGATTGAATTGAAAGAGTTGTGGGGGGAAAGCTGAACAACGGGCAACGCCTAGCGCGTTGCTGCTAGACGCACATTTTCGGCGCGTTGTAAATCACCGCGTACTGATTTCAATTGGTTAATCATTTTCTTAACAACTGCTTGTTTATCGGTCTTATCTCCGATTGGAAAGCCTTTTTCCTGCCAAAATTGTACCAACATTTTTTGAGTATAAGCATTGAATGCAACAAGTGCTTCTTGTTCAAAATCTTCAAAAGTAGTGCGTGCTTTATGGTCAAACGCTTCCCAAATTTTTTTTAAATCCGTCAACTCTGCTTTGGCTTTACCATTGCTAGAGCTACTTTTCTTGTTGGGTGCAGGAAGCGCAACCTTTTCAGCAATAACGCTGCTCAAGGCTTTAAGTGAGCGATCCGGCTGCTCCATTAAAGCATTTGACAATAATTGCAAGTCTTCTGTCTCTTTCTTTTTTAACAGATCACCGAAGCCTTCTTGCAAATGTACTAATAAATCAGCCAATTGTTTTTGATTCATGATTTAGTCCTTGATAATTTTCCTTGAAATTCTCTAGCAATATCTTGATAAAAAGTCAAATTACTTTGAGCATTCGACCAATCATCAACCGCCTCAGTAATAGCTTGGCTAAGCGGTACATATTTTTCAAATACCTTTTCTGGAAACCTTTCTTTTAATCCGCTAAATAATTGTTCAGGCTCATTGAGAGGACGTGATTGACCAGCAGCATCTCTTGTACGCACCTCGTTGGCTACAATACCCAATAGTGCAATATCAGAAATAGACTTATGCAAAGACTCTACCCAGGCTATTGTTCGGGACGAAGCGTCAGTAGAGTTTTTGTCTAACTTAGTAGGAATAAGATAATGCGTTGAAGCAGCCAAGGCATTGATAGCTGAAGCTGTAATGCGTGGCGGGCAATCAAATAACACTAAATCATAATTCCTGATATCTGGCGACTCACGCAATACTTGGCGCATAAAAAAACGTACTTCTTTGAATTTTTCTTCTTGCAAGAGAAAAGAGATAAGCACCCGATTTTCTACCCGCTCCAGCACTTCACCCGCAGGAATCAAATCAATCCCCTCTACCTTACCCGGCAAAATAAGCTGCTCGACGTCTTGCGCCTTAAAATCTGGATTTAACAATTGTTCACTCGTTAGCTGCCGTTTATTGCGATCTTGGTAGAGGTTATCATCTTTAACCACCATGCTGGTGAGCGTGTATTGAAAGTCCAGATCAATCAGCAGAATGCGCTGAAAGATTTTTTTTTCAAGCAAACTTTTCGCCATATTTGCCGTTAAAGTTGTTTTACCAACGCCGCCTTTTAGATTGATCACCGCAACAAACTTCGTGCGTATAGCAGTATCTATTTTTGGTATTTCTGCACGCGGTGGTGTTGCCCAAATATCTGTATTGGTTTGCGCCTGTTCAATGCGTCGTTGCAGGCTTTTTTTTTCTTTACGACAATTTTCTTCTTTGGACTTAAAGTCTAACATACGTTCATCATTTTCCTTTTTTTCCTTATACATAGCTTCACGATTTTCGTCTTTTTCCTTATACATAGCTTCACGCATACGGCTACGAGCTATCTGGTAAGAAGCAAGGGCGCCAATAATCAATAACAGGGAAATACCCAAAACAGCAAGATCGAGGCGGGTTAATTCATCCCTAACAGCATCAGATAGAAGCTGCCATAACAAAGGGATCATGGCCATCACCAACGTTCCCCAGGTAGTGTAGTCATACCACTTTCTTGGAGCTGGCGTATGCGTCTTTGCAGTTTTTTCAGATTTTTCGAGTTGGGAGTACATTGCTAATCCTAAAATTTTCAAGTAGTAAAAAAAGCCGCAACTAACTATACAACCTTTTTTAGAGTTTTCAAAAATGACCAAATCTCAGCAGATAACTTACCGCCTGACGCTCCACGGCCACGTCCAAGGCGTCGGCTTCCGGCCTTTTATCAAGCGCCTTGCTGATCGTTTTTCCTTAAATGGCTATGTTATAAATCAAGGCGGTAGTGTAGAAATTGGCTTAAACGCAAGCCTGGAACAAGTCGAAAGATTTATGCAGGCCATAAAAGAGCAAGCACCGCCACGCGCAAAAATTGACCACATTGAAAGCCAACTATCTGCGAGATCAGAAGTTTTTAACGACTTCGCCATTTTAACTAGCAAAAGCGCCACGGCGCGCTTAAGTGCAATCACACCAGATTTTTTTTGTTGTGCCGATTGTTTAAGCGAATTAACCGATCCGAGCAGTCGTTATTTTCGCTATCCTTTTATCAGTTGCACCCAATGCGGGCCGCGTTATACCGTACAAACCGCGCTGCCCTATGATCGGGAACGCACCACCTTAAACACTTTTCCTTTATGTACAGCCTGTTTAAGCAGTTATGAAAACCCCGAGGATAGGCGTTTTCATGCCGAAACCACTGCTTGCGCCACTTGTGGACCTGAGATTTTTTTTAAGCAAAAAGAACAGGTTTTAACTGCCGAAGCCGCTTTAACGGCTGCTATTGACTGCTTAAACCAAGGCATGATTGTCGCCATACAAGGCATTGGCGGTTATCACCTCTGTTGTTTGGCCGATAATGCAGCAGCCGTGGCACGTTTACGTCAAAAAAAACGCCGTCCCGACAAACCGTTAGCAGTATTATTTAAGGATTTAACGCAGGCAAAAGCAGTCTTAGCATTAACGCCTGTGGAAGCAGATTGGTTAAACGACATAGCACGGCCAATTGTCCTGGCTACCTTAAAAGATAACGCACCCTTGGCCGCTAACCTCGCCCCGAGCTTAAACCGATTGGGGGCTTTTTTGGCTTACAGTCCACTACAACACTTGTTGTTAGCAGCACTTAGCAAACCTTTGGTGGCCACCTCAGGCAATCGCAGCGGGCAACCGGTTTTTTTTGAAGCTGAAAAAGCCGAAAGCGGCCTGGCGGCTATTGCCGATGCTTTTTTAAGTCATAACCGGCCAATTTTGCGTCCTGCCGACGATAGCGTTTTGCAAATCATTGATGAAAAAGCCGCTTTTATTCGCCTTGGCCGTGGTCTAACGCCAAAAGTTTTACCCTTACCCTATCCGCTGGCCGCGCCGACTTTTGCTTGTGGCAGTTTATTAAAAGCGGCGCCAGCTTTTGCTGTCGGTCAAGAAGCGGTGTTATTTCCCCATCTAGGAGATGTGGATGACTTAAATGCTCAACAGTTATTACAAAGACTTAGCAAAGAATTACCAGCGCTTTATGGCTATGCGCCGGCAATATTTTTGGCCGATGCGCATCCTGATTATCCGCTACGGCCTTGGCTTGAAGAAAAAGCCAGAGACGAAAAAATTTCTTATATTTTTCATCATCATGCCCATGCCTCGGCCTTAGCACAAGAACAGCCGCAGATACAAAACTGGCTGATGTTAACCTGGGATGGTTTGGGGTTTGGTCAAGCCAAAGATGATCCTTGTCAACTCTGGGGTGGAGAGTTTTTTGTTGGCAAACCTGGAAATTGGCAACGTCGAGCCAGCATTCTGCCCTTAAAATTATTAGGCGAAGCCGGACGCGACCCGTGGCGTTCGGCGACGGCCTTGGTGTGGCAAAGTGGTGGAGACTTATCAGCGGTTCAAGCGTTTATTCAAGGCGATAGCAAACTTTTTTATCACGCCTGGCAGCAGGATTTTCATTGCCACCTCAGTAGCGCCATGGGCCGGTTATTTGACGGCGTGGCGTGTTTGTTAGGCGTGCGAAACAGCGCGAGTTATGAAGGCCAAGCCGCTATGGAACTGGAAGCCTTGGCAGAAAAAAGTTTTCTTTATCAACAATTTCTTCAAAATCTGGATGTAGCTTGGCTGGGAAAACACGCCTGGCGGCGGCATTGGCAACAAACTGCTGATCTTGCACGTTTGGATTGGCGGCATTGGTGGCCATTTTCAGGGCAAGCGGCTGATCTGGCTTTTATTTTTCATTGCACTTTGGCTATGGCTGTCAAAGATAGGCTGGACTTGCTTTTGCTAAACACACCCATAGAAGCCGTCGGTGGCAGTGGCGGCGTTTGGCAAAATAAACTTCTATATCAAATGCTTAAAGTGATTGTTGAGGCAAAAAATCTGCCGTTTTTTATTCCACGGCACACCCCAGCCAACGACGGTCAAATCGCCTATGGTCAATTGGTGGAATGGTCGGCGCGATCAGGCTTAAACACAATTTAGCGGCAGTTTAGGCAACTTTCAGGCTAAATAAGCACTTTTGGCAATTTCAACAAACTGACATTTATAAATAATATATTTTACAATGCCTTAAAACCAGGTATCTTTTGCCAATAAAGAACTTTTCGCCATACGCTAGCTCTTACGATTTGCTCACTGCGGTGGGTAATTTCTAAATCTTTTTGAGGAGCCTTCGATGTTGTCACGTTTCTTGATTGCTTTTATTGCTTTATCTTTCAGTGGCCTAGTCTTAGCTGGTGGTTGCGGCCAGTATCAACAACGCGTCGGGTACAAAGAAATGACACCAGCTGCGACTGCAGACATTGTCGATACCGCCGTTGCCGCCGGTAGCTTCAAAACCTTAGCGGCTGCCCTGCAAGCTGCGGGTTTAGTCGAAACTTTGAAAGGTGAAGGCCCATTCACCGTGTTTGCCCCAACCGACGAAGCCTTCGCCAGATTGCCAGCCGGTACCGTCGAAGCCTTATTGGCCGACAAAGAAAAATTGACCGCCATTTTGACCTACCATGTGGTTGCCGGCAAAGTCAAAGCCAAACAAGTCGTTACTTTGAATGAAGCGACCACCGTTCAAGGCGGCACGGTTAAAATCAGAGTTGTCAATGGCCAAGTGCTGGTCAACGATGCCAAAGTCATTGCCACCGATGTCAAAGCTTCCAACGGCGTAATTCATGTCATTGATACTGTTTTAATTCCATAAGTTTTCCTTCCGTTTTTCTGCTTGTTAAGCCTGACCTCGGTCAGGCTTTTTTGTCCTTTCCGCTCTTGCCAATCTCTTGTTAAAGTAAGGCTAACGCTTGAAGGATTCTTCCGGCATTTCTTGCTTAACCTCCTGTAAAAATTATGAATGAAACGCACATCACTTTAGCGCATGGCAATGGCGGCAAAAAAATGCGCCAATTGATTCACGACGTGTTTTATCAAGCCTTGCAAAATAATTATCTTCATGATCAACGTGATGCGGCGCATCTCAATGTAAAAAGTCCTATCGCCTTGACCTGCGATGGCTTTAGCGTTGACCCGTTATTTTTCCCAGGCGGCAGCATTGGCAGTTTGGCTATTCATGGCACCGTCAATGATTTAGCGGTATCGGGAGCGCTGCCGCGCTTTTTGACCTTAAGTATTTTTTTGGAAGAAGGGTTAGCGATTACTGAATTAGAACAAGTCGTTCAGGATTTGGCACAAGCCGCACAACAAGCGCAAGTGCAAGTGGTTGCCGGTGACACCAAGGTGCTGCCACGCGGCCAAATACCGGGCATGCTTTTAAGCGTCAGCGGCATTGGCGAGGTACAGCGCCCCGACTTGGCGTTAGCGTCCATTCGCGCCGGCGATGTCATTTTGGTCAGCGGTGGCGTGGGTGAACATGGCGCGGCGGTACTTTTGGCACGACAAAGTTTTGGTTTATCAGGAAATTTATTATCCGATTCCCAAAGCATCGTCGCCGAAGCGCAAGGCTTATGGGCTTTACCTGGTTTGCGTTTTTTACGTGACCCTACCCGTGGCGGTTTGGGCACGGTGCTGCATGAAATCGCTCTGGGTTGCGGCGTGACGGTGCGCGGCCAACAAGCGGCCATTCCGATAGCCGCGCCGGTGCAAGGCGTTTGTCAATTATTGGGTTTGGAGCCTTTATATTTGGCCTGCGAAGGGCGCTTGGTGGCGGTGGTCGCGAAAGAAAATGCCCAAGAAGCCTTAACCATTCTTAAATCTTTTCATCCGAATGCCGCCATCATCGGCGAAATACATCCCGGTGCCGCCGAAGTACTTTTAGCCACGGAATTAGGCGGACTGCGACGTTTAAGTGAATTGCAACATGATCCCTTGCCGCGGATTTGTTGAAAAATAATCAAAAGCCATCCGCCACCATACAACAATTTCGTCCGGCAGCTTTGGCCTGATAGACGGCGATATCAGCGGCTTTGAGCAAGGCATTCCAATCCACCAGGGTTTCGGCGACAGCCAAGCCAAAACTGCCGGTCACTGGGATGTCGCGCTCGCCATAACGCACCGGCCTGGTGGCCAAACTCAAACGCAGCAGTTCAGCTAAATCTCGCGCTTGCGGCAAGCTACAAGGACTGACTACGGCGACAAATTCCTCGCCGCCATAACGCGCCAACAAGGCATTTTCCGGCAACACCCGGCGCAGCCGTTGCGCCGCTTCCATCAACACCACATCGCCAGCATCATGGCCGTATTTATCATTGATTTTTTTGAAATAATCCAAATCAATAAATATTAAAGCCAAAGGATAAACATAACTGCTTTGCGTCGCCAACAGATCAAATGCCCGCCGATTAAAGACTTGGGTTAAGGGGTCAAGCAAGGTTTGTTTTTGTAAATTATCCACTTTTGCTAAGAGCTGCTTTTGCGCTTCGTGCGTGGTGTCAAATTGCAATTCGCGCTCGACCCAATAGGCGTAACTTTTGAGCATTTCAATCTCTTGCGCAGTCATAGAGCGTGGCTTGGGATGCAATAAACACAGCGTGCCAATGGCTTGACTGTGAAAAAACAACGGACAACCGGCATAAAAACGAATAAAGGGCGCACCGGTCACCAGGGGATTATCGGCAAAACGTGGGTCTTGGTGGGCATCTTCCACGATCAATAAATCTTCCGGCATAACAATAGCATGGCCGCAAAACGACACATTGCGGCTGGTTTGGTCGCAAAGCAAGCCTTGCCTAGACTTAAACCATTGATAATCTTCATTGACAATCGTCAACAGCACGGTTTCCACAGCAAAAGTTTTTTTCACCCGATCGGTGATTGCATCAAAACGCGCCTCGGCAGGGGTAAAGGCAATGCCTAGTGTATTCAACAAGCTGGAACGCACGGCTTCATGCAGAGGTAAAGCGGGAAAATCCATCGTTCACTCCTGAAAAAACCCCTGACAGTGCGTAAAAACTGCCAGGGGTAAGGTGAAGGTGTTAATAAAAAACTTGATAATAGAAAAGGTTATGGTTTAATTGTTAAAGACTGCACCGTGGTCTGCGCACGAAATTGTGCTTGATACATATCTTCAATCACCGCCGGTGGCAGCACATAGTTACCAGGCGTTAAGGCGCGGACTAAATAGGCAAAGCGGAAAGTTTTTTGATAGTCGCCATGGGGATTGAAAGCCAAGACAAAGCGATCATCGCGCAATTCCATTTGACTAACATCGCTGGTTAATTCGCCAAGCAAGGCAAAGGTCTCGACGCTGCTGCCACCCAAGTTACCATTTTCAATGCGCACACCGGCTGGTAATAAATCAGCCAACAGCGCTTGGTATGGGCGTTTTTCGGTGATACTGCCGGAAATAAGCACCACCAAGAGATCGCCCACTTTTACCTTCGTTAAATCCGCCACTTGGCCATTGGGATGAAAATACTGTTTTTCCAAGGCGGCAAAGCCATCGGCAGGAATTTTTGGCGCGGTTTTGGGATAACCACTACGGCCAATTTCAAGCATCAGCGACGCGCTGCCGAGGTTTGTCAGCACCACAGCAGATTTTGCATCAGCTGAAAAACTCCGCCGAAAGGCACCTTGAAAATTCTCGAAAACTTCGCCATCCACGGCAAAATGATAGGGTGCATCTAAAGCCAAAATCGCCGCTGCCGCACTCAATAACCAACGCTGTTCTTGGGTGCTTAAATAGTTTTGTCGCTGGTATTGATCCACGGCGACATTCCACATTGTAAACAAATCGTTACGCGGTACTTTCGCCTCGGCAAGCAAAGTGGTCGCTGCGGCAAGATCGCGCAAACGTGAACCATAATCCACTTCCCAAGGTTCCCCTTCGGCGCTTAATTTTTGCAATAACAATAAAACCGCTTCATCCCGACGCGCCGTATCGCCATAATTAGCAAAGGCCAAAGCGAGATAGGCATAGTCCAAAACGCCCAGATATTGGCGTTGTTCGGCAAAGAAATAACGCAAATCTGGCAGATGTGCCTGACCCAAGCGACTTAACAGCGCAAAAGCATAGGCCACCGACCGCGCACTCTCTTGGGAAAGATAGCGCTGATTGCTGATGCTCTTCACGGCTTTAAGTGCGGATTCCAAGCGATACGTCGGTACGGCATAGCCTTTGTCTTTGGCAGTCAGAAGAAAATCAGCGGCATACACCGTCAACCAACTGCTGCCGCGATAGCCATTGATCCAAGTAGCAAAATAACCGTCACGATCTTGCGCATCGAGTACCCGCTGGAGCGCCTCTTGCACTCGCGTCTCCAAACCTTTGGCCTCGGCACGTTCAATATCGAAACGTTTGGCCAAACTCGGATAAAACAACAGAGGATAGGCACTGCTGATGCTTTGTTCAGTACAACCATAGGGATAAAGATTTAAGCCGCGCACCAAAGCACTGACATCCACATTGGGAATGGCGGTCAGTTGCAAGGTCAAGGTGGCTTCTCCTGGATAAAAATCGGCGAGCAGATTCTCTAGCTTTTGGTTATCCAAGCTAAATTTTTGACCAGGCGCTAAGGTTTGCGTGGTTTTATTTTGCACAAAACTAAATGGTGAGCGCACCGGGAAGCGCCAGTCTTGGCTTTGACGGCGGCCATCGGGGGTGGTCATGGTCAAGGTTAAGGTGCTTAAACCGGGTTCTGCGGCGATAAGCGGCCAAGTGAGTAATTTTTGCTCACCTGTTTTAAGGCTAACGGTTTTATTTCCTTCAAGAATAGTTAAGACTTCCGATTTTTCTGCTGTTAAAGCAAATTGATACTCGCCAGCGGCACCTTCAACATTATCCACCCGTAGATGCAGTCGGCTTTGATCCCCTGGTGCCAAAAAGAGCGGCAAACTCGCCTGTGTCACTACCGGATCGCGGATTTTGATGGTGCTCTCGGCGCTGGTTAACCGCTCGGCATCAAAAGCCACCGCCATCAAACGCAATTCACCGTTAAATACCGGCAACGGGAAAGTGATTTCGGCGCGACCGTTGGCATCGGTTTCGATAAGACCGGAAAACAAGGCCACAGGCTTAATGATCTCGGCATTGGCCACCGCCGACTCAGCACCGCTGCCAAAACGCAAGGTCGCCAATTCACCGTTGCGACCATCCAAAAGCCGTCCATAGACATCACGCCAATCCAATCCCAAACGCTGTTGACCAAAGAAAAAGTCAAAGGGCTTAGGCGAGGCGAATTGCGTCAACTGCAAAATACCACTGTCCACCGCTGCGACAGTCAACTGAACCTTTTGCGAAACATTGGCTTGCACTTGAATGCGCAGCGTTTCTTCCGGTCGGGCAACCTCGGGATGCGTTAACGTTAAGGCAAAGGTTTTGACGCTTTGATCAAGCACAATCGGCAAAACACCAATGGCGCGTGCCGCTAAAAACGTATTGGCAGCATTGGCCGGTTGATACAAGGCCAACAGCACATAGGTGCCATTGTTAAAGCGTTGATCATAGGGAATTTCTAAGCGATTTTGACCGGCTTTCAAGGTCAAAGGACGGCTTTGTAAAATCTCCCGATTGGCAACGATCAACTGCGCTTCACCGGCAAAAGGTGCCTCGACATGAAAGACCAATTTTTGGCCAGGATTCAAAAGTTTTTGTTCCGGCACCAAGGTCAAATTGGTCGGCGCAGCATCGGCGGCAAAACCACTGCCCCAACCGCTGTAAAAACGGAGACTGGAAGCAGTATTACTTGCTTCATCAAAAATTTCTAAACGATAATCTCCCCACGGTAAGGCTTTGGCAAACATGGCTTTGCCGTTTTTCACCGCCACCTGACCGCCATCAATCACCCGATCAGCGATGTTGTAGTCGTAGCTCCAACGCTCGCCATCATAAAACCATTGGTAACGATAATCTTCGGCGTAAAGTTCATAATTAAGCGTGGTATCTTCGGCAAACTCGCCTTGATCGCTTAACCAAACAATATCAAATTCCGCCGCTTGGCCTTCCGCCACCCGTTCATCAAAACGCGCTTTGATACCGATAAAATGCTTTTGTAAAAATAACGGCAGTTCGGCTTGCCGACGGTTGGGTTCGCCGGAAGTTTCCAAAACCGTCGTTTCGACTTGTGCCAACAACGGCAACGAGGTGTCTGGTGCAGCAACGGCATTGAACGCCAACTGCGCTTGGCCTTGCGCGTTGGTCGTGGCCGTGGCTTCGACTGGGCCTTGATCATCGCGGAATGTCTCTTGGATCAAGCCAAATTGATAATCAGCAAAAGCTTGAAAAGGCTTAAGATTGACTTTTAAGGATAACAAACCTTGCACCGTTAAATTCGCCGCAGGCGCACCATAGAGGTAATCAGCGCTGACAAGGCTTACGAGCGAGAAAATTTGTCCATTGACCACTTCGCGCAAGGTCGGACGGCTTTCGACTTTCAGGCGTTCCGGCACATAATCTTGGACAAAAAAGCTATATTCACCAATAGCTTCAGCATTGGGATCCAAAAAGGCTTGTACTTGCCAACGTCCGCGTGCGGCGGTGGCTGACAAAGCAAAACTTTCCGCCAAGGCACCAAAGGCATTGGGCGTGCGATACCATTCTTGTTCCTTCACGCCATCGGGACGCAGCAAGCGCAGCGTCAAAGGTTCGGACAAGGCCGCGCCTTTACTATCGCGCAACAAGGCCGTGAGATGCACGGTTTCTTTGGGACGATACACGCCACGTTCGCTATACAAAAAGGCTTCTTTGGCGGCTAAAGCGGCGCGACCGGCGACACCGCGATCACTAAAATCAAAGGCCGGACGATTGCGATCCAAAAAGTTAAAGTCTTGTTGATAAAAGACTTGTACCGAGGATGCCGCCATGCCGCCTAAACCATTGAGCAAGGCTTTGGGAAAACGCACTTCGCCTTCTTTAGTGGTGGTTAAACGCCCCAAGACCGAGTTATTACTGGCTAACAATAAAACTTCGGCATTAGCAATGGGTTGAGCAGTTTCTAAACTCCGCACTTGTACCCATAAACCATTGTCGGCTTCTAAAGTCGTCAGTGCCAAATCTGAGCGCAAAAACCACAGACTCGCATCAATTTCCCAGTAATAATCCTCGGGGTCATAGGGCGTATCTGAAGCAGTGATGGCATACACACCCGCCGGCTTATCTTTCAAAAAATCATTGACCGGCAAAAGCAGCGTCTTGGCGACATTGGCTGCGGCTTCCACGAGAATTTCGCCGCTAAACACCACTTCTCCATCGCGATTCTCAAGCTGTTCCTGCTCGTAACTATAGATTTTTTCTTGTAATTGTTGCTGATTGATTTTGCCTTGCAAGGCGCGGGCATCGAGACGAAAAATGCGCAGGTAAACCTTCGGCGTATTGACCAGCGTTAAAGGCACACCCTGATGCCCCACGTGCGGCAAAATATAGGCATTGCTTGGGAATTGCAGCACCGGCGGTTTGTCGTCGAGGCGGACTTTTTCCACTTGTTCGGCAGCCAAAACGCCGGATTTTCCTGGCAGACCAGCTTTGAAAGTGACTTGGTAGTCGGTGTTATAGGCCAAACCAAAAAAACAAAGCTCTTGTTTTTGTACACGAAAAGCCATGTCTGCCGCAGGCGTAAGCGCAAAATAATCCGCCGACAGATTTTTATCTAAACGCTGATTAAAACGAAAACACACCCCCGCCCGCTCGCCATCCTGACGCGGACTTTGGCCTTCCAAAAGCAAGGGCATAGCGATTTTCAGTCGGCTTTCCAGTTCTGGGTCGTCGGCCAAAGCCAGGCTTTCTTGCCAGTATTTTTTAGCTAAGGTGTCGTTTTCATTCAAAAAATACCACTGACCGATACTTTTCAAGGCGAAAGCTTTGGCCTCGGCATCCTTAGCAGTGCGCAAGGCCAGATGCGCCGCATAAAGACCGGCTTTGGCCTGGGTTTGGGTGCTTTGCCAATAGGTCGCCAAAGCCAACCAATCGGTAGCGTTTTCATAATTACCAAGTGCTTGTATTAACTCTAAAGTTTTTAATTGCCGACTGGGGATGGTCTCTTTGTCGGCGCGCAAACGCTGCAAAGTCAATTGCTCGGCATTGGCGGGAATTTTGCTGTAACGGCCTTGCATTTCACGAAGGTATTCATCCACTTCTAAACGCAATGCCGGATTTTCTTCCGCAAATAGACTGAAAGTGACAAAAAACAGCATTAAAAAAAGCCAAAAACGTTGCAACATGATGATTTTCCTCATGGTAAAGTCGAAAAGGCTGGGGATTTCAGCAGCAATTGCGCCAAAATCTGTCGCAGGATAACACCATCAGAAAATTCCAGAAAATGTCCGCTGCCCGTGGCAATGGTTTCGACCGGATAGGCTTGCGCGATGGCCGGCACAGCAGCGAGACTTTGGCTAAAACTCGGCACCAAAAAGTCGCCAAAAGGAATAGCATTGCTGCGTACCAGACTCACATAACGCAAGGGCGGATGCGCTGTCGTATTGAAAGCAAACAATAAACTCCCCGGACGCGCATCGCCTAATTCTTCGAGCAAACGTGTGCCTGCCGTCAGCTCACTGAATCCGAATGCCGCCGGCAGTAAAGCCAGTGGCGTGCGCAGCAAACGTGCGCCAAAAAAAGCGCGGTCGGTACTGATATTGGGCGTAGCGACAGTGATTAAGGCCAAGTTGTTGAAATTATAGCGCTGCGGCAACCACGGCTGTTGCAATAGCGCCGCCCGCGCCACCAAACCGCCCGCCGAATGGCCAACTAAAACCAGCGGTTCTTGACTTTCTGCCAAGCGCAAACTGGCTAAAAATTCATTCAAAACGGAGGCTTGTACCAATAAGGGCGCACTGGCCGGCAAACTTGGCGTATAAACTTTGATCGGCAAGGTCAGCAACTGTTGACTGATACCGGCACGCCACCAAGTCGCACCATCGTCCAAAAAGCCATGTACCAAGACCACAGATAATGCCGAGGCTTGATTAAAAGCGAACAAAAACAAAGACAAAAATATAAAACGACGCATAACGAGCGAACTCCCTATTGTTGATGACAAAGTGAAAATCTAAGCTGTAGCGGAAATTTGACGCTGACTAGGTTTCGGCAGATGGTATTGTAAACGCAAAAAACCAAAAGCCATCTTTAAAAACCTAAGGTTAAAGCGCAAATTGAAAGTTGAAAGTTGAAAGTTGAAACTGAAATTAAAATTAAAGCTTAAACTAAAGGTAAAGGTAAAGTTAAAAATTCAAGATTAGGTTAAAAAATCATTATTGCTCTTTTCACCAGGAAAAAATCAGGAAAAACCATGAACGACAGCCTCCCCTGCCTCATCCAGATGCAAGAACGGCGCTCCACGCCCGCTGCTGAACTCACAGAACCCGCGCCCAGCGGTGCCGCTTTGGAAGCCATGCTCAAGGCCGCCGCCTGTGTTCCCGACCACGGCCAATTACAACCCGGACGGTTATTGCTGATTCAAGGCGAAGGACGCGCCCGCCTCGGCGAAATTTTTGCCGAAGCGCTCAAAGCTCGCGACCCCGAAGCAAGCGCCGAGCAAATTCATAAAGTTCGCTATAAAAATCAAGTGGCACCGTTGATTATTGTCGTCATCGCCGCCATTCGTCACGACATCGCCAAAGTGCCGCCGTCGGAACAATGGCAATCGGTCGGCGCGATGGCCATGAATTTGCTCAATGCCGCCACGCATCTGGGTTTTGCTGGGATTTGGTACACCGGTGCCCAAGCCTATGACCGCCGCGTCGCCGCGCATCTGGGTTTGCAAGCCAGCGAAGCAATCGCTGGTTTTTTGTATTTCGGCACGGCAAAAAATCCGCTGATGCCAAAAAAACGACGGGAAATCACGGAATTTGTTCAAGAATGGCCGGAGAATCTGGAAAAATAAGCAAGCGTTGCTTTAAGCGCAATTCATCAGGCGCATACCAACCAGCAAGCCGGCAAAGCCAAGGTATCAGGCTCATCTAGGCCAGCCTCCAAAGGTGGTGCGGAACTATTCTTCACCACAGCGGTTTTTAATCAGAAAAATTTTCAAGGCAGAGGCATAAAAGTTAATCTTGCGCTCATTTATCCCCTTCATCGGCAGTTATCCTTAACCATTCCTTCAGAAAATCAACCGCTTGATCTTGATTACGCACCGCCGATAAACCTTGGCGAAAACGCTTGCCAAAGGCCATACCGTGATAAAGATTAAATAAGGGTTTAATCAAAGCCGTATAACGTCCGCTACTGTTTTGCAAATACGGCAAATAAGCGGTCAGCACTTCTTGTCGGCTGATTTTTCTTGGTTTTTCAAAAATAACTTCGTCCACTTCGGCTAAAAGATAAGGGTTATCCATGATGGCACGTCCTAACATCACGCCATCCACCTGCATAAGCGCCGCCTTGACAGCATTGAGCTGCCGCAGGCCGCCATTGAGGATGATTTTTTTATCGAGATATTTTTGTTTTAATTGATAAACCAGCTCATAACGCAAGGGTGGAACCGAGCGATTTTCCCTCGGACTTAAACCATTGAGCCAGGCTTTGCGAGCATGAACGATCAAGCGCGAACTCCCTGCCTGCCATTGCGCTACAGCAAAATTTTCTAAAAATTCAAAATTTTCTTGATGATCAATGCCGATGCGCGTTTTGACCGTGATCGGCAAACGACAAGCTGCCGCCATCGCCGCCACGCACTCGGCCACGATTTCCGGGTTGGCCATCAAACACGCGCCAAAAGTACCCGATTGCACCCGAGCGCTGGGGCAGCCGACATTTAAGTTAATTTCGTCATAACCAAAGTCTGCACCTAGACGCGCCGCATAAGCCAATTTTTTAGGGTCACTGCCACCGAGTTGTAAAGCCAAAGGTTTTTCAGCCGGGGTAAAGGCCAATAACCGCTCCACTTGACCATGAATTAACGCCTCTTGGGTTATCATTTCACTGTAAAGCAGGCTATAGTGCGTCAATAAACGCCAGAAAAATCGGCCATGTCGGTCACTCCAATCCAACATCGGTGCAACGGCAAAACGGATGGCTTGCGTAAGCGATTCATCTAACATATTTTTTATAGAAGTTTTTATTAAAGTTTTTATTAAATTATTTTTTCAAACTAATTTTTCAAACTAATTTTTCAAACTAATTTTTCAAACTAATTTTTCAAACTAATTTTTTAAGTCAATCAATTATGGATCAGCACACTTCGGAACAGTTACTGTGGCGCGTCAGTTTAAGCCAAGATTTACAAAAATTAACGACAGAATTAGCAGCCTTAGAATGTGCTTTACTTAACGAAAATGCTTATCCAACATGGATTTGGCAGCAAGATGCTGAGAAATCTCGTTCTTATGCTGCTGAAATTATCACGGCTTTGGAGTATGCCGAAGATCAAGACCCACAACGCACACGCATTTGTCCGGGGCTTTTGGCGGCATCGCAGGAAACTTTGGATAAAATTTTTATTATCAATGATCTAAAAGACAAAGTCACCGCTACCTTGCGGCAAATGGATGGGCAAAAAGTGCGCGTTTTTTCCGAAGAACGCAATAAAGAAGTCGAAGAAATTTTAAGCAAAGTAGCATTGACGGCATTGGGACGCGCACGCTTACATCGGCGACAAGTCTTGCGACATCTGGAGGTCTTGCCGCTGCCGCCGCAGCGTCTGGGCTTCAGTTGGGCACAAACGCGGAAAATTCAAAGGATTAGTTTTGAAAAGGCTGAAAAAATGCTAGAAGAGAAACGCAGCCGTTTTCCCGAAGACCGTTATCTGGATCAGCAACTGCGGCTGCTGGCGGCATTACCTGCCGATGAACCCTTGGCACAGGTTGAGCCACCGCATCTGCATCCTCGGGTCAATATCGTTTTAACGGATGGCCGAAAATTGCAAAAGCGCGGGACGCTGCCCTTGTTTTATTTAGGAAATCCAGGTGACAAACTCCCAAAACTCATCCCACTGGCCGAACAACCGAAAGAAGGTGCAAAAAAACAACGTCGAGATCGCATGGTTGAGGATTTACCCTATTTACCAAGCATTCATGTGCATCGTTATCGGCAGCGATAAGCCTTAATCTGGCATTTTATCTTGCGGATGTAGATTGGGGTCAGCATGGGTTTCGCCATGCAATGCGTGCATAGATAAGCCTAAAAAAGCCGATAAAAAACCGAAAGGTACGGCGATAAACAGCAATGTCCACCGCGCATCAGCGATAAAAAAAAGCGCAAAAAATCCAGCCACTAAACCAAACAGGGTTAAGAAAATCCCCAAAACAAAAAGAAACCAGGTGATATTTTTCATAAAAGTACCTTTACCGTTTTTCAAACCAATACAAAAAACGCCATTAGTGTATAATCCACATCCTATAATTTAAGCGATGACTGAGAATTTTATGGCAAGCGGCTTACCATCTGATATCAATAGCCTTCTTTTGACGATTTTGATTTTTTTACTTCTGCTGATAAGCATTCTTTTATTACGATTGCAGCGAAAATCAACCATTATAAGCGCTAAGGAAATAAAGAAGAGCAAGTGGCTGGAAAAAGCGCCGGCCTATCTTTGCACTTTAGAACAAGACCCTGCTGGCCAATGGCAAATTATTGAAAGCAGTAAGTTTTTTATTGAAACTTTTCTTGAACCTAGCAGCGAAACCACTTGGCCATTGACGGCTTTTTTGTCGAGAATTTTACCTGAAGAAGCTGAGGCGCGAACTTTGGAAATTCAAGAAAACATAGCCAGTAACCAACCCTGGGAAATGACGCTCATGGTGCGGGCTTTAGACAATTCTATCAAATACTTGCAATTACAATGCACACCGGATAGCGAGAAACTCTACATCTTAATGGTGGACATCAGCAAACAAAAATGGATTGAACAAGCACTATTACAAAGTCAAGAACGCTTTCGTACCCTATTATCCAGTATTCCCGAAGTCGTTTGTGAACTCTATGTGCGCCAGGACGAGTTTGGCCCGTATTATTTAAGTCCACAAGCCGAGGAAATTTTGGGTTATGCGCCTTGGTATGCCATCAAAGAGTGGCGCAGTCGAAAGTATCTGCATCCCGATGACTGGAAAAAAATTACAGCCAATTTGCCGGCGATTTATCTTCAACAGCCGGCCTTTTTTCGTCAGGAATTGCGTTTTTTAAAGCCAAGTGGACAGTACCATTGGTTGCTTTTCAATGCCCGCTTGATCAAAAAAGAAAGAAATGAGTTGATTTACCATGGCGTTATCAGCGATAGCACCGCCTTTCGCCGCTTAGAGCAAGCCTGGCAAAAAGCCAAACAACAAGCCGATTTTGCCAATCAAGCCAAGTCAGAATTCATCTCACGCATGAGTCATGAAATTCGCTCACCCTTGAATGTTATTTTAGGTTTTACCCAATTGTTATTACAGGAAGAAAGTTGTCCACAATTTAGCGAAGAAACCTTAAAGAGCATTCAGCAGATTGATGAATCCGGTTGGTATTTATTGGAATTATTAAACGAAATTCTTGACCTTTCTCGTATTGAAGCTGGACGAATTGCCGTTACCGTGCAAAATGTCCCCATCGCGGAAGTAATGGAAGAATGTTACAAGATGATGTTACCGATAGCCAAGCCGCAAAATATCAATATAGAAGCGAGCTTGCCGCCAGAAAACTATTGTTTACTTTCGGATTCTTTACGTTTGCGTCAGATTTTTTTGAACCTATTATCTAATGCCGTAAAATATAATATTCCCAATGGCACAGTTTACTTTTTTTATGAATTACTAAAAGACGAGCGCATTCGCATTGTGGTGCGTGACACCGGTTTTGGTATTGCCAAAGCTGATCTTGCTAATTTATTTCAACCTTTTAATCGTTTAGGTCAGGAATTTGGCCAACAACAAGGCACTGGCATTGGCCTCGTAGTGACACAACGTTTAGTACATTTATTATCAGGTAGCATTAACGTGGAGAGCGAAGAAGGCAAGGGAACAACTTTTTGGGTTGATTTTCCGTTATTTAGCGCTGATATTGCTGAAATTGAAGAAGCCAAACGTGAATCGGAAAATCAACTTCCCCAGATCACCCAGCCAGTCTTTATTTTTTATATTGATGATCAAATCAGTAGCATTCGGCTGATGCAGCAATTTTTGCTACCCTATCCTTTGTTAAAGGTGCAAGGCGTACTGAATCCACAATTGGGCTTACAGATGGCGAAAGACTTATTACCAGATATTATTTTTCTCGATATTCGCTTACCAGGACTTGATGGTTATCAGGTACTTAGCCAATTAAAAAGTCATGCTGACACCAAAGACATTCCTGTTGTTGCTGTCAGTGCTGATGCCATGCCGGATCAAATTCGTCGCGCAAAAACTGCTGGCTTTGCTGATTATCTGACTAAGCCAATTGTTTTATCGGATTTATATCGCATCTTATCAACTGTATTATTTAATCATTCTTCAAATTTTTCAAAGCAATAAGAGGCTTACATGAGTGAAAAATGTTGGTTTTTAGAAGGCATGTTACAACCTGGTAAAACAGTATTGATCCGCTTAGAGACATTCCCCTTTGCCATCGGTCGCGACCCGGAATGTCAACTTTCCCTGGCTTCCAAAGATATTTCGCGCCAACACGCCATTTTAGAAAAACGTGGGGAATTTCTTTGGCTTAAAGACTTAAACAGCACCAATGGTACCTTCTTAAATCGCCGACGCTTAAATGTTGCGGCACCAGAAGCACCGATAAAAGAAGGTGATATTATTCATTTTGGCACCTTAGAATTTCGCTTAACCTGGCGCACCAATGAAGAAAACCAACCAGGTGAAGTCATCCCCGACACTACCATGCTGCAAATGAAGGATGAACTGCCACAACAATTTGTAAAAAATGATAAACAATTTCTCAATTTATTAGAAAAAGGTAATGTAGGGATTATTTTTGAACCCATCGTTCATCTACAAAATCAAAGCATTTTGGCGCATGAAGCGATTGGTAAGGCCAATGATCGCGATTTACCCAGTGAAGAAACTGCTTTATTTTCCTTGGCAGAACGCCTCGGCAAAGAGAGTGAATTCAGTGAATTAGTTCGAGAAAAAGCCTTGGAGCGTTATAAAAGCGTCCCCAACAAAGGACAGTTTTTATTCTTAAATATTTTTCCCAATGAACAAGACTTAAAACTGTTACTACGCAGCATTCAACGTTTAACCAAACAAGCCAATCAAGTCAGTTTTGGTATGCAAGTTTCTTCATTAAATGTTAAAGAAATAAGTATCTTGATTCAGTTGCGTTCAGCTTTTGAAGCATTAAGCATCAATTTAATTATTGACGAGGTTCCGACCTCCGTATCACGCGCTGAGGAACTCAAAGAAATCGGTGCGCGTTTTTATAAAATTAGCGCTTTAGCCATTTTAGAAGCAGCACAGGATGCCAATGCTGCTAAACGCTTAAAAAATGTTCTTAAAATTCTCAACGATAAGAATAGCACGGCGATTGCCAAAGGTATTCACGATGCGCAAGTCTTACAATTTTGCCAGCGTCAACTGGGAATAGAATATGGCCAAGGACAACATTTTGGCTTGGGACGGTAAATATGGCAAGTTTACCTAGGGTATTGACAGCACAGAATAAAATTTACTTTTTTGAACCCTTTTATTTGCCTGTAGATGCCCACACTTTTGTCCGCGATAAACTTTTAGCGGCTACGGTGCGTGACCTTGCGCCACTCTTTCCGACACAGGATATTTTACCCGCACGTCCATTGTGGGAGGATAAACAAAAATATGAACTTTCCCTCGACTTACATCCCCATGTTGCGGCGATTCTTGGCAATAAAAAGGAAGCGGCAGCCTTTTCCGGTTTGTCGCCGTTGCGTTTAAGCGATTCGGCTTTACAACATTGTCGTGGTCAATGGAAAAACGCCGAAGCTGGCATTTTTGGCCTGCGTTTGGGTTGCAGTGAACGGGCAGTGGAACGCATCCAGGCGCACTTACCAGCAGAGGTCAACTTCGGCAGCCTGCGTTTATGGTTACAAGAAGTCGAAATGTATTGGTTTGCCTCAGGCTTTATTTTATTGGTGGCGGCCTTGAGTTATCAGGTAGAAGAAAATGGCAAAATGCGCTCTCCCTATCCTGCTGAAATTCTTGAAGGAAATTTTTTATTAACACAAAACATGCTGCGTTTTAAGCGCAAAAAAGAGGCGCTCTCTTGGCAAAAAGAGGGGATAAGTTTTTCCTTTCTACAATTATTGCAACAATTGATCATGCCCGCCGGCTTTAGCGAAGAAAGCACCTTAAACCGCCTATTAACCTATAGCAGTGTTCGTTTTGCTGCAAGTTTACCTGATAACGAAACCATTGATTTTGCTTTTCGTTTAGCCAGACGTTATCACAGCGAACACGGCAGCAGTGGCGAGGAATTAACCCTATACAGTCTTAAACCTTTCAAAGAGATCATGCACTTTGTGGCTATGGAAGGCGGTGCTTTGATTTTACAGGAAGACCCAGAAAATCCTGGCAATGATTTTATCAAGCGTTTTATTGAAGGACCGGTGCCTTCGGTGTATATGCCCTTGGCTTTGCTCACTTATCATGAGTTTATTTGGTTATTACGCATCACCCAAGACAGCGCTATCCCTTTGAATTTTCAGCTTCCCAATCATGATCAAGCCGATAAATTACGACAGATGGGACGGGATTTACTACAATTTCGTCTTTCTTATCGGTTTTCCCATGTAAGCTTGATCTCTATGCACAATCAAGTCTATCAAAAATGGCGAGAAATCTTTGACTTAAATGAAATGTTAAGCCAAGCAAATGTGGATGTCAGTGAAGCCGAACAATATCTACAAACCTTACTGGAAAAAGAGCGCTCGCGGCAGTTTCGCGGTTTATCGGTATTTACCACCAGCGCCTTGGCATTTATCGCCACTAACACTTTGATGCTAGAAGCTATTTTACCTATTATCTCTGACGACCCTTCGTTATGGCTACGTCTGGCAGCACTTGGCATTGATCTGACGGTTGCCACTTTAGCGGGGGTTTTTACTTATTGGCAACAACGTCGTTCTTAATTTATTTCTAAAATAATCATCACGTTATTAACAAGAAATAAAATCAAGGCGGCGCTGGCCGCCTATTGGTTTTTGTAACAAATTTTCACAAATTTTTGATTTCTAAGCATTCACATTAAGGCTTATATTTTTCCAGCAACGCTTGAGCCAAGGTTAAGGCATTGACCAAACCATCGCCCAAACTGATTCCACCTTGCCAATTTCCTAGCAAAAACAAATTCTTAAACTTAGAAGCCACCTGTTGCACTTCTTGCACAATATTGAGATGTCCAAAACTATATTGCGGAATCGCCTGCGGCCAATAGGTCACTTCCTGCCATAATGGCGCGTTTTTTAACGCTAAAATCGGCGCAATTTCAGGGAAAATGCGTTCAGCAGCATGGGAATGCACTGGATTGAGCGCACCACCGACAAAGGCCGTCAATAACACTTTATTGGCCGGTGCCCGGCCAGGAAAAAGCGTAGAAGAAAATAAAACACCAAGTGTTTCAATGTGTTCTTTTCGAGGAATAAGAAAACCAAAACCATGTAAAGGATGACCAACAGCACTGCGCTCGAAAGCCGAAGCCACCGACAACACTGAGGGATAGACAATGTTTTTCAATTTTTCTGCTGCTGGCACAAAAGAACCCAGCAAATTCGCTGTTGTATGGGCTGGTGTAGCGATAATTAAGCGTTCTGCTTCATAGCATTTTCCTTGGGTAAAAACTTGCCAACCTTGTTGATTTTTTTCAATTTTTTCAACTTTTTGTTCAAGAAAAATTTGTCCTTGCTGGCGTTGAATACCAGCAGCCAAGGCCTTGGGTAAGGCTTGTAACCCTTCAGCAAAAGATACTGTATAACTTTTTAGTTTATCTGGATTTTTTTCGGGACGCAGATAACCCGTTTGCCGTTCGGCAGCAGCAATTTTTGGCAAGACCGCAGGATAGGACAAGGCTTGCGGGTCTCCAGCATAAATTCCTGAAATAAACGGATTTAATAGATAATCCACAACATCCCGATGCGTCCGCCGTTGCACAAAATCGGCCAGACTCTCTTCTGATGTTGGCGGTAGTTGTTTTTGCACTAGTTTAATCAAAGAAAGTTTTGCCGCTGTTGACAATAAAGGTGAAGTTAAAAGCGCCAGCGGTTGCATCGGCACTAACATCAACTTTTTGTTTTTATAAACAAATCTTCGGTTAGCAGCAGGATTGGCCATGATTGGCGTTAATTGCAAATCTTTTAATAATTGTTCCACTTGCCGATGATTGACCAGCAAGGTATTAGGACCCTTTTCAACTAAAAAATCATCTCGCCACAGGCTTTGCACATTGCCACCCACCTGCGGCTGTGCTTCTAAAACGGTTACTTTTTCATTGGCTTGTGCCAAACGCCAAGCCACGGTTAAACCGGCAATACCAGCACCAATAATTAAAGTTTGCATGTTTTTCTTGCCATAGATTGTCACTTTTTCTTAACTAAATACTTTTATAAACAAGAAGATAATCTTCTAAAGCGCAAAGACGCTGTTGTTCAATGGCCTCGGCTAAGGCTTTACCGCTCAAGCCTTGCGCCTGCCATCCCACTACATCGGGAGAATGCCAAATTTTTTCCAGTTGTTGCCAAAAAGCCAGCGCCGCTTGCCTAGTTGCTTCAGAGGTGGCTAAGGCATGAATAACTGAAAAAAGCCGTCCCGGTCGTCGGCCAAGATCAACGGCTTTAGCGAGTTTTAAGAGCGCCACAGCCGCAGGCATGGATAAGTCACGATTTCCCCACCACCAGGGTTTTTGATCACCCTGAACTAAAATTGGCGCAATCAACGCTGGTAAAAACTTTAACAACAACTCGGCTTTTTCGCGTAAGGCATTGGGAAGAATATAATTTTCTTGAATGGCTTTTAACCCTGCCAAAGCAAAATAATTGGATAATTGTTCACTCAAAAAGCCTTGCAATAAATACAAAAATCTTTCTTCAGCGCCAATAATTTCAGCAAGTTCTGCAAAAAAACTTGCCGGCAAGCATTCCCACAAGGCATTCAAACTAGGAAATAATAACGGCAGCGCCTCGCCCTTAGCCAATAGACTAAAAAAGGCTTGCGGGTCGCCATCTTCTTGTAAAGTCCGCCAAAACTCTTGCCACACCCGTTCCGGCACCAAGGCGGCAACCTCGCCAGACTTAACCATATTTTGAATTAAAACAATTGTTTCTTCAGCAACGCTAAATCCTAGCGGCGCATAACGTGCGGCAAAACGTGCCAGGCGTAAAATACGCACTGGGTCTTCGGCAAAGGCTTGAGAAACATGACGTAAGATTCTATTTTCTAAATCTTTTTGACCGCCAAACGGATCAATAATCTCTCCATCCTGACTTTGCGCCATGGCATTAACGGTTAAATCACGGCGCTTGAGGTCTTCGGCGATAGTTACTGTAGGATCGCTATAAAAAACAAAACCATGATAACCTTTGCCGACTTTGCGCTCAGCACGCGCCAAGGCATATTCCTCTTTGGAATGGGGATGCAGAAAAACCGGAAAGTCTTTACCCACCGGTGTAAAGCCTTGTTTTAGCATCTCTTCTGCTGTTGCTCCAACCACCAGCCAATCTCGCTCTTTGACCGGACGATTTAATAAAGCATCCCGCACCGCGCCACCGACAAGATAAATTTCCATGCTGATTTTTCAAAAAATTCAAGATATTTTTATCGCCGTGCTTAACTTTTTTATTTTTTTTACAATGTTTTAATTCTCACGGCCGGCTTGTTGACGGAAATGATCCAAAGGCGGTCGGCGCATCCCAATGTAGGTGGGAACAATGGCTTCTAAACTGGTCGGCTGTGTGGCTGAACCCTCTGGACAAAGGCTCGGCAGTTGCAAGGAACGCAGATTATCCAGGGATAATAATTTTCCAGGAAGTTTATCAAAAACAAATGCCTGCATATAAGAAAACGATTTATTTAAGCCAAGAATCAAATGTTTGCCACCTTGCAAAGCATCCACATACTGCACCAATTGTTTTAAGGTATAAGTTTTTGGCCCACATAAAGAAAAAACTTGACCAGCACTTTTATCATCGGCCAAGGCGCGTGCCATCACCGCTGCCACATCGCCGACATAAACTGGCGCAAAACGGCTATCCGCCGAACCCAACGGTAAAAACAACGGCACCAAGCGCAGTAACTTCGCAAAAAGATTCATAAAACCGTCTTCGGGACCAAAAATCACCGAAGGCCGAAAAATACTTAGCGAAAGATTGGCATCTTGTAAAATTTTTTCAGCCAAACCTTTGCTTTTCAAATAAAAACTGGGAGCATCGGGATGCGCGTTTAAAGCACTCATCTGTAAGATGCGCGTCACGCCAGTTTTTTTGGCTGCTGCCGCAATTTTTTCCGCTAACGCACTATGCGCACGGTGAAAACCTTGACCATTATCGCCGCGTTCATTGAGAATCCCGACCAAATTGATCACGCTGGTTGCACCTTGGAAAAGGTGTTCCAAGATCACAGGCTCATGAATATCGGCGGCCTCCAGCTCGACTTTTGGCAAGACCAGTAAATCGCGATGGCGCGCCGGATTGCGTGTTGGCACCAGGCATTGCGCATCTGGGAAATCCGTTGCCAAACGCGCCAAAAGATGCCGACCCACAAAGCCGGTGCCGCCTAAAATGACAATTTTTGTTTGTTTCATGGTTCACTCCTTAGATGTTTTTTGAAAAATTAAACCTTAACCTATTTTTATTAAATTCAAAAACTTATGAATAAATTTCAAAGCATTAACCCTTTTAACGGTCAAATAGTTTATAGTCAACCGCTCTTCACCGACGCAGAAGCGCAAGCGCTGCTCGGTAAACAAGCACAGGCGCAGGCCGATTTTCAGCATTGGCCACTGTTGCAAAGGCTAGATACTTTGCGGCATCTCGCTGAATTATTGGAACAAAAAGCACAAAACTTGGCCAGCATTATCCGCTTAGAAATGGGCAAACGGCAAAGCGAAGCCGAAGCTGAGGTGCGCAAATGTGCTGCCTTGTGCCGTTATTATGCCGAAGTTGCGCCGACGATTTTGGCCGCGCAAGAGCGTTCGCAACCTGGCTTACGGCGCTTTTATCGCTATGAAAGCCTTGGAATTATTTTGACGATCATGCCGTGGAATTTTCCTTTTTGGCAGGTTTTTCGCGTTATCGCGCCCGCCTTGGCTTTAGGCAATGCCGTGGCCGTTAAACCGGCGGCTACTGTACCACAAGCCAGCGCCACCCTTGAAAAATGCCTGCAAGAGAGCGGTTTTCCCGAAAATATAATCAAAATGTTTTGGTTAAATCACGCGCAGACCGAAGCATTCATCGGCCATGATTGGCTTCAAGCTGTGACCTTCACTGGCAGCGAAGCCGCTGGACGACGGATAGCCGCGCTCGCCGGTCAAGCGCTAAAACCTTGCGTTTTGGAATTGGGCGGTTCGGATGCCTTTATCGTTTTGGCCGATGCTGAGGTAAAAACGGCTGCTGCTGCCGCCGTGCATAGTCGCACGATCAATGCCGGTCAAAGCTGTATTGCTGCCAAACGTTTTATTATTGAAGAGGCTATTTATCAAGAATTTATGGAAAATTTACTGGAAGAAATTGAAAAATTACAGTTTGGCGACCCAAGCCAGGACAGCACCACCTTAGCACCATTGGCTGAAAGTCGTTTTGTCACGGCTTTAAGCGCACAAGTCCAGAAAAGTCAACAACAAGGCGCAACCTTAACCTGCGCTGGCGGAGCAATCGCTGACAGTTTTGCCGGTTTTGCACCGGTAGTGATGGAAAATATGCAGCCGGGGATGGCGGCTTTTGATGAGGAAACTTTTGGGCCAATTTTTGCCGTTAGTCGGGTAAAAAATGCCAGGGAAGCCATTGCCTTAGCCAATGAACATCGCTATGGCTTGGCCGGCAGCCTCTGGACACAAGACTTCATCAAGGCAGAGGCATTAGCCAGCGAAATCCGTAGCGGCAGCATCTTTGTCAATAGCATTTCGTATAGCGACCCGGCCTTGCCCTTCGGCGGACGCGGTGCCTCGGGATTTGGCCGAGAATTGGCCGAAGCCGGTTTAACCAGTTTCGCGCATTGTAAAAGTTATGTGTTTAAGGGAATTGAGTGACTTTGCGATAAGGAAAATAGGCCTTGCAACTAGCAAACAAAAGAGAAAATGGCTATGGCTTAAAAAAAAGCGGCGCTTACGCCGCCTTTTTGCATCAGGTTTCTTTTTTCCATTCTTTGACTTCGGGCATATTCAAAAGCCAGTCGTTAATCCGCACCATGCCGGTTTCTTCGCGAAGCCAAATGATAGCAAGACACCGTCCAAAGCTATCACAAGCATCCGAAACTTGTGACAGTGCGTTGTTTAATCAGCGGTTAAGTCAAGAACTCTGCCCAACGCTTACCGCCAATCACATCGTTATTTTGGATAACGCAACTTTCCATCAATCACAGAAAACGCAATCGCTTATTCACGCCACCGGTGAATAATTGCTTTACCTCCCAGCGCATTCTCCCAATCTGAACCCAACGAACGGCAATTCGCGGTCATCAAAAAATATCGGAAAATCATGCTGATGTCGCTTTGATCGAGGTTGTCAATAGGAAAAGCTACTGTCAAATCTACTGTCATTCGCGTCAGATGTTCAAGGATTGTATGGCTTTGGACGAAAGAAAGGAGGAAGTGCTTGAACAAGAAATGAAAAAAGATTTTGTTGGCTGACTTTGGAAGGAAAGGGTAAGGAGAGGAAGGGATTCGAACCCTCGATG
>CAYWWW010000014.1:0-40720 GCA_964462205.1 uncultured Cardiobacteriales bacterium
CGCGCTTTGCAACAGGCCGAGCATCTGGATGCCTGCCAGCGTTTAAGCCAAGATATCGCGCCTTGGGTGCAGCAGATGTTAGCGCAGGGCATGAAAATCCGTCATTTGTTGCCGATGCTCGGCCAGTTGTATGACCATTTGACGCGGCGGGTGCTGTGGCTGGTGGCGACGGAATTTCAAAAAGAACATCCTGATTTTGCTGATGTTCCTTGGCTTTGGTTGAGTTTTGGCAGCGAAGGCCGCAGCGAACAGACGCTATTGACCGACCAGGACAATGGCCTGCTTTTTCCCGATGGGTATGTGGCGGCGAAACCGTTGTTATTGGCTTTTGCGCAAGCTGCCAATAGTGCTTTGGCAAGCGTTGGTTTTTGCCTTTGTCCAGGCCAGGTTATGGCCAGTAATCCTTTGTTGTGCTTAAGTTTTTCCGAATGGCAAACGCGCTTTTCCCGCTTTATTGAGCAAGGCAGTCCGCAACAGTTATTGAAAGCCGCGATTTTTTTTGATGCGCGGCCAGTGTTTTGGTCAGCCAGCGCCGCCACTTTGGCCGAAGATTGGCAAAGTTTTTTTCAGTCGGCCTATCAAAAAGCCGCAGCGACACCACGTTTTTTGCAGGCTTTGGCGCAGAATGCCTTGAGCTTTAGCATTCCCTTAGGGTTATTTCAAGAATGGCGTACCACCGAGCTGGATGCAAAAATGCAAGCCTTAGCACCGTTGACAGCGGCCTTGCGGATTTTTGCTTTGGCCACTGCCGAGACGGAAGTGGCTGGGGTGGCGCGTTTGCAGTTATTGGCCAAGGTCATGCCTGCCGCTGAGGTAAAAAATATTGAACAAGCCTATTATTTTGTTCAGCAATTGCGCTTTGAACAGCAGATGGCCGACTGGCAACAGCAAAAACCTTTAACGAACCGCTTGACGTTGAAAAAAATGTCTGAATTGCAACAGCGCATTTTGAAAGAATCCTTGCGACAAATTCATAAATTGCAGACCCGATTGCGCTTGGATTATCAATTATGAGCCTCTGGCAGCGCTTATTTGCTCCCAAAGCACCACAGCAGTTTTTGGTGATTGATGTCGAAAGCAGCGGTCTTGACCCGTATCATGATGATTTATTAGCGATTGCCGCGATTTCCTGTGAGGCCGAGGCCATTGTACCGAAGGACAGCCTCTACCATTTGCTCTACCAGGCAACCCCCTGCATCAATCAAAGCCTGTTGATTCATGGCATTACGCCGAGCGCTCAGCGCGAAGGTGCCTCGGCCTTGCAGGTCTTGCAAGCCTTACAAACTTTAGCGCAGGGACGGGGACTGGTGGCTTTTCATGCCGATTTTGATCGGGTGTTTTTGGAAAAAGCGATGCAAAAAGCTGGTTTAGGGTGTTGGTCGCCGCCTTGGTTGGATTTAGCTTGGGCGCTGCCAGCGGTTTTTCCTGAATATTCTGAACATTGTGAAACGCTCGACTTTTGGCTTGCGAAATTTCAACTCCCTCTCTATCATCGCCACCATGCTTGTTTTGATGCTTACGCGACGGCGCAATTGTTTTTATGTTTGTTAGCCAGGCTAAAACAAAAAAAACAAGCAGACTGGCCAAAAATGTCTCGTCTTGCCGCCCGTCAACGGGCTTTGGCATGTTTTGTTTCGCATCGTTGAATCTTTGATAAAAATAACGCTAGGATGTATCTATGGAAGTCACTAAAAAAATGCGCGCGCATTGGCGCAGCAATTTAATTGTTACAGCTTTTTTGCTACTACTTTGGTTTATAAGTACTTTTGTTATGCTGCCCTTCGCTCCTTGGCTCAATCAATTCACCTTTCTTGGTTTCCCCTTAGGTTTTTATTTGGCCTCCCAAGGTTCGATGCTGATGTATTTATTGATCATTGTGCTTTATGTGTTGATTATGAATGCCTTAGATAAGCATTATGGCGTTGACGAAAAGGAATAAAAATGAAAGACGCATTTACCAGTAATTTAGGAAAGATTTACGGCATTTATACCGGCGGTTTCATCGGTTTTGTTTTAATTTTAGCGCTGTTAGAGCAATTAGGTTTGCCTAAGCAATATATCGGTTGGACGTTTTTAGCCGCGACGATTTTGCTCTATGCCTTGATTGGTATTATCAGCCGCACCCAAGAAACGGCGGAATACTATGTCGCCGGTCGGAAAGTTCCGGCCTTTTTCAATGGCATGGCTACCGGCGCCGACTGGATGTCCGCGGCATCTTTTATGGGCATGGCTGGTTCTTTGTATGCTTTGGGTTTTGATGGTTCGGCCTTTTTGTTAGGCTGGACGGGGGGTTATGTTTTGGTAGCCTTATTTTTAGCCCCCTATTTGCGCAAATTCGGTCAATTCACCGTGCCGGACTTTTTGGGCGCACGTTACGGCGGCAATTTCGCGCGGATTATTGGCATTATCGCCGCGATCACCGCTTCGTTTGTCTATGTGGTGGCACAGATCACCGGTGCCGGTTACGTCACGAGTTTTTTCTTAGGGATTCAATTTGAAATCGCGGTGTTTGTCGGGCTTGCCGGTATTTTGGTCTGCTCCATGTTGGGTGGGATGCGGGCGGTCACTTGGACGCAGGTGGCGCAGTATATCATCTTGATTGTCGCCTACTTAGTGCCGATAGTTTGGCTTTCGGTGATGTTGACCGGCAACCCGATTCCACAACTGGCCTATGGCGAGGCTTTAATTAAAATTCAAGAGCTGGAACAGGCTTTTGGTGTGGTCAAATCGCATATTCAACCCTTTAACACCTACGATCCGGTCAATTTCATGGCCTTGGTCTTTTGTTTGATGGTGGGAACGGCCTCCTTGCCGCATATTTTAATGCGCTTTTACACCACGCCTTCGGTGAAAGAAGCCCGCGCCTCGGTAGCCTGGTCATTGTTTTTTATCATTTTGCTGTATTTTTCCGCACCGGCTTTGGCGGCTTTTGCCAAACTGCATATTTTCCAAAACATTATCGGTCAACCGATAGCCAGTTTTGAGTGGTTGGCCTTCTGGGAAAAAGTCAAACTCATCACTGTCACCGATGCCAATGGCAACGGTATCCTCGATTTTGGTGAGATGGTGTTGAAAAATGACGCGATTGTTTTGATGACCCCAGAATTGGCTGGTATGCCTTATGTCATTGGTGGTTTGGTGGCAGCAGGCGCTTTAGCGGCAGCGCTTTCCACTGCTGATGGTTTGTTGTTAACTATTGCCAATGCCTTATCGCATGATCTCTATTACAAAATCATCAATCCCAAAGCCTCGACCAATATGCGGCTTTTGGTCAGCCGAACGCTTTTGTTGTTGGTTGCCGGTTTAGCGGCCTATGTCGCCTCACTGCGTCCCGATAGCATTTTGTTTATCGTCGCTTGGGCGTTTTCTTTGGCTGGTTCAGCCTTTTTCCCGGCCTTGGTTTTGGGCATTTTCTGGAAACGTGCCAATGCTGTTGGCGCAGTCACGGGCATGATCGCAGGCTTTAGCTTGACTTTGTTTTATTTGATCGCGGTGAAATTCGGCGGCATGATGCCGTGGTTTGGCATTAAAGATATTTCTGCCGGTGCTTTTGGGATTCCGCTTGGTTTTGCCGTGATCATTATTGTCAGCCTCTTGACGCCGCCACCGCCAAGCGAAGTACAAGATTTAGTGGAACAAGTGCGTTATCCCAGTTTGCCAGACGACAAGGCAAACACTGCTGAATAAATTTTAGTATCCGTAGCTTATGTTTGGCGACTATGGCCTTTTTCACCTCACCAATGGTTTTTTTGCCGCCTGGCAGTGGTTGCTTTTGGGGCAGGGGCTGTTGTGGCTCCTGATTCCGCCAAGCCGTCGGCCAGAAAACCTCGTTTATAAAACTTTTCTGTGGCTGCTCACGCCGGTCTATTTCCTCACGCGCCGCCTTACCCCTGGCTTTGTCCAGGCGGCGCATCTCGGTTTGGTGGCTTTTTTTTATTTAATACTGCTACGGCTCTTGGTCTTTTTTACTTTTGCCTATTTTGAGGCCGTACCATCCCCGTCCCTTCCATCCTAAGTTGTTCTTATGAGTCAAAATATAGAATCCATCCTTCATGAAACCCGGGTGTTTCCGCCAACTGCTGATTTTTCGGCACACAGCGCCATGACCGTCGAAGGTCTGGCAGCGCTTTATGCCGCTGCTGAAGCCGACCACGAAGGCTTTTGGGCGAACTTGGCACACCAATATCTGACCTGGCAAACGCCGTTTACGCAAACCCTGGATGCCAGTGCCGCGCCGCATTACCGCTGGTTTGCCGATGGTCGCCTTAATGTCTCTTTTAATTGTTTGGATCGGCATTTGGCGCAACATGCTGATAAAACTGCCTTAATCAGTATCGGCGAACCCGGCGATGTCCGTCATTTCAGCTATCGGCAACTGCATGAAGAAGTCAGCAAATTAGCCAATGTCTTGAAAAATTTAGGCATTGGCAAAGGCGACCGCGTGATCATCTATTTGCCGCATATCGCTGAAGCCGTCATCGCCATGCAAGCCTGTGCGCGGATTGGCGCGATTCATTCGGTAGTTTTTGGCGGTTTTTCGGCAGAAGCGCTGAAGGATCGCACGGAAGACGCGGAAGCCAAATTGATCATGACTGCCGACGGAGGTTTTCGCGCTGGCCGTACCGTGGCCTTAAAAGCGGCGGTGGACAAAGCCTTGGTATCGGGATGCGCCAGTGTTGAAAAAGTCTTGGTATTCAAGCGCACCCATCAGGAAATCACTTGGGTCGAAGGTCGGGATCTGGATTGGCAGGCCTTGACCGCCGAAGCCTCCCCTGATTGCCCGCCGCTGTGGGTCGAGGCCGAACATCCGCTGTTTTTGCTTTATACCTCTGGCTCCACTGGCAAACCCAAAGGCATTCAGCATTCCAGTGCCGGTTATCTTTTGAATGCCTTGCTCACCATGCAGTGGGTCTTTGATATTCAAGCGAACGATGTTTTTTGGTGTACAGCCGATGTCGGCTGGATCACCGGCCACAGTTATGTTGCTTATGGACCTTTGGCCAATGCCGCGACCCAGGTGGTTTATGAAGGTGCGCCGACGGTTCCCGATGGCGGGCGTTTCTGGAAAATTTGCCAAGAGGTAGGTGTGAGTATTTTTTACACTGCGCCAACGGCCATTCGTGCCTTGATGAAACTCGGCGATGCCCTGCCGCAAAGCTATGATTTGTCAAAATTACGCTTGCTTGGCACCGTCGGCGAGCCGATCAATCCCGAAGCCTGGATGTGGTATTACCAAGTCATTGGCCAAAGCCGTTGTCCTATCGTGGACACCTGGTGGCAAACCGAAACTGGTTCACACATGATAGCGCCGGTGCCGGCAATAACACCACTAAAACCAGGATCTTGCACCAAAGCGTTGCCTGGCATTGTCGCCGATATTGTCAACGAACAAGGCGAGCCGATTCAGGCAGCCAACGAAGGCGGCTATCTGGTGATCAAAAAACCCTGGCCTTCGATGCTGCGTACCATTTGGCGTGATGATGCCCGTTATCAACAGACCTATTGGGCAAAATTTGCCAACCGTTATTATTTGGCCGGTGACAGTGCGCATCGGGATGCCGACGGCTATTTTTGGATTTTGGGACGCATTGACGATGTGTTGAATGTTTCCGGGCATCGCTTGGGTACGATGGAAATTGAATCGGCACTGGTGGCGCATCCCGATGTCGCCGAAGCGGCGGTGGTTGGTCAGCCCCATGCGGTCAAAGGCGAGGCGGTACTGGCTTTTGTAGTCTTGAAAGGTGAACGGCCTGAAGGTGCGCGGCGTCAGCAATTGACTGAAACCTTACGCGCCTGGGTAGCCGAGCAGATTGGCCCGATTGCTAAACCCGATGAAATTCGTTTTGCCGATAATTTACCGAAAACCCGTTCTGGCAAAATCATGCGTCGTTTACTGCGCACCATTGGTCGTGGCGAGGAAATCACCCAGGACACCTCGACGTTAGAAAACGAAGCGATTTTGGTGCAGTTGCAGGAACGCGGCTAAAATTTTCAACGAATTTTTGGCCTTTGCGAAGATTTTTTTAAGGTTTTTCACAAAACTGATTAAATTTTGTTTGTGCAACAAAACGAAAGTGCTATAGTTCACCTGCGCTGGCTTTCGGCGTGGCTATTTAGGTTTGTTTGTTATGTTTAATATTTATGTTGGCAATTTGCCGTTCAATGCGTCGGAAGAAGAAGTCCGCAGTGCTTTTGAAGAATTTGGCGCGGTTATTTCCGTCAAATTGATTACCGACCGTGAAACCGGTCGTCCACGCGGCTTCGCTTTCGTAGAAATGGAAAATGCCGATGAAGGCAACAGCGCCATCCAAGCATTGGACGGCCAGCCAATGGGCGGTCGCCCGATGCGCATTAACGAGGCTAAGCCTCGGGAAGCTCGCCCTCCGCGTTCTTCTTTTTCACGCTACTAATCCCCCCTGTTTTCCTGCTTAACTTTTCTTAACCCTTGCTGCCGCGGTGTTGGATGTGTGTCCGCACCGCTGGCGGTGGTTTTTTGTCCCTCTTCTCCCGCAACATAGCGTTTCTTGTTGAAATTTCTTGTTGAAAGCCCAATAAAAAGATTTATTCAATTTTCAAAATTTTTTTGAAAAGTGTTTGATTTTGTTTGGAATTGATCGTAAATAAAACATAACGCTTTTTTAACGCACTAAGATAGCCTGTCCTGGTCTTTGTCGGGTTTGCATTGGCCGTGGCGGTTTTTTAGCGGCTTGCGCGACCACTGGATCGCTATCTTGTTGTAATTGCTGTCGATCTGCTGTTGTTACCCCAAGATGCCGGGCGATGGCATGACGGACATTGGGATCCACATCCCGCACACAATGCGCGATCTGCGCTGCTGTTAAATCCTGACGTTTGGCAATCGAGAGGCGAATAACGTAATCGGCATCGTTTAACAACACAGCAATTTCTTCCGCCGTTAAATCCAAACGCCTTGAAAAATAACAGCGTACTTGCAACCATTGTTCAATATGCAATAAACAATAGCGATCATCGGTGCTTAATTCAGGTTGAAGCGCTAATTGTAAACGTGTTTCTAAAGATAAATTTTTATAGTGTTGAATATATTCAGAACTAGGTGACATCAGCCGCTTCCCACCAATGGCTTTTTTCTACACAGTCATAGATAAACTTTACCCCTTCTGCTTCCAGTTTAAGACGTTGCGTGATCTCGCCACCAGGTTTGGCGCGGCCAATGCTGATGCGGCCTTGGGCATTGACGACGCGATGCCAGGGAATATTTGTGTTTTCAGGTAATTGAAATAAAGCATAACCGACTTGCCGCGCTTGCCCTGGATAGCCGGCCAAAAGGGCAATGTGGCCGTAGTTGGTCACTTTGCCATAAGGAATGCGTTGTACTTGTTGATAAATGACTTGATAAAGCATTTTTTGTTTCTTTTGTTGCTTATTTCTTTTCCCTGATCTTGCGCACTCTGATCTTACTTGGCGATTTTGGTAAGCCGAGATGTTGGGTGGTAAAAGGCTGACTTTTGCTGACTTTTTCGGACGCTATTTCTTCAGTAACTGGCTGATAATGTGGGATTAAATGTTGTTTGCCATTGCCAATTAAATCACTTCTGCCCATCTTGCGTAAGGCTTGTCGCAACAGTGGCCAATTTTTAGGATCGTGATAACGCAAAAAAGCTTTGTGTAAGCGGCGCTGTTGTAAATCTTTAACGGTTTCAATGCTTGGCGATTCGTCAGTGACTTTTTTTAAGGGATTTTTACCACTGTGATACATGGCGGTGGCCAAGGCCATGGGCGACGGTAAAAAGGTTTGTACTTGATCGGCACGAAAATTATTTTCTTTTAACCACAAGGCCAGGTTTAACATATCCTCATCTTTAGTACCCGGATGCGCGGCGATAAAATAGGGGATGAGATATTGTTTTTTGCCAGCGGCTTTGGAATATTTTTCAAAGAGTTGCTTAAAGCCATAGTATTTACCCATACCAGGTTTCATCATCTGTTGCAAAGGACCTAATTCAGTGTGTTCCGGCGCAATTTTTAAGTAACCGCCGACATGATGCTCGACCAATTCTTTCACATATTCCGGCGATTCCATGGCTAAGTCGTAACGCAAACCCGAGGCGATCACCACTTTTTTAATGCCAGGCAAGGCGCGCACCCGCCGGTATAATTGAATCAATGGCGTATGGTCGGTATTCAGGTTTGAGCAGATATCAGGAAAAACACAGGATAGTCTGCGGCATTTAGATTCTATGTCGCGGCTTTTGCAGGCAATGCGATACATATTGGCCGTTGGCCCGCCGATGTCAGAAATCACGCCAGTAAAGCCAGGCACTTGATCGCGAATGGTCTCAATTTCGCGCACCACCGAATCTTCGGAACGGCTTTGAATGATGCGGCCTTCGTGTTCGGTGATCGAACAAAAAGTACAGCCGCCAAAACAGCCACGCATGATATTGACTGAGAAGCGAATCATCTCATAGGCGGGAATTTTAGCCTGGCCATAAGCCGGATGCGGCTGACGTTGATAAGGTAATTCAAAAATCTGATCGAGTTCTTTTGTTTCCAGGGGAATCGGTGGGGGATTTTGCCATAACCAATACTTTCCATGTTTTTGAATCAGGGACTTGGCATTTCCTGGATTGGTTTCCAGATGAAAAACGCGGGAAGCATGGGCATATAACACCGGATTACTTTGCACTTGCGCATAATCCGGCAGCCGCACCACGGTTTTGTCGCGGGAAAATTCTTCTTTTTTACGTCTAAAAATCAGAGGCTTGGCCGATGTTTTCGGTAAAGTTGCTTGATAATTGCTCCATTCTTTGCCCATGTCTTCGCTGCTGGTGTAGGGGCTGAAAATCGGGTCAATGCGTCCAGGCACGTCAATGTCGCTGGCATCCATCACTGCGATATTTTCTGGCAATTGCCGACGCAAAAAAGCACTACCGCGTAAATCCTGAATGCTCTCAATAGCTTCACCTTTGGCCAAACGCTGTGCAACCTCGACCACGGCGCGTTCGGCATTGCCATACAACAGCAAATCGGCTTGACTTTCCAGCAAAATGGACGGCAACACCCGATCCGCCCAGTAATCGTAATGCGCGATGCGCCGTAAACTGGCTTCAATGCCACCGATAACAATGGGGACATCAGGAAAGGCTTGTTTAAGTTTTTGACAATACACGGTAACGGCGCGGTCCGGTCTTTTATTGGCGCAGGCATCTGGGGTATAAGCATCATCGGAACGCAGGCGTTTGTCAGCGGTATAGCGGTTGACCATGGAATCCATATTGCCGCTGGTCACACCAAAAAATAATTTTGGTTTTCCAAGTTTTTGAAAATCTTCTAAAGTTTTCCAATTGGGTTGAGCGATAATCCCCACCCGAAAGCCCTGGGCTTCCAAAACGCGACCAATCACCGCCATGCCAAAGGAGGGATGATCCACATAGGCATCGCCGGTGACGATGATAATGTCGCATTCATACCATTCGAGGGCGATGACTTCTTCCATAGACATCGGCAAAAAAGCGGCTGGTGTCAAATACTTGGCCCAATAGGGACGATAAGAAAATAATTCTGGCGTGGTTTTGAGCATGTTCTTTACGGTCACAGGGTAGAGAAGTGGTTTGCTGAATAGATATTTTGCGCTTAAATTAACGTAAAATCTTAAAAAAATAACGTGGTAAATGACAAACGATTTTTATGCAAGAATTACTTGATTATCTAACAACGCCTACTGCCATTCATGTGGCTTGGTCTATGCTTTTGATTTTTATTGTTTTTGTCTTGCGCTCGGCTTTCAATCGCTTGATTCGCAATCAACAAGAAATTTTGAACACTGGGCAGCGTTTATGGATTTCTAATATCAATAATACCGCTTATATCATTATTTTTGTTGGTTTGGTCTCCATTTGGTCGGCGACGCTACAACCTTTTTTGTTATCTATCACAGCTATAGCTGCGGCTTTAGTGATTGCAACCAAAGAGTTATTACTCTGTTTGACCGGCGGAATTTACCGCAGCAGCAGCCGTTTATTTACCATTGGTGATTGGATTGAAATTCAAGGCATCAAAGGCGAAGTTTTGGATCGCTCTATGCTTTCCGTTACTTTGAAAGAGTTGTATCTCCGTAATAATCTTTATGAATACACCGGTCGCGTTATCATTGTCCCCAATAGTTTATTATTAACCATACCAGTTAAAAATGAAGCCTTTTTGAAAAATTATGTTTTTCATGAATTTTCTTTTACTTTCAAAGATGATTATCCACCCCAGTCCTTATTTTTGATAGCTCAAGAAAGCGTGCAAAAATATGCTGGCAGCTATCAAGAAGTCGGCAAGCGTTATATGCGGATGGTCAGTCATAAACTGCGCACCGAGTTTATGGATACTGCACCCAGAATTCGTTTTACCACCACTGATTTTGCTCACAATGTATTAACCATTACCTATTTTTGTCCGCGCAATGATGCCTTGCTGATTGAACAAAATTTACATCGAGATATCAGCAATTTCTATTATCACGCCCGTCATGCCGATGCTTCTGCTTAGAGTGGCCACCCTAGCCGATGCTGCCGCCTTGGCTACTTTGGAAAAACAGGTTTTTGATTATGAAATCTTAACGCTGCAACGCTTCCGTTATCTTTTAAGCAAAGCACAAGCGCGTTGTTGGTTGATCGGCGAGGAAGGCAAAGCTTTTGCCTATCTCTTGGTTTTTTTTAGAAAAAATAGTTATTTATTGCGCATTTACGGCTTGGCTGTAGCAGCGGAATGCCGTGGTCAAGGACTTGCGCAGCGTCTGATGATAACGCTTGAGGATTGGGCGAAAAACCAAGGCTATCGTGCCTTGGTTTTAGAGGTGCGTTCGGATAATCTTCAGGCGATAGAATTTTATAAAAAACAAGGATTTGTCAAGAAAAAATTGCTTAAAAATTATTATGGCGAAAGCTTAGACGGCGAGCGTTGGCAAAAAGCACTTACCCCAATAAGCGCTTAAATTCCATTCTTTGTAGAAAGTCGCTCATGATGGTGAGATACAGTTGATCACCGGCGATTTTATCTTCTACATCATCATCTATATTTGGATTATCATTGATTTCAATGACAAGCGTGGCTTTGTCGGTTTGTTTGATGTCCACGCCATATAAACCATCGCCAATTAAACTGCTGGCACGCACAGCCAATTTTAAGATATGCGTTGGCACACGCGATAAAGGCAAAGTTTCATATTTTCCGCTCATTAGGCCATCTTTCTTATGTTGATAAATCTGCCAATGGCCGCGTGACATATAGTATTTACAAGCAAAAATCGGCCGATGATTTAAGACACCTATTCGCCAGTCAAAAGCTGTATAAACAAACTCTTGCGCTAATAAAAGAGAAGACATCTGAAATAACCGCTCAGCTTCGACGGCTAACTGTTCGCGGCTATCCACTTTGGCCATGCCGCGTGAAAAAGAGCCATCGGGAATTTTTAAGACCAAGGGTAAAGACAAAGTATCGAGTAAGGCTTCGGGTGCTTCTAAAGTGACCCTACTGATAATTTCGGTTTTTGGAATCGGTAATTTGGATTTTTTAAGCAATTCCCCTAGATATAACTTATTGACACAGCGCATAATAGATTGAGAGCTGTCAATTACCACCATCCCCAATGATTCGCTTTTTTTGGCAAAACGATAGGTGGGATGATGAATGGCCGTGGTTTCGCGGATAAATAAGCCATCATATTCCGCTAATCGGTTGTAATCTTGATGAATAATACGTTCCACCTTGATGCCCAATTGTCGGCCAGCGCGGATAAAATGTAAGAGCGCCTGGCGATCACTGGGCGGCAAGGTTTCTTCAGGATTGACTAACATTGCTAAATCATAGCGGTATTTTTTGCGATAACTGCGTGGATTGCGCCAGACCTTGCGGGAAAAACTTTCTAAAGCATGGGCAAAGAGCGTCTGTTGACGGTCAGAGAGTTTTGATAAGGGAACTGTTTTAATTTGTTGAATTTGCCATTTATTTTGTCGCAACATCCCATAAACGCGCAAAATCGGACAAGGAAACAGTGAAAACAATTGCCGTGCCCAATCTTGTAAAAAAGCAATTTTGGTTTGACCAAAATAGATGGTAAAAGCAACCCGTTGAATGCTTTGCTTTTGTGCCAAGCGCTTTTTTAATAACCGATCTAAATTTTCCAGATCATCAATGCTTAAACGATAGATGGCTTTTTGATTTAAGGTATTGATAGTATTGATAGAAGGGATGGCAGCATGTCCACGCGCTTCGGCTAAAAGCGAGCAGTAATAACCCACGCTTAAATAGCGATAGCTGTCGCAAAGGTTTAAAATTTGCAGCCGTTCGTTTGCTGCGAGAGAAAGCAAAAAATATTGTTCAGCAGTAATGACTTGCTCACTGGGATAATAAGGTTGCCAGTGCTCGGCTTTTTCAACGACTAGGTATTTCTGCATAGTGCGGCAGGTAAAAACGCCGACCAAGAACGGTCGGCGGCGGGATTATACAAAGTTTTTAGAAAAAAGCGCTGGGGAAAAAGCGGCTAAAAAAACTAGACAGAAAAGGAAGAACCGCAGCCGCAAGTGGTGCTGGCATTGGGGTTGCGAATAACAAATTGTGCGCCTTCTAAACCTTCGGTGTAGTCAATTTCTGCGCCAACAAGATATTGATAACTCATCGGATCAATTAAGAGCGTCACACCGCCATTTTCAACGACGGTATCGCCATCATTGACATTTTCATCGAAGGTAAAGCCATATTGAAAACCGGAACAGCCGCCGCCGGTCACAAAAACCCGCAATTTGAGCTGTTCATTATTTTCTTCTTGAATCAAAGCGCCCACTTTGGCAGCAGCATTATCGGTAAAAACCAAGGGGGAAGGCATGGACATAACGATCTCCTAACAAAGTTAAAAAAATAAATAGCCTACTACACATACATATAACTGAAAAAATTTCTACGCTCTCGTTTGAATGAACGAGGGATTATGCCGTTGATGCAAAACCGCCATTATCACAATGACTTCTGCTTTGACAAAATACACCGAATAAGGAAAACGACTGCAAAACGCCCGACGAAGGTTTTTATAAACCAGCGGATATAAATCAGGCTTGTCAGCTATTCGGGTTAGAGTCGTTTCTATAGCCTCAATAAAATCTTTCGCCAACGTGGTTTGCTGTTGCTTGTACCATTCATAAGCAACTTTGATTTCCTCTTCAGCCTCTTGACGAATGATCAGCATAACGCACTAATTAAATAGATTTTTTTATTTCCTGCCAAGATGAACCAGCCTGTGGCGTTGCCTGATAGTCTGTTAGGCGTTCATCCAAGATTTTTTGGTGCCAAGCAGGAACTTCTAGGTTTTCTGCTGATTCTGCTAGGGAGTCCCAAAGATTTTCAATCAATTCCAGCCGCTGTTGCCTTGACATAGCGGCAATTTCTGTGGCGGTGAGCATTTTCATTGCTGACTCCATGCACTGTTTGTGGAACAGGTTTGCTGCAAATAACCGAGTAATACGCTAGGCCAAAATTGCCGCTGAAACAAGCCCCAGGTGTTCGGGAAATCTCAACAACAGATTCATGTTTTGGATAGCCTGACCGGCGGCACCTTTAACAAGATTATCAATCACTGAAAAAACAATAAGCTGCCCGCCTCTTTCGCTTAAAGCGACTTGGCAGAAGTTGCTGCCGCGCACAGCTTTGGTCTGTGGACTTTGGCCAAGCGGTAACACCCGAACAAATGCTTCCGCTTGATAAAAATCTTCATAATATTTTTGTAATGCTTCCAAAGGCATCGGCGCTTCACCGACGTATAAACTCACCTGCATCCCACGGGTCATCGGTAGTAAATGCGGTTGAAAAACTAAGGCCGGTGGTTCAGCGGTCGTGGCAAAAATCGCTTCGATTTCCGGTTGATGACGATGGCCTAATAGTCCATAAGCATTGAAATTTTCCGACGCTTCGCCGTAAAGCAAATGCAGCGCGGCTGTGCGTCCGGCACCACTGATACCGGATTTGGCATCGGCAATCCAAGTTTTTGTTGATAAAGGTGTTTCGGGATTGAGATGCAAAAGTGGCAAAGCCGCCAACGCCACCGCCGTCGGATAACAACCGGGGTTGGCGATAAGCCTAGCCTCGGCAATTTTTTGGCGTTGTCCAGGCAATTCTGGCAGACCATAGACCGCATCCTTGACTAAAGCGGCATTGGGATGCCGCATTCCATACCATTTTTCCCAAACCTCCAGATTTTGTAAGCGAAAATCTGCACTTAAATCAATCACTTTTTTGCCTTGCGCTAAAAATGCACCGGCTTGCGCGGCGGCTACGCCATGCGGCGTGGCGAAAAAAACCAGGTCGCATTCACCTATTATCGGCGCATCAGGAGCTACGAAGCAGAGTTCGCTATGGCCATAAAAACTGGGAAAGACAGCGCTAATGGCTTTACTAGCATCTTGCCGACTGGTGATGGCGGTCACTTCGACTCCAGGATGCGCCAAGAGCAGCCGCAGCAATTCCGCGCCGGTATAGCCGCTGCCGCCGATGATGCCGACTTTAACCATTGCTTACTCCTGGGTGCGGCTTTTGAAAACTTTCTATCGGCCAACCTTGGCTTTGGGCATAGGCGGCAAGCGTCGGGTCGGGGTCCACGGCGACGGCGACATCGGCAAGTTTTAACAACGGGATATCGTTTTGCGAGTCGCTGTAAAAGGTCAGATGCGACCAGGTGCGACCTTGGAGCCAATCTTTGAGCTTTTCAATTTTTCCTTCGCGAAAACAAGGTGTTCCCAGAATTTTGCCGCTAAAGACACCGTTGATGATTTCAGCTTCGGTGGCAATTAAATGCTTCACGCCAAAGGCCTCGGCAATGGGCGCGGTGATAAAATTTTGCGTGGCGGTGATAATGGCCACAGTTGCACCTTGTTGTTGATAAAATTGAATTTTTTCCTTACCCCTTTGCGTCATGATGTGCCGAATCTGGCCTTCCATAAATTCCTGCCGCCAAGTCAATAATTGCGCCAATGGCAAGCGGGTTAAAGGCGCGAGGCTAAAGGCTAAAAATTCGTGAATATCCAGATTGCCATCGAGATATAACTGATAGTATTCACGATTTTTGCTTTCATATTCAGACGCATCCACCGCGCCTTTTTCGGCGAGAAATTTCCCCCAAAGGTAATCACTATCACCATTGAGCAAGGTGTTATCTAAATCAAAGAGGACTAACTGCAAGGCTATTTTCCTGTTAAGATTTTTACTTACTTTACCAAAGAGACCATTGTAAAAGTGATTGACCGCGATGGCTACCGATTTAATGTTGGCATTATTTTGGCCAACGATGAAAACAAACTTTTTTGGGGACGGCGTATCGGCCATGCCTCTTGGCAGTTTCCACAGGGCGGCATGAAGCCGAAGGAAAGCCCTGAAGAGGCGATGTTCCGTGAACTCTGGGAAGAAATTGGTTTGGAGTCTGAGGATGTGTTGCTCTTGGCACAAACCCCCGATTGGCTGCATTATCGTTTGCCGGAGCATCTGATTCGCCGTGGCCAAAGCCAATTGTGCATCGGCCAGAAGCAAAAATGGTTTTTGCTTCGGCTTTTGGCTTCGGAGGAACAGATTTGTTTGGAATGTTCGACCCGTCCTGAATTTGACCAATGGCGCTGGGTATCCTACTGGCAACCGGCGCGAGAAGTGGTGTTTTTTAAGCGCCAAGTCTATCGCCAAGCCTTACACTCTTTGGCACCGCATCTTTTTTCGACCACCTTTTTAAGACGTTGAGATGTTTAATTTATTACGCGCTATCATTCAAGACTTAAACCATGCCTCGGATTTGCCTGAGGCTTTGGCTTTAATTATCAAGCATTTGCAAACTGCTTTGGCGGTGGACGTGGTATCGGTTTATCTTTTTGAAAAAGAACCGCAAGCCGGTTTACGCCTCGTGGCGAGTCAGGGTTTAGCCAAAGCTGTGGTGGGCGAGTTACTCCTGCCCTTAGGCCAAGGCTTGGTCGGACTGGCAGCGCAACGTGCGGAAATCATTCATGTCGCGGATGCCGCCCGGCACCCAAACTTTTATTTTATTCCTGAAAGTCAAGAGGCCGCCTACGCTGGTTTTTTAGCCGTGCCGATTTTGCACAGCGGCCAGGTACTAGGGGTCATTGTGTTGCAGAAAGCCGAAGCCGCTTGTTTTTCCGAAGAAGTGGAAAATTTACTGTTTACCTTGGCGGCACAGTTGGCAGCGCCCATTGTCCAGGCCAAATGGTCAGGCAATTTACAGACCAGCCTTTCGCCGACGACGCTGGCAGCAGATGAGGAATTTTTACAGGGACAGGCGGCCTCTGGCGGTTTTGCCTTGGCAACGGTAACAGTGGTCTCACGGCAAGGGTTATGGGCACCTGCCGGCCAAGTTGGCCAAGTTAGCCAACCGGCTGGCGAAGAACTGCGTTTCCAACAAGCGCTTTCGGCAAGCATTGAGCAACTGCGTTTTTTACAAAAACAACTGCTGGCCGCACCGCAAGATATTCATGAACTTTTTGACAGCTACCTCTTGATGCTCAAAGGTTCCTTGGTGCAACAGACGCTTGCCAATATCGGCCAAGGCAAAAGCGCCGAAACTGCCTGGTATGAGAGCGTCGAAGCGCAAGCCTTGGCACTGGAAAAACTCGAAGACCCCTACTTGCGGGCGCGTGCCGAAGATTTGCGTGCCTTAGGCCAGCGGCTGATGGGACATTTGCGCCGCTTACAGCAAGCGCCTGCCGAAAGCGCCCGGGAAATGCTGATTTTGGCTGGTCGGCAGCTCGATGTCACTGATTTGGCCGAAGTGCCGCTGTCGCGTTTGGTGGGCATTATCGCCGCTTCCGGTTCGGTGCATTCGCATCTGGCGATTTTGGCGCGGGCTTTGAATATTCCAGCGGTATTGTCTTTGGCCAATGTCCCCTGGCAAATCCTGCATGGCCGCGAAGTCTTGCTTGATGGCTTTCAAGGACGGGTCTATTTGCAGCCCAATGCCGAGGTGCGCTCTCGGCTGCATCGCGCACAAGCCGCCAAAAAACGCTTGGATAGTCAATTATTAAGTACCTGTGCCGAAGCCAATCAAACCCTGGATGGCCAAAAAGTCGCCTTGCAGATCAACTTGGGTTTAGTGCGCTTGGGCTTTCAACAACAGCAATGCCATTACGATGGCGTTGGTTTATATCGCACCGAGACCTTATTTTTATTGCGACAAGCCTTCCCCAGCGAACAGGAGCAGCGCACCGTTTATCAGGATATGCTGCAAAGCCATTATCCCCGACCAGTGGTGGCGCGAACTTTGGACATCGGCGGCGATAAACCTTTGATCTATTTCCCGATAGAAGAAGCCAATCCCTTTTTGGGCTGGCGGGGCATTCGGGTGAGTTTGGATCATCCTGAAATTTTTTTAACGCAAGTGCGGGCGCTGCTACAGGCCAATGCGCCGCTGCGCAATTTACAATTATTGCTGCCGATGATTGCCGATCACGAAGATGTGCTTCAGGCAAAAAAACTGATTATACAAGCGTTTAACGAGATTCATCAGGATTACGATAGCCAGGCACCCCTGCCACCCTTGGGCAGCATGATCGAAGTGCCGTCGGCGATTTATGATTTACCGGCGATTTTGCCAGAGGTAGATTTTATTTCTGTTGGTAGCAATGACTTAACTCAATATTTGCTGGCAGTGGATCGCAATAACGAAAAAGTCGCCAACCGCTACGATTCTCTGCATCCGAGTGTCCTGAAAGCCATTGCCGAGATTGTCCATATCGCCCAGGCGGCCAAAGTGCCGGTGAGCGTCTGCGGTGAATTGGCGGCGGATCCTATCGGCGCGTTGTTTTTATTAGGTTTAGGGGTGAATTCCTTGAGTATGAATATCGTGGCTTTACCAAAAATCAAATGGTTGCTGAGACATTATCACTACCATGAGTTGCAAGACCTTGCCACCAAGGCATTGCAATGCCAGCAACGCCGCGCTATTCAAGATTTATACCTGCCGAGTTTACAGGCGAAAAATTTGCAAAAGATTATTCAAAACAATTGGTTTGATAATAAGGACAATCCAAGCGCAACCAGCGCCGCCTAAGGCTGCGCTTGGATTGTGGGACCAGCTTTTTTCACTTAGATAGCGGGCATCTTTGGCTGGTTGTAACCTTATTTTTGCTTTCCTTTCTTTTTTTTCTACCTTTATACTGCTTTCGTTCTGTAAGCGGTTTTTTTGCAATTTTTTATCGTACTTGGAGAAAACATCTATGCTTTTTCGCCTGATGCTGTTGTTTGTCTTGATGGCTGGCATTGGCCAGAACTTAGCTTATGCCGCTGAGTATCGCTCCTGCACGGCCTCGGAAATTGGTCGCTATGCTGGCGGTGCCGGTGGTCTGGCGGTGAGTAATGCACTGGTGACGGTGCCAAGCATCTTTGGTAGTACGCCGCTTTGCGCTGCTTCCGGCCCTTTGGCACCATTTTGCATCGGTGCAGTTGTGGTCACTGGTGTGGCACTGGGCGCGATAACCGGACATTTAATCGGTAGCAGCATTGATGGTTGCCGCTGATGGATGCAGGTTGATTTAAGGCTGATTAAAGTTTGAAGCCTTTACTAGCGACAACAGCCAAAGGCCAGATTGTATTTAGTGATTGGGGGGTCATGGGGATGCCTTTTGCCAGCCGAAATGCCTCATTATTTCCTCCAAGACCCCGTCTGGCTGCAAAAATACCCACTTGTTTTCAAAGCGCAAAACCCGAATGCGCCAATAGCGCAAAAACAGATCGCGGATCGCGTTCTTCGTCGTAGCGCTGTGCCAGTGCATTGTCGTGTGTGGCACCGTCCAGTTCTATAGCCAGACGCTCTGCCGGACAATAAAAATCGAGAATATAGCCGCCGCCGACACTGTGTTGCCGACGGAATTTCCGACCCGCCAACTGCGAACGCCGAAGATAAGTCCACAATTTGGCTTCGGCTGGCGTGAGGTGAGATCGCAATTCTTTGCGAAACACGCGTAGCGCAGGAAGATTGTTGAGATGAACCCCGTCCCGATGAGAGCGCTGCTCTTGAACCTCCTCCCCCCTATCGGGGTACTCCCCCTTGGCAGGGGGAGCGTTGGGCAAACAAAAACTCCCCTCCTGACAAGGAGGGGTGCCCTGAAAGGGCGGGGTGGTTGGCTTTTGCTGCGTCATTCCTGGCTCGAAAGGTGGTTTAAGGTTAAAAAAGCGCTACCGAGGTTTATAGCTGATTCGATATGGAACCAAACACATTAAAATTTTTATTTTATTGTTTATAAAAGCAAAAATTCTTAAAAATGTTCAGTTTTAAATCGATTTAGCTATACCTAGTCACCCAACTCCGCCCACTCCTCGGCAATTTGCGCCAAAACTTGCGAAGGTGCCGTGCCACCGCGATGCGCCCGCGCCGCTACCGAGCCTTCCACGGTCAAGACCTTAAAAACCTCAGCGTCAATTAACGGGGCAACGGCTTGCAATTCCACCAAGCTTAGTGCATCTAAAGCCTTGTTTTGACTGATGGCGTACTGCACCAAACGGCCAACGGCATGATGGGCATCGCGAAAGGCCAAACCACGTCGCACGAGATAATCAGCCAAATCGGTGGCGGTGGCGAAACCGTCGGCGGCCACTTGCCGCAGCCGTTCCACGCGAAACTGAATGGCTGGCAGCATCTCAATGAACAACTGCAAACTCTCGCTTAGGGTGGCGACGGTATCAAACATTCCTTCTTTATCTTCTTGATTATCCTTGTTATAAGCCAAGGGTTGTCCTTTCATCAATTGCAATAAACCCACCAAATGCCCAGTCACCCGTCCACCTTTGCCACGCAAAAGTTCAGGGACATCGGGATTCTTTTTTTGCGGCATAATCGAGGAGCCGGTACAAAAACGATCTGGTAACGCAATGAATTGAAATAAAGGACTGGACCATAACACTAGCTCTTCGGCCAGCCGTGACAGATGCACCATCAGGATGCTGGCGGCGGCCATAAACTCCAGAATAAAATCGCGGTCGCTGACCGCATCCAAGGCATTGACGGTCGGACTTTGAAAGCCCAGCAAGCGGGCGGTGAGTTCGCGGTCAATCGGATAACTCGTGCCAGCTAAAGCCGCTGATCCCAAAGGACAAATATTGACCCGGGCGCGGCAATCGCGCAGACGGGCGGCATCGCGTTTAAGCATTTGTTGCCAAGCCAAAAGATGAAAACCGACGGTAATCGGTTGCGCAATTTGTAAATGCGTAAAGCCTGGCATGATGCAGTCATGATGGGCTTTGGCTTGATTTAACAAGGCTTTTTGCGCGGCGGTTAATAATTCGAGAATGTTATCAATATGGTGGCGAAGGTATAAGCGCATATCGGTGGCGACCTGATCATTGCGCGAGCGGCCAGTGTGGAGTTTTTTGCCGACTTCGCCCAAGCGTTCGATCAGCCGCGCCTCGATATTCATGTGGACATCTTCTAACTGTAACGACCACTCCCAATCACCGCTGGCGATTTCTTCGCCAATGGCTTGTAAACCTTGGATAATCGCCGTGCTTTCTTCGGCGGTGATAATCCCGCAAGCGCCGAGCATCGTCGCGTGGGCAATCGACCCTTCGAGATCAAAGCGCCAAAGTTGCTGATCAAAAGGAATGGAGGCGGTAAATTTTTCGACGCTGATGCTAGTGGCTTCTTGGAAGCGGCCACCCCATAATTTTTCCTGATGCGTTTTTTGCTGGTTTGACATAAGTAATCCTTAGTTTTGGTTGAAGTTTTTTCTGATAATTTTGTAGGCGAGGCGAGGGAAAAATAATGCTTAACTTTCCTGAAGTATGTCGGTGGCGAACTATAGTCATGCTGTTGGTGGTCAGTCAAATCATGGCCTTTTTTAGCGTCCTTGACCCGATTTTATGGGCGCAGCGCTTTTTGTGGCATTGGGCTTTTGCGGCGGCGGTGACTTTGGCCATTGTTAGTTTTTCGCTGTTATTGCTTTGTTTATACAAGAATTATCTTAAAATTTTGCCATTTTGGCCGGCGCTGCTGCTGTGGCTGGCCATTCCGGTGACGGTAACGGTGTTTTTCAGCAGTGTGACGTTTTTTTATTGGCGGGAATATTGGCTGGTGGCCGGCGTCAGCGCTTATTGGTATTTGGGGTTTATTGCCAAAAATGCCGCGTTGACTTTGTTGATTTCCGCTTTGATTTTTCTCTTTTTTTATCAACAGGCGCAAGCCTTGGCGCATCTGCGACTGGAAGCCAATAGCCGGATTGCCGCCTTGCAAGCACGGATTCGTCCGCATTTTTTATTCAACAGCTTAAATAGTATCAGCAGTTTAATTGCTTTAGACCCAGCCAAAGCCGAAGCGGCGATTGGTGATTTAGCGGCGCTATTTCGCGCAGTTTTGCGTGAGGAGCGGCTGATTCCGCTGCACGAAGAACTGGCGATGGTGCGTCATTATCTGGCTTTGGAAAATTTACGTCTGGCCGAACGTCTCAGCGTGCATTGGCAACTGACGGATTTACCAGAAAATTACCCGTTACCGCCCTTGCTGTTGCAGCCTTTGGTGGAAAATGCTATCTACCACGGCATTCAGCCAAGCCTGTCGGGGGGCGTGTTGTGGATACAGGGATTCATCAGCGGCAACTATTTAATTTTCTCAATAAAAAACACCTTGGCCACCAGTCAAGTCAAAGCAAAAGGCCATCATCTGGCACAGAACAACATCCGCGAACGGTTGGCCTTGCATTATGGTGCTCAGGCACGCTTTTCGGTACAAAAAAACCCAGACAGCTATCTGGCATTATTAAGTTTGCCTTTAACCATCCCTGCTGGCGCTTATGCACCTCTTGATCGTGGATGATGAACCGCTGGCGCGGTTGCGTTTGCAACGCTTATTGACCGACCCGATGGCGGCGTGGGCGGATAGATTGCGTGGCGCGACCTTGGCCGAAGCCGTCAATGGCGAGGATGCCTTGCGCCAAGCCGAAAGTAAGCCGCCGGATTGGGTATTTTTGGACATTCGGATGCCCGGCCTCGATGGTTTGGCCGTCGCTAACTACTGGCAACAACAGGGAAAATTACCGCTGATCATTTTTACCACGGCCTATAGCGACCATGCGCTGGCGGCCTTCGATGTGCAAGCGATTGATTATTTGTTAAAACCCATAGACCCGGCGCGTTTGCAGGCGGCTTTAGAGAAAGCCTGGCGTTACCAACAAAGCAAAAATACGCTTAAAAATCAAGAAACCCCTGCCAATGTCCTGCTGCCACGTCAGCAATTGTCTTTGCGCATTCGCAACCAATTGACTTTGTTGCCGGTGCGTCAAGTCTTTTATTTTCAATCAGAATTAAAATATATCAATGTCCGTTATCCCGAAGGCATGGCGCTGCTCGATGGCTCTTTGAAGCAACTCGAAGAAGAATTTTCCAAAGATTTCATACGCATACATCGCAGTGCTTTGGTAGCGCGAAAATACCTTAAACGCTTGGTTAAAACCGCTGATGAGTTATTTTTTGTTGAATTTGCCGGCATCAGCGATACTTTGGAAGTCAGCCGTCGCCATCTGCCGGAAGTGCGACGGTTTTTTCGCCAGCAATCCTAAAAGTTTATCAAAAAATTTATTAAAATCATGAAATTACGCATCGCAACCCGCAATAGTCCCTTGGCGCTGTGGCAAGCCGAATTTGTCGCCGAGCAATTACAAAGCCAGCATCCTGATTTACAAACAGAATTATTACCGATGACGAGCTTAGGCGATCAACTGCTGGACAGTCCGTTAAGCAAAATTGGCGGTAAAGGTTTATTTGTCAAAGAGCTAGAAAAAAGCCTTTTGGCTGGCGAAAGCGACCTTGCCGTGCATTCCATGAAAGATGTCCCGGCGGCATTGCCCGAAGGTTTAACCCTGGCGGCCATTTTAGCGCGACATAATCCCGCTGATGCTTTTGTCAGCCAAGACTTTGTTAGTTTTGACGATTTGCCGCTAGGTGCCCGCGTCGGCACCTCCAGTTTGCGTCGGCAGATGCAGTTATTGGCGCTGCGTCCCGACCTCGAAATTTTGCCCTTGCGCGGTAACGTCAATAGCCGCTTAAAAAAACTCGCCGCCGGTGACTATGCCGCGATTGTCTTGGCGGCGGCGGGTTTAGAGCGTTTGGGTTTGGCCGAAGCCATAAAAAAAACCTTTTCGGTCATTGAGATGCTGCCGGCGGTGGCGCAAGGTGCCTTAGGCATCGAATGTCGCGCTGATGACAGCCGAGTGCTTGATTGGCTGAAACCTTTGGCCGATGCCGAAACCACCTTGTGCGTCAGCGCCGAACGTGCGGTCACAGCCAAACTTGGCGGCAGTTGCCAGATGCCTTTGGCGGCTTTTGCGCAGTGGACATCCCTAGAGAAACCTTCTGATCACACTTTAGAAAAAGATGCGAAAGAAACAAAAGCAATGAAAAAAGGCCAATTACATCTGGCAGCACGTTTGGGGCATCCCAATGGCCAACCGGTGTTGACAGCGCAATTATTGCTGCCAGAAACGACCTTGGACGACGCTGTGGCCGCAGAAATTTTGGGTGGCGCGGTCGCGGAGTTACTGCTGGCCGGCGGTGGCGCGGCGATTTTACGGGAGCTTGGCCTGTGAATGTGCCTGCTCGCCTTTCCTGTCCGGCTTTGCTCGGCAAACGCATTCTGCTGACCCGTCCGCAAGGCCAAAACGAAGCCTTGGCGGAACTTTTGACGCAGGTTGGCGCGAAACCTTGGTTATTCCCAATGCTGGCGATTTATGCACCAAAAGATTTATCGGCTTTAGAACAATTAAAAACCGACCTCAAAAACTACGATTGGGCGCTGTTTATCAGTGCCAATGCCGTCGAAAAAGCCTTGAATGTACTACTGTCGGAAAGTCAAAGTTGGCCGACTACGCTAAAGGTGGCGGCGATTGGCCGGGCGACGGCCAAAGCCTTGGCGCATTTTGGCATCACCGAGGTGCTGTTGCCGGTGGGACGTTTTGACAGCGAAAGTTTATTAGAAAATCCAGAGCTACATTACGTTTTTGATAAAAAAATCTTGATTTTTCGTGGCGATGGTGGTCGTGAATTCTTGGGTGATACCTTAAAAAATCGTGGTGCCGTGGTCGAGTATATCGAAGCCTATCGCCGTGGTTTACCGGAAACCAATAATATCAGCATCTTGATGCGCGAGTGGGGACGGGAAGGCTTGGATTTGGTGGTGGTCAGCAGTGGCGAAATTTTGGCCAATCTCTACGACCAACTCGGCAAACTCGGCCAGATGTGGTTGAAAAAAACGCCGCTGTTGGTGTTTAGTGAACGCCTCAAAGCACAAGCATTGGCGCGCGGTTGTAAAAAAGTCTTTGTTTCTGAAGAAGCGAGCGATCAAGGCGTTTTTAACAGTTGCTGTGCCTATTTTAGTGGCAACGAAAAAAACTTGACCGAAAAAGAATAGCCACTATAATCGCCGCTTCCTTCCATTCCCTGGTAGCTCAGCGGTAGAGCAAGCGGCTGTTAACCGCTTGGTCGGCGGTTCGAATCCGTCCCGGGGAGCCATTTTTCCCTCCTGTTTTTTCCGACTTTGCCATTTTTCTTCTGAGCATCATCCTCCAAATTTTTTGCCAATCTTTCAGCCAGGTCTGCTTTAGTGACTGCTCTCAACCTTTTTTTTTTCAGGGTAACACTAAGAAAAATAAAAGGTTTATCAGAAAAAACTTCAGCCTTTTCAAATTTTTAATAAAATCAAAATATTGCTTGATTTTGAAAAAAATTCCTTAAAAAATTAAAAACTAATAACTATCCGGTTGAAGTCAAATATTTGGTCAGTTATCTTCAGGTGCCCTCAACAATCACACTCGGTTAATAATTATGGAAAATTTGAACTTCTTTGAGTACAGTCTGATTTCTAACGTCTTTTCCTTCACCTTCGCCACGATGGCGGCTGCTACACTCTTCTTCTGGATGAGCCTTAAAACCGTTTCTGCTGCTTATCGTCCCGCCTTGATCGTCACCGGCTTGGTTACTTTTATTGCCGCTTATCATTATTTACAGATCATGTTGTCCTTTGGCCATGCTTACACAGCCGTCAATGAAGTCGTAACTGCGACCGGCGCTGCATTCAACGTTGCTTATCGTTATGTGGATTGGTTGTTGACCGTGCCTTTATTGCTCATCGAATTGATTTTAGTAATGAAATTAAGCAAAAGTGAAACTGCCTCGAAAGCAACTATCTTAGGCTTGGCGGCAGCTTTGATGATTATTTTGGGCTACCCGGGCGAAATTTCAGAAGGCTTGTTCTCTCGCTTCTTCTGGTGGATTTTGTCCATGATTCCTTTCTTATTTATCGTTTATTCATTGTTCATAGGTCTTAACAGTTCTATCGCCAAACAGCCTGAAAGCGCTAAAGGTCTAGTAAGAACTGCGACTTTGATTGTTGTTCTTTCCTGGTCTTTTTATCCTTTGGTTTACCTCTTCCCTAACTTGGGTATTCAAGGTGCTTTCGTGGGCGTTGAAATTGGTTACTCCATTGCAGACATCGTCGCTAAAGTAGGTTTTGGTGTATTCATCTATATGATTGCAGTAGCAAAATCAGAGGCTGAAGGTTATAACGCAGACGCACCAGTACAGGCGTAATTGTTTTTGAGACTGAAGGCAGGATAGTTGGCGCTTGCTGACACCTGCCTTTTCTTTTTTAGGATGTTTTGCAGCAGAGGCAGCGATGGATTTGGCTTTTGATAGGGTTTATTTTGAGCAACTGCTCAGCGATGTCTGTGATTTAAATAATAAAAGCAGCGTGTTGTCTGATGCACTCCGCTATCACTTTGCATCAGGTGGGAGTCGCACACGTGCACGCCTTGCCTATAATTTTGCTGTCAGTTTTTCGTTGCCCCAAAAAACCGCCTACTACCTGGCTTGTATTCCAGAACTGCTGCATAACGCCTCGTTAATTCATGATGATATTCAGGATTTAGATACTTGGCGACGCGATGCGCCAAGCCTTTGGCAAAAATTTGGTTCTGACATTGCCATTTGTGCCGGTGATTATTTGATTTCAGCGGCTTATTTTTGTTTATCAGGTTATCAAACAACGGCGTTTGCAGCGCTACTCGCCTGCATTCATGCACATGTTAAAGACGTTATTCATGGTCAAACCAATGACTTAACGCAGAAAAAAGATCAATCTCTTGATGATTTAGAATTATATCTTGCTATTAGCGCCCAAAAGTCCGGTGAGCTTTTGAGTATGTGTTTGACATTGCCCTTACTAGAAAGTGGGCAAGCGCAATATGTTGCCAACGCCAAACAGGTTTTTGCTAATTTTGCCATTGCTTACCAAATTTATGACGACCTGAATGACAAAGAAAATGATCAAGCGAAAGTTGGCTTGAATTCAGGTGTTAATATTGTTTCAATTATGCAGCAAAATCATGCTGTTGATCCGATAAGGAAGAGCATGGATTTAGCACAGGCACATCTTACCCAAGCCCAAGCTATGACCACTTCGCTGCCTTGCTCTTGTCAAGCGATTATCCAACAAGAAATTACCCGCCTACTCGCTAAGTTTCCTATTCCTGCCTAAAAAATGACTAAAAAAGCAATTGTTATCGGTGGTGGTTTTGGCGGTATGGCCAGTGCGCTACGCTTAAAAGCCAAAGGTTATGCTGTGCAACTGATTGATCAATCTCCACAATTGGGCGGACGGGCGCAGACCTACCGGCATCAGGGTTTTCGCCATGACGCAGGACCTACGGTGTTGACGGCGCCTTTTTTATTGACAGAACTTTTTGCGCTTTTTCAAAAAGATATTAAAGATTACGTCAATATTGTGCCATTACACATTTGGTATCGCTTTGTTTTTAATGATGGTCGGCAGTTTGACTACGGCGGTACGCTTGAAGACACACTGGCCGAAATTGAAAAGTTTGCACCGGCAGATCGGGACAACTATTTGAAGTTATTGAAGTATTCCCAAGCAATTTTTGAAATTGGTTTTGAAAAGTTAGCGACGCAGCCTTTTCATCGTTGGTGGACAATGCTTAGGATTCTGCCTTATCTCATCGCCTTGAAAGGTTATCGCACAGTTTGGCAAATGGTATCCGCACACTTAAAAGACGATGCCTTGCGCCAAGCCTTTTCGATTCAACCACTTCTCGTCGGTGGCAATCCTTTTGATACCACCGCGATCTATTCTTTAATCCACTATTTAGAGCGCAAATGGGGAGTGCATTTTGCCATGGGCGGCACCGGCGCTTTGGTTAAGGCATTGGAAAGGTTGATGTTAGAAGAAGGTATTACCTTAACCTTAAACACGCCAGTAAAAGCCTTACACTTTGAGAAGCAAGTCTGTCGCGGCGTGATTTTGGCTAATGATGAGGTTTTACCAGCGTCTGTAGTTGTCGCCAATGCCGATGCCGCCTATCTTTATCAGCAGATGATTCCAAAACAAAAACAAGCGCTTAGTGCGAGAGTAAAAACCAAATTCTCTAAGTTTTCCATGGGGCTATTTGTCCTTTATTTTGGCACGACCTGTCAGTACCCTGAAGTCGCCCATCACACGATTGTTTTGGGCAAGCGCTATCGTGGTTTACTAGATGATATTTTTAATAAAAAAATTCTTGCCGAGGATTTTTCTTTATATCTTCATCGGCCAACTGCCACGGATACTTCTTTTGCGCCTGAGGGGTGTGATAGCTTTTATGTCCTAGTGCCAGTACCCAATTTACAAGCGAAGATCGACTGGTCAACGGCAGCGCCAAAATTACGGCAGGCAATTATTGCGAGGCTCGCTGAGACGGTTTTGCCGAATCTTCCGCAGACCATTACTGCTGATTTTTATAAAACGCCAGAAGATTTTGCAAAAGATTACAGCAGTTTACATGGCGCAGGTTTTTCTATTGCGCCGCTCTTGCGGCAATCGGCTTGGTTTCGTTTTCATAACCAAGCCGAAGGCATTGAAAATCTTTATTTATGCGGTGCCGGTACGCATCCCGGTGCCGGTTTGCCCGGGGTGATTACCTCGGCGAAACTCTTGGATAACCTCATCCCCGCCGCCACAGCCTTATGAATGCACAACAGCGGCTTTTTGAACAAAAGGCTAAAACTTTTTCTTTTGCTGCCAAACTCTTAAATCAACAACGCGCTGAAAAAATTTTTACTCTTTATGCCTTTTGTCGGCAGGTGGATGACCTGGCCGATGAAGCGCCGGATAAAGCAGTAGCGCGGCAAATTTTGCTTAACTATCAGAATGCTATACACAACGGTCAGACAGATGATCCGACTTTACGCAGCTTCTTGACTTTTGTTGAAGAAAATCAGCTTGATAAAAAATATCTTATTGATTTATTGGCAGGTGTATTAAGCGACTGTCATCCCGATGCCGTGCGCATGGACACGCTTGATGACCTTTTAACCTATTGTTATCGGGTGGCGGGCACGGTCGGCGGACTGCTTTGTCCATTGCTCGGCGTGGCAGCGTCTGATTTACCCCAGGCAAGTATGGCGGCTATTCATTTAGGCATGGCCATGCAGTTGACCAATATCGCGCGTGACATTCAAGAAGATGCTGAAAATAATCGTATTTATTTGCCAAGTGCCTGGTTAAACATGCAAGAAGCACAAAAATTGACCACTGCTCCCGACGCTCCTGAAAACGATGCGCGTCCGGCACAGCAAAAACTTTTGCAACTTGCGGAAATATATTATCAATCGGCTTGGCAAGGCTATGCCTATTTGCCGCTGCGTCCACGGTTGACGGTGTTGCTGGCAGCGGGTTTATATCGGCAAATCGGCAGAAAAATCTTGCGCTTACGCTATCCTTATTGGCAAGGTCGGCTGCATCTCAATACCTTAGAAAAAGTTTTACAAAGTTTCTTTTTACTTTTTAATGTCTTGCGGCCAGCCTTTTGGCGAAAGCAGGCGATTGCTCAACAACTATTCCTCTGTTAATAGGCCAAGGGTGAACGAAAAAATCTATGACTTGGCCATTTTGGGTGGCGGTGCTACGGGTTTAAGTTTTGCCTTGGCTTGGCTTGAACTAGCGGCGAAGTCTCAATTTATCAGCAATAAAAACATCATTTTATTAGAAGCACGTCAGCATTATCAGCAAGATCGGCATTGGAGTTTTTGGCTGCCTAAAGACGCGATTTTTCCGCATCGCGATGTCATCAAAAAAAGCTGGTCGGCGTGGTCTTTTTCCAAAAAAGCCGATGCGCGAAAAAATTATTCAAAAGAAGATCAGCAAAAAATTATCCATAAGACGCTGACCCATGTTTACTGCACCATTCAAGCTATTGATTTTTATAATAAAGCACAAAGCCTACTTCAGCAACAAAATAATATTAGGCTGCGCTTAGATTTTCCAGTACAAGCGGTCAATAAAAAAGACGCTGAAAATTTTTATAGTATTCACAGTGATAACCAAGAAACTGTCCACGCCAAAAGCATTTTGGATAGCCGAAATTTATCGGCCAGCCAGGTGCAGCAACAAGCGCGATACTATCAGATTTTTTTTGGCTATGAAGTTGAAGCAAAAGAAGAAATTTTTGATGCTGAAGTTGTAGGTCTGATGGAACAATTACAGCAGACCGACCAAGGCGCGGCTTTTATTTACACTTTACCTTTTTCATCTACTCAAGCTTTGGTTGAATACACTTTATTTACGGCCAAATTTTGCTCGCCATCTACTTTGGAACCGTTGTTAAACAATTACTTGCAAGAAAAATTTGCTGCTCCTTTGACCGTGCGGAGTCATGAACAGGCGGTCTTGCCTTTGGGGCAACTGCACAGAGCTTTTATCAATAGTAGCAATTACTTGCATGTCGGCAGTCAGGCTGGTGCCTTGCGCGAGTCCAGCGGCTATGGTTTTTTGCGTTTGCAATCTTGGGCGCAAGCGGCGGTGGCGCGGTATTACCATTCGGGAAAATTGTTGCCAATGCCCTCGGAATCCCTGTGGCGTTTATGGCTAGATCGTCATTTTATCAAGACCTTGCGCTTGTATCCCCAGCAGGCTACCGAAATTTTTTGGCAGATTGCCGCACAACTGCCACCGGATATCTATGCGCGATTTATGCGCGGCGAAGTATCCTGGCAGACGCTGCTGCCGTTGCTGTCAGCTTGTCCGAAAAAACCGTTTTTTCAAGCACTTTTTCAAGGTGTGACATCATGAGGCAGTATTTTCAGGATAAAATTACGCTTACCTTTGTCTTGTCGGGTATCTTTTTGCTATTACTGACTTTTTTGGCACCAGCCTTGACCTTGGAATGGCAGGTAGTGCTGTTTTTAAGCGGCGCACTGCTGATAGGTTTACCCCATGGCGCGATTGACTTAGACATTGCCAAGTCGTTAGCAATGACCGATACCAAAATTAAATTATTGTTATTTATCGTTATCTATACAGCGCTGGCCTTGGCACACTATGCTTTGTGGTGGTTTTATCCTTTCCTTGGTTTTTTAATTTTCATGACCTTAACCGTCTATCATTTTGGTCAGGATTGGCCGTCGGCACCTTGGTTTCGGCAAACGCTTTTTGGTTTGGCTTTTTTGGTTTTGCCAGCTTTTTATCATGCCGAAGCCTTAGTTTTTTTCTTTGTTTTTCTTATAGATAAAAATGATGCTGTCTTGTTTGTCAATCTATTGACGGCGCTTGGTTATCCTGTGCTGCTGCTTTTGCTGCTGTTTGTTGTCCATGATCTGATCTATAAAAAAAATCAACAGATGCTTTTTACCGCGATTATTTTTATTTTGAGTGGCTTGCTTTTGCCGCCGCTCTTATTTTTATTGCTGTATTTTTGTTTTTATCATGCGCCAAAGCATACGGCTTATTTATTTCAGGCTTTGCATTATCCAAGTGTGGCTGCGTTTATGAAAAGTCTCTTGCCGGTGATGCTGGCAACGATCACCTTATGGCTTTTGTTAATGTGGCATCGGGATGCCGCTAGTGCGCTGACGATGGAAAGTTTTTCCACCATGATTCTGCTGATTGCTTGTTTGACCACGCCGCACATGCTGTTGATTGCTTATTTTCAGGCCGTTCAGCAGAAAAAAATGGCGCTGCTGCCAAATTAAGTTATTTTCTGCTGCTTTTCCGTTCTTTCCCCCACCATACTGCTTTTCTCGTCAATAGTGCTTGACCTTTTTGCTGACCTTTGTCTAGGCTTCGGCAACGGTCAGTTCAAAAGCGCTTTTATCCCCATCGGTCAGTAAATCAGGAGGAGGTTATGCAGCAAGTGCTAGTTTTATGTACGGGAAATTCCTGTCGTTCGATTATGGCTGAAGCCTTGATCAATCATCTGGCAGCGGGACGTTATCAGGCGGTGAGTGCCGGGAGTCAACCGGCGGGTTTTGTGCAGCCGCAGACGCTAAAAACCTTGGAAAAACATGGCATTGAACCGGGAAGTCCTTATAGCAAATCTTGGGATATTTTTGCCGGGCAAGCGTTTGATCTGGTGATTACCGTCTGTGCAGCCGCTGCCGAAAGCTATCCGGTTTTTTTGGGTTCCCATGTCAAAAAACATTGGCCATTGCCAGACCCGGCTGCCGTGGTCGGTAGCGCTTCGCTGATAGAATCGGCTTTTGATGAAGTTTTTAATGAATTAAAACAAAGAATTGAGCATGAATTGTTGTAGGCATCTGGATGCGTTTTATGGAAATTTTTGAAAGTCATTTATCGTTCTGGGTGGCTTTGGATTGCGGCTGGCGGTGGAGGCTTTTGCCGCCTGCTTTTTCTCATCTATTGGCTAAGGTTTTTCCGGCTAAGTCCCTTTGACAAGGATTTTTATGTCAACTATGCTCGACATTTTTGCCGAGGCGCAGGCTGGTTTTGCGCTGATTTCTTGGAGATAACTTTATGAAAAGATTGCATATTCATCTGGGTGTGGAAAATATCGAAGCAAGCATTGCTTTTTATTCAGCGCTCTTTGGTCAGCCGCCGCTGAAAGTTAAGGCCGACTATGCCAAGTGGTTGTTAGCTGACCCGCACTTAAATTTTGCCATTTCGACTCGCGCCAAAACTACCGGTGTTGATCATTTGGGCATTCAAGTGGATAGCGCCGAAGAACTAGAAGTCTTGCGGGCGCAACTGGCAGCGGCTGAACTTGCCACCCATAGCGACGGTGAAACGGTATGTTGTTATATGCGTTCAGAAAAATCTTGGTTACAAGACCCCAATGGCTTGGCTTGGGAAGCCTATCATTCGATGGCCGAGGCGCAGGTTTTTTCGGAAGCCGCCGCTACTTCCACGGCTGCGGCCTGTTGTGTTCCGCAAACTTCAGATGAAAAAACCGGCGGTTGTTGCTGATTTTTTAACCAAACAGGTGGTTGGTGATGGGCGTTTTTGAGCGTTATTTATCGTTGTGGGTGGCTTTGGCGATAGCGGCTGGGGTTGTCTTTGGTTTAATTTTTCCCAATGTTTTTCAAATGATTGCTGAGATAAAATATGCCAATGTCAATCTGGTCGTGGCGCTTTTTATTTGGGCGATGATCTATCCCATGATGATCAATGTCGATTTGGCGGCGATGAAAGATGTGGCCAAAAAACCCAAGGGTTTGACGATCACTTTGGTGGTCAACTGGTTGATCAAACCCTTCAGCATGGCGCTTTTGGGCATTCTGTTTTTTGAGGTGTTTGCCGGTTTGATTAACCCGGACGATGCCGAAGCCTATATCGCCGGCATGATTTTGCTCGGTGTGGCACCGTGTACAGCGATGGTGTTCGTGTGGAGTCAATTGGTCAAAGGCGATGCCAATTACACCTTGGTGCAAGTCTCGGTCAATGATGTGATTATGATTTTTGCCTTTGCGCCCCTGGTGGCCTTGCTTTTGGGCGTAACCGATTTGATCGTGCCTTGGCAAACTTTGCTGTTGTCGGTGTTGCTTTATGTGTTGCTGCCGTTATTGGCTGGGGATTTCACCCGCCGCTTTTTGCATTCCGATGCGCAAGCTATTGAAAAATTTGGCTTAAAAATAAAGCCTTTGGCGATTCTTGGTCTTTTGGCAACGGTTATCTTGTTATTTGCTTTTCAAGCCGAAACCATTCTGGCCAAGCCGTTGATTATTTTGCTGATTGCCATTCCTTTGTTGATTCAAAGTTATGGCATTTTTTTTATCGCTTATGCCTGGGGCTATTTTTGGCGCGTGCCGTTTACTATTGCGGCACCGGCGGCCTTGATCGGTACGTCTAATTTTTTTGAATTGGCGGTGGCGGTAGCCATCAGTTTATTTGGCCTCAATTCAGGCGCGGCTTTGGCGACGGTAGTCGGCGTATTGGTGGAAGTGCCGGTGATGTTATCTTTGGTGGCTTTGGCGAAGGCAACGCGGCAGTATTTTCCTTGAGCCGTTTTTGCTGCCAGACACCCCCCGCCTGCTTTCTGCTATATTCGCGTTTTTGCTGTTTTCCTAAATTTTTATGTCTATTGTTCTGCGTACCTTTGTTTTTATTGATTCTTTACAGCCGCAACTGGCTTCGTTTTTGGCCACCTCGTCGCAAGGTTTTTTGCCGGTTCCCGGTGATGCCTGTTTATGGGTGGAGGTGTCGCCGGGGATGGCGATTCACCGTTTGTCGGATATCGCTTTGAAAGAAACCAATGTGCGGATGGGTGAACAGGTGGTGGAACGGGCTTTTGGCTCCTTTGAAGTGCATTTTCGCAACCAAAGTGAAGTGCAGCAGGCGGGCAGTATTTTATTGCGCGAGCTGCAAGTGCCTTTATCGAGCCGCCTGCCTTGTCAAGTGACCTGGAGTGAGGTGATCCGCGCTGTCACGCCGGATCATGCGACCTTGATCAACCGTCAATTTCGCAAAGGTTCTATGCTGCAACCCGGCAAAAGCATGTTTATCCTCGAAGTGGAACCCGCCGGTTATGTCGTCTATGCCGCCAATGTGGCCGAAAAAGCCGCGCATGTGACTTTGGTGGATATGCGGCCTTTTGGCAGTTTTGGCCGTTTGACCATGATGGGCAATGAAGCCGAAGCCGCTAAAGCTGAGTCTGCCGTTTTGTCTGCTTTGGCCGATCTAACACGCTAACTTAAACCGTGATGATTTTCTTACGCCGGCAGTTCTGACTATAATCCATGTTTTTTGCCACCATCAAGCCCTGGGAAACTAACGTGGATTTTTTGCTTGGTCAGAGTGTAATTTCGAGTTTATGGGCGTTGATATCGCTGCTGTTTGTTTATAAAGTTTTGGCAGTACGTAATATTTTTCTGCTGTTTTTTCTAACCATCACCATTATTTTTACGCTTTATCTAGGATCTTCCTTGATCCCGCCCATTGCAGACCTGACGCTGATTATGCAGTTGGTGTTGACGATTTTAGCCTTTACGGTGTTTTTGTTTGCTTTTGAAATTGTGCGGGTGGATGTCGCGGCGATTTTAGTGATGTTGTTGATAGGACTTATCAGCGTGTTGCCTGGCTTGACTTTGGTGCCTGCTGCACAATTGTTTAATGGTTTTGCGAGTAATGCAGTGATTTCCATTATTGCTGTGATTATCATCGGTGCGGCTTTGGATAAAACTGGTGCTATGAACAATTTAGCGCGCTTTATTTTGCGCGTCGGCGGCAAAACCGAGGCACGGGTGATTCCGGCTATTGCTGGCACCGTTGGCACGGTGTCGAGTTTTATGCAGAACGTTGGCGCGGCGGCGTTGTTTTTGCCGGTAGTGCGGCGTATTGCCCAGCGCACCGGCCTTTCGATGTCGCGCTTGTTGATGCCGATGGCTTTTGCGGCAATTTTGGGTGGTACTATCACCATGGTTGGATCTAGTCCTTTGATTTTGTTGAATGATTTAATGCAGGCTTCCAATGTCAATCTGCCGCCAGAACAGCAGATGCAACCTTTCTCTTTGTTTGCGGTGACGCCGATAGGCTTGGCTTTGCTGGCAGCGGGGATTTTGTACTTTGTGGTGTTTGGCCGTTTTGTCTTGCCCGCGCGCCAAGAGACGGTAAAAAAAGAAGAAATGCTGGATTATTTGCAGCGTGTTTATGGCTGGGAGGGTGTGTTGCGGGAGCTTTTGATTGCGCCACGGCATAGTTTAGTCGGGCAAAGTGTGGCGGCGATTGAGAAAAAATATGGGCTGCATGTGGTGGCCATGGCCAATTTCGGTCAAGCGGTGATTGTTGCGCCAGCGGGTTATCATGAAATCAAAGAAAATCAACGCCTGGCTCTATTTGCGACCAGTGCTACTTTTGTTGAATTTCAAGAACAAACCGCGACGGTATTGCGACCATTAAGTGAACTAGAAGAAGTGCTGTCGCCACAAAACGCCGGTATGGTCGAGATGGTAGTGCCGCCGAGTTCAAACCTGATTGGCCGCAGTTTGGCCGACATTGGGATGCGCCAAAATTATGGCTTAAATGTCTTGACTATTCATCGTGATGGCAAAAATATTTCGCAAAATTTACGCGATACGCAATTAAAAACCGGCGATACTTTGGTGTGTTTTGGCAGTTGGGAAAAGGCCAATGCCTTAAGCGCTCAGCGCGAAGATTTGGCACTGTTAACACAAGAAACGCCTTACGAAGATTTACGTCCCCATAAAATGCCTTTTGGCTTATTTTTTATGGTCTTATCTCTCTCTTTGATTTTATTTACCGATATGCTGTTGTCCTTGGCGTTGTTTATTGGTGCTTTGGGGATGATTTTAAGCGGTGTTTTGCGGGTGGATGAAGCCTACAAAGCTGTGGATTGGAAAACGGTATTTTTGTTGGCGAGTTTGATTCCTTTGGGCTTGGCGGTGGAAAATACCGGTACGGCAGCTTGGATTGCCCAGCAAACTTTAAGCATTTTGGGCGAGGTGCCTATTTGGGTGTTGCAAGCCGTGGTGGCGATTTTGGCGACGGCCTTTGCTTTGGTGATGTCCAATGTCGGCGCGACGGTGCTTTTGGTGCCCTTGGCGGTGAATATCGCCATCGCCGCCGATGCCAATCCGGCGATTTTTGCTTTAATCGTTGGCTTGGCGACCTCCAATTCCTTTATTTTGCCGACGCATCAGGTTAATGCGCTCATTATGGGGCCTGGCGGTTATCGGGTGGCAGATTTCTTGCGTGCCGGTGGCATTATGACCGTGCTATTTTTAGTGGTCATGCTGATTATGTTAAACATCGTTTTTTGATCTTTTTTTGATCGTTTTTTGAATTACTAACAACTAGGAGAAGAAAATGTCTGAAAAACATCCTGTTATCGCTGTAACCGGTTCATCGGGTGCCGGTACCACTACCGTAAAACGTGCTTTTGAACATATTTTCCGCCGCGAAAACATCACGCCGGCCATCATCGAAGGCGATAGTTTTCATCGCTATAACCGCGTGGAGATGCGTGAGGCCATTAAAAAATTTCAAGCCGAAGGCAAAACTATCAGCCATTTTGGACCTGAAGGCAATGATTTTGGTCGTTTATGTCAGCTTTTTCAAAGCTATGCCCAAACCGGTGGCGGCGAAAAACGCTATTATGTCCACAATGCCGACGAAGCCGAGTTTCATGGTAAACGTCTGAACATTGCTGTTGGTTCCGGTGAGTTTACGCCTTGGGAGCCGGTGGCTGCCAATACCGATCTGCTATTTTACGAAGGTTTACATGGCGGGGTGGTGACGGCGGAACACAATGTGGCCGAATTGGTGGATTTATTGGTCGGCGTGGTGCCGATTGTGAACTTGGAGTGGATTCAAAAAATTCATCGTGACAATGCCGAGCGTGGTTATTCAGCAGAGGCGATTGTCGATACCATTTTACGTCGGATGCCTGACTACATTAACTACATCACGCCGCAATTTTCGCGCACCCATATCAATTTCCAACGGGTGCCTACGGTGGACACCTCTAATCCGTTTATCGCCCGTGACATCCCAACGCCGGATGAGAGTTTTATCGTCATCCATTTTTCCGATCCCAAGCGTTTTGACGTAGATTTTCAATATCTTCTTTCGATGATTCAATATTCCTTTATGTCACGCCGTGACACCATTGTGGTGCCCGGCGGTAAAATGAGTTTTGCCATGGAAATCATCTTAACGCCGATCATTCATCGGATTTTGGAAAAACGTCGGCAGTTACTCATGGCCTAAGCGCTGGTTATTTTTCAGGATAATAAACGAAAAACGGGCAGATGCCCGTTTTTTTATGGCCAATAACCTAAGCACTTCGCGGAAAATAACTGCCCAGAATAACCGGACGTGCGGCGCCAGTGACGCTCGGCAGATTGCCCGGTAAGGCATCGCCATGCCGGTAGGCAAGCCAGGCAAAAGTCGCCGCTTCCACCCAGTCGGCGGCGAGTCCCAAAGCGGCAGTGGTGGTGAATTGACATTCTGGCAGCGATGCTGCAAGCGATTGACATAAAAAGCGATTTTTAGAACCGCCGCCACAGAAATAAATTTCGCGCACCTCTGGTAAAAAATCCTTTATGGCGCGGACAATGCTGTGGACAGTGAGCGCGCTTAAAGTGGCTTGAATGTCGGCAGGTGGGGTTTTTTCTAGGTTTTCGCCGAGTTTTTGTTGTAACCAAGCCATTGAAAAATACTCTTTGCCGGTGCTTTTCGGGGGCGCTTTGGCAAAATAGGGGTCGTCTAGTAATTGCGCCAAAAGTTTGCTTTCTACGCATCCCGATGCCGCCCAGGCACCGTCAGCATCGTAAGGTTGCCCTTGGTGTTTTTGGATCCAGGCATCGAGCAGTGCATTGGCCGGTCCACTGTCAAACCCGAGCGTCGTTTCCGTTGATAAAAAAGTCAGATTGGCGATGCCACCGAGATTCAAAATGGCAATATTTTGTTTTTGTTGCTGTTCTAAAAATAACCAGCGATGAAAACCGGAAGCCAAGGGCGCACCTTGACCGGCCACGGCGACATCCCGACGACGAAAATCCGCGATGACCGCGATGCCGGTGCGCTCGGCAATGCGGTGCGGGTCGCCAATTTGCCAGGTAAAAAAAGGAGGTGTCTGCATTTCATGCCAGAGATTGATGCCGTGACTGCCGATGGCAACGATATTTTTATCACCATGTCTTTCAAGCAGTTTTTGACAAGTTTCAGCAAATAGGCTACCGATTTCGGCATCCAGATGCCCGATGTCGCGTAGGTTTCCCTGTCCGCTTTTGATCAATTGTTGCAAACGTTGCCGCAAGATTGGCGGTAGTTCCTGGCTTTCGCAGTCCACAAGGCGAAAACTTGGCGAAAAAGAAAAAAGTCCGGCATCAATTTGATCTAAGCTCGTGCCGGACAAAATGCCGATAAAAAAGTTTTCTTTCATTCCGATGCCTTGTTTTCATTGCGATTTTGCTTGGCGACTTGGCTTGGTTTCTGCATGTGTTGTTGATAAAAAGCCAAACGTTCAACAAAAGCGAGGCGTTCTGCCTCAGGAATATAAGTGGGTTGGCCGCTGAAGGTCATCGGATCGCGATGAATGCCGTCCACGCGAATTTCATAATGGAGGTGCGGGCCGGTAGAAAGTCCGGTCGAGCCAACCTGACCAATAACTTGCCCGCGTTTGACATTGTCGCCTCTTTTTACTTGGCAGCTGTGCAAATGGCCATAAAGGGTGCTATAGCGCTCGCCGTGGTCAATGATCACGGTTTTGCCATAACCGCCGCGCCAACCGGCAAAATCAATCACGCCATCGCTTGCCGCAACCACGGGCGTGCCGGTCGGTGCCGCTAAATCAACACCGAGATGTGGCCGAATGCGCTTAAGAATGGGATGGAGGCGACGCGGATTAAAAGCTGAGCTAACTCTTTTATAACGCACAGGAATTTGAAAGAGCTCGCTGCCTAGTTGTAATCCTTCGGCATCATAATACTGTGGGCTTTCATCTTGGCCTGAAAATTGGTAAAGCGCATAGCTTTTGCCGTAGTGCTTGATTTCTGAAGCTAAAATACTGCTGGTTTTGATCACTTCTTCGCTGCCATCGGCTTTTTCATGCAGCCAAGTTTCGTAAAGAATCGAGATTTCATCATTTTTTTGCAAACGAAACATATCAACAGGCGTTTCCCGATATAAGTTCATGAGATTTTGCAAAATTTCTGGTGGTACGCCGTGCTGATAGCCGTCTATAAATAGTGAGCGTTGTAAGTGGTAGTTTTTGAATTCTAGTCGTTTCCGAATGGTGGCTTGTTTAATTGTAAATTCATAGTGATCCATTTGCCTTTCAATGAGCAGCTTTTGGTAGGGGTTTGGTTCGTATAATAATTTTGCGAATTGGCCAGCATCGTTGATTTCCATCTTTATAATGTCGTGTGGCCGTAGCAAACTCAGTAATTCTCGTGCCTCCTGATTTTCAAGAATCTTGTAGCCAACGCTGGCCGAGACATTTTTTCGCTCCAGAATCTTGAAAAAATTTTCACCGCGTTTGACATTGATAACATGTAGTCCTGGTGTTGCCTGTGTTTCAGGTTGGTCGTGCTGTTCGTCAGTTATCAGTAAAGTGTCAGCAGAAAGATTGGCGGTTAAATGTGGAGAGGGATTTGTGTTTGCTAGACGAGGTGTTGTAGGTGCCACTGCGGCAGTTGGCGTGTTGGTTTTTACGTTTTCCTGGGAAAGTGTTTGTGCTGCCTTCGCTTGGAAATCAAAAAGATTTTTGGAAAGCAGCGCACCTAACAAAAAAATAGCCAGCAAAAGCGCTCGACTGAGCCATTTGCAACGCGAACTGAGCATCCCAATTTGAAAAAGTGAAAAATATTTTTTGCCAAACTGGAGAGAGCTAAAGAAAAAAAATTTTTTGAAAGACATTTCTAACTATCTATTAAAAAAATAAAAAATAATTTTTGTTCACGAAAGGGTAGCAAGTCAAGACATGATTTTTGGTGCGTTGGATTCTTGTCGCTGGAATTTTTTCATCTTGATGCTTGACAGGCCAGTCTTGCTGCATATAATCCGCGTCTCCCAAGCAAAAGACGCTTTGGAAAAAACAAATAAGCAAAAAATTAAAAATATTGCTTGACAAAAAAAAAAGACGGTGTATAGTTCGCGTCTCTCTACAAAAAGTTCTTTAAAAAATTATACAAGTGTGAGCGTAGCAAAACAAAAGTTTTAACGCAAATTTTTAACGAAGAGTTTGATACTGGCTCAGATTGAACGCTAGCGGCAGGCCTAACACATGCAAGTCAAACGGTCGCAAGACAGTGGCGGACGGGTGCGTAATGTATGGGAATCTGCCCGATAGTGGGGGATAACGTTGGGAAACTAACGCTAATACCGCATATGCCTACGGGTGAAAGCAGCAATGCGCTATCGGATGAGCCCATACCGGATTAGCTAGTTGGTAGGGTAATTGCCTACCAAGGCAACGATCCGTAGCTGGTTTGAGAGGATGATCAGCCACACTGGGACTGAGACACGGCCCAGACTCCTACGGGAGGCAGCAGTGGGGAATATTGGGCAATGGGCGAAAGCCTGACCCAGCCATGCCGCGTGTGTGAAGAAGATATTCGTATTGTAAAGCACTTTCAGTGGGGAAGATAATGACATTACCCACAGAAGAAGCACCGGCTAACTCTGTGCCAGCAGCCGCGGTAATACAGAGGGTGCAAGCGTTAATCGGATTTACTGGGCGTAAAGCGCACGTAGGCTGTTACCTAAGTCAGATGTGAAATCCCCGGGCTTAACCTGAGAATTGCATTTGATACTGGGTAGCTAGAGGTTGATAGAGGAAAGTGGAATTTTCGGTGTAGCGGTGAAATGCGTAGATATCGGAAGGAACATCAGTGGCGAAGGCGACTTTCTGGATCAATTCTGACGCTGAGGTGCGAAAGCGTGGGTAGCAAACAGGATTAGATACCCTGGTAGTCCACGCCGTAAACG
>CAYWWW010000015.1:0-39501 GCA_964462205.1 uncultured Cardiobacteriales bacterium
CGTTTTTAAGCATTTTTTATTTGATTTTTCGCATTAAGGTCTTGGATGTCTTGGCAGCGAGTTGTCTGTGGACGGGCGCGGCTTACACTTTTTTGGCTTTGGTCACCGGTGCCTTGTGGGGTAAACCGATGTGGGGTGCTTGGTGGGTTTGGGATGCGCGTTTAACCTCAGAGTTAATTTTACTGTTTATTTATCTTGGTATTATCGCTTTAAGAAGCGCTATTGAAGATAGCCAAAAATCTTCACAAGCGGCGTCTATTTTAACTGTTGTCGGTCTTGTCAATATTCCTATCGTGAAATTTTCCGTGGATTGGTGGTACACGCTCCATCAAGGGGCGACGATTGTGCGGATGGATGGGCCTTCGATGCCGGCGACGATGCTCGCGCCGTTGCTGATTTCCATGTTGGCATTTGCTTTACTTTTTGTTTTTTTTATGTTTTTAGAAGCCCGTTGCCGGTTATTACGCCGTGAACGTGGCAGTCAGTGGGTCAAGGAATTGGTGGAAAACAACTGGAGAATCGCCCGTGATAAAACCGGCCTTTAGTTCTTGGGAAAGTTTTTTGGCTATGGGTGGCTATGGCTTTTATGTCTGGTGGTCGCTTGCTGTCAGTATCTTGGTTTTAGCGCTATTACTGTGGGCAGCGCTTGCCTGTTGGCAGCAACAAAAAACCGCGACGCGGCGTTATTGGCAAAGACAAGGCCAAGAAAAAGATCAATCTGTCCAACTGATTATTGAAGACTTTTCACCAACACAAGGAGAAAAATAATGACCAAACGTCAACAACGTCTGCTTTGGGTCGCCGGTATTTTCTTTGGCGTATCGCTCTCGGTTACGCTGGTGCTTTTGGCTTTGAATGAAAACTTAAACCATTTTTACAGTCCCTTAGAAGTATCTGAAGGCAAAGCGCCGACGACGGCCATCATTCGCGTCGGTGGGTTGGTCATGCCGGGGTCTTTGCAGCGGGATGCTGTCAATGACTTGGCTGTGCGTTTTCAAGTAACTGATAATGTTAAATTTTTAGAAGTGAGCTACACCGGAATTTTGCCGGATTTATTCCGCGAAGGCCAAGGCATTGTGGCGCGAGGAAAATTATCGCCGGAGGGATATTTTATGGCCGAGGAAGTGCTGGCTAAACACGATGAAAATTATATGCCGCCGGAAGTCGCCGCTGCCTTGGAAAAGGCGCACGACCAAGGCGTCAATCCGAATGCTGTTAAAAGCAGCGGGGGTTATTAAATGATCGCAGAACTTGGTCATTTTGCTTTAATTTTGGCGTTTTTCTTAACCGTTGCTTTGGCTATTTTCCCGCTGTTGGGTCATAGAAATTGGCGCTTTCAAGTCCTGGCTCCGTCTTTGGCGGTTGGACAATTTTTGCTGGTGGCAGTGTCGTATGCCGCTTTGACTTATGGCTTTGTAGTGGATGATTTTTCTATTCTTTATGTCGCGAGTAATTCCAATACCGCTTTGCCTTTGGCCTATAAAATCTCGGCGGTTTGGGGTGGACATGAAGGGTCGCTTCTGCTGTGGCTTTTGATGTTAAGCGGCTGGACAGTGGCCGTCGCGTTGTTGAGCAATTCACTGCCTTTGGCGATGCGATCCCGCATTTTGGCAGTTTTGGGCATGGTAGCGGTTGGTTTAATGGCTTTTGTGCTCTTAACTTCCAATCCTTTCCTGCGGCTTTTTCCCGCGCCTTTGGAAGGACGGGATTTGAATCCTTTACTGCAAGACCCGGGTTTGGTGCTGCATCCGCCGCTGTTGTATATGGGTTATGTCGGCACCTCGGTGGCTTTTGCCTTTGCTATCGCAGCGCTTTTGGCCGGTCAAGTGGATAGCGCCTGGGCACGCTGGTCACGACCATGGACGACGGCGGCTTGGGCATTTTTAACCATTGGCATCGCTTTGGGCAGTTGGTGGGCTTATAACGAATTGGGCTGGGGCGGTTGGTGGTTTTGGGATCCGGTGGAAAACGCCTCCTTTATTCCTTGGTTGATCGGTACAGCACTTATTCACTCTCTGGCCGCCACCGAGAAACGCGGCACCTTGAAAAGCTGGACTTTACTTCTGGCCATCAGCGCTTTTGCTTTGAGTTTATTAGGAACTTTCTTGGTGCGCTCCGGCGTTTTGGTGTCGGTACACGCTTTTGCCAATGACCCAGAGCGTGGCGTTTTCATCTTAGGCTTTATCGCTTTGGTCGTCGGTGCCTCATTGGCGCTCTATGCCTGGCGGGCACCGCAGATGGCCGCTGGTGGCCAATTTGCGCCGGTGTCGCGGGAGTCATTTTTGTTAGCGAACAACATTTTAATGGTATCGGCGGCCTTTACGGTGTTATTGGGGACGCTGTATCCCTTGCTGATTGATGCCTTGCAACTTGGCAAAATTTCCGTCGGTCCGCCGTATTTTGATGCGACTTTCGTGCCGTTGATGCTGCCAGCGCTACTTTTAATGGGACTTGCACCGTTGGCCAAATGGAAACGGGAAAATCTGCAAGCCTTGCTTGGCAAAGTTTGGCCATTGTTCGCCATCAGCCTGTTAACCGGTGTGGGTTTGTTATGGTTTTATGCCGATAGTCCGCGTTTTTGGATCGGTTTAGGCTTAGTTTTGGCTTTTTGGGCGATTAGCAGTGCTTTATTTACCTTAGCGCCCTATGTTGGCAAAAATCGGCAGATGACCATCCCGCTACATCTTTGGGGAATGTTGATCGCGCATGTTGGCGTTGGTCTTTTTGCCATCGGTGTCGCCATTACCAGCAATTTCAGCATTGACCGCGACATTCGGATGCTACCCGGCGAAAGTCAAAGCCTTGGCAGTTATACTTTGCGCTTTGAAGAAGTTAGCCGTTTACCGGGTGCCAATTATATCAGCAACTTCGCCTCGGTGACGGTCTTAAACCAAGAAGGCGAGGTCATCACGACTCTCAATCCTGAAAAACGCATTTACCTCGCGCAAGCCATGCCGATGACCGAGGCGGCAGTACATATTGGCTGGACGCGGGATATTTATGTGGCTTTGGGTGAGCCATTGCGCGATGGTGCTTGGAGTTTTCATGTCGCCTATAAGCCAATGATTCGCTTGATTTGGTTGGGTTCTTTACTCATGGCGCTGGGCGGTTTTCTGGCCATCAGCGACCGGCGTTATCGCCTAAAAAGTCGCGTCAGCCAGGAAAGTGAAAACCGCTTGTTAGTGACGGCGAAAGCGGGTTAAGGAGAAAACATGGCACGCTTTTGGCCGTTAATTATTTTTGGCATCTTGCTGATTTTTTTAGGGATAGGTTTAACGCTCAATGCTCGGCTGGTGCCATCGCCCCTGATTGATAAACCACTGCCGGCCTTTACTTTGCCGACTTTGGCTGATCCCGAAAAAAATCTCAGCAGCGGCGATTTATCAGGCGAAGTTTTTTTATTGAATGTCTGGGCGACCTGGTGCAACGGATGTTATCAAGAGCATCCGCTTTTAAATCAATTGGCTGCTGAAGGCATTCAGATTTATGGCTTGAACTATAAAGATGACCCAGCAGCGGCAGGTGACTGGCTGACGCGCCTTGGCAATCCTTACCAAGCGGTTTTTGTGGATGAAAAAGGCGATGTCGGCATTGACTTAGGCGTTTATGGCGCACCGGAAACTTTTGTCGTTGATAAAAAAGGAAAAGTTCGTCATAAGTTTATCGGTATTTTAGACGAAAATGCCGTCAATCAAACGCTGCGGCCACTCTTGGCCGTTTTAGCAGGAGAATAAAATGAAATTTACTTTATTGATTATTTTCAATTTTTTAATTTTTAATCATCTTTTGGCAGCCGAATATCGGCAATTTGACGACCCGGCTTTGGAGCAACGCTATCGCGCCTTGGTTGAGGAATTGCGCTGTTTAGTCTGTCAAAATCAAGCCATTGCCGAATCGAATGCGCCGCTGGCCTTGGATTTACGGCAAAAAACCTATGAAATGCTGACCGCCGGTCAAAGCGACCAAGCCATCCGCGATTTTATGGTGGCGCGTTATGGCGATTTTGTGTTGTATCGGCCACCGCTCAATCTCAATACCTTGCTGCTCTGGGGCGCACCGGCGCTTTTGGCCTTGCTCGGCGTGATTTTCGCTTGGCGACTTTATCAACGGCCTGCCGATAAAACGGCGCTCTCCGCCGAAGAACAGGCGCGACTGCAACAACTCTTAGCGGCGACAACACCTGCTGCTGATTCCTCTACAAAATCCGAACCACAATAACTTATGCAACCACTTTTTTTCTTTTTCCTGCTGGTCGCCTTGGCGATCTTGGCAGGGATTTTTATTCTCTATCCGTTGTTTTTCCGAAAAAATTCCCAAGGCAACATCTCGCAAGCCAGCGTCAATCTCGAAGCCTATCAACTGCGCTTACAAGAGCTTGAACAAGATATGCAGCGTGGTCTCCTAAACCAAGAACAATACACGGCGGCAAAATTGGATTTAGATGCACAATTATTGACCGATATTCCAGCTTCTAGCTCAAAAGCATCTGAATTATCTCAAAAAAAGTTAAGGGAACAACGGCCTTGGTTGAGCGGTATTTTATTATTGCTTTTTACCTTAGGGGGAAGTTTTTTTTGGTATCAACAAAGCGGCAGTTGGCAAGGGGCGCAGGCGGAAACTGCGCGCCAACAAGCCGTGGCCGCAGCGGCACCTGACTTGCCCGAAGATTTTGTCAAGGCGATGGCAAGCCTACAAAAACGTCTGCAACAAGGCACAGGCGAATGGCAGGAATGGTTGATTTTGGCGCAAAGCTATACTTTAGCCGAACGCTTTGCCGAAGCCCGCCGTGCCTATGCCAGCGCCTATCAATTACGCGATGGCCGACTGCCGGCGTCAGCAGTAGTGGCTTATGTAGAAGTGCTGCTCCTGACCGACAGCGACCCAAGCCTGCCGGCGCAACTGTTGGAAAATCTCTTGACTGACGAGCCGGAAAATCTGGAAGCGCTGTGGTTTGCCGGTTTGGTGGCCATGCAGCAAGGACAACTACCGGATAGTTTGCGCTTTTGGTATCAACTGGTGAGCTTGGAGCCACGCCTGCAAGAAAGTCCTGAAATCAGCGGTTTAATGCAAGAAGCTGAACAGGTCATCGGCAGCGCGATGACGGAAAATCTACGCAAAAGCTATCTAAAACTTCCACAAGATTCTGAAGATATCGAAAAAACTGAAGAGACAGGCCAGGCGGTGCAATTAGTAGTGCATATCGCGCTAAGTGCCGAAGCCGAAGCCTCGATCAGCGGCACGGAAACGGTGTTTGTTTTGGCACAACTGCCGGAAGGCGGCCCACCCTTGGCGGCATTGCGCTTGCCAATCAGCGCCTTACCGACGACTGTCACTTTAGACGATAGCCAAGCGATGTTGCCGAATATGAAATTATCGAACTTTAGCGACGTGAAAGTCAGCGCACGTTTAAGCGAAAGCGGTCAGGCAACAGCGCAAAGCGGCGATTGGCAAGGCAGCGCCGGTGTGGTGCCGGTGAACCGCGACAGCCGCATCAATATTGTCATTGATAACTTGCTACCCTAACCACGCGCCGAGGTGCGCAGGCATAAAAAAACCCGATGTCGCCAAAGCATCGGGTTTTGAAAAAGAGACAGGGGGGAAATTAAGCAGCGAGCGCTTCGGCAGGCGCAGCGTTTTGTTTGCGATAGGCATAAAAACCAAACATCGCTAGGGCTAATACCAAAACTAAAGCGATTTGTTCGGGTTCGGGGACAACGGTGACGGTCATTGAGAGAATACGAAAAGCATTGCCGCCAGTTGCACTAATTTGCCAAGTAGCATCACCATCAAAATTGAAAGTTGCCAAAGCTATATTGAATGGATTACCTGCTGCGGTACCAGTAGTAGTCTGAGCACCACTGATCGCAAATTCATCGCCGTTAGCATTACCAAGTTCAAAGGAAACTTGCACCGGTCCGCTACTAGTGTTAGTTAATTGAAAGGCTACAAATTCGCCATTATCTACTCTAGTGGTAGTACCTGGTGAAACACCCATCCCATTGCTTCCATTGCCATCATTAAGATTAGCAGAACCTGTAGCAGTAAGCTGAAATCCGAGTGGACCATCATCGCCGTCAAAAGATACACTATTAGCACCATCACCAAAGGCAGTTCCAAAATCAAAAACTACCGTCTGCTGCGCCCAAGATTGGCCACTTACCAATAAAAACACCATCAATAAGAAAAAAGGCATCGCGTTGCTCCATAAAAAAAGTATTGTGCTAGGCGGTACTAAGCATAAAGAAAAAAATGGCGTTAGCAAGGATGTGCAGTGGGGAAATTTTTGGAGAAGAATAGTATTGGGTCGTGTGCGATTCGAACGCACGGCCAATTGATTAAAAGCCAACTGCTCTACCGCTGAGCTAACGACCCAAAAATAATGTGCCCGTGGAATTGGGCGGTGTTGAGAAGTGCGCGATTATACCGGCGCACTTGGCGCTGTCAAGCCAAAAAAAAATTCTTGGAAAAACGCCTCTAAGCCGCCAAAGAATTGACGAAAATCAAGCCAACACTAGCTGCCGCCATCAACAATGACCAAGCGATAAAACGAGGTAGCTATGATTTTAGTCTTAGGGGTTGGCAATATTTTATTTCAAGACGAGGGCTTAGGGCCGGCGTTGGCCAAGAAAATCGCCGAAATATATCAAAATTTCCCGAATTTTCAGGTGCTCGATGCCGGCACTTTAAGTTTTAGTTTAGCGCCACTTTTAGGGGACGCGGAGAGCGTCATCATGCTGGATGCCGCTGATTTAGGCCAAACGCCTGGCAGCATTCAGGTGTTTTATGACCAGGAAGTCGAAGGTTTTTTACGCACGGGTCGCAGCAAAAGTGTCCATGAAGTGACGCTTTTGGATATTTTAGCCATGGCGCAGTTGACCGATGACCTCCCAGCACGTCGTGCCTTATTGGCCATGCAGCCCGCCGCCTTGGGCTGGGGCGATAGTGTTACGGAAACCATTGCGGCGGCTTTTCCGGTCGCTTTAGAAAATTTTGCAACTATTTTAAGAAATTGGTATGGCCAAGATTATTCCTATTCATCCCATTGACATGCCTGGCGATATTTCAAACGACCTGGCAGCGGCTCAACATGAATTGCTCAAGGCTTTGCTGCAAGAGATTCAACGCGCTTTGCAGCAGGTACTGAATGCCTTGCCAGCAGAAGATCATGCGCTGATTGATCTTTCCAGTTTGCCCCTGCGCGCTGAAAGTATTGAATATTTTGACAATCAACTGGAAAAAGGCGAAGTCAATGCCACGGTTTGCGATCACGCCGGTAGCGTCGAAATTTGGGAAAGTTGTTTTCCTGGCGTCTGGCGGCTGCGCTTTCGTGACGCGCAAGGTAATATTTTTTTAGAGCAGATTGAAATTGGCCGCATTCCGCTGCTTTTATTGACCAATCCGGCTGATATGGTACAAGCCATTGAAAAAATTGACGATTATTTTACTTCTTCTGGAGAAAAAGATGTTTAATCCTCCCCAAAGTGTTGGCGAACTCCTTAAACGCCAAGGCATTAGCCGCCGTACTTTTTTGAAATACTGTGCGACGGTGACTTCGCTTCTGGCGCTGCCACCAGCGCTGGCCAATACCATGGCTGAAAACTTTGCCAAAGCCCGCCGTCTTTCGGTGATTTGGCTGTCTTTTCAAGAATGTACCGCCTGTACCGAGTCTATTCTGCGCTCGGATGCGCCGGATATTGAAAACCTGCTGTTTAATTTCATCTCCTTGGATTATCACCATGCCTTGCAAGCTGCCTCTGGTCATGCTGCCGAAGCAGCGCGTAGAACCGCTATGGAAGAAAACAAAGGCGAATACATCGTGGTGGTGGATGGTTCTATCCCCTTAAAAGATGACGGCGTGTATTCCACCGTGGACGGGCATTCCAATTACGACACCTTGATTGAAACGGCGGCTCACGCCAAAGCCATTGTCGCCGTTGGCACCTGCGCCGCCTTTGGCGGTTTGCCGAAAGCGCATCCCAATCCCACCGGCGCCGCCTCGGTGATGGATATCATCACCGATAAGCCGATTATCAATATCTCCGGCTGTCCGCCGATTCCCACGGTGATGACCGCAGTATTAAGCCATATCATCGCCTTGGGCAAAATTCCTGAACTCGATCATTTGCTGCGTCCCAAAGCCTTTTTTGGTGAAACCATTCATGATCGCTGTTACCGGCGGCCTTTTTATGACAAAGGCATGTTTGCCAAAAGTTTTGATGATGAAGGTGCGCGCAAGGGCTATTGTTTATTTGAATTGGGCTGCAAAGGCCCTGTGGCCTACAACGCCTGTGCCACCATGAAATGGAATGAGCGCACCTCGTTTCCGATTGAATCCGGCCACGGCTGTTTTGCCTGTTCCGAACCCAATTTCTGGGATCAAGGTGGAATTTATAAAGCCTTGTCACAACCAGCACAAACTGGCGGCGCTTTTCATTTCGGTGGCGCATTACTGGCCGGTGCGGCGGTGGGTCTCGGTGCTGCGGCCTTAGCTAAAAGTCGCCGCGCCGCTTTAGTCAATCCCAAAGATCATTATGAAGGAGAAAAAATCGTATGAGCCTCTTAGATTTTGCCCGTGGACCAGCATTGGAATGGTCGTTGTATATTTTATTGTTTGGTTTAACCTGGCGGATCATTGCCACGTTAAGCCTTGGTTTCAAAAAGAATTTTAGCGCCCCACGTCAAAAAGGTTTCGCCATTGTGCAAGGCGCCGTGGGCACGATTGTCAGCCGCTTTTGGCCACGCGCCAATTTTTGGCCACGCATCATGGTGCCAACCATTTTAGGCTATATTTTTCATATTGGCTTGGCGTTAATTGTCTTTTTTTATCCGCCGCATATTTTATATTTCAAAGAATTAACTGGCTTATCTTGGCCAGGTCTGCCGCCGGTGATCATTGAAATTGTCAGTATTTTAACCATCGCTGCCTTGATAGGTTTGCTGGTGCGGCGGATGACCAACAAAGTCTTACGCACCATTTCCAATTGGGATGATTATTTCTCCTGGTTTGTGACGATTTTTCCCATTATCACCGGCCTTTTGGTCAGCAGCCCCTTTGGTCGTTATGAAACGCTGTTGGCCATTCATATTTTATCGGTCTGTTTGTTATTTATCTGGCTGCCGTTTGGTAAGCTCGCACATACTGGTTTTGTCTTTATTTCCCGCGCCTTCACTGGTGCTATCTTTGCCCGTCGGGGAGCACGCACATGAGTATGGAATCCCTCTATGCCTTGGATATGGAAGCCAAGCGCTTAAGTCTCGCTAAACCTTTTGAACGCTTTGATGCCCAAGGCGATATCACCGATGAACAACGCATGAAACTGGCGATGCAGCATTTCGCCAAAGATTTCGGTGCCGTGACCGCCACTTACATGGAATCCTGTTTACATTGCGGCCATTGCGCCGATGCCTGTCATTTTTATGTCCAAACCGAAGACCCCAAATACACGCCGATTTGGAAAATTGAACCCTTCAAACGCGCTTACCAAATGGAATCCGGTCCTTTTTCTGGTCTCGCCAAACTCTTTGGTTTAACGCCAAAAGTTAAAATTTCCGATTTAAAAGAGTGGCAACATCTGATTTATGATGCCTGTACCATGTGTGGCCGCTGTACCATGGTCTGTCCGATGGGTATTGATATTGCGACCTTGGTCGGTATGGCGCGTCATGCCATGTTTCAAGCCGGTTTAGTGCCGCATGAACTCTGGGCGGTGGCCAAACGCGCCGAGGAAGAAGGTTCGCCTTTGGGTGCGACGCCAAAAGTCTTTGAAAGTCGCGTCGAATGGATGGCCGATGAACACGAAGAAGAACTGCCCCTAAACGAAAAACAGGCGGATGTTTTGGTCACGATGTCGTCCATTGAAATCCAAAAATATCCTGAAGCCATGGCTGAAATTGGTAAAGTTATGAATTATCTAGGTTTATCTTGGACTTTCCACAGCGACGGTTACGAAGCCACCAATTTTGGTCTGTTGTCCGGCAATTTGGCCTGGCAAAAAGATATGACCATGAAAATTGTCAATACCGCCATCAAAATCGGCGCCAAAACCGTGATTTTGCCGGAATGTGGCCACGCTTATACGGCGCTGCGTTGGCAAGGTGCCAATATGTACGGCCAAGAACTGCCGTTTGAAGTGCTGCATATCTCGGAATTTTTAGGAAAAATGGTTGAGGAAAATAAACTGAAATTAAAACCCATCAATAAATCCTACACTTTCCACGATCCTTGTCAGGTGTCACGGCGCGGCGGTGCCACCGAGATGCCACGTAAAGTTATCAAAGCCTTAGGCATTGAGCTGCGCGAAACCCAAGATACCGGCGATATGAACTGGTGTTGCGGCGGTGGCGGCGGGGTTATTACCATTCACCGCGCCGATACCATTCGCTACCGCACTTTTGAAATCAAAATGCAGCAGATGGATGCGACCGGCGCTGAAAACATCGTCACCTCTTGTTCCAATTGCCGACAGAATTTTGATGATGCTCAAGAACATTTTCACTGGGATAAAACCATGCAGAGCTTACTTGCCCTGGTGGCCGCGCAATTAGAGGAGAAAGAAGCATGAGCCGTGTTGTTGTTGACCCCGTCACCCGCATTGAAGGCCATTTACGCATTGAAGCCCAAGCCAACGACCAAGGACAGATCACCGGTGCCTGGAGCGCCGGCACCATGGTGCGCGGTTTGGAGATTATTTTGCGTGGCCGCGACCCGCGTGAAGCCTGGGCTTTTGCGCAGCGCATTTGCGGCGTTTGTACCTTTGTGCATGGTTTGGCTTCGGTGCGTTCGGTAGAAGATGCCTTGCGTTACGATTTACCCAAAAATGCGCAGATTATCCGTAACTTGATGATCGGTGCTCAATATATTCACGACCATGTGATGCACTTTTATCATCTCCATGCCCTGGATTGGGTGGATGTCGTTTCGGCCTTGAAAGCCGACCCCAAAGCCACCTCGGAACTGGCGCAAAGCATTTCCACTTATGCCAAATCAAGCCCGGGTTATTTCGCCGATGTTCAGAAAAAAATCAAAACCTTGGTTGAATCGGGACAACTCGGGATTTTTGCCAATGCCTATTGGGGACATCCCGAATATAAACTGCCGCCGGAAGCCAATTTAATGGCGGTGGCGCATTATCTCGAAGCCCTCCATTGGCAGCGGGAAGTCGTAAAACTTCATGCCATTTTCGGCGGCAAAAACCCCCATCCGAACTTTGTCATCGGTGGCGTACCTTGTCCTATCAGCATTGACCCAAGCGCCGAATTGGGCGGCGTGAGCGCTACGGCGGTCAGTTTAACCGGCTTACAAACCGTCAAAAACGTCATTGATCAAATGTTGAGTTTTGTCAAAGAAGTCTATGTTCCCGATACCTTGGCCATCGCTTCTTTTTACAAAGATTGGTTCAAAAAAGGCGGCGGTGCGGTGAATTTCATGACCTATGGCGAATTACCCAGCAAACAAGCCTGGGATATTGATAGTTTAGGCATTCCGCGTGGTGTTATTTTGGATCGGGATTTAAGCAAAATTCATGAAGTGAATCTGGATGACCCAAGCCAAGTCGAAGAATTTGTCAGCCACGCCTGGTACACCTACAGCGGTGGCAAAGACCAAGGCTTGCACCCTTACGCGGGTGAAACCGAATTGGCTTATACCGGCCCCAAACCGCCTTACCAATATCTTGATGTTGAAAAAGATTATTCCTGGATGAAGTCCCCGCGTTGGCGCGGCAAGGTGATGGAAGTGGGTCCTTTGGCGCGGGTGTTGATGCTCTATGCGACCGGCCATGAACCGACCAAAGATTTAACCAATTCTGCTTTGAAAAAGCTCGACTTACCTTTAGATGCGCTCTATTCCACCATGGGACGCACGGCAGCGCGTACTTTGGAAAGCCAAATTGTCGCTGACATGATGCAAGGCTGGTATCAGGATTTGATGAACAACATTCGCGCCGGTGATATGGCAACGCATAATCCAACCCTTTGGGAACCCAGCAGTTGGAAAAGTCAAGCCAAGGGTGCCGGTTATATGGAAGCACCGCGTGGCGCTTTGGGACACTGGATGGTGATTGAAAACGGTAAAATTGCCAATTATCAAGCCGTCGTGCCGAGCACTTGGAACGCCGGCCCCATGGATGCCGAAGGCCAGCATGGTCCGTATGAATTGGCCTTGATGGACAATCATCAACTGCATGATCCTAAAGCACCTTTGGAAATTTTGCGCACCGTTCATAGCTTTGACCCCTGTATCGCCTGCGCCATTCATTTAAGTGATGCCGAGGGCGAAGAACTGATTCAAGTAAAAGTTAAATAAAGACTTTCAGAGATACTAAACCACGATTTTTCCTAGTCGAAGTTTATGCTAGGGTGAGCGTCTTTATTCACCCTAGCAGAGAGACACTTACCGATGAAAGCATGGTTTTCTTTTGGCACCACCGTAGCAGGCTATAGCGTTCCGGTCTTAAATGAACGGGAAGCACGCGCAGCCGCCGGAATTTTGTTTGTTCTGGGTTTATTAAGCTTTTTATATGCTTACAATACCATGGACTTTCGCTACACGCAGATTTTTGTGACGTTTTTTATGTTGGACTTCTTGCTGCGCGTAGTGGTAAATCCGGCTTTTGCGCCAAGTTTGATTGTTGGCCGCTGGCTGGTCAGTCAACAAACGCCTGAATATGTTGGTGCTACGCAAAAACGCTTTGCTTGGGGCATCGGATTGCTGCTATCGGTGATCATGTTTGCACTGATTGTAGTGCTACAGATCATGACCCCTATCAAAATTGCCATCTGTCTGTTGTGTTTGCTGTTATTATTTAGCGAAACGGCGCTAGGCATTTGTTTAGGCTGTGTTTTATATAACTGGCTGTGGCCAAAACGTGCGCAATATTGTCCGGGTGATTATTGCGTGGCCAAAGAAAAACAGGCCATTCAAAAACTGCATCTTGGGCAAATTCTCTTGGCAACGGCGGCATTTGGCATTGCTGGTGCTTTGGCTTATAACGCCAGTCAAAACGAAGATACCGTGAGTCTGGGGCATCAACATCCAACGCTCAGCGTTAATACGGATGTTGAAAAGTCAATAAGTTCTCATCAACAGCATGAAACACCCTCAGCGAACGCTGATACCATTGCAGCGGATCACTCAGAAACAACACCGCTGGCCAAAGAATCACCGTTGCATGACCATCATCATCATGCACATCACTAATTTTTTTATTCTTATGGAGCTGTTATGAAAGTATTTTTTTATCTTCTCGCCTTGATCACCACCGCCAGTTTTGCCCATGTTGGACATATGGAAGGTGATGCCGGTTTTTTAAGCGGCTTTTTACATCCCATTTTGGGCACCGATCATCTGCTGGCGATGTTGGCCGTTGGCCTGTGGGCAGGCAGTTTACCGGGTAAATCCTGGTGGCTGATGCCCTTGACCTTTGTGGTTGCCATGTTGATTGCCGGTGTTTTAGGCATGGTATTGCCCTTTGCACTACCACTGATGGAGCCGATGATTTTAAGCTCAGTGCTGGTCTTTGGCGTTTTAATCGCCTTAGCTTGGCGTTTACCGATGTGGGTTTTATTACCAATCGTGGCAATTTTTTCGGTTTTTCATGGCTATGCCCACGGCACTGAATTACCTGAAGCCGCGCAACCGGCTCTTTATGTACTCGGCTATTTAAGCGGCACCACGCTGTTGCTTGGCTTAGGCGTGGCAGCTGGCTTTACTTTACAAAAACTGCATCAACTGGCACCGCGTGCCTTGGGTGGTGGGATTGCGGCAGCGGGTATCTGGTTAGCCTTTCAAGGGTAATCGCACCAGGTTAATCTTTGCGGTGAATTTTTTAATCAATGCTTATTTTCGGGCGGCACTTGCCGCCTTTTTTACGACCTGCCGCCACATCCGCCAATGATGCTTTTTCAAAATTCTGCCTAGGCTTTACACTGTATTTTTTATTACCGCTTGAGAAGCCATCATGCCAAAACAGCTCCTGATTGTTTTATGTTTATTATTAACTGCTTGTGGAGAAATGAATAGTGGAGTGGATTGTGGTTGTCCGCCGATCATTCGCCAGGATTTAAGTCGCGTCAGTCCGGTGACAGCAGATGGCCAACCGGGTTTTGTCCAAGCCGAAGCGCGGGTCTTGGCCAGTAACGGCGAATTACTTTTTAGCAACAGCAATCCCGATGCCAACGGCGAACGTTTAATTATTCCAGCCAATACTCTGTTTATTAAAAATTTTCTTCCTGAAACTGGTGATTATCAATTTATCAGTGTCCTCAAAGATGCCAACAACCAAGTCTTAGGCTTTGCCGAAACACAACAAAGTATCAACGATGACAGTCGCATTTTATTGCCGGCCACCGGCCTATTGGGGAGCCTCACCTTAAACGGTGTCAATACGGCCAAAGAAGGCGATAGCGTCACTTTAGAACTCAGCGCCAGCCCACCCCAACGCACTGATTTATTTTTACTTGAAGAAGATTTTACCGAGCCGCTTTATCAATTAACCGCCGATGGTCAACCGCTTATCCCCGACAGCAGCGATAAAAGCGGCGTGACCTTCACTATGCCCTGCGCTGAAGTAGTAGTAAAAGTACAAAGCAGTGGTTTTACGGCAATTCAAGAAGTTGGCAATGGGGAAATTCGCGTCAGCAGCGGCGATGCCAACACCGAATTTATCGTGGCACTAGAGAGTTGCGTCACCGACCCCCCCAACAGCGGCGGCCTGGTGGATTTTATTCCACCAACCTTGACCTTAAATCCAGCACAAGTACAAGTTTTGAATCAAGATGTAGAAGTTTTAATCAGTGGCAGCGTTTTTGATAATCAAAGCGGCTTAAATCGCGTGGATATCTTTGAAGGTGTACGTTTTTTAGGAACCGCGACCTTAGATCGCAATGTCACCCCTAATACCTGGCAGTTTCTCTATCGTTTAGAAGATCTAGCTTATTTAAGCGTGATTGATCAAACCCTATTTGCGATTGCCTATGATCGCGGCGGCAATAAAATCGAGTTAAATCAGAATATTCAAGCCACCGTTCAACCACCCGCTTGGTTGGATTTAAGCTGTGGCCAGGAAGGTTTCCTGCGTTTTAATCTCGGTGTTTTTGACGATAGTGCCAATGCTATTGCTATTGATAGCCAGCAACGCATTGTTTTAGCAGGGTATAGTTTAACGGCTGGCAGTGGTTTAAATAGCGCGGTTATTCGCTTAACCCCAGACTGTGAACCCGATAACACCTTTGGCGGCGCGGGTTTAGATGGTCGTTTGCTGTTTGCCTGGGATAGTTTAGATGATGCAGTTTTAGGCATTCAGATGCTTAATAATGATAGTCTAAGTTTAGCGGGTTTTATTCGCCAAAATGCCAGCATTTTTCAATTGACCCAAGAAGGCCGTATAGACACCAATTTTGGCCGCGGTAATCTCTTCACCTATCAAGACACGCTGGTGGGCAATAATGATCGCTTTTATGCGATTACTGGAAATAATCAAGGACTTTTGGCAGTCGGTCAAGGCGGCAATCAAGGCATTATCGCCTCCGTTGCCAGCAATGGTGCCAAAGCCGCCGACCGTTTGCGTGTAACGACTAGCGACTTAGGTTTTAGTGAAGGCAGTTTTCGCGCGGTGTTAAGTGATGCGCAAGGCGGCTTTTTGGTGGCCGGTCAGCTCAATAACCAAGCGGCGGCTCTAAAATTCAGCGCTGACGGTAGCTTAGACGCAAATTTTGGCCAACAAGGTCTCTATCAAAGCGGCTTGGTGGGCAGTTTTTATGACCTGGTTGCCGATGCCAACGGGCGTTATCTTTTCATTGGTGACAGCCAAAATCAAACCGTTGTGCAACGGCTCTTTGGCAATGGCGTGATAGATAAAGGTTTTGCCAATAATGGCTTATATCAAATCAACCGTCCCGAACAAAATCAAGGCAGAAGCATAAAAATAGATAGTCAAGGACGGATTTACTTAGCTGCCCAACAAGTCAACAGCGGCAGCAGCAGCGATTTCCTGGTGCAACGTTTAAGCGCCGCCGGGCAATTGGATGTCAGTTTTGGCGAACAAGGCGAAGTAATTTTTGACTTTTCCGGCGGCAATGATCGCTTAAACGCTTTGACTTTACAAAATGACCGTCCCGTCGCCGTCGGCAGCAGCAACGGCAACATCGTCCTGTTGCGGCTTTTACCGTAAGATAGAGGTTTTTTCTAGGAAACTGTCATGACCGAACCCAAACAAGCCGCTGAAAATAATGAATATTTAGATGAAAATAGCTTAATTGCCATGCGTCGGCAAAAGCTCACGGCTTTACGCGAAAGTCAAATCGCCTATCCCAACGATTTTGCACCCAAAGATCAAGCGGCCGCCTTACATCAAGCCTATGATCAATATGATAAAGCCACGCTTGAAACCTTATGGCCAGAAACAGAAAAACCGACCTTTTGCCTCGCCGGTCGGCTGATGGCCAAGCGGATCATGGGCAAAGCCAGTTTTTTGCAGTTGCAGGATCACAGCGGTCAATTGCAACTTTATATTCAACAAAATCAATTGGGTGCTGAGATTTATCAAGCGGTAAGTCATTATGACCTCGGCGATATTGTCGGGGTGGAAGGCACGCTTTTTAAGACCAAAACCCAAGAGTTAACCTTAAACTGTCAAACAGTTCGTTTATTAGTCAAAGCCTTGCGGCCGCTGCCGGAAAAATTTCACGGTTTAACCGATCAAGAACAACGCTACCGCCAACGCTATGTGGACTTAATCGTCAACCCAGAGGTTAAGACGCTCTTTCGTTTACGCAGCTTGATTACCCAATACATTCGGCAATTTTTCTTAAATCTCAATTTCTTAGAAGTCGAAACACCGATGCTGCACCCGATTCCTGGTGGTGCCACGGCACGACCCTTTATCACCCATCATCAGGCTTTAGACTTACCCTTATATTTACGCATTGCCCCTGAGCTTTACTTAAAACGCTTGATTGTCGGTGGCTTAGAGCGGGTTTTTGAAATCAACCGCAGTTTTCGCAACGAAGGCATTTCAACGCGGCATAATCCAGAATTCACCATGATTGAATTTTATCAAGCCTATGCCACTGAAAAAACCTTGATGCAGGAAATCGAGATGTTATTCAAAGGCTTGATTGAATTGGTCAGCAAAGAAGGCCAAGCGATACCGGCGCATTGGGATGGCGCTTTTCGCACCTTGACTATGCGTGAAGCCATTGTTTTAACACATAATGAATTAACAGAGCATCTGGATGACAGCAAGGCATTGCAGGATTTTTTGCAAGGCAGAGGCATAAGAACTACGGCCACTGACATACCCGGCCTGCAATTACAAATTTTTGAAGAAACCGTGGAAAGCACTTTATTAACACCAACTTTTATCACCGAATATCCCAGCGCCGTCTCACCTTTATCACGACGCAATGATGCGCGACCGGAACTGGCCGACCGCTTTGAATTATTTATCGGTGGCCGAGAAATTGCTAATGGTTTCGCGGAGTTAAACGACCCAGAAGACCAAGCCGAGCGCTTTCGCAAACAAGCCGAAGCCAAAGCGCAAGGCGATGCCGAGGCGATGTTTTACGATGCGGATTATATTCGCGCTTTAGAATATGCGATGCCGCCGACGGCAGGTGCCGGCATTGGCATTGATCGGTTGGTGATGTGGCTCACTGGCCGCAACTCGATTCGTGAAGTGTTGTTATTTCCTTTGTTGCGACCGGAAAGCGAATAAGCCACTTATTTTAATTTTATTCTTTTCAAGATGATGGTGGATAACTGTCACCTTTTTGTTTTTTCAAGAATACGCTTATGACATTAAATGATTTTTCTAAAAATGGCTTGATTGATTATTTAGATAAAGGTCAGCAGGTGGCATATCTTTTCTTTTGGGGACATCGCCAACATAAAGAACAAATTGATGAATCATGTTTAAGCCAATGGTATCCTTCAGGTTTTACGGTGGATAATCAGTATTATGCAACGGCGGAACATTTTATGATGGCGCAAAAAGCGCTTTTATTTAATGATCAAGAGAGCTACCGAAAAATTTTATCGGTCAAAACCCCCGACTTAGCAAAAAACCTGGGAAGACAGGTCATTGGCTTTAATGAACTTCTTTGGCAAGAAAAGCGTTTTGACATCGTTGTTCGTGGTAATCTGGCCAAATTTTCACAACATTCGGCATTGCAAGCCTTTTTATTAAGCACCAGCGATAAAATTTTAGTGGAAGCCAGTCCGACAGATGCCATTTGGGGCATTGGTTTATCCAAACAAGCAGCCTTAAGTACGCTGCCAACGCATTGGCCAGGCTTAAATTTATTAGGATTTGCTTTAATGCAGGTTCGCGCAGAATTAGCGTCAGTATAAAAGCACAATCTTGAAAAATAGTTTTGCCAGATGAGGAATCTTTCGGTAAAAATCTTCTGCTAAGCATTACACCGTTTAATTATCAGCAAAACTTGAAATAATTAAATTATATTTTCACTTTGGGCAAATTATGGATTCTATCAATCTTTTCCCTTGGAATTTCCTCTTTGGAATAGAGATGCTTGATGAGCAAATACAAAAAACCACAGCTCGTCTCAATGCCTTGGCTAATTTTTATTACGGCGCTGCCAAGGAAATGGATCATAACTTTATCCTGTCTGAAATAATTGCTGCTATTCAAATAGAACAAAGCAATGCAATACCATTTTGGCAAAAACAACTTGGCAAGAATTTTTCTGTAGCAGAACATCAAGATAAATTTTCTAATATTTTATTTTATTTAGCTAATAGTCAAGAAAAAAAGATTAACCTAGAAGCAGTTTTTTTGACTGTGGGTCTATGGCTGATTGATCATGTTTTTTCCCTCGCGGCGCTATTGTCTAAAAATACGGAAGAAAGCGCGTTAAATCTACTAAAAAATAACCAAAAAGTTTTTTTAGAACAAACGCTTGATTTATTGGCGGCACTCAGGGAAAAAACGTTGTCGCTGGACAATCTACAAGAAAGCCATGATCTTTTACGCCAGACCGTGGATCAATTTCCCGATATCTTAGTGGTTAAAGATGAACATGGAGATTTTCTAATTTGCAATCAAAGAACTGCACAGCTTTATGGCACCACGCCAGCGGCTATGGTCGGTAAACATGATGATGATTTTGGCGTGCCTAAGGCAATTGCCGATAGTTTTAGAAAAAATGTGTTGTCTATCATGCAGAAAAGCGAGATGGAAATCGTCTATGAGGATAGCCGCGATGCCGCAAGCGATGAAATTCGCCATTTCAAGTCCATCAAAAAACCCTTTAAAAACCAGGAGGGTAAAAATCGCATTTTGGTCATCGCTCAAGACATTACCGATGAAGTTCGTAGCAAAAACAGAGCAATACAACAGCAAATTTTTCTGAAAACCTTAATTCAAACCATCCCTGATTTGGTTTGGTTAAAAGACCCGCAAGGCATTTATTTAGCCTGTAATCCACGTTTTGAAGCATTATATGGTGCTAAAGAAGCCGATATTATCGGCAAGACCGATTATGATTTTGTTGACAAAGAGATCGCTGATACTTTTCGCTATCATGATAAAAAAGCAATAGAAACAGGCCGTTCTGTAATGAATGAAGAATGGCTCACTTTTGCCAAAGATGGCCTGCGCAAACTAAGCAAAACCACCAAAACACCGATGTATGATGAAGAAGGCCGCTTGCTTGGTGTTTTGGGAGTTGGCCATGATATTACCCAACAGCGACAATCGGAAGAACGCCTGAAATATGCACTCAGTGGTTCAAGCGACGGACTTTGGGATTGGGATATGGAAACGGATGCCGTCTATTACTCCCCACGTTGGTTTGAAATGCTTGGCTATCGCTATGGCGATTTTCCTGAAACCTTAGACACTTTTGAACAACTGGTACATCCCGAAGATCGCCAAAAAGCCTATGTTTTAGTTGCCGATTATCTTGCCGGTAAAGTGGATAAATTTTCTATTGAGTTTCGGCTACGGCACAAAAACGGCCATTGGCGATACATTCTCTGCCGTGCCTCCTTAGCTAAAGATAATCAAGGCAATCTTTTAAAGCCAACCCGTTTGGTAGGAACACATGTTGATATTTCTGAAAGAAAAGCGATGGAAGAAAAACTGCGCCAGTTAGCACATTATGATCCTTTGACTAACTTACCCAATCGCTTACTTTTTTCTGAACGATTACAAGAAGCTATTTTGGAAAGTCAAAGGTTACAAGTGATGATGGCTGTGGTTTATCTGGACTTGGATGGCTTTAAGCAAGTCAATGATCAGCATGGTCATGCCGTTGGCGATCAATTATTGGTGATTTTAGCCAAACGCATGAAAAATACCCTGCGTCATGGCGATACTTTATCCCGTTTGGGTGGTGATGAATTTGCTGCTATCTTGCGAAATTTCAAGGAAAAAGAAGAAGCCATTACTATTCTACAACGACTGCAACAGGTAGCAGCCACGCCAATTTATTTGGGTAATCATCAACTACAGGTTTCGGCGAGTATTGGTGTGACTTTTTATCCACAACAAGAAGAAATTTTCGCCGATCAACTGCTTCGCCAAAGTGATCAAGCCATGTATCAGGCAAAGCAATCGGGCAAAAATCGTTATTATATTTTCAATTAAATCATAATGTTAGGTGTTGATTTTTCAATATCAATCACCAGTATCGCTTGATAATGATGCCAAGAAAAAGGCACAACATAAGGATGTAATTTTTTTGCCATTATCAAGTTATCCGGCTTGCCTTTTATGGCAAGAGGCGGCGATAAAATAAAATCTGCACCGAGATATTGACAGACATAACCTGAAAAAATATTTCCCATTTCTCCAACCATATCAATATAAAAATCTTTCTGATCTTGGAGGAGTCCTTGCTCTAACAATAAACGCCGCAACAATAAGCTCGAAGCGCTAAAATATACCGTACCTTGATAACCGCCGGTAATACCGATAACGCCGGTGTAATCAAGCAAGGGCAATGCCTGTTTTGCCGCCAAATAAGGCACTTCAACCTCGACTGCACTCGCGCAGCTTTCAGTAAAATAATGTTTAATACCTTGAATAAAAACATCAAGTTCACGCATCAGCAAGTCCTAAAAGTTTAGCGATAGCTTGCTTTAGCTTTTGATCCGAAAATGGCTTTAAGAGAAAGCCATTGGCACCAGCTTTTAATGCGGCGAGACCAGTATCTTGATGGGATAAAGCCGTAATAACCAAAATTTTTGCTTTGATATTGAGCTTGCGAATCAACTGAATCGCCTCAATCCCGGTCATTTCTGGCATAGTGATATCCATAGTGATTAACTCAGGGGAGGTCTTTTGTGCCAAGGAAACGGCTTCGGCACCATTGCGTGCCAGGCCAATAAAATGCATCTCAATGCCTTGCAAATTTTTAATAATCTCTTGAATTTTTTGGCGCATAATTAAGGAATCATCGGCAATTAAGACCTTCATACTGGTGCCTGCGATAATATGGTTTTGCTTGCAACAACTGGAAAACGAAAGACAAATTCCAAGCCAATGCCTGGACGATTTTTAAGATTTAGTTGGCCACCCTGAGCTTTCACCGTGGCCAAAATAGTGTCCATTCCTAAACCATGACCGGCATGAATACTGGCTTGTGTCATACTGGAAAAACCAGGCAAAAAAATCTTACTAAGCAATTCTTTTTCTTGCATAAAGTTTAAGTCCTCCGGCTTGACCAATTGTTTTTCAACTAAGGCTTTTTTCAATTTTTCTAAGATAATGCCACGTCCATCATCGCCAACGCGCAACAGCCAATGGCTTTCGCTTTTATCCAAAACCAGCCAAAATTTTCCGGTAGCCGTCTTTTGCAACACTTGCCGCTCGCTGCTTGATTCCAGACCATGCACCAGGCTATTGCGTAAGGTTTGCACCGCAATGGTGCGCAGGGTTTTTTGTAGTGCCAAAGGCAACTGTTCAAATAAGGCCAATTGCAAGGAAAGCGCTACTGACTTACCGGTATCTGCTGATAAACGTTTGGCAAGCTGTTGTAAATCTTGCTCTAAGGAAGCTGCTGCCGCATGATTCGTCGGCGACAAGGCTTTATCAAAGCTCTGCATTTTGCCAATAAATTCTTTTACTTTTGCCAATTTTTCAAAAATGTGATTTAAGGCGATCAATAAAGGTAAAAAGTCTTCACCGGTTAAATTTGTGCGTGACAATACAGCCTGGGTTTGTTCTTCAAGTGCATGAAAGGCTTGTGCAAATAAAGAAAAATCCAAAATAGCCGACTCACCTTTTAAGTAATGGACTTTTTGTAAAAGCAAGCGCAAAAGTTCTCTTTTTTCCTGTGCTTTGGCCTTCTGTAATAACGTGTTAATCTCTATTAACTCGCTTTCTAAAGTTGTTAAAAAATAGCCTAAGCGCTTGGGATCAAGATGCAATAATTCTAACAACAACGACATTTCATGTGCATGTTTTTGTTCAGCAAAAGATAAGGCTTGGCTAAGCTGCTCACGTTCAGTAATATCGTTGATAGTTACCAATAAATGAATAATTTTTCCTTGTTCATACACTCTTCTAAAATGAAAAGATAAAATTTTCTCTTGTTGATCAGCATAAATGCTTAACTTAGACAAGGGATTCAAATCACCGATAAGGGTTTCTTCAATATCCGCATTAAATAAGACTTCCAAATAATCACTAGCAGTTTTGAACATGGCTGCGGAAACAACCAGTTTGAGATTTTCAAGAAATGATAAATTGATATTGATTGGAAAAATTTTCTGCAATGCCCGCGAGCGCTGAGCGCTGATCATACCCGAAGCATCCACCAAAAATAGACCATCATTAACGGTATCTAAAATTTCTCTTTGTTCACGTTGCGCTTTTTCTAAAGCCTGATCATTCCGTCGCAAGCGATTGATAAAATGAAACAAAATTAAAAAGAAATTCAAAGTTACCAAAGTAATACCAATCCCTTGTACTAAACGGAAAAAACCTGCCCGTTCGTTGGCCATCGCCTCAAGGCGGGTGGTTAAAGCATTCATTTCTTTAAGCAGAAGTAAATTATTGTTCAACAATAAATCGCCAAGCAATTCAATATCTCGTGCGTTTTTAGTGATAAAAAGTTGTTCTGCTTGCAAAGCAAGCGGTTGCCATAGCAATAAACCGTTGTCAATATGTGTCCTGGCAATCGCATCCTCAACTTTTTTTAAGTCCACAGGCAGGCCAGCCGTACCTAAGGGTTTGCCACCATTGGCAAAAGCCTGCAAAGTGTTATCAAAAAGACGAATGGTTTTTTCTAGGTTGGCAATCGCTTCCGCTGGCACTTGCGGCGCAGCCGTAGCTAAAGCCAAGGTTTCTTTCGTCATTTTCTGCGACAACATCCGTTGACGACCGGCGAGGTTAATCCCAATGGCATCTTGCGATAACGCAAAAGAGTTATAGTAATTGACCACCAAAACCCCTAAGTCAAACAATAAAAACAAAGCAACAGCAAAGACAATTTCTTTGTATTTTCCTAAATTTAGCATATTAGTTTCCAAAAAATAATGACAGTCTCATTCTTATGCAGCAAAGAATATGCCAAATAAGCAATAGCCATAAAAAAAGCCTGTTTCAACCAATGTCAAACAGGCTTAAAAAAGAAAGCATTTTAACTTAATCTATGGCGATACAGACCTGATTATCTTCAATCTTTACCGGCCAAGTTTTAACAAAAACGTCTTTATTTTCCAAACACTTTCCGGTAGTTAAGGAAAAGTGCTGTTTATAGATTGGCGAAGCCACCACTATCTCCCCCTGAAGATCACCAACAATGCCCCTGGATAACACTGGCGCTTGACTAAAAGGATCAAAATTATCTAAGGCAAAAAAATCTTGATCGCTTAAACGAAAAATAGCAATTTCATGTTGTTGCAGCAAAACACAAGCACCCGAATGAAGCGGAATATCAGAAACACTTGCCACTATCTGCCAATTCATGACTTCTCCTCTAGCAAGGCTTTTTCTTGCGGACTGGCCGGACGGTATTGACCGCGTTCTTCTACCATTACTACATGCGGGTCTTTGGCCTCAGGCGCATTGATAAATCTCCGAAAACGCAAGAGTTTTTCCGGTTGCTCTAAAGTGGTTTTCCATTCACATTGGTAGGTATCCACAATATGCTGCATTCGCGCTTCTAATTCCTCGGCGATTCCTAAGTGATCATCCACCACCACCGCTCGCAAATAATCAATGCCGCCTTCTAAATGCTCTAACCAATTGGCAGTGCGTTGTAAACGCTCCGCCGTTTGAATATAAAACATAAAAAAGCGATCCACATAGCGGGTTAAAGTCGTTAAATCTAAGTCGGTGGCTAATAAATTGGCATGACGCGGCTTGGCACCCCCGTTGCCACAGACATAAAGGTTATAACCCTTTTCCGTGGCAATCACGCCCACATCCTTGGCTTGGGCTTCGGCGCATTCGCGAGTACAACCGGAAACACCCATCTTAATTTTATGTGGCGAACGTAAGCCTTTGTAACGATTCTCTAAAAAGATCGCGGCGCCAACGGCATCTTGCACCCCGTAACGACACCAAGTAGAACCGACGCAAGATTTAACAGTACGCAGCGCTTTGGCATAGGCATGACCAGATTCAAAGCCATGTTCAATCAATTCTTGCCAAATTTTTGGCAGATCGCTTAATTCAGCACCAAATAAATCAATGCGTTGTCCGCCAGTGATTTTGGTATAAAGACGATATTTTTCGGCAATGCGGCCAATAGCGATCAACTTCGCCGGGGTTATTTCGCCACCGGGCACCCGTGGCACTATCGAATAAGTGCCATTGCGTTGAATATTCGCCAAAAAAGCATCGTTGGTGTCTTGTAAACTTTGGTGATCACTGGACAAAATATAATCATTCCAGACCGAGGCCAAAATAGAAGCCACGGCGGGTTTACAAATATCGCAACCTCTGCCTTGACCATGCTTGTCTAAAAGTTCAGCAAAGGTTTTAATCTCTTGAATTTTAACTAAGTGAAATAACTCTTGCCGACTGTAAGCGAAGTGTTCACAGAGGTCTTTTTTCACCTCTAAACCGCGTTTCTTTAACTCGGCTTGCAAAATTTGTGTACAGATTTGCGCACAACCACCGCAACCTGTTGCCGCTTTTGTCGTTTTTTTAAGCTCGCCGATGGTGTGACAACCGCTATCAATGGCAGCAATCAACTGGCCTTTGTTGATATTGTGGCAAGAACAAATGGTTGCGGTGGCAGGTAAAATTTCTGCACCCAAGCCTTTGCCTTCAATAGTCGGTAAGATCAAGGTTTCAGGATGTTCGGGTAAAGGCGTTCCGGCCAGATACAATTGCAACCACAAGCCATAGTCTTGACTATCACCAACCAAAATTGCGCCGAGTAAGCGCTTATTATCAGCAGAAACAACGATTTTTTTATAAATGCCACGCTTTTTATCGGTGAAGGCATAATACAAAGCACCCGCATTTTTAGCGTGCGCATCGCCAATCGAGGCCACCTCAACGCCCAAAAGTTTGAGCTTGGTGCTCATATCAGCACCTTGAAAAAGATGATGTTCTTTTTCTAACAGAAAGTTAGCCAACGATCGCGCCATGTTATAGCCAGGTGCCACCAAACCAAAAATCTGTCCTTGCCACAAGGCGCATTCGCCAATAGCAAAAATTGCAGGATCAGACGTTTGACAAAAGTCATTGATTATAATGCCGCCGCGTTGACCAAGGCTTAAACCCGCGGCTTTGGCCAGTTCATCACGCGGACGAATACCGGCGGAAAACACAATCATATCGGTTGTTAAACTGCCACCATCGGCGAAGGTCATGGTCAACCTTTGTCCATCAGTTACTTGGCTGTTTTCGCTGATGTTTTTGGTATTTTTACTGGTATGCACCTGAATGCCCATGGCGTTCACTTTTTGCTTTAATAATTCGGCACCAGCATCATCCAATTGCACCGGCATCAACCTGGAAGCAAACTCGACGACATGGGTTTCAAGTCCCATATTTTTCAAAGCATTGGCCGCTTCTAAACCCAAAAGTCCGCCACCAACAACCACGCCAATTTTAGCGCCCTCGGCACTGGCCTGCATTTTTTCCAAATCTTCAATGGTGCGATAGACCAAACAGTGCGCTAAATCATGACCTGGAATCGGTGGCACAAAAGGATAAGAACCCGTAGCCAAAACCAAAAGATCATAATCCAGATTTCGACCGGAACGACAGCTTACTTTTTTATTTTCCTTATCAATCGCTTCCACGGGATCATTCAGGAACAACTCTATACTATGTTCTTGAAAGAATTTTTCGTCGGTTAAGGATAACGCCTCGGCACTGACACCATCAAAAAAGGCGGATAAACGCACCCGATCATAAGCGACGCGATTTTCCTCGGCACAAACCGTCACTTGGTAATGATTTAAGCCTTGTGCTGCCGCCAGTTCTTCTAAAAACTTCTGACCAACCATGCCATTACCAATGACCACCAGCTTTTTTTTACCAGGGTCTTCAAAAGCCAATTTTTCCATTGCTTCCTCAGTTAAAACTTTTTGTTGATCAACCAAAGATTGATAACCGGTTAAAAACTCTCTATTACCAACTAAAACAAAACCCTCTAGCTTATTTTCTTGAATAGAAAATAAGCGGTAAAAATCAAGATCAGGACGACAATAAGACACCACTTGTGCCGATGCAGAAAATTCGCCATAGCTTACGATTTCCAGATCAGCATTCAGCGGTAAAAAAGCCAAGTGTTGTTGTAAAAATTCTTTTTCATTCATAGCTATGCGGCCTTTCTATGCTTTTCATATAAAAAGCGTAATACCGCTGCCCGACAGTGGTTGTAAGCCGGATCGCTGGCCAAAGCCACCCGATCTCTGGGTCGCGCCAAAGGCACCGGCAACACTTCCCCCACCGTTGCACTCGGCCCATTGGTCATCATGATAATTTTATCGGATAACAACACTGCTTCATCGACATCGTGGGTAATCATGACGATAGTATTGCCAAGCTCTTGTTGAATCTCCAATAACACATCTTGCAAATGCGCACGGGTTAAAGCATCCAAAGCGCCAAAAGGCTCATCCATCAGCAGGACTTTCGGCTGCATCGCCAAAGCGCGCGCAATGCCAACCCGTTGTTTCATACCGCCGGAAATCTCATGCGGCTTTTTAGTCAGCGCCTGATCCAAATGCACTAAATGCGCGTACTCACGCACCCAGGCATCGCGCTGCTTTGGCGTTTTGCTTTTGGCAAAGACTTGATCAACCGCGATTTTGATATTTTCATAGACCGATAACCACGGCAGTAAAGAATGATTTTGAAAGACCACCGCCCGCTCCGGCCCGGGGCTGTTGATCTCCCGTCCTTCCAAAATAACCCCACCGGTGGTGGCTGACAAAAGTCCGGCGATCACATTGAGAACCGTGGACTTTCCACAACCGGAATGGCCAATAATGGAGACAATTTCGCCTTGATTTACCGTAAAGGAAACTTCACGCAGCGCGGGAAAAGCACCCTTTGCCGTTTTGAAAATAACCGATAGATGATCAATCAATAGATAATTCATGATCTTCTCCAAGCCTTATTTGTGTTCATAACTAAACAAATTTTGCAACATCTGCATGGCGCTATCGAGAATAATCCCAACCATGCCAATCAAAATAATGGCAATAATGATCGAAGCGACATTCAAATTATTCCATTCATCCCAAATGTAAAAACCGATACCGATGCCGCCGGTCAACATTTCTGCGGCCACAATCACCATCCAAGCGATATTTAAGGACAAGCGCATACCGGTGATCATATAAGGCAAAATGGCGGGCAACAGGATTTTTAAAGCCACCTGCAACGGGTTTAAGCGCAGGACTTGCGCAACGTTTAAATAATCTTTAGGAACCGCCCGCACGCCCGCCGCAGTGTTAATAATGACCGGCCAAATACTGGTGATAAAAATGACAAAAATTGCCGAGGGATTCACCGCCTTGAATAATAACAAGCCGATAGGCAACCAAGCTAACGGACTGACTGGCCGAAGAATTTGAATTAAGGGATTCCAAGCGTAATAAAAAAAGCGAAACATGCCGATCAATAAACCCACTGGAATACCGATGAGAACCGCCAAAGCAAAACCACTGAGTACGCGGGTTAAGGAATATAAAATTTGCCAGCCGATACCTTTGTCGTTCGGGCCACTGTCATAAAAAGGTTCGGCGAGAACAGCTTGCCCTTGCTGAAAGGTTTCCACAGGTGTTGGAAAATCGGTAGCTATGGTTTTACTGATTGAAAACCAAAGCAAAATAATAAAGGCAAAAGTCAGCAACGGCAGGAAAAACATCAAAAAAATGTTTTTCAAAAACAGCACACTGCCTGGCCAAAAACTTTTTTCTGGCCAGAGGCTTTTCCCTGGCGTTTCGCCAGGAGAAGTCTTTTTAAAAAAGTTTAAGCGCATAAATCCCTGGATAAAAAACTTTGAAAGTGACATTTGCTTCCTTGAAAAGTTAGCTGTTCAATGACTTAAAGGCAGCCAAATCCAGTTTAACATTTTGAATCGCAAAGCTATTGATGTAAGCCATGACTTCATCAGGATCAAAAACTTTTTTATCAATAAAGAGATCACTGCCCATGGTGATCGGCGCAGAAGCCGCACTTAATTGCCAAGCATTGGCTTGGGTGCCTTCTTTTTTATAGTCAATCGTCGGATAGGGAATGTTTAAGGCTTGTGCTGCTTTTCTATACACATCAGGTAAATACACTTGTTCGGCTACGCTACGCAGATTGACAGGCGTTTCCATCTGACCCCAACGCACCATCTGGGTGAGAAACCATAAGGCATGAGAACGCCACGGGAAATTGGCGGCATAGCGATAAAACACATTGAAATCCGGCATCGGCCGGGCGGGTTCATCGGCGGCATACTTAAAAGTGCCGGTCATAGACATTTTAACGACTTCCGCTGGAGCATTGACGTAAGATTTTTCGGCAATAATTTCAGCAGCTTCCACACGATTATTGACATCATCCAGCCAACGCGCTGCTTCCAAAAGCGCCATAATCGTTAATTGATGGGTTTGTGGATATTGATCCGCCCAATCTTTGTTCACCCCAAAGACTTTTTCGGGATTATTGTTCCAAATCTCATAGTTGGTGATTAAAGTCCGACCAATACCCGCCTCGACGGCACGCGCATTCCACGGTTCACCCACACAATAGCCCACGATATTACCGGCGCGTAAATTCGCCACCATTTGCGGCGGGGGAATCACGATCAAGCGCACATCTTGGTCAGGATCAATACCGCTGGCGGCCATCCAATAGCGGATTTCATAATTATGGGTAGAAACCGGAAAGACCATGGCAAAAGTCATGGGTTCTTTCCCTTGGGCTTTTTCGGCATCAATGACTTTTTTTAAGGCACGCGCCGAAACTGGTCTTTCTAACAACGCTTCAGGATCAACATCTTGCATCTTTTGATAGAGTTCATTGGAAACGGTAATGCCATTGCCGTTTAAGTCCATACTAAAGCCGGTGACGGTCGGTTTTTGCGTCGCGCCAATGCCTAAACTGGCTGCCAAGGGCATTCCCGCCAGCATGTGTGCGCCATCTAAAGCACCAAGGCTCACTTTGTCGCGGATATTTGCCCAAGAGGCTTCTTTGGATAACAAAACATTTAGACCATATTTGCTGAAATAACCTTTTTCATAAGCAATCACCAAAGGCGCACAGTCGGTTAGGGGAATAAACCCAAAACTTAAATCGGTTTTTTCTGGCGTCAACCCTTTTAAGTCAACAGAAGCAGCTGGCGTTTCTTTTTCTTCCCCTTTTCCCGAAGGCGCAGGATTGCAACCTGCTAAAATTAAAGCCGATGAACTAAGCATAAAATCACGTCGTTTCATAAATTTTCCTTTAGTTAACTTTTTTCACTTGGCCAATAAAAATTGCTCAATAAATTGGTTAATAAATTGGCCAATAAAAAAGGCGCTTTCCTTAAAACTTAAGGAAAAGCGCCCTTGCTTTGATCAACCCTAAAAACCTTACCCAAACCACCACAACTTAAACGTCTTTGTCCAGTTGCGCTAAAAGTTTATGCACATAGCGTGCCACTTCCCCAAGACTTTGCTGGCGATCCATAGCCATTTTTCGCAGCTCTTTATAGGCTTGATCTTCATCTATTCCCTTAAATTTCATTAACATGCCCTTGGCTTTTTCAATATCTTTACGCTCTTCCAAGCGCGCCTTCAGCACCTCAACTTCCTGACGCAATTTTTGATGCTCGGTAAAACGCGCCAAGGCTACCGCCAAGACCGAGGCTACCCGTGGCGGCTGCAAACCATCCACCACATAAGCACTAACCCCCGCAGACATGGCGGCAGCAATGCTATCTTGGCTATTTTCAGCCGTAAAAAGCGCAATTGGTTTGGGATTATGCACACTTAACCAACGCATTCCTTCCAAAATATCGCGTCCAGGTGAATCCATATCAATCAAAATGATATCTGCATCGCTTTGGCACAAAACCTGGTGCATTTCATCCAAAACCGTGCAACAAGCGGCAATCGCATAGCCCTGACCGCGCAGCGCTGTACAGACGGCTTCGGCGCGAGGGACTTCAGCATCAATCACTAATACACGCAATACTTTGCTATTCATGAATATTTTCCGCTTTCTGTTGTGCTGTCAAGCCAAAGTGCTTATCACTCAAAAAACATGCCAGGCACTTAAAAAACTTTTGGCATATTTTCTGCATCTTGTTTTGTAGACGCAAAGCAAAACTGCGTAGGCAAAGGCGCCAGCAACCCAACAGGCATGGGTTACTGGCGTTTTTTTATTGCCTATTATTTATAAATAATTGATATTAAAGGATTTTTATGATAAACAGCATTTGTCCCTACTGTGGCGTTGGCTGTGGCGTTGTCGCGCAAAAAACCGCCGATACGTGGCAGATCGAGGGCGATCTACAACATCCGGCCAATCGCGGCAAACTCTGCGTCAAAGGCAATCATCTGGCCGACACGATTGCTCTAAAAAATCGCCTCTTAAGACCAACGATTGCCGGAAAAGCCGTCGGTTGGGAAACAGCAATTCAGCATATTGCCAAAACTTTTCAAAAAGTTATTAACGAAGATGGCGCTCAAGCCGTGGCTTTATATGTCTCCGGTCAACTGCTGATTGAAGATTATTATGTAGCCAATAAATGGTTCAAAGGTTTTATTGGCAGCGCTAATATTGACACCAATTCAAGACTTTGCATGGCAACAGCCGTGGCCGCCCACAAACGCGCTTTTGGCGAGGATATTGTGCCGGCGAGTTATGCGGATTTTGATCAAGCGCGCTTAATTATTTTGGTCGGTTGGAATCCGGCTTGGACACATCCGGTTCTATATCAAAGAATTGCCGCAAGAAAACGCCAAGGCGATTGCAAAATTGTTTTAATTGATCCGCGTAAAACCGCAAGCGCCGCCATTGCTGATCAACATTTGGCGCTGCGTTCTGGTAGCGATGGTGCTTTATTTGTTGGCTTAACACATTTTTTGTTAAAACAAGGGCTTTACGATAAAAAATATGTTGAAGCGCACACTTCCGGCTTGGCAAGTTTGCAACAACAACTGCTGGAAGATGATTGGAGCTTAGCGCGGGTGGCGGCAGTTACCGGCTTAAACACAGCAGAAATTTCGAGCTTTTATCAAGATTTTGCCGATACTTTTCAAACCCTAAGCTGTTTTTCCCAAGGCATCAATCAATCGAGCAGCGGTGTTGACAAAGCCAATGCCATCATTAACTGCCATCTCTTAACCGGTCGTATCGGTCAACCGGGGGCTTCGCCTTTTTCTATCACCGGTCAACCCAATGCCATGGGCGGTCGTGAAGTCGGTGGCCTTGCGAATCAATTGGTTGCCCATCGTGATTTTGCCGCCGAGGATAGACAAGCCGTCGCCGATTTTTGGCAAGCGCCAAAGCTTGCCGCACAACCTGGCAAAAAAGCCGTTGAGATGTTTAACGATATTTATAACAAAAAAATCAAATTGTTATGGATTATAGGCACCAACCCAGCCGTGAGTTTGCCGGAACAAACCTTGGTGGCAGAAGCGCTGAAACGCTGCGAGACGGTGATCGTCTCCGATGGTGTAAAAAATGACACCATGGCCCATGCTGACATCGTTTTACCCGCTTTATTATGGGGAGAAAAAACCGGCATGGTGACCAACTCAGAGCGCTGTTTATCCTTACAAAAGGCTTTTTTAAGCGCCCCAGGAGAGGCCAAAGCCGATTGGTGGGCGATCAGCCGCGTGGCTCAAGCCATGGGTTTTCAAGGCTTTGATTATCAACATCCCCGAGAAATTTTCTGTGAATATGCAGCATTAACCGATTATCTCAATCGTCATGGCAGCCGACGCGCTTTGGATTTAGGTGCCTTGGCCGAGCTTTCCTTAACTGAATATCTTGATTTTCAACCCTGTTTCTGGCCTTGCCCAAAAGAAGCCTTAACCAAAACTTCGGAAAATCAACGCTTATTAAGTGATGGGAGGTTTTTTACCGCTTCTTCGCAAGCAATGCTTATCGCTATTACGCCACAGTTACCTAAAAATCTTCCAAAACAAGAAGATGAATACACATTAAACACCGGACGGTTGCGCGATCAATGGCATACCATGACGCGCACCGGTCACAGTGCAAATTTAATGTCGCATAGTCCTTGGCCGCAGGTTGTTGTGCATCCCAATGTTTTAGAAAAATATCAATTAAGTGAGCAAGATTGGCTGGAACTAAAAACAGCGAATGGAAAAGTAACACTCGCGGTGCTTGCCGATGCCGGACAGCATCCTGATGCGGTTTTTGTGCCGATTCATTGGAATGATCAATTCAGCAATCATTCTAAAATCAATCAGTTAATTCCGCCCATCACCGATCCTATTTCCGGTCAACCCGAAAGCAAAAGCGCTGTGGTGCGTTTAAGCAAAGTAACCATGGCCGGCTTTGCTGCGCTTTTTACGCTTGCTGAATTGGATACCAATAAACTTCCGCAAGAAAATTTCTTTTGGGACTTACAAAAAAAACAGAAAGGTTGGCAATATCATTTTGCTTTTACAGAAAAATTTTGTTTTAGCACTTGGCAAAATTTCTTATCAGATATTGATCCTGCGCCGTGGTTACTGTGGCAAAACACGGCTTTGGCTAAAACGCGGGCGCTTTTGGTTCAGGAAACCATTCAAAAAATTTTTATCTTTTCCCAACAAAGCCTTGAAACCGATTTTTCCGCTTGGCTTAATCAACCTGCCAAGCCTGAAATTTGTCAGGCGCTACTGAAAAATCAACTCCCAAGCCATCGCGAACAGATACTGTGCAGTTGTCACCAAGTGTCGGTGCAAAGCCTAGAAAAATTCATCCAGGAACAAGAATCTGTGGATGTATTGAGCATTGGCCGCGCCTTGAAAGCTGGCAGTGGTTGTGGTTCTTGTCAGCCAGAAATTGAGCGCTTAATACAAAACTTGAAAAAACAAAAAGTAAAGTTGATTGAGGTCACGAATTAAATTTTTTTAACAGGAGTCTTTATGGAATATCTACCCTTACATCTTTCTTTGCGTCAACGGCCGGTGCTTGTGGTCGGTGGCGGCAGCGTTGCCAGTCGTAAAGCCTTGTTATTGCTGGAAGCTGGCGCTTTGCTACACGTCGTATCACCGCGTTTATCCACGGCTATGCAAGCATTGCTGGACGAAGGAAAAATACGCTGGTTGCCTGGCTTTTTTGAGCCGCTTTTGGCCGAGCAACAGCTAAAAATTGACGATTACGCCTTGATTTTAGCGGCTACCGATGATGCTTTGTGCAATCAAGCTGTCTATCAAGCGGCACATCACAAAAACATTCCGGTCAATGTTGCTGATCAGCCTGATTTATGTGACTTTATTTTACCGGCCATTGTCGAACGTGGTCGCATTACCCTAAGCATTTCGACCGGCGGTCGCTCGCCGGTATTGGCACGGGTATTAAAAAATGCTTTAGAAGTATGGTTGCCAAGGTCTTTAGGTCAACTCGCTGATTTTTTAGAAGAAAAAAGAACGGTGATTAAATCGTGTTTAACCTCACAACAGCGGCGAAAATTTTGGCAAAAATTATTGTTTGACAATTTATTTAAGCCGTTATGGCGGGAAGACAGCCATGTTTTTTCGGAACGTTTTCAAAAAGTTTTACAAAACTTTCCCTTGCATTCGGATGCCTGCGGTCGGGTAGATTTAGTTGGTGCCGGTCCTGGTGATCCAGAACTTTTAACTTTCAAAGCCTTACGCTTAATTGAACAAGCCGATGTCATCGTTCATGATCAACTGGTCAATCCGGCTATTTTAGCCTTGGGACGACGGGAAGCCGAACGAATTGACGTAGGTAAGCGCAAGAATCAACACAAGATGCGTCAAGAAGCTATCAACCAGCTTTTGATCGATTTAGCCAAACAAGGTTTGCAGGTGGTGCGACTAAAAGGCGGCGATCCCTTTATTTTTGGACGCGGTGGCGAAGAAATCATGGCGCTGCGTGCCGCCAATGTACCCTTTGGCGTGGTGCCGGGCATCACCGCGGCATCGGGATGCGCCGCCAGTGCCGCCATGCCCTTGACGCATCGGGATTATGCGCATGGCTGTCGCTTTTTAACCGCGCAAAAAGATTCCAAAGGTTGCTTAAACTTACCCTGGGCGGACTTGGCACAAAGTCAAGAGACCTTGGTTTTTTATATGGGTGGCGATAATCTTGAAGAAATAGCTAAGCAATTGTTAAAAAACGGTATGGTGGAAGATATGCCCATTGCTTGGATTGAAAATGGCACCTTAGAAAATGAAAAAATTTCGGTCAGCACCTTACAAGAAAGTCAAACCACGCGCTTACAACGCCAAGGACCGTGCTTAGTGTTGGTAGGTCGCGTGGTAAATTTAACGAAAACTTTGCCGCCAACCGAAAGAAATTGTTTTATCAGCGCTTATAGTAACGGTGTTTCGGTATAAGCGATATTGGCATCACTCGAAGTAAAAGGAGTCAGTGGACGATTGTTTTTCAGATCGTCCAGCCAATTTGGATTTAATAATAAAGACTTGGCACTTAAGATCACATCGGCATGTTCCAGTGCTGCTTCCGCCGTCGCCCGATCATAAATTTTCCCACAGATAAAAATCGGTAAAGTCGTTACTTCGCGGGTTAAGGCAGCCAGGGTTTTTTCTGTCCCAAAAGCAGGTTTAGAAAAATCATAAGTAGAAACGGAAATAGCATCAATCGGTTGTGCGGATAATAGTCGGATTACCTCTTGCCAATTTTCAACAGTTTCAAATAAGGAAACTTCCATATCGGCCACACCCCAATCCGAAATACGGAAGGTTAAGAAGCGATCTTCCGGCGTTATGGCATGGATGGCTTGAATAATTTTTTTGGCAAAAAGAAAGCGATTTTCAACACTTCCGCCATATTGATCAGTGCGTTGGTTGCTATAAGCGGATAAAAATTGACTGATTAAATAACCATGTGCGCCATGAATTTCTACGCCATCAAAACCCGCGGCATAAGCACCTTTGGCGGTTTCAACAAAGCCGTGAATAACATGCGCAATATCAAATTCACTCATCGCTTCAGGCAAAGGATAAGGCTTGCCAGTCAATGGATTATTTTGCTTAGGTGCAAGCACACTCGGCGCAATGCTCCGCTCGGCGGGATTCACCTCTGGCCACGCCATGCGTCCACAATGAAAAATCTGCGCGACACTCACCGCAGCATGGTGATGAATTTTTTTGTTGACTTCCCCCCAGATATCAATTTGTTCTTGGGTGGTTAAACGCGCTTGGCGAGGATAACCTTGCGCGCTTTCATAATCACTCACCAAAGCCTCGGTAGTGATCAAAGAAACGCCATTTTCGGCACGTCGCACTAAAAAATCCAAGACATCTTGTCGCGGAATGCTTTTGCCCGGCGAGGACATGCGCGTCATCGGTGCCAAGCCAACTCTATTATGCAAAACTTTATTTTTTATAGAGAAAGAAGAGAAAAGGCGCTGAGACATGCTGGTTCCTAAGAAGATTAAAGAAAGAAGACTGGCAACGGTTTTTGCTGAACATGATTATGCAGATGCTGATTAACTGCCGGAGACAACTACGCGCCTTGCCATTGGTTCTTGTGTTGCCATGACCTTTGGCAAGGCGATGAAATTTTTAAGTTACCTTAAAAAGATTTAAAAAAGCGCTAAGTCTATAACAATGCTTAATATTTAACCGAACAGCCATAGGGCGCGGTGGCAGTCACTTTGGGGGTTTGACCAGCGCTTAGCGCCGTCATGGCCGCGACCAGATAATTTTCCGCCTTGGCAACATCGGCTGGATTGGCCGAACGAATGCTGTCAATGGCACCCATGTATTGCAAAATTCCTTTTTCATCAATTAGATAAATATGCGGGGTGGTTCGCGCTTGATAGGCACGACCCATCTCGCCGTCGCTATCCAATAAAATCGCTGTCGCTTGCTGATCCAAACGCTTGGCATCGGCATTGGCTTCTTGCGCCGTAACATAGCCTTGTTTGCCTGGCGCTGAAGAAATCACTGTCAGCCACACTGCACCTTCAGCGGTATAACGCGCTTGTAATTGCTGCATATTTTTAGAATCGTAATGCTTGCGTACAAAGGGACAATCTTTGTTAAACCATTCTAAAATGACTTTTTTACCCGCAAAATCCGCAAGTTTATGCGCTACACCATTGCTGTCCACAGCGACAAAATCCGGTGCCGCTTGACCAATTTTCGGCATGGCCAAAGCTGTTGTACTAAAGGCAAAAAAACCGAGACTTAAAAAAATCATTACTACACGCAACATGGCTAACTCCTTGCTCATTTAAGGACGACCGGAAATTTCGGCCAGCGCTTGGATACGGGAAAGTAACATCGGTTCCGTCAACACCTGCGGCAAAATTTCCACGGCGGCGCTGGGCGAAAACCACAGATAAAGCGGCACGCCGCGCCGACCATAATCAGCCAATAATTTAGCAATTTCATCATCTTGCCTTGTCCAGTCAGCAATCATATAGACCACGCCCGCCTCAGCCAAAGCAGCTTTCACTTTAGGCGTTAAGGCCAAGCGTTCATTGACTTTGCAAGTAATACACCAATCCGCCGTCGCATTGAGAAAAACTGCTTTATTTTCCGCTTGTAATGTCGCCAGTTGCGCGGCGCTAAACGCCAAAGGGGTCATGGCAGCATCACGAGGCGTAGTCACAGTTTTTTGATTTTTTTCAAAATGTTCAGTCGTGGTCAAAGTCGCTAACGGCAAAAGACTCAGCAACAACAATAGCCACCACAGTGCTTGGCCCCAGCGTTTTGGCAAACCCTTGCCCAACCACCACAGCGCCAAGGTCAGGAGCAAAAATCCGCTCAACAATAAAAAGACCGTATCCTTTGGCACTTGCGCCGACAACACCCAGATGAGCCACAAAGCCGTCGCCAGCATTGGGAAGGCTAAGAATTGCTTAAAGTTTTCCATCCAGATGCCTGGTTTTGGCAAGCAAGCCACCGCCTGTGGCAAGAGACTAAAAAGCAAAAACGGTGCCGCCAAGCCCAAGCCTAAGGCAATGAAAATCAAGAATAACAAACCCGGGGGCTGCGCTAAGGCAAAAGCTATCGCCGGTGCCATCAGCGGTGCCGAACAAGGACTCGCCACAATCACCGCCAAAACACCGATAAAAAAACTCCCCCAAAGTCCGCCGCGACGGGTTAAGCCATCGCCTACGCCAGCCAAATGCCCAGGCACTTGCCAGACATTGGCCAAAAGCAAGGCCACCGCCAGCAACACATAGACCAAACTCGCCACAAACAACGGCGACTGTAACTGAAACCCCCAACCCACAGCCGCGCCAGTCTGTTGCAACAGCCATAACAGCAAAGCTAAAGCTAAGAAAGTCAATAAAATACCAGCGGTGTAAGCGCCGCCTTGCAAAGCCGCTTTGCCAGGGGATTTTTGAGAAATTTCCAGTAAATCCAAGGCTTTTAAGGAAAGTACTGGTAGAACGCAAGGCATCAGGTTTAACAATAAACCACCAACAAAGGCAAATAACAGCGCCCACAGCCAATGGCTCGGCAAACCGGCATTCTCAGGCAAAGGCGCGGCAGCCGGTGCAGGACTGGTCTGAGCCGAGGACGCAACCGTTACCTCGTCAGGCACAGCGCTTGCTGGCCTCGCCGCTGTACTCAAGGCAGAGGCATCAAGATGTAATTCATAAAAAGCATCATTGACTTGCAATAAACCGCTGACCACCTCTGGCATGGGCGCGACATCGCGGGTCAGCCGCAGCCGTTGGCCAAGTGAGGAAACCGTGGCGATTTGCGGAGCGCTGGCGGCGATCACGCCCTCGGCTTCAGGAAAGAAAAAAAGTTTTTTATCAATCGCTTCAGGAATTTCTAACCATAAAAAATCCCCGTCGTCGGTCATCTGAATGCCGGCATGTGTCGCATAGGGTTTCGGCAATTGACTTTGCAAACGCGCCAAAGTCGGCGCAAAAGCGCTGGCGCGGAACTGCTCAGCAACGGTCAATTGTCCATGCCACTCGGCGGACTCCGGCACGCATTCCTCCAAACAGACCAGCCATTCGGCTTCTAAGCGAAAGGGGTAACTTTTATCGGCAACAACGCTTTTATCTATTTGAATAGGAAATAGATAATAAGCAACATCGCTATAGCCAAAATTGATAAAAGGCCCGCTTGCCAAACGCTCAGGCGGCAACCACTGGATGTCCTCGGCCTGAAAACCGGCGGGCAATTGCCAAGTCAATGCTAATGACATGCCAAAGTCACCGGGATTTTGCCAGTAACTATGCCAACCCGGCGCTAAGGTCAGTTCCATCACCAAAAAAAAGCGCTCGCCTGCTGCCACCTCGGCCTGACTGCTGTGCAAGGCCACCGCCGGACTCACCGGCAATTGGCTGTGCAACGGCGCTTGTGCTGCCAGAGGCGAAACGACAAAAGCCAATAAGCAAAAAAAATTCTGATAAAAGTTTTTGTTAAAAAACATCTGAATTTTTTAGTGATAATAACGATAGACTTTGGGGGTTGGTTTCGGCTTCACCGTCGGCGCCGGTGTGGCCGGTCGTCGGTGACGATAGGAATGATCATGATAAGGAGAACCATCGTAATGCCGATAACGCGACCGGCTATCGTCGTAATAATAATAGTCGCGTTGTTCTTGCTGACGTTTGCGTTTATTTTCAGGACTGTAATACGGTCCGCTATAGTCATTCACACTGCGATAGGTTTCAACAGGTGCCAAACGATATACGCCAGATTCCGCCAAGGCATTGGCAGTAAAAAACAAAAAAAGCCAAATAATAAGCATAAAAACCTCCGCTACAGTAAAGACTTGGCCACGCTGTGCCGAGAGCTTAAGTGACAAAAAAGCAATAATAGTTCCTAGAATAGAAAAAATGCTGGCATATTACCGCACGATTTGTCTATTAAGGCGCTTAGAGCCTGTCGTCAAATAATTTTCAACCAAAGCATGCGGCAACGAATCTGGATGATAGCTA
>CAYWWW010000016.1:0-38538 GCA_964462205.1 uncultured Cardiobacteriales bacterium
GCCTCGGGTTCAATGATTTCCGGTTTTATCGCTTCCGGTTCAATGACTTCCGGTTCAATGACTTCCGGCTCAATGACTTCCGGTTCAATGACTTCCGGCTCTATCGCTTCGGGTTCAACGATTTCCGGTTTTATCGCTTCCGGTTCAATGACTTCCGGCTCTATCGCTTCCGGTTCAACGATTTCCGGTTTTATCGCTTCCGGTTCAATGATTTCCGGTTTTATCGCTTCGGGTTCAACGATTTCCGGTTTTATCGCTTCCGGTTCGATCGCTTCGGGTTCAATGACTTCCGGTTTTATCGCTTCAGGTTCAATGACTTCCGGCTCAATGACTTCCGGCTCAATGACTTCCGGCTCAATGACTTCCGGTTCAACAACTTCTGTACTTTCAGGCCGTTGTATTGACGCTGGCGCAAGGCTGATATCAGCGGTCAGCATCGGGTCGCTGTCCACAAAAGCCACTGTCAACCAATTTTGCACAGCGGCATTGGCAGGCGTCGGTGGCAAAGGTGGAGTCGGCAACAGCAGCAACCACACCACTAAAGCATGTAACACCAAGGAAAGCAAAAAATTACGCTGCTGATACCACCACTGTATGTCCATAGAAAACCTCTATTCGCTGGCAAGAATTTCCGTTTGGAGTTGAATTTTATTGAGTCCTAAGCGTTGTAACACGGCCAAAACGGCGATAATCGCTTGATAATCCAAAGTTGCTGTACCTTCCAAACGTACACTAGGCAAATCGCTCAATGTGGACAAATTTTCTTGCAAAGCTTTCTGCAAATCTTCTTTTTTGACAAAGACTTGCTCGGCAGTTTCTGGCAATAACAAGCGAAAATCATCCAAAGCCACCACCTTCACCACCCATGCCTTAGGAAGCGGTGCATTACCTTCCGGTAAAGCCTCGGCTTTGGGTAGTTGCAGCGGAATGCCTTGCTCTATTAAAGGTACGGTGATCATAAAAATTAACAGCAAAACCAAAGTCACATCAATATAAGGCACGACATTGATTTCTGCCATAAGCCGTTGATCACGCTGCTTTAATCGAGAGCGTTTCATGCCGATTCTCCGCTAAAGACTTCTTGGCTGAACAAGACTAAACATTCTTCTAAAAAGGCTTCATATTGCGACAACAAGTTTTGTGCGTGGCGCAAAAAATGGTTATAGGCCATCACAGCGGGAATAGCCGCAAAAAGTCCCATGGCCGTGGCTAATAACGCCTCGGAAATGCCAGGCGCAACAATGGCTAAGCTCGCTTGTAAATTATCGCCAATGCTGTGAAAAGCCAACATCACCCCCCAGACAGTACCAAAAAGTCCGATATAGGGACTGATCGAACCTACTGTCGCCAAAAAACCTAAATGGTTGGTCAAGGCTTGTTCTTCCCGCAATAAAGCGGCACTCATGGCTTTTTCGGCATTGTGTAAAGCACGTTCTGGGGTTAAGGTTGTTTCTTCTTTAAGCAATTGAATTTCTTGAAATCCCGTAGAAAAAATTAAAGCCATGCCGATTTGGCGACGACGGCGACGATTTAACTCGCGATAAAAAGTATTTAAATCTTTCGCGGCTAAAAATTGCCGACTAAACCTTTGCAATTCTCCTTGCAAACGTCCATATTCTGACCAAAAACCAATAACATAACTCCATGATAGCACGGAGAATAAAGACAAAATCAGCATAACCCCTTGTACTGGTAAACTGGCTTGCAATAACATTTCGACGATATTCATAATTTCCTCGCTAACCTTCAGAAAAAATTGGATTCTTTTTAAGGAAGTATAAACTGTTGTTGATAAATAGCTGCCGAAAGCGCCGCCGGAAGCGCACAAGGACGAAAGCGACTGGCAGAAACTGCCGAGATTTTCACTTCTGCCTGCACTAAAGCAGTCGTGGAAAACAATTTATCGTAAACCGGCAAAGATATGACTTGTACGGCTACCGATAATTCTTTTGGAAAATAATCAATATTTTGAACAAAAGTTAAACTTGCCGCACGCAACTGCAACAAACGGACACTCACTGATAAGACATCATCTAAATGCGCCGGCAATTGAAAAGTTGTGGTCAACTTATACACAGCAAATACAATATCTTGTTCTTGCCGCAAGGCAGATTGCGAAAAACCCAAATGCCGTAACCACTCACTACGCGCACGTTCTAAAAAGTTCAAATATTGACTGTGATAAACCACGCCACCGGCATCAGTATTTTCATAATAAACCCGCAGCGGCCAAAGAAAAATCTGTTTTTCCATAGTATTTTTAGAAATTTTTTAAGCAATTAACAAAACACAGATAATAAATTGTCAGCCATTTTGTTCAGAAAAAACGCTGCCACCATAGCATTTTCAGGCCGTGCTGGATATGGCAATTTTTGCACAACTGGAGTAATTTGAACGGCATTTTATCTGCTAATAAACAAACCATTATCCAGTGTATTCCAAGATATTTTTTATTTTCTTAACATTTTTTTAATAAAATTAACCTTTTTTGAGGAAATCACCATGGCAGGACACAGCAAATGGGCAAACATTCAACATCGGAAAGGCGCACAGGATGCCAAACGTGCCAAAATTTTTAGCCGGTTGATTCGTGAAATCACGGTCGCGGCACGTCAGGGTGGCGGCGAAATAGATAGAAATCCTCGCTTGCGCTTGGCGGTAGATCGCGCACTCACCAACAACATGACCAAAGATACCATTGAACGAGCAATCAAGCGCGGCAGCGGCAATATGGAAGGCGCGGATTATGAATTTATCCGTTACGAAGGCTACGGCCCAGGTGGCATTGCCGTAATGGTGGACTGTTTAACCGATAATCGCCAGCGCACGGTTTCTGAGGTGCGTCATGCCTTTAGCAAAAACGGCGGTAATTTGGGTACTGACGGCTCGGTTGCTTTTTTATTTCAACATCTTGGTGTGATTTATGTGGAAGGAGCAGAAGATAAAATTTTAGAGCTGGTGATGGATGCAGGTGCCGATGATCTTGTTACCGAAAGTGACGGGAGCTTAGTGGTCTTAACGCATCCCGATGCGTATCAAAAGGTTAAATCTGCTTTAGAAGAAGCAAAAATAACCATAAGCCAAACCGAAGTCACCATGCGGCCTGAAAATACGGTGGCTTTAGATGAAGAAAATGCCGCCAGTATGTTGAAAATGCTCGATATGCTGGAAGAATTAGACGATATACAGCAAGTGTATTCCAATGCCGACATCAGCGATGCTATTTTAGAAAAATTATCTTGATGGTAGTACCAGCGTTAAGCCTATAGCCTTAACTTTTTATAAAAATAATCATAATAATGAAAACAATCAAGACAGAGGCATAAGAACAAATTTGCTGCGCTTCTGACCATTACTTAAAACAACCGAGTGATTTTGAAAAATTTAATACATGCGCATTCTTGGCATTGACCCAGGCTCCCGACGCACTGGCTTGGCATTGTTGTGCAAAACGACCGAGCAAAAAAATTGGCACTGCGAAAAAACTTTTTTATTACAACCAACTGGCGACTTTTTGCCACGTTTATTACAGTTACAACAAGCGATGAGCGATTTTTTAAGCCGCGAAAATGTGGATGTTGTTGCCGTGGAAAGTGCCTTTTTAGCGAAGAATATTCAAAGCACCATGAAGTTAGCGCAAGCACGCACGGCTTTATTATTACCCGCCTTGGCCAAAAACTTACCGATTTTTGAATATGCGCCGCGCACAGTAAAACAAGCACTTTTCGGACGCGGCCAAAGTACCAAAGAAGAACTTCACACCTGGCTTTTGCGTTTACAAATAATTGATAATAAAGTACCTTTTGATATTTCCGATGCCATCGCCGTGGCGCTTTGTCATGCTTACCAAAAAATTCCGCTTCGGCATCCCGATGCGTCAGAAGACCGCGCGAAACAAAACCGGCAAGCATTACTCGCCACTAGCCGTTATCGTCGGCGTTAAAGAACCTTTAGATTTTCTCAATAAATTTCAAAAATTTACAAAAAAAGTAACCAAAAATGCTCGGACAAATTTATGGCCAACTGATTGCCCGTCAACTGCCACAGGTCTTATGTCAAGTAGAAGGCACTGGCTTGGTTTTGGAATTAGAAATGCCCTTACAACAGGCTTTGCATTTGCCTTTACATACACCACTGCACTTGCACAGCCATTTTCTCTGGCGAAATGAGCAACCCCTGCTCTTTGCTTTTCGCTTAGCAGAAGAAAAAGCCTTGTTCAAAACTTTGTTAAAAATCAGTGGTATAGGTGGAAAACTCGCCTTGGCTATTTTAGATCAGCTTTCAGTCAGTGAGTTTTGGCAAAGCATTGCACAAAAAGACACCGCTCGCCTTTGTCGCATCCGTGGTCTGGGACGTAAAACTGCGGATAGATTGATTTTGGATCTCAGTGGCGCACTTCCCGAAAACACTGGCAGCCTTTTACATCAAGAAGTTGCCGCCAGTTTAGAAGCACTCGGCTTTACCAAGGCAGAGGCATTGGCACGCTTACAAGCCTTACCCACAGAAGGCGAAGATGTAGCAGTGCTTTTGCAATTAGCTTTGCAATATCGCTCACCAAGCACATGAATGCAAAAGGATTAGATTAAGCCTTGCTCTTAAAAATTTTTAGGTAAACCATGGTTGAAAAAATTACCAAGACCCATACAGCAGAAACGGCTAAAAACCATGCTGGAAATGACGCGAAAGAAGAAAAAAATGATAAAAATCTGCTACGTCCGCAATTATTAGAAGATTATCAAGGGCAACCGGCGCTGGTTGAAAAATTAGCCATCTATCTCAAAGCCGCGCAACAGCGCCAGGAAGCGCTGGAACATCTGCTGCTCTACGGCCCGCCTGGACTCGGAAAAACCACTTTGGCCGCGATCATTGCGCGCAGCAGTGGCGGACAATTTCATCATACTTCCGGGCCAGCTTTAGAACGGCCAGCCGATTTAGCAGCGCTTTTGGCACAACTTTCGGAAAAAGATGTATTATTTATTGATGAAATTCATCGCCTTAGTCGGCCTTTGGAAGAAATGCTTTATCCGGTGATGGAAGATTTCACTTTAGATATTTTGGTGGGACAAGGCGTGCAAGCGCGGGCGGTACGCTTACCACTGCCGAAGTTTACTTTGATCGGTGCTACGACTTTGGCAGGACGCTTAAGTGCGCCGTTTCGGGATCGTTTTGGCATTATTGAACGACTGGAATTTTATCAACCGGCAGCACTTTCTCAGATTATTTGCAATGCTGCCAAACAGTTAGCTGTTGAAATTGATGAAAAAGCGGCACTGCGTCTGGCCTTATGCAGTCGCGGCACACCACGGGTCGCCTTAACCCTTCTAAAACGGGCGCGAGATTTTAGTCAAGCCGCTGGTGACAGGATAATTCACGAAATGCGGGTAAGCGAAACTTTGGCGGCATTGTCTATCTATGAACATGGTTTAAATCAACAAGATATTCGTTATCTACAAGTATTATTAAAAAATTTTAAGGGCGGGCCGGTGGGCTTAGATAGCCTGTCACGCACCTTGGCTGAAGATCGGCAAACTTTGGAAGAAGTGGTCGAACCCTATCTTTTACAACAGGGTTTTATTCAAAAAAGCAGCCGTGGCCGCTTGGCAACCACTAAATTATATCAACAACAGCAACACTTTCCCCTCGACCTTAGCCTTGGCAGTGCGCATTTGTGGTAGCTTGGTTATAAATATCTGGCCAGCATTGCTTTTATTTGCCGCTTTTTTCCTTTACGGTAAAGCCTTCCCTTACCCTTTTTTTAATTACAACCGGAAAAAAGCATGTCACTCACCAAAATTCCGCTTTCCTTACAAGTCATTACAGCGATTATCTTGGCTATTTTACTCGGCTCGCTGTTGCCAGCGACCCATTGGTTATTTGGCGTTTTGGATTTAATCGGCCAGATGTTTATCAATGCCTTAAAAATGCTGGTCGTACCTTTGGTGGTCACCTCGATGATCATGGGCGTGGTCAATATCGGAAGTCCGGAACGATTAGGAAAATTAGGCGGAAAAACTGCGCTTTATTATTTTTTTACCACCAGTTTGGCGGTAGTCACCGGCTTGGTTTTCGCTAACCTTTTCCAGCCGGGACTTATCAATGGCCAACCGGCGCAGACAGTCTTAAACCTGCCTTTGGAAAGTGACAGCGCGGTAATTGATCGCGTGAGCAGCGGCGAACTTTCTGATTTTTTAGATATTTTTCTAAAAATCATTCCACCGAATATCATTGATGCCGCCGCGCAAGGTCAGATGCTTGGCTTGATTTTTTTTAGTTTATTATTTGGCTATTTTTTGCTGAAAATGACCCATCCCGCTGGTGACACCTTGAAACAAGGCATCCACGGAGTATTTGAAGTGATGATGGGAATTACGCATATTATTATGCGCTTAGCACCGCTTGGCGTTTTTGCTTTGGTCAGCACCGTGGTGGCTGAGTCGGGCATTGCCGTGTTCCAAAATCTCTTTTGGTTTGTCGTCACCGTGCTTTTGAGTTTAGGTTTTCATGTTTTTATCACTTTACCCCTCATTTTAGCTTTATTGGCACAAGTCAATCCGTTCAAGCATTACGCGGCGATGTTACCAGCAATTTTAACGGCTTTTTCCACCAGTTCTTCAGCAGCAACCTTACCTATCACTTTGGAAAGTGTTGAAAAAAACGCTGGTGTTTCTAATCAAACGGCAAGTTTTGTCTTACCTCTGGGCGCCACTATCAATATGGATGGCACCGCGCTCTATGAATGCGTGGCAGTATTATTTATCGCGCAAGCCTTGGGACTGGAATTGACGTTTTTACAGCAAGGTTTAATTGTTTTATTGGCTTTGTTGACTTCTATTGGTGTCGCTGCCGTGCCTTCGGCCAGTTTGGTAGCCATTGTGGTGATCATCGGCGCTTTGGGCTTACCAGCGGAAGCCATTGTTTTAATTCTCGCGACCGACCGCTTTTTGGATATGTTCCGTACCGCTGTCAATGTTTTTAGTGACTCCTGTGGCGCGGTGGTCATCGCCAGAAGCGAAGGCGAAATCACCAAGGTGGCTTTTGATAGTAACAAAGCTTAACGCTTAAAAAATTCAAAAAAAGGCACCCCAATGGGTGCCGCATTTCTTAAAAAAATCAACCTAAAACTTTTACTAAAACACCACGGTTTTTTCCTGATCAATGTTTTCTGCTGAAGCATCTTCTTCAAGAAAAATATCATGATAGGCAGCATAAGCACTGCCATAGGTTAAGGCCAAAATATAGGCATTGATGGGAAATAATAAAAAGCTAGTCAATCCAGGTTGCACTTTGGGATCAATACCCAACACGGTCAAAAGCAGCGAAAATAACAGCAAGGCTGGAAAAACCAAAGCAACAAAACCCAGTAAATTCAAAAGCAAAGGGAGAATATTGACATAAACACCACGCACCGCCCATTGCCAAGTTTGGATCACCTCTAAGGAAGGTTGAAATAAGGTTAAGACGGGTGCAAAAAGAAAGCCCGCAGCAAAGTATGCGCCGATAGCAAGCGTCAATAATAAAAATAATGGCGAGAGAAAATGATTATTGGCATAGCTCACTAAAAAAAACTGCCAAGCCAGCACCAACAAAAATACCAACAATAACAACCACAAGGCAAAATATAAAAAACGCCGTGCTTGTTGAAAAGCGATCAATAAATCCTGGATCATAAAGTTTTGCTTGTGTGCTAAACGCGCCGGCAACTGAAAAGCGGCGGCTAAGACAAAAGGCAGCAACAATAGTAAAGGCAGTTGCAAAACATACACTTGGCCTTGTTCAGAAGGCTTTAACAAAAAAAGAAACAAGCTAAACCAAGCATTCACCAGCAACCACGCCCAAAACCCTTGGATAAAATCACGCCAACCGGCTTGCAGCCACAACATCCCAAAGCGTGCTGCTTGGGATTTGGGTTCGGCACGCAGGCGTTGCCGTCCTGTCAACGGTGGTTCTGAAAAAGGCGGCTCTGAAAAAGGCGGTTGTTCGGACATAAGCAAGCACTCCGTAATAAGTTATTTTCAGCAGTTAAACCAGGTTTCAGCGCTATTGAAAAGCAAAATCCACATACCTGAAGCTGCCACTTGGGACAAGCCAAGCCGCAATAGTTGTCTTGGCCGGGAAAATCGCCCATAATCGCCGACTTCTATGGTGGCCGTGTCGGTCTTGCGTGCTGGAGGGATGCCAACCCCGCCAGGTTCGGAAGAAAGCAACGGTAACATTTCCGCCAGGCACCGCAAGTCGCTGGCATTGGTCGCCACCCTCTTTTCCTTCACGCCAAAACTATCATGTCGAGCGTACAAATTACCCTGGGTTTTCCTGCTGATTTTGGCCACAACACGCCAAACAAAATTTCCTGCCGACTGGAAGGCCAACTGCCAGAACATCAACAAATTTTCCTCTTTGATCTCTTCTACGCCAAAACGTTACACCAGTTATCTGCAAGCCAGGCGGATAGCTTGCGTGAGGATCTGGATGCCTGGGCGGTGCAATTTTCAAGTAAGATTTTTCTGCCGATGGAAAAAATTGTGCAAAGCGGCTTAGATCGCATTGATGCGAGCCTAACTTTGGTCGTACCGGAAATTCAATATGCTGACGCGCAAATCACCTTAGTGGCCACTTGTCCAGACAACGATTGGGCAGTGCTAGAAAATATTCAAAAAAGTCAAAATGTCAGCGAAGCCATGCACGCCGATGCCGTCAAAGGCTTGGCACAGTATTTTTTCATTGACAACAAACTCTTTCGCCGTGAGCTGGCCATTCATATTTTAGCAATGCGGAAATACTACCAGGAAGGCTTGCCTGCGTCGGTACCGGAATCCATGCTCGAAGCACCGCTCTATGCGCTGCATAAAGCCATGGCCTATTTCCAAAGTGTCGAACGTGGCGATGAAGATAAGTTTTTTCATTAAAATCAATTAAAAAAAGGAATGATCATGCGGGTAACAGTTTTTGGCTCAGGTTATGTTGGTTTGGTGACGGGTGCCTGTTTGGCCGAAGTCGGCCATGAAGTGATGTGCGTGGATGTGGATGCCGAGAAAATTGCTAAATTAAAACAAGGTATTATGCCGATTCATGAGCCGGGTCTGGATGACATGGTGATCCGCAACCAAAAAGCCGGTCGCCTGCATTTCACCTTATCCGCAGAAGAAGGCGTAGGCTTTGGCGCATTCCAATTTATCGCCGTCGGTACACCGCCAGACGAAGACGGCTCGGCAGATTTGCGCTATGTCTTGGCGGTTGCGCGAAGCATTGGCCGCTTTATGCAGGAAGAAAAAATCGTCATCAATAAATCCACTGTTCCAGTCGGCACCGCCGATAAAGTCAATCAGGCCATCGCCGAAACCCTGCAAGGCAGAGGCATAAATATTGACTACAGCGTGGTTTCCAATCCTGAATTTTTGAAAGAAGGCGATGCGATTAAAGATTTCATGCGCCCAGATCGTATCGTCATCGGCAGCAATAACGCCAAAGCCACCGAGGCGATGCGTCAGCTTTACGCGCCTTTCAGTCGCAATCATGACAAAATCATCGCCATGGATATTCGTTCTGCCGAACTCACCAAATACGCCGCCAATGCTATGCTCGCGACCAAAATTTCTTTTATGAATGAATTAGCGAACTTAGCCGAACACTTAGGTGCGGACATTGAGATGGTGCGCGTGGGTATAGGCTCCGATCCGCGCATTGGCTATCATTTTATCTATCCTGGTTGCGGCTATGGTGGTTCTTGTTTTCCCAAGGATGTCAAAGCCTTGATTGCGACGGCCAAACAGCAAGACTTTTTTCCAGAATTACTAGAAGCCGTCGAAGCGGTTAATGATCGGCAAAAAAATCGCCTGTTTAGCAAAATTTCCGCGCATTTTCATGGTGATCTCGCTGGCAAAACCTTCGCCCTCTGGGGATTGGCTTTCAAACCCAACACCGACGATATGCGCGAAGCGCCCAGCCGCAATCTTTTAGAAGCCTTGTGGGAAGCCGGTGCCAAAGTGCAAGCCTATGATCCGGTTGCTTTTCATGAAGCAGAACGCCTTTATGGTCAACGGGAAGATTTCAAAATCTGCGACAGTGCTTTGGCCGCGCTTGCACATGCCGATGCCTTGGCAATTGTCACCGAATGGATTGAATTTAGAAGCCCGAATATCGTGGCCTGGAAAAGTCAGTTAAAAAATCCCGTGATTTTTGATGGCCGCAACCTCTACGACCCACAGTATTTAGCGCAAGAAGGCGTGACCTATTACAGCATTGGCCGTTTACAACGTGAATTCAAAAACGTCAACAAAAAAGCCTAATATTCATATTCTTACTCAAGGCTGGTCGGAAAAATTAACCAAGCGTTACCAGCGTTTTGGTCAACCTTTCGACCCCCTGCCGCCTTGGCAGTTGTGCCATAACCCTAATCCAGGCCTGGCCTTTTGGCGTTATCACCAAGAACAGCAACAAGCGCCGGTCTATAGCAAAAATTTTTACTGCGCGGATTTTACGCATATTCGTTTAGGGATGACTGGTGGCCGCGCCGAGCCTGTGCAACTGCCTGCGACCGAGGCCAAATATTTACGCCAAGACCTCGAAAACGCCTTTGCTATGCTCAACTGGCGACAAAGCCGCGATGCGCATCTCGGTTATCTGGCTGATGTCAATTTTATTGCACCAGAATTAACACCGCTACCTTGGCTCCATGGCCGGGAAATCCGGCAAGAATGGCAAAATGGCTTTAAGGAATTTTATCGTTTACAAGCAGAAATCGAGCTATTTTTGGCGAGCCATCCGGTCAATCGCCAACGGCATCGGGATGCCTTGCCGACGGTCAATGCGATCTGGTTTTGGGGAAAAAGTCTTTATTCCTTTAGCAAACAAAATGTTAGCGCCAAAATTATTGGCCAACCCCAGGAAGGCGCTTGGCAAGCCTTTGCCGATTACCTTCAGGCTTTTGCCACAGCGCAACTGCCACAAGCACAACAGCAGATTTTGCTATGGCTAGAAAGGCCGGAAATGCGCAGTTTTCAAGCCCTTCTTGCACCAGGCCAACAATTGGAAATCTATGATTATGAACAACAAAAATCATATTTCTGGCAGCAAAAGTTATGGTCAAACTTTTTTTAGGTACTTGTGGTAAAAACCTTACTTCTATCTTGTTAATAAGCCAAAAAATCTGTAAAAAGAGCCGCTTCTTTATCTTTACTCCTAGGTGCTTTATGTCACGTTTTTTTGTCATGTTGCTGAGCTTTTTCTGCCTTTTTTCACTGGCACAGCCAGTTTTTGCACAATGGACGGTAGTCAGCGGCAGCAGTCGTGAGTCGGCATTAAAAAGTTTTTTTATCAATGAAAATAAAAATTTAGATAGCGCTTCTCGGCAAGAAAAATATCAAAACATGCGCGTTTCGGCCTTTACCTTTTATCGCGGCGCAGCGGCTTGGTATTACCATGATCTGACAAACATTGCCAAAACCTCAGCCTTTCAAGATACGCGGACTATCACCTGGCTTCAGGGCGATATGCACGTCGCTAATATTGGTGCTTTTAGCGATGATCAAAAGCAAGTGGTCTTTAATCTCAACGACTTTGATGAAGCCTGGACCGGCAATTACCTGCTTGATGTCTGGCGTTTGGCCATATCACTTTTTCTCGTCGCCAAAGACAATGGGTTAAGCCTGAGCGTCAATTACAGCGATGCCTTTGGTGAAGCGTATTTAGATACTTTGGATAGTTATCGGAACAACAGCAACGAGAAAAATCATTACCTTACCAAGAAAAACGCTTATGGCATCCTCGATGAATTTTTAGATAAAGTAGAAAGAAAAGAAAGCCGCAGCGAAATGTTAGCGGAATGGACGCTGCTTAAAGCCGGTGTGCGGACTTTTAACTTACAGAACGAGGATTTAACAGCCGCCAGTAGCAACGAAAAAGCCGCCATTAAACAAGCTATTGAAAATTATCACTTCTATTTAAGCTCAGGCTTAAAAGGCAAAAGCAGCTATTTCAAAGTCTTAGATATTGCCAAACGCTTACATGCCGGCACCGGTTCCTTGGGCAGCGCCCGTTATTATGTCTTGATCGCCGGTGACAGCAGCAATGCCAACGACGACCGCATCCTTGATGTCAAGGCGCAAAGCCAACCGGCCATTTATAACTATTTGACTAGCAGCGAAAAAAGTCGTTTAGAAAATGTAATTGCTGACATGGGTTGTCGCGTCGCCAATGCTGAAAAAGCCTTGTTAAATCACGCCGACGATCATCTGGGTTGCATCAATACGCTCGGTTTGTCTTTTTCGGTGCGCGAGCGCTCGCCTTACAAAAAATCTTTTCCACTTGAAGACTTAGACAGCAGTACCCGTTTGGAAAAATTAAGCGAACAATGGGGTGTCTTATTGGCCGCCGCCCATGCCCGCGCCGATCAAGACTTTTCTAGCACCTTGAGTCCCTACAACTTTGAAGCCGAGGTCTATCGTTTAACTGATAAAAAACATGCCGAGTTTCGTGCCGAACTCTATAAAATTGCTAAAAGTTATGCCGAACAAGTGGCGATTGATTACGCGATTTTTATTAAACTCCTCAACGCCGGAGCATTGTAATGCCGGAAGCCTTTGGCAGCGATGCTAAAAAGGTGAAACAACGTGCCGCCAAGGTTGACCCTTGGGCAGACCATCCCGTGTGGCGACGTATTTATGCGTCGCGTGGCATTGGCAAACAAGACATTGATTATCAACTAAAAAATCTAAGACAAGCACAGCCCAATCATGCACGCCTGCAAAGTGCTGCCGAGCGTTTACTCCAAGCGATGATAAAAGATGAATCTATAGTCATTTTAGGGGATTACGATGCTGACGGCGCCACCAGTACCGCTTTAGGAATCAGTGTATTACGAAAAATGGGTGCCAAGACGATCAACTTCGTGATTCCCGACCGTTTTAAGCATGGCTATGGTTTAAGTCCGGCGATTGTGGACTTAATATGGCAGAGGTATAAACCTAAGCTCTTGATTACCGTGGACAATGGTATTGCCAATCATCAAGGCGTGCGGCAGGCCAAAAATTACGGCATGGAGGTTTTAATCACCGACCATCATTTGCCGCCGGAAGTGCTGCCAGAAGCTGATTATATTATCAATCCCAATGTGTTAGGTGATCCTTTACCGAGTGGCAACTTGGCTGGGGTCGGTGTCTTGTTTTATCTCTTGATCGCCGTGCGCCAACTGGCGCGACAACAGGGACATCCCGCTGCTACGCTCAATTTAGGGGAAGCTCTGGATTTAGTTGCCTTGGGAAGCATTGCCGATGTCGTACCGCTGGATGTCAATAATCGCATCTTGGTGAGCAATGGCATTGAAAATATTCGACAAAAACGCTGTCGTCCAGGCATTCAAGCCTTGGCAGCGCAAACCGGTGTGACCCTCGAACAACTCAAAAGCAGCGATTTTGGCTTTCGTTTAGGTCCCAGAATCAATGCTGCCGGTCGCCTAGAAAATATGGAAATTGGCATTCATTGTTTATTGGCTGACACCTTGGATGAGGCCAGCATGTGGGCAAAACAACTGGATGGACTCAATCATCAACGCCAAGATTTACAGGAACAGATGCGGCAAAAAGCCGAAGCCTTGGTTGAAAATAGTATTAAAAAACAAGGACTCGCCAGCGGAATTTGTTTATTTGCCGAGGAATGGCATGAGGGGATTGTCGGTTTAATCGCCTCGAAAATCAAAGACCGCTACCATCGCCCGACCATTATTTTTGCGCCAGCGCAAGAAAGCGGACTTTTAAAAGGCTCGGCGCGTTCCTTGGAAGGCTTTCATATTCGCGATGCTTTGGCCGATATTGACCGACGTTATCCAGGTTTAATCATCAAATTTGGCGGTCATGCCGCCGCCGCTGGTTTAAGCATTTATCAGGAAAAACTTGCTTTTTTTCAAAAAGTTTTTAATGAAATTTCCGAAAAAAATTTAACCGAAGAACAGCTTTCCCCATTACTCTTAACCGATGGCGAGTTAAGCGCGGCGGATTTAAATGTCGAGTTTGTGCGAAGTTTAGATGATCACCCCTGGGGACAAGGTTGTCCTTCGCCCTTATTTGAAGGAACATTTTTTGTTGAAGATCAACGCTTACTGAAAGACAAGCACTTGAAATTAAAAGTACGGCATCCCGATGGTGGTGTTTTTGATGCCTTGCGTTTTCAATTACCCAGTTTATTACCCAGCCGTTGTCAACAGATACGCTTAATTTATCGTCCAGAATTTAACCTTTATCGTGGACGCGCCAGCGTGAGCTTACTTGTTGATTATATTGAAATCATCTGAAGGCATTTTTAAAAATGTGTTCAAAAAATTATCTACATGACAATGCATGAAAACTTTAGGAAAAACTATGGAAACCAATCTAACCCGTTTATTATTAAAAGACTTAGATCAAAGAGTGAGTGATCTTCGGAGGTATCTTTGACTACGTTGAGAAAAAAGATCGCCTCGAAGAAGTCAGTCGTGAATTAGAAAACCCTGAACTGTGGAATAATCCCGAACGTGCGCAAGCCTTAACCAAAGAAAAAAGTCAATTAGAAGAAATTGTTAGCGGCCTCGATTCGCTTACCCAACAAGTCAAGGATAACCTGGAACTCTTAACTCTGGCCGAGACAGAAAGTGACGAAGAAACCTTTCAAGTGATTGTTCAGGAGAGCGAAATTCTTGAAAAAACTGTCGCTAAAATAGAATTTCGCCGCATGTTTTCTGATCCGATGGATGGCAATCATGCCTATCTCGATATTCAGGCTGGTTCCGGCGGCACCGAGGCGCAAGATTGGGCGGACATGCTGTTGCGGATGTATTTACGTTGGGGGGAAGCGCATGGTTTTAAAACAGAATTGATTGAAGTTTCAGGCGGTGATGTCGCTGGCATTAAAAGCGCCACCATTTATTTCCAAGGTGAATATGCCTATGGTTGGCTGAAAACCGAAACCGGCGTACATCGTTTGGTGCGAAAATCACCTTTTGATGCCAATAATAAACGGCACACCTCTTTTTCTGCCGTGTTCGTCTCACCAGAAGTGGATGATAAAATTGAAATTAGTATCAATCCCGCTGATCTACGGGTGGATGTTTATCGCGCTTCCGGTGCCGGTGGTCAGCACGTCAACCGCACCGAGTCGGCGATTCGTATCACCCATTTACCTTCAGGCATTGTGGTGCAATGTCAGTCGGATCGGTCACAGATTCGCAACCGCGAGATCGCCATGAATCAGTTACGCGCTAAACTCTATGAATCTGAATTACAGAAGAAAAATGCCATTAACCAAACCTTAGAAGATAGTAAAAGCGATATTGGCTGGGGCAGTCAAATCCGCTCGTATGTTTTGGATCAAAGCCGCATCAAAGACTTACGCACTGGGGTGGAAACCTCGAACACCCAAGCAGTGTTGGATGGGGATTTAGATCTATTTTTAGAAGCCAGTCTTAAACAGCAGGTGCAAGAGAAAAGCGCTTAATTTATTTACTATTTATCTTCTTGATAAGAATAGCTTTAGGTTAAGGCTATTCTTCTATAAATTGATGGCAATCATGCCGAAAAACTGCTTACCCCTCACCTATTACCAGCATTCCGATGTCTTGTTTCTGGCCAAAGATTTACTGGGCAAAATCCTCGTCAGTCAAGAACAAGGCAGAGGCATAATCACTGCTGGTCGCATTGTGGAAACCGAAGCCTACCGTGGCGCGGATGATGCAGCTTGTCATGCTTTTCAACGCCGTACCCCACGCAGCGAAATTTTTTATCAAGCCGGTGGTCGCGCCTATGTCTATCTTTCTTATGGCATTCACCATTTATTGAACATTATTACTGGCAAAGAAGACGAAGCCAATGCCGTGCTGATCCGTGCCTTGGAACCATTGCAAGGTATTGAAAAAATGCAGGAACGTCGAAAAATCAGTGACACGTATCGGTTATGCAATGGTCCTGGCCGCTTAACTCTCGCATTGGGCATTGATTTACAAGATAATAATGTAAGCCTCACGGATAATCGCCTGTGGCTGGAACATGCTACCCCGTCATCTTCGCCAATCCTTTGTACGGCACGCATTGGGATTTCAGCAAAGAATCCCGCTTTTTCCCTACCTTGGCGCTTTTGTTTGGCAAACTCGCCGTATCTCAGTCGGCCTTGTCAGTAGATAGGCAAAAACAGAAGCCACAAAAAAGGCCGCAGATGCGGCCTTAGATGAAGGAAAAAATATCAATAACGTTTATTCAAAAGCACCGATATTGATCGCTGAGCCATTGATACGGACTTTGCCAAAAAGATCAAAGATTCCATATAAGCTACTGTCATAACTGGCATCATTGCCAGCATCCACCAAAACGCTGCTTGCTTTCGGACGGAAGTCGCCGCCTAAACTTGGTATAGTCGCTTTTTGTGAATTGCCCATTTGAATTAACTGCGGATAATTCACAGCGTTAAACAAACCATCTAAATTCCCATCAGTAGCCAACAACCCTTGTACTAAACTTTTTACCCGACTGGTAATCGGCTGCTGCGCTTGTACCGAAGCCGTGCTATTACTGCTGCTACTGCGGCCACTTACGTCGGTATTGTTCCAAATCAAGCTATTCACAAGGGTCAAGTTACCATCATTAAAAACACCACCGCCTTGACCGTCCGCACGGTTAAAAACAATGTGACTGTTGATGACTTGTAAATCCCCCCGATTGGCAATACCCGCACCGCTGACCGTAGCATAGTTGCCGGCAACTAAGCTATTGATCAACTGCACGCTAGAACCAGCCTCAATAAAAATCGCGCCACCATTGGCCGCCTGATTGCCTTGTAAGCGCACACGATTCAGTACAACTTGACTATTTTCAATCACTTGCAAAGCACCGCCGTCGCCGCTGGTGGCATTGCCGCGATACAAATAAAGGTCGTTTAAGGTCAGCGTCGCGCCATTTTTCACCACAAAAATGGCATACTGATTCCGACCGCTGATGGCAAAATTCAGCGCATCGAGACCCTGTAAGGTGAGGTTTTTGGTAATTTCCAAGGGTTCAGTAAGATTCAAGGTGCCGCGCAACAGGCTCAAATCAATGGTGTCACCCGCGCCAGCAGCAGCAATGACCTTGCGTAGGCTGTTTTTGCTGTTGCCGTCGTTAACCACCGTTACGCTTACGCTTTGGGGAGTACGCAAATTTAAGCCAATCAGCACCGGATCATGGTCGGAAGTGCGCCATAAATCAGCATCATACAGATCATTGCCAGCCACTTCTTTTTCAAAACTGCTCTCACCTGTATCGCGGATTGCATCATTGTAGTCAAAGACAGGAATTTCATCGGCGTTGATGTGCCATTCTTTCACATCAACCACTTGAGCCGTCATGCTGGCATTGGCTAAAGCATAGTCTAAATAACCCAGTTTTCCATCAAAAACATAACCATAAGCATTATTGCCGTTAAAAGACTCGATCAGATCGGTATAACCGGCGTTTTTGATGGTTGCGATTGGCTGCTCACCCTTGTAGGCATTGAGGTCGCCAATGATTAAATAGTCTGTATCGTTGATGCCCGTTGGGTTACTACCAGCTAACACGGTGTTGACTAAATAATCGGCTGCATCGGTTCGGGTGCCATTACAATTGCCACTGCCATCTGTGGCATCATCACCAGCACCACATGAACTGCCTTTAGACTTGAGATGATTGACAATCACAGTGAATTGTTCACCAAAACCTGGATTGTTCTTATCAATCACCGCAAAGGATTGAATCAAAGCCGCTCGATTTTTCGGCCCAATATTTCTTGGATCTACAAAAGCCGCTTCGTCCACTTCGACGGTTGTGCCCACTGGCATCAAGACGGATGGCTTATACATCAGCGCCACGGCAATGGCATCGCTTCCAATAAAGCCGGTGTTGATGTAATCGTAATCACTGTTGCCCAATTCCGTGTTCAAAGCCTGAGTTAATGAAGCTAATGTGGCGCTATCGTCGCTGTTTTCAATCTCAATCAATCCAAACACATCGGCATCAATGGCAGCCAATGCCTTGACCAATTTATCTGTCTGGCGGGTTAATTCAGCCGGAGAATCAGCACCTCGACAATCGTCCGTGCCACTCGCACCACAACTACCACTGTTGTTGGAAGTGGTATCAACCGAGGTGAAATAATTCAAGACATTAAAACTCGCTACTGTCACATCGCCTGTTACAGCCGGTGTCGCATCAGCACGATCATTCACCACAGCAAAGGTATTGACTGCATAATCCACTGGACGAATCCGCCATTCACTAAAGGCATAATTCATCACCCCGGTCAGATTGTCGATGGCATCACCACCACGGAAAAACCCGGTACCTTGTCCTGCTGCCAAGTCTAAGCCACCAGGCTGTGGATGGAAATAAGCGGCATTGGCATCCGCATTCGTATCAATAGGTCTGTTGTTGCCATTGGCATCGTCATCCAAAATCATCGTGCGTAACTCAAGCGCCGCTTCATAAGCCGCAAACTCAGCCTCGGTTGGGGTAGTGTCGGTATGGGTATATTGATAAGGACGACTACCTTCAGTTAGGACAATTTGACCAAAACGCGCCAGTTCAAAGTATTCAGAAACATACATGGTTTCAGCAAATTCAACCAACATGCTTTCAAAGGCTTCATAGTACGCATTCTTATCGCCTCCGCTCACCAAGTCTGTAACGCTTACGCTTGCTGGGGTCACCAGATTTAGATTATTGCCATTATCAACAACATTCACATCAGCAGCAGATGATGGGCTGATTTGGGTAACATCAAAAACCTCTGAAACTGTTCCAGTCACTTGTACAATATGGCCTTCGTCAACTGCTGGACAATTGCTGCCCGTGCTACCGCAATAAACAAAAATCCCTTCAGAGGTCGATGGGTTGGTATCGGCATCGGTATCTTCTTCCTGGACAAAAAAACCATCCAATTCATCAACGCTACCACCATAAAAAGAAACGCTATTGAACTCACCAATCACCACGCCTTGAATCGTCACCGTCTGACCGACCAAAGAACTGGCAGCACCACTGCCTTGAATCGCACTGATTAAGGTTAAGGCCACGCCATCATCATTCTGAATCGTTCCGGTAGCCGTATCGGTGGTAATGGTTGCATCAGCGGAAGGATTGGAAAGGGTGATGGTAAACGTTTCATCTGCCTCTGTGTCGGTATCACCACTCACTAAAATATCAATAGTTTGTGTTGTGTCATTGGCATTAAAAGTCACGGTGTCAGAAGCAGTCGTATAATCAGAACCGGCTACAGCCGTACCATCCGCAGTAGCAAAATCTACTGAAGTTACGGCAGAAGTATCACCGGAACGGGTAACAGTAAAGATGAATGTTGTGGTACCACTATTGCCTTCCGCTTGGCTGATATTGGCAATAGACAGGGTGGTGCCGCTTGGGGGTAGGCCTGCACTGTATGTCCCAAACGGCACAGCCGCATCAATCTGAGCAACAGTTAAACCATCCAAGGTATCATTGCCAGGAATGTTCCAATTTGCAGGAACCCAACCACTATCTGGGCCAGTGCCATCTTTGCGATATAAATAGCTATCTGTGTGAATACTGTTGCCATCGCCTGCTAAAACCTGATCAATCACTGTGCTATCAGCAATACGCACAATGCGGAAGGCATCGTCACCATTACCAGAAACCGTGCTGGATGCAGAACCGACAATATTAGCAAAACCGCCGTTGCTTCCAAAAACAGCTTGAAAATCTGTTAGACCATTACCTGCAGTCCCAACCAAATAAGCAAATTCATCGGTGAAAGTGCCGGATAGAGACAATGGTGAACCAAATGCTCCCCCGTTAGAAGAACGCTCCAACCGATAATCAGATAAATTTTCAGTTCCCGAAATATAAAGCTCAATGGCTTTTGGTGAACCACCGGAAAGTGGTCCATCAATAATGCCCGTAATCAGCACACTGGCCTGCGCTTGAAACGGCAAGCAAAACAAAAAGGCCAGCGTCCACTGCCGCCAACCGGTTAAAAATTTCTGCATCATCCCATCCTCAAAAGTTATCGTAACAGATGCTAAAGCACCCTGCCTTAAACAGGCGCCGCCAAGCATACAGCGCTAACTTTACCGCTTCGTTACAGCCTTGAGAGATGATCTTTAGCTATTTTTCCTCTAACCATTTTATTGCAAAAAACTTTCACGGCAGCCGCAACAACACCACCCCATGCTGTTGATATAAAACCTTCGCCAAAGGAAAGGCATCCCGATGCTTGATGGTGGTTGCAAGCCAGGCACCGGCTGGCGGATTTTCTGGAAGTTTTTCAGCCGGATGAGCTTGATAAAGCGTTAAACTTGGACTTTGCAAACGATAGAGATACACGGTTTTTTGCGCTTCTTGGGCTTGCATCCCAATGTCTTCTATCGGTTTTTCGACGATTTCGGCATATTTTGGCAAGAGCTGTCCATAAAAAATCCCTAAAAAAATCAACGCTGCCCACAAGGGCTTTTGCCATAAAGGTAAAGGCCACCAACAGAGCAATAACATAACCGCCAAAGCACCGCCCACAGACCAAAAATAGCTTGCATCAAAACTTTGCAACAGTCCGTGGAGTTGCGCCAATAACAAAATATCAGTCACGGCATTGAGATGCACCCGAATAAACTCTGGCAAAAAAAGCAATAAGACCAAAAAGATCGCCACCGGCATGACGGCAAAGAGCGTCATCAACGCTGATCGCGGCGGCGTCGCCACCAACAGCAAAAATAACGGCACACTGGCATATAAAAGATAATGCGGCAGCTTGGTAGAGGTCAAAGTGAAAAGGATAAAAACTAAAACAAACCAAAGTGTTAAAAATAAAAACAATGGCGCTTTTTCCTTAAACAACCTCGGCAAGCGCCATAAAGCAAAAAATAACCAAAAACTAAACGGCAAGACCAACAACCACACGGCAATAAAATAATACCAAACATCACCGCCATGATTTTCCAAAGGTTGTGTTAAGCGATCTAAATGATGCCGTCCGAAAAATCCTTCGATAAAGGCTTGACCGTGTTCAAGGTAAATCAAGCCATACCACGGTAAAACTACAAGTAAGCCCAAGAGCCAACCAGGCCAAAAAATCAAGAGCTTTAACCAACGTCCGCCTTGTCCGGTCAAAAGATAAAAGAAAAGACTAACCGCGCCAGGAATGGCCACAGCGATAGGCCCTTTCATGAGCAACCCCAAAGCAACACTCAAAAAAATCCACCAAGCGGTGCTATTTTTTGGCTCTTGCCAATAGCGATATAACTGCAACATGCTGACCGTCAAGAAAAAATTTAACCAGGCATCGGCAGTGGCAGCATGCGTAATCACACTGCTGCCCAAGGTTAAAGGAATCAGCAAAAAGGCGATTTTACCGGCATTTTTTCCAGGAGTTTTTTGAGAACTTTTTTGAGAATTTTTTTCGGTACTTGGCGCAAATTCTCGTTGTGCAAAGACCGCTAAGGCCAGCGCCCAAAAGAAACCGGCCAAAAGCGAAGGCAAACGCACCGCCCAAGGTTCATTGACCCAGGCCAAAGCCGCCGCTTGTAGATAATAAATACTGATAGGTTTATCAAAGCGTGCTTCACCAAAAAGCTGTGGCGTCAGATAATTACCGCTATTTAACATCTGCCAACTGGCCGAAGCAAAAGCGCCTTCATCCCAATTCAATAGCGGCAGATGTATATTTAAGAAAAAACTAACGAAAAAAGTCAATAAAACCAATAACCAAAAAGACCAATCTGGCTGCCAATAGCGATAAGGACGGAGCACAACAGGAGAAGCATTACTCATGATAAAGTCCTATCTAGCGGTTAATTTCAAAATAAAACAAAGCAAAATAAGCCCGATCATCTTGCCAATAATTTTGCAACTGCCAGCCGGCACTAGCCGCCAGCGTTGAAAAACTATCAATCGTGAATTTATAAGAGCTTTCAGTATGAATAGTCTCGCCGGCTTCAAAAGATAAAACCTGATCGGCAGCGATAACTTGATGTTTGAGCAAACTTTCCAGGTGCATCTCCATGCGCGAATAATCAGGATTGAAATGCACCCGATGGACAAAATTATTTAAGTCAAAATCCGCACTGAGTAAGGTATTAAGATGCAACAGAATGTTTTTATTGAAGGCGGCAGAAATCCCCAAGGGATCATCATAGGCTAGTTGTAAAACCTCTAGGTCTTTTATTAGATCAATTCCTATCAATAAGCCGCCTGATTTTCCTGCTAATTTAGCAAAATTTTCTAATAAAAACCGCTGCCAAGGTAAATCAAAATTGCCAAGGCTTGACCCAGGATAAAAAATTAACCGTCCAGCATCCAGATGCACAGCCTGGTCTTGCCAATGTTGCCAATGCGCTTGATTTAAGATGTCGCCATGAATGCCGTAAATTTCCGTATTTTTATAATTTTGCTGTAAATTTTTTATCACTACTTGTAATTGTTCAGCGGCAATATCAAAACCAGTATAGGTTTTGGCTGGTAAAAACCGCAAAAGTGCTTGAATTTTTTCACAACTGCCGCAGCCAGGTTCAAAAATATGCCTATAGTTTTTTAAGGTTTCGCCAATTTCCAAACCATGTTGGGCAAAAATTTCTTGTTCACAATTATTGACGTAGTATTCCGGCACCAAATACAACAATTCAAAAAGTTTGCTACCCAGATGATCATAAAGATATTTTGGTGAACAGGTTTTCGGTTGTTGTAACAAACCTTGTAAAATCTCGTTTTTCGTTGTTTCATCACAAGTTGGGATGTGCTGTACTGACTTATTTTTACTGACAATTTTGTTAGTTACTTCCATGGGTGTTCTCCTGCAAAAAATAGACGTTGGCAATCAACGCTTGGGTTAATAACTTTTTGAAAATTCTTTTAATAAATTATCTATCGCCATCTTTTCCCGCGCTGGCGCACAAAAAGATTGCCGCGCTTTCACCTTTTGCGCCAATGCTTGATAAAAAACTTTATCATTCATGGTTTTGCGAATTTTATCAGCCAAGGCTTGTGGATTTTGTACGGGATAAAACCCAGGATAATTCTCACCGAGCATCCCAATGTTGCCAGGCACTTGTGAAGCGATAATCGGCAAATCGGTTTGGATCGCTTCACAAATGGCATTAGCACCGCCTTCCAATAAAGAGCTATGCACCAAAAGATCAGCATGGCGCATTTTTTGTCGCACAAATGCTGGATTTTTATAACCAAGCCATTGATAGCGTGAATCTTCTTTTTGCCATTTTTTTGCTTGTGCGGCCATTTCTTCACTTAGCGCTCGGCCATAATGAAAGATGCGAATTTCGGTTTTTTCGCTTAAAAAAGGTAATGCTTTGGGTAAACAAAAAGGGTCTTTCTCTTGACGCAAGTGTCCAATAATCAAAATATTAAACAGATAATTTTTGGATTGGAATGCTGGTAGTGGGTAGGCAGATTGATAGATAATGCGCGTTTTTGGATGATAAATTTCTGGTAAGGCTTTCATGCCTTCCGCTTGTAATACAATCAAGCGATCAGCCCATTGCAACGATTCCTGCGCTTCTTTATCATCGGGTAAATCATGATATAAATCCGTCCCTGCCATGATAACAATCAAAGGCTTATTAGGATAAGTCTCCCGAAAAGCACGGATGGCACTGGCACTTTTGCGAGCATGAATAGCGATCATCAAATCGCTTGGCTCGACACTCCAGTGCATTTGTTCATGCACTTTATGACCAAGTTGGCGCAAGATATTCGCCCAACGTCCTGCTGTGTGCTGGGTACCAATGTGTTTAACAGTGGAAAAGGGACGCACGAGGCTGATATAAAGCGGCGGTACGGATGATTGATCGGTGGCAGTTTGCGCAACGTGGCGCATAGATGGCGACTCAACCGATTGAGACTCAAGAGACTTAAGCCGAATAGATTGAGGTGTTAATGATTCATTCACAGGTTTTCTCCCCGGCAGTATCGTCGGCGGCTTTGGCGGAAAGCGTACAATATGCCAAATTTTTGTTACAAGATTTAACGGAAAAACAATGGCTTGGCACAGAATTACCGATAGTTAATCCTCCCTTGTGGGAGTTGGGTCACATGACCTGGTTTACAGAATTTTTCTGCTTACGCGAGGCCAACCCTAACAAAGCCAGTCGCATCACTCAAGGCGATTTTTGGTATAACTCGGCGACCATGCACCATGATAAGCGTTGGCAGCAGGACTATATTTCTCCAGAGGAAACAATTGATTACTGCGATAAAGTTTTGGCAGATGTACAAGAAAAAATTTTTGCCGAAGGTAACAATCAAAACTTCGCCTATTTTGTTTTACTGTCGCTTTTTCATCATGATATGCACAACGAAGCCTTGCTTTATAGCCGTCAAACCCATGCCTATCCAGCGCTCCCGGGTACGCCGTCCTTAAGGCCGCTGCCGCCTGGTGAATGGTTGCGCTTTTCGGGTGGCCAATTTCGGCAAGGTCAAAAAAGCAACGGAAAAGTTTTTGTTTTTGATAATGAAAAACCAGAACATTGGGTTGAAGTAGCGGCGTTTCAACTCTCCAGTACGCCAGTACGACAAAGTGAATTTTTGGCCTTTGTCGCGGCTGGTGGTTATCAAGTGCGTGATTATTGGTCAGAATCAGGTTGGCTTTGGCTTAAAAATCAAGGACGTAGCCTGCCGCGTTATTGGCGAAAAGCCACAGAAACGACTAATGCCAGTGATTTTGAACAAAGAGTTTTTGCGCACTGGCAACCCCTGATCGCTGATTTGCCGATGCAACATGTTAATTTTTATGAAGCGGAAGCCTATGCCAAATTTGCGGACGCACGCTTGCCGAGCGAGCGCGAATGGGAATATGCGGCGGGTCAAATAACGCTTCCGCATCAACAAGTTTGGGAATGGACCTCAAGCCGTTTTCTTCCCTATCCTGGCTTTTGTGCCGATGCTTATCGCACTTATTCCGAACCTTGGTTTGGTAGTCGTTATGTGTTACGCGGTCAAAGCCTTTTTACTTCCAAACGCTTGATAAGCAGACATTATCGTAATTTTTTCACCCCAGAACGCGATGATATTTTTGCGGGTATTCGCTTGGCGAAAGATATTTAACATCTTGATTTTTTCTTTTTATAAACAAAGACTTTTTTATTTTTTTATTTTACAGGAGAGTAAATAATGGTTCGCACTGAATCAACGATGGCACCGCTGCATTCCACTGCCCCGGATTTTGCTTTATTAGAACCTAAAACCGGCCATACCGTGGCTTTGCGCGACTTTGCCGGTCAACCGTTGTTAGTCATGTTTATCTGCAATCATTGTCCGTATGTGCAGCGTTTGCGCGAAGGTCTGGCGGAATTTGCCAAGGAATATCAAGCGCGTGGCTTGGCGGTTGTCGCTATCAATAGTAACGATGTTGAAAAATATCCTGAAGATAGCCCAGAAAAAATGATTGAAGAAATTGCTAAATTTGGTTACAGCTTTCCTTATATTTTTGATGAAAATCAAGAAGTTGCCAAAGCCTATCAAGCAGCCTGTACCCCAGATTTTTTCTTGTATGATGCCGAACACAAGTTGGTCTATCGCGGTCAATTTGACGATGCGCGACCACGCAACGAAGTACCTGTCAGCGGCAAAGATTTACGCAGTGCTGCTGATGCCGTGTTATCTGGCCAGGAAATCATGAGCGAGCAAATTCCCAGTATGGGCTGTAATATCAAATGGAAAGAAGGCAATGCGCCAGCCTATTTTGGTTAAAAGATAAAAGCAAAAAAGCTTTGATCCGTTATCAGCGACATGACGCATAAGAAATTGTTTTTACCCGAAAAAATCTGCCCAGTTTGCAAGCGCCCCTTTGCCTGGCGTAAGCGCTGGGAGAAGAATTGGGAGACGGTGGTGTATTGTTCTGAACGTTGTCGGCGGCAGAGAACGCAGGAAAACCGAAATGCTTAATTTAATTTTTTATTGATCATAGTGATAGCGCAACTGTGCAATCAAAAGCGCTTGATCTTCGATTTTATAGACGAAGCGATGTTCGGCATCTATACGCCGCGACCAATAACCCGATAAAGCATATTTCAAGGGTTCAGGCTTACCAATGCCGGCAAAAGGAGCACGCCGAGTTGCTTCGATAAGTATATTGATACGTTTGAGTATATTTTTATCAGTTTGTTGCCAGTACAGATAATCTTCCCAGGCCAATTCAGAAAAAATCAATCGCATGGAAATAAATCATGTTCTTGTCCTTTGCCAGCATTCAAATCCGTAATCGCTTGCAACAGACGTTTGGCATTCGCAGGACTTTTTAAAAGATAATTTGTTTCAACAAGTGCTTGATAATCTTCCAAAGAAAGCATAACTACAGCAGGTGCGTTTTCTCGGGTGATAATCACCGGCAGATGATTAGCACAAACTTTTTCCATAGTTTCGGCAAGGTGTGTTTTTGCTTCGGTGTAACTCACAGCATCCATCAGCAACTCCTGTGATTGTTTATTGAAAATCAGGGTAAAGGCTTGGTAAGCGCCCCTTTGCCTGGCGTAAGCGCTGGGAGAAGAATTGGGAGACGGTGGTGTATTGTTCTGAACGTTGTCGGCGGCAGAGAACGAAAGAGAACGATAGGACGCCATCATAAGGAAGGAGGAAGGAAAAACTGGCTATGGTCAGACTCGAACTGACGACCCCAACATTATGAGTGTTGTGCTCTAACCGGCTGAGCTACATAGCCTTTGTTGTTTTACCAAGAGAAACCTTGGCAAGCCGCGAAAAATATAGCTTTTAGCCGAACTTGTCAAGACTTTTGATAATTTGTCAGCAAAGCCGCAGGTAGTTACCCTTTCATCACCTTGTCACAAGCAAGCCGTATAATCAGGCGCGTTTTTAACTTACACCAAAGGATATTATGCGCCTGACAAAAACGCTTGTTTATTTTTTTATTTTCATAGCTTTAGGATTTAGTATGAGCGCCTGCTCAGATTCAGACGACAACAACAATGATAACGGAAGCGAAAATACACAAACCGTCTTTCGTTTTGCTACTTTCAATGCCTCTTTGAATCGCAATAATCAAGGCGATTTAATCCGTGATTTAAGCACCCCTGATAATACGCAAGCCAAAAATGTTGCTGAGGTTATTCAGCGCCTTCGTCCCGATGTCTTACTTATCAATGAGTTTGACTACGATGCCAATGGCGAAGCCGCAAAATTATTTCAAGATAATTATCTCGCCCAAATTCAAAATGGCGCTGAACCCATTGCTTATCCGCATGTTTATGTAGCGGATTCCAATACCGGTGTGCCTTCCGGCTTTGATTTGGACAATAATGGCAGCGTCGGTGGCCCGAATGATGCCTTTGGTTTTGGCTTTTTTCCTGGCCAATATGCCTTTGTGATTTACTCAAAATTTCCTTTAGCTACCAACAATATCCGCACCTTCCAGAAATTTCTCTGGCAAGATATGCCCAATGCCAAATTGCCCAAAAATCCCGATGGCAGCAGTTTTTATGCAGCGGAAGAGTTAGCCATTTTTCGTTTATCCTCAAAAAATCATGTGGACATTCCAGTGCAACTGCCGACAGGCACCGTGCATGTCTTGGCCGCGCATCCTACGCCGCCGGTTTTTGATGGTGCTGAAGATCGCAATGGCACACGCAACCATGATGAAATTCGCTTATTTGCCGATTATATTGACCCAAACAAAAGCGGTTATCTTAAGGACGATCAAGGCAAAAGCGGCGGACTGGCGGCCAATACACATTTTGTTATCCTGGGGGATTACAATGCCGACCCCTTTGATGGCGACAGCACGGATAATGCTGCCTTGCAATTTATCAATCATCCGTTGATCAATCCGGCGGTAAGCGGCGGCGCCTTGATTCCACAAAGCGATGGCGGCGTGGAATTTGCACAACGCAACCCAAATCCCAATGCTTCGCATACTGGCTTTGCCGGTTTTGATACGGCGGCCTTTGGTCCTTCTTCGGGTGCCTTGCGCGTGGACTATGTTTTACCCTCGGCAACTTTAGAAGTTGAAAATTCAGGCATTTTTTGGCCAACACCCAATGAACCTTTTTCGTATTTAGTGATTACGAAAGAAGTACAAGCCGATGGTCAAATTGTCATCAAAGACTTTTTGGCGACTTCTGATCATCGCTTAGTGTGGGTGGATGTGAAATTGCCAGAGTAAATTTTCACTTTATAAATTAAAAAATTAGCGCTGGTAAATCGCCAGTGCTTTTTTAATTCTTGGCGCTTACTTGCTAACTTAAGGTAATGAAAAAATGATTTCAGGAAAAACCGTCTGCTAGTTTATCTTCTTTGTTACTGCTAAATTCAAGCATTTCTTTTTTCTTAGTAACTTCAACATCATGAATCATCTCAAATTTCTTCAGGCGCTCCTGCCATTTTTATGGGAACAACGTGGTAAATTATTTTGGTCACTGGCTTTTTTAATCCTTGCCAAAATTGCTTTGGTAATTTTGCCGGTACTCTTAAAAAATATCGTGGATAGTCTTGATCTTAGCTTGGAAAATCCGGTATTGGTTCTACCGCTATTTTTTCTGATTGCCTATGGCTTATTGCGTCTAAGCAATGTGTTATTTAGCGAATTACGCGACTTTATTTTTTCTTTTATCACTCAACGCACTATCCGTCGCATTGTCCATCGGGTTTTTGTCCATCTCCATAATTTATCGCTACGCTTTCATTTGGAACGCAAAACCGGCAGTGTTTCCCGCGATATTGAACGTGGCAGCCAGTCCTTAAGTTTTATTTTAAGTTTTCTGATTTTTAATATTATTCCAAACTTGCTAGAGTTATTACTCGTCAGCATTATCCTTTTTGTTTTATTAGATTTTTGGTTTGCTGTGGTGGCTTTCGCCGCCATTATTGTCTATTCCTTGTTTACGTATTTTGTCACTGAATGGCGGAATGAATTTGTCCGACGCAAAAATAACCTAGAATCGGAAGCCAACGGCAAAGCCATTGATAGCCTCTTAAACTATGAAACGGTTAAATATTTTGCCAATGAAAATTTTGAAGCTAGACGTTACGACGAAGGCTTAGCCAAAGTCGAACAAGCCGGCATTGCCAACCAGCGTTCCCTATCGATCTTAAACTTAGGCCAAGGCGCGATTATCAGTTTTTCTATTACTATCATGCTGTTGATGGCGGCCAATGGAGTCGTCACCGGCCAATTAACTTTAGGCGACTTGGTGATGGTTAATGCCTATCTATTACAACTCTTTGCGCCATTGGGCTTTTTGGGCTTTGTTTATCGCGAGATGAAAAACTCTCTCACCAGTTTAGAGCGCATGTTTGATCTTTTAGAACGTCAGCCAGAAATTCAAGATGCAAAAGACGCAACGGCTTTACAAGTAACACATGGCGAAATTCGCTTTGAAAACATTAGCTTTAGCTATGATGAACAAAGAACCATCTTAAACAATATCAGCTTCAGCGTACCGGCTGGCAAAAAAATCGCCATCGTCGGGCATTCCGGTGCCGGAAAATCTTCTATTGTCAAACTGTTATTTCGTTTTTATGACCCGCAAGCAGGCCGCATCACCATTGACGGCCAAGACATTAAATACGTTACCCAGAATAGTTTGCGGCAAGCCATTGGCATCGTGCCGCAAGATACGGTTTTATTTAACGATACCCTGTATTACAACCTTTCTTACGCGCATCCCGATGCCGCAGAAGAACAAGTAAAAACAGCGGCAACTCGTGCTTATTTAAGCCATTTTATTCAAAAACTTCCGCAAGGATTTGCGAGCTTGGTAGGTGAGCGTGGCCTTAAACTCTCCGGTGGGGAAAAACAACGGGTTGGCATTGCGCGTGTCTTATTAAAAAATCCACCGATTTTGATCTTTGATGAAGCCACTTCGTCTTTGGATTCCAAAGCGGAACAAGCAATTTTAGATTCCTTACAAGAAGTTGCTGAAAATCATACCACGTTGGTTATCGCGCATCGTTTGTCCACGGTGGTAGATGCTGATGAAATTCTGGTGTTAGAACAAGGACAAATTATTGAACGTGGCAATCATCAATCCCTTATTTCCGTCAATGGTTATTATGCCGAATTATGGCAATTACAATTGCGCGAAGAAGAAGAAAAAGTTACAGCTAGTTAGCTTATTATTGTCTTAATTTTTTCTAATTTTTTCAAAATCTTAATTAAAATAAATCTATTCAAAATAAAGCAATTCAATTAGGCATTTTTCAACAAATACTTTACCGTAGTATCACCTTTATGCCTTACGGTGTTTAGGTTTTATAACCAAGCCAAAAAATTTTTCCGAGGTGTTATGCGTATTTTTGCTTTACTTTTATTATTAGTTGCTTCGTTAAGTCAGGCCGATACTAAATATCAACCGTTTATCATGGGCAGCGCCGCTGGCGAAACGCTGGAAACCGCCACCCAAGCCGTCAGTGAAAAATTAAGCGCAGCCGGTTTTGAGGTGGTTGGAATTTTATCGCCTTATCAAAATGATACAGCGCGAATTATTGGCTTTACCAGTCCAGCGCTGAAAGATGCCGCCGGCAAAGTCGTGGTCAATAAAAGAAGTATGGGTGGTTTTGGTGCCGTATTGCGGGCGGCTGTGACCAACAATAATGGCAAAATCGAAGTCACTTATACCAATCCGGTGTATGTGGGTTATGCCTATCAGATGGGCGATTTAAGTGCTATTGCCGAAGAATTAAAAAATACTTTAGGTGCGTTAATGCTTTTTGGTGCCCAGGGAAAAACGCAGAAAGAGCTTGAAAATTATCAATATGCAGTGATGATGCCAACTTTCAAAGATGTTGAAGTGATTGCGCGTTTTAACTCCCATGAAGAAGCAGTTAATCAAGTCGCCGCTGCCTTAAAAAATCCGCAAGCCGAGTTATCCCTCGCTTGGCAGGCCAAAGTAGATGCTGAACAAACGGTTTTTGGCGTAAACCTCAGCCAAGGGCCATGGAAAAACGATAAAATCTATCAAATTATGCAGAAAGTGGACGTAGGCACACCACGCTCCACTGCGGCTTTGCCTTGGGAATTATTGGTCAGCGGTAATCAAGTGTTGGCTTTGAAAGGCAAATATCGTTTGGCGGTGATGTTTCCTGATTTAAGCATGGGTACTTTTATGCAAGTACAAGAAGTACCAGGAGATATGTCAAACAGTGCGCGCCAAGTGGTAAAAACCTTAGCTGGCGGCAAATAATTTCAATTGGTTAGTTTTGAATTTGTCACTCGGCAGCTTTTATATTAAACATAAAAGCTGCCTTTGCTGTTAAGGCAAAAGCGAAAAATTTAAGATATTGCTTAAAATAATTTGCTCCTGTGCAATGGTATTGATATTAACAAAATCAACATTATCAAACCATTGTCCATAAGCAAAACCAAGGGAAATCTGCTGTTGTGGCGTGCTTTGATTAAGCCGAAAAGTTTTATTGAGGTAAATGGGTAAAGCCGCTTGGCTTAAATCAATCACAAATGGAATCGCTTCACCCGTTTGTCCAAGTATTTTATAACTACCTTCTACATATAATAATTTATTGACCATATCAACATCCGATGGCAACCCTTGCGCATCGTTATCAGCTTTCAATAATTGCACGATTAACCCACAGTAATCTCCCGTCGCCGGACTTAAACTGGGTAATGTTTGCGGTGTTAAATCTGTATTCAACACATTGATAACATGCGGCACAATCATCACCTGTGGATTTTCTTCGGCATGAGCAACCGCTTCTTCTATCAAAAAATTAAATAAACTACGCCAAGAAAATTGCTGACAGTTTTTTTCGAGACTAATGCTCCATAAAGTGAGATAAGCTTTCTGCAAAACCACTTCTACGCCGCTATTGGTGACCAAGGTTTTTTGACCGGCTGGCAAAGTTTTATAAGTCAAGTCGCTGTTTTGAAGATAAAAATATTGAAGGCTTAATTCAACCTTGGTGCCTTCTTGTAGCGACACCGAACCGCTACCACAGGCAGTTAATAAAAAAAGCATTGCAATAAAAAAAGAAATTTTAGAAATCATAAATCAATCCAAAGCGATAGTTCGTTTTTTCGGTTAAAGTGCCATTTAATTGTTCAAGAATCGGTTGCTGCATCGTCGCCTCCAACAACCAATGTTGATTAACTCGCCATAATAATTTTGCCGAAAGAAAATGAATGTTGCCGCCTGAGTCTCTATCTTTTTCATTATAAAAGCTATTTTTCTCAGCAAAGCGGCTGTCCAAACCAAGAGCCAAAGCAAGACGCGGCGTGAAGGCATATTGGCTAGAAAACGTCGTCAACCACGCACTGCCAGGTTTAAAGCCTTGAAAACCTTGATCTCCACCGATCTGCCATTGGAAACTGCTATAAAACAACCAAGGATAACGAAAATAACCATAACTCAGGCCAATTTTAGGCAGATACGCACCGGTTCCAGCTTGTACATCTAGGTTTAACGGTTGATTTTGTTGATCCCGCTGCTGTTCTGCCGTTGGCAAGCGTACATTAAACTGTAAATGGAATTGGTGGCGTGGCCTATCCAACCATGTGTAGCGGCTTGATAATTCAATATCACCAAAATCAGTGACTTCTTGTTCACTGAGATTAGCAAAGCGCAGTTTTTTATGGACATAAGGTAAAGTCAAAGCCAAGCTAAAACGAGAATTAAAATGATGACTCACATTAAAATTGACTCTTGCATCATCCAACTGCTGTTGATTCAGACCGGCTTGACCAACTTTTTCCTCACGAAATACTGAGTCTAGCGATAAACGCCATTGACCTGGATAGGACTTTTCCAGGCCAAATAGGGTTAAACTGGGGTCTCCACATAAACAAACGGCACAAGACCAAGCATGGTCAGCAAAAAGCTGTATTACAAAGAAAAAAATTAAGCGTCTCATGGAGGAGGTTGCAAAAAAGGATCAGAAAGTTTTGGATTTTGAATAAACTCCCAATCGGTTAAACTTTCTAAAAAGGCAATTAAATCCGCTTCTTCCTGTTCGGTAATACTAAAACCGGAGATAAAGCCGCTCTTAAAAGGATTGCGCCGACCATCGCCGGCATTCACGCCGCTTGCAATTACCCTTCCACCAGCACTATAAAAATCAATAACCTGCTCCAAGGTAGCAATGCTGCCATCGTGCATATACGGCGCCGTTAAGCGAATATTTCGCAACGTCGGCGCACGAAATTTACCCATATCACTCGGCACATTGGTGATTTCAAAAACACCTTGATTGGGAAGAGGATAGCTGCCTTTACCATCTATATTGTAAAGACCGGTATTATGAAAAGGCTTTTCAAGCAAGGCGCTATTTTCATGCGTGCTAGAAGTTGTAAAATTAAAACCGCCATGGCAATGATGACACTCAAAACGCTCAGAAAAAAACAACTCCATCCCACGCAAAGCCGCATCGCTCATGGCGGTATTATCGCCATATAACCAACGATCATAGGCGCTATTGCCGGAAATCAGGGTGCGCACAAAGGCAGAAATTGCTTTAACAATATGGTCGAAGTTTATCTCCGCCTCTTCTTGAAAAGCCTGTTGAAACAATAAAGTATAGAGAGGATCATCTTTCAAGCGTTGCAAAACCATTGTGTCAGCACCAGTAACACCCATCTCTACCGGAAATTCGCCAAATAAAGGCACCAAAGTGTGAAATTCAATTTCCACCAAGCTGGGATTTGCCCAGGTTAAGGTGCTGTTATAAGCCACATTGGTCAAGGTTAAGGCATTGCGCGGATGCGGCTCACCGGTAGCGCCAAAAGAAACGGTCAAACCATCGCTAAAGGCTTTGTCCTGGTGATGACAAGAGGCGCAAGATTGACTGTTATTACCCGACAAACGCCTATCATAAAATAAATAGCGCCCAAGAATGACTTTGGCCTCGGTCATGGGATTATCTTCAGGAACTGCTGGAGTTGGAAAACCTTGAGGTAAAGTCCATGAATATAAAAAATTTTGGTTATCATCACTTGGATTATCATCATTTACGTCAGACACTTCTCCTGAAGAACCACCGCCGCAAGCGGCGATGATCAACAAGAAAAAAATAACTGCAAACCAGAAAAAATACTTATGCATCTTTATTCCACGCGAAACATTTTTTGATTTTGGCAGTTGTTTTCACATTGGCCAGTGGTAAGCGATAAACCAAGATTTTTGAAAAGGTTAGGGCAATCAGGGTCTGAACCGCCTGACATACAACCATCGGGCATTGGCGTGGAGACGGTTAAATCTATATCGCTCAGTAGTTGTTCAACATCAATAATAACTGTCTGACCTGGCTGATAATTTAAAGTAATCTTCGGCCTATTGGGATTGCTACAAGGAGAAGTCGGTGCTTGCTGATTATTGCTACCAACGCAGCCGGTGCTGCCTAAATGTATAAACCAAAATTGTCGATCCGCTTCATCACGCGCTGGACGATTGGTTTTCATATCTAAGCGAATGAATTTATAGCCAGTTTGCCAACTCCAAAATAACGGCGGGATGTTCAAAGGACTCGCCGCAGTCGCATTATTTTGATGATTTTTTTCAGCAGGCACGCCAAGGGTAAATTGCAAACCCACATAATCACCTTCGGGAACTTCGCCGGTAATGGTTGTGTTGGTTACGGCATTATTATTGCTGCATAGACCTTGGGCGTTTTCAAAGTCTAGTAAAACTAAGTTATCGTTTTGCCAAGTATTTTGTTGAAGGGTAAGCGGTTGCACATCACCGTTACGGTCAATCAAAGCAATGTCGTAGAGATAAAGCCGAAAGTCCGCAATTTCAATGCTGCCAGTGTTGTCTGCACCGAGGTTGCTATAGACTTTATTTGTTCCACATTCAACGACTTGGTTGCCAATTTTTGCCGCAAAAGGAATGGTGACGGTTTGTGGTTCATCGGAATCTGAATCCGAACAAGCAAAAAGGAAAGATAAAAAGAAAGCCAAGACTGCTAATTTAACTATCTGCATAAAAAACCTTTAGAAAAGTTAGAAAAGTTCAAGACTTGACTAAAGTAAAATAGGTTTTTTCTTTTGGTAAGCTGTCAAAATGTCGCAGGTTGCGCTTGAAATGGGAGAATGCTTGTGAAACTAAAAGATAATATTGAGGAAAAGTTAAGACCGTGCTTGCAACATTGCCAAAACTTGCTGATATTCCGCCAAGCGTTTGAAGTCTTTTTCAGTCGGTTGTGCAATACGTTTAAGGTTCATATTATCGGTGACATCAGCAATTTTTACTAGACGCGCCAAAGGGTTAACCACGGCACGTTCTGCTGCTGCTAAACGGCTTTCCCGAGGTCTTTTGGTCAAGGCTTCAAGCGCTAGCAATACCGCTTCAGAAAAACCTTCTTGTCGTAAAAAATCAAAAGTAATGGCTGTATCTTCAACAACATCGTGCAATACCGCCACGATCTGCGCCTCAAGGCCATCAACGGCTAACATCACCCGCAAAGGATGCAAAATATAAGGTGCGCCAGCTTTATCCACTTGACCAGCATGAGCGGTGGCGGCAATCGCGATAGCGCGTTCTAAACTAGACATGCGGATTTTATAGTCAATGCGACGTTAAATTAAACTTTGAGGTCGGCCACGTCGGCATAAATCTCTTCAACTGTCAATGTCATAGCCAGACATTCAAGGCGAAAGCTGCCGCTGCTGTAGCTCTCGTGCGCACCCTCAGGATAGCGGAAAACTTCGATCTGTGGGGCATCCTGATGCACCAACACATACTCGCGCAAACTTGGCAAAGTGCGGTAAGCAAAGAGTTTTTCGCGGCGGTCAATGCGAAAAGAACTCGGCGAAGCGATTTCCACCAGCAAACACGGTTTACGGCGGTAATAGGCTGATTCCCGATCTTCAGGATCGCAGCTTAAAAGCAAATCAGGGTAGTAAAAATAGCTGTCGTTTTGATCGTCAATTCGCACTTTCATATCGGCCATAAACAATTGACAGCGTTTTTGCCGGGCAAAGGGGAACATCGCCGAACCCAGCGCCATTGCCAGTAAGCCATGCCGATCAGAGGCACCTGCCATGGCATAAATTTTGCCAGCACCATATTCATGGCGAATCTCGCCATCACGTTCCCCTTCAAGGTATTCTTCAACAGAAAGATAGACTTTTAGTGCGTTCATAGCAGTTTATAATCTCCTTGGGTTTGTTCACAACAAAGTTTTAAGACTAGCCGACAGTAAAAAAGATAATCAAGGTAATCATTGCCTAGGAATTATGCACCATGGTGGTTAAACCTATTATTTTCCCATTCTTTAAGGATAGACTCGCTCATCGCTTGCGCTAAGGTGCGCTCCCCCATAAACACCGCAGTTACTTTTAAGGTGTTAATAAAGGTTTCTTCTTCATCGTGATGCACCCGCACTATAATTTTAATATTGGGTTTTAAAATACGGGCAATGTCAATTATTTGTCTTGCTTTACAAGCATCTGGAAGCGCAATCACCAAAATAGCCGCTCGCGCCACATGCGCTTGCACTAAAACCTCGGTTTGTACCGCGCTCCCGCAAACGGCAGGAATACCTTTTTCCCGCAAGGCTTGCACCAGTTCGCGGTTTTGTTCCGCCACGACCAAAGAAAGACCATGCGCAAGTAAAGTTTCGCTGATCCTTTTCCCAACGCGGCCATGGCCAATTAAAACAATATGTTCGGTTAAAACTTGCGGCGTGATGGTTTCCGGTAACATCGCCAAGGGATCGGGATTATTTTCCATGGCACGCGCCGCTTTTGAATGCGAACGTAACCAAGATTGCATCGGCTCAATTAAATAAAAAAGCAGGGGATTCAGAGCAATAGATAGCAAGGCTCCGGCTAAAATAAGCTGTTGTCCTTCAGCGGGTAAAAGACCTAAAGAAATACCTAGTCCAGCTAAAATAAAAGAAAATTCACCAATTTGCGCCAAACTCACCGAAACTGTCAAGGCGGTATTCAAGGGGTAACGAAATAATAAAACCCAAAGTAAGGCCACCAAACTTTTTCCAAAAATAATAATAGCCAGAACTGTCAAAACTTCTAAAGGTTTTTGCAACAGAATCATTGGATTGAATAACATGCCGACAGCGACAAAAAACAAGACCGCAAAAGCATCACGCAAGGGTAAAGACTCTTCGGCTGCGCGTTGGCTTAACGCTGATTTCCGCAACATCATGCCAGCCACAAAAGCACCCAAGGCAAAGGACACGCCGAAAATGCTGGCAGCGGCATAAGCTACGCCTAAGGCCGCAACAATCACTGATAAATTAAAGAGTTCGCTAGAGCCACTGCGTGCCACTTGCCATAATAGCCAAGGAAGCAATCGCGCACCAGCGACAAACATAAAAAACAAAAATGCGAAAATTTTTGCTAGGGTAAAGGAAAGTGTTAATAACAAATTATAAATATCAAATTCTTGACCAGAATTACTGCTATTTAACCATAGTGCCAACGGCGGTAATAAAACCAAAATCAGCACCATCGCTAAGTCTTCGACAATCAACCAACCGACGGCAATTTGTCCATTGCTGGAATAAAGCAAACCGCGGCTTTCCAAAGCGCGCAGCAAAACCACGGTGCTGGCCACCGATAAAGCTAAGCCAAAGATCACGCCTTCCGTCCACGAAAAGCCCCAAAAATGGCTGATGCCGAGCCCCAACAAGGTGGCGGAAAGCATTTGTACTATCGCGCCAGGGATGGCAATGCGGCGCACCGCCCAGAGGTCGTCTAAAGAAAAATGCAGACCGACGCCAAACATCAAAAGCATCACGCCGATTTCAGCCAATTCTTTCGCTAAAGTTAAATCAGCAACAAAACCAGGCGTATGCGGGCCGATAATAACCCCAGCCAAAAGATAACCCAACAACGCCGGTAAGTTGAGACGGGTCGCAACAAAACCCAAGCATAAGGCCAAAGCCAAGCCGACAGTAATTGTAGAGATTAAGGGGAGGTCATGCAGCATCATTTTGATTTCTAAAGGATATAGAGATAAAACACCAGGTCAACCCACCTTATATATTTTGCCAATGCTCACACATTAAAGCGAAAGTGCATCACATCGCCATCTTGCACCACATACTCTTTGCCTTCCAAACGCCATTTACCCGCTTCTTTGGCGGCAGTTTCCCCCTGGTAAGCAACATAATCTGCAAAAGCAATCACTTCTGCACGAATAAAGCCTTTTTCAAAATCGCTATGAATCACCCCGGCGGCCTGCGGTGCCGTGGCACCAATGGGAATCGTCCAAGCGCGAACTTCTTTCACGCCAGCGGTAAAATACGTTTGCAAACCAAGCAGTTGATAACCGGCACGAATCAGCCGATCTAAGCCTGGTTCAGTTAAACCCAGATCGCTTAAAAATTCTTGTTTTTCGCTGTCTTCCAAGGCAGCAATTTCGGCTTCCAATTTGGCGCAAATCACTACGACTTGCGCCTTTTCACTGCTGGCATGTTGTTGTAAACGCTTGAGTAATGGATTGTTGTCAAAACCATCCTCAGCCACATTGCCGATATAGAGCAAAGGCTTGATAGTTAATAAATGTAAATCGGCCAAGGCTTGTTGACTTTCGGCATCGAGAGGCAGGGTTCGCACTGGCAACCCTTCATCTAAATGCGCTTGCACTTGTTCTAACAGCTCTTG
>CAYWWW010000017.1:0-34631 GCA_964462205.1 uncultured Cardiobacteriales bacterium
TGACTCACACTACAAAAACTTATCAATTTAACCAATCGAATACTGTCAAAAAAATAATTTAAACATGATGCAATCAAACTGCATCAAGTATGTTACTCGTCACAAGTTTAAAAATGGAAAAGAAGATATAAAAAAAAACAATTCACTTTTTAGAACTACTTTTAGAAATTGATTACAAGGAATAAAAAAAGCTCCCATTCTAGGAGCTTTTCTTTTTTTGAGAGACATTAGGAAGTTATAAAACAACCAACCACACAAACACACATAATAAAATTATAACACATTATTTAACCTTCATAGATGTTTTTTTCCAATAATGTAGAAAAGTTTTTATATTAGTTACCAATTTCATTGAACTGTGCATAGTTTGGTGTTCTAACTTATCTCCATTAATCTTTTTAATAACAGTCAGATCACTTGGAAACATTTTATTTCTATAATAATACTTCATATCAAGACCATCATCATTTTTTTTATCTGACTCTTTGCTTTTTTTAATTTTTTCTTTAAATATTTTATCAAAATTTTCATCATACTTTTTTAAATCAGTATTAAGATGCGCTTTTTCAGTAACAGAACCGTTATTTCTTCTTAATTTTTTATCACTCATAAATTACTCCTCTCTTTCATTATCCTTATAAAAATTAACTGCGTCAATATCAGCAAAAACCATAGAAGGGTAAAAATTCTTAATATAAAGACCATCTAAGCTTTTTGCTCTCGACAAAGCAACATATACCTGGCCAGCAGCAAAAGTCTTTTTAAAATCAGAATCAAGCTTACTTAAAGTCATTCCTTGTGATTTATGTATAGTGACAGCATAACCAAGCTTTACAGGAAATTGTGTCATTTTAATATCAATTTCAGTAAACTTTCCAGTTTTATCAAAACAATTTCCGCTCATAAAAAAGTTTTTATCACTTCTTTCAAGATATATTCTTTTTTTATTATCATCTAATTTTATTTTAAGTGCTTTTTTTAAATTAACAGTTTTTATTATATGTCCTTTTACAGTAGTACAATATTTCTCAATAAGTTTTTTCAACATATCTGCTTCTTTTTTTCCATGAACTTCAAAAACACCAAGTTCAATATCAGAAGGATATAAATTTATAAGATCACTTCTTCTTGGAAATTCACTTGCGGATTTAACAGATTTTTTTATTTCTTCTTCAGACCAAATACAAACAAATTCATTTATATAATCAAGTACCATAGAATATTTAGGCATATTAGTATCTAACAAACTAACACCATATTCAAAAATGCCTGCACTTCCATTAACGTATAAACCTTTTTCATGGTTTTCTAAGATCATAATTTTACATTTTTTTCTAAGTCTTAAATCATACGGTACAAGTGTTTGAGTTAAAAGTTTCTTTAACAACCACTTTCTTTGCTTAATATTCTCATCTGTTTCTTCTTCTAAACTATGATGGTAGTCAATAGAGCCTTTAATCAAAATATCATCAGAGTCAATAAGATTAAGTTGTTCTTCATTATAACTATCAACTATTTTATTAGTTGATGAAAGTTTAATTGCATCATTGGGTGCTTCTAAGAATCTTGTTTTTAAAACTTTCTCAATTTTTCCAGTGCACCTACCCCATCTTATTTGATTAAGAACTTCTTGAAAGTCAGCATTGTTTTGTCTCCAAATTTTTTTCAAAATGATGACTTCTGGTTTTAATTCTTGCCAAACAGAGCTTTGAAATGCCCATTTTTTATAACAATTTTCATCTGCAACAGGTGGAAGTTGTAAAAAGTCACCTGTAAATATCATAAGTTTACCACCAAAAGGCTTTTTTAAAGCTTCTTTCATCAATGTTTCATATTTTTTTACAGTTTCTAAATCATTTAAACAATCAAGACTTATTAAACGATAATAATACGAAACGGCCTTTCTAAAAATAAGATCAATTAAATCTAACTGTTCACCACTAATCATAGAAATTTCATCAATAACATGAATATCTGTTTGAAATATTCTTCTTGCTACATTTTTAAAATCTTCTTTCTTGATAACTTGATTTATTTGATCAGTATGATTGCAAGTTCCCATTCCAGTATAAGAATGAATAGTCATTCCTTTTATATTCATTGCTGCAAGCCCTGTACTAGCAGTAACAATCATTTTTTCTTGGTACTTCTCTTTTAGCTTATCAACAATAAAACTTTTCCCAGTACCAGCAGGGCCAGTCAAACAGACGCTCTTACCTTGCTGGATACAACTTTCAACATTTTCAATCATTTTATTCTCCTTTCTTTGCTTCTTTGATTATAATTTTATAAAATATACAATATGTAACACTATTCATCTAGGAATAATTAATGACTATAGAACAAATTAACGACATGATTTATCAGTTAGAAAAAAAAATTCAACTACTAGAAAAGCAAAAAGAAAGTTTACTTATTTCATTTGTAAATGAATTTTCCATGGAAAATTTGCACATAGTAAAAGATTATGACAAAGCGATTGAGTTATTAGATACTTGTTTAAGCTTTATAAAAAAAAGGCAAAATGATCTTTTTCATGCAAAAAAACTTATAAAAGTGAATAAAAATGAATAATTTCAATGATTTAACACCATTAGAAAAGCTTAGAGTATTAAAAAAATTAGATTCAGGAGATGAAGAAACAAAAAATTTAATAAAACTTGTAGAATTAATACTTCACAATGAACTGCAAACAATGTTAAATGAAATTAGGGAAAATATTAAAGCAGGAATATTCATGTCAGAATCTAATGTTGGTCTTTGGATTTACAAAGCAGAAGACGTTGAAAGAGTATTTGAACACAAACTAATAGAGGTGAATGGACATGAAAACTAAAAAAACAGCAGTAAAAAAGACAGCAAAGAAAAAAGTTGTTTCTAACAACATCATTAAGTCACTTAGACTATCAAAAAAAATGACACAAAATGAATTTTCCAATATTCTTGGAATATCTCAGGGTCAACTTTGTAAATTAGAGAATGGCAATCAAGAAATTAATATAAAGGTAGCCAAAACTCTTGTTAAGAAGTTCAAGATTCCAGCAGAAAAGATTATAAAATCAAATTTAAGCTTATAGAGGTTACTATGTGGGAAAAATTTAAAAAACTTGTTACTTGGATATATTTTACTATTACTCCAAAAGATAAATCAGAATATATAAATTATCATGTTTTAACGAAAGATGAATTTTATGAAAAGCAAGACGAATTTATCTATCTTGAGACTATTTACGAGGATTTTGTTGATAATATTACTATGAATATTCGTGGTACACCATCAGACAAACAATTTATTATTAGAAAGCCTCTTTTTATTTGTGCTAAAAGAGAAAGTCACTATATAAGAGAATTAAAAACTTTAGCTTATGTCGGTAGTGACAATTACCCAGAATACAAAAAAATTAAAGAAAATTACGATGAGGCATTAAATAAGATCGAATCTATGAAAAACGATTTAACTTTACAATCAAGGGAATTAAAGTTGAAAATAGAAATGTTAAACTTTTTAAAAAGAGAGTTAAACACTAACGTATATGAGACATACGAAAGGAAGTTTAATGAACTTATGGCCTTACAGAGAATCGAATAGATTAATAAGAAATATAGATTATTTTACTAATCAATCTATTAACATTAGACTCACAATATATGCCCGCCCGAATTTTGCGGGCATTTTATATTTTACTGAAAACATAGAAGAAATTGAAGAACACTTAATTCCTAAACTAAAAAAAGATTTTCTTTATAATTTATTCATCGAAGAATTTACAGAAGATTGGAAAGGGCATAAACTAGATGAAATTTGTAAATATATTTTAAAATTAATTTATTTGGAGTAATTATGCAAAATAATCAACCAGAAATGACAATTGATAGTTTTATCAACAGATTAAGACTTTTGAATATACCTGATGATATGAAATATATTATTTTAGGATTAATTGGACAAAATCAACAAATGCAACAAATGAACTCAATGTTTATTTTAGGTTTAAAGCACGTTATTCACTCCCTAAAAGATACAAATATAAGTGAATATAATGCACATCTTGATCAAGAGTTAATGAAAGAATTAAACAAATATGATCTTGAAATTAACACAGAAAATCAAAATGGAATAACTTTTAAACTTGTTAGTAACTTTGATCAGAAGATACAAGGCGCATAATGCAAGACATAATAGTTTGGGCATCTCCCTTTGTCGCAGCAGCACTTCTCTGGTTTATCATTAGATATATTAACAAAAATGACGAGAACCAACAAAAACTTGAAAATAAGTTTGATAAAAAAATTCAAATTATTGAACTTAACATTGAGACTAATTTAAAAGATTTCAAACAGCAACTTGATAAATCTGAAAATATTCTTGACAAGAATAAAGTCTTTCTCATAGATTATTCTAAAAGCTTAAGAGAGGAAGTTTCTAATCACAAGGAAATGCTTCATACTTTCATACAAGATTTTAAGTATGATACAAAAGAACTTTCAAATGAACTTAAAAACTTAAATAAAGCTTTTAAAACGCTTACACCAATTTTAAATAAGCTTGACGAAAGAAGCAAAATGAACTCAAGCAATATTTTAAAATTAAACGATGCAGTAACAGATATTGATAATCAGTTTGGGAATATTAAAAAAATCGTACATACGCATAACAAGTTTATAGTTAAAAGAATTAAAACAGATGAGGACTAGGTGAAAAAATGATTTCAATTGATATGGCAATCAAAATGGGTGCTAAAAAATTAAAAGATTATTTAGTTAAAAATGGTGGACGTTTTGAAATAACAGTCACTAAAGCTAATCAATGGTTACAAGAAAATGTTTCTGGTTTACAAGTCAAAGGCGTTGTGGATATGGGAACTCAAGAAGTAAAGATAATAATCGAATCAGTAGATGAAACAAGTGAGAAATAATATTTCATTCACCGCTATTATAAATAATAGAAAAATTGAGAATGAAACAGAGTCTCAAAGTAATTGGAATGATATTTTTAATAGCTTCTTTGATGTGTTTGGTGACAATCAAAGAACTATTAAAAATATGCAAGAAATTAAAAAAGTATGCCCTAATTTTTCAAGGAGAAAAAAATGTCAACAGGTGTCAAAAAAAAGTATCAATTCTCAAATGAACTCAGAGCAATTGGAGCAAAAAAATCAGGTACAAGGGCCGAAGCAGTTAAAGCTATTTGGGATTATGCAAAAGAAAACGATCTAAAAGAAGCTAAGAAGGTAAAGGGTAGAAACACAGCAGGAATAGTACCTGATGAACTCCTAAAAGACGTTTTTGGCTCTAGTAAATGGCATGGCATGGGTGACATAGCTAAGGCAGTATCAGCTAATTTATTTGAGTAGTTCTTTTCACTGACTTTATGCGTATTGTCTAATACGCATAATGAAAGAAACATAGATATTAACATTCATTAAAAAAATCTTGGGGATTATGTTAAAGAATTACTTTTCTTATTCACTTTCTAACGCTCAGAGAGAATTGAATCCCAATCAATTCTATATGGCCACTGAATTTACCATACACTTTGGTAATGATGAAAGAGGATTCAAAGAAAAAGGCACATTCCTTTTTCCCAAAAATTATAAAGCAATTGATAAAAAAATCTTAATTGATGAAGTTATAGAAGAACTTGATCGTAAAAGACTTTTAAGAAATAAAAAAGCAAGAATAAGAAGAAGAGAAGTAGTTTCAAAAAAATCCCGCTTTGATAAATTAAAAAACTTATCCAGAGCAAAACAAATTGAATGGATTTTAAAAAATTTATTTCCAAGTCAATTAGAACTCATCAACTCAGGTCAATTCAATCCCGATGATTTCAAAATAAAAGGAATTGATTTCATCGAAGGTATGTTAAAAATTAAAGTCAGAAGAAACTTAGAATTTTTTACTGACAAAAAAAGTAATAGGGCCAGAGAAGCGGTAGAAGTTTTTCAGTCCTATTTATTTTTTGAAAAAGAACACGAAGTAAAATTATTAGAAAATGAAGATTTTTTAAAAAAATTAATATCAGATAGATCACAATCATTAATAAAAGACACAATAAGAATAAAAGGAATGGATAGATATATTTTTAAGCTTTATACTCCACAATACAATATTGATGGTGATCTTTTTTTAGGGAAAGAAAATAAATATTCATTCGGATTTTCATTAGAAAGATCAAACGCTCGTACTAAATCAGGTCTTAACTCATTAGTTGACAACACAATGGACGTATTCTTAGGTGACGACAGATCAAGTGCTAAAACTTACTTGTCAAGAAAATTTATGTCTAAAATAACCATTTCTGGAATCATGCTAGAAAAACTAGTCAAAGAATTATAAAATTTTGCAAAATTACATTATTCATAGTAAGAATATTTCTATAATATATTTTGGAGGGTACTATGTTTAGAGGAAATAATTTATTAATGCCTATTAAAAATGCAAAAGAAGATAAAATAAACTTTTTAACTTTTGACATTGAAGCACATAATTGGATTGAACACGTTGTTAGTGGATTTTATGACATTGAAAGAAATCATTTTCAAAGCGGTGAGAATCTCAATAAGCTTATTGAGGAAGTTATCGTATATTGTTCTCTTAATAATATTGAGAATGTTTTTGCACACAATGGCGGCAAGTATGATTTTAACTTCATACTTCAAGAAGTTCTTTTCAATCCTAAATTAATTGTATCCAGTATTATTCCAAGAGGGTCAGGAATCCTTTGTTTTACTGTACAGGAAAGAGAGCCTTGTAAAATAGTTAATGGTGAAGGTTTTAAAGTTGTGTTTCGTGACTCATTAGCATTATTACCATTTGGTCTAGCTAGTTTAGCGAAGTCACTCAAAGTAAAAATTCAAAAAGGAAATATTGACTACGATTTTGTAAGACAAATTTACAATAATGAAAATTATCGTATGAACATTTTAAACAATCCAGAAAAATATGAAGTCATAGTTAAAAAGACAAGAGGTTTTAAATATAAAAATTTAAAAGATGGAAAAACTCACAAACTATACAACAGAGATGATTTAATGATGTATTTAAAAGATGATCTTATCTCATTATCTCAATGTCTCAAAAAGTTTTATGAATGGGAATTGGTACAAAAGGCAGGCCCTTCATTTACTACTGCTGGCCAGGCAGTTAGGATATTTCAAACGTATCTAATCAAAGGAATCTATAAACTTGGACAAACTGCCGATGATTTTATTCGCAAAGGTTATTTCGGGGGACGTACAGAAGTTTTTAAACCTATATTCGATAGTGAGTACGACATTGAAAACAATCCTGATAATTTTTCAAAAGAAGCTTTAAAGATTCTAAAAACACAGCAAGGAAAAGAGCTTTATTATTATGACGTAAATTCTCTTTACCCAACAGTAATGAGAAATCATGACTATCCCAACAAGTCGTTAGGCTGGACATTTGATTATGATTCTAAAATGCTTGGGTTTTGGGAATGTCTCGTAGAAGTTCCCAAAGATCATTTTTTTCCTTTTCTTGGTGTTAAGCATGAAATTGAAGGCTCTGAAAAACTAATATTTCCAACAGGTACTTTTAAAGGTATTTGGTGCACACAAGAAATTGAGTATGCTAAAAGTCTAGGCGTTAAAGTAAAAAAAGTGTACAGAGGAATTACTTTTCAAAATGGAGGAAAGTTTTTTAAAAATTTTATAGAAAATCTATATCAGTTAAGAATGAAAGCAAAAGCACAAGGTGATAGTGTTAACGATCTCTTTTCAAAATTAATTATGAATAGTTGTTATGGTAAATTTGGAATGAATTTACAAAAGGAAGGAATTTTACTTGATAATGGTGAAAGTGGTTTAAAGATTCACTCAGAAATTACAAATATGAAAACTGGAAAAACAGTCAGATTAATGTCAACAAAAGTTATTTTGGATAGCTCATTTACTCATGTTGGAATATCTGCTTATGTAACAGCATATGCAAGAATTTTAATGCACAAAATTTATCTTAAATCAGGGGCTAAAAATACTTACTATACTGATACAGATTCAATATTCACAGCTAAAAAATTTAAAACAGGCAACGCACTTGGGGAGCTAAAACTAGAGTACACCACAAAATCAGCAGTTTTTCTTCTACCTAAAACATATATTAATGAAGGCATCTCAGGGGAATCTTTTACCAAGAAAGTTACCATGAAAGGATTCGATAAAAAGAAGATCAAACATTTTACAGCAGAGGATTTTAGAAATCAGTTAAGGGGTGAAGTGGATTCACTAATGGTTAATCAAGAAGCTAAGTTTGCAACTTTGAAAACTGCTCTTAAGAAAGGTTACTTTCTTTGTATGAATTTTGATGGTGATACCAATATAAAAGTTGATGAGAATAAACTTGAAGTTGAAACAAAAGAGCTTAAAAGACTTCTCGAAGAACAAAAAGAAGTTTTAGAGCTTAATAAAGATAATCCTGAAATAGTTGAAGAGTATCAAAAAAATATAAAAAGACTTAAAACTAAAATTTCAGGTAGAAAGAGAAAACTTAAAAATCATAATTATTACGAATCAAAGAGAAGTATTAAATCGCAGTATGATAAAAGAGTAATAGAATTAGAAGGTTTTGATAGTAAACCTATTCATTTGGAGTAGAATATGCAATTTTTAGAAAGATTTACATGGTTAGAAATTATTTTAATGATAACACTCATTATGATTTTATTAAGATACTGGCTTAATTTTGAAAGATTGACTTTTACAAAAAAAATGTTAACTGACTTAAACAATATTAATAATTCCCTTCAAGAACCTAATAAAGAAAATTTAATAAGAATAATTACTTTAAATGTAAATGAAAATTATGTTACTTGTAATGATGATCTTTACGATGCTTTAAATATTGCTCTTGATGAATTAAATGCTTAAATGGCAGGAGTGACAGGACTCGAACCTGTGAATACTGGAATCAAAATCCAGTGCCTTACCAGCTTGGCGACACTCCTGAAATCTTAAACACTTAGACATTAAAATAAAAATATCTAAATTATTAAAGTTTTATAAAAGTATTCCGATAAAGTCTACTATGAAAGCTTTATTCTCTTGCAGACGTTCAACTCTTGCCCTTTACGCTATTACATTATTAGCAATTATAAATTATACTAAAGGAAACGACACTTCTATGGCAATTTCAACTATTGTCATAGCTGTTGCAGGAGCTAATGCTTATGAAAAAAGAGGTAAAGAAACAAATAAAAATAATTCTCATTCTAACAGCTAGTTCCTTTATTCTGGGAAGAAATAGCGTTTCCAAAAAAGTAGAAATTCGTTACAAAGAAAAAATAGTCAAAGTCACTGATCTTAAAGAAAAAAATCAAGAAAATGAAAAAAAGAACGTGGAAGTTATCACTAAGATAATTTATAAAACTGATGGAACTAAGATCAAAGAAATCAGAGAAATAGATAAAACTGAAATCGAAAGAAAAAATCTTATTTATCAGAAGGAAAAAATTTCCAAAAAGTCACAGCTAGACAAGAAAGTGACATATAATCAAAAGAAGGTAACAATTTCAGCATTTACCAGCTTCTCGCCTCTAAATCCTGCCTTACAAATGTTACCTGAATTTGGACTTCTTACTCAATTTCCTATATTTTCATCAATAAATGCTGGAATTGGACTATCGAATCAAGAAAGAGTTTACTTATCTATCGGAATTTCGTTCTAAAACTTAATCCTTTTTGTTTATTTTCCGAAAAATAGTTATAATAAATCAAAAAAGAGGTTTATATGACTAAAGTTTATTATTCAAGCAACGTCGAAAGGTGGCGATCTATAGCGGAAAAATACTCCAAAGAGTTTGGAGTTCCTGTTGATGTTATACTTTCAACAATTAAAAAAGAATCTGCTGGCAATCCTGATGCTTGGAATCCGCAAGGAAATCCACCAGAAAATTCTCGTGGTTTAATGCAAATTTCTGAACCAACGGCCATGAGCACACCTTTAAACGTCCCTGTTATGTTATTAGACACACTTTACGAGCCTGATGAAAATATTAAACAAGGTACTAAGCTTTTAAGATATAAATATGACTATTTAACTCCTTATTTTCCTAAGTATGTAGATGAAAAACTAAAATGGAAAATAGTCACTTCATCATATAATCAAGGTCATGGTTACTATAAATGGGCGCTGCAAACTTTAGACGAACGTGGGGAAAAAGTGACTTGGGAAAGCGTTTTAGATACTGTTTTAAATCCTGAAAAAACAACTAAGACACCTTGGAGATCATCAGCGCAAAGTTATGGGCCATCAGTAATTGATCCAATTCCAGATATATTGCTAAAACCAATTAATAATCCATTAGACTTCTTTAATAAACCAATTCAAGGAAGCGCACTAACAAATACTTCAACAAAAAATCCAATGCCATTTATCTTAGGTTTACTAGGACTCAGCGCTGCTATTGCAGTAGGATTTTACTATCTTGATAAAAAGAAGGGGAAACTATAATGAATAAATCAGACAAAACAATGCTTGCTATCTCTTTAACTTCACTAGGACTTCTAGCATATAATACTCATTTAAATCGCAAACAAGCACAGCTTAAAGGTTATTTAGGCGAACTTAGCGATATGACTGTAACTCCCGATGGAGCTATAGAAACTATTAGTAGTGTTGCTGATTCATACTTGAAAAAAGCTTATGCCTCATTTGAAACTGTAAAAGCTAACCCAGAAGTGCAAAAAACATTAAAAGACTTAGGGGTTGATGTTGTTGTAAAAGATTTAACTCTTGATCGTACTAAAAATATTTTAAGTGCTTATGCTTTATTTAAAATAATGCAATCTTTAAAAAGCAATTTATTGAAAGTGGGTATAGGTGCTGTTACAGTTTACGCATTGAATAAAAATAAAGATAAATTATCTATGGTATATAATGAAATTTTAGGTGATAATAAGACTTTAGCTAGTCCCTCCCAGATGAGCTAAAAATCTTCTCAAATACTATAAAGAGCCTTTAGCAATAGAGGCTTTTTTAATGCTCCTTCCTTGGAGCGCATAATCTTCCTTGATACATTAATTTTATCATAAATTTGCAAAATTAAGTATTTATTGCTAACTTATAATTACTCTACGAAGAAAAAAAATCATTTTGATTAATTTTAAACAAAAAAAGCTTTTATAATTTCCCCAAGATTATAAAAGCTTTTTTTATTTCATTTTTTATTCAATTTATTCATTGACAGAATATTTTTTAAAAAATATTGTTATAAAAATTTAATTTTTAGGAGAATTTTATGAGCGATGAAATCAGCGACATTCTAGGACAAAATGAACCTTATACTTTTGAGTGTAAAGCTTTTGAAGTTAGTGATTCTATTGTGTTAATTCCTGATGTAAGCACAACAGAATTTTCTAAATATATGGGTGCTTTTCATTCTTATGGAAATGCCATTAACCTTGGAAGTGAACACGTTTGCGTTTTTGCTTATCCTTTTATGGGACATGGTAGAGTTTGTTTTCAGCCAGCTAATGAGTTTTACAATAATGACCCATTTTATTTTTTACTTATGACTGTTGAGAGAGAAGATTCAATTAAAAAAGCTATTAAAATGAATAGCGTTATTCCTCAAGACACAAAAGTTAAATTTCAAATACAACCAGTTAAATCCGAAGAAGATTTCGGGGATATTTAATCATAGACTACAAGGGAGAAATTATGTCTAAGAAAGAACTTAAACTTACTGCTGCACAAGATGCTTTTGTTAAAGGTTTATCAAAAGAAGAACTAGTTGAATTTAACAAACTATCTAATGAGGAAAAATTAGAAGTTTTAGAGCTTCAAATTGGAATTGATCAAGATGCAATTAATCTTGACGGTAAAATTGAACTTGAATCAGTCGGTTACTCTGCTGATGGTGCTAAAATTTTAGTGCTTGACGGAAAAGGTGACAAAGGTTTTAGAGGTATTAAAGCAGGAAGAAAAATCACAGCTCAATTTATGGGAATAGATTATATCTTTTCTGATGAACCCAAAGAAAATTGGACACCTGTAAAAACTGCTGATGGTAGAGCATTAAAGTACAGAACTGAATTTGCAAGATTCAGAAAAACTGATGGCGTTGAGTTTGGAATCTTTACAGCGCCTATGTTGAGAAATGCGCTTAGAACTCTTATAACTAACTCAGCAACTCCAAATTTGATCGACAAAGACCCTGTTGTAACAATTGAGTATCATGGACTAGTATCCAAAGAAGTAGCTAAGAAAGACTTTAACTTTGAAATGACACAAGGTAGTGAAACTCATGCGGTTAAAGTATTAAAAGAAAAAGGCGCTTTAGAAAATCTTGATGCTGGTATTCACAATTATTTAACTTCACCAATTCCAATGGCAAAAGTTGATAGGGAAGATATGACAGCAGAAGAAGCGCAAGCTTTAGCATATAGCAACCAAATTGAAGCGAATCAAATTGCTGCCCAAAGGAATAAACAAATTGAATTAGGTTTAAATAACGCTCAAGTATCTATGCAGTAATTGAGTAGTTCTTTAAGTATTTATTTTCTTTAACTAGGGCGAGAGTCAAATTTATGACTCTCGCTTTTTTATTTCCTCATTGCCATCTAATAATCACTAAAATAACATTAAAAAAGCTCGGTGCTTTTTATGGACTTATTACGGATAGCTTTAGGGCTTTTAACGGAATTTAAACGGATTTTTTACGGAAAATTTTATCCGTAAAATATAAACAATAACTTATCTACTAGGAGAAAAAAATGGAAAATGAACGTGTAACTGACAGTGACGTTAAAAGAATTGCAAGAACTTTAGCTCAAAATTTAGAGATTGAAGAGGAAGAAGCGCCTATTGGAGTGTTATCTGATGAAGAACTTGATCGAGAGCTTACTAGTGAAGTTCAATTTGATGTTTTTGAGGACATTATCAATCCAAGAATTAAAAAGGGTGATGTAGTCAAGTATGATGTTTACGTTGATAGTACCAGAGTAGCTTCTAATTTAACTCGTTTATCTTCTTGGGGTGATGTGCATAAGGATTATGCGCCTGAAGGTGGCTATGTAATGATTAAATCAAGAAACTCACAAGGTAAGTGGCTAAAGCAACAAGGTATGACATTTGGAAAGTATAAAAACGCAGAGGATTCAGACAAAGAAGTAAATAGTCAGTTAAATAATGGATTTACTGCTCGTGATTTAATGGAAATGCAAGCAAAGCAAGAGGATAAACTTGCTCGACTATTAGAGCAGCAAAAAATTACATTGGAGCAAGCAAACAGAGAAAAACTTGAACTTATTACTACTTTAATGGGAACTAAAAAAGACGATTCTGGTATGGAAATGTTTAAGTTCATGTTGCAGCAACAGCAATTACAACAACAACAATTCAGAGAAGATATGCGTAGACAAGACGAGCTTAGAAGACAAGAAAAAAAAGAAGCTGATGAGCGTTTTGAGAAATTACTACTTACATTATCAAGTAAAGACAATGAAGTTGACCCATATACCAGATTTAAAGAGATTCAAGAAGCAGAAGATCGTGGTTACAATAAAGGTGTTCAATTTTATGAAATGCTTGAGGAAAAGTCAGAAAGTAAAGCTCTCAAATTAGCTGAACAAAATAAAGATGAGTCTATTTCTGATAAGGCAATAAAGTCAGTTTTAGAAGGACTTCCACAAATAGCTGGAATTATCAAGAATAAAGCTTCTCAGGGTGCACTAGTTCAATTAAGCAATCCAGCGCCACAAATACAAATACCAAGCTCACCTAAAGTTGCTTTAGGAATGGCAACAATTTCAGATAATGGACAAAATCTTGACCAAAGCACAAATATTGATAGAATTAATAATGAAGAAGCTAAAAGACAAGAACAAGCTAAAAAAATAGCTCACGCTAGAAATGTTATTCTTATGCTTACTTTACCGACTATTGGAAGTGATTTATTGGCCGAAGCAAATTACGAATCAACAGCGAGTAAAGTAAAAGAAATTTTAACCGAAAAGCGCATTGATGCTTCTTTAGTTGTTAAATTATTTACAGTAGATGACTTCGTTAAGATTTCACAAAATGAAGGAATTTACGACATTGCCAAAGAGCAAGGAAAAGAAGAAGCTCTTGTTAATTGGTTAAAAGGATTTTACAAAAGTGTATATGAAAAAACTACCTCACAAGAACTTAGGTAACTTGCCAAAAAGAACTAAAAAACCTCTAGCACTTGGTGCTAGAGGAAATTATAAGACTGTTGATTACATGATTAAAATAGCAAGAAAAGTTAATGGACATCCCAAAATCAGACAACTAGCAGAAAATATTCTTAATTATTACAACACAAAAGATATGTATTATTTTGATGAAGCACTAGCAATTGGTGACTATATAAAAAATCATGTCAAATACGTTCGTGACCCGCATGGAATCGAAATGCTAACTGACCCATTAACTATGATTGATAAAATGGAAAGGGGTGAAGCATTTGGAGATTGTGACGATATGAGCTTATTAGTAGCAACACTTCTACTAAGTATTGGTCAACAGCCTTACTTTGCTATTGTAAAATACGACAAAAACGCACAATCTTATCAACATATTTATGTAGTTGTTTATGAAAAAAATATGGGTGACAAAAATCCAAGAAGGTTATCTTTAGATGCTATCGCTAAAAAGTATCCTATTGGCTTTGAAGTTCCTTACCAATTTAAAAAAGAAATAAAAATTTAAAAAAGGAAAAATTATGCTTGGAAAAATGCTCAAAAAAAACAAAGTCAACAAAATTAAGTATGGACAAATGAATGGATACTTTAAAGGTTATGAAAACGTATCAACTCATGCAGATTCTTGGAATGTTACTCATGGTTCGCAAGAACAATTGGGATTTTTTGAAGATTTTTTAAAAGATATTGAGAAATCTGTTGATGAATGGTCAAAAGACGTATTGCCTCCTGATATAAAAAAACAAATTGATTCTAATATAAAAAAAGAAGCAGATAAACAAGTTGCTAAAGTAACAACTGTTGCTACTTCAGAAGCACAAAAACTTTTAGCTCAACAAGCAGCAAAACCAGAAAATCAAGATAAAGCTATCACAAGCGGGATTCAAGCAGGAGCTAAAGCAGTAGAAAGTGCAGCGCTTGATGTTGCTGATGCTTTTAGAACTGGTGGTATTGGTGAAGTTTTTAAAAGATACCCTATACCATTTTATGTTACTGGAGGACTTGTAGGTCTTATGACAATTAAGTGGGGATTAAATCAAATTGGTATGGGTAAAGCTAAAGCTGTTTTGAAAAGTGCCAATCCTAAAAAAAGAAGATATAAAAAAACCAAGAAAAAATAAATTCTTAAAAAGGATAAGCACTTATGCTCGCTAGTATGTTAATAACGAAAAAAAAGAAATATCTTCCAAAGTTTTATGAACTTGGAAGAATTTATTCTGATGCTGAAATTCAACAACAAGTTAATAAGATTGAAGCACTAGAAAAAAGAATAGAATTTTACCAAGAAAAAATTCTTGATCTTGGGGTTGATGATGTAGTTATAGACCTTCCAAAGCTCACATCATATGAACTAAATGAATATAGAACGGCAAAAGATTCTATATCCAAATTGAAGAGACAATATGATGCTGAAATTCCTGAACTTAAAAAAATGGAATCAAGTAGAAGTCTTCCAAAAGTTCAACCAACAATGAGTGACATTAACAAAAGAGCGAGAGCAGCAAAGTCTTATCCTTCAAAAATAATTGATAAAATGGACGAGGAAATGTGGAAAGATGAGACACTTCCATTTTATCCAGATTATATTATTCAAGTAGCAAAAAATTTAAGATATGCCACACATAAATTTAAATATGCTGATGCAATCAATGAGCCTCTTTATCCAAAGTGGCTAGATATGGCCATAGAGCAAGAAGATAAAATTCCTAACAATACTAATTATAGAAAATTAGTAGATATGAGGATTAAAGCGTGGAAAGATAAAATCAAAATTGTTAAAGAAAATGAAAAAGTTTACATGGAAGATTCTGTTAGAGATCATGTCAGTAGACCGACAAAAAAGTTTTCAAGGGATTTTATTAAGGCAATAAACGAGGGACGTGGAAAAGAATACGTTACTGCACAAGACATTGAGAAGAAAGAAGCAATTAACACTAATACTGTTTCAATGCCTAGTACACCAGTAAGAAGTGGTACTCCTGTTGTATCATCTGGTTTAACTCCAATAAAAACGAGTACACCAATTAAAATTAATACAAGCTCTCCAAATATTGCACAAAAAGGCATTTCAATAACTCCTGTTGCTTCGTCAAGCTCTTTATTTAGTGGTTTTGCTTGGAAAGATCAGCAAAGTTTTGGAATCTGGGAAAATGTTTTATCAAGTCAATTAGGGGCGATTCATCAAGATTGGCATAAACCTGTAATAAAACAAATGCAGTTTCAACTTGATCAATTACTTAGTGGTGAGTGTGAAACTTTTGATGGAAATATGGGATTCATTAAAATTACTATTGGAAATCCATTCAAAGATATTGAAAATTTTTTCAAAAACGTACAAAGAGAGTTTGAAAAAGCACTATCAACCATTGTTAGAAACACAATAGGTTCACAACTAGCTAAAGATATTTTACCAAAAGAATTATATAAACCTTTACTTAAATTATCTCAAGCAAGTATTAAAATTTTAGTTGGTAAAATTTCACCAGAAATTATTGGTGACGCTCTGGAAGCAGTTTATGGACTTACTGCTGCTGCTTCTCAATCTGTTACTTGGATTGTTGATGAATCAACTAAGGCCATATTAGCTAGTCCATTAGGAAGAGATTTAGATAAGTTTAGTGGGGGATTAATTTCTTCTGTTCAAAGAATTGGACGACTAGATAATGACGCAATCGACGGAAAAAAAGCAGACGTTGGGCAAATATTAATGGATTCCATTAAAATTGGTATGGCCATAGTGGGAGGGCCATCGTCTATTGCAAAAAGTGCCGCTACAAATGCCGTAGGTGAAAAAACAGGACTTAATAAAACTGTGCTTGGAAAAGCCGTCCTTGGAATCGCATCGGGTAGTGTTTCTGGTGATGCTGCTGTTTCTGATCTCTTAAAACAAGAAGCTAAAAAAGCAGCAACTAGTGAAGCAACCAAACAAGCAACAAAAGCATTAACTCCTATTCTCGGAAAAGATGCTGCTAGTATAATCGGTGCTGCTGTTTCATCTACGACTGTTGAACAAACAACAGGAAGTCAAAATAGCATTGTTGAAAGTATAACTGATAAGGTAATTGATAACACTAAAGATTTAGCTAAAGAAAAAGCTAATGAAGAATTAAAAAGAGCAACAGGTGGTGTTATTGGTTTAGATGAAGCAGAAAGAATTTATAATCTTGACCCTAATGAGATTACAAAAGAAAATGCTAAAAAAGTTATTGAATATGAAGTTTTAAAAGTTCAAAGAAGAATTGAACTTGAAAGACAAAAAGCACTTGATGTTAAAGAAAGAATTAAACATGAATATCAATTAGCTAAAGCAAAGTTAAATGACCCTAATGCTGTTGAGAAGTTAGAGCAACAAATTCAAAATGAAATTAAAAAAGAACAAGACAAATTAGCAAGTGAATATAAAAAGATTCAAGATGATATGAATAAAGCACTAGATAATGCTAAAAAGTTCAATATTAATGATGAAATCAATAAGGCTAAAAATGATCTTGAGAAAAATTTCAATCGTGAACTAGATAACTTTATGAGTATAACTTCAACTGATGTATTTAGTTTGATGGAACAATATGGCCCTCAACTTCTTGCATATTTAAAATATAAATATGGTGCTCAACCTAATTATGATAAATTTATAACTGAACAAGATTTACAAAATTATAAAACATGGCAACCACAAGAAACTATTTATCCACCTAAAAAATCAAAAGCTAGTTGGTGGTTAGCTGGTGCAACTGTTGTGGGTACATATATAGCATTAAGGGATTAAATTATGGAACTTAAAAAAGGTATGCAAGGAAGCAATGTTGCTGACATTCAAAGAAAATTAAATTCACTTGGTTTTTCTGTTGGAAGTGCTGACGGAATTTTTGGCCCTATGACTGAAAGTGCTGTTAAAAGATTTCAAGAAGCTAACAAAATAATGGTCACTGGAATTGTTGATTATGAGACTTTAAAAAAAATAAATGAAAAAACTTCCCCTAGTAGAGAAGTAGCAAGTTCTGAATCTTTTATAGATAAAATTGCTAAAATTAAAAATAGTAAGTTATTTCTTGTAGGTATTGCATTAAGCCTTGGTGGATTAGGTTATTATGTTTACAAAAAAACGGTTAAATAATGAATGATAGAGCAAAAGGCATACAAGCAATAGAATATTTTCACAATTATTCTAAAAGAATGTATCCTTTAACTTACACTATTTCCATTGATGAGCTTATCAATATTATTGATTCAAGAGGCAAAGGAAGTCTAGCAGGACTTGGACTTGGAATTGAGATCACAGAAATGAGTGATTCTGATGTTAGAAATGCTATGGAAAAACTTGCCCGACAAGCTCAAGGGAAAATTCCAGCAACTAACAATGCTTTTAATATGGCCTTATCTGATAAGCTTCAAGAGATAGATTTTATGGCCATAGCCGAAATCGCTAAAATGTCTGCTATAGATTTAGCTAAACATTCAAGTGAAATAGGCGAAAAGGTTATTAAGGGAACGTCAGGAGCATTTGATTTAATTGGAAATGCAAAATTTGTCATTCCTATTGCACTTATAGGATACTTTGGCTTTAAGCTTTATGTTAGTGAAAATTTAAAATCTAAAAGGGAAAAAGCGTAATGATTAAAGAAGGTGGAATTGTAACAGGGCTAACATGGGTAAAGGATTTACTCTCTTTTCCAGTTTTAGCTAGGAAAAAAATTCGACGTTTGGTTTTAAAAGGAATCCTAAATTTTAAAAAAGGTAAACCAAGCGAAGAGGCTATTGAATTAATTGAAGGACTTAAAAAAAATGGGCAATTTATTGGTTTTGCAACCAATATTTCTTACGTTATGGAAAATTCACCCTATGATGATGAATTGGATTCTTTATGGGTTCATCCTTTATCAGAGCCTAGTTTACTTTATAAGCTCAAAGGTTTACCAGTTTTAATTGTAACTAATCCAAATATTGAGTATAATGATTCTGTATTGAATAAAATTGAATATAATAAATTCAACAAAGAATTAAAAAATGTTTTAACAAATATTAGAGGACTTAACGGGTAACATTATGGCAGGACAAATTCAATTTATGTTTGCGAATCCAATAAAAAAGAAGGGTAAATCTATGAGAAAAACTTCAAAAGTAAAAACAAAATCGAATCCTTTTATCCATGTTTGGCAAAAAGGAAACAAAAAAGTTAAAGGTACTCAGTGGCTTACTGATTCTGAATTTAAAAATTTAAGAGGCGCTTCAAAAGCTTCTTCAATGGCCGTCGCCAAGCTTGAAAAATTTATCAGAGATAAAGGCAATAATTTATCTGACGCTGAATTTAAAAGTGCTAGTAAACAATTAAGAGATGCTAGAGAGAAGATGAGTAAAGCTAAATCATCTTTAAATAGAGCAATTGCTAAAAAGAAAAAAGCAGACGCAGAAGATAAAAGGTTAATGAGTCAAGGTTATAAGCTTGTTAATTTTGAAGGTAAAGAAATTAAAACCTTAAATAAACCTCAAGCTAAAGCAGCTAAAAAGGCCTTATATGATGCTGAAAAAATTATTGAAAAAAATGAAAAAGAACTTAAAAAATTAGAAACTCAAGCAAAAAGGAAGGCGACTATGGCAAGAAAAAAAGCGGTCAAAAAGAAAGTAGCTAAAAAGGCAACTAAGAAGAAAGTTACTAGAAGAACAACTAAGAAAAAAGTAGCTAAGAAAGCAACTAAAAAAGTAGCTAGGAAAGCAACTAAGAAAAAAGTAGCTAAGAAAGTAACAAGAAAAAAAGTAGCTAAAAAAGTAACAAGAAAAAAAGCAGCAACAAAGAAAAAAGTTACTAAAAAGAAAGCTACTCTTAAAAAAGCAGCTAAGAAGACCATTAGTAGAAAACCAAAAACTATTACTGTAAGTAGTAGAAAAGCTTATAACGAAGCCAAAAGAAATGCTAATAAAGGCGACATAGTTATTCACAAATATAAATCTGTTAATAGAAAAAAAGCAAAAAGAAAAACAGGTACTACAATTAAAAAGTACAAGGCTAATCCAATTGGAGGAAAAATGAAAAAAGCTAATGACGCATTTAAAAAACACTTAAAACATGACCTTAGTGAAGCTGGTGGGCTTTTCGTAGGGGGATTCACTTACCAAATTACTAATAAATTAGTGGCAAAGGGACTTGGAAAAGTTGCTCCTGAACTTCTAAATAAATTAGAACAAGGTATTATCGGAAATTATATTGGCTCAATCATGCCAATAGCTATGGCCGTAGTTATTGATAAGGTTAACCAAAAAGTTCTTAAGGAAAATCCTCAAATTAACGCTCTAGCTAAAGGTTTAATCGGTGCTGGTGTTGTTGGACTTGGTGTAGCTTTACATGAACAAGTTTTGAATGAAGATGAAATGCCTGCTAGTGTAGAAGGTTACTCTGATGCTGATCTTCTTTCTCATGACCACTCTATGAATTACTCAGGAGACATGGGAATGATTCAAACTCAAGACTTTGGTTCAATACAATATGAGAACTTTGGTTCAATCCAAACTCAAGATTTTGGCTCAATTGAAACTCAAGATTTTGGTCATGCTGATGCTAATATGGAATTTGCTGATTTCTCAGGTGAAGTTGAAATATAAGCTATTTTAAAATTTAACCAATATAAAGGGAGCTTCTTAGCTCCCTTTTTTTGTGATTATTTTTTCCCTTGCATTAAAAAGTATTAAGAATTAGAATTTATATACGATAAGTAAAAAAGCCTCTTAGCGTATTAACCTTGTGGACAAAGAACTAATTGGTAATATTAACACTCTAACAAAAGGATACAAAATGAGTAGAGTAAAAGTACAAGGGCCATCGGGCCAGATCGTTTTATTAGATCAAATTCGTCAAGACGCATTTGATACAATCACGTTGGATTCAACTTCAACAATCAATGAAGAAAGAGAATTTTTCTCTAACATTCAAGGTAAGAAGCCTTACCAAACTAACCTTAACCAAGCTAACCTTTTAGAAAAGAATGTTTCTTTTCTAATCATGGCGCTTCAAATTGATGCACAGATTTCTGATGCAGCAAACGCAGGATTTCTTGCAAAACTTCAAGAGTATTCTTCTCTAAGACTTAAAATTGGTGAGAGAGATTTCTGGAAAGGTGCAATGAGACTTGCAACTGGGAAAATCACTCAAGAGTCTGCTATCAGTACAACTGTTGCTGATTCAACTGCTCAAGTTCACTTAGAACAATATGGTTGTCCATCAAACAATGGTGTTCTTTTCGGAAAAGACGCTCATGAGATTCCATCATTATTTAGTTTTAAAGTAATTATGGCCTCTAACGTACCAGCAGGAGTTACTATTGCTGCTGATACAGAAGTGAATCTTGTTTGTAGACTGAAAGGATTACAAAGAAGACCAGTGCAATAAGAATTTATTCTTTATTTGGTTTTATACCGAGGGTGGGTTTTATACCCACCCTTTTTTTTATTGAAAACTTTGAATAGCAAACGCTGAAAAAAGGAAAATAAAATGAGCATAACAAGAAGTGCATTAATAGATGCAATTATTCAAAAACAAGGCGAGCTTAAAAGTGTTAGAATGGAAGAAGCTAACATTAGAGAGCAAGAAAATCATATCGCAACTCTTCCCCAATTATCTAAAGATGATGTATCGGGAACTTTAAAAAAAGTTCTTCCAAAGCACTTAGTACCTTCTAATATTGGTAAGTATTCAGACGTATCCTGGCCATACAGTTATGAGGTAAGATACGATTATGAACAACTTGTAGATTTTGGTTCTGGCCCTGTACCAGCAGCAACATTTGGTGCTCAAGAAACTAAAAAAGACACTTTTATTGTAGGTCAAGAATCTTCATTTATACTTATTGGAATGTATAGAACTTATGGGGCAAACAATTTAAGCGGAAAAGGTGCACCCTTAAAGTTCACAGTAAGAAACGCACAATCAACAAGACAATTTAATGATGTAGAAGTTCAAATTCAACACATAGGAGATAAGGGGCGTCCTTTTAAGTTTCCTATACCTTTATTAATTCAGCCAAATAGTAGAATTGAAGTTGAACTAAAATCAATTTTTAATTCAGATATAAACATCGAACTACAAACTGGTGAAACAGCTAAACAAAACATTGTCCTTTATGGATATAGATTAAGAAATAATGTTGATGTAGATGTAGTAACAAAATTAATGTTTGGTTAATAAAAGGAAAAAATTATGAACTCAATTAATAGAAAATTATTAAGTGCCTCAGACCTTGGAAGTCTATCTAATGAACAATTAATCAGATTAAAAAATCAAATGGATGTAAAAGTAGCTAGAGGACTAGCAGGAAACAATCAAAGAAAATTAAATCTTGCTAACCTTGTTACTATGAGAAACAATTCTGCTTCTCAGTTTAGAAGTGAATTTTTCAATGGAAGTGTGCAAGAAATTAACACAATTTTCTGGCCATTTATTTTCCAAAGTGAAAATGTTTTAGTTACACCAGATAATGAAGTTTCAAGCAAAATCACTGTAACAGCAGAAGCAGCATTTATCGCAACTCATATTCAAAGAGTAATTTATGAATATGTTGATCTTGGTGGTGGTAATTTTAACTTAATTTACATTGACCCTGATGATTATAGACTTCAAGCAAATGATCTAAGATATACTATGAATGATTTATCAAGTGAAAGATCATATACGGATAAAGGAATTAGCTTAGACTCTTTAGGCCATGGAAATATGCCAACTAAATTTGAAAATCCAGTTTATATCAATCCTAACCAAAGTTTTGAATTTAGGTTTTCAGCAGAAGGGACTAAATCTTATATTTGTTCTATCGCTTTGATTGGATACAGAGCAAGAATACAAGATGCGAGTTTACTCAATATTCCTACTGTAACATTGTAGGGGGGCATTATGCTAGGGAAAATTAAAGAGATCATATCAATGCTTAAAAGTGAAAATAAGGGAGTCTTAGTTGACTTCCCTGTTCACTTGCACATTCCATTAGGTGCAGAGAGTATTGATATAGTTGATATTTGCGAGCTTGATAAAAAACAACAAAGCTCTGATGCTGTTTTGACAAGATTAATAACTTTGAATCCACAACAAGGCTCAGAATATTTTATTCTTTCATATGGTATTTTTACTGATGTTGAAAATGCTGCTGATATAGAATTTTTTATAAAAGTAAATGGAAAAAGAGTATTAAGGTTGCATGGTCGTCCTGATAGTGCTACTAATCCACAATTTTATAAAATAAATTTTGGTTTAGCTCCTGACCTTAGTAATGATTCATTAAAAGCTTGTCAAATTTTACTAACTCCTAATGATACTTTAACAGTCGATGTTGTTAACAGAAATGAAGAAGTGACTGCTCCTGTTGGTGTTAGAATTGTTGGATATGTTTTAAATAACAATAAACTTTCAAGTTCATTAAAAAGGTAATGGATAATGCCAAACAGCAGAATTGAATCCGCTTTTTCACTTTCTCAAGATGATATTAAAGCTATCGGAGCATGGACTACTGACGGAAATAATCTTCTTGCTGGTGGTGGGCAGTTATTAGGAAGTTTAGACTTCTTTGGATTTAATTTTATTACAAATGGAATTGTTAGGGGTGGTTTTAAAGATACTGGGGAGTTTTTTGTTAGTGAGGGGAATACTAATACTCCAACTAGATTTCATCATCTAGTCAGAACTTTAAACACTTTTAATAATTCTGCTCAAACTATCTTTTCCTTTAACTTACTTGATAACAGAGTCTTTAAATTTCACGCAGATGTAAACTTTATCACAGAAGATGGCCTTACTTGGGGAAATGTTGAACGTAGAATTACGGCCAGAAGAGAAGGTGCATTAGCAAATAATACTAAAGAAACTTTCTCATATACCGAAAAGGAAGGTGACACTTCTGTTAATGCTTATTGGATTAGAAGTGGAAATTTAATGGAACTAAAAGTCAAAGGTATTATAGGACAACAAACATTTTTTTCAACTTATATAAACTATTTTGGAGCTTAATCTAAGCAGGAGGATTTATGGCCAACGTAATAGGTAGAATAACAGTAAACAGTAAAGAAGTTTTAGAGGTAGACGCTGACCCAAGTGCATCACTTGGAACGCCCTCACCAATAGGCTCGCTTGCTATGTTTGACTCTGGGACAGTCGGAAGACTTTACATTAAAATTGGTGCAGCAGACACAGCATGGACTCAAATGGATACCCAAGAAGGTGACGATTGGAATTTGGATGGAAATGAATTGTCAGGCCCAACGGCCGATGCTCCTGTTGAGTTTTTTGGTTCTAACAATAACTTTGACGTTATATTTAGAAGAAACAACTTTGAATTAATGAGATTGGTTCAGGAAGGACTTTTAATCGGTTTAAATTCATCACTAGGAGGCAAGCTTGACGTAGGTGTTGCAAATATTGGTGATCAGATTATGAATCTAAGTTCTCCTAATGGTGGTTCAGGCGCAAGAGTCATAAGAACTTATAGACAATATAAAATAAATACTTCTGATAACACTGACTCTGTTTTAGCTTCACTCGCTGTTTCTGAAGGTCAGAGAATCCAAGCAACTGCTTATCTTGGTTGTAATCAATTCGGTGGTTCTGCAGGTTCTGCTGGCGATGGCGCTGATTATATTAGAACTGTATCAGGTAAAAGATTAAGCGGTGGAAACGTGCAACTACTTAAAAATCAAACTGACTATACAGCAGAAGACGTACAAACTTTTAGAGCAAGATTTCAAACTAATACAACAGCACAAACACTTGAACTTCAAGTTCGTGGAGGACTTAACAGAGATTTAGCATGGTCTGCACACGTTGAATCAATGCTATTTATAAACTAACTCCTTGTAGTCAAAGTTATTGTTTAGGGGGAAGTTTATACTTCCCCTTTTAATTGGGAGAAAATCTATGGCAGAAATTTTAGGAAATACAAACTTAAACAATATAGATATTGTTGAAGTAGATGGTGACCCAGTACTAGGACTTGGAACTGATTCAGCAATTGGTAATATTGCTATTGTTAATCAAGCTGGTTTTCCTTTATTTCAAAAATTTGGGAATAATCCTACTGATTGGAGGCCTATTGCTGTTAGAAGTTTTGCTCAATATTCTAACACTCAAACAAATCAAAATTTGAATACTAGCTCTCCAACTCAAGTTGGAATATTTGGAAGCGAAATAAATAAAGATAATGATTTTATTTTAAATGGACAATCTATTCAAGTGAGTTTTACTGGTTTTGTAAAATGTTATGCAAATTTGCACTTATTTTCTAACAATGGTAGAACTAATCTAAATATAAGATTTAGAAAAAATGGTAACATTTTTTTTGGCCCTATTGGTGCTAGTGGATATATAAGAAATGCTACAAATCATAATGAGTCATCAATTTCTATCTATTCTATTATTTCGGTTGTACAAAATGAAATAATTGATTTAGTTTCAATTAAAGAAGCAGGAAATGGTTCTGTTTTTTTAGACCAAAATGGAACTTCTGAAATTCTTTTTGAGAGGTATTGAAATGATTATCTATGAATTAACACAACAGATATTTAATGATTTAAACAATAATTTTCCTGATCTCAACATTGGTTATGAAGAAAATGGGAAATATTACGTTGAAGAGTTTGCTATTGATAGATTAATCCAATCAGGCTTAGCAATTGATCAGTATTTCATGAACAATTACTCAAAAGCAACGAAATCATATTTAAGTAAATTTGCTATTTATCCATATCGTATTTTAAATTTAGTAGCTGATGATTTTAAAAATTATCCAATTGAAAATATAGATTTTACTTTGCATTTAAAATCAGAATACGCATTAAATAAAACTGGATTAATATATGACCAAAGGGGAAGACCTATTAGTGTTGATTATGAATATAACAATACTCTTTACGCTAGAAGAAAATTTCAATTTGATCTTAATGAAGATACTTTTTTTCCAGAAAGAAGAAGAGAGTATTTAGCTTATTACAGAGAAGATGATTCCCTTGGTGATTACTTTCTTATAAAAGATGAAAAGCTTACTGACCCGAATAAATTTAATAAGGTTTTAAGTGAACTTAGAATAGCAAGACAAAATAACGTAAATAAGATTGAACTCTTAGTTTTAACTAATGTTAAAACTTCAAATCCTAATAGAAGCTTTGATCAAGTTCTTTTCATGGTAGGTGAATTTTGGGACGATTATTCAAAAGCTCTTTCAAATTTTGTTCAAGTAGGAATTGCCAAAACTCCAGGTTTAAATGACGATAAATATATTATTGATAGAATCGTTATGTGTGCCACACAAAATCCTACTAAGTATCCTTTTTTGAATGAGCCTTATTATGCTGATCATAATTATAAATTATATGAAATAATGATTTCTATTTTAGATTATTAAAGTTTAATTTTTAACTACCCGATATGGAAATATCGGGAGTTTTTGAAATGCCAAAAAAGTATTTTTGTGGGCCATATTATATTCCAGAAAGGGCGAAAAAACCTTTTTCATGGGTTTTTAATAACTCATGTAAAATTCATGACTTAGCATACCAAAAAAAAGGGGTCAATAGATTCATTATTGACTTTAATTTTCTCCTTAATATGCTAGTCGAACTCTTCATTCTTCTCAGACAACTTTTTCATCTCTTCATCAAATTCGCTGCTGGTTGTATAATGTGTCCCATTTTTTATGTATTAGTCGTGTTCTTTGGTTGGATAAGCTATTGTAAAAAAGAGTCAAAAAAAGCTAGAATAGACTAAAATATTCGTGTTTGATATAATTAACACTGATAAAACTTTAATTTTGAGGATTTAACAATGACCTGTATTAGAAAAGTGGCAAGTTTTCCCAATTCAAGAATAAGAACTCGAAGACCAACAAGAACATCGACAACTTATGATCTTTCCATTGCAAGTTTGTTAGCAGTAGGCCCTATCGACATTGCAAATACTAGTGTAAGTGCTGTCAATAGAAATCAGCTAACAACTAATGGAAATACTATCGTATCGGAAGCTGACCCATTAACAACTTATATCACTCTTAGAAATATTGACCCTAGTGAGCCAATGTTTTATTCCTACGTTTTGGAAGGGCAAGCAGATAACTTTGATGTTACTGCTGAAGGACAACTTCTAAGGGCAGGAGATAGTGTTGATTTAGAAGTAACAGATTCGATAGTAATTGCTCGTGGAGCTAGTTCTGTTGATAGTGCTATTCCAGCGAGAGTAGATAAGGGGATTGGATAATGTTTGCTGTATTTAAAAGAGACAATGCTCAAAGTAATTTTTCACTGGTTGGATTTTGGGATAATGTTGAATCTGATAAGTGGGTAATAAATACAATGGATAAACTTAATCTTTCTATTGAACACACTCGAATTGTAAAATTTAATAAACAAGAATTTATAGAAGCTATGAATTATCAAGCAAGCTCAATTCAAGAAAATTGCATTGGCTATGATGATGTTAATGATCGTATTCAGTTAAAAAAAGTTACTTTTAAAAATACGACTATAAATAAAGATATTGATTATGATAGTCCAGAAGCTTCCAATTATTATCCTCAATCTGAAATTGATGAACAAATTGCAGCTCAAAATTTCTGGAATGAATATAATGCTTTTTTACAAAGAGATTTAGATCAAAATCCATTACAAGAAGGTGAGAGAGATTGGAACGCAAATCCTCCTACTCAACAGGAACAAGATACTTATGTAACTATTCCACCAAGAAACTTCCAAGTTCCTTTTAAAGAATATTTTGAACAAATTATTCAAGAGTATCAAGGAACTGAAATGGATATTAATCAGATGATTTTAGATGAGCAAGTAGGTGAGTAATGACTATTAATTCAAATGGATTAAATAAAAATGAAATTTATGAAGCTTTTTTACAGGCTCTCACTGATGCTGGTGTTGGTGGCGGTGGTGGTGGTGGAGGTGGTTTAAACTTTCCTGATACTGTTGTTGCAGGAACGGTTAACTATGCTATCCCTACTGGTTTTAATGCAATTGTTAAAGCAACTGCTTATAACGGAGGACAACTTTCTATTAATGGTGGTATTGCATTAAGTTCTGGGACTGATACTTGGAATAATTTAACTCAAGGTACAGGAAACTTATATAGTTTGCCTGGCCAATGGAGCATGAGCACTCGTTTAGGTGCTTACTTGAGGGGTGGTTTTATCGGGCCTAGTAATAGTACTGTTAGAGCTACTAGTATCAATAATATTGAATCAAATAATTCATTAGCTTATAATTCGAGTGGATCAAATTCTGCTAATACTACTAATACAACCAACGGAACGTTAAACGCTAACCCTGTATTCGCAAATTCAACTGCAAATAATGGTGCTGCTGTTACTAATACATTTAATTTAAGAGGTGGAGACTTATTAACTGTTTCTGGAAATGTTGCTTACTTAGCTGAACTTTACATAATATAGGTGAATCATGCAAAAAGATGATTGGAAAAAATTAAAATATTTTGTACCAGAAGAATTTGATTATCCTAGTAGAATGTCGCTAGATCATCTTTTAAAATTAGATACTCTTAGAGCATGCACAAGTTCAATCATAATCACTTCTGACTATCGTCCAAATGATAACGGAACTCATGGAAGAGGAATCGCAACGGATATTATTTTTAGTGGCAAAAAAAGAGAAGAACTTTTAGATTTATATATTGAAATTGAAAGACACAATTTTGCTGGCATTGGAATCTACCCACATTGGAAAATTGACGGTGAAGAAGTGGGCGGATTTCACTTAGATTCTCGTCCGTTAAAATCTGGATGTGGCGCACGATGGTTATGTATTCTTGTAAATGGAAAGCAAGAATACATTGCATTGAATAAAAAAAATCTTTTGAGGTATCCCATTATATGACACCAATCAATGAAAAAGACTATTCTAATGTTAAAAAACAGCTCCTTTTAGGCTCTTTGGTTGTTGGGGTAGGTGCTTTGTACCTTTACATGACTAAAGACGACGAGAGCAGCATTTTTGATGGAATAAATGGTTTTAATATTGATCTTAAACCTGATGATTTAATTGATAGTGCAGTGAATAAAGTTATTTCTGATGAAAGACTTGGGCGCTCTGCAAAAGAAATAGCAAAAAAATTAAGCTATTCAATATTGAGGTAATGCGATGAGTGGAAAAGTATATTTTAAAAAATCAACCGAGGAACTAGCAGATTTTGTTGCTCACATGAAAACACAATTAATGAGTATAAATCCAGAAGAAAAAAAATACCAAAAATACTATAACGAATTTTTTGAACAATACTGTGAAGAGGCTTTGCTTCATTCTATGACACCATCTGGTGAACTTCGTGCCAATCCTATTGCTGGTGCTGTTAAAAGTCAATTTAGTTTTGACCCTATAATTGATGAGTATTCTAAACTTGACGCAAATAAAAACAAAGTAATTAAACATCAAGTTGATTCTGCTATTCAAAATCTTGTTTCTGCGTTTATGCAAATTCGTTTTGGACTTCAACCAAAATCAAAAGATGGAAAGCTCTCTGATCTTATGTATAAATCTGGGGAAGGAAGTGAGATGGAAGCAATTGAACTTAACAGATACTTCTCTTATATGATAGCAGGACTTCTTTATGGATACCTTGAAAAATTTTTCTCGCAACCGACTCAAATGTTTGAAGAAATTTTTATTGAAATGCTTCCAAAAGATAGTAACGGAGAAGTAAGTCTAAGAAGTTTAAGGAATAAGCAAAATAGAAAAACTTTTGCTAAAACTTTTGTTGAAACTGGAAAACAAATAAAATAATGTATTGGATTTAATAAGGATATATATTAAGTTTTTTTAATAGAGCAAAGTTATCTATGAGGAAAAATAACTTTGCTCATGCAGGAATTATTTCATATCAAAGACTCTAAATTTATAAAGTCTAAGTAAATTGAGCGTCACTTTCAAAATCTTTTAAAGCTTCTTCATTTGATTTCACATTAGCTTCTATCACTTCTTCTGTTTCATCGTCTAGTAGAAATTCATCATCTTCATTTTCATCATCATCATTGTCATCATCAGTTTCAAAATAATTTGAAAACCATTGCTCATGATTTACTAAGTGAATCAATTCATCATTGGTATGTGGTGCTGGCATTTTGTTATTTTCCCATAAGACAATAAAATAAAGTGTTGCTTCAATCTGACCTTGAGCGTTCATTTTTGTGCCTTGATGTGTTCCGATTACAATACCAGCACCAAGTTTTTCTAAAGTTCTGTGTTGTACTGGAAATGATTCTACTAACATTTTTTATCCTTTGTTTTTGGTTATTGTTTTTATTGTTTTTAAAATAAATCTTTAAAAACGATCAGGCAAGTTAATACTAGGGGTGCTATGGGGTTAAATATTCACTTTCAAATATTTTTACATATATATGGTGGTGGTAGGTATGTTAAATAGCTGTCAAGTTGATATTAACCTATGGGGTGGTAGTAGGTATGCGTTAGTGAATATTCATATTTGCATAGGTTTAGCATGACTCATAGGGTGGTGATGGGTATAATTTACATTTATCTTGACTTGGTGTGTTGTAAAAATATATAGTCAAGTGTATAAAAATTTTACAGTTTTAAAATTGTTTTTGAAACAATTTATTTAAGAATAATCTTGTCAGGAATATTGAAAATTGATAAAACTCTCTCACAACACACATGACAACTTGAAAACAGAGGCGAAACAATGATTGATATTAAAGACGTAAAGAGTAAAGAGGACTATTTTAATTATTTAAAACAATTCTATAGTCAACCAATGAGAAAAGAGGACATCGAGGAAATAAAAGATTTAATAGACATATTGAACCCAGACTTACCCGAAAAGTAATTTTTAATCATTGCCCTAATGTTAGGGCAATTTTTTAATATTTTAATATGACAAATTTGTCATAAAGGAAAATGGAAAAATGGAAACTTTATCAGAAAAACAGATTAAAGATTTAAAAAATCTTATCTTACAAGGTTATGGAAATTCACTTACTAAAGTTGAATTTTATTTTAACGGAAAAATAAGAAATGAACGCATGACTTTAAACGAAGTTTTAGACCGTATCAACTTTGAAAATTTAAAGGTTAGTTTTATATGGGTATTATAAAAGATCAAAGAACGTACAAAAATTTTAAATTCTGACCTACTGAAAAGATTAAACAAGTCGTCAATGAATTTGCACATCGTGGAATTGATGGACATGATTATGAACCATATATCGAAGAAATAAGAGAAGTTTACTATGCTCGAATAGAGAAAATAAAAGAAAAGAAATTCAATCAAGAAATGAAAGAAAGGGGTTATTTATGAGTGATTTAAGAACAAAAGGGAATCAAAACTTTAAAGAAAAACAAGATGCGAAAATTGAGCGAGCATTAGAATTGTCAAAGAAAAATGCAAAACTTTCTGATCAAACTTATTCCCATGCTAAAAAAATGGCCAGTGTGATTCCGTTTGGTCAGCCTATTCTAGTTAGACATCATAGCGAAAAAAGAGATAGACGTTATCGAGCTAAAATTGAAAACAATTTCAATAAATCAATCGAACAACAAAAAAAATCAGAATATTATGCAGATAAAGCACAAACAATCGGAAAAGGTGGAATATTATCTGATGATCCCGAGGCTATAATAAAACTCAAAGAAAAACTTGAAACATTAGAAAATCGTAGAGAAATTTTTAAAGAATTTAATAAGTATCAAAAAAAATACGGTACAGTAAAGGCCATAGAGAAATTCAAAAATGATTTAAGACAAAGAGATATTCAAACCATTACATGGCAAGGCCAAACAATAGGAAATTTCATCGGATGGCCATTAACAAATTTAGGCGCAAAAATTAGAGAAACAAAAAAGAGAATTGAAAGAATTAAAAAAATGGACTCAATGACTATTAATTTTACTGTTAATGATATTGAAGTCAAAGAGGAAGGCGGTTATATCAATGTTTATTTTCCTGATAAACCGAACGATGAAACGAGAGCAAAAATAAAAGGTTATGGAATAGCTTTAAAGTGGTCACGATATAAGTGTTGTTGGACTAGAAAGAAAACAGCATCGACGGGTGAATGGTTTATAGAAGACTTAAAAAAAGTTTTAGAAAATACAGATTATTAAAGTTAAACCGAGAAAACACGGAAAAACGTGTTTTCTCACTTTTTTGTTAAGATTAAAAAGGAATTATAAATGCAAACAATAGAAAAAAATGAAATGTTTACTTGTTATATACACGTTAAAGGAATTAAAAAAAGAGAGAGAAAAGTTAAATCATGGTTTAAAGAAGTTTCAAAAATTCCCATAAATTATAATGATAAAGATTTATTAAAAGCTAAATATTTATGCCTTGACTGGTGCGAAAACAATTTAAGAGAAGTTCACTCTAATATGTTTTTAAAACTTCAAGTTGAATTTGAAACTGTTTTTAATAATGACCCTAACAATGTAATGATAACATCATTACCTTTTGACAATAGAAATAAAACTTTTAACTTAACTTGTGAGGGATAAATGAGTTATCAAAAATTATTAAGTCAAAGCTTATCAAAGCTAATTAAAGAAAAAAACATCAGAGAAATATCAAGAATAACAAATATACCACATACAACATTGTGGAGATATTTTAACGGATTATCCAAGATGCCAATAAGTGTACTTTTTGAACTTGAAAAGCATAATCTAATAAATATTAATGCTGATATATTTAGAGCTTCAAAATGCTAGTTGACTCTATAGAATATGGATTAACTCAAATTATGCCTAGTGGTGTTATTTCTTATAATTTTATCAGATCAGATAAAGTAAAAAAGCAATGGATAGCAAAAATTGATGGAATATGCCCGAAGTTTGGATATAAGAGAAAGTTTTTACCATATAAGATTATGAAGTCAGAAAACTTTCTCTTAAAAAAATTTGTCTATGAAATTGAACCTTTTAAAATTTATCAATACAGAAATTTACTTGTAAGTGATAAGGAATATAAATTCATTGATGGATATTTTGCAGCAACGATAATGGGAATAATTGAGTTAGAATCTGAACAAATAAGATTAATGTTAAATATGCCTGTTAAATCATGGCTACATAAAGGAGAGGTAAAAATTGGCCCGCTTAGAAAAGGAAATTATGTCAGAGAGGATATTGACTTCTAAAACCAAAATGAATTTAAGTGGAAGTAAATTTCCTGTATTACAAGAAATTACTTATTCAGAATTGATTGAAACTGTTGTGAGTAATAAAGGTAGTCAGTGTAATAGTGCTGATGTGATTGAAGAACTTAACGCTTTAATTAAAATTAGAAATAGAGAAAGTATCAATATTTGCAATAATACTATGAAGTATATTATTGAGGAAGTGAGAAAGTATGAATAAGTATATTATTAAATTTGAAGCTCGAAAACTTGGAGCTATTGGAAAACTTAAAAAATATGAACACGTTTGTTATGCTGATAAATTAAAAAATGTTATTCTTGATTTATACAATGAATATGATCACGTTAGAATTTTAAGTCTGATAAAAAAAGGTATTGGAAATAAAATAGAAAATTCTGATGATAAGATTGATTATGAAATGGGGATAGAATGAAAAGTTTAAATTTGAATGAAAAGATTATTTCTATTAGAAATGATAAGGTAATACTGTGTTCACTTATAATATGAAAAAAGAAAATTTTCAATCCTTTAGTGTTATGTTAGTAAATTTTCTTAATGGTATGTTGTTTGCTATGAAGGTTAGGTTAAGATGAAAGATATTTCAAAGATAGTTTTAAGTGCTAGGACTAAAAGTTTAATGAGTCAGAGTCAATATGCTATGAAGTTAGGGATACATCAGACAACACTTTCAAAAATTGAAAATGGTAAGAGGAATTTACCTAAAAAATGTGTTTTGAAAATTGCTGTTGACTTGAATATGAAAAGTAATAAAATAATTGAAGCTTGGGGAAGGTTTAGTTATGAGAAGTAATTATTTTTTAAGTTTAAAGGTTTAATTTATGATTAAAAGTATGGGAAGTTTTAACACTTCCCTTTTTTTATTGATGTTTTTTAAATTCAGCTATTAAGTTTTCTGAAAATTTTAAGTATTTATCTTTTAAATTGTTGTTGTCTTCTATATATCTTTGAATAATTATTTCTAAATTCTTTTTTTCTTCGTCTGTTAACTCTATTGTAAAGTTTATTTCATCAAAATAATATCCGAGTGTGTTTTTTTCTTTTGATTTTACGAAATGTGTTTTTCTTTTTTTGTAAATTTCCATTATGCTTTTAGTTTTTTGTAAAGAGAGATAGTAAAAGCGTTTTCTTCTGTGAGAAATTCATTTTTACTTTTTATTTTTGTGACTTCATTGAAAATAATGTTGATAAATTGATTTAATTCTTTCATATCGTGAAATTCTATGCTTAAGAAAGGTCGATCTTTTAGTTTTTGAAAGTTCCTGTAATCTATTATAGCTGTTTTCATTGTTGGTAACT
>CAYWWW010000018.1:0-31288 GCA_964462205.1 uncultured Cardiobacteriales bacterium
TTCCTCTTTTTTAGCTATCATCCAGATTCGTTGAAAATTATTTGACGACAGGCTCTAGAATAGCAAGCAGCCAAACGGCAAAACCACTCAGAAACCTCCAAGTGGTTTTGCTTTTTCGTGTCAACGCTACAAAGCAGCCGCGCGGCTTTTTGCGCCGCCGTTACTTGCCTGGTTAGGTTGCCGAACGCAGTTCTATCAATGCAGATTTAATGACGCGAATGGCGGAACGTAGCAAGATCCACACGAGCAAGAGCGCGACTGCGATGTCCGGCCAACCTGTGCCCGTCAGCCAAACCGCAGCGGCTGCAACAAAAACCAAAAGGTTCGATGCGATGTCGTTTCGTGAGCACTCCCACACCGAACTCATGTTTATATCTTCGTGGCGGTGGCGCCAAAGTAAGAAAAAGCACAGTGAATTTGCAGCAAGTGCAAGCAGACTGAATGCACCCATAACCTCGAAGATAGGGACGCTTGGCACGAAAACCCTGTAGGCAATTTGGGCAATTACGGCACAAGCTGCCAATAAAATTAACACGCCCTAAACAGGGCAACTTTGGCCTTCATGGTGGGACTTTTGGATACTGCGTACAAACTAAGTCCATAGGTCAAGGCATCTCCAAGGTTATCAAGGCTGTCAGCGAGCAACGCTGTGGACTTTCCATATAACGCGGCAGCTGCAATAACCAGGAACATTACGGCATTAACGCCAAGCACAATGCTAAGTGTCCCTCGCTGCCTCACACGGAGGGCATCTACAGCACAACTGTTGTTACAGCAATCACCCATTCCATAAACCTCTTTGTAACCTAACGCGTTACTCACCGTGAAATAACAAGCGCCAGCGAGTTATTTTTCCAGTGCAGTAATTTGTTGGAAATTGATGAAAAAAACTTACGCATCACTGTAATATTTATTAAAGATAAATCAAGCAATTTCGCCCTGATGCTCAAGTGTCCTAAACTTTTGCTTTGATAAAAAATTTATCCTCTCGATCTGATCTAATTGCTTTGCCGAGTAAAATTATCCACGATTTGTAAAGTACTTTACTTTGGTTGCTATCGCCGTAACAAATGTGGTGTCAATTAAAAAGATTGCTGCTGGGCACTGCGCTACAAACTTCTTGTCAGTACTTGCCAAAAAACATTTTTCTGCCAAATCTGCGCGCTTGTTTGTCGATGTGGCGGAATTGGTGGACGGCGCTACCTTGAGGTGGTAGTGGTGTAAGCCTTACGTTAGGCCAGCGTAGCTTTCTAGGCTGCTATTTTCTGAATTTGTAAAACTAATATGCTTTCAATGCTTAGGTGATAGTCAAGCGTAGGCCATTCAATTCCTGTGCCTTGGCAAATAAATGCGTAATCTGCCAATTGCAGCAAGGAAGCCGCTTGTAATTCTTTATGCCAGTCATTTTCAAGCTCTACATGAAGATAACGGTCATCAACACGAACGGCTTTACCTCTGATTCAATTACTCATCCCATGTCCTTTCAAAATCATCCTTGTTTGCTTCGACTATAGATCAAGGCTTTCTTCAAGTCTTTAGGTCTCATGTGATTGTTAGTAAAACGAATACCTCTTGAACTAACAATGTTGGCATAGCAAATGCAGGCGGTCTTTTTTATTTCAGGATGATAACTATAGAAGAATTTTTAAGTGCTTTTGAAAAACTAACGGCGCCTTTGCGGCGCGAGCGTTAGCGACTTGTGGTCACGAGCGTAGTAAGAATGCCGGTGTCACTCAAGGAGCTGGTAATGAACAACGCTGTGAAACCGATTACAAATAACAACCATGTTGCCCCAAACACGAGGAAAAAGATCGTAGATCGGTTTAGTCCGTAGGACAATACCGCTTGCCATGGATTAGCGGGGTCATATCGAACGCGCACCGTTTTGGCCGCCGAAAGCCTATCTGCGATTTCTTGATGGGCCGCTCGCCCACTGCTGCCAACATAGCCGAAGGCGATTCGATTGCCCGTGTAGCGTATGCCCGCAACTTCGTAGTTGTACTGCACCTCCACCTGGTAAGTTGTCCCGTCTGAGTCACTTGATTCTGTGACCTTGCAGGTTTCGACATGTCCTTCAGCCGTCGGCCATGTCTTTGCCGTGTTAGACAGGATCAGGCTGCGGATACCGTAGCCGAGGATGGCGAACCCAACGGCAAAGAATAACGCTATGAATAACGTGAAACCAATTGTGGACATGACCTTCATTTCTCTCCTGCGAACGTTTGAATTCAGCGGCGGCAATGGAGCGCAGCGGAATTGCCGTCCAAGTGCAGCGCCTTGTTAGGAGTTTTCTGGCTCTAGGTTGATTCTGACGAAGACCTTGGTACCGGACCTGTCTATGAAGTAAGCATTTCGGAAATCATCGTGTGTAAGAGCACGGAGTCTGTCGATAAACTCGCCAAATGTTCCCTGTTGGCTCAAGTCGATATGCTTTAGTCTATCAAAGTCCTTTTTGTAGTTGAGATTACCTTCTTCTTGTGGTGATACGGCCTTGTATTTTTTATCTCTGATTGCAGTGAAATGCTCAAGCACCAGCTCATTTTCAACGGCCATTATTTTTGCATATGCGGAACCAGATGTGTCCCAAGATTGTATCTTGTATTCTCTTTGGACAATAACTGATCCATGATCAAGCTCGTTGTCTATTTCATGAATAGTTACGCCGCTCGGAAGCCCGTTGATAATCGAAAAGACCTGTGGGAACCACCCACGATTGTAGGGGTTCAAGCCAGGATGTACATTCACACAACGTACTCCGCCTACCAATTCCGGTGGAAATATCTGCTTACAGTGTATTGACAAGACTAGGTCGTATGTGGAGATGATCATGGATGACTGATCACGTACATTAAGGTGGGGCACTCCTTGCAAGAGACCGCTGGGTGATTGATACACATCAACCCCCCCATGTAACTGCTCAAGCTCAAGTGCCAATTTGTGTGCATGGGCATTGTCTGTCAATACGAGAGTTTTCTTGTTTGTTTTCATTTTTTTGACTCCTAACTTATTAGTATCAAGTCAACCTGACCTGATATTTCAGTGTATTAAAAAACAAATCAAGCAATACCTTGCTATCCATTAATCCTGTCAACCTAACCTGATAACTTGCTATTTACGCAATAACGAATACTTGACATGGACGCTTTGATGCTATCCCTATTTTTATTATTATGTCAACTAAATCAGGCAAAACGCTGCTTGCAGCAACCCGCAATTTGATTGGGCATTTGCATTATTCCATTCACACCGAACGGGCCTATTGTGATTGGATTGCACGCTTTGTGCGCTTTCATCAGCAGGTGCGGGAAACATTATTTGTCGAGTCAGAAAAGAAAGTTGAGGACGACTTGCCCGCACAGGCCAATGTGGCAGCATCAAAACAAAATCAGGCAGTTAATGCGCTTGTGTTTTTTTATAAGCAGGTACTGAATCGCCCGTTGGCCAATGGGTCCGCCGGGCGTTCGCGTAAAGAACCGCGCATCCCGGAAGTGCTGACGCGGGAAGAAGCCAAGAGGGTACGGCGGGTTTGCTTGTCAAGTTGTTATATGGCAGTGGCTTAAGAATTACCGAGGCGGTAGGGCTGCGCGTACAGGATAAGGCGGCGAAGGCGTGCTAAGTCCTTTGGATGATTTGTAGCCTAGGGCGCTTTGCTTTGCATCTTCAATACCACCCAAGCAAACTTTTTATCAGCTCTTGCCAAAACCTATTTTTCTGCTAAATTTGCCTGCTTGTTTGTCGATGTGGCGGAATTGGTAGACGCGCTACCTTGAGGTGGTAGTGGTGTAAGCCGTGCCGGTTCGAGTCCGGCCATCGACACTATTTTCCCCTCTCTTCTCCGCTTGTTGCCTGCCAATCCCCTGTTTTTTGACCGTGCAAAAAAATTTTTATCCTTTTGCCTTTTCGGTTATTTGCTGTTGTTTTCCTTAAAAAAAATTCAATATGAACCAAACTTGACAGCCGCTAGTGGCCGCTTCTACACTGCCCAGGCTTTTTTTGGTCAAAAAACAACAAAACCCAATCAATTAAATACGTTAATTGATTTTTTGTAAGGAAAGACTGCGCATGTTGGAAAATTATTTACCGATTTTAATTTTTTTTGTGGTTGCTTTGTTTGCTGGTATCGGCCCGATTGCTTTGGGTTTATTGCTGGCACCACGCAAGGCTGACGCGGAAAAAGTCTCGCCCTATGAATGCGGTTTTGAAGCCTTTGAAGATTCACGGCTGAAATTCGATGTACGTTATTATCTAGTCGCCATTTTATTCATTATCTTTGACTTGGAAATTGTTTTTTTATTTCCTTGGGCTGTGACACTCGAAGAAAATGGTCTTTTTGGTGTGATCGCCATGGGCGTGTTTTTGCTGATTTTAACCGTCGGTTTTGCCTATGAATGGGGTAAAGGAGCCTTGGAATGGGAATAGAAAATATCTTGGAAAAAGGTTTTGTCACTACTACCGCCGATAGTCTCATCAACTGGGCGCGGACAGGGTCGCTCTGGCCGATGACTTTTGGCTTGGCCTGTTGTGCGGTGGAAATGATGCACGCCGGTGCCGCCCGCTATGACTTGGATCGTTTTGGTGTGGTCTTTCGGCCAAGTCCAAGGCAATCGGATGTGATGATTGTTGCCGGCACTTTGGTCAATAAAATGGCACCGGCCTTGCGTAAAGTGTATGACCAGATGCCCGAGCCTAAATGGGTGATTTCCATGGGTTCCTGTGCCAATGGCGGCGGCTACTACCACTATTCTTATTCAGTGGTGCGTGGCTGTGATCGCATTGTGCCGGTGGATATCTACGTCCCTGGCTGTCCGCCCACTGCCGAAGCGCTGTTGTACGGGATTGTGCAATTGCAAAAGAAAATTCAAAAAACCCACACTATCGCCCGCTGAGGTTCTTTCATGGCTTTTTCCCTTGTTGAACTTAAAAAACACCTACAGCAGCACCTTAACGAAGCGCTTCAAGACGTAAGTGTTGCCTTTGACGAGCTGACAGTCACCGTGCCTCCCGATGCCGTCGTGCAAACTTTGCGCCAGTTGCGCGATACCTTGACTTTTGCCGAGCTTATTGACCTCTGCGCTGTGGATTATCTGGCTTTTGGTCTATCCGAATGGGAAACCGAAGCGGCCAGCGGTCAGGGTTTTAGTCGCGCCGTTTCCCAGGAAACACCAGATATGCCGCGTTTGCGTTTTGGCGACACTTTGCCGGTCAAAAATGCCGACAAGCCGCGTTTTGCCGTGGTTTATCACCTGCTCTCTTTGGAAAAAGCGGCGCGCTTGCGGGTGAAAACTTGGCTGGCTGACCTGCCCATGCCGAGTGTTGCCTCGGTGTGTGAGATTTACCCGTCGGCCAATTGGTATGAGCGCGAAGCATTTGATTTATTTGGAATTATTTTTACCGGCCATCCCGATTTGCGGCGTATTTTGACCGACTATGGTTTTATCGGTTATCCCTTCCGCAAAGATTTCCCGTTAATTGGTCAAGTGGAAATGCGTTACGACCCCGAGCAAGGCCGCGTTATCTATCAGCCGGTATCCATTGAACCACGGGTGTTGGTGCCAAAAGTGGTGCGACATGACCACCGACAACTTATTAAAGAATAAGGAAAAATAATGGCAGAAATTCATAATTACACCCTGAACTTTGGTCCTCAGCATCCGTCAGCGCATGGCGTGTTGCGTTTGATTTTGGAGATGGACGGCGAAGTGGTGCAACGCGCTGACCCGCATATTGGCCTTTTGCATCGTGGCACCGAAAAACTTGCCGAATCGAAGCCTTATAATCAAAGCATTGGTTATATGGATCGTCTTGATTACGTCTCGATGATGTGCAATGAACATGCCTATGTTCGTGCCATTGAAGCCTTGGCCGGCATTGAAGCGCCGGAGCGTGCGCAATACATTCGGGTGATGTTCGATGAAATTACCCGTATTTTGAATCACTTGCTTTGGCTCGGCGCACATGCTTTAGACATCGGTGCGATGAGCATGTTTTTGTATTGCTTTCGCGAGCGCGAAACCTTGATGGACTGTTACGAAGCGGTCAGCGGCGCACGCTTACATGCGACCTATTATCGTCCAGGGGGCGTGGCGCGGGATTTGCCGGAGGCCATGCCGCACTATCAAGTGTCCAGTTGGAAATCGGCCAAAGATGTCGAAGCCTTGAATGCCAATCGCCAAGGCAGTTTGCTTGATTTTATTGAAGATTTTACCAAGGTTTTCCCAACGCGGGTAGATGAATACGAAACGCTGCTGACCGACAATCGCATCTGGAAGCAGCGCACCGTTGGCATCGGCGTGGTAAGTCCTGAACGTGCCAAAGCCTTGGGTTTTACCGGACCGATGCTGCGTGGTTCGGGGGTGGCTTGGGATTTGCGGAAAAACTTGCCCTATGCGGTTTATGACCAGTTGGATTTTGCCATTCCGGTGGGACGCGGTGGTGATTGCTATGACCGTTATCTCGTGCGCATTGAGGAGATGCGCGAGTCCAATAAAATCATCGCGCAATGTGTTGACTGGCTGCGCAAAAATCCCGGGCCGGTGATGGTGGACGACTATAAATATGCGCCACCCAAACGCGAAACCATGAAAAGCGATATGGAAGCCTTGATCCATCACTTTAAGCTCTTTACCGAAGGCTATGTCTTGCCGCCAGGCGAGGTTTATCGGGCGGTGGAGCATCCCAAAGGCGAGTTTGGTGTTTATTTAGTGTCCGATGGTGCCAATAAGCCCTATCGCTTAAAAGTCCGTGCCGCCGGTTTTCCGCATTTGGCGGCACTCGATGAAATGTCGCGTGGTCACATGTTGTCGGATGTGGTCGCCATCATTGGTACCCAAGATATTGTATTTGGAGAAATTGATCGATGAACCCTTACCGCAAATCGGCGCAGACCGAAGCCACTTTGCAACTTTCCGCACAGCTGCGTGAAGAAATTGATCACTGGTGTAGTTTTTATCCGCCTGAGCGCAAGCAATCGGCGGTATTGGCGGCCTTGCGCGCCGCCCAGCATGAACATGGCGGGTATCTGACGACAGAACTCATGGATGCCGTCGCTGATTACTTGCAATTGCCGCGCATTGCTGTCTATGAAGTCGGCAGTTTTTATTCGATGTTTGAATTAAAACCCATTGGCCGCCACACCGTGTCAGTTTGTAGCAATGTTTCCTGCATGTTGCGTGGTGCCGATAGTCTTATCGAAGCCATTACTCAGGAATGGCAGATTCAACCCGGCCAAACCTCGGCCTGTGGCAAAATTTATCTGAAAAAAGAAGAAGAATGCTTAGCCGCCTGTGCTGCCGCGCCGATGATGCAAGTGGATCATCGCTACTACGAAAATCTTACCCCCGAACAAGCTCTGCAAATTTTGCGCGATCTCGATTGACGCGCAAATCGCTTTTTTTGGAGTCTATTCATGTTAAATCAAAGTGTTGTTGAGCCAATCTGCTATGCGACCAAAGATTTTCCGGTACCGCATAGCTTGGAGAGTTACCGTCAGGTCAAAGGCTATCAGGCCTGGGAAAAAATCCTGCGCGAAAAAATGGATCCTGCTGACATCATTGAAGAGGTCAAAAAATCCAATCTGCGTGGTCGCGGCGGTGCCGGTTTTCCGACTGGCTTAAAATGGAGTTTTATGCCGCGCCAGCTTCCCGGTCAGAAATATATCGTCTGCAATTCCGATGAAAGCGAACCTGGTACCTGCAAAGACCGCGATATTTTGCGCTACAACCCCCATGCTTTGATTGAAGGCATGGCCATCGCCGGTTATGCCATCGGTGCCACGGTGGGCTATAACTATATGCGCGGCGAATTTATGACCGAACCTTACGGTCAATTTCAGCAGGCGCTTGATGAGGCTTATGCCGCCGGTTTATTAGGCAAAAATATCCAAGGTTCTGGCATTGACTTTGACCTTTACCCGACCTTGGGCGCTGGTGCCTATATCTGCGGTGAGGAGACGGCGCTGCTTGAATCTTTGGAAGGCAAAAAAGGCCAGCCGCGCTTTAAGCCACCGTTTCCGGCGAGTTTTGGCCTTTATGGTCGGCCAACGACTATTAATAACACCGAAACTTTGGCCTCAGTGCCGGCGATTATTCGCAATGGTGGCGAGTGGTTTGCTAACTTAGGCATTCCCAAAAATGGCGGTGTGAAAGTTTTTTCGGTGTCCGGTCATGTTGAAAAACCTGGTAATTACGAAATCCGCATGGGCACTTCGTTTGCGAGTCTTTTGAATTTGGCCGGTGGCGTTTGGCAAGGCCGCAAACTCAAAGCGGTGATCCCCGGCGGTTCCTCGGTGCCGGTGGTGCCCGGAGAAATCATGCTGCGTAGCGATATGGACTATGATTCCATTGCTAAAATCGGCTCAATGTTGGGTTCCGGTGCAGTGATTGTCATGGATGAAACTACCGATATGGTCAAAGTCTTACAGCGTATTTCCCGCTTTTATTTTGCCGAATCCTGCGGCCAATGTACGCCCTGCCGCGAAGGCACCGGCTGGCTTTATCGCGTCTTGACCCGTATTGTCGAAGGCCAAGGTCGCAGTGAAGATATTGAGGCCTTGGATAAAGTCGCAAGCAAAATCGAAGGCCATACCATCTGTGCTTTAGGCGATGCGGCGGCGATGCCGGTTCGCAGTTTTATCAAACACTATCGCCATGAATTTCAATACTATATTGAACATGGCCACAGTCTTTTAGACCCCTCTCCTTCTGTTCTTGCGGAGTCGCTATGAGCGCCACCATCAAACCCACTACGGCGGCAGTAAGCGATGCCAACTTAGTCAATGTCACCATTGACGGCCAGCGCATTGCCGTTGCCAAAGGCACCATGTTGATTGAAGCCGCTGAACAACTTGGTATTTATATTCCGCGTTTTTGCTATCACAAAAAATTGTCAGTGGCAGCGAACTGCCGGATGTGCTTGGTGGAGGTTGCCAAAGCCGCCAAACCGCTACCCGCCTGCGCCACGCCGGTTGGCGAGGGCATGGAAGTGCAAACCAAATCAGCCAAAGCCGTGAGCGCACAGACTGGCACTATGGAATTTTTGCTCATCAATCACCCGCTGGATTGCCCGATCTGCGACCAAGGCGGCGAGTGTGAATTGCAAGATATTGCCATGGGTTACGGCAAGAGCCATTCCAAATACCAAGAAGAAAAGCGCGTCGTGCTCGACAAAAACTTAGGGCCACTCATCAGCACCGAGATGACCCGCTGCATTCATTGCACCCGCTGCGTGCGCTTTGGCGAGGAGATCGCCGGCGTGCGCGAACTTGGCGCGACCGGTCGTGGCGAAAATACCCGCATTGAAACCTATATCGAACAGGCCGTGACCTCGGAATTATCTGGCAATGTCATTGACTTGTGTCCGGTGGGCGCTTTGACCGCCAAGCCTTCGCGCTTTACCGCGCGCTCTTGGGAATTACTGGCTTTGCCGACAGTATCCCTGCATGACGCTTGGGGCAGTAACCTTGAGCTGCATTACGATGCGCAAGGCAAAGGTACGCCGGTCAAACGGGTGGTGCCGCGTGATAACGAGGCGGTCAATGAAACCTGGCTCAGTGACCGCGACCGCTACAGTTACACAGGTTTACAACATGCTGATTTACTTAAAGAACCAGAGCAAAAAATCAATGGTCAATGGCAAAAACGCTCTTGGGACGAGGCTTTTGCCGCCATTGATGCTTTGCTGGCCGCCACGCCGCCTGCCGATATTGCCGCTTTAGCCTCGGCCAATGTCAGCAACGAAGAATTGTATTTACTACAAAAATATCTGCGGCATTGGGGTGTCGCTGCCCTTGATTTTCGTGTGCGCGAGGCGGATTTAAGCCTCAAGGCGACGGGCTTTCTGCCGGAATTGGGTTGCACTATCAGCGATTTAGCGGCGAAAAAAACCATTCTTTTGCTAGGCAGCAATATCCGTCAAGAAATTCCTTTAGCCGCCTTGCGTGTGCGTCAGGCGCAGTTGCAGGGTGCGCAGATTTTTGCCATCAACCCGCGTTATTTTGACTATAACTTTGACTGTCAAGCCGATATTGCTGCGCCAGTGACGCAGTTTGCGCCGTTTTTAGCGCAGGTTTTGCAGCAGGTCTTGACGACTACCGAAAAACCTTGGCCGACCGCTCTGCCGATGGCAAGCGACTGGCTAACCCTCTCGCCGGCAGCAGCGCAGGCGGCGGAAGCCACGGCGGCAGCGCTCTTGGCCAAACCAGGACATCTCCTGCTCGGACAGTGGGCGCAACTCCAGCCGGAAGTCGGCACTTGGCTTGCCTATGTGGCCGCTATCGCGCAGGCGACTGGCAGCAGTTACGGGGTTTTGCCGTTGTATGCCAATGCCTTGGGTGCGCATTTGACGCAATTTTTGCCAAGCGAGCCAAGCCGCAACGCACAAGCGATTTTAGCCAAACCGCCGCAACTGTTATTGACCTGGCAGTTAGAACTTGACGATTTTATTGATCAAAAAGCTGCCAATGCCTTGTTTTCACAAAGTCAACTCTTGGCCTTTACGAGTTTTGCCGATGAAAAATTACGCGCCCAGGCCGATTGGTTGCTGCCGATAGCGCCAAATTTATTGAGCGAAGGCACCATGGTGACGGCGGATGGTTTATGGCAGCGCTTGCGTGGCTTGAAACAACTCCCCGGCGAGCTGCGTCAAGGCTGGAAAGTTTTGCGACAACTGGGACAGGCGCGTTTTCCCCAGTCTTTTTCGCAACTTACAGTCGGCGCGGTCAGCGAAGAAATCCAGCAGCAGTTGAAAGTCCTGCCGACGGCTAATTTTGATAATTATCAATTTAATCAATTGCTTATCAAAGGCGATTCAACCTGGCGGCAGCATCGGGTGCTGGCACTGTATGGCAGCGATAATGTTGTGCGTCGTGCTAAACCCTTGCAGGCGGCACAAAAACTTTTGGAAGCGCCGGTGTTAGCGCATCCCGATGACCTCGCAGCCTGGGGTGTGCCGGTGCGCGGGGGGGTGTTGCCGGAAGCGATTTTAGGGGTGGCGCTGACAGTACAGCCGTCGCTGGCGGTGTTGCCGGGAAGCCTGTGGCTCACTTTGGGTGCGGAAAACGCGCCAACTGTGCTTGAAGCGAAATTATAAGGAATCAAAATGGAAACCCTCTGGAAAATCGCCAGCATTCTTTTGGCCATCATGGCCGTTGTCGGGCCACTCTTTTTGGTAGTGGCTTATACCACTTATGCCGAGCGCAAAGTCATCGGCTATATTCAAAGCCGCATCGGGCCAAACCGCGTCGGCGTACTGGGTTTATTGCAGCCGTTTGCCGATGCCTTAAAGATGATTTTCAAGGAAATCATCTTTCCGGCCAGCGCTAATAAGTTCTTATTTATCATAGCGCCAGTGATTGTTTTGGTACCGTCCCTTTTGGCCTGGGCAGTGGTGCCTTTTGGCGACGGTTTAGTCATTGCCGATATTGACGCGGCCTTGCTCTATCTTTTGGCCATGACTTCGCTCGGCGTTTACGGGATCATCATCGCTGGCTGGGCTTCAAACTCAAAATATGCACTGTTGGGTGCCTTGCGTTCGGCGGCACAAGTGGTTTCCTATGAAATCGCCATGGGTTTTGCCTTAGTGGGCGTTTTGATGGCGGCGGGCAGCTTGAATTTATCGGCGATTGTCAACGCCCAGGCCGGAGGTTTTTTCTCCTGGTACTGGCTGCCGCTCTTTCCGCTGTTTTTAGTCTATTTTGTCGCCGGTATCGCCGAAACCAATCGCGCACCCTTTGATGTTGCCGAGGGCGAGTCGGAAATCGTCGCTGGTTTTCATGTGGACTATTCCGGCATGGCCTTCGGGGTCTTTTTTATCGCTGAATACGCCAATATGGTGCTCATCAGCGCCTTGACGGCCTTGCTGTTTTTTGGCGGCTGGCTGTCGCCTTTTGAAGGTGTGCCGGTCTTGGGCGAATTTTTTGCCGTGGTGCCCGGCATCATCTGGATGCTTTTGAAAACTTTCTTCTTCCTCTTTGTTTATCTTTGGGCGCGGGCAACCTTTCCGCGTTATCGCTATGACCAGATCATGCGCTTGGGCTGGAAGGTGTTTATTCCTATCACCTTGGTGTGGATTTTTGTCGAAGCCATTTGGTTTTTAACTGATTTTGGTCCTTTTGCCGATTAAGTATTGCGAGGAAAATTATGCAGGCTATTCAAAATTTTCTAAAAAGTTTCTTTTTATTTGAATTGATGCAAGGTTTTATGTTGACCGGTCGCTATTTGTTTTCCGGCAAATTCACCGTGCAGTATCCCGATGAAAAAACGCCACAGTCGCCGCGTTTTCGCGGCTTACATGCGCTGCGTCGCTATCCCAATGGCGAAGAGCGTTGTATTGCTTGCAAATTATGTGAAGCAGTGTGTCCGGCCTTGGCCATCACCATTGAATCCGAGGAACGTGCCGATGGTACGCGGCGTACTACGCGCTATGATATTGATTTGTTTAAGTGTATCTACTGTGGCTTTTGCGAAGAAGCCTGTCCGGTGGATTCCATCGTCGAGACGCGGGTGTTTGAATATCACTTTGAAAAACGTGGCGAACAGATTATGACCAAGGCGCGGTTGCTTGAAATCGGTGATCTGTACGAACAACAGATTGCCGCCGACCGCAGCAGCGATGCACGGTTTCGCTAAGGCAAGGCGCGCCTCGAAACGTTTTAGAACGCATTGAAAAATTTTTGCAAGATTTGAAAGATTTTGAAAGATTTTGAAAAAAAAGTTTTTAAGGGAGCCAGTCCAAGGCGCGTGCCTTGGGCTTTTTTATGGTGAGCGAGAATACATTATGGGCATTGAAAAAATTCTTTTTTATCTTTTTGCATTTTTGGCCATTACCGCGGCTTTGGGAGTGATCACCAGCCGCAATCCGGTGCATTCGGTGCTCTTTTTAGTGCTGACCTTTTTTACCGTGGCCGTGTTGTGGTTGCTGTTGCAGGCCGAATTTTTGGCGATTTTGCTGATTTTGGTCTATGTCGGCGCGGTGATGGTGCTGTTTTTGTTTGTGGTCATGATGTTGGATGTCAACCTGGCCATGTTGCGCGAAGGCTTTGCCAGTTTTTTACCGCTGGCTTTTTTAGTGGCCGTGGCGATGTTGGTGCAATTATTGGCGCTGTTGCTCTCCGGCGTGTATCCCGAAGTGACACCGGCCAATCTCAGTGCCGACGACAGCAATACCAAAGCCTTAGGCTTAGTGCTTTATACGGTTTATGTTTATCCTTTTGAAATTGCTGCGGTGATTTTATTGCTGGCGATTATTGCGGCGATTTCTTTGACCTTGCGCCGTCGGCCAGGCACCAAGCATCAAGATGTCGGCGAACAGGTGCGGGTGCGCCGGAGCGACCGCGTGCGACTTGTCAGGCATCCCGATGCCAAGACCGTGGTTTTTGAGGAAAAGCATCCGCCTGCCACCTCGCATTCCGAACCTCACCACTAAAAAATTATTAAAACCCAAATTAAAACCCAAATTAAAACCCAAATTAAAATTTAAGGGGACGACTTATGTTGGCGCTTTCCGATTATCTGATTGTCGCGGCAGTGCTTTTTGCCATCAGCATTGCCGGTATTTTTATCAATCGTAAAAACTTATTGATTTTATTGATGGCCATTGAGCTGATGCTCCTTTCGGTCAATATCAATTTTTTGGCTTTTGCTTATTTTTTGGACGATATTCACGGCCAAGTCTTTGTCTTTTTTATTTTAACCGTGGCTGCCGCTGAGTCGGCTATCGGTTTGGCGATTTTGGTGGTGCTGTTCCGGGCGCGGCGTACCATTAACGTGGCAGAATTAAAACAATTACAGGGGTAAGCCATGCAGACAGTTTATACCATCGCCGCTTTTGCACCGTTATTCGGCGCCGTGCTGGCGGGTTTTTTTGGCCAGCAGATCGGGCGGGTCGGCGCGCATAGCGTGACGATTGCCGGTGTTGCCGTGTCTTTTGTGTTGTCACTTTATACTTTTTATCACTTGGTTTTTGCCGGTGGCGAAGTTTTTAATGCCGCTATTTACACCTGGCTGATAAGTGACGGTATTCGTTTTGAAATCGGCTTTCTGGTGGATAATCTCACCGCCATTATGATGGTGGTGGTCACCGGCGTGTCGCTTTTGGTGCATATCTACACCATCGGTTATATGCAGGATGACCCGGGCTATCAGCGCTTTTTTAGCTACATCTCCTTGTTTACTTTCTCGATGCTGATGCTGGTGATGGCCAATAATCTCTTGCAGCTCTTTTTTGGCTGGGAAGCGGTGGGTTTGGTGTCGTATTTGCTGATTGGCTTTTGGTATCAACGGCAAAGCGCGATTTTTGCCAATCTCAAAGCCTTTTTGGTCAACCGTGTCGGCGATTTTGGTTTTTTGCTGGGTATTGCCGTGGTGGTCTATTACACCAATAGCCTGAATTACAACGAAATTTTTGCCAAAGCTGATAATCTCGTTGGCGTTGACTTTGTGCTCTGGCCAGGTTTTGCCGTGGAAGCCATCACCTTGGCTTGTATCCTGTTGTTTATTGGCGCGATGGGGAAATCGGCGCAGATGCCGCTGCACGTCTGGCTGCCGGATTCGATGGAAGGGCCGACGCCGATTTCGGCCTTGATTCATGCCGCAACCATGGTTACAGCGGGGATTTTTATGGTGGCCAGATTGTCGCCGTTGTTTGAACTATCAACGGCGGCTTTGCTGTTTATCATGACCGTCGGTGCCTTGACGGCGCTGTTGATGGGACTGATTGGCCTGGTGCAAAACGACATCAAGCGCGTGGTTGCCTATTCAACCTTGTCACAATTGGGCTATATGACGGTGGCGCTTGGCGTGTCGGCCTATTCAGCGGCAATTTTTCATCTTTTCACCCATGCTTTTTTCAAAGCCTTGTTATTCCTGGCCGCCGGCTCGGTGATCATCGCCTTACACCATGAGCAAAATATGCAGAAAATGGGCGGTCTTTGGCGCAAATTACCGATAACCTATGCCACGGCTATGATCGGTGCCTTGGCCTTGATCGGCTTCCCAGGTTTTGCCGGTTTCTTTTCTAAAGACTTGATTATCGAGGCGGTTCATGCCAGTCACTTGCCGTTTGCCGATGTGGTTTATTGGCTGTTGCTGATCGGCGTGTTTGTCACGGCTTTTTATACCTTCCGTATGATTTTCTTGGTATTTCATGGCAAGCCGCGTGACCAAGCACTCTATGATCATGCGCATGAGTCGCCGAAAGTGGTGACGCTGCCGTTGATTTTGCTGGCGATTCCGTCGCTTTTTGCCGGTTTTGCTATTGGCGCTTTGATTTTCTCAACGTTTTTTGATCAAGCGATTTATGTTGCGGAAAAACATGACGTTATTGCCTATGTCGCCAAGCATTATCATGGCGTGTGGGAATTTATTTTACATGGTTTGAAAATGCCGTCGGTGTGGCTGGCTTTTGCTGGGGTGGCCTTGGCGTGGTTTTTCTATCTTTATAAACCGCAATGGCGTGAACAGTTGGTGCCGAAATTGGCCTTGGCTTCTTATGTCCTTGAGGCCAAATATGGTTTTGATCGTTTTAACCAGGTGGTTTTTGCCGCTGGCAGCCGCTTTTTTGCCGATATTTTTGCCAAAATCACTGATAAGCGTTTGATTGATGGAGTGATGGTCAATGGCAGTGCGCAGAGTTTGGCCTTTTTCGGTCGGCTGTTGCGCTATTTGCAAACTGGCGTGTTATCGCATTACGCTTTTGTCATGATCGTCGGTTTATTGGCGATGAGCCTCTGGCTCACGCTGCGCTAGGAGAATAAAAATAATGGACTTTCCAATTTTAACACTTTTGATTTGGCTGCCGATTTTTGGCGCAGCTTTGCTTTTGTTGATAGGGGATCGGGATGCCAAAGCCGCGCAGCGGGTGGCGGCGTTGTTTTCACTCTTGACTTTGGCCTTGTCTTTGTGGTTGTGGTCGGCTTTTGATAGCAAAAACAGCGCCTTGCAATTTACGGAATCTTTCGTCTGGATCAAAGAATTTTCTATTCACTACGCCTTGGGGATTGATGGCCTGGCTTTGCCGTTGATCGTCTTGACGGCGCTTATCACGCCGTTGGTGGTGTTTTCGGCGGGGAGCGTCAGCCGCAATGTTGGTCAATATCTCGCGGCGTTTTTATTGCTGGAAGGCTTGATGATCGGCGTTTTTGCCGCGACTGATGCCGTGCTCTTTTATATTTTCTTTGAGGCTATGCTCATCCCAATGTTTTTAATTATCGGCATCTGGGGCGGGCCACGGCGGGTGTATGCCACCATCAAGTTTTTCCTCTACACCTTCTTGGGTTCGGTGTTTATGTTGGTGGCGTTTTTATACCTCTACCTTGAATCAGGCAGTTTTGCCATTGCCGATTGGCAGGCTTTTGCGCCTATCGCTTTGCCGGTGCAGATCGCTTTATTTGTGGCCTTTTTCCTGGCTTTTGCCGTAAAAATTCCCATGGTGCCGGTACATACCTGGTTACCGGATGCGCACGTTGAAGCGCCGACCGGCGGCTCGGTGATTTTGGCGGCGATCATGCTCAAAATCGGCGGCTATGGTTTTCTGCGTTTTAATCTGCCGATAACGCCCGATGCGGCGGAATTTTTGCAATGGTGGCTCATCGGTTTATCGCTTTTGGCCATTGTTTATATTGGCCTGGTGGCTTTGGCGCAAAGCGATATGAAAAAACTTATCGCCTATTCTTCGATTGCGCACATGGGTTTTGTCACCTTGGGGATTTTCTTAGTTTTTTTGATTTTGCCGAATCACGCGCAAGGCGCGGAACTTGCCGTGTCCGGTGCCATGGTGCAGATGATTTCGCATGGTTTGGTGTCAGCGGCGCTCTTTTTCTGTGTCGGTGTGCTCTACGACCGCGTGCATAGTCGCGAGATCAGCGCTTACGGTGGCGTGGCGCACACCATGCCGACTTTTGCCGCCTTTATGGTGTTATTTGCCATGGCCAATGTCGGCTTGCCAGGAACCTCCGGCTTTGTCGGGGAGTTTATGGTGATTATTGCCGCCATGAAAGCCAACTTCTGGATCGCTTTTGCCGCCGCCACCACCTTGATTTTTGCCGCCGCTTATACCTTGTGGCTTATCAAACGGGTGATTTTTGGCGAAGCCAATCCGGCTTTGGCGACGCATCCCGATGTCTCGGCGCGGGAATACAGTGTGTTATTGATCTTGGCTTTATTGGTGGTGGCTTTAGGGGTTTATCCCGCGCCATTGTTAGAGGTGGTCAGTCCGGCGGTGGCGGCGCTTTTGGAAGCCGTGGCGGAAAGCAAATTGCCACTTTTAAACGTAAGCAACTGAAAATAAGGATAAAAAATGAATATTAAATCGGACTTACTGTTGGTACTGCCGGAAATTTTTCTGTTAAGCGCTTTGTCGCTGGTACTGCTTTTAGACCTGGCACTGCCGGATAAACGTCGTTATTTAACCTATATTTTCAGTCAGTTGAGTTTGGTATTGACACTGGCCTTGGTGCTTTGGCAATACACCTGGCCGGAGGCGACGGCTTTTCACGGCATGTACAGCAAAGATGCCTTGTCCTTGACGGCCAAAGCAGCGATTTTACTGGTAAGCATCCCGGTGCTGGCTTATGGCCGGAGTTACTTAGTCGCTACGGCCTTGGAACGCGGCGAGTATTATCTGTTGTCGTTGCTTGGCATTTTGGGGATGTTGATTTTGGTCTCTAGTCAACATTTATTGACGCTCTACTTAGGCTTAGAACTGTTGTCCTTGGCCATGTATGCCTTGGTGGCTTTTGCCCGAGATCGTGCCGAGGCTGCCGAAGCTGGTATCAAATACTTTGTCTTAGGCGCGGTGGCTTCAGGCTTTTTACTCTATGGCATGTCCTTGCTTTATGGTTTAAGCGGCAGTTTGGCTTTGCCGATGATTGCCGAGGCCTTGAGCACGCAAAGCGAAAATCCAGCGGTGCTTTTGGTATTGGTGTTTTTTGTTGTGGCAACCTTATTCAAATTAGGCGTAGCACCTTTTCACATGTGGCTGCCGGATGTGTATCAAGGTGCGCCCTTGGCAACGACGATTTACTTGAGTGCCGCGCCGAAAATTGCCGCTTTGGTGCTGTTGTTGCGCCTATTTCAAGAAGGTTTAGCGCTGTGGCATGGCGATTGGCAACTCTTGTTTTTAGCGCTGGCGGTGTTGTCCTTGGCGCTCGGTAATCTGTTGGCTTTGGCACAAAGTCAAATCAAGCGCATCTTGGCCTATTCCGCTATTGCGCACATGGGCTTTGTGCTTTTGGCCGTGGCACCCTTGGCCTATGGTTATGACGTGGCGCTCTTTTACGCCGTGGTTTATGCGCTGATTTCTGCTGGTACTTTTGGCGCATTGCTTTTGTTGACGCATAAGCAAAACCAGGATGCCGATGCTATAACCGATTTGGCCGGACTTGGCCAACGAGCGCCGTGGCTTGCCTTTATGCTGTTGATTTTGCTGTTTTCCCAAGCGGGCATTCCGCCGACGATTGGTTTTTATGCCAAGTTTTTTGTGTTGAATCAGTTAATTGAAGCCGGATTTTGGTTCATCGCTTTGACAGCGTTGATTTTTTCGGTGATCGGTGCTTTTTATTATCTGCGTTTGATCAAAACCATGTACATGGATAAAGCCGAAAGCACGGCTCTCAACTTTGTGCATCTGGATGCAAAAATACTTTTAACTATCAATGGTCTAGCAGCGCTTGTTCTTGGCTTTTTCCCTGGTGCTATTTGGTGGTGGTTACAAAGTTTATAAAAGATATAAAGAAACAAGGCTTGCCAAAAAGCAAAGTCTTCTTTATATTTGCCGCCTTGCTGATGCGGGGTAGAGCAGCCTGGTAGCTCGTCGGGCTCATAACCCGAAGGTCGTTGGTTCGAATCCAGCCCCCGCTACCGAATTTATCCAAACCCGCCGTGTGCGGGTTTTTTTGCGCCAGTTGGCGGTCAAAAATCTGATCAAGAACATGGTCTTGAGACCATCGCCGTTTTTATTTCCCTTTTGACATGGTGACACCATGGAAAACAATCCTTTGCAATTGCGTGACTTGCTGGAACCCGTTCTCGAAAAAATGGGTTTTTTGCTTGCCGGTATTGAATTAAGCCGCCCGCATTTTGGCCGTGGCACCTTGCGTCTTTATATCGAGACCTTGGCACGGCAAGTGACCTTAGATGACTGCGTTTTGGTCAGCGAGCAAGTCTCCACGCTTTTGGATGTACATGATCCAATTAAAGATAGATATCTTCTTGAAGTTTCCTCGCCAGGTATTGAACGCACGATTTTTTTAGGCCGCGATTTTCCGCGCTTTCTCGGTGAAACCCTACGTTTGCGCTTGCGTTACGGCGTTGGCGGGCGGCGTAAATGGCGCGGTATTTTGCAAGCGGCTGACGCGCAAACTTTGCTTTTGGCAACCGACGAAGCGCCTGAGCCTTTGAAAATTCCGCTATCGGCCATCGAAAAAGCGCAATTGGTCTATTTGCCCTTTGCGTCAGGCACGGGTAAGCCCACCACCCCCAGGAAGGCGCATGAGTAAAGAGCTAAAACTTTATGAAGCCATTGAATCCATTGCCAATGAGCGATCTTTGGCTATCAAAGAAATCGTTGATGTGGTTTGTGAAACGCTCTTAACGGCCATTAAACGGCGCTTTCCTGAAGAACAAGACTTGGTGGTGCGGTTGGAAAAAGGCCGCGAGTTATATGTGGCACGGCGGCTAGTTGTCGTAGCTGATCATGACTATGTGGATGAATATACAGAGATTCCTCTATCGGAAGCCAAAGCCTTGGTCGCTACTGCGCACATTGGCCTGATCGTTGAAAAAGAAGTCCCCTCTTTGCGCTCGCAACGGATTATTTCCCAGACAGCGCGGCAGATTTTGGTGCAGCGTTTTCGCGATTTAGAGCGTAGCCACGTGGCCTCGCGCTATCGTGGCGATATTGGTCAACTGCTACAAGGCACGGTAAAGCGGGTGGACCGGCAAGCCGGCGCACTTATTACCTTAAATGATGAAGTCGAAGCCTTATTGCCCAAAGAGGCGATGATTCCGCAGCAGCATATTCGCAGTGGCGATAAAGTGCGGGCTTTGCTTTTGAATATTCGCGAAGAAACCCACGGTGCGCAATTGCTGTTAAGCCGTACCGATCCCAAGTTTTTACAAGCCTTGATGGCCATTGAAATCCCTGAGATTGGCCAAGGCATCATCAAAATCCAAGCGGTAGCGCGTGATCCGGGGAGCCGCGCCAAAGTCGCCGTGCGCTCCCTCGACCCACGCCTTGAGCCGGTTGGTGCCTGCATTGGGATGCGCGGCGCACGCATTCAGGCGGTGATGGAAGAGTTACATGGTGAGCGCGTGGACATTATCATCTGGGATGACAATCCCGCCCAGTACATTATCAATGCCATGGCACCGGCTGATATTTTATCCATTGTTTTAGATGAAGATTTTCATCATGCCGAAGTGATTGTTCCCGAAGATAAACGCGCTTTGGCGATAGGTCGCGGCGGTCAAAATGTTAATTTAGCCAGCAAATTGACCGGCTGGGACATCAAAGTCTTGACCGAAAGCGAAGCGGAGGCGCAAAAAGCCGCCGAGGAACAAGCCGTGTTAGATGATTTTCAGCGGCATCTCGGTATTGAGGAAAAATTGGCCGAACGTTTACTGGCTGAAGGTTTTTACACCATTGAAGAAATCGCTTACGTTCCCAAGCAAGAACTGTTACAGATCAAGCCGTTGACCGAAGCGCTGGTGGAGCAAATTCGCTTAAAAGCCCGCGCCTATTTGGCACTGCATCAGGATGATGCGGCGGTTGCTGAAGAAAACCTGCCGGAATACCAGGAACTGGCCGATTTGCCGGCGATGCAACCGATTTTTCTCGAAGTCCTAGCCGAAAATAATGTCAATACTTTGGCTGATTTGGCGGATCTTTCCATAGCAGACTTGCTTGACTTCATTGATATACCCGAAGAAACTGCCGCCTTGTGGATTATGACCGCACGCAGCGCCTGGTTCCCTTCCTCCTCCTGAATTGTTTTTTTAAGGTAAATTATGGCAGAAATTACGCTGAAACAACTGGCTGCTGATCTACAAATTTCGGTAGATCGCCTCCTGTCGCATACGAAAGAGTTGGGCTATGCGTATCAATCCGATTCCTTGCTCTCAATAGCGGAAAAAAAACGCATTGAAGAGTTTTTGAAAGCCCCCGACAAAGTCAGTGTGACCCGACGCAGCCAGTCGGCGTTGACCGTCAACTCTACCCAGGGGAAAGCCCGCACTATCAATGTCGAAGTCCGCAAAACTCGCACCTATGTCCGCAAAACCGCCACAGGTGTTGGCGACGAGGCTGCTGACAAAAAAGCCGCGACCACGCCGGCAAGTCCGCCGGTCAATCCAGTCGTAAGCGAAGTGAAAACGGCTGCCGTTGAGAAAAAAAGCAGTCGCAGCGCCAGCGACAAGCCAGCGCAACTATCACCGGAACAGACATCCCCAGAAGTGGCGACCTCTCCACAGAAAAAAACCGCCAATGCCGAAAAATTAACTCCGGCAACGCTTGAAAAAGCACCGGAAACCCTGGCCAAATTGAGCGCCAAAAGTCCAGCGCACAGTCTGGCAGCACCTGGCGAAAAAACAATAGAAAATTCAGAAAATCAAGCATCTGAATCCAAAAATCCAGAGCCTGGCTTAGCACGCAGCAGCGAACGTTCGGAACAGGCTGCCAGTCGCGCCGCTGAGCGTCCAGCCGAGCGTTCTTCTCCCGAGCGCACTCCTGAGCGAGCAGGCGGCAATCGCCACAAAAGCGGTGAACGCAGCACTGATCGCACCGGCGAGCGCAGTAGCAGCCGTGGCAGTGACCGCGGCGGCCAGCGTGCCAGTGCAGAACGCAGCACTGGCGAACGTAGTCCTGGCGAACGTAGTCCTGGCGAACGCAGCACTGTCGAACGTAGTCCTGGCGAACGTAGTCCTGGCGAACGTAGCTCAACTTATCAAAATGTTACGCCTTCGGCGCGGTTGGAATCTGGCAACCAAGGCGAAGTCCGGCGGCGCGTGGCCACGCCTGCGGCCAGTCGAGAGCGTCCTGCCGTTGAAGGCAGCGAACGACCACGGCGTGCGGACGGTGGTCGCAGCGACGGCGTTCGTCACGATAGCAACCGCGCTGATGGCAATCGCGCCGACGGCAACAACCGTGCGGACGGCAATCGCGCCGATGCACAGCGCAGCCGTGACAGCCAGCGTCCGCCGCGTAGTCCTGGTGAGGCACCGCGCAGCAGCGACCGACCGCCACCACGCGAAGCGCGGCCTGATCTACGCAGTGGCAACCGTTTCGGTGAGCGACCGAGTGAACGTCAAGGTGAGCGCCAAGGTGAACGTCAAGCCGACAGTTCTCGACCGGCTTTTGACCGGCCAGCGCGTCCAGCGGCGGATCGCAGTAGCGAGCGGCCAAGCCATGACCGGCCACCAGCACAGCGTACCCACGATTTACGCGGCGCACGGCCAGCGAGTCCAACCAGCCGCAGTCCTGAGCGCCATCCACCAGAACGCAGCGGCGACCGTCCCGAGGCGCATGTGGACGATGAGGCCATGCCAACCACGAGCAAGGCGCGTCCTGAGGCTGGCGGTGGCAATTTTGCCTTAAAAGACAAAGACCGGCGACCGGTTGTCCGGCAAAAAGAGCGCAGCAAAGCGCAGCAGGACGAAGATCGCAATAAAGCTGCCAAAAAAGCCGTGAAAGGCGAAAAGCGTCGCGATGTTGTTGACCCGTTGATTGCCAAAAGCGTGCCATTAAGGGATTTAGAGGCTTTAGAAGAAGTCAGCGAAAAAGGCGGTCGGCGAAAAAAAGGCAAAGAGCAGGCCAAAGCCAAACACGCTTTTGCCATGCCAACAGCACCGCAGGTGCGCGAAGTCGAAATCTACGAAGGCATCAGCCTCGCCGATTTGGCGCAGCAGATGGCGGTTAAAGCGCCGGAAGTCATCAAAATGCTTTTCAAAATGGGCGTAATGGCGACCATCAACCACGCACTGGATTGCGACACCGCGACTTTGGTGGTCGAGGAGATGGGGCATACGGTCAAACTCTTAAATACCCAGGATGTGGAAGAAAAACTTTTTGCGGAAATGGACGATGTTGAAAAACAATACGTCAATCGCCCGCCGGTTGTGACCATCATGGGACATGTTGATCATGGCAAAACCTCGCTTTTGGACTATATCCGCATCGCTAAAGTCGCTGAAGGCGAAGCCGGTGGCATCACCCAGCATGTCGGTGCCTATCACGTCACCACGCCACGCGGGATGATCACCTTTTTGGATACGCCGGGACACGCCGCTTTTACTGCCATGCGCTCACGCGGTGCCACCGTCACCGACATTGTGGTGCTGGTGGTGGCTGCCGATGACAGCGTCATGCCGCAAACCATTGAAGCCATTCAACATGCCAAAGCCGCGCAAGTGCCAATTATTGTCGCTGTCAATAAAATTGATAAACCCGAAGCCAATCCCGAACGGGTTAAACAAGACTTGGTGAAATACGAAGTCGTTACCGAAGACTTTGGTGGCGAGGTTATGGCCGTGCCCGTATCGGCCAAAACCGGCGTGGGCATTGATGAACTATTAGAAGCGATTTTATTGCAAGCCGAAGTGTTAGAACTTAGCGCCGTCGCCAATGTACCGGCGCAAGGCCATATTTTAGAAGCCAGTTTAGACAAAGGCCGTGGTCCGGTAGCCACAGTTTTGATGCAGCATGGCTATTTGAAAAAAGGCGACATTGTGCTCTCAGGCACCGAATATGGCCGCGTCCGCGCCATGTTTGATGAAAACGGCAAAGTCATTGACCAAGCCGGGCCGGCATTGCCGGTGGTGATTTTGGGACTGTCCGGTGCGCCTGGTGTAGGCGACCTCATTCAAGTGGTCAGCGATGAGCGCCAAGCCCGCGAGGTCGCCGAATTTCGCCAACGCCGCGTCCGTGAAGAAAAAATCGCCCAGAGTGCGCCGTCGGGTTTTGATTCGGTCTTTGAAAAAATGCACAGCGGCGAGCAAGCGCTGCTCTACGTTGTCATCAAAGCCGACGTACAAGGCAGTGCCGAAGCGCTGCGCGATTCCTTTATCAAAGTCGGCAACGACCAAGCACAAGTCAAAGTCATGGCAGCCAGTGTCGGCGGCATCAACGAATCCGATATTCATCTAGCCTTGACCAGTGGTGCGGTGGTGATCGGTTTTAACGTTCGTGCCGATGCTGGTTCCCGCCGTTTGGCCGAAGAAAAAGGCATCAATATCCGTTATTACAGTATTATTTACGATGCCATTGACGACATGAAACAAGTCTTAAGCGGCATGTTGGCACCGGAAACCAAAGAGCAGATTATCGGCACCGCCAAAGTGTTAAGCGTCTTTCGCTCCTCGAAATTTGGCACCGTTGCTGGTTGTTTGGTGATGGAAGGTATGGTCAAAAGCGGTAATCCCATTCGGGTGCTGCGCGACAACATCGTGGTGCATCAAGGCGATTTATCATCACTGCGCCGTTTCAAAGACGATGTCACCGAAGTGCGTTCCGGCACTGAATGCGGCATTGGCTTAAAGAATTTCAATGATGTCCGCGAAGGCGATGCGATTGAAGTCTTTGAACGCATTACCGTGCAACGCACGCTATAACCCGTTAAAAAAGGATTCTCATGCCTAAAAATATCCCTCGGTATCTGCGCGTTGGCGACCAACTGCAACGCGCTTTGCCAGACATTATTCGTCAAGAAATTCAAGAAACTGGCCTAGGATTTCTCACCATCACCGGCGTGAAAATGTCCAAAGACTTATCCTATGCCACGATTTATTTCACCGTGATGCAAGACAATTTACAGCAGTCGAGCCTGGCGTTATTGGCACAATACGCGCCGCGCTTGCGGCATCGTTTGGGTGCGCATTTAAGCATCCGCAGTTTGCCGCTATTGCGCTTTATCTATGACCACACCGAAAGCCAAGCGCGGCATCTGGATGCCTTGATTGAACACGCGCTCTGGCAAGACACCCAGAAAAAAACCTCAAGCGGCTAACTTTCATTACCGGTAACGACACTAGTAACTACTGGCAACTACTGGCAACTACTGGCAACTACTGGCAACCATCAGCGACACCACCATGCAAAAAGGAAAATATCGCCGTCATTCACGACGGCGTGCGCCAGCGGCTTTGGCCTTGAACGGCGTATTACTGTTTGATAAACCGAGCGGTTGGACTTCTAGTTTTGCGGTACAGGAAGTCAAAAAACTTTTTCAAGCCGAAAAAGTCGGCCATACCGGCACCCTTGACCCCTTGGCCTCGGGACTGTTGCCGCTTTGTTTTGGCGAGGCCACGAAACTTTCGGCCTTTTTTCTCGATGCCGATAAATGCTACGAGGTGACTTGTCGCTTGGGCGCGACCACCGCCTCCGGTGACAGCGAATTACCCGAAAATGCAACTTTCCCCCTGCTGGATTGGGATGCCCAACAGTGGCAGGCACATCTGGCCAGTTTTGTTGGCCGCCAGATGCAAATTCCACCGATGTATTCGGCCTTAAAACGCGCTGGCGTGCCCTTGTATGTTTTGGCGCGGGAAGGCCAGGAAGTCGAGCGCGAAGCGCGAGAAATTGAGATTTATGCATTAGATTATTTGGCCGCTACTGCCGAGAGTTTATCCTTGCGGGTGCATTGCTCGAAAGGCACTTACATTCGCACCTTGATGGAAGATATTGCCAAAGCCGCCGGTTCGGGTGCCTATGTCACGCAATTGCGCCGTTTAACGGTGGCGCGTTTGGGTAGCACCGTGCTGCCGCTCTATGACTGGTCCACGCTCAACGGCTTGTCTCCCGAAGCACGGCTTGCGACCTTACTGCCTTTGGAGGCGACGCTGCCGGATTATCCAGCAGTGACCGTGGCCGAAGAGAGTTTTTATTATCTTTGCCAAGGCAGCCCCATCACTTTGGCACCCTTGCCGCCGCATCAGGGATTTTTGCGATTGTATTATCAGGAAAAATTCTTTGCCTTAGCCGAAGTGGATGCCTTTGGCCAAGTCGCACCGCGTCGCCTCTTTTTCGTTCAAGAAAAATAAGTTATCATCGCCGGCTTTTGGAAGCGGACGGCTGCCGCCAATAGTCGGTCAGTAGTTCGCTCTCCGCCCGTCGTTAAATTTGCAAAATTCCCTAGTAAAATTCCCTGGTAAGACTCTATAAACGCAGCCAAAAAAATGCGCTGCGTACATTTTTTGTTATTTTAGCTAAAGAGATAAAGTTATGACTTTAAGCACCGAACAACGCCAAGCCATCATTGAGCAATACCGTTTAAGCGCCAACGATACCGGCTCTGCCGAAGTCCAAGTCGCTTTGCTGACCGAGCGCATTCGTTCCCTGACCGAACATTTCCGTACCCATAAAAAAGATCACCATTCGCGTCGTGGTCTGCTGACCCTGATCAATACCCGACGTAAACAGTTGGCATACCTGAAAAAAGTTGATCAAGAGCGTTATCAATCCCTGATCGAACGCCTAGGCTTGCGCCGCTAAATATCGTTTTTACTCCTTCCGCCACCGTCAATGGTGGCTTTGCGCTTGCAGGAAAACTCCTTGAATATCATTGAAAAAACTTTTCAATACGGCGAACACACCGTGCAGTTACGCAGCGGTGAAATCGCTCGCCAAGCCTTGTCCGCGGTTGTTATTACCATGGCCGAAACGGTGGTTTTAGTCACCGTCGTGGCCAAAGCGATGGACGCGAAAGAAGATTTTTTCCCCTTGACGGTCAATTACCAGGAAAAAAGCTATGCCGCCGGACGGATTCCCGGCGGTTTTTTACGGCGAGAAGGCAAGGCCTCCGAACGGGAAGTGCTGATTGCCCGCTTGATTGACCGACCGATTCGTCCATTGTTTGCCAAGGGTTTCACCGATGAGGTGCAGATCATTGCCACCGTTTTATCCTTAAACCCGGAAGTGGACCCCGATATTGTTGCGATGCTTGGCACCTCGGCGGCTTTGGCCATCAGTGGTTTACCCTTCCAAGGGCCGATTGGCGCGGCACGGGTCGGTTATAAAGCCGGAAAATTTTTACTCAATCCGCCGGTTTCGGAATGGCCATCTTCGCAATTGGATTTAGTGGTTGCCGGAACAGCGGAAGCGGTGTTGATGGTGGAATCCGAGGCACAATTGTTGCCGGACGATACCATGCTCGAAGCCGTGGTCTTTGGCCATGAAGCCATGCAGAGCGCGATTGCCGCGATTGCTGATTTTGCCGCGCAAGTTCAAGCACCAGCCTGGCCGTGGCAAGTTTTTGCTCTGCCGGAAGCCGTCAAAGCCTTTGTGCGCGAACGCGGGCAACAGCCTTTGACTTTGGCCTATCAAATCGCCGAAAAAGCCGAACGTCGTCAACGCATTGCCGATATTTTAACCGAGATTAAAAACGAAGCCCGGGCGCATCCCGATGCCGAAGCACAAGGCTTTACCGACAATGCCATTAAAACCATTTTTCATGACCTGGAAAGCGAAGTGGTGCGCTCACGGATTTTGCAAGGGGAGGCGCGGATTGATGGCCGCGACCGTGTCACCGTGCGTCCTTTGGCGATGCGCACCGGCGTGTTGCCGCGCACCCATGGTTCAGCCTTGTTTACCCGCGGCGAAACTCAGGCGATTGTTGTTGCGACTTTGGGCACCAAAAAAGACGCACAGATGATTGATAATATGGAAGGTTTGGTGATGGATAATTTTCTTTTTCATTACAACTTTCCGCCGTTTTGCGTCGGCGAAACCGGCCAGGTCGGCGCACCCAAACGCCGCGAAATCGGCCATGGTCGTTTGGCCAAACGCGGTGTTCAAGCCGTGATGCCCGAGCCAAAAACCTTTCCCTATGTGGTGCGGGTGGTGTCTGAAATCACCGAATCCAATGGTTCCAGCTCAATGGCCAGCGTCTGTGGTGCCTGTTTGGCGTTGATGGATGCCGGTGTGCCGCTCAAAGCACCGGTGGCCGGCGTGGCGATGGGTTTGATCAAAGAAGGAAATGATTTTGCGGTGTTGACTGATATTTTGGGCGATGAAGATCATCTGGGTGACATGGATTTCAAAGTCGCCGGCAGCCGCGATGGCGTGAGCGCCTTGCAGATGGACATTAAAATCAACGGCATCACCAAAGAAATCATGGCCGTTGCTCTCAAACAAGCCAAAGCCGGACGGCTGCATATTTTAGCGGCGATGGCCGAAGTTTTACCGCAGTCGCGCAGTGAGCTGTCGCACTATGCGCCACGTTTTGCCCGTTTTCGCATCAATCCTGATAAAATCCGCGATGTTATTGGCAAAGGTGGGGCGGTGATCCGTTCTTTAACCGAAGGCACCGGCGTGGAAGTGGAAATTGATGACAATGGCTGGGTGCAATTGGCTTCTGCTGATGCCAAAAGCGCGGCGTTGTTACAACAAAAAATCGAAGGCATTGCCGGCGATTTAGAAGTTGGCAGCATTCATGTGGGCAAAGTGCAGCGCTTATCGGATTTTGGTGCTTTTGTCGCCATCGCTTCGGGTCGGGAAGGCTTGGTGCATATTTCGCAGATTTCTGAAAATCGCATCGAAAAAGTCAGCGATGTCTTGAAAGAAGGGGACAGTGTGCGGGTAAAAGTGCTAGAGCCGGATAAACAAGGCCGCCTGCGTTTTTCGATGAAGGATGTTGCACAGTAACAACTCTCGCCAGTTCACGCTAAAAAACCGAAGGCCAACGTAGCGCGCTTCGGTTTTTTTTGGGAGAAATGAGAAAGACTTATTTATTGACCGGTGATTCTGGATCCAGCATAAAAGCAACGATATCCATAATTTGCTCTTGGGTTAAGACGCCATGATAGCCAAAACGCGGCATCCCAGAGCAAGGCACATAGGCATTGGAATTGTAAATTTTCTCATAGAGATACTTACGGGTAGCTTCGGTATTGCCGCGAATTTTGCCAAAAGCGGTCAAACTTGGCCCCAAGTTACCAGCGCCATATTCATCGGGACTCAAGGCATGACAAGCATAGCAGTTGCCGCCATTGACCCGTCCCGGTTTGTTATCGCCAACCCGTTTGCCATAACCGCTTAAAGACAATTGTTCGCCATTTTTCCAATCACCCAAACGAATACCATCTTCGGGATATTTAATAGTGGCGCGTTCTTTCTGCATAACTTTGACAAATTCCATTGGCGGCGGGAAGTTGCTGTATTTGCTACAAATGGCTTGCGTATCATCCATTTCCAAATAGGCGACAAATTCCTCAGGCGATAAACGCGGACCAAAACTATTGGTAAAGCTATTTTCCAAGATCATCAGGGTGCGTTGCCAGACATCGGCATCAACATTTTTGGGTTTTTCCAAAGCAATAGCGCTATTAGCAAATAAAACAATAACTAAACTAAAACAAAGAGACAGCAGTTTCATAATGTAATCCTTTTCGTTGTGAAATTAACGTTTAAGGCCTGGAACCGCAATTTCGGCTCCACGGGCTTGATCGCTCATGAAAGAAGTCAAAGCGACGGTGGCTTCGGAAGCAAAATCCGGGTAAGGCATCCGCATCTGCCAGTAACATTCATTGAGGCGATGCTGCATGGTGCGAATGGTTTGATGGGTAAAACGAAACGATGGCCAGGTATTGGGGACTTGGCTAACGCTTTCTTTGTCATACATATTGGCCAATTTTTGCAAACGAATGCGTTGGTTATCACCGGCATGGCAGTTGGCGCAATTAAAATCCATAGGGCCGGCGCGCACCCAGAATAAAGCCTCACCGGTTTCTACCATGCGTCTTTCCATGGGGTGATCCAGCGGCGGATTCAGCGGCATGCCGTTGGATTGGGCAGCGATATAGGTCACGAGGGCATCCCACTCAATTTCCTGACCATTTTTGGCAAAAGTCTGTTTGACTAATTTTTCCCGATCAAAGCCTTGTAATTCGACCATGCAGTGCATCAGTCGGCCTTCTAAATCCATGACTTGTTCAGTATCTTCAAAGTAGCGCGGGAGTTCGGCAAAAGCACCTTCCAACACACCTGGACCTTTACCAAAATCGCATTCTTCCAAAGAAACATTGTTTGGGCCGCGTGGCTCATGAAATAAGGCGTCGCCGCTATCAATCCAAAATTCGCCCGGGTTGATCCCATCTCCCAAAAGCGCCAAATGTCCACCGGCAGCGGCATCGGGATCCGTTTCTGCGGTGAGACTACCAAGACAGCACAATGCAGCAAAAAAAGTCAAAAAACGCATAAAAATCTCCTCAAAATTTGTAAAATTGCCAGGATTATCGCGCAAAAAGAAAAAACTTACCGAAAAAAACTTTCACCCCGTTCACCCTGACAACTTTATGACCTTAACGACTTTTTTATCTCTAAACAAATAAAATTTGCTTAAGTCAAAAAATTTTTTTTATCTGATTAAGTTGGTATTTTTTTATATTTGAATGTTTGTAAAAAACAAGATAATGCTTATGGATAGATGACAGCGTGACAAAACAAGCCCGCAAGCAAGTTTTTAGCCAAGCCTAAAAAAATCTGTTAGGCTACCGCATCTTGATGTAAAGCATGGATTTTTTATAAAATGATTGAAAAAACAACTAGCTGCAAAGACTTATCGCCAAGTTTGGCTATTTTTGGCGAAGTATTGCTGGATGTCTTTCCAGATCGCCAAGTAGTTGGCGGCGCGCCTTTTAATGTCGCTTGGCATCTCCATGCCTTTGGGCTGCCGTTGTGCTTTTTTTCGGCGCTGGGCCAAGATGCCTTGGCACAGGTGATTCAAGAAAAAATGCAAAGCGTAGATTTTCCAAAAAATAATTTGCATCGCAATGACTTGCCAACAGGTCAAGTGTTGGTGCATCCCGATGCCCAAGGCGGTCATACTTTTGAAATCTTGGCTCCGGCGGCTTTTGATGCGATTCCCGCGCCAACTGTGGCGGCCCCCTTGGCCTATTACGGCAGCTTGGTGCAGCGGGCAGAAAAGAGTCGTCAGGCCTTGTTGTCTTGGTTGCCAAAAGTGCAAAAACCCTTTTTTGACTTGAACTTACGCGCACCTTGGGATGATTTGCAAACCTTGCGCGCCAGTTTGCATCTGGCGGCTGTCCTCAAATGTAACGCCGAAGAATGGCAGCGTTTGCAAGCGGCCTTTTTGCCGGAAATTTTTTCTTATGCCTCTGCCTTGTTAAAAAGCCAAGAGCTTGAATCAAAAGAAAACATTGCCGCCTTAGCGAACTATTTTGGCTGGGAAGGTGTGCTTATCACCCAAGGTGCTGCTGGCGCGACTTTTTACGAAGCGGCATCGGGATGCCGGTGGTCGGTCAGCGCTATGCCTCTGCCTGGGGAGTTTCAGGATAGCGTTGGTGCC
>CAYWWW010000019.1:0-24997 GCA_964462205.1 uncultured Cardiobacteriales bacterium
ACCCGCTATGCCAAAAAGGCTTCCTCTTTTTTAGCTATCATCCAGATTCGTTGCCGCATGCTTTGGTTGGAAATTATTTGACGACAGGCTCTAGGCAAACTAAAACTATTAATTGTACAGGTGATTTTACCACTTATGAAAATGGAAGAAGTGCACTTTTAATTATAGTTTATTATACTGAGGATGCTCGCCTTGTTTTGCATGAAATAAGTAATCTTTTGAAAACAAAATATATTTGGTATTTCTCCTGATATAATTTTACAAAAAGGACATTGTGTTTGCTGCTCACTCATAATATGATATTTACTTTTAATGCGTTACAAATGTTTTTTTAAATTAACTCGATTTGCAAGGAATAAATTTATAAAATATGTTTACACAACACAAGTAATATCATGAAAAAATCAATTAAATCAAAAACAATCGTGTTCATACACGGACTTTTTCTAAACAATCTAAGTTGGGCAGAATGGAAAACTTTCTTTGAAGAAAAGGGATTTACAATCTATGTTCCAGTATATCCTGGTCATGACGGAAATCCTTCGAATCTAAGAAAAAATGCACCTGATAGTCTGGGTAATGTTAGCTTTACCGATGTGGTTAACGAAATGGAAGCATTTGTAAAAACTTTGCCTCAGAAACCTATCATTGTAGGTCACTCTATGGGTGGTTTAGTTGTTCAGAAACTGATTGAAAAGGATTTGGCAGAAGCAGGTATAATCATTAGCAGTGCACCTCCATCAGGAGTAATTACAACTAAAATCAGTTTTGCAAAATCAAACCTCGGGTTACTCAATCCTTTCAAAGGCAACTCTATACATTACCCTACCAAAAAGTGGTTTCATTACGCATTTACTAATACATTATCTAGAGAAGAATCGGATAGCATATTTGACAAATACGTGGTGCCAGAGAGTAGAAATATCCCAAGAGAAACCTTGATAAAAGCAGGAAAAATCGACTTTAAAAAAGCGCATGCGCCAATGCTGTTTATTTCAGGAAAAGAAGACCATATAATTCCTGCTTCTTTGAACAAAACAAACTTTCAGCGATACAAAGATGAAAAAAGTATAAGAGAACACAAAATCTTTGAAGGGCGTGATCATTTTATTACCGGAGAAAATGGATGGGAAGAAGTAGCTAATTACGTTTATGATTGGTTAAAATAAACACATACAATATTCGTTAGAGTGTTAATATAATTTTTTTGATCATAATTGGTGATACTTTATCTAAAACAACGCTTCTGAAAAAGAAGTATAAAAACCGCTACGGCGTGAAGCGAATCCAGCGCAACATTGCTTACACCGTGGCAAAAAAGAAAGAGTCTGGCATTAAAATCAAGGACACTGCTGCCTATTTGAATCAAGCGATTAAAGACGACTTGGGCGCAGCCTTTCTCCTGGCGCAACAAGCGCAAGCAAAAGAACGGGAGGAAATCAACGCGCTTTGTGCTGCCCGTGAAAAAGCGATTGAATTGGCGCATTGGAAACGCGTGTCCGAATTGCTTGATAAGCCTTTTGATCAGCTCCTGCGAGAAATTGGCTTGGACGACAAAAAGGAGTAAATCCTTACTTCAGTCCCCACCCAAAAAGGCATTATGTCCAGCACCGACAAGCAACTTTATACTTTACTACGCGCCTATCCACCGTTTTTCAGCGACTTAACCGGCATTGCCTTAGAAGGCAATTATTCCTTTACTGCAGTCACCCTAAAAAGTTTAGAAAAACATGTAGATGGCGTTTTGGAACCCGAAGATACGACGAAGCCGTTTTATATTGTTGAATTTCAAGGCTATGACGATGCGCTGATTTACCATCGCACCTTGGTGGAATTGCACACTTGGCAGTTGCAACAACCAAAGCAAGTGATTCAAGCCGTTATTATTTTTTTGGATGTGCGTTTTGATCCCAAAACCGCGCCGTGGCACGACCTGGCACAACAACCGCAGTCCGTTTTACGGGTGTTTTATCTCGAGGATTTACTTCAGCAATTGCCGGCTGAGCATATTTTACAAGCTGTATTTTTACCGTTGCAGATCAAAAACAAAGCCGAACTTGCCGAAAAAGCAGCGGGCGCCTACCAGCGCTTGCAAGCAGAAAACGTGGACAGCGCCATCAAAGCCAACTTACTGGACATCTTTTTTTCTTGGCTCAATCAACACTTTCCCAAACAATCGTTAGCGGAGATCAATCGCATGTTAAATATTCCGACCACGCCAGTTGAAAATACGCAGTTTTACAAAGACATCAAACAGATGGGCATTGAGGAAGGACTGAAAAAAGGCAAACTCGAGGGTAAACGCGACACTGCCAAAGCCATGTTAGCCAAAGGCTTAGAAAAAACCCTGATTTCCGAGCTAACCGGCTTAAGCCTCGCCGAAATTGAGCAGCTTTCAAACAGCAACTAGCTGAAACCTATAATAAATAAAAGAGATATAGGTTTCTGAAGGAGAAAATCCAACTTCTTATTTTACAACGCATTTTAGGTGTTAAGCTTTTTTCTTGGAATTTTCTTCTATCCACTGCGCAAGTCTGGTTTCAGTCATTTCTCCTGCTGCTAACTGTGTAAAGGCAATGACCGCTTCCGCTTCGGTGGCGTTGAAAACATAGCCGTTGATATCAAGAAAAATGCCTGCAACAGTCAAAGCAACCCTTTTATTACCATCAATAAATGGATGATTTTTGGTAATACCAAAACTATAGGCTGCGGCTAGTTCAAAAATTGAAATAGGTATTTTATAGCTATAAATCTGCTTGGGTCGTGCTAAAGCAGATGCCAGAAGACCGTCATCTCTTAAACCCGCTGCGCCGCCGTGCTCAGTTATCAAGAGCTGATGCACGACAAGCACAATATCTTCCCGTAACCATAAAGGCTCTGTCATTTAGCCAAGGAATCTAAAGCATTTCGGTATTTTTTCATGATGGTTTTTGCCGACTCAAGCTGCTTTTCAAATTCAGGATCATAGGGTGTTAAGGTAAGTCCCGTTTTGCTTTCAACCAAATACAATGTATCCCCTTTATCTACTTTTAACTTATTTAAGATTTCTTTAGGTAAAACAACACCTAAAGAGTTTCCAATAGCCATTAGCTTCACTTTTGTCATATAAATTTTCCTCAATGTTATTACATAAGTTATAACATGCTAACGAAGCACTACTTAATTGTCAAAAGATTGCTCTAACCTAACTGACCTTAGGCAGCAGCCATCAACCAAAGCAAAATGCAGCGTATGAACCAAGAATCCCTTTGACCTTGCTTCCTTGCCGAATAGAACCCATTTGACATTTTAGATAGTAAGACCTTTCAGCAACAGACGGATAAAGCAAAGATAAATTTTGTACGCAGCATGGGGGAGAGTTCGCTCAAAATTTTTAATCAGACTTTTGGCACCTTCCATCCACGCAAAAGACCGTTCGATCACCCAACTTTTTGGAACGGGTTGAAAGCCACGTCCGGTCGCTTTGGGTTTTGGAACCGATTCAAATTGGATTTTTTTCATCAAATGTGGAATCGCTTTCCTTAATTTTCTCACAATATTATCAATATGATATCCTTGATCAAGCAGGATAGTCACTGTCTCGTTTGCGGGAATATTTTCAAAAAAAGATTGATGTTTTATTAACATCTCAATCAACCCCGTGTCATCGAAAATACTCGCTTTCGTGAGATGTATAGCTAAATCGATTTAAAACTGAACATTTTAAAAAAATTTTACTTTTACAAACAATCAAATGAAATTTTTAATGTGTTTGGTTCCATGTCGAATCAGCTATACCATAAAAGGATAACCAGGTGTATCAGATCAAATTCGATATTAAACTCGCTGCAAAATTAGGAGCAACTGTTGCAAAGCGCCGATGCTTATCGGCGTGGTGGTCGGTTGGATTTTTTGTAAAGTACACAAGACCTTCTGCAAGGCATAGCCCAAAACCCCGCGCCAAGTGGAGCCGGAAAAAAGCCCCAACTGAAACGGCGCGGTAACGATAAATTCAAAACGTAAGCTAATGACTTTCAACATGAAAAATTAACCTTGTTCGCCATTTCCATCTGCTTACCTGTCGCGTCGAACAAAACCCGCCAGCGTTCGAGCGCATCGGAAAATGCTTGAGGCGCACGCGTAATCACTTTCTGCACATAATCGGCAGAAAACCAATCGCTGCCCGCAAGTTCATGCTTGATCTGGGCAATGACACCGGTCGCACTCGCTTGGGCACGCTGTGTGGCCGCAGGATCATTGAGTACCTCGAAGTAGGAAGGGATGAGCGGTTTGCTGGGTTGGTCAAGGTCAAGCATAGGAGCGATGCTGGCATCCAGTGGCATCTCGGCGTTTGCCAGCCAGACGGCTTGTAGATGACTTTCGATGAGATCCCGGTTGGCGAGGTCTAGGGTTGGTGCGCGGACAACGCCATAAACCATTTCGGTGGCATGGTGAAAAAACCATTGGTCGTGCGGACTTAATGAAGCGCAATAGGTGATGACCAATGCCTGTTGACCAGAACGACCAGCACGACCACTGCGCTCGGCGTAATTGGCGGGTGTGGGTGGGACATTGCGTAGATAAACGGTATTGAGCGCCGAGATGTCAACGCCGAGTTCCATGGTGGGTGAACAGAATATCACCGGTAGCCGTGCCAGTGGTGCATCGTGGGTAGCCGCCCAATCCTTGCGATCCTTATCTGTGTAGCGAAAACGCTGTTCCAATAATTGACGGCTACTGGCATCAACCTGGGCTGTGTGCTCTTGCGCCTCAAAATCAAAGAGTGGATGACTTGGCTGGCGCAATAGTTTAGCGATACCCAAATAGAGAACACGAAAGAATTCATTGGTGCCTCGGTTTTCCTCTGGGTGACAGGGCTCCGGCAAACACCAAACCAAGGCAGTGGCATTGAGACGCCAACCGAACGTCTGTTGATCAAGGGTATGTTTTTGTACATACCCGTAGGGTATAGCCGCCTGGAGCAGTGCCTCAACCAGCGCCACCCACTCTTGGTCTTTCCAGGCTGAAACTTGTCCAGCAAAGGGGGTTCCTTTCCAAAAGTCGGCAGTTTTAATGTCCCGCAATAAGCGCGAACGCGACCCACCGCTGACCAAATCGGTTCTGGGTTTTCCTCTGTGCTCGGGACGTTTGCTGAGAATCAGATATTTGGCGGTTTCCAACAGCTCATCAGTGGCAAAGGCCCAGCGCTCGTTTAGATAGGTAAAAGCATTGGTTTTGGCCTTATCTTGTTCAACCGGGTCAAGGTAGCGGGTTTCAAGGCAAAGCCCTCGGCGCATGGTGTCGAAAACCAGTCGGTATAACTTTTTCCGATTGCTAGCAGTTAATTGAGCCAATATGTCATTTTTCTCAAATGCTGCCGTGTCGGCGCAAAAGTCATCCAGACTGCGGTAATGGATCGCCAGTAGCCCCAGTTGATCAAGGTTTGGGTTGTTGAATCGCCAGCCACGCCGAAGGTCGCGCAGCAAGCGGTAGCCGATGATATAGCGTAAGGTGCGCTGTGGTTCTTGCCGTGCCAGAGCCATGAGCTTGGGATTGCGCAGATATTCAAGCAAGGTACTTTCGTCTGAGCGATCAAAGCCGAGCGCCTTAAAAACCGCATCGGCTAACTGATCTTCAATTAATTTCCCGGCATTGTTTTGCAAAGCACCCATGAGTCCAGCTCGCAAAGTCAGCAAAAAAACGAAGTCATTGAAGTGCCCAGCCTGAAGTGCCGCATCCTGACGATTATCGGTAAAGCCAAGCAGTTTGCGCGGATCAGGCAGGCCGTCGCTTGGTTTTGTATCGGCAAAAAGTTGGCGCAGTGCGGTCAGGGTGAGAATCGTCGTGGCAGAGGATCGTCCCTCGCCGGAAAGACTGGCCAGGCGGTTGATGTCCTTACCGTGCGCTTCATGCAATTGACCACAACTAAGACAGAAGCGAAATTTTCCAGGGATGTACCAGAACCATTCGCCCTGTCCCTCTTTGCCTTGCACATCAACATGAACACTACGCGGCAGCCAATTTTGGTAGCTTTTTTTGACCTTTGGTTGATTGCGACTCAGATCAAGCCAAGTTTCCGGTAAATCTTCCAGGTTGCCGCGATAGGGCAGATTGGCCGTAGTTGGGCATAAAAATCCGTAATGCACGTCTTCGTTATCGTCTGCCGATAGGTCATCAATTTCCCGAGGGCTGTAAGTGATTGGCGGTTGCTGCCTGGATTGCCAAACCGGTAAATACTCTTGTCCACAATCGCGGCAAAAATGTACCGGATAGAGTTGTGCGCCTTCCTCTTGGCGGCCTGGTGCAAAACGCTGTGCATCGAGTGTGATATGACGAACGCCTTGACTTTCAAGCGTGGTGAGTACTTTGCCAGGACCGCTGATGAATTGGTGCAACTTAAAGGCAAAGGGAGGCCGTCCTTCTGGTGTTTTGATTTGATGAGCAGCGAGCAAAAACTGCTTTAGTGCCGCTTGCGCTTCAGCAATACCACAACCTGCATCCTCGGCGAGTTTTTTAGCGGCAGCCTGAAGCGTCATCGGCCTGGCACGACGTGGTGGCGCATGGTCAGACAGTTCAATGCCAAGATTCAATTCAACCCAGATGGCCAGCGGATCAACCCGAAACGCCTCAAAATCTGCCCATGCGAATGGTGTGCGCGCTACTGCACCCGCCAAATCCGCCTGTACTGCCGCGATAGTCTTATTAGGATCGGTGATGCGCTCAAGCGTTTCGCCAATGATATCTTCTTCGCCAATGGCTACGCCGAAGATCGTGGTTGCTACTTCAGCTACCGTTTTATTGCGATCTGCTAAATTGCCATTGCTCGACATGGTGGCGGAGGTGCCAATACAGACCATTGCCTCTGCCTGTAAACGTTGCCGCAGTCGGCGTACCAGCAAAGCCACATCTGCGCCTTGCCGACCACGATAGGTATGTAGTTCATCGAGAATCAGAAATGCCAAGCCCTGGCAATGCTCCACCACACGCCGATCCACCTCCTCGAAGCGGGTTAAAATCAGTTCGAGCATCATAAAGTTGGTAAGCAGGATATCCGGTGGCTGGTTTGCTATGGCATCACGCTCGGCTTTTGATTCTTGTCCGGTGTATCGGGCTACGGTGAACGGCGCTTGTCCCTCTGGATACCCATGAAGAAATTTATCGAGTTCTTCGAGTTGACTGTTGGCCAGGGCATTCATGGGATAGACAACGATAGCTCGGGTTCGTGGGTTTTTATCCAGGTCTTTGGCTTTCAAAATCCTGTCAATCACAGGAATAAAAAAAGCCAGCGACTTCCCTGAGCCTGTGCCTGTGGTCACCACATAGCTTTTATTTTGTTGGCTTTTGGCTAGTGCTTGTGATTGATGGGTATAAAGGAGAAGTGGCTGAGGATTGCGTTCGATTTTATTCAACTGGAAAATCTTGGCGCACTCCTGATGGAGCAAGCCAGCAGCAACTAGCGCTTGTACACTTTTATCGCGCTGGTAATTGGGATTGATCTGTACCAAGGGATCAGGCCAATAACGACCATCGTTATACTGCCTATTGACGATTTCTTTAATATCTGGCGCAGCGATAAGCGAAAAACTTCGGGAAAAGCGGTCGTACTCTTCAATCAGTTTGTTGCGAAAGTCAAAAACATTCTTCATTGCATAATACCATTAGGGTCTGAAGACCGTTTTTTGACGGTCCGTTGAAATGGAGAAAATCAAGAGCTTAAAGGGGTAACAACGTTGTTACCCCCTATCTGCTGCACCAAGTAAGCACTGCCATAGACAAACTGGCAGGGTTCCGAATCGCCTACAACTAATCCTGATCATGCGGTGGTGGTGCGGCAAAAATCGTTAGCTTTAACTCGGCATCATCAATCAGCAGGTATTCCGGTTTCTTTCCCGACAACTTTTCACTTTCGCTGATAATGATGGGCACGCCTTCGCCGCGCTTATCCATGATAAAACTTCGCTGACTACCGATAGCATCTACATTCATTGGGCAACGTGCCAGTAAAGAACTGACTAACTCATTGCGTGTCGATTGCCGTTCAGAAATACTTTCAATGGTCATGGTGTTAGGAATACTGCCAGGTGAAAAAATTTCGAGCCGATTGGAAAAGAGATGGAGCCGAATTTTGGAGCCATAAATCGAGTAATCGCGATGGGCAACGGCATTGACCACGGCTTCAAAGACTGCATTCATAGAAAACTGCGGGGTTTCAATGCGATTGGGTGCTTTGACCGCAAAGACGCGCATATTTCTCTCGACGAACTTGCAGGCCTCTCGGATCTGCATATTCAAAGGACCGGTAATGTCCTTGGCGTCCAGTTGATAAGCGGCATTACGTTCGGCGCCTCGATAACAAACGGCCTGGATAAAGGCGCTGGCGAGAAAAGACTCCGGTGCATCGGAGGCCAGCAGAATACCGCTGACCGTAGCACGCAGGGCACCGTCTTCATCCTTAGCAATCAGCTTTATTTTTTCGAGAAATTCTTGATCTACTTTGGATGAGATAACTGTCCGCAAGGGCTTCCATAGTTTGGGGTTGAGATCATGGATGCCGCTGCCTGGAACGGTCTGTTCATCAAAACGGATAAGCCGTGCTTGGCTGCGTTGTTGGAATAAGCGTGCCAAAACCTCCGGCTTCATCTCCCGTTTGGAACTGCCGAGGCGACGAAAATAGCCATTGGGACTTTTATGAACAAACAGACTACGGGGCACATCCACTTGCAGAATAGTTTTTTCACTGCCTTGCGAATCAGGTATCAAACGTTTGCGTATGACGCAATCCAACGGGGGATCAATGGCATCGTTGCAAATAGAACGCAGCCAGCTTTCAGCCACATCCAGTTTCTCTATCGGTATCCCAATAATCACTTTGGTTTTGTCATCAACCCCAAGCACAATAACGCCAGAGGCGGTATTTGCCATGGCCGCTAGTTCATCGGCCATACTGTCCTCATGCGGGCCGATCACTTTGTTGCCGCTGAACGTAATCAGCTTGAGTTCCAGAACTGCGTCTTCCCCCAAGGCGATTTGTTGTAGCAGGTCAGAAATGTTTTCGTACATTGTCCAATCACGCGCTAAAAGTAAAAATCAATAAGTTAGAGAGGTAACAACGTTGTTACCCTGCTTCATCTGCCAATTTGTAGAGCGCATCTAACAAAATTTCTAATTGCTGTTGTTGTTCAATAGTAAGCGATTTGCCTTTCAATTTTCTTTTTAAGCGCGTGAGCTTGTTTTGAAAAGAAACCTCATAGTCAGAATCTTCAGTATTATTTTTAGAAAACAAACTTATCTGCTTTTGTATTTCATTTAGCGACAGGTTATTTTCAATGGCATCGGAAAGCAAAGTATGACGCTTATCATCATTCTCGATCTTGGCTAAAAGGCGTGCCTTGGTGTATTCAATACTGCCATTAAGAAGTGCATCTTGAATGTCTTGCGGTAAATTAAGCAAGGGCAAGCGATGACTTTTAAAGGATTGCCAACTAATACTGCCTGAAAATATTTCTTGAATTTTTTTTCCAACGTCGCTATCGGTGATGATTTTATCTTTATTCTTTTTATATTCTTGCCACATCTTCGCCAATATAGTTTTTAAGCCTTCAAGATCAGCGCTAAATTCAGTAGCGGTCAATAAAGGTATCACTTCTAACTCTAAAATCTGTAAGTAACCCAGTGTTTCTTCATAATGATTGAGATCGGCACGCTCTAAATTAACCGCAAGGGCAACTTTTCGCGCACTTGCCTCGTTTAAGTCCAAAATGATTGCTTTTAATGTTGTCAAACCAATTTTCAGCGCAGCACGGAATCTCCGTTCTCCACTGATAATTTGAAACTGATCATTATCTTTTCTCACTAATATTGGCTCAATTTGGCCATGTGTCTTCAAGTCATTGGCAAGCGCGGCTAAGGATTCTTCATCATAATGCCTGCGTGCGTTCCAGCTTGCTGTTTTCAGACTATCTATAGGCAAATTATGAAGTGTATTATCTCCCAAAAGAAGTTTTGGTTGATAATATTCAACGACATTAGAGACATTCTCGGATGGAAATTTCTTTTTCATTTTTTATAAATTGATGGGTTGTGGGTAATTTCTTCGGCGAGCGCACGATATTGTTTTGCAGACTCTCCTTTAGGATCATGTTCTAAAACACTTTTCCCATATGCCGGTGCTTCCGTAATTTTTATAGACTCGCTAATTTGCGTTTGAAAAATTTGTAGTTTAAATCTTTTTAATTCATCGGCAATTTGTTTGCTAAAATTCGTGCGTCTGGCGCGGGTGATAAGTAAGCCTAAAATTCTTAAATCAGGATTCATTTCCGCTTTAATTAAATTAATTTGTGCAATCAGCGCTGCCAATCCTTGTAAAGAATAAAATTCACTGGCAACCGGAATCACAACTTCCTGTGCAGCCGACAGAATATTGTTGCTGATAATTCCTAAATTAGGAGGAGAATCTAGCAAGATATAGTCATAGTAATCATGAATTTTTTGACTAATCTTCTTGCGCAAAATGTTTTCTCGATTGATTCGCTTAAAAAGATCTTCTTCCACTTGCGCCATATCTTTATTGGAGCATATTACATCTAAACCGTTGACGGCAGTTTCTAAAATAGCATCTTCTATCATTACCGTGTTTTTTATCAGCAGATCGGCTAAAGATATGTCAACTTCTAATAGTTTAATATTCAAAGAAACGGTTAAATTGGCTTGTGGGTCACAATCTATCAAAAGTACTTTATTGCCAAGCTCAGTCAAAGCGACACCAAGGTTGTGGGTGGTCGTAGTTTTTGCGACTCCGCCTTTTTGATTCGTAATTGCGATAATTCTTGCCATGGTTTCCAATCTCTATTTCAATGGGTTAAGGGGGTAACAACGTTGTTACCCATTATGAATGATCAAATAAGCGCATCACTCCCTATCATACAAGTTTTTTTCATTTGAAAGCCAGTTTTCAAGGGTGAGATCTTGTACTCGGGAAAATTCTTTCGTGTTATTGGTAACCAAGACCGCATGAACGCTTCGGGCATGTGCCGCTATCAAGAGATCGTTATTTCCAATCAAGCACCCTTGCCTTTTAAAATCGGCTCTGATTATGCCGTAATGCCTCGCTGCGGCTTCACCCCAAGATTCAATGACTAGACGTTGCGTAAAAAAGTCCAATTGATCCCAAAGCAACTGCTTTTTGGGGCTATGGCTATTTTCAATGCCAAAACACAATTCACCATAAGTAACCGAAGAAATAGAGAGGTCTTTTATGATATTAAATTTATGCCGCAAGACCTCAGAATGATTTTTCAAAACGTATAGGCAAATGTTTGTATCAAGCATATACATTAGTCAAAATCTCTTTCCTGGGGTGGGTTATCTGCATGATTGCTTAAAAAATCCTCATCAAATACAGATTTGAGATCAAAAAACTCATCCCAATTGGGTTTCTTCGGAGAAATTATGAGGTTATCACCTTGTTTCGTAATATAAACTTCATCTGTATCAAAACGGTATGCTTTCGGCAAGCGCACGGCTTGGCTTCGACCATTCATAAATATTTTTGCAGTTTGGATTTTCATATGCTTATCCTGAGAGAGATGATATACATCAAACAGTATATATTTCACATGATGGCAAAACAAGCAAAATTATCTTAGCCTTCATGCGACACCTGCTTGGTGCCTGTTATGGTTAGGCTTTGGTTAAAAGAATGTTGGGATATTTTTTGAGGATAGGGAGTTGAGATCGGAAGGAAAAGAAGGAAATAAATGACTGAAAGCAGGCTCCCCAAGGCGGGTAAACAACGCCTTGGGACTAACATTAGCGCTATCTAAGATTTATTACGCCGCGAGCACATTATGCCAAATAGCGGCATCCAACTTTTTCAAATTATTGGATAAATAGACGAGCAAGGTGTCCACCAGCTCTAAAGATAAATTTTTACTGAGATAGGTTTTTCCCAATACAAAAGGTGCATAGTGAACGGCGTGTTCGGAATAAGGCAGCACCAAAATCGTTTGAAAAGAAGGCAAGCTGCGGTAGTAGTAACGTGCCTGTCCTTCTGCCGTGTCTATATCAACTAAAAGCACATCGGCTTCGGTTAAATTGTCTGTAAAAATAAAGTGATCGCTATATTCTGCCGATAAAGTTTTTAAAGCGTTTTTCAGCAAACGCGCATCTTTATCTGAAAAAAACTTGACGGTGATTTTGATGGTACGTGGTTTGGAAGCAAACAGGCTAAACATATAGCTGATTCGACATGGAACCAAACACATTAAAATTTTTATTTGATTGTTTGTAAAAGTAAAAATTTTTTTAAAATGTTCAGTTTTAAATGGATTTAGCTATAGTGGCAACTCCTTAGTGATGGCTGTTTTTAAGTTGCTGACAGCCTAACAAGGTCTTGACTGTCCTTGATTGCCTGTGCGTCTCGGCTTGATGTTTGAGCGTATGAAGTTTTTTGACCGCTCTGTCCCTCCCCTTCCTAAAATGATTGTCCAAGCACGAGCGGCATATCTGGCCGAATCACGATTTATTTAAAATTATAAAAAAATCAGAAATTTAATTGCAGGGTGAATCTTCTAAAAAATGGTTCACACCGTAGAGACTGTCGTCAAACTAAAGCGCAAAGTGGTAGAATAGAGTAAAAATAAAGAAGATCAAAGGAATGACCCAAGCAGATTACCGACGGCATGACATCAAAGACCGTGCAAGGGAGAAAATGGCACCAGCGCACCGTGTGCGATGCTCCTGCATGTTTTTATCGAAGAGCCTAATTTTGAATAGCTTTCAGTGGATATCAGTTATCTTAAAGTACATCCTTTTGCCTATGGCTATGGGCTATAACCACAAGTAAACGAAAATGATAAAACAAGTGCTAATAGAAAAAGAGCAGTTAGAAAAAGTGCAAGATACAGCTTTGTTCTACCCGTGTAGCGGGAGCGATTATCTTGTGCCTATTGAAATCTTTTCTCCTTATGTAACTGATTTTTGGTTTGTAGATCGTGGGTACTTCTCGAAGGGACGTCCCGCTGATAAAGCGCCACCCGTGCTGGGAAATGATGCAAGATATGAACTCTTATCTAAAAAAATAGCAGGACCGAGTATCTGTCCTTCATCAAGCCACGACATCCACGACATTACTCCTTGTGTGCTAACCGAGTGCTATAGGTATTTTGAAAATGATAAAATAATCAGAATCCATCGACGACGCGGTTATGGCTTTTCTGCTTTGCGCACAGAGGCTGCAATTGGAACAATAGGTGTGTTTTTCTATCGTGGCGATAGCCAAGGTGAAGGCGGAAGTGGCAACTGGTGGCTAGAGCAAGAGCATTTGGATGAGGTATTTGCCAAACTAATTGATGGCGGTTTACTTGTCTTAGATGGCTCAGATGGCAAGCCCTGTATAAGAAAATATGGTATTTACAAAGAAATCTGCAAATATGCTTGGAATACATCGATAGCGCTGACTCCTAAAAAACTTGTTGATAGCATGAAGGTAGTCACGGATCACAAAAAAAGAGAATATCGTTGCGTTGGACATGCAGGGATGCGCTATGGACCGACCATGATTTGGCAAGTACGGCAATCTGCCGCCGAAGCTTTGGGAAAAATTGGCGATGCGCGCGCGGTGGAGGCTTTGATCGCCCGATTGGCGGATGCGGATAGTGATTTGCGGAAATTTGCCGCCATAGACTTAGGCAAGATCGGCGATGCGCGTGCGGTGGAGCCATTGATCGCTCGCTTGGCGGATTGGAAAGGCGATGTGCGGAAACATGCCGCCGAAGCCTTAGGCAACATCGGCGACTCGCGCGCGGTGGAGCCTTTGAGCGCTCGGTTGGCGGATAGGCGTAGCTATGTACGGCGCGCTGCCGCTGAATCGCTCGCTAAAATCAAAAAACGGTACTGATCAATTTGGCGCATATACGGTGCGCCCGCTAAAACCCCGTGCCGGTCTTGGCGTCTGGCACGGGAATGGGGATTAGCGCGGGAGTTGTTGCTTGGTACTACGGATGCGTTGCAGACGACTGTCGCTATCGTGGAGGAGCTGTTCTAGGGTGTGCTTGAGGGTTTCGCGTTGGATTTCCTGTTGTTGATTATCGGCGATGCCATCGGCCAGGACCTGTTGAAAACCAGCAAGGTATTGGTGCAATTGGGCGAAGGTGCTTTCCAACACCGGTTGCACTTGGCTTTTGATATAAGCTTCGCTTTGGCGATGATTAGCCGCTTCCAAGTTTTGAATTGCAACATCAATCTGACGTTCAATCTTGTCTAAATCAACGATATAATGATCTTCGTAACGGTAACCCCAATAGGTTCCAAAAAAGTCACCAAAAAAACGTCCAATGCTTCCCCCAATAGAATCCACTTCATGCCTAGTTTGATAGTGGGCAGTACCTGCGTTTAGAAGCCCATCAAAGTTCAAATAGCCTTGCTCTAGTCGTGTTTGTGGCAGAGCTAAGTGCAAATTTATACCTTGGTTTCCGAGTGTCTGCTGGGCACGTTGCAAAATGTTTTCCACATTTTTAGTTAAAATGTGTTGCAAATCTTTTTCGAGAGTATTGCTTAATTAGACTTGTTTCTTCAAACTAAACAATATGATAAATAATAATTTCTATCAATCAGGCACATATCCAATCTGGAACACAAAGGAAAAATTGCATAAAATAAAGTAAGTTACCAATCAAGCTGAAAACACCCAATGAAAATAAGCACAAAAGACTTTAGGAAAGAAAGAACCTGGCGCGCCTCCTTAGGTTTGGATGAAAAACGTTTTTGTATTTTGTTGTCGGCGTTTAAAATGGCCTATAAAGCGCTTTATGGACAAGATTTAGCAGAAAGCCTAGGAAAATACAATAAAGAAAAATATGTAATTTAAAATGAAGAAGATTTATTGATTTTTACTTTATTTGGATTAAAAAATGCTTTATCTTATGATTTGCTCGGAGTTATTTTTGGTATGGCACACGTTAATGCGAAGAAAAATCAAGCAAAAGGGATCAAAGTGCTGACCTATGCATTAAAAGATTTGGGTTTATTTCCAGCCCGTGAATTTGAAAATGAAAAGAGTTTTCAAGCATATTTTTCTCAAATAGATCAAATTTATATAGATGTAACCGAACAACCCATTCAACGTTCAAAGGATTTGGCTACGCAAGCTTTTTTTTATTCAGGCAAAAAAAAAGACACACCGCCAAAACGTTAGTCTTTGTAGATGCACAAAAAAATATACTATTTTTAAGTCCTGCGGTAGAAGGAAAACGGCATGATTACCGCTTATTGCAGGATTGTTTACCGCCTGACAAATCATGGTTTACAGGCTTGCATGTATTTTTTGATTTGGCTTTTTTAGGCTTTAAAAACAAATATAACTACGAAAATGCCAGTATTCCACATAAAAAGCAAAAAAATGGTGCATTAACAAAGCAGCAAAAAGAAGAAAATAAAAAAATGGCATCAAAACGCGTGATCGTTGAACAGGCGATCGGCGGGATGAAATGGTATAGAATTGTCTCAGAGCGATTGCGTCTCCATGATTTTGATTTTTATAATACTATTTTAGGTGTTTGTGCAGGGCTTTGGAATTTCTATCTTTTATTGAGTTGAGTAAAAAGTAATTTCGTTTCATCGGATAACAAGTCTAATATATTATTTAAGCAAAAATAGGAGAAATTATGTCGGAAAAAATAGCATATTTACAAGAGGCAAAAAAAGATAAAAACCTACGTGAGGATTTTATCATAGAAAATTTTAGCGCTTACTTAAAAGCGGTTGAACAAGGCGATAATGAGGCACAGTATTTTTTATGGTTTTATTTTCAAAACGGTATTGGTACAAAAGAACATGCTAAAACCGCTTTTAACTGGTTTCAATTGAGTGCCAAAAAGGGGTTTGCACAAGCACAATATTCTTTAGGCCGATACTTTGAACACGGCATTGTCGTGAAAAAAGATAAAGAATTAGCTTTCAAATGGATTTTCTTGAGTGCCGAAAAGGGGTTTGCACAAGCACAATATTCTTTAGGTCGATACTTTGAACACGGTATTGGCGTGCAGCAAGATGATGCCGAAGCACTAAAGTGGTATCGCTTGGCAGCAAATCAAGGACATCCAGATGCACAAGAAGCACTGAACGGCGACTTGGAAGCTACCGTCCATGAGTAGCTTCTAGAGCGTGTCGTCAAATAATTTTCAACCAAAGCATGCGGCAACGAATCTGGATGATAGCTAAAAAAGAGGAAGCCTTTTTGGCATAGCGGGTAGCAATACCGCGCCATTGCTTTCACTTTAGGAAAGCATTTTCTATCAAGTGACGGATTTTGTAGAGGTATTTGTCATAGGCTCGCAGGACTTGGCGGTTTTTTTTGGTGGAATAACGGCAATGATACCTTGCGCGGCGCGGTGTTCGATGCCGTGATTGATAGCATACGCTTTATCGGCAAGCACTGCGGCGACTGGCAGATCTTCTATTAGCTTTTCAATGAGTTGTGCATCCGCTGTCGTGGCATCTGTGACCACCGCTCGCACCGGCAGTCCGTGCGCATCCACCGCCACATGTACCTTATGCTTTGGTTGAAAATTATTTGACGACAGGCTCTAAGCTAATACTTCTGTGTTTCATTGATATAGCTAATTCGACTAAAAACAGAACATTGTGAAAAAAAATTCACATTCAAAAACAATAAAATATAAATTTTAATTTGTTTTGTTCTACGTGGAATCAGCTATAATTACCACGCGCCCCATTCACCACAACTTGGACACTTGATATTAAATGGCTCAATGGCTCGTGCTGAGTGATAAGTCCAGTAAAAACCATTTTTGATTAACCGTGTTTTTGCATTTCTACAGTGATTAAAACTAATGAACTGTTTACATTCGTTGCATTCCATCCATACCGAACGATGATTTCTATTTCTTGAAGATTTTTCAATTTTGCGAAGATTTGAGGAGCCACAACGAATACAAAATGGTTTTGATATTGTGCGATCATCAGAGCGTTCATTATCTGTTGTGCTAGAGTCCTCAAGTTTATATTGTAAAAATAAACCGAGTAACCTTTGTAGCTCATCTGTATATAACTGCCTATCAATCGGGTTTAGAAATATCCCTCCATATTGATGGTCTACAGGCTCACTTCCCCCTATCGGTAACTCGCCTAGAAAGCTATATTTTCCCCACTCTTGAGATGTAACCCATTCAGGAAGGGCTATTTTACAAGGATGAATAATAAATACCGGGTTATCAGTCGATTCTCTATAGTTCTTTTGGTTATAAAGCTGATCAGCAATCCCCATCAAGCCGCCCAGCCTTTCAAAGGTGGCTTTATTGTAAAACTTTGCATCTAAAACAAAGCGTTTTTTATGGGGCTGGTGATTTTGAGTATCACTTTCTGCATACCACTCAAGATCAATAACAAAGTCTGGTCTTTTGCCACTATCCAAAGTTTTCTCATAAGTTAAGGTAATAAACCGCTTTGTATCTTCGTTAAAAAGCTTGAATTCAATATCAATATTATTTGTTTTAATCGCATTGATTAAGTGGTATTTCCAACTATCTTGCAATACAAACCGAAATGACTCTTTCAGTACTTTAATAATTTGAAGTAGACACCATCGTTCGTACAGGAGTGGCATATTGACAAGACCAATAGAGTCAATCTCTTCAAGGCTGACTAACAGTTCTTCATCTGCAAGGTTTGTAATTTCCATCAAACTTTTATAGCCATTACGGACCCCTTGATAATGGGGGTTTTGTACGAATGTCATTGAATTAGGGAAGTGCGAAGAAGGTTTTATATCAAGTTTACGCAGTGCCTTAATAATTTTTAAAAGCTGTTTTTGTTTAGGCGCCACCTTCTCAAAAACGTATTTTAAAATCTTTTGGTTTTCAGTATAGAATTTAATGCGATTCAAAAGTGCTGTTTTTTCTTTTTCTTGCTCTTCTAACTCATTGTGACTGAGCCTTCGCTTCCATTCATTTTCATTTAATTGAATTCCAAGTTTTTTTTCTTTTTCAAAATTATCTCTTGCTTTTTTAGCTAGGTCTGTTGATATTACCTCAATCAGACTCAAACTTGAAAAACTGTAAATTACAGCTCCTTGGGTTTCATTGCGATGCACTTTTCCGATGATTTTATATTCTGAATAAGGCGCTAGGCAGTGAATGATCTCAGGAATGCGATACCTAAATGACAGAATTGTCGTTTTGTTGTTTTCTTTCTTCCATTTTCCATCATTACGAATCTGGATAAAAAAACCATCTTCATCTCTAGTGTCTTGGTTAAGTGAATGGTTCTCTGTACGAATATGAAGCGCATCGTTATTATAAAAACCATCAAAGTGTACATTGTTCGCTTTTAACTTCTCTAACAACTGGTTTTGCCAGTATTCGATCTTAGAGCGCTCTAGAATAGTCTCTAAATCTTTGACTACCAAGTCTCTATCAACCGTAATCCAATCAGTAAACGCGTCATACTGATTTTGAAGCTTAGCAGCCATATCAGAATATCGCTTACACTTGTTGCCTGAGAGAATTGCAATTTGTTTGATAATTCGATAAGAACGTTCTAATGCGAATAGTGCATAACGATTTTCAGAGACATTATATGAAGGCGTTGTAGCTCGGCTAGTTAAAAACCTTTGGTTGGTTTTACTAACAAGCTCCATAAAGGTGCGATTAACTGGTTTAACAGCTTTACGAGGTTTTAAAGTTTGTATTTCTCGAAGCTCCACTTTAGGGGTATCCAGCACATTTTCAGCATGTGAAATAAGATGGTTAATACACTCAATTACTGCTTCATTAACTCCAATGCCGCCAGTAGGCTTATCAGTTTGAATGGCACTTGAATCATCTAATATAAGTTCCCACAAATCGTCCTTAAAACTAGACAGATACATTTCTAATTGACCGCGGGTAAAATCCACTGAACCAATAAGTACATGACACGTTTGCTCTTGCAAAATAAGCTTTAACGTACCAGCAGTGTTTATGCCAGTATGTCGCCAAAAATTATTCTGCTCATCCCATGAATCTTTAACAACCCACCACGTTTTACCCGTATCAATATCCTTTATGGGACTAAGATGCTGCGCCTTACCATTAGGCATTTCAATATATGGATTTACGTTCTTGCTATCTAAAAAGCGAACTCCAATTTGTCCACGTAATCCGTCCGTATTGGGGTAAATGGTTGTTTCGCAATCAAAAACTTGGATTTCATTATTATATTCCAGGGGCAAGCTGTTCAAGGACTCCGTAATTTTAGAAACAGTTTCTCTATCGTACCACTGCACTTCAATGTATTTGATTTCAAATCCTGGTTCCATGGTTATGACCAAAAATTCACAACACCATCATTTGCTTTTGCATTATTTATTACACGTTCTAATGCTGCAACAGCAGAGAAAATCTCTGGCATATCCTTATAAGCGGGCAATAGTTGTTTAATACGCTCCACAAATACTTTCTCAATTAAATCTAACTTGGTTTGCTGCCCTACTGTTTTATTCCCATCAAAAGCAAATTTTGGTAGCACTTTATGAAGCAAAAAATTGTTGGTGGACTGGCATGAGTCATCATTCACATCTTTAAAAAGATTTAGGTAATGAAGTCCTTGACGAATAGTACGCATCCCAAATTCCACACCCATTTTATAAAAAAACTCTCTATTAAGCCCAGTAAAGAGCTTACAAAATTCATTTTCACGGTCAAATTTTGGATAATTCTGTCGAACACCTAGTGCTTCAATATCAAACAATAAGGGCTTTGATACATCGCTAAAGCTATACTTCTCTATTTCCGACAGAATTTTATCCCAATCAGATAAAAGTGGTGATTCGAAACGCATTATATGGGCGCGATCAAGAATCTTTGGTGAAAGGTAATGTGTAGTTTCATCAATATTAATTGAGCCAATAATATGTACATTCGCAGGCATTTTGATGCGTGATGGCATTGTCATTACGGCAGAAAGCATTCGGCGAATTTCGCTGTGATACTTAATAAGCGAATTTTTATCACTAAATCCAAATGCTTGTCTTAGATGATTATTTAGATCTTCATCTTTCAAAAGCGCAATAAAATTAACAATGCCGTGTTGTCTGTATTTCTCTTTACCCGCTTGAATGATTTCAACCACAGCTTTTAATTCTGAAAGCACATGGCTAGATTCATCTTCCGAATAAAGCGTGATTTCTGGCTCTTCATCTCGAGATTCTAAAAGAGATAAAAAATCAGCAAAATAATACTCTACTCGAGCAAGATTCATTTCATCAAGGCAGATAAAATATGGAATTTCAGGGTTTTGTTGTGCTTCTATTAAGGCTTCTAAAAATGGTGTAGCGAGGTATTTTTTCTCGAGTGGATTGTAGTAACCCAGTAAATCTTCAGAGCTTGTCCAGTTTGGTTTTACAGGGATAATAACAGACTTACCACCGACCGCTTTTGCAAAAGACTTAATCAAGTTAGTTTTACCAGAACCTGAGTCTCCTGCCAGCACGATCAAATCTTTAGTACGAAGTAAAGTAACATAATTTTCAATAATATGGCGAGGGTATAAAACGTCATTCTTAACCAAGTACGCCTGAATGTGAGACACTGCTTTCTTATAATCGCTATTTAATTCGTTCCTAAACGAAATTCCATCAACTCTTTCAGATTGAGGTTTTGACTCAAGCAAAAAGTGTTCAAGGTCTTCTTCATCTAAAAACTCAAAGGTTTTTAAAAATGAAGCTTTGTCGGATACATAATTTTTAAGCCGTGTGATTTTATGCTTCATTTCTGCCTCTAACTGGAAAATTTGTGCTGTTAATTGAGCTATACTTTCTTGTTTCCACTGCTCTTGGCTTTCCAGAGACTTTATCGTTTCATTAAGTTTTTGCTTATTTTCGTTTAGAGCTTGATTGATCTTTATTGCGGCATCTCGTTTTTCTACAGATGATGAGACCTCATTCTGAATATCTTCAAGATATTTTTCAGCATGGTCGCGAGCATCAGACAGCTCTTTCTCTTGTTTTGATTTTATAGTTTCAAAGTCTTTCTTGATCTTTTCATCAGCTTGACGGTGGTGAAATTCGTAAATACTTTTAGATATAAAGAATGTTTTTTCATTATGCGTAAAGATCTCATGCGGGACTTCTTCTGGTAACTCTTCAAGTAATGAGCAAGTGCCTGGCAAAACATTCATTTCAAAAGGGATATTATGTTTTTTGCGCTCTGAAAGTGGGGATAACTCTAATTTACAGCGAATAAAACGCGGTGAATCCCGATCACCAAATTTTTTAGCGTCATTGGGATTAATAAAGAACTCACAAATCCTGCTAATGCCTCTTAATGGATAAGTTAGTAATTTATTATCACTTATAGTACGTGGGTTCGTTAAATATCCCCAAGATGTATCTCTTAATGGCTTTATCTCTCCCCAGACCTCAAACTCGCCATTTTTTATGTTCCAACTACTCTCTAAGCATGCTTTGAGATCTTGCTCAGATAAAGTTTCAAGTTCTTCAAGTTCGTAAACTTTTTCTTCCATTATCACCCCTATGATCTAGCCCTTAACAATAAGATAGTGCTAGTGTTCTAACTTCAGTGGAAGCACCAATTGTCCCTAGCAAATAACTTATTAGTATCAAGCCAATTTAGTCTGATATTCCAGTATATTAAAAAAAATCAAGCAAGTTTACCCTGTTATCCAATATCCTATGCTTTTGCCCTTCGGCTCCGCAGGCGTGGGGATGGACTTTGCGATAACTGCTGTCCACCGAAAGCCATTCAAAATCAGCATCTTCTATAAAAATATTGAAAAGCATCGCCCACACCCCGCGATCCCGCCACCGGCAAAAACCCACATCACTGCATTGATAAATCCGCTCTCCGTCCCACTTTCCCCTCGCCGCCAGGAAGTACGGCTGCCATTTTTTCCCATGCACGATCTTTGATGTCGTGCCGTCGGTAATCTGCTTGGGTCATTCCTTCTATCTCCTTATCTTTCTTAGTATTCTACCCTTTTGTTCTTTGTTTTGACGACAGGCTCTAGTGCCAGAGAAAAAATTTCCTCCCGTCCCTTCTTTAGTGCGTGAACCTTCCAATGCCAGTTGTGAACCGTGTGAACCTTCTAAAAAATGGTTCACACCGTAGGACATCGAAATAATCATGCTTTGTGAACCATGTGAACCTTGTGAACTATTATTATTGGATAATAAAAAAAATAAAAAAAAATATCTGTCCCATGCTTACCCCAATCTTTTTTTAGGCGCAAAAAAGGATCGAAATAGTTCACAAGGTTCACATGGTTCACGAGATTTTGATTTTTATAGTATTTTTTCTGGTGAACGGTATTGGCGATAGTTCGTAGGTTCACGGCTGCGGCCGGAGGAAAGGTTCACGCCAGGAGGCGGTGAACCTTGGCTGGTGAACGTTCACCTGATGTCGGTGAAGTTGCAGGCAGGCTAGGGATGGCAGCAGACACTTTGGAGGGTGGCCAATAGGATGATTCCCGAAATCTCTTTGTGCGCAAGAAAAGATCGAAACGGTTCACTAGGTTTATATGGTTCACGGTCTTTTGATTTTTATAGCATTTTTTCTGGCAAACCGTGTTGGCCATCGTTCATCCTTCAGCACTACTGCCGGAGGCCTCAGGCCATAGCGAAGCCAGCACCTGAAATTTTTCTTTTCAGGCCGTCCGTGGTGAACCTTGTGCCGTGAACCTTTACGGTTTGCTGTCGAAGTCCGGGCAACAAATTTTGGCTATCGGTGCTTCCTCTACGGTTTTTCTTTTATTACAGTAACTTGAAGCGGTGCAAAAATGCTGACAGCGGAGACACTTCCCAGCGGCGTAAGGATTTTGCGCGTCTTTGGTGAGCGGCGGCGAAGGATCGCTGCCTGGGTTCACCCGTTCAGCGGCTTCCCTTGGCGAAGGTTCACCCGGTTCATTTGCCTTTGCTTCCTCCGCAAGCCAGGCGTGTAGTGCTTCGCCCTCGTGCAGAAGCTGAATACCGACAATGACATAGCCATGGCGTTGTCGGGTGGGCTTGCGTAGGTTTACGCCATAAAGACTGGCATTATCAATGACTAAAGCCGAAAAGCGTCGGCTGCTGACCGGTTGCAGGCCGCTTTCCAGACAAAATTGCAGATAATTCGGATAAAGTTTGGTCTCGGCCTCTTCGTAGGCTTTCCGCTGAATGCGTACGCCATTGTTTTCTTCCGAAATCATGATTTCTTTTTTGGCGCCGATATTGGTCTGCACGCCAGGCGCTGGTTTGCAGTTTCTGGTTAACCAATCGGCAATGCTATTGGTTTCCTGCTGTGCCTCGTAATTGGCTTCTTTTATCGCTTGCGGCGGCTGGAGGATGGCTTCGGTGACTTGTTCATCGGTCAGCTCGAGCGCCCAGTTTACGAGTCCTGGCAGTTCTTCGAGGAGGTAACTGAGAAAGCCGCCGAATTTCATGTACTTGGCTTTTTCGGCAACGCCGACGATGGTATCGAATTTCACCGTTGCCCGTCGGCGCTCGAGTCCGGAGGTGTAATCGGTGGACTGGATCGGTTCATTGGAGGCAATGAGCACCATGCCCGAGAACACAAAGGAAGCATTCTGCTGCACGTTCTTTTGTTCACGCCGTAGCGAATCTTGGCCGGTGACGGCTTTGAGCACGTTCACCGACCCGCCGTATTTGTCGCTGTCGGTGATCAGTGCCAGCCGTTTGTTGTAGAGCATGGCCGTTTCAAAGCGGTTCTGTTCGAGTTGCTTCAGGTTGGTGGTGGCGGTGGAGGCCTCGCCAACCAAGTGCTTCATCAATTCCAAAAAGGTACTTTTGCCACTGCCGCCTTTGCCCAACAGGTGTAAAAATTTCTGCAAATCCGACCGCCCTTTGAGGATGGCATTGATCCAGGCGCGCAGATACGCGACCGTTTCGCGGCTGCCAGTCGCTGCGAATAGCCAGCTTTTGATGCGTTCACAGGTTGCTTCCTTTTGATAATCATAGGGAAGATACCAAGACTGGCTTTTGTTGGGGGCATGTTGCTCCAGTTGATCAGCAAGTTACTCGTTTTAGCGGTCAAACTTATGCGAGTAACTTCGCCTTAATCTTCTGATTTCCTCCCCAGTAAGTCAAGCCACGCTGTCTTTCTTTTATTCAATAACATCTTGTAATCCCTACCCTTTTGTCAATCTTGTTTGGCATCCCTCCTCTTGTTGTTTCTCGACCAAGCACTTGCAGCGTCTTTCAAAATCTCTTTTTTTATTACTTTTTCATTGAAAGCAAATTGTTATAGCGGACATTCAGACGAAGGCCAAAAATCCCCAGGCCAATCAGCAGGATGACCAAGCCCCAAGCAGGTGCATACCAAGAGTAATAGCCCCGATAGGCAAACGCCCACGGCAAGAGCCAGGCCGCGCCGAGCACATACAACGCATAGCTCCAAAATATCCTTTCCGCCTTTGCAAAAAAAGCCAAGTCAAATCGGCCAACCAACCACAGCCAGCACCAGGGCAAAACAAATACGAACCAAAGGGCAACTGCTGTGCCTACAATCTCTGCGCCCCAGATTGCGCCCCCGATTGCGCCATAGATTGCGCCCCCGATTGCGCCCATGCTTGCGCCTTCGATTGCGCCCGCGTTTGCGCCTCGGATTGCGCCCTTGAGTGCGCCCTCGATTGCGCCCTTGAGTGCGCCCAGGATTGCGCCCCCGATTGCGCCCAGGATTGCGAACGCGATTGCGCCCACGATGCCCTTCAACCAATCTATTGGCAGCCAAAAACCCACAAGTAGTAACCACAACAGCGCACTACCAACCACCAGCAACATAACCCTCAGGAAAGAAGCAAGGCTTTTGGCGGCGGCAGCGGCTTGGCGTTCGGCCTCTTGTTGTTGCTGTTGACGCTGTTGCTCGGCTAAAACTTGACGACGTTCCTCGGCTTGGCGTTCGGCTTCTTGTTGCTGCTGTTGACGCCGCTGCGCGGCTAAGACTTGACGCCGTGCCTCGGCTTGGTGTGCCCAACTGCTGCCGCTGTGCGCATTGATAACTTGTTGATA
>CAYWWW010000020.1:0-23458 GCA_964462205.1 uncultured Cardiobacteriales bacterium
GTTTGACGAGTTTATCGGTCTCCTGCATACGCCTATCGGTTTCCTGCATTTGCCTGCTGGTTTCGAGTTGTGCTTCTTTTACTTGTTGTTGTAATTGCATGAGTGCGCGCCAGACATCATCGAAGGTGGGCGCTGGCGTTGTGGTTTCTGACATGACTTTTGTTTTCCTCAAAAAAAGTTAGTTTAGCTTCATGGACACGACAAACAAAAAGCCTTGGGATGCCGCTAGAGATTTTCGATTTTGCTTTTTTGTTCCGCCAGTTGTGCCAAAGCCGCTTGTAATTCCTGCAACCGCGCCTGTTCTTTGACCACCAAGTCCGCGGGGGCTTTGTCCACAAAGGCGGCATTGCTTAATTTAATATGCAGTTTATCGTATTCACCTTGTAGTTTTTCGCTTTGTTTTTGCAAGCGTTTTAACTCCGCGTCTTTGTCAATTAAATCCGCCAAGGGAATCAATAGCCGCAAGTCGCCGACCAAGGCCAAAGCGGCTTCGGGAACGCGGTCTTTTTCTCCAATAATCTGTATCTCATCAATTTTTGCTAAGGCAATAATAAAAGGCGCAAAGGCATTGAGATGCGCTTGGTCAGTTTCGGAAACTTGCTGTAATAACAGCGGGATGCGTTTGCTTGGCGCGATATTCATTTCCGAGCGAATATTGCGCACGGCACTGATGACATTTTTTAACCAGTCCACGGCGTTTTTGGCATCTGGATGCAATTTTGTGGCATCACTTTCGGGATATTTTGTGATACAAATGCTTGAAATTTCTGTTAAATTCACGCCAGCCAGTGGTGCCATTTTCTGCCAAATCTCTTCACTGATAAAAGGCGCAAAAGGATGAATTAAGCGTAACAAGGCTTCTAAAACCTTCACTAAGGTGCGGCGGCTGGCGGCTTGTTGTTCGCTAGTGCTTTGTTGTAACAGCACTTTGCTTAACTCTAAATACCAATCGCAATAATTATTCCAAGTAAAGTCATAAAGGCTCTGCATGGCGAGGTCAAAACGGTAGGCATCGAGCTGCGTGGCGACCTCGGCTTCGCAGAGTTGCAGTTCGTGGACAATCCAGCAGTCAATGGCATGGCTGCTGGCTTGTTCGCTAATCGCTTGATTTTCCAGTTGCATCCAGACGTAGCGGCTGGCATTCCAGAGTTTGTTGCAAAAATTGCGATAGCCTTCCATGCGTTTGCTATCAAAACGTACATCGCGGCCTTGTGTGGCTAATGATGCAAAAGTCAAGCGCAGGGCATCGGTGCCAAAGGCTGGTAAGCCGTCGGGATAATCGGCGCGGGTGGCTTTTTCGATTTTCGGTGCCAGTTGCGGTTGCATCAAGCCGCTGGTGCGTTTTTTCACCAGGGATTCGAGGTCAATGCCATCAATTAAATCAATGGGATCAAGCACATTGCCTTTGGATTTTGACATTTTTTCACCGTGGGCATCACGCACCAGGCCATGCACATAGACGGTACGAAACGGCACATCGTTCAAAAAATGCAGGCCAAGCATCATCATGCGTGCGACCCAAAAGAAAATAATGTCAAAGCCGGTGACTAAGACATCGGTGGGATAAAAAACTTGTAATTCCTTTGTTTGCTCAGGCCAGCCAAGGGTGGAAAATGGCCATAAAGCCGAGGAAAACCAAGTGTCTAAAACATCGTCATCTTGTTGTAAAGCCAGGCTTGCTGGCAGTTGATAAAAAGCGCGGACTTCTGCTTCATCATAGCCGACATAGACTTGGCCTTGCGCGTCATACCACGCCGGAATGCGGTGTCCCCACCATAACTGTCTGGAAATACACCAATCTTGGATATTAGTCAGCCATTCAAAATAGGTTTTTTCCCAATTTTCCGGCACAAAGCGCGTTTGGCCACTTTTGACAGCGGCGATAGCTTTTGCGGCCAAAGGCGCGGCGCGGACATACCATTGATCGGTTAAAAACGGTTCAACCACCACGCCGGAGCGGTCGCCGCGGGGCACCATCAAGCTGTGCGGTTCTATTTTTTCTAATAAATCCATCGCTTGTAGATCAGAAATGATTTTTTTGCGCGCCACAAAGCGATCTAAGCCTTGATAAGCGCCAGGTGCGTTTTCATTGATTTTGGCCTCGGCAGTAAAAATATTTAATAACGGTAAAGCATGGCGTTTGCCGACTTCATAATCGTTAAAATCATGCGCTGGGGTGATTTTGACACAACCGGAACCAAAGGCCGGATCAACGTAAGTGTCGGCAATGACTGGGATTTCACGGTCAGTCAATGGGAGTTTTATTTTTTTGCCGATAAATTTTTGATAGCGCTCGTCATCGGGATGCACGGCGACGGCCATATCGCCAAGCATGGTTTCAGGCCGTGTTGTGGCAACAATCAGATATTCTTGAGTATTTTCAACCAGCGGATAACGCAAATGCCACATCTGGCCGTTTTCGGCTTCTGAAATCACTTCTAAATCCGACAGCGCCGTGTGCAGCACCGGGTCCCAATTGACCAGGCGTTTGCCGCGATACAGCAGCTTTTGCCGATAGAGTTCGACAAAAACTTTGCTCACCGCTTTCGATAAACCGTCGTCCAGGGTAAAGCGTTCGCGCTGCCAATCCACCGAAGCACCGAGGCGGCGGGTTTGTTCGGTGATTTTGCCGCCGGATTCGGCTTTCCACTGCCAGACCCGTTCAACAAACTTTTCCCGTCCTAAATCGTGGCGACTTTTGCCGACCTGCGCCAGTTGCCGCTCGACCACCATCTGCGTGGCGATACCGGCGTGGTCAGTGCCGGGTTGCCACAGCGTGTGTTTGCCTTGCATCCGGCTTTTGCGGATTAAAATATCCATCAAGGTGTATTGAAAGGCATGTCCCATGTGTAAAGTGCCGGTGACATTCGGCGGCGGGATCATGATGCAGTAGGCAGGATGTTGTGCTTCGGCGCTAAAAAATTGTTTTTCTTGCCAAAATTCTTGCCAGCGCGCTTCTAAACTGGCCGGATCGTAGGTTTTTTCCATAGGTTTTTTTAAGAATGAATAAGACAAAAAAGGAATGCGAAAAAATTAAGTATGCCGGTCAAAGGGAGGATGCACAATTGCCGGGGAGAGGCTTGCCGCCATTGACAGGGATGCACTCGTCGTTTCAAGTTGCATCTGTTGTCAATAGCTTTAATGTATTGTTTAATTTGAAAAAAAGTTAAGGCTGCCGATAAAAAATCAATAATTCGGCAGCTTGTAATAGTCCAAGGTACAACCAGCAGCTTGGTAAGCGCGGAAGCGTTCCCGTCCAGAGGCAAGTTGTTGGTCGTCGCTAAGCAAAATTTCCAGAATGCGGCTGGCGGTGGTGAATGCTGCTGATTCTGGTAGGTTATTGATTAAATTTATTATAATTGGATTTTTATTTTTTTCACTTGGGTATAATTGTTCTCCCAAAAAAATCCGCATCCGGGGTTCCGGTGGCGTGGCGGCATCCTGATGCGGCAAAAAACTGCCGTCGTCAAAAGTCCACAGCCAATCATCCAACAGGGACAGTTGCGCGGCGGTGCAGCGCAGCCAAATCTGCGCCGCTGCGTCTTGAAAGGCTTTGGCCGTTAGGCGACAGGCAAAATGTAAGCGTCGGTCTATTTGTGAACTGCCGAGATGATAAAACGTCACTGGCGGCATCAGTCCTCTTCTTTATTTTTATCGTTTTTGCTTAATTCATATTGAATATAATCAAAAAGATACTGCATAAGTAAAGCAACAGGTCGGCCACTCGCACCTTGATGATTGCTCTCTTGAACATCTTGCGAATTTAACCAGGCGCTGCCAGAAATATCGAGGTGCGCCCAGCGGTTTTTATTGACAAAACGATGCAAAAAGGCAACAAACAACACCACATTTTCAGGATGATCGGGATGATGGGTGGCAAAGTCAGCAAAATTACTTACTAAGTCCCGGCTAAATTCTTCCAATAATGGCAATTCCCAGGCGCGATCTTCGGCGGTACGACCGGCAGAAAGTAAGTCGTTAATCAAGGGGTTACTATTGCCTAACAAACAATGGGTGTAAGAGCCGATGCTTTCCATACAGCCGCGTGAAAGAGTAGCAATATCAATGATATATTCCGGTTGATCAGCAGCGGCATGGCTTAAAATATCGCAGAGCATCAATTGCCCTTCGGCATTGGCCTGGGTGATTTCGACATTAAAGCCGGAATGCGTCGCCAGGATATTGCCCACTTGTAAATTGCGATTGTCATGGCTGTATTCGGCACAGGGTAAATAGGCGATGATCTGAATCGGCAAAGCTAACTCGGCGACGGCCTGCATGACTCCTAAAAGCGTTGCGGCACCAGCCATCTGAATTTTGCTGTGCGCGACTTGGCCTTCTTGATACAAAATTCTTGCGTTAAAAGTAATGCCTTGACCAATAAAAACAATCGGTTGACTGTTGATGGCTTCTGCGGGTTGATGCGACAGCCGGATCAACAGCGGTTCGGTTGGTTGTCGGCTGGCCATGGCTAAAAATGCAGACATTTTCAACTGTTGCAAAGCGGCTTCATCATAAATTTGCAATTGCAAACTGGGATAGGTTTTGGCAATCGCCCGCGCTTGCTCGGCCATATAAGCCGGCGTGCAAATGTTGGCCGGCAAATTGACCAAATCCCGGGTTAAGCGAATGGCCGAGGCCACAGCCAAGCCCTGCCGAAGCGCTTCTTCGGCCATAGTCAAATCGCGGCGATTGGGGACGGTAAAGATCATTTTTCGCAGCGGTCGCCGTGGTAAGTCTTTGAAACTCTTGAGTTGTTCAAAGCGATATAAACTATTTTCGGTGGCTTGCACGGCGTAGCGAATTTTCCAAGGATAATCACGGCCACGCACTGCCAAATCGGAAAGATAGGACACGCATTCGGTGGAACCACTATTGCTCAAGGCCAAGGCGCTGTGTTCCAGGACTTGCCGAAAGGCTTCGGCATCGAAATCCCGCTCGCGATCACAACCGACCAGTAAAATCCTATCGGCTAACACATTGGGAACATTATGTAAAAGCAAAGTTTGACCGATCCTACCTTCCATATCGCCACGGCGGATGATGTTCGCTAAAAAACCATTGCTGATATCATCAATAATTTCAGCGGTTTGGCTAAATTTTCTCGGCTCAAAAATGCCAAGAACTAAGCAGGCGGTGCGTTGTTTTTCTGGGCTACCGCTTTTGACGGTGAATTCCATGTTTTTGTCCCTGTTTTAAGAAAATGCTAATGCTATTAGTTTGAATAATTTTAGAAAATATAATAACAAAACATTAAAATCAATTGGGAGGACATTTTTTTTAGCAAAGGAACAAGTGCGCGTGGTGATTTTGGTGTGCATGGTTGATTTTTAGGGTTGAATAAAGGAATTGCCATTGCCCTGTAAACGCTTGATGCGTTGGTTGCGGATTTGCTCCCATTCATCCACCGGGTCATCGCGATGCCATTGTTCTAAAAGTGTTTTTTGTCCGACCGGCAAGGTCAGCGCATAGGTGGCTTCCATATAAAAAAGGATGCGCGCAATGTCGCCGCGAATGCTTGCCGGCGGTTCACTTTGGCCATTTTTCACTTCAAAATCACAAGCGCCATAGTTCCGTGTCTCGCCTGAAATCTCGGCAAATGGAAAATTGCTGCGGTCGCCGTTGATCTCACCAATCGCCGGCACGAGATTATGCAAGTCATTGTGCGCAATCTGAAAAATTGGGTCGCTTTCCAGACAGCATTTCCGTCCGCCATAGCTTTTGCCCTGCGCGTCTTGACAGGCATCGCGCTGCCAACAGGCGCGATGTTGACCCAGCCAAGAGGCGGGTGCGATATGTTCGGCCTCAATGCGTCCGGCGCGGCTTTGATTTTGCCGTGGCACATAACCACAACTCTCCCAATTCACCGATAAATCACGGTTATAGCGACAGCCGCAGTAAAAACTTTCCCGCCGGTCAAAATAGACCTGGCCATACAACAGATTTTTTGCCGTGCTAAAACTGCTGGCAGTTTTTGGTAAATCCTTGATATCTATGGATTCAGATGCCGAATCCGCGACTGGACTTGCGCTTTCCAGCCAAAGCCAAGCCACAACGACAACCAACAAAATCAGGCTTAAAATCCCTTGCCATAACAACGGCAGACGACGCAGATGCGGTAAAATTTTTTTAATAACTAATTGATAAATCTCTTTTTGAGAAGTTTTTCGCATGATTTCTCCTAAAGTCAATATTTCGGTCTTGACCGTGGCTTTTTAACTGAAAATAGTGCTTTTGTGCAGCCGCTTGCTGACAGTGCTGGCGCTTTGCAGCTTGCTTTTTCGTTTTAAGTCATTACAATCAGCCGCTTTTTCATTCTCCTTGTCTTGACGCGCCGCCGGCGCTGCTTCGCCTTGCCAAGACAAAACCCATAAGGAGCTTTTATGGCAAACCATTACGAAATCATCTTCTTGGTGCATCCCAATCAGAGCGACCAAGTTCCGACCATGGTCGAGCGTTATCAACAGTTGATTGCTAACCGTGGCGGTCAGGTACACCGTTTGGAAGATTGGGGGCGACGTGCCTTGGCCTATCCTATTCAAAAGGTTCAAAAAGCCCATTACATCCTGATGAATATCGAAAGCGACCCGGCTTTATTGAAAGAACTGGTGGATTTATTTCGCTTTAACGATGCGGTGTTGCGTCACCTCGTGGTGCGTCGCGAGGCTGCCGATGTCGGTCCTTCGGCGATGCTGCGTGCCCCAGAAACCACGACCAGCGAATAATCTTTTTTCTTTTAATAACCGATAGTTGCATAGGAATTATTTATGGCTGCTTTTTTTCGTCGCAAAAAGTTTTGTCGTTTCACCGCTGAAAAATTCACGGAAATTGACTACAAAGATGTTGAATTACTGAAAGAATATATTACCGAAACCGGCAAAATCATCCCGAGCCGCATCACCGGCACCAACGCCTATTATCAACGGCAGTTATCCACGGCCATTCGCCGGGCGCGGTTTTTGGCGCTGATTCCTTATACCGATAAGCACGATAAATAATTGAGAGGTTTGCGATGGTTGAAGTGATTTTAATGAACAAAGTCGAACACTTAGGCAAATTGGGCGACAAAGTGCGCGTCCGTCCAGGTTTTGCGCGTAATTATCTGGTTCCACAGGGAAAAGCTAAATACGCTACCAAAGAAAATCTGGCTGCTTTTGCCGAAGAACGTGCGCAGTTAGAAGCCAAGGCGCAAGCTGCTTTAAGCCAAGCGCAAGCGCGTGCCGAGTCTTTGCGTGATTTAATGGTGGTGATTCGTGCGCGTGCCGGGAGCGAAGGCAAATTATTTGGTTCCGTCGGCGCCAAAGATATTGCCGAGTCTTTATCCTCAGCGGGTTTTCCCACCGAGCGTCGGGAAGTGCGTCTGGCTGATGCCATTCGTCATGCCGGTGAATTTCAAGTGACTTTGCATCTGCATCCCGATGTTGAGACCACCGTTACTGTCCAAGTCGAGGCTGATATTTCAGCAGATAACTGACCAGAGAACTAATGTTATAAATTTTTTACTTTTCAGCTCCTGAAATTTTTTGAAATTTCTGGCGATTTTCTTAAAAATCTTTGCCTAAGCGCTGTGCCTGGGGATGCTGCCTGGCATCCCAGGTTTTTTTCATTCCTTCCGTTGCTGTTGTTGCTGTTATTGCTTTCAGTTTCTGGCATTTTTTCTGTTTCTGTGCCATTTAGCCATTTTCACCACAGTTTTAACCCCATGAATACCCGTGCCTTGCCGCATTCTTTGGAAGCCGAACGTGCCGTTTTGGGTGGTTTGTTATTGAATAATCAAGCCTGGGATAAAGTCGCTGTGCGTTTGCAAAGTCAGGACTTTTATCTTCCCGAACATCGGTTGTTATTTTTGGCGATGGAAAGCCTGTTTGGCCAAAATCGCCTGGTGGATGTCACTACTTTGCACGATTGGTTACGCAATCAGCAGCAGTTGGAACGCATTGGCGGCCAAGACTTTTTGTTGCAATTGTTGAGCGAAACGGTGAGCAGCGCTCACCTCGAAAGTTATGCCGATTTAGTACGCGAACGGGCGCTGTTGCGAGCGCTGGTTGAAGCCGCTACGCAGGTGATTGAATGGGCAACGCTACCCAAGGAGTTGAGCGCCAAAGATATTTTAGATCGGGCGCAAGAGCGCATTTTTGGTTTGAGTGAACGGCTGCAACAGGCACAAAGCAGTGGACTGACCGATGTGCGTAGGCATCTGCGGCGGGTGCTCAATGACCTTCGCGACCGCCAGCATAATCCCCAAACCGATGGCGTTACCGGCTTGCCGACGGGATTTGTTGACTTTGACCAACAGACTTCTGGCTTGCAAGAAGCGGATTTTATTGTCATTGCTGGACGACCTTCGATGGGAAAAACTTCCTTGGCTTTCAATATCGCTGAAGCCATCGCCATCACCCAAAGGCGACCGGTGGCGATTTTTAGCTTGGAGATGCCCGGCGAACAATTGGCCATGCGGATGCTGGCCTCGTTAAGTCGGATTCCCTTGGATAAAATCCGCCGCGGCGACCTTTCTGACCAGGAATGGACGCGCATTGTTGGCGGCATCTCACTGATGGCCAACACGAAATTATTTATTGACGATACGCCTAACGTGTCGGTGAATGATATTCGCAGCCGTTGCCGGCAATTTCGTCGGGAACAGAATGACTTGGCTTTGATAGTGATTGATTATTTGCAATTGATGCAAAGCACTGCCAACACACATAAAGAAAACCGCACCCAACAATTATCGGAAACTTCCCGCGCCTTAAAATTATTGGCACGCGAATTACAAGTGCCGGTGATCGCTTTATCGCAATTAAACCGCAGCCTAGAAAGCCGCAGCGACAAACGACCGATGATGTCGGATTTGCGTGAGTCAGGTGCCATCGAACAGGACGCAGATTTGATTGTTTTTATTTATCGTGATGAAGTTTATGATAAAAATAGCAATGACAAAGGTGTCGCGGAGATTATTATCGCCAAACAGCGCAATGGACCGATTGGCACGGTGCGCCTGGCGTATGCCGGTCAATATACCCGTTTTGATAATTTGTCGCTGAATGTTCCTAGTCAATAACTATTGATAAAGTTTAACTTTTTTGGCTTATGCGGCTGGCGCAAAAGCCGCTAAAAATTGCGTAACGGGTTACAAGGTCGCCGCTGTGGCCTTCTTCGCGCCAAGGCTTTTGCTGTCGGATGCAAAATGTTATAACCTTTGGAAAATTTTCATTAAATTTTCATTTTATTTGCGAGTCCGCTCATGTCGCCTCTCTATGCCGAAAGCACTCCCGCGTCTCTCCCCAACTTTCCTCGACAGCGTGCGCCGTGGCTTGAACTTTCCAGCCAAGCGTTGCGCAATAATTATCAACAAATTCAGAAGCATCTCAATGCCGAGGTGAAAATTTTTGCCGTTGTCAAGGCCGATGCCTATGGTCATGGTGCCGCCTGGGTAGCGGCAACGCTAGCTGACTTGGCCGATGGTTTTGCCGTGGCGACCTGGGGGGAGGCGCAGGCGTTGCGGGCGGTGGTTCGACAGCCGCTGTTGCTTCTGCATGGCGGTTATCCTGAAGAAGTGGCGCAGGCGGATTTTTATGCACAGTTGGCAGCGCTCAACATCGCGCCAGTAGTGCATTCACCTTGGCAGCTCAAGGCGTTGCAAGCGGCGGCGCTGCGAAAAGCATGGTTTGAGCCATTGCACCTCTGGCTAAAAATTGACACCGGGATGCAGCGCTTGGGTTTTTGTCCAGAAGAATTTCCTGATGTTTATCAAAAATTAAGGCAAATTCCTGCCGTGTCAGTCAATTTTTTTACGCATTTTGCTTCTGCCGATCTGCCGGAACATCCGCAAAATCAAGAACAACTGCAAATTTTTCAAAAATTAACCAAGGATTTACCTGGCAGTCGGTCATTGGCCAATTCGGCGGCGATGGTCGCGCATTCGCAAGGGGGTGATGCAGGACAGCATCCCAATGCCGCGGCAGTTTTTGGCGATTGGGTGCGTCCAGGGTTGCTGTTGTATGGTGTGGCAGCCAATCCCCTGCTGGCCGATGCCTGGCAATTGCAGCCGGTGATGACGTTAAAAAGTCAGCTTATTGCTGTGCGTTATGGTCGGAAAGGCAGCTTTGTTGGCTATAATGCAACTTGGCAATGCCCAGAAGATATGCCTCTGGGTGTAGTGGCGATAGGTTATGCCGACGGCTATCCCCGGGCCTTGAGCAATGTTGGCGCGGTATTGTTGGCTGGACAACGTTTGCCGGTCTGCGGGCGGGTATCTATGGATTTGTTGGTGGTGGATTTGCGTCCATTCCCCGCGGCGCAAGTCGGTGATGTGGTGACTTTATGGGGGGAAGGGTTGTCGGTGGCGACGGTGGCGGCTTGGGCAAATACCATTCCTTATGAATTGTTCACGCAGGTGACAGGCCGAGTAGCGGCAGTGGTGGTGGATTGAATTTTAACGAAAAAAGTTTTTCTTTTGAGTCCTTTAGCTTGAGAAGCGCGTTAGCAACGAAAAAAGTTTTTTGCTTTTCGATAAGGTTTTCATTGGTAACGAAAAAAGCATTAGGTAATGAACATTTTTCTTTTTGCCGAGGGAGTTATATGAAGTATTGGCTAGGAATGATAGTTTCGCTGGTGTTGGGCATCGGTCTTTTGGCCTACAGCGTTTGGCGCTTGCCGCCCTTGCTTGACGAAACGGCGGAAACGGTCGCACGGGATCGTTTGCAGATGGAAAGCTGGTTACGCAGTCAGGTGCCGCCGCTCTTGCAAAGTAAAAATACATCTGCTTTGCAGGCGTTTTTAGATGACGTTTTAACCCTCCCAGGCGTGCAAGATGCTTATTTTGTTGATAAAACCTATTACATCAAAATGTCAAGCCAAAGTGCTTGGCGCGGCGAGTTTATGCAGACACCCTGCGTTTTTCCTGATCAAGCCGTGGATAAAGTCTTGCCACAAACCCTGCGCGTGGATTTTATCAAAGGTGCGCCGGAACAAGCCGGTTTTGCCTGCGTGCGTTATGAACCGACCTTTGTTGCCTCGGCCAGCAAGCGCCTACAAGAGTTTTTACTGATCTTTTTACCGACAGTGATTTTATTGCTGATCATCGTTGCTTTTACGTTTTATCAACAAGCCTTGCGCAGCATGGCGGCGTTGTCGGCACAGATCAAAAAAATTACCGAAGGCGATTGGCAAACGCGGCTCTATCTGCCGGGTAAGAACGTGGTCGCTGAGTTTGCGCGCAGTCTCGATGCCATGGTGCAAAAACTTTCGACCGACACTGCCGGTATGCAGGAAAACGAAGAGCGCTTTATGTTGGCCGCACGCGGCAGTAACGACATCATCTGGGATTGGAACATTGAAACCAATGGCTTATATCTGTCGCCGCGTTTTGGCGAAGTGTTAGGTTATTTCACCAAGGACATCCCCGGCATTTTTGTTGCCTGGCTGAAAATTTTTCATCCCGATGACTTGGAAGGCTTTCAAAAAGAAATTGACCATTGTTTACGCAGCAGCCAACCCTTGGCTTTGGAAGTGCGCTTGCGTGCCAAAGATGGGGTGTGGCGCTGGATGTTGGTGCGCGGCACGGTGATTCGTAACCAAGATGGTGCCTCGAAGCGCATGGTCGGTTCATTGTCAGATATTCATTCGCGTAAAAAAGCCGAAGCGATGCTACGGCAAGAAAAAGAACGCTTGGAAACGACCTTGGCCTCGATTGTGGATGCGGTGATCACCACTGACCGCACTGGTCGTATCGAAGTGGTCAACTTGGAAGCCGAAGAAATGCTTGGTTTGGCGCGTAAAGATTTATTGGGTTTGGATTTGGCCGATGTCTTGAAGCTCTATTTTCCCGACAGCCGTGAACCTATGGATTTGCAGCAAATGCTTGAAAATGTTTCAATTCAAGAGCAGCCGATTATGGTCGAGGAGCCGGTAGTTTGTCGCACCGATCAAGATCATCAGTATTTGGTTTTATATCAAATTTCGCCGTTACGCGATTATAGCGGCATGGTCATCGGGACGATCACCACTTTGCATGACGTTACTGAAAAAGCTAAATTAACCAAAGACTTAAGCCGGGAAAAAGAAAAAGCGCAAGTGACCTTAGACTCCATTGCCAACGGCGTTATCACCACCGACACCAAAGGCCGGGTGGAAAATATGAATCCCAAAGCCGAAAGTTTAAGCGGTTGGACGACCACCGAGGCACGCGGCAAAGAGGTGTGGGAAGTTTTGAATATGCGCGAGGAAAATGCCCGGCGCAGCTTGTTGAGCGAAACGGTGATGCAGCGGGTGCTCGAAAATGGCGAAATTTTGGAATACAAAGAAACGATTCTGGCGCATCAATTTGAACGGGATAAACGCTACTATGTGTCGGTCAACGTCGCGCCGATTATTGACAGCAGCGATACGATTTTGGGTGCGGTATTGATCATTGAAAACAATACCGAACAACGCAAACTCAATATGCGGATTCAATACGAGGCCACCCACGATTCCTTGACCGGACTTTTAAACCGCGTTGAGCTTGAAAAGCGCATTGCCAAAGTTTTGGATACCTTGGCCAGCGATACACCGAGAAATTTTGTCATGGCCTTGGACTTGGATCAATTTAAGCTGGTCAATGATACCTCCGGCCATAAAGCCGGCGATGAGCTTTTGAAAATGATCACCAAGATGCTGCAAGCAGCGTTGCCGAGCAAAGGTGTGCATCTGGCGCGTCTGGGTGGCGATGATTTTGTCGTGTTATTAGAAACCCTGGAATTGGAAAACGCCTTGCGTATTGCTCGGGTATTGCGTGAGGAAATTAATACTTTTGTCTTTGAATATGGCGATTATAATTTCTCAGTCGGGGTCAGTATTGGTTTGGTGCCGTTGAAACCCCATTTTGAAGCCGAACAAGACGTGATGAAAGCCGCCGAACAAGCGGTGTATCTCGCCAAAAGTAAAGGTCGCAACACCATTCAGGTGTATGAAGGCGAAGAAACGCGCAATTGGGGTGGCGAGATGCAGTGGGTGCATCGCTTAACTTCCGCTATGCGCCAGGACAAGGGCTTGGTGCTTTTTGCGCAACCTATTGTGCCGATTGGCAAAGATATGGACACCAGCTACCGCCACTACGAGTTGCTCATTCGGATGCAAGATGAAAACGGCAAAATTGTTTCACCAGGCTTTTTCTTACCTGGTGCCGAGCGCTATGGCTTGATCAGTGAATTGGATCAATGGGTGGTGCGCAGTGCCTTACGCCAAATCCGTATGGGTTTGAATTTTAACAAGACTTTGCAAGGAACCGTGTTTGCTATCAACCTTTCTGGCGATTCTCTCGCTTCGGAAGATTTCTTAGATTTTGCCACCCAACAGGTAAAAGATTCTGGCGTTCCGACCAGCATGTTGTGCTTTGAAGTGACCGAAAGTGTGGCGGTGCGCAATATGAAACAAGCAGTCTTTTTTGTTGAGAGCTTAAAAAAACTTGGTTGTAAATTTTCGCTTGATGATTTTGGTAGCGGCTATGCGTCATTTAACTATTTGAAAACCTTCCCAGTCAATTATCTAAAAATTGACGGCGGCTTTATTAAAAATATCTTAACCGACCCTTATGACGGCGCGATGGTGCAAGCTATTCACTACGTCAGTAAACATATCGGCTTACAAACCATCGCGGAATTTGTTGAAAACGAGGAAATTGTTGAGCGCTTAAAACGCATCGGGATTAACTATGCGCAAGGCTATCATTTTGGTAAACCGGAGCTATTGAGCGATGTTTTGCAACGCAAACAAACAACCAGTCAAACCGCAGAGTAAGGCACCTGGTGAAAAATGCTTGACCTTTCCCCAAGTCTTTTGCTGAAGGAAAAGGACTTTTCTCGAAAATTCTAAAAGTTAGCGCTCTAGAAACTGCCGCTTATCACTTTTGCCGTCCCATTCTTCGGCATCGGGTAAAGCGGCTTTTTTACGGGTGATCACCGGCCATTGCCGCGATAGTTCGGCATTTAAGGCAATAAAATCTTGTTGATCTGCCGGAACATCCTCTTCTGGGAAAATCGCTTGCGCCGGGCATTCCGGTTCGCACAAGGTGCAGTCAATACACTCATCGGGGTCAATCACCAAAAAATTCGGCCCTTCATGAAAACAATCCACCGGACAGACATCTACGCAGTCGGTGTATTTACATTTGATGCAATTTTCCGTCACCACAAACGCCATAAACACTCCTTATCCTTATCACAATAAAATTAAAAACATCTTCAGTATAAAACGCGCCAGCGCAATAAAAACTACCATAAAAACCACCGCGATGAGCGTGCGCCGGTGGATTGACGCTTAGGCATCCCGATGCAGCCGTTGTTGCCAGTCTTCTAAATACTGCCAGGCAGCTTTGGGTGAGAGTGTTGATAAATCCAAGTCTTTTATTTCCTTGGCGATTTTTTCTGAAACTGCCAACGAAGGTATTTCTGTCGCCTTGACGGTAGCCGGCGTTGCTGCTGTTGCTGTCAATAACATCTCAGCACGCGCCAAGACGGTTGCTGGCAAACCGGCTTTGGCCGCTACCGCCACGCCAAAACTTTCCGAGGCGGCACCGGCTTGTAATTCATGCAGAAAAATTAAATCTTCGCCATTTTCTTTGGCCGAAAAATGCCAGTTGGCCAACGTGGGAAAACGCTCAGCCAGGCGACTTAAAGCAAAAAAATGACTGGCAAATAAAGTCAAAGGTGGCGGATTTTGCTGCAACAGAAATTCCAAACAGGCTTGCGCAATTGCCAAGCCGTCACGGCTGCTGGTGCCTCGGCCAAGTTCATCTAGCAAGAGCAAACTTTTGGCTGTGGCCTGCCGTAAAATTTCTGCGGTTTCCTGCATTTCCACCATAAAAGTCGAATGCCCGGCGGCCAAATGATCGCCGGCACCGATGCGGGTAAAAATTTGATCAACTTCGCCAATGACTGCTTGTTTGGCCGGCACAAAACTTCCCGCATAGGCCAAAACCACGATCAACGCCGTCTGACGCATCCAGGTGCTTTTGCCGCCCATATTGGGTCCGGTAATCAAAGCAATCGGCTGCTTTTCATCGAGTTGTGTAGCATTTGGCAAAAATGGTGCGGTCAAGGCCGCTTCCACCAACAGATGACGGCCTTCTTTGATATTTATACCTCTGCCTTGGGTTAGTTGCGGCGGGTGCAGGTTCAGGCTTTGCGCACGTTCGGCCAGGGTGAAAATAACATCGCTTTGACGAATGGCGGCAAGTAAAATTTGTAACTCATTTATATTATTCAAAACTTTTTCAAGCAGGCCGTCAATCAATTGCCTTTCCCGCATCAGCGCCTGTTCGCGGCTGACTAAAAGCGCTTGGCTGTGCTGTTGTAACACTGGCGTGGTAAAGCGCTCGGCGTTTTTCAAAGTTTGTAGCCGTTGCAAATGCGCCGGTGCGTGTCTGGCCTGCGCTTTTGGCAATTCAATAAAATAACCAAAACTGCGATGATAACCGACTTTTAGATGCGACAAGCCGCTGTTTTCTCGTTCTTTTTTCTCAAGTTCTGCCAAAAATTCATCATGATGCTGGCTTTGTTGCCGCAGCGTTTGCAGTTCCGCATCAAAACTATCGGCAATGCTTTCGCCCTCTTTGAGCAATACCCCTGGCAGGAGTGCTTGTTCTAAAGTCTCAGCTAAATTTTCACATAGCGGGAGCTGTGCTGGCCACAGCGGCGAGGGGATTTTTTCCAGCACCGCAGCCCAAGCGGCGGCGGCCTGCAAAGCATCGCGCAATAAGGCCAAATCCTGAAGGCGACTGCGTTTTAACTGAAAGCGTGCTAAAACTTTTTCTAAATCTTTCACTTCTTTGAGAATTTTATGCTTTTCCAGCAATGACGGTTGCGCATAAACCTCGGCAACGGCGGCCAAACGTGCTTGCGCCGCGCTGGCTTCCCGCAGCGGTTGACAAAGCCAGTTTTTGAGTAAGCGGCTGGCCATGCGGGTTTGGCACTTGTCAAATAATTTGAATAAGGTCAAAGCATTGGGATGCGGACTGCGGTCAATTTCCAGATGCTCCAGGCTGCGTGCAGACAGTTTAATAAAACCTTGTTCGCTTTCGTGTTGTGGCGCTTTAAGATGCGGCAGGACTTGTTTCTGCGTGTATTCAAGATATTGCAACAAAAGTTCCAATGCCGCCGTCTGGCCTTTGCTCAAGGTTTGTTGGGGAAAATAATTTTTACAGCAAGATAACTGCGGATTGATACTAAAGCGTTGAAAAGACTTGCTATTTACTTCCGACGGCAGAATTGTTGTTGTTGGGATGAGAATTTCCTGGGCTTGGCGCTGTTCGGCGCTGGCAGTCACTTCGCCGAAATTTCTGGCCGTCAGTAATAACACTTCGCCGGTCAAAAAATGCACGCTGACGGCGGCAAAATCGCGGGCATCGGGATGCACCGCGAAAAGCAAAGAATTGCTTTCGTTAAAATTTTCTTCTAAAACCGTACCCGGCGTTAATACCCGCACCACTTCCCGGCGCATCGGTCCCTGGCCGCTCTCGCCCACTTGTTCACAGATGGCGACGCTTTCGCCCAGTTTTAAAAGTTTTGTCAAATAGTTATCCAGGCTTACCACCGGCACGCCGGCCATTGGGATGTCCACGCCTTGCACTTGGCCGCGTTTGGTCAGGGTTAAATCCAAAAGCGGCGCAATGCGTAGCGCATCCTCAAAAAAGAGTTCGTAAAAATCACCGAGGCGAAAAAATAATAAACAATTGCGATAATCTTGTTTTATATCAAGATATTGCTGAATCATTGGCGAGTAAATGGGACGCGGCATAAAGAAAGACTAAATTTTTATGAAAAGTTTATTAAGAAATTATCAAAAACTATTAAAGGGTTATAGAAAATAAATCCGATTTTTTCGCCATAATGGCAGGCCAGCAAAGCCGTCTTGCTGTGGACGGCGGCAAAAACTGCGCGCAACCATATCGAAAAACGTTCTGTTTCGGTACAATCGCCGACTTTTAATGCCTAGATTCAGCATGTCCACCTTGTTGCAACGTCCCCCTTGGTTTGATGAACAGCTTGCTCGTTTGGCGGCTTTGTTGTCGGCACGGCAAGCGCAGGTTTTTACTGCCGAATCGTGTACTGGCGGTTTGCTGGCCGCGCTTTTCACCGCCCGTCCGGGTGCCTCGCTGTGGTTTGGCGGCGGGGTAATTCCTTATAGCAACACTTTGAAAATAAAATACTTAGGTGTAAAGGAACGTACCCTGAAAGTCTTTGGCGCGGTCAGCGAAGCGACCGTCGGCGAAATGGTTTTGGGCTTGCCACTCCAGGCAAGCGATGCTGGCGTGGCCATCAGCGGCATCGCCGGTCCCGACGGTGGCAGCGCCGAAAAGCCTTTGGGTATGGTGTGTTTTGCCATCGCTTATGCCTCTGCCTTGAAAACTTTTACCGAGTATTTTCAAGGGGATCGGGATGCTGTACGCACGGCGAGCGTGGCTTTTGCCATCAGCAAACTTTTGGAACTGCTTGAAGCCGCCAGCGAAGCCTAAGCATATTTTTTGAAAAGTAAAAAATTAGCAAAATTTTATTATTTTGTTAAAAATTAAAAAGTTATGAAATTTATAAACGATTAAAAAGCAGGAAAAATAAAATTATGGATGAAAATCGTAAAAAAGCCTTGCAAGCGGCGTTAAGTCAATTGGATCGGCAGTTTGGCAAGGGCACGGTGATGCGTCTAGGCGATGGCGGTGTTGCCAATGATATTCAAGTGATTTCAACGGGTTCTATCGCCTTGGATACGGCTTTGGGTATCGGCGGTTTTCCTCGGGGTCGGGTAGTGGAAATTTATGGACCGGAATCCTCAGGAAAAACTACTTTAGCTTTGCAAGTCATTGCTGAGGTTCAGAAAATTGGCGGCGCTGCCGCTTTTATTGATGCGGAACATGCACTGGATGCCAGTTACGCTACCAAGTTGGGTGTCAATATCGAAGATTTATTGGTTTCCCAGCCGGATCATGGCGAGCAAGCCTTGGAAGTGGCCGATGCCTTGGTGCGTTCCGGTGCCATTGATGTCATCGTTGTAGATTCGGTGGCGGCCTTGACCCCTAAAGCCGAAATCGAGGGCGATATGGGCGACTCGCACATGGGCTTACAGGCGCGGTTGATGTCGCAAGCCTTGCGAAAATTGACAGCAAATATCAAAAAGTTCAATACCTTGGTGATTTTTATCAACCAAATTCGTATGAAAATCGGCGTGATGTTTGGTTCCCCAGAAACCACCACCGGCGGCAACGCCTTGAAGTTTTACGCCTCGATTCGTTTGGATATTCGGCGCACTGGCGCGATTAAAAAAGGCGATGAAGTCATCGGTAATGAAACGCAAATCAAGGTGTTAAAAAATAAATTAGCACCGCCGTTTCGCACCGTGCAGGTAGAAATTCTTTATGGCGAAGGGATTTCGCGTACTTCGGAAATCATTGACTTAGGCGTAGAACAAGGCGTTATTGATAAATCCGGCGCTTGGTATAGTTTTCAAAAGAAAAAAATCGGCCAGGGTAAAGATAATGTTCGGCAATGGTTGCGAGAAAATCCCACCATAGCCGCCGAAATAGAGCAGACGATTCGCGCCAAGTTAAAGACCGAGCCGACCACCTTGTCACGCAAAGCGGCGAAAGGCGGTGAGGCGGAAGTAGCTGATAACGAAGACTTTGCTCCTGAGGATGACAGCTAAATCCCCTTGTGATGGTGTGCGCCGTCGTGCCTTACAGATTTTGGCGGCACGGGTGCATGGTCTGACGGAGCTGACGCAAAAACTACGCCAGCGTTTTCCCGCCGATTGTCAAACGACTATCGCCGAAGTGGTCGCCGAATTGCAGGCTTTGGGCTATTGCGATGATAAAATTTTTGTTGAGATGTTCATTCGGGTGCGCTGTCAGCGGGGTTTTGGCCCGCGACGCATCGCTTTGGAATTACAGCAAAAAGGCATTGAGAAAAACGTTATTCAGCCATTGTTGGCGCGGGTAGATTGGCTGAATATTTTACTGCACCATTGGCAAGATTTTGGTTTTGAAACTGATCTTTTGGCACGACAAAAAGCCAAGCGGCGTTTTTATCAGCGTGGCTTTCCCAATGATTTGATTTTACAGGCAGAAAAGCGTTTATTGTCACGTAAGTAATCAACATTTTTCAACGATTTTTCCGATTCTTTATAGATTTTTTTATAGATTTTTTATAGATTTTTATGGCAGATATTAAAAATTTTGCTTCCCCGACCTTTGCTTCCACAGCGGCCTTAAAACAGGCGTTTTTGGATTATTTTGCCGCCCATGATCACACGATGGTGCCGTCCTCGACCTTGATTCCGGCGCATGACCCGAGTCTTTTATTCACCAATGCCGGCATGGTGCCGTTCAAAGCGGTATTTCTGGGACAGGAAAGCCGTCCTTATACGCGGGCGGTCAGTGCGCAGCGCTGCCTTCGTGCCGGTGGCAAGCACAATGATTTGGAAAATGTCGGCTATACGGCGCGGCATCACACCTATTTTGAAATGTTAGGAAATTTTAGTTTTGGCGATTATTTCAAAGCCGAAGCTATTCGCCTAGCTTGGGGATTTTTAACCGATATTTTAAAAATACCCAAGGAAAAACTTTGGGTTACGGTGTATCACGACGATGAAGAAGCGGCGGCTATTTGGTTAAATGAGCTAAAAATTGACCCGTCGCGCTTTAGCCGCATTGCCACCAGCGACAACTTTTGGTCTATGGGCGACACCGGGCCTTGCGGTCCCTGTAGTGAAATTTTTTATGATCATGGTGCACATATTCCAGGCGGGCCGCCGGGTACGCCGGAAGCCGACGGCGACCGCTATGTTGAAATCTGGAATCTCGTATTTATGCAGTACAACCGCGACAAAGACGGCGTGCTGCATCCTTTGCCGAAGCCCTCCATAGACACCGGCATGGGTTTGGAGCGCTTGGCGGCGGTGGTGCAGGGCGTGGAAAGCAATTTCAGCATTGACAGTTTCCAAGCCTTGATCGCTGAAGCTGCACGCATTATTGGTGTGGAAAATCAGGGCCAAAGCTCACTCAAAGTCATCGCCGATCATATTCGTGCGGCGGCCTTTCTCATCGCCGATGGCGTAGTGCCAAGCAACGAAGGCCGTGGCTATGTCCTGCGGCGGATTATTCGCCGCGCCATTCGCCATGGCTATAAATTGGGTGCCAGTGGTGACTTTTTTCATCACCTGTTGCCGACCTTGCTTTTGGTCAGTCAAAGTTCTGAATTAAATGAAAAAGCTGAAATCATTGGCCATTGGTTAAAATTGGAAGAAAGCCGCTTTTCTGAAACTTTGACGCATGGGATGCAGCATTTTCAGCAAGCCGTGGTGCATTTAGAGGGTACGGTCATTCCTGGGGAAGTGGTCTTCAAACTCTATGATACTTATGGCTTTCCCGCCGATTTAACCGCCGATGTGGCGCGGGAGCAAGGGTTAAGCCTGGATATGGCGGGTTTTGAACAGGAAATGGCCAAACAGCGCCAGCGTGCGCGAGAGGCTGGTCATTTTGCCGTGGATTATCAAGCCAAAGCCGCCGCCGAAGCCTTCTGCTCGACTTTTTTGGGTTACGAAAAAGTCACAGAAATGGCCAAAGTTTTGGCTTTGTATGATCGGCAGGGCGAGGCAGTTAGCGCTTTACAGGCCGGGGAAGTCGGTCAGGTGATTTTGGATCAAACGCCTTTTTATGGCGAGTCGGGCGGACAGGTCGGCGACACCGGCGAACTTGTGGCCGGTACAACCATTTTTATGGTGGATGACACGCAAAAACTTGGCCAAAGTCTGGTGCATCGCGGGGTAGTCAGCGGCGGCTATCTGCAAGTTGGCCAAAGTTTGCAGGCCAATATTGACGTGGCGCGGCGGGCGGCCATCGCGCAACACCATTCGGCGACACATTTGCTACACGCCGCCTTGCGCCAGGTCTTGGGGACGCATGTTCAGCAAAAGGGCTCGTTGGTACAAAGTGATCGCCTGCGTTTCGATTTTTCCCATTATGCGGCGGTTTCTGCCGAAGAACTGACGCAGATTGAAAACATCGTCAATGCTGAAATTCAAAAAAATCATCCCGGTGTTATTGCCAGCATGACCTATCCTGAAGCCTTGGCGGCGGGCGCGATTGCCTTGTTTGGCGAAAAATATGGCGACGAAGTGCGCACCTTGCGTTTTGGCGATTTTTCCATGGAACTTTGCGGCGGCACGCATGTGGCACGCACCGGCGACATTGGGATGCTGAAAATCGTTCAAGAATCCGGCATTGCTGCTGGTGTTCGCCGCCTTGAAGCGATTTGCGGTCAGACGGCTTTGCGTTTTTGGCAGACGCAGACAGCCTTGCAACAGCAGTTGGCGGTCAAATTAAAAGTCGCCGAAAACGATCTGCCGGAAAAAGTTCAAGGTTTGCTCGATAAGCAAAAACAATTGGAAAAACAACTCGAAAGCCTACAAGAAAAACTGGCTTTACAGCAATTGCCGTTATTGGCGGCGCAGGCCGAAACGCTCGGCGAGATGCGCTTGTTAATTCAGGAAGTGACGGATTGCGATGCCAAAAGTTTCAAAACCTTAGCTGAAAGTCTGCGCGATAAATTAACGCCAAGCGCCGTGCTGTTGGCGATGGTCAATGACGACAAAGTGCAATTGGTGGCAGCAGTGAGTAAACCTTTGCATTCAAAAGTGAAAGCCGGCGAGTGGGTGGCCAAAGTGGCGGAAATTCTTGGCGGCAAAGGCGGTGGTCGTCCTGATTTGGCACAGGCGGCGGGCAGCCAGGTGACGGCTTTGCCAGCGGCTTTGGCTTTGGCGAAAAGCTGGCTAGCGGAAAAATTAGCAAGTTGAACCCCTCCCAACCTCTCCTTCCCATGGGAGGAGGTTGATGATTAAAATTATTTTATAAAGATATGAAAATAGTCGTAAAAAAATTCGGCGGCACCTCGGTAGGTTCCGTCGAAAAAATTGAAAATATCGCCAAAAGACTCAAAGCCGACCGCGAACGTGGTGAAAATCTGCTAATTGTGCTTTCAGCCATGTCCGGCGAGACCGACCGGCTGCTGAATTTAGCGCGGGCGATTCAACCACAGGTGCGCGGGCGGGAGCTGGATGCGCTATTGGCCACCGGCGAGCAAGTTACCATTGCGCTTTTGGCCATCGCTTTGGAAAAACAAGGCATCAAAAGTCGTTCCTATGCCGGCTTCCAGGTGCCGATTCACACTGATGCCGCTTTTAATAAAGCACGGATTCAACATATTGAAGAAAAACGGCTTTTAACAGACCTCGCCGACGGTTGTGTGGTGATCGTTGCTGGATTCCAAGGTGTTGACGCTGAAGGAAATATTACCACTTTGGGTCGGGGTGGTTCCGATACCACAGCGGTGGCTTTGGCGGCAGCCTTAAAAGCTGAAGAATGTCAAATCTTTACCGATGTGGACGGCGTTTATACCACCGACCCGCGGCTGGTTCCCAATGCCCGGCGTTTGGACAAAATTACTTTTGAAGAAATGTTAGAAATGGCGAGCCTGGGCTCGAAAGTCTTGCAAATTCGCTCGGTGGAATTTGCCGGCAAATATCGGGTGCCATTGCGGGTGCTTTCGACCTTTAAGGAAGGCGCTGGAACTTTAATTACTTTTGAAGAAGAAAATCTTATGGAACAACCGTTAATTACTGGCATTGCTTTTAACCGTGATGAAGCGCAATTGACCGTCACCGAGGTACCGGATCAACCTGGCGTGGCTTTTCAAATTTTAGGGCCGATAGCCAAAGCCAACATCGAAGTGGACATGATCGTGCAAAATATTGGCGCGGCTGGATACACTGATTTTACTTTTACCGTGCATCAAAATGATTTTCATAAGGCGCTCGACATTACCACGCAAACCTGCGACACTTTGGGTGCAAAAGTTGTGGGGAATAATCGCATTGCCAAAGTTTCGATTATCGGTGTTGGTATGCGCTCCCATGCTGGGGTAGCGAGTTTGATGTTTGAGACGCTTTTTCGGGAAGGAATCAACATCTTAATGATTTCCACCTCAGAGATAAAAATTTCTGTGGTGATTGCAGAAAAGTATTTAGAACTGGCCGTCAAAAGCCTACATGAAGCCTTTGTTTTAGAGCAAAGCCAAGCGGAGAAAGAGCATGTTGATTTTAGCCCGCCGGTCGGGGGAGAGCATTCGCATCGGGGATGAAATGGTGGTAACTATTTTAAGTGTTCAAGGAAATCAAGTGCGTATCGGCGTAGAAGCGCCACGAGACATTGCCGTGCATCGCGAAGAGGTCTATCTGCGCTTGCGGGAAGAAAGCCAGGAAATGTTAGAAAACTGTAGCGTCACTGAAAAAGATTCGCTATAATCGCGCCTTCATTTTGGAGAGGTGGCCGAGTGGTCGAAGGCGCTCCCCTGCTAAGGGAGTATGGGCTTTATCTCCCATCGAGGGTTCGAATCCCTTCCTCTCCTTACCCTTTCCTTCCAAAGTCAGCCAA
>CAYWWW010000021.1:0-23414 GCA_964462205.1 uncultured Cardiobacteriales bacterium
TACTTTCATTGCTTTCGCTTTTTTCGTTACTTTCATTGCTTTCGCTTTTTTCGCTACTTTCATTGCTTTCGCTTTTTGCATTACTTTCATTAGCTTCAACATTTTCAGTAGTTTCAACGGTTTCAACGGTTTCTGTGCTGACAGGCTCGGCTGCGCTTTCTGGTATCGCTGGTGCCGTCTCCGCCGCTGGCAAATCCCGTTCGGCTTGCTGTTTGAAGACCGCACCGAGGTTGGTGGTCGCCTCTGCGCCTTGTTGTTGATAATTGTCAACAATAGCCCGTTCTTCGTCTTCCAGATAGGCGCGTACCGACACTTTCAGGCTGCGGTCGCGGGCATCCACTTCGATGATTTTCACCGTCAGTTCTTGGCCAACATGCAGCAAACGGCTTAAATCTTCCACATGCTCACGCGCTGCGTCGCGGGCACGCATCTGCGCCGGAATGCCTTTTACCAACAAGGTCGCCAAACGCGCTTCCACAGTTTCGACCACTGCTTGCACCACGCTGCCCACCACATCGTCGGCCAGAAAGGGCGCAAAGGGATCTTCAGAAATCTCTTTGATGCTCAAGGAAATACGTTCGCGGTCAACGTCAATGGCCATGACCATGGCTTCAATGGCATCGCCTTTTTTATAGTCACGAATAGCTTCTTCGCCCGAGCGATCCCAAGCAATATCATTGAGATGCACCAGGCCGTCCACGCCGCCTTCGAGTTCGACAAAAATACCAAAGTCGGTCAAGGAACGAATCTGCCCATGAACAATGTCACCACGTTGATATTTATCAGAAAAGAGCGCCCATGGGTTGTCTTGGCATTGTTTCATACCTAAGGATATACGCCGACGTTCGGCATCTACATCCAAAATCATCACCTCGACTTCATCACCAGTGGCCACCACTTTGGCCGGATTGACGGTTTTGCTGACCCAATCCATTTCCGAAACATGGACTAAGCCTTCCACGCCCGGCGCGATTTCTACAAAGCAGCCGTAATCGGTGAGATTGGTGACTTTGCCAAAATGCCGTGAGCCTTTGGGATAGTTTTCGGCTAAGGTTTCCCAAGGATCGGCACCTAACTGCTTCAAGCCTAAAGAAACCCGGCATTTTTCCCGATCAAATTTCATGATCTTGACTTCAATGCTGTCGCCAATCGTCACCACTTCCGACGGATGCCGTACCCGCCGCCAAGCCATGTCGGTGATATGCAAGAGGCCGTCAATGCCACCTAAATCCAAAAAAGCACCGTATTCGGTCAAATTTTTCACCACACCGGTGACAATTTGGCCTTCTTCCAAACGGTTGAGTAAATCTTCGCGCTCGGCATTGTATTCGGTTTCTAGCACATGCCGCCGTGACAACACCACGTTATTGCGTTTTTTGTCGAGTTTAATTACTTTGAAATCAAGGATTTTCCCTTCGATGTAGCTGGCATCGCGCACCGGACGCACATCCACCAAGGAACCTGGCAAAAAGGCTTTGACATCTTTAATGTCCACCGTAAAGCCGCCTTTGACCCGGCCACTGACCAAACCAGAGACATTTACTTGACTTTCCATTGCTTTTTCTAAATCTTCCCAGGTCTTCAGACGACGCGCCTTTTCCCGCGACAGTAACGTCTCCCCAGAACCATCTTCAACGCTGTCCAGCATCACCTCGATGCTATCCCCGACTTCGATTTCGAGGCTACCGTCTTCTTTATAAAACTCTTTAATAGAAACAATACTTTCGGATTTTAATCCAGCATCAAGGATGACCTCGCCATCCCGAATACGGATGACTTTGGCAGGGATAATTTTTCCCTTAGGGATATTCAGTTGAATTTGGCTTTGGCTTTCGGCAAACAGGTCGGCAAAACTTTCGGTCATAGAATCAAAAATAGGTTTATAAAAAATAAAAGGGAAAGCAACTTTCCCAGGAAATAAAATTTACTGCTTTGATAAAAAAAGCAAAATTCTCTCAACGACGGCCTCAATAGACAAATCACTCGTATCCAGAACAAAAGCATGGGGTGACGCTTGTAAAGGCGCTACCGCACGGTTGGCATCGCGTTCATCACGTTTTTCTAACTCATTGAATACTTCTGGCAGAGTAACATCGCTTCCTTGCGCTTTCAACTGTTTGAAGCGTCTTTCGGCACGACAAGCCAAACTAGCAGTCAAAAAAACCTGGTAGCGCGCTTGGGGAAAAACCACGGTGGCCATGTCACGGCCATCGGCAATCAGTCCCGGCGGTTGCCAAAAACGGCGTTGTAAGTCCAATAACGCCTGCCGCAACTGTGGCAAAACCGCGACGCGGGAGGCTGCCTCGCCGGCGGCAGCGCTACGCAGGCTATCGCCAAGCGGTTGACCGGCCAAAAGTATTTCGAGGCGCGAGAGAGTAACGACTTGAAAAGAAATCGTCAATGTTTTTGCCAAGTCCACTAAGGCTTTTTCATCATCCAAAGCAAGACCTTGGCGCAAGGCCATCAGTCCCACAGCACGATAAATCGCGCCACTATCGAGAATATGCCAGCCGAGTTTGGCCGCTAAGTGTAGCGCCACCGTGCCTTTTCCCGAGCCCGCCGGTCCATCCAAGGTTAAAATCGGCGGCGCTTCAGTCGCCGTCATGCTGCACCGTAATCGCTAAACCAGCGTGATTGGCCAGCGTGACAAAGCTCGGAAAAGAGGTCGCCACCGGCGCACAATCGCTGATAAAAATTGGCGCTGCCGCCCGCAAAGAAGCCATCGCAAAGGCCATGGCAATACGATGATCGCCGTGACTTTCAATATGGCCACCTTGAAAATGCCGGTTGCTATCACCTTGAATAATCAGACCATCGGCCAAAACTTGCGTCGGCACACCCAAAGTCGCCAAGCCCTCGGCCATCACTGCGATGCGATCACTTTCTTTGACGCGCAATTCTTCCGCGCCGCTTAAACAGGTTTCGCCTTCGGCACAGGCCGCGGCAATAAAAATCGCTGGAAATTCATCAATCGCCAAGGGCACCCAATCTTTAGGAATGGCAATGCCGCGTAAAGGTTTACCGCCTTTGACCAGCACATCGGCCACTGGCTCATCGCCAAACTGTCGCGGATTTTGCAAGGTAATATCGGCACCCATTGCCTGAAGAATCTGGATGACACCAAGGCGCGTTGGATTGAGACCCACCTCGGTCAATAGCACCTCGGCTTGTCGCGCTATCGCCGCGCCGACGAAGAAAAAGGTCGCCGAAGAAATATCGGCGGGAATCGCGATGTCGGTCGCCCGCAAACGTCCGCCGCCGCTTAAAGCGATGCGGTTGCCGGTAGTACTGACGGCATAACCAAATGCCCGCAGCATTCGTTCCGTATGGTCACGGGTCACGGCTGGCTCATGAATCACCGTTTCGCCCTCGGCATACAAACCAGCCAACAACAAGGCCGATTTCACCTGGGCGCTGGCCATAGGCATTGCATATTCAATGGCTTTGAGTTTTTGCCCGCCAAAAATCTGCAAGGGCGCCGTGCCCGCAGGCGTAGTCTCAATTTTTGCGCCCATCGCCTGCAATGGCGTGGTGACGCGGCGCATTGGCCGTTTACTTAAAGAACTATCGCCAATTAACACCGAATCAAAGGCTTGTGCCGATAACAAACCGGTCAAAAGCCGCATCGCCGTGCCGGAATTGCCCATATCCAAAGGCGCGGACGGCGCTTCCAAACCCTCTCGACCCAGACCATCAATGGTCAAAACCGTCTCGCTATGCGCAACCACCGGCACACCCATAGCTTTAAATGCTTGTAAAGTATTGCGATTGTCCTCACCTGGCAAAAAACCTTGAATGGTACTTTGGCCGTCGGCAATGGCGGAGAGCATGACACTGCGATGCGAAATGGATTTATCGCCCGGCACCCGCAACACGCCGTGCAAAGCGCTGGCTGGCGCCACCTGAAAATGTTGATTGGGCATAAAAAACCTCTTTAGGCTGCATAATTTTTATGGCAACCCATTAAAAATAAAATAAATTATATGAATGAAGTCGTGAAAGTGTCTATCTGGCCGCCTGCGGTCAGGAGAGCGGCGCTGCTTTTGGCGCAGCATAGTGCCGGCGCAAGGTTTGTGCGCGTGCAAAAAGCTGCTCCACCCCCGACCAATCGCCTTTTTGGCACAATTCGGCCAAAACCGCCAAAGCCTGTTGATAATCGGCCAAGGCTTTGAGAATCGCTTGTTGATTATCTTGACAAATATCCCGCCACATCAGAGGGTCGCTGCCAGCAATGCGGGTGAAATCGCGAAAGCCGCCGCCGGTTAAGGCAAACACCTCAGCCGGCGGATACCACTGCGCCAAGGCATCCACCAGCGTGAAGGCCAACAAATGTGGCAGATGACTGGTTGCAGCGAGCAGGGCATCGTGATCCGCAGCAGACAAAAACAACACCTCAGCTTTAAGCTGGCGCAGCAATGCGGTCACACCGGCCAGCGCATCGGGATGCGTCGCGGCATCGGGAGTCAGGAGCCATTTTTTGCCGACAAATAAATCGCCAGCCGCCGCCGCCATACCGCTGTTTTCACCGCCGGCCAAGGGATGGCCAGGAACAAAATATGCCGAAAAATCATCTGGATGCTTTTTGACCGCTGCCATCACCGGCAACTTGACGCTGCCCACATCGGTCAGCCAAGGCTTGCTGGCGACCTTTGGCCAAACAGCGGCAATGTCGGCCAAAAGCCGAGACATGGCACCCAAAGGCACCGCTAAAATCACTACATCTACCGCCAAAAGTTCGCTCCAATCATTGGTGATGGCCGTCACCGCGCCTTTTTTCTGCGCCAACTGGCAATTTTCGGCTTTGGCATCCCAGCCCAGCACCGCGATGCCTTGGCCACGCGCTGCCAAAGCCAGCGAGCCGCCAATCAAACCCAAACCAATGATGCTAATGCGCTTGACCAAGACATTGCCAGCGGGCTTAGCCCCAGCAGGATTATCCAGGGGATTGCCAGGAGGACTGTCAAGAAAATGATTCATAAGGTGAGGCTTTACTGCAAAGTCGGCCATAGTTTTTCAAACGCCGCACACAGCCGTTGATTTTCGGCCGGCAGGCCAATGCTCAGGCGCAAAAACTCGCCCAAACCATAATTGGCCAGCGGTCGCACGATAATGCCCTCGCGCAACAACGCCTGATTGAGTGCAGCCGCCGCCACTCCGAAATGCACGGTGATAAAATTCCCTTGACTCGGCAATACCTTCCGGCCTTGCGCTTGGAAAAAATCGCGCAGTCGTTCGCGCTCGGCACGGACTTTGGCGGCGCCCTCGGCGACAAAAAGCGGGTCGCTTAAAGCGGCAATGCCAGCGACTTGCGCCAACATATTGACATTAAAAGGATTTCTTAGGCGATTTAAGATATTGATCACACTGGGATGCGCCAAAAAATAGCCCAAACGCAAGGCCGCCAGGCCGTAGGCTTTGGAAAACGAGCGGCTGATAATCAGGTTTGGGTAGGCGGTCAACTGCGCTTCAACCTGCGGATAATCCGGCACATCGGCATATTCTTTATAGGCTTCGTCATAAACCACGAGCACCTGCGCCGGCACTTCGGCTAAAAAATCCTGCCATTGCCGCCAATGCCACCAGGTGCCGGTGGGGTTATTTGGATTAGCGATAAAAACCACTTTGGTATCTTTATCAATGGCTTCTAACAAGGCTTCCGGGTCATGGCCATAGGGCATAGTCGGATGATCAAAAGGCAGCGCCTGGGCAACTTTGGCACTCGCGCCACAAGCCGCTGTCGCCAAAGGATAAACCAGAAAACAAAACTCGGAAAACACGGCGTTGCTGCCTGGCTGCAACGTCGCCCGCGCCAGTAAGTCCAAGAGTTCATTGGAACCATTACCGACGATAATTTCTGCGGCGGGCCTGTGCAGATGTTCGGCCAGCGCCTCTCGCAAGGCAAAAGCCGCCGCATCGGGATACAGGTGCAATTCCGGCAGTGCAGCGTGGATCGCCGCCGTCACTTTGGGACTGGCACCATAGGGATTTTCATTGGAAGCGAGTTTAATAATGTCGGTCAGGCGCAATTCGCGTGCCAATTCAGCAATCGGTTTCCCGGGTTGATAGGGCGATAACTGGCGCACTGCCGTCAGAAAAGATTTGTCCATAGAAGTCATTGTCATAAAACTTGTCCTACCAAAAAGCCTTACCAAGAAGCCATCGGGTAAGCGCCTAAAATTTTGAAAAAAAGCGTATTTTTCGCCAGTTCGCTAAAAATGCCGGCCAAAGGTTCGGCGCTGGCATGACCTTCACAGTCAACAAAAAAAGCATATTGCCACGGCGTTTCTTTTAAGGGACGCGATTGTAGCTTCCATAAATTCACCGAAGCTGCGGCAAAAGGTTGTAATAATTCCAATAACGCCCCGGGCGCATGACGGGTGACGGCGACAAAAGAGGTTTTATCGCGTCCCGATGCCGCCACCTTTTCCTGCCCTAACACCCAAAAACGGGTGGTATTACCAGCGACATCTTCCAACTGCCGCGCCAAAATCGGTAAGCCAAAAGCCGCCGCTGCCGTTTCGCCACCGATGGCCGCCCAGGTTGGCTTGGCCGCCGCCAAACGTGCCGCTTCAGCATTGCTGCTGGCCGCCTCGGTCGGCACCAATGGCAGATGCGTGGCCAACCAGCGTCGGCATTGTCCCAAGGCTTGCGGATGCGCTAATACTTTGTCAATGCTTGAAAAATCTGCCGCTTGTGTCGCTAAAACATGCTGGATCGGTAAATAAACCTCGCCAACCACCCGCAACGGCGACTGCCAAACCGCATCGAGACTCTGGCCAACCATGCCTTCCAGGGAATTTTCCACCGGCAACACCCCGTATTGCGCCTGCCGTGCCACCACTGCCTGCACCACCGCTTCTAAGCTCGGACAGGGCAGGCGCGCCACACTTTGGCCAAAATGTTTGAGCGCCGCCTGCTCACTAAAAGTACCGTTTGGGCCCAGATAAGCCACCGTCAAGGGCGCTTCCAGCGCCAAACACGCCGACATCAGTTCCCGAAACAGCAAGGCCACCGCCGCCGCCGGCAAAGGCCCCGGATTGGCCGCTTGCACCAGGCGCAAAATCTGCGCTTCCCGTTCCGGTTTATAAAATTGGCTGTCGTCTTGACCTTCGGCACGTTTGGCCTCAGCCACGGCTTGCGCTAAAGCAGCGCGTTGGTTAAACAAACGCAGCAGCTCTTTATCAATTTTATCAATGTCTTGACGAAGAGAAACTAAATCAGGCGGCATGATGTTTAGAAAAAGATTCAAGAAAATCAACAAGTTTTTCAACACAAGTCAAGGAAACCGCATTGTATAAACTGGCGCGTAAACCGCCGACCTGTTTATGGCCTTTGAGATGGTATAAAGCCAAGGTATGCGCTTCGCTTAAAAATTGGCCTTGCAAAGCGCTATCCTTGAGGAAAAACGGCACATTCATCCACGAGCGGTAACGGATATCCACCCAATTTTCATAAAGCGGCAAAGTATCCAAGGCCTGATACAAAAGCGCCGCCTTTTGGCGATTGGCTGCCGCCTGTACCGCCAAACCGCCCTGGTCTAATAAGTTTTTCAACACACCATGAATCACATAGAGCGCAAAAGTTGGCGGCGTATTAGCAAGCGACCCCGCCGCCATCTGGGTGCGGTAATTTAATAGTGTCGGCGTGAAAGGCTGCGCTGCTGGCAGACGGCTGGGGTCTAAAATCACGATGGTCACGCCCGCCGGTCCGATATTTTTCTGCGCACCAGCGTAGAGCATGGCAAAGCGCGACACGTCAATGGGACGGGAGAGCAAAGTTGAGGAAAAATCGCTGATTAACGGTACCGTCACCGCAGGAATTTCAGCAAATTCCACGCCATGCACGGTTTCGTTATGACAATAATGAAAATAATCGGCTTGTGCATCCCAATGCCAGGTCGAAACGTCGGGAATATTGCGGTAATTTTCTGAAATTTCAGCAACTTGTGTCATTTGGCCATAACGCGCAGCTTCGGCCAAGGCTTTTTCTGACCAAAGGCCGGTGACTAGGTAATTGGCACGACCGCTTTTCAACCAATTCAAAGGGATCTGGCTGAATTGCAAGGTCGCACCGCCTTGTAAAAACAACACCGCATAGTGTTCGGGAATGGCCAGCAACTCGCGCAAAAAGCCTTCGGTTTCCGCCACCAAGGTGACAAAATCCTGGCTGCGGTGGCTCGTTTCCATCACGCCAAAACCCGAAAAATTATTTTGGTGCTGCCAATTCCAGATATCAATTTGCGCTTGTTGTAACACGCTCTCCGGCAAGACTGCCGGCCCAGGACTAAAATTGCAGCCACGCATCGGGACTCCTTAACTTTTTGTTTATATTGGGTTTATAACTGGCTATCGTCGTAGCCATTGTCGTGAGCATAGTCATCATCGCGAGCAACGACCACTGTGGCTTCGGGTAAGGCGGCCAGCGCTTTGGCCAAGAGCGTTGCCGGAATCGTGGCCATGGCCACTAAACGCTGATTTTCTTCCAAGCGAATCAAACGCACGCCTTGGGTATTGCGACTGGTCAAGGCAATGCTGTCGCTACTGGTGCGAATCATCGTCGCCTGGTCAGTGATAAGTAGCACATCGTCGCCGTCGCCGACCACTTGCGCACTGACCAACTCGCCATTGCGTTCCGACATTTTCATAGTCAAAACGCCTTGGGTGCCGCGGCCTTTTCGCGGATAATCCGAAACTAAGGTGCGTTTGCCAAAGCCTTTGACGCTGGCCGTTAAAATGGCTATTTCCTGAGCTTTTTTGGAATCTTTTTCAGAAACTGGCTCGGAAACTGGCTCGGAAACTGGCTCGGCATTTTGTTCTAAAACCGGCGCTGCCAGGTCAAGAGCGCTCCCTGCCTCGGCATCAGGGGCAGGGTCAAAAGCCGCTGACGCTTCGTTGACTTGAGCTGCCGCCACCACCGCCAAACCGATGACTTTTTCGCCTTTGCCCAAACGCATCCCAATGACCCCAGTGGCAGCGCGCCCCATTTCTCGGCAATCCGTCTCGGCAAAACGCACGGCTTTGCCAGCGCTTGAAAAGAGCATGATGTCTTGCTGACCGTCGCTGATGGCCACGCCAATCAAGGCATCACCTTCACGCAAATTCAAGGCAATCAAGCCATTACTGCGAATGCGGCTGTATTCACTTAACGGGGTTTTTTTGACAATGCCTAAGGCGGTGGCAAAGACCAAATTCCGCGTTTCACCAAAAGCGCGCACAGCAATCAAGGCTTGCACGCGCTCGCCTTCGGCCAGTGGCAATAAATTCACAATCGGTTTGCCGCGACTTTGCCGTTCACTCAAGGCCAGTTCGTAAATCGGCAGACCATAAACTTTGCCGTTGCTTATGAAACACAGCAGATAATCATGGCGTTTGGCGACCAATAATTTTTCGACAAAATCTTCTTCTTTGAGATTGACGGCGCTTTTGCCGCGTCCGCCGCGCATCTGCCGTTGATACTCTTCCATCATCTGTACTTTCAAATAGCTATGATAGGAAAGGGTGACGACCACGGGCGCATCTTCGATTAAATCTTTGTTAATGACATTGCCCCAGGTGCTTAAACGACTGCGCCGTGGGTCAGCAAATTGGCTTTTTAAGGCGGTTAATTCTTGGGTGATGACTTGGCTTAGCCGCTCGGAGCTACCTAAAATTGCCAATAAATCGGCAATTTTTACCAGTAACTCTTGGTATTCACTGTAAATTTTATCTTGTTCTAAACCAGTTAAACGCTGTAAGCGTAATTCCAAAATCGCTTGCACCTGCGCTGGCGACAAGCGATAGCCTGACGTGTCATCTTCTTGTTTTTGCAAGCCATAATCCAAGGGTAAATCCTTCGGTCGCGTGGCATCGGGATGCAAAAAGGTTAAGGTCGGCGGCAGTGGCCAGACCACCGCCAGCAGTTGTTCTTTGGCCTCCAAGGGCGTAGCAGCGCTGCGAATAATCGCGATGATCGGGTCAACCGCCGACAAAGCCACCGCCAAGCCTTCCAAAACATGCGCACGTTCCCGCGCCTTGCGCAGCTCAAAAATGCTGCGCCGCACCACCACAGTGCGCCGATGTTGTAGAAAAACTTCCAGCAATTCTTTTAAGTTACAGAGTTTGGGACGACCATCCACCAAAGCTGTGAAATTGATCCAAAAACTCGTCTGTAATTCGCTGTGTTGATAGAGATTATTTAATATCACCTGCGCCTGTTCCAAGTCTTTGCTTTTTAATTCAAAGACCATGCGAATGCCGTCTTTGTCGGATTCGTCGCGGATCTCGCCAATGCCGTCAATTTTGCGCTCGCGGCCTTCTTTTTTGTTATCGCGGCAGAGGTCGGCGATTTTTTCGAGCAAGCGCGCCTTATTGACTTGATAAGGCAATTCCGTCACCACAATGGCCAGGTGGCCGGCGCGGTCTTTTTCAATTTCACAAACTGCACGCATTTGCACTTGACCGCGACCGCTTTCATAGGCATCGCGAATGCCTTGGGTTTGGTTGATCAAGGCGGCGGTGGGAAAATCTGGCGCGGGAATATAACGATGCAAGTCTTTGATTTCCAGGTGTGGATCACCTAACAATGCCAGCAAAGCATTGAAAACCTCGCCAAAATTATGCGGGGGAATATTGGTGGCCATGCCGACGGCAATGCCGGATGCGCCATTGATCAAAAGATTCGGAATGGCGGCGGGTAAAACCGTCGGCTCGTGTTCGTTATTATCATAATTTGGTTGAAAATCAACGGTTTCTTTATCAAGATCACGCAAAAGTTCAGCGGTCAGCCGCGCCATGCGTACTTCGGTATAACGCATCGCCGCTGCCGCATCGCCGTCAATGGAGCCAAAGTTGCCTTGGCCATCCACCAGGGGATAACGCAGAGAAAAAAGCTGTGCCATGCGCACCAAAGCGTCATAGACAGCGCTATCGCCGTGGGGGTGGTATTTACCGATCACATCGCCAACAATTCGCGCTGATTTTTTATAGGCACGGTGCCAATCGTTACCAAGCTCTTGCATGGCATACAAAATGCGCCGCTGCACCGGTTTTAAGCCATCGCGGGCATCGGGCAGCGCCCGACCGATAATGACGCTCATCGCATAATCTAAATACGACTGGCGCATCTCGTCTTCAACATTGATAAATAAGACATCCTCGGCAGGAGGATCAACAATAAGATCAGTGGAATCAGCCATGCGTGATGTATAACTACCTATGAGCAAAATAAGAAACAAACTAAGAAACCAAGGCGGGAAAATAACATATTTTTGCCCAGGCGAAAAAACGCGGAAAAAACCGGCAGCCTGACCTTTGGCCTTGGCTGGCTGGAATTGGCGCGCTCGCGCCTTGGCGGCAGCAAGATTGGCAAGGCAAAAAAATTTGCGTATCGTAGCGCCATCCATCACTTGCCTGAGGAGTAATTATGCGCAGACCTTGGCTTTTTCTGTTTTATCTCTTTATTTTCCAAGCTGTTTTTGCACAAATGCCCGCGTCAGAGTTGCCAGCGGAAGCCTCGGTATCGGCAGCAGCCGATCAAAACCCGGCGGAAACCATCAGCAGCACCTTAATTTTAGAAGGCGAAGTCTTTTATCTTCCGCGTCTGGCTTTACCTCAAGATGCCGAATTATTATTGACCTTGAACGATTTTTCTGAATTGCCGCAGCTCCTCCAACAACAACGCCTGCCCTTACACGGTAAACAAGTGCCTATCGCTTTCCGTTGGCCTATCCGCTTGGAAGCCAGGCTGCCAAACCTCGCGACATTTCAAGCTGCTATAATAAATTCCAATAAAATCATCTGGATGTCCGAAGTGCGGCCTTTGGTGTTAATGCCCGGACAACAGTACCTTGGGGAGCTGAAATTAACTGCTGCCAATCTGCCACCGCTGACGATGGAACTTTACTGCGGCAAGGAAAAATTTCACCTCAAGGCGGAAGCCGGACAACAACTGCTGGCGGTTGGCCACGCCAAGCACAGTGCGCTCAACTTTGCGCTGTTGGCACCATTGCCGAGTGCGCTGGGTCGGCGCTTTTTCTTGGCTGAACAGCGTGCCTTAACCGAACATCACGGCGAATTTTTTCTGCAAAGTGCCAGCGGTCGTAGTCCGTGTCTCAATGTTGCGCAATTGCCGGCGCTGAATTTTGCCGAGGCAGCAATAAAAGTTGAAATTTTTCAAGGAGATTTTTTATTGACGCTCAAGGAAGCGGTCGACGATGGACAAGCACTGTATTTAAGTCCGATTCATAGCGTACAAACGCTGGTTTCTGAAAACGAAAAACCGGCAGCTTTGTTTTTTAACAGCGAATTATTTGACCTCTGGTATTACCCCGAAGCCTGTTCGGAAGCAAAGCCCGGCAACCGCATCACTGTACGGCTGACCAATAGCGATTTGGCGGAAAAAATTGGCAGCGAAAAGACTTTCTGTGCCGAAGCAAGCAAGCCTAACGACACTAAGCCGCAATAAGCTATAAACAAAAGGGAAAAGGGGGAAAGCTGTGGATAAAGTCGAAAAAAAAGTCGAAAAAAGCGCTGGCCGAGAAAACTCCTTAAAAACCGCGCAAGCCATTGAAAGTTTTGCAGCAATGGCACAGGAAACGCGCTTAAATGCGCTGCGGCTTTTGGTGCAAGCGGGAACGCACGGCCTGTGTGCTGGCGATTTAAGCCGCACCTTGGGCGTGGCGCACAATAATTTATCGTTTCATTTGAGTCAGTTATTAGATGCCAACTTGGTGACAGTGGAAAAACAAGGACGCAATATGATCTATCGCGCCGAGTTCCGTCATCTCAATGCCTTGATCGCTTTTTTAACGGCGGAATGCTGTCAAGGCGGTTCCTGTGATCTCAATGCCTCGACGAAAAATCCGCAAGAAACCGTCTTGCCGATACCGAAAAAGCTGGAAAAAAATCTTTAGCCTGGTGCGTCACTTGCGTCTTTTTTCAATAGGTTTGGCAACTGTTGAAAAACTTTTTCCAAACCCCCGATGACCGATAAATGTTCGATGTTGCTGGAAATTTTTTCGAGTAATTCCATTTCTTTCAAACGCATGGCCGTCGGATTTTCGGCCAAGACTTTGGCGGTATTGATGAAAGAACGGGTCGCCGCGGTTTCCTCGCGACGGGCAATGATATTGGCTTCGGCAGTTTTTTCGGCTTCTAACACTTTGGCCAATAACGTCCGCATTTCACCAGGCAAAATAATATCTTTGATGCCCACATCTAAAAGCGCCAAGCCATGCGCTGGCAAACGCGAACGCACATAGGTCGCGACTTCATCTTGAATGGCCAGCTTTTCTTCTAAAATTGCCTCCAAGCGCAGGCCACCGACCACGGCGCGTAAACCAAATTGCAATAATTGATAGAGATGCGCACCAGGATTGACCATTGCCGCATGAGCCGCCATCGGGTCGGTCAGTTGATAATTGGCGCTTAAATTTACCCGCAGCATGACTTTATCTTTGGTCAATAATTCCTGACCGCTGACTTCCAGATTTTGCATCCGCGTTTCCACCAAAAGCGCATCATAACGCTGATGAAATTGCCAATAACGATACTCACCCACGCCCAACAAGGCTTCCGGTACACCGTTGATATACAAAATCGCTTGCTGATATTTGCCGACGCTGACGGCAAAAAGCTGACGCGCCAATTTTTGCTGCAAGGCCGCCGGTGCTGCCAACATTTTCCGGCGCAACGCCTCGGACATCGGCATGACCTCAGCCAAGGGCTGAATATCCAAAGTGCTTTGGCTATCGCGCCACACCGCCGCTTGCGTACCGGGCGGCAAAATATCAGCAATCCTTCCATTCATCATCACCAGAGCAAATTCTTCCGGGCGGGTTTCCACATATTCAACAAAAGGGTCGAGCTTAACTTTTTCGTATTGCCACCAAAACGATAACAACGGATGCCGTAAAACCGGCTGCTCGACCCAATCACAGAGAATAATCCGCGCTGTGGCATCAAATAAAAATAGATAATGTTTCCCGGGCGATAAAATGCGCTTAAACTCGCCTTGCTGAAAAAGCAGCGCATATTGATTTTTTTGAATAATTTGCGGGAATGTCAGTTTTTGCATAAAGCACTCGTAAAAATTTCTGACAGAGGAAACAGGTGCAGAAAAAACTGTCATCACGCCGCGTGATGGAAGCCAACGCGCCCCAGGCGGTCACAGGCATCACCCTAAGACGGCACAAGTTTTGCGCTCACTTACAAAATCAAGCGACGCTTGACGCACACAGCGAACTGCTGCGCCGATGACAGGTTGTGTGAGTTTTTGTTTGATGGAATCGAACCACCAACTCCGTAATTATGAGTTACGTGCTCTACCAGTTGAGCTAAAACAAGTTACCACTTGAACCCTAATCAAGTGAAAGACAGGAGCAGTTTGCCGGATTCGAACCGGCGAGAACAAAATGTTCAACCCTTGCTGTAAGAGTCGCCTTTATCCGCTTGGCTAAAACCGAAAGATAGAAAACACCGATGTCCGCACCGTAATAGCCGACAGGGGCGCGTTAAGAACCACGCAAATTCCTATCCGGTGCGTACAGTACGAAATTGGTGGGCGGGTGGCAAGTGATTGGCCGTTATTTTGTTGTTAGGTCGGTAGGATTGCTTTGGCAGTCAGTGCATTGGCCTTTAATTTCTAAGACACTGTGCGAAAAAGCAAAATTTTGCGCCGTAGCCAATTGTTGAATCACCGTTTGCAAAGCCGGACTATCTTGCTCCCAGACCAAGCCGCAAGCATTACAGATAAAAAAGACACTTGGATGCAAATGCCCACGATGTTGACAAAGACAGTAAGCGTTTAGGGAATCCAAGCGATGGACACGACCCTCACTAACCAATTGATTTAAAGCACGATAGACCGTTTGTGGCGCTTTGATACCAGCGATTTTTAAGGCATCGAGTAAGGCATAGGCGGTCATTGGTTTGTTGGCGGTTTTTAAGACTTCGACGATCAAATCGCCATAAAAACGATTACGCTGCCCAGACATAGCTTTCCTTGTGCAAAAACATCAGCAACTTTAATAACTTTTGATTTTTCATGCGCCTCTGGCATACTGCGCCGAAATTATTTTTGTCAGTATGCTTACAAAAATTTTTTTCGTCACTTTTTTAGCCTAAACTTTTCCTCGAGTAATATTCAGAGCGCGACTACTATTATTTATCAGTCCATTTATCAGGGAGTAAAAATCATGCAAAACCTACTGCGCTTTTTCGGTGCCATTTTTGCCGGCATTATTGTCACCTTAATCAGCAGCGTACTGCTGGATAACTGGGAAGAAAACCGCCTGCAAAACCGCCTGGCGGTGATCAAAGAACAAAGCAGTCGCCTTGAGGCGCAGATTGCCATTCAACGCGAGGAAATCCTGGCCTATGAAGCAAAATTACTGACCAAAGAAGGTGCCTTAGCCGAGGCTATCCGTGCCAAACCTTGGCATCAACTCGGCGACAGCAGCGAGATGCGCGTCTTAAAACGCGAAATTGAGGAATTAAAAATCGGCATCAAAGAACGGCATCTGCATATTGATCAATTGAATAGCCAATTGACCCGCTTGGCCGAAACGCAAGTGGAGCGCTCCGGTGTCTGGTTTTGGGCTTTAACCGTCGGTGCCGGTTTGCTATTGATTTCTTTGCTATTGCTTTTGGTTTTAGGCTAAAGTTTTGACCTAAAAAAATTAAGAACTACAATCGGGAATCGGCAGGCGCGGCGGTGGGTCAATATCCGGGTCACAGCTTTGATATAAAAGATAATTTGGCTTCACCTGCGCTTCTAAAAAATCGCGAAAATATCTTCTATACTTCGGCAATTTTAACTGGCCATTGACTTGCCGTTTATCGGTAAATTTAATTTCTGCCGACGGATCAAAATAGGTTTTGGCATTTTCTAGCGTTAAAACAAAGGGGGGGGGGCTGTTCGTGTTTTAACAAAATCCAACTGGCAATCAACGTTCCGGTGCGATGATTGCCTTCCATAAATAATTGCGGATGACTCAACACGCCCACATACATCTCGGCTGCCACCTTAAAAGGGTTTTCATCATGATGTTTTTCATACCATTTTATTAAGGGTTGAATCATCCGATAAAAACGCTCGCGGCTTTCTTTTAAGAAACATCTGTGACTATTTCGCCAATCACAATCAAAACCGCCAAGCACCAAAGTATTTAAGGTAAAAATCTCCGACACACCTTGCGGGGAAGACCATTTGCACTTGATATAATTCTTCAGCAATCACCGGTAACTGCAAACAAAAACAAGGTCTTGGCAAGGTCTTGGCAAGGTCTTGGCAATCACTTCTCCCATCTTTTTAAGGCAGAGGCATAAAAGCAAAATAGTTGATTCCCTCACGCTGCGCTTGTTGCTGCCAACGCGCCGGTAATTCTTCAAAACGGCGATATAAACCAACATCATCGGTTAGAATCAACCACTGTTTGCCAAGATCATCGAGAAAAAAGCCGACCACCAGCGCACGCCGATTATTATCTTCCAAAATTTCAACGAAAAAAGGTTTGGTTTCCTGCGGCACGACCAGATGTTCCAAGACATTGCGAAATTCTGCACTTAAACTTCCCGAAACGCCGATGGGTTCTTCCCGCGATAAACGACTGGCATGATAACGAATAAACATTTCTGAGGCTTTAAGTACATCTTTTTGAAAGGCTTCTACTGACACTTTTTCTTCCAAACGATCTTCAGCAGGCATGGAGATGTCGCTCTCTTGAAATAAATTGTAGGCCACAATACCGGCAAATAATAAGCCAAAAATAGACAGCAAACGCAAAGGCTGCTGTTGACCGGAAAGGTTTAAATAAAAACTGCTGGTGATCACTGGTAATAAAAAAACAATGATAAATAGCAAAGTGACAACAAAGGCAATAGCGATCAGCTCAAAGGCTTGAAAAGCCGTAAGATAGGGCGCAAAACGCTCTTGAAAATTTAATATGGTTTCTAAAATGACAATCGCCAAAATAATCAAGAAAAAATTTTGAAAACGTGACCATTCTTGACGCGCCGTTTTAGAAAAAATTAAGACCAACGGTGCGGTGATGGGATAGAAAAGATAAAACCACGCCGGACGCGGTTTATGTTGACAGTAAAAAAGATAAAAATCGCGATAGGCACCAATCATTTCTGGCAAAATCGGCACCCGCGCTAATCCGGGCTGCGCCAATAATTGATTTAAGCCAGCAATACTTTTGCTATTGGCACCGAGTACGCCAGTTAAAAATAACACTAATAACATAAGAATCGAGATTTCATGCAGTTCAAACATAAAGCCAAGAAAAACGATCAACATCGGAAAAAAGATAAAAATCAGCAGATGCGAGAAAAAACTGCCGATGCGAAAGAGAAAAAACGGCTTTTTTTCCGCCCAAGCCGGTCGCGCCTCGCTCACTTTGCTTAAATTCGGTGTTTGTAGTTGCTCGGCTTGTTTTCGCGCTTCCCGCACCAGCAAGGGCAAAAGAAACAAGTCCACCAGCACACCAATAAATAAAAAACCAAAGGTAAAGGTATAAAGAAAAGCACTGCCCCATTGGCCGAGATAATAACGATGTGCACCGATCCAACCCAAAAAAATCAAAAGTAAATAACTGACAATATAGGACTTTTTACGCATATTTTCTCCGCCAATAAAAAAACAGCATTATAAAGCAAAATTTTTCTTTGCTGAGCATTTCCGCTACACCCTAGCCGATAGCGTCGGAAAAATGCTAGTTTTAGCGCTTTTCCTGACCATTACTTGCTATGTTGTATTTCCAAGAGTTGATTTTTCGCTTGCAACAATTTTGGGCTGGCCAAGGCTGCATTATATTGCAACCCTATGATTTAGAAGTAGGTGCTGGCACTTTTCACAGTGCAACTTTTTTGCGCGCACTGGGGCCGGAACCTTGGTCTGCCGCCTATGTGCAACCCTCGCGCCGTCCCACTGATGGTCGCTTTGGCGAAAATCCCAATCGTCTGCAACATTACTACCAATTTCAAGTGGTAATGAAGCCTTCGCCCCTGGATATTCAAGCGCGTTATTTAGAATCTTTACAAATACTTGGCATTGACCCAGGTATTCATGATATTCGCTTTGTTGAAGACAATTGGGAGTCGCCGACATTAGGCGCTTGGGGTTTAGGTTGGGAGGTTTGGCTCAATGGTATGGAAGTCACACAATTTACTTATTTTCAACAAGTTGGTGGCTTGGAATGTACGCCGGTCATGGGCGAATTAACCTATGGTTTAGAGCGTTTAGCGCTTTATCTGCAAGAAAAAAATAGTGTCTATGATTTGGCCTGGAATGAACATATTTCTTACGGCGATGTGTTTCATCAGAATGAAGTGGAGATGTCGCAATATAATTTTTCTGAAGCCAACACCTCGATACTTTTCCAACATTTTCAAGATTATGAATTGGAATGCCAAGCGCTGGTAGCAAAACAACTGCCGCTGCCGGCGCATGAAATGGTCTTAAAAGCCTCGCATACTTTTAATTTATTGGATGCGCGTCAAGCCATTTCGGTCACCGAGCGCCAAGGGTATATTTTACGGGTACGAACTTTGGCACGCGCTGTCGCAGCGGCTTATGTCGAAAAACGCCAAGTACTTGGTTTTCCTCTATTAAAAACAACCAGCGCCAGATAAAAAAGGATAAATCATGCGTGATATTTTATTAGAAATTGGTTGTGAAGAATTACCCACTGCCGCCGTGCGTCAGCTTGGGGACGGTTTATTTCGTTTATTGACGGAAAGTTTGACGCAACAAGGCTTAAAAGCCGAGTCTGGACAATGGTTTGCTACCCCCCGACGCTTGGCTTGCACTTTTTTTGGCGTTCCCGAAGCACAGCCAGCACAAATTATTGAAAAAAGGGGTCCGGCGTTAAGTGCTGCCTTTAGCGCTGACGGACAACCAACGAAAGCCGCCTGGCGTTTTGCCGAAAGTTGTGGTGTCGGCGTGGACGAGTTATCTGAAGAAAAAACCGAGAAAGGTCAATGGCTTTTTTATCGCAGCACCCAGCCCGGACAAAGCCTTGAGGCGCTTTTACCGTCAGTATTAAATACGGTACTCCAAGATTTAAGCAAAACCTTGCCGAAAACCATGCGCTGGGGGGAAGGAAAATACCGTTTTGCGCGTCCGGTGCAATGGTTGGTGCTTTTAGTGGATGATCAGGTGTTACCTTGGCAAGCCTTTGGTTTAGAAAGCAATAAATTAAGCTATGGCCATCGCAGTTTAAGTACCGGTGCCATCACCTTAAAAAGCGCTGCCACTTATCCACAAGACTTGGCAAAAGCCTTTGTTATCGCTGATTTCGAGGAACGCAAAGCCAGCATTGCCAAAGCCGCACAGCAAGAAGCCGGGCATTGCCATGCCGAAGCCGTGTTACCCGATGATTTACTCGAGGAACTGGCCTCTTTAACCGAATATCCGGTGGCTTTACGCGGCAGCTTTGAAGAACGTTTTTTGGCCGTGCCGCCCGAAGTCTTGATTTTAACCATGCAGACGCATCAAAAATACATTGCACTGCTTTCGCAAGGCAAACTTCTCAAAGATTTTATCATTATCAGCAATTTAGCAAGCCAGCGTCCCGAAGTTATCCGCCAAGGCAATGAAAAAGTGATCCGGCCACGTTTCAGTGATGCGGAATTTTTCTTTATGGAAGATCGCAAATTCACTTTACAGGAACGTCTGCCACGCTTAACCCAAATGCTTTTTCATCAAAAACTTGGCAGCATTGGCGACAAAACTGCTCGCTTGGCAAGTTTCCTAAGTGAATTATCGCGCCAAGTACCAGAAATCTTAGCTGCTGACTTCTCCTTGGCCGCAGCGCTCAGCGCAGCAAAACTCTGCAAAGCCGATTTAACAACGCAACTGGTGCAAGAATTTCCTGAATTACAAGGCATTATCGGCGGCTACTATGCGGCGCTGCAAGGCGAAGCGGAAACAGTGGCGCAGGCGATTCGCGAACATTATCAACCGCGTTTTGCCAAAGATGCTTTACCAAACAGCACCTTAGGGAAAATGTTGGCCTTGGCCGACAAAACCGATAGCCTGGTTGGTCTGTTTTTGGCCGGCGAAAAACCCTCGGGCAGCAAAGACCCCTATGCGCTGCGGCGGGCAGCTTTGGGTATCCTGCGCTTGCTGAATGAGGGAGAAATTTTTATCGCCTTGCCCGAATTATTAACGCTTTCTGCCAAGCAATTCAAAAATCTAGCAGCAGAGGCGGCGATGGTGAGCGAGATAGAAAATTTTATCTGGGAGCGTCTGCGCGCCAGCCTGCAAGAGCAAGGCCTGCCGCTTTTGGTGTTTGAGGCGGTGAAAGCGGTTTCGCCGAAGTATGTGCATGATTTTCAAGCTAGAGTGCAAGCCTTAAACGATTTTCGCCATTGGCCGGAAGCCGAAAGTCTGGCTTCTGCCAATAAACGCCTGAAAAATATCTTAAAACAAGCGCCAGCCAACAGGGATTTCGTGATCGAAAAATTACAAGAACCGGCTGAAGTCGCCTTGGCGCAAGCCTTGGCAGCCTTTGTTCGACAAGATAATTATCCGGCAACCTTGCGTGCCTTAGCGGCATTAAAACCTATGATTGATGCCTTTTTTGACACGGTGATGGTACTCTGTGATGATCTTGATTTACGCGCTAACCGTTTGGCGTTATTGCAAAAATTGCGCGATGCTTTTTTAACCGTTGCTGATGTCAGTCTGTTGGCCGGGCTTTCGGAATGAAACGCTTGCTGATTTTGGATCGGGATGGCGTGATCAACTTTGATAATGCCAATTATATCAAGCATCCCGATGACTGGCAGGCGATCCCTGGCAGTTTAGAAGCCATCGCCCAAGCCTGCCGCCACGGCGTGATCGTTACGGTGGTCAGCAATCAATCGGGGATCGGTCGTGGTCTATTTACCGAGAAAACCCTAGGACAAATTCACGCCAAATTGCGGCATAGTGTGGCCAAAGCCGGTGGCCGCATCAGCGACCTGCGCTATTGTCCGCATCATCCCGATGCCGGCTGTGCTTGCCGGAAACCGGCCACGGCTTTAATTGAAGAAATCCTGGCGGCGCATCCCGATGCGGTCGAAAAGCGCCGCGATATTTGGTTAATCGGCGATAAAATCAGCGACATCCAAGCGGCACAACGTGCCGGACTGACACCGGTTTTGCTGGCCACGGGGTACGGGGAAAAAACCTGTGCAACGCATCGGGAAGCATTATCAGAAGTCTTGTTTTGTGCCGATTTGGCAGCAGCGATCAGGCTATTTTTGGCGGAGTTTGGTTCAAAGATAAATTAAGGAAGGCAAATGCTAGGTTCTTGGCTATTTCAATTGGGCATGACAGTCAGTTTGTTATTTTTTGGCACCTTGGTGGTGCCTTTGGCGCGTTTCTTGCCATTTACCCGCGCCTATTGGCTGGTCAATCTCTGGTGCGGCTGGATGATGACTTGGTTGCAATGGACTTGCGGCATTCGCTATCAGGTCAAGGGCTTGGAAAACATACCTACAGGTCCGGTGATTTTTGTTGTCAATCATCAATCCACTTGGGAAACCTTGGCCTTGACGCAAATTTTGCCGCCTTTAACCTGGGTGGTGAAGCGGGAACTATTGGCCATTCCTTTTTTTGGCTGGGGTTTAGCACGGTTACAGCCAATAGCCATCGCCCGCGAACAACGGCAAGCCTTGGAACAATTACAACAACAGGGCTTGGCGCGGCTTAAACAAGGGCGAGCGGTGTTGATTTTTCCCGAAGGCACACGCACGCCGGTGGGGGAAATCGTGCGTTATAAAAAAGGTGCCTTTCGTTTGGCACAAGCCTCGCGGGTGCCGATAGTGCCGATTGCGCACAATGCTGGCTGTCATTGGCCGCATGGAAAATTACATAAATATCCGGGAGTTATTCAGGTGGAAATTTTCCCGCCGCTTGCCACTGCCGGCCAAAGTGCCGAAGCCTTGCAGGCGCAAGTGGAGGCGGTATTGCGTCCAGCGGTCGCCCGTTTAGGAGAAACAAAAGAATGATCGTGAATGAACTTTTTGAATTGGTTTTATCTTTGCCACAGCGCCAGATTTTTTACCTGACGGGAAGCCTACCGGCGGTATATTATCTGCATGATGCCGAAGTTGGCGGCGTATTGATCAATACACCGACCTTTGATAACAAAGTCTTAGAAGCGATAACGGCTTTAGGCGGCTTGGCTTTTATTTTTTATCCGAGTTTTTTTGGTGTTCATGATTTTTTGGCTTGGAAAAGTCATAGCAAGGCCGAAGTGCTGGCCAATCCTTTAGAATTGGCTACTTTGGGCTTAAAACCGGATATCGCTTTGGATCGCCAAAGTAAATTGACACGCACCATTGATTTTTTGCCGATGTCCGGGCGCACTGTTGGCAGCATGGCGATGCGTTTGAAAAATCAACCAGCGGTGATCTTTTTCGGGCCAATTTTGTCGCCTAATGCCGAAGGTGTTTTGAGTTTAGTGCCACAAGCGAATGACTATTCTTGGGAAAATCGCGTCTTTGGTAGTCTCGGTTTGCAAGACTTGGCTTTTGAATATGCCTTTAGCGATATTTTTGCTAAAAACCAGGTGCATTACGGTCCAAATGCCAGTGTTAAAATTCATCAAGCATTGGCAACGTGGTAATAATTTATTTTCATAAAAAGCAACGAGATAACCATGACAGAAACACAAAAACATCGGCTGATTACCCGCAGTGATATGGACGGTTTGGTTTGTGCGGCGCTGCTGCGCGACTTAGGGATGATTGAGGAAATTTACTTTGCGCATCCAAAGGATATGCAGGATGGCCAAGTGCCGGTGACGGGCAATGATATTATCGCCAATTTACCCTATGTCGAAGGTTGTTATCTGGCCTTTGATCATCACATCAGTGAAATTGATCGCTTGGGGACGATTCCTGACAATTTTATCATTGACCCGGCGGCCTCTTCTTGTGCCGATGTCATCTATAAGCATTATGGCGGCTCAGAGCGTTTTCCGAATATTTCCGAAGACTTAATGGTTGCGGTCAGCCGTGCCGATAGCGCCCAGTATTCACAAAAGGAAATTTTACGGCCAACCGGCTGGAGTTTATTGAATTTTGTCATGGACCCGCGCACCGGTTTGGGACGTTTTCATAATTTCAGCGTTTCTAACAAAGATTTAATGTTGAAATTGGCCGAAGCCTTACGCACCAGACCCTTGGAAGAAATTTTGGCGCTGTCCGATGTGCGGGAGCGTATTCGTGTTTATAACCAGCAAGCGCCGCGCTTTTTGGCGCAAATTCGCCGTTGCAGCAAAATTCATCGCAATCTCGTGGTCTTGGATATGTTGAATGAGTCGGTACAGTTTGCTGGCAATCGCTTTATGATTTACGCCGTTTATCCCCGTGTGAACATCTCCATGCACATGATGTGGGGACCAAAAAAAGAGCGAATCGTCTTTGCGGTGGGTAAGTCGA
>CAYWWW010000022.1:0-21889 GCA_964462205.1 uncultured Cardiobacteriales bacterium
GGAAATTGTTGCAGCCAAGTTTTTAGCAACAGCTGCTCAAGGCTCCAGTTTAAGCGCAGGGCATAATCGGGATACCAAGTGACCTGACTGTTCACTTGCCACTGGCCGCCGTTTTTTTCTTCTTGACGAAAGGACAGTCGCCCGCCATCCCGATGCCCAACTAGGCTAACTTTTTGTTTAGCATCAAAAAGATTGCTATTAATGCTTAAATGTAACTGTCCTTCGGCCACGGCATAATGACCGGATAGTGCAAGCGAAAACTTCGGCAACAAAGGCAGACTGATGGCGTTGATTTCGCCTTGCCATTGCCAATCCGATCTATGGTTTTTTGCATTGAGTGTTAACTTTTCTAAAAAAAATTCATTAACTTGTATATCCGATAAAGCGACTTCTATTGTCAATGGCAGGACTTCCGGCAGTCTTGGTAATTGAAATGGCGGCGGTAAAGAAAAAGGTTGCTCTGGCTTTTGCGGCGGGGTAATTTTTATACCTCTGCCTTGTAAAATCAGCGCTGGGGGTTGTGGCCAGGGACGCAAGTGCAGTTGACTGTGTAGGGTGGTTATTTCGGCTTTTCCGTCAATGCGTTCCTGCTGTTGTTGCTGTTTGTTTTCGCGCTCTTGGTCATCCAGGCCATGGTTTTGGCTAGGCTGCGCTTTTAGCGGCATCTGGATGCCTTGGATACTGAAATCGGTAATGCTGCCGCTAAATTTTTCGACACTTATTCCGAAGGGTGCTAATAATGCCGGGACACTTTCTTGCCAAGGTGCTTCGGCTAACCACCAGAAAAATAACAATAAAAATCCTAAAAAAAGCATTAAGCTGCGTTGCAGTAATTCTAAAAGCAAGACACTCAATCGCCATAATGGCTGAAAAAAAAATTGCTTCATTTTGATAAAAATCCTAAAAATTTTTGAAATTGCTTGAAATTTATTAAGCTATCTTTATATTTTTCGCTTAAATTTTTTAGCGGCTGCCAAAAGAAAAATGGAGTCTTGGGTCTTGATCCGTGCCTAAAGGAAACGCCAAGTCAAGGCGTAAGCTGCCAATTGGTGAGCGCCAACGCCAACCTAGTCCAAGGCTTTGTGCCAGTTGTAGTTTTTCCCAATCATTAAAGCTATTGCCGAAATCATAAAAAAAGGCAACGCCATGTTTTTCGCTAAGCATTCTTTCTAATTCCAAGCGTTGAGTAACAAGATAGCGACCGCCTTGGCCATTGGGTGACAGCGACTGATAGGCAAAACCGCGCAGGCTATTGTCGCCACCAGCAAAGAAACGCAGACTTAGTGGAACTTTTGTAAAATCATCGCTATAAATTGTGCCAAGGGTGCTTTCGCTAAAAAAGCGTTGTTTTTTGCCTAAAGGTCGTAGATAAAAAAAGCGACTTTTTAATAATAAAAAATTGACGTTTGATAAGGGTTTGACGCTGGCGCTGGCTTCAAAATCAAAATTTTTGGCTTTCCTGGGATTTAATAAATCATCATTTTGCCGATAACTATAGGCGACACCTGGACGCAGTAAGCGGCTATTTTGCCAAGTATTTTCCAAGCGAAAGCGTTCAAAATCAGCATTGATAAATAAAGTTCTTTGCCACAAACCCCGTTGCCGACTGCGTGACCATTGTAATTGTAGTCCTTGCGTAGGTTTGTCATCTATTTCTTCCAGATAAAGCAACAGGCTGCTTTGCTGTTTTTCGCTTAACGGATCACCTAAGGGTTGTAAATAATTTAAGGTTAAGGCTTGCCGTGGTGCAGAAAGCTCCGCTAGTGCATTGAAAGTGTCGCCAAAAGCATTGATATAGCGGTTTTCATAATAAAAACGACCACGCACGCCAATGTCGCTGGCTACGCCAAGGCTGCCTTCGTAATAACGGCGTTTGCGGGCGAGTGCCTCTATGGTCAGATTGACGTTGTTGCCCTCTTTTTCGCTGCTAAAAGTGACATTTTCAAAATAACCACTGGCCAATAAGCGCTGCTGTTGGCCTTGCACTGCCGACAGACTATATGGCTCTCCGCTTCTAAGTATTTGTAAGCGTTGTAAAAACCTGGGATGAAAAGGTTCGGCATTCAGATGAATTGCCGCCAAGTGAAAACGTGCGCCACTATTTAAAATTAAGGTGACATCGGCTTTTTTTGCCTCGGGGTAAATTAACATTTCCCGCTGGCTAAATTCAGCGTTAAAAAAGCCGTTTTTCTGTGCTAAATCTTGCAGTTGATTACGCAAGGCATCGTAATGCCCGTGATGTACCGGCGCACCAGTTTTTAAGGGAAGATCGCTTAAAAGTTTTTTTACTTCCGTAAGCTCGGCCATTTCGCCTAAAACTGCTACCTCTAGCTTTCGCCATTGGCTCACTTCACCGACCGTTATTTTGAGTTTTACGGCTAAACAACCGTCTTTTTGGCTTAAATAGATAAGCATGTCACTGTGATAAAAACCCAAAGCCTGTAGTGCGCTTTGTGCTTGTTCTTTCAGCGTATTTTCTAAAAAAGGGCTGATGGTGGCGCTACAGCGCAAATTAGCGCTTAAAGTATTTTTTAGGTTTTCTTGCAAAGCCTTATTGGGCGCATCGAGTACGATTTCCAAACTGGGCGTGGCGAAGGCATTCAAGCCAAGCAAAAGCAATAGATAAAAAAAGTGCATGGCGTAGCTCACCAACAAAGAAAAAGACTAGGAATAACGGCGCTATTTGTCCTAAAATGACTTCGCCACAATGGCATCTGGCGCTTAGCGCTAGGTTTTTACTGAAAAATCCACGAGGAAATGATGACTATATTGTTGTTTTTATTGCTGTTATTGACAATCAATGTCTCTGCACAACCGTTCTCTATGGAAATGTCTGTGGAGCGCGAGTCTAGCGCAGCTACCCCCGAAGCGGCTAGTCAAGAATCTACAGAAATGATGCCTGTAGAAGCGGTACCCGTCGAAGAAGCTGTTGTTGAAATCGTGCCAGCAGCCGCGCCTTTTAGAGCATCGGCGCTTGAAGAACAGATGTTGCGCAATTCTTTCCGCACCTTAGCTTTGCTTCCTGGCAGCACCATCGCCGGTATTGCGCTTGAAGATTTACAACTGGAAGACTTAAAAATTGTGCCAACTGGCAAAATGGTGACGGTTTTTCTGCCAGAATACAGCATTTTAGGCTTTAATTTGGGTGATTTTGTCATTCGTTACACTGTTTTGGATGATAAAAACATTGAGTTTTCTTGGGTGATGCCAAACACTTTGGCTATTGAAGCGGTGCTTTTGGTTGCTGATAAAATCACCGCCGTGGGTACTTGGAATGCTGATTTTGGCGCTGCCAGCAACTTTTATTTGCAAATAAGCGGCTTACAGTTAATGGAAGAAAATACTTTAGTCGCCGAAATCGCTGAAATCACTTTTAATTCCGAAGGCAAAGCCGTTGGTGAAGGCAAATTTGATCTGCGCAATGAAGTCAAGATGAGCGGCTTACAAGTCCCTGGTAAATTCAGCTTAGCTGAAGCCAGCTATTTTGAGGTGGCAGCACAAGGACCGAATAATTATCAAATTCTCGATGCCTACGATACTTTGCAGCAAATAATGAAAAGTGAAGAACTTGGCGAAGACTTTGGCATGTTGGATGCTTCAGCCATGTTGTCACAATTTGCTGCTTTATTTCCAACAGGTTATGAAGCAGGTCTTACTTTAAGCGATATCGTGGTGACCCCGCCGATGCTGCCTGAAATTCAATTGGCGAACTTTACGATTTTCTCGAATGCTAAGGATTTAGATGCCAAAAGTAATTTTGATTTTGGTTATGAAGCATCTGGTTTAACGCTACCTGCCGGTTTAATTCCCGATAATTTTTTACCGTTCTTGCCTGAACAATTACGCTTAACTTTCGGATTTGAAAACCTTTCTATTAAGCCTTTAATCTTGATTGCTGCCAATGCCTTAAGCCGTGAATTGGCGGATGAAGATACCAACATCGGTTTGATGGCGATGCGTTTGATCTATAAACTCTTTGCGGATCAAGCGGCTTTACGTATGCAGGCAGAAATTCAAGCACCTGAGTTTTCAAGTCTGGCTAAAGTTCGTATCGCTTTGAATGGCGAGGCTTTTTATCTTTCCACTGCCGATGCTGAACTGACGATGCGTGGTGTGCAAGCCTTGGCTGCGCAATTGCCAATGGAAGCGCAGGCTGAGTTAATGGGTCCTATGATGATGATGACCATGTTGGCCAAAGAAATGGAAAAAGATATGTATCAGATCAGCTTGACATTAAATCAAGAGGGTGTGGTGTTGCTCAATGGTAAAGAACAAGCCGAGATGGGCGAAGCCTTGCAAGACTTGTTCAAAGAAATCATGGATGAAATGGATTTTTAAGCGGTAATTGAGCAGATTTTATCGAGGCGGCATCATGCCGCCTTTTTTATCTATAACTGTAAAGTTTTCAAATACTCGCGAAAATCATTGCCGCAATGTTCATGTTCTAAACCATACTCGACATTGGCCTGTAAATAACCCAATTTATCACCACAATCAAAGCGTTTACCTGCAAAGCGCAAGGCCAAGACCCGCTCTTCGGCAATCAAGTCTTGAATGGCATCGGTGAGCTGAATTTCGCCGCCGGATCCCGGATTCAGCTTGCGTAATTTGTTGAAAATCTCTGGCGTTAAGAGATACCGTCCGACGACCCCGAAATTGGATGGCGCGTTTTCGGGACTGGGTTTTTCAACAATGCTTTTGACTTCAAACAATTTTTCTTCCGAACATTCCTTCACTTCCACCACGCCATAGCGTTTGCTATGTTCAGGCGGAATCGGCTCGACACCAAGAATGCTACAACGATGATATTGAAAACTTTCAATCATCTGTTGCAGGCAATTTTTGCCATCACTTTTAATTAAATCATCCGCCAAAATAACGGCAAAAGGTTGTTTGCCGATCAAAGGCTCAGCGCACAGCACGGCATGGCCTAGTCCCAAGGCTTCGGCCTGACGAATATAGGCGGTGGCGACTTTGGCCGGCAGAATATTGCGGACAATTTCCAGCATCTTGGTTTTTTGCCGTTGTTCAAGCTCGACTTCCAGTTCAAAGGCTTTGTCAAAATGATCGGAAATCGCCCGTTTGGTGCGACCGATGATAAAAATCATCAGCTCAATGCCCGCCGCCGCTGCTTCTTCCGCAGCATATTGAATCAAAGGTTTATCAACGATGGGTAGCATTTCTTTCGGGCTGGCTTTGGTGGCAGGTAAAAAGCGGGTGCCTAAACCGGCAGCGGGAAAAACGGCAATGCGAACAGGACCAGACATACTTTTCCTTATTTTTAACTACTGTAATAAAAAAGCGCTTAACCATAGCAAAACTTTTAGGCCGACTCTAGCGCCAGCCGCCATTGTTCCAAGGTGGCGATTAAATCAAGCGCCTGGGTGATTGGCCGACCAACGACCAAGCTATTGACACCATTGGCAAAAGCCTGTTTAGGACTGACTACCCGCGCTTGATCATGATTACTTTCGCCAAGTAAGCGAATGCCTGGGCTGACAATAAGTCCATGAAAATTTTCTTGTCGCAGCCGTGGCGCATCTTGTGCTGAAGCCACGACACCATCGCAATGCGCCGCTGCCAGCTCGGCTAAACATAGGACGCTCTCTTCAATATTTTGACAAATATGCGAAAACTGCTGATATTGCGCGGTGTTCATGCTGGTTAATACCGTCACCGCCAGCATTTTTGGTGTCTCGGTGCCACTTTTGCCTTCCAGTTTATCCCGTGCCGCCGAAAGCATGGCCACGCCGCCACTGGCATGAACGGTAAAGACTTCTACTGGCATATTCATAATTTTTTCAACAGCTTGGGCAACAGTATTGGGAATATCATAGAGTTTGAGGTCTAAAAAAACCGAAAAACCTGCCGCATCCAGGCGTTCAATAACCCGGCTGCCTTCGCTGATAAAAAGTTCTAGGCCGACTTTAACCCCAAAAACTTCTCGGGGAACGCAGGCGATCAGCCGCGAAATCTGCTGGGGTTTTAGCATATCCAAGGCAATATAGGCTTTTTTCATGGTAATGTTTTCTCGCTGGCGAACGAAGTAAGAAAAGGTTTGATTGATTTTTTTTTGGAGTGAAAATGTCCTTGCTGAAGATACAACAACCCGCGCCACTTTTCGAGCGCCAAGATATTTTTGGCCAAACGGTGAATTTACAGGATTATCAAGGCCGTTGGCTGTTATTATCGTTTTATCGTTATGTCGGTTGCCCGTTTTGCAATCTGCGCTTTGGGCAGGTTTTGCAGAATTATCAAAAATATAGCGATGCAGGTTTACGGTTTATCAGCGTTTTTGAATCCACACCAGCCTATGTTTTGGAATACGTTACGCGTCGCAAGCCGCCGATGCCGGTGATAGCCGATCCCCAAGCTGAACTCTATACTTTGTATGGCTTAAAGCGCGCTTGGTTGGGGGTGCTGTTGGCGATGCTGAATGTGCCAAGAATGATGCAGGCATTGACGGTTAAAGAGAAAGTTTTTCAGCAGCGGGATGCCCCGCTGAATCGAATGCCTGCCGATTTTTTAATTGCTGCGAATGGTCGTTTAGAAATTATCTATTATGGAAGGGATATGTCGGATCATTTGCCGTTTTCACAGCTTAATCAAGTGTTGCGCATCAAGAAATAACCATTTGATATTGTAAATTATTTGTTAAGCGCCGGCGTAAAAACCGGCGTGAAAATTTAGGCTTTTTTAATCGTCTTTATCATCATCCAAAGAAAAATTGTGCGAATCTTTTTGACGATAACGTAAAGATTCACGGGCGCTGTCACGAAAAGCCGCCTGCACACCGGCCTGATTTTTTTCAAAATAACGGCGTTTATCCTGCGTCACCCCCAAACCCTGCGCTTCAGCAATGGCCGATAGATCCGAACTGAGACAGACAAATTGCCATTGCGCTTTTTCGCTTTTTTCTTTAATTAAATTTTGTACTTGCTTTCGGCTAAATTCGTGGCTTGCGTTTTCCATGCCATCGGTGATGGTCATAAAAATCACCTTTTGCGCTTTGCTTTCCAGCGGTTCTTGTGCCAATTGTGCGGCCAAGGTCAAAATGCCGCGTCCCATGGCATCAAGCAGCGGCGTGGAGCCACGCGGCTGATAGCGGTTTTTGCTTAGAGGTTCAGTTTTTTCAAGCGGTTGCAGGTCATAAATGACCTCGAATGGCGCTTGCCCATCAATTTGCGCCAAGGTCACGGTGACTTCGCCACTGTCTTTTTTTGCTCAGCAATAAAGGCATTAAAGCCGCAGCGACAACTGCTTTTTTTATCACTTGCGTAGGACACAAAAAACCCCGCCGAAGCGGGGTTACAAAACATGGAAAAATTAAGCGGTAAGCGTGACTTACATCATGCCGCCCATACCACCCATGCCGCCCATACCATCCATATCACCCATACCGCCGCCGGCTGGCGCATCTTTCTTCGGTAATTCAGCGATCATGGCTTCAGTAGTCAGCAACAAAGCGGCGACGGAAGCGGCGTTTTGCAAAGCGGTGCGTGTAACTTTGGTGGGATCCAAAATACCCATTTCCATCATGTCGCCAAACTCGTTGGTTGCGGCGTTGTAACCAAAATTACCTTGGCCTTCTTTGACTTTGTTGACAATAACCGAAGGTTCAGCGCCAGCGTTAGCAACGATTTGACGCAATGGTTCTTCCATCGCCCGCATGGCAATGCGAATACCGGCATTTTGTTCGTCATTGGTACCGCGTAAATCTTTGATAGCATTCAAAGCGCGTACCAAAGCCACACCGCCACCCGGCACCACGCCTTCTTCCACGGCAGCGCGAGTCGCATGTAAGGCATCTTCTACACGCGCTTTTTTCTCTTTCATTTCAATTTCGGTAGCAGCACCGACTTTGATCAAAGCCACACCACCGGCCAATTTGGCGATGCGTTCTTGTAATTTTTCTTTGTCGTAGTCAGAAGTGGCTTCTTCCATCTGCATCCGAATCTGTTTGACGCGGGCTTCGATGTCGGAGCGATTACCGGCACCATCCACAATCGTGGTGTTTTCTTTGGTGATGACGACTTTTTTAGCACGACCTAAGTCTTGCAAATTGGCTTTTTCTAAAGATAAACCAACTTCTTCGGAGATCACTTGGCCTGAAGTTAAAATAGCAATGTCTTGCAACATGGCTTTGCGACGGTCACCAAAACCAGGCGCTTTGATCGCAGCGGTTTTCAAAATGCCGCGCATGGAGTTGACGACCAAAGTGGCTAAGGCTTCGCCTTCAATGTCTTCGGCAACAATGACTAACGGTTTGCCAGATTTGGCCACGCCTTCTAAAACTGGCAATAATTCACGGATGTTGGAGATTTTTTTGTCGGTCAATAAAATATAAGGATCATCCAATTCAGCGCTCATATTTTGCTGATTATTAGCAAAATAAGGTGAGATATAACCGCGATCAAACTGCATTCCTTCCACAACTTCCAAGGCATCATCAATGCTTGAACCTTCTTCAACAGTGATCACGCCTTCTTTACCGACCCGTTCCATAGCTTCAGCGATAATTTTGCCAATACTATCATCAGAGTTGGCAGAAATAGTGGCAACTTGCGCAATGGCTTTCGAGTCGGCGCAAGCGGTAGAAAGTTTTTTCAATTCTTCAACGGCAGCGATCACGGCTTTATCAATGCCACGTTTTAAGTCCATGGGATTCATGCCAGCAGTCACGTTTTTTAAGCCTTCACGAACAATGGCTTGCGCTAAAACGGTGGCGGTGGTGGTACCATCACCGGCAATATCCGCCGTTTGTGAAGCGACTTCTTTAACCATTTGTGCGCCCATATTTTCAAACTTATCAGCAAGTTCGATTTCTTTGGCCACGCTGACACCATCTTTGGTCACGGCGGGCGCGCCAAAACTTTTTTCTAAAACAACATTGCGACCTTTGGGACCTAAAGTGACTTTAACGGCATTGGCCAAAATATTGACACCATGCGCCATGCGTTGACGAGCATCATCGGAAAAACGGATTTCTTTAGCAGCCATGATTTTTTCTCCAGTTAGTTAATTTAATAAATTGAATTTGAATGATTTTTAAGTGTTTAGGCTTCGATAATGGCGACAATATCGTCTTCACGCATCACCAATACTTCTTCGCCATCTACTTTGACTTCGGTGCCAGCATATTTGCCGAACAGGACATGGTCGCCTTCTTTGACAGCCAAAGCGCGAACGTCGCCGTTTTCTAAAATTTTACCGCGACCAACGGCCAAAATTTTGCCGCGTACTGGTTTTTCAGCAGCGGTATCAGGAATGATAATGCCGCCTGGACTTTGACGTTCTTCTTCCATACGTTTGACAATTACGCGGTCATGCAAAGGACGCAGTTTCATAGTTTCTCCTTTTTTAAGTTAAATGATACAAAAAAATCAAAATTTTAAGATTTGAGAAAAAGATTTTTTTAGCACTCCCCTCAATCGAGTGCTAAATAATAGGCAGGCAAAGTTTCCTGTCAAGGGCAAAAGATAAATAGAAAAATCAGGGGAAAAGAATCCGAGTGTGCTGGCAAAACCCAGCGTTATGGTGATAAAAAAGCGGAAAACAAGGCAAAAATGAAAGACAGGCAGGATTTTTTGCTGGCAGCCAAGGCCAAGCTGTTTGGCCTGGCTTTGCTAAAAATGGATAAAAATGCGGGAAAGTTTTGAAAAAGCTAGGCTTTTTTAGCGCGAGCGCCAAAGCGTTTGCGGAATTTATCCACTTGACCGCCACTTTCCATCACCCGCTGCTGGCCGGTGAAAAAGGGATGGGAATGACTGGAAATTTCAACTTTTACCAAGGGATATTCTTGGCCATCGGTCCAGGTGGTTTTTTCCTTGGTTTTGATGGTGGAGCGGGTCAAAAAAGCAAAATCGGAGGCCAAGTCCTTGAAGACAACAAAACGATAATTGGGATGAATATCTGGTTTCATGGTGGCAATTTTTTAAGAATGAAAAACCCTAGCGGGCATGGACTGGTAAAACTGTTGAGGTTAAGCAAATCACCGTCTTTCTGCAAGTTGTTTTTGCTTAGCGCCGACAATTTTTCGCCACAGCTTTTGCGGCAACACCGGAGGCTCTGCCTGTGGATAACTTTTGAATACCTGTGAATAACTTGGCTTTTTTTTGCTGCCTTGCCACCAACAAAACGCCTCTTTTGTCAAGAGCCTAAATTTTAACTATTTAATTTTACTATTTAATTTCTAGTTTGCTGATTTTTCAATAACCAATACTGGCGACAAAAGTTATCCACAATGGCCTGTGGATAACTTTCATTCAGTTGCCTCGAAATGCTTGCTACTTACCGCTGACGAGCCGCTAAGCCACCTGCGGTTTAGCGGCATTTTGTGCTAATAAAGAAACAATTTTTTGCCAAGTTGCCAAAAAAATTGGCAAAACTTTTGGCAAAACTTTAGGAAAAGTGAAAAAACCTTGGTCAACTTTTTGTAAGAAATGAGGAAAACTATGTCCAACCTACTGCCGCGCCTGGGGATGGTCAGCTTAGGCTGTGCCAAAGCCTTGGTGGATTCCGAGCGAGTGCTTAGCGATTTGCGTACCAAAGGTTATGTTATTTCAGGGAGTTATCAAGATGCTGACCTGGTGATTGTCAACACCTGCGGCTTTATCACGCCAGCGGTTGAGGAATCCTACGCCGCCATTGCCGATGCTCTGGCCGAAAATGGTCGGGTGATTGTGATGGGTTGTTTAGCCAAAGAAAGCGCGGATTTGCAGGCGCGTTTTCCCGAGGTTTTGGCGGTGATTCCCGCCAACCAAGAACAACAAGTTGTTGAAACCGTGCAGACACATCTGCCACCGCCAAGCGCTGCCTATCATCTGCAATTGCCGAGCGCGGGTTTGAAATTAACCCCGGCACATTATGCCTATGTCAAAATCGCCGAGGGCTGTAACCACCGCTGCCGTTTCTGCATTATCCCGTCCTTGCGCGGTGATTTGGTCAGCCGGCCAATTGAGATGGTTTTAGAAGAAGCGGCGCAATTGGCTGAACGCGGGGTCAAGGAATTGCTGATCATTTCGCAAGATACCAGCGCTTACGGCGTGGATCGCGGCTATCGCACGGGTTTTTGGCGTGGCCGACCCTTGAAAAGCGATTTTTATCATCTGGCCGAAGCCTTACACCAACTTGGCCAACAAACCGGCCTTTGGATTCGGCTGCATTATGTCTATCCCTATCCGCAAGTCGCGCAGGTGTTGCCGCTGATGGCCGACTTTGACCGTTTACATCCCGATGCCGGTGGTTTATTACCTTATTTGGATATGCCGCTACAGCATGGCAGTCCGACGATTCTCAAAGCCATGCGCCGACCAGCAGCGGCTGAAAAAACCCTGGAACGTCTGCAAGACTTTCGCCAAAGCTGTCCTGATTTAACTATTCGTAGCACTTTTATTGTGGGCTTTCCGGGTGAAACGGACGCTGATTTTCAACAATTGCTTGATTTTTTAACTACTGCGCAATTGGATCGTGTTGGCGTTTTTCCCTACGATGCCATCGCTGGTGCTGAGGCCAATCAGTTGCCGAATCCCGTCCCGGAAACTGTGAAGCAAGAACGTTTAACGGCGGTGTTGGCGCATCAAGAGGCCATTAGCGCCCAGCGGTTGCGTGCGCGTATCGGTCAAGAAGTGAGTGCCGTACTTGAGCTTTCGCCACAAAATGCTGCTTGGCAGGCGCGTAGCATTGGCGAGTCGCCGGAGGTGGATGGTATAATCCATTTGCTTTCCTGGGACGATAGCACTTGGCAGCCAGGGTTGCGGGTGCGCTTACGCCTGGTTAAATCCGACGCTCATGATTTATGGGCGCAGGTAGTGTCTTCCCCATCCAACAAAACCTTTCGGGAATAATCATGGCTCGAATGACCTTGCGTGTATTTTTAACGTTGATTGAAAATCTGCCGGTAGAAAAAATCCGAAAGATTCCGCCAGATAGCTTACCTTTGCAGGTGCCGGTTCGGGCGTTGTCCTATATTTCCTCACCCCAAAAACGCGCAGAAGTCGAGGCTATTTTATTTAACTCTTTGAATCGCGACATTAAAGATGCCTTAGCAGACATCGAAGTGGAAAATGAGGCACAGGTCTTGCAGGCCATAGACGAAGCGCGCAGTTGGCGCGTGTCGGTGGATATTCGTTTATTTAATGAAGCGCTGACGCAATTCGCCACGGTGCGTAAGCAGTTGTTAGAACTTCTGAAAAAGACTTTCCCCGATGAAAAAGATCAGGAAATGCTACGAAAATTGCGCTTGCAGGTTAATATTCAACAGGAAAAAGTCAATCAAATGCTGGAACGCATGTATCAACTGCGGCGACAGCGCGAGCATTTCAATGATGTGCTCTTAACTAATATCCCTGAAAATCAAATACATCGCTTTCAAGATGCTGTTGAGCATCTCAATGAACAATCCTTGAAAATTGATAAAATCATTGCACCTTTTTTGGTGATGCGTTTGGTAGATGCTGAGCGAGCAATTTCTGAGCAACGGGATTTAATTCGTCGTTTGGAAAATGATCTCGTGGATATTTTGCAACGCATTGAAAAAGTTAAAACTGAATTATCGGCCATCAATGTCAAAAGCAAGCGCATCCGTGATCTAAAAGATTATCAACAGAAAAAAAGCCTGTTGGCCAATCTTTATGAACAAAAAGCCGCTAAGGAAATCATTGTCTTAGAAAAAGATTTAACCCGTTGGCTAGATTATTTTGTTGAAGCCAATGTCAACCAATATGCAAGCATCAACTTGACGGCTTTATCCGGCAAGGTTAAGCGCGGACTTTATTATATGTTGAGCAAATTTTGCGAAACCCAGGAAGATGCCGCACGAAAATTAGCGGCGGGTGGGATTTCCAATATTGATGCCGATAAAGCCATTCAATTTTTGCTGCAATCCGAGCGAGTGATTTTGGATTATTTCTCCAGCAAGAAAAAAGAATACTCACAAGGCATTAGCGAAACTGCCAAGATGCGGATGCGTGCTGTGGAATTGCTGGAACATGATCTCCTGTTGGATTTAAAAGAGTCGCAGGTGATTCAACAGGAAATTGAAGCGCATGACCGACGCATGGGCATTGTCCAAGAATCGGTCAGTCGGCAGCAGGCCTTGCGTCAGAAAAAAAGAGCCTGGTGGAAAAAAATTTTTGGTATCAAGGACAAAGCCTCTGCTGATGCAGACGACCTCGATGATGATTAATTTGCTTATTATTCATCTGTGCTTATTTTTTGTGCTGCACGCCTTCTAAGGCTTTGCTAACTTTGAGAGATTCAGCGGTCATTGGCTGGTAAAAAAGCGCTGGTCACTTGATTTAAAAAGCGAAAACCTAAGTCCGTGGTTTTGAGACGTTGCGGATTGTTTTCTAGCAGTCCTTGGGAAATCAGCTTGTTAATTGTCGGGGCTGTCGTTGACCACGGCAGTCCAGTGCGTTGGTAAAATACCTCGGTTGCAGTGCCGTCTTTTAAGCGTAAGGCATTGAGCATAAACTCAAAAATTCTTTCTTGTCGCGAAATAATTTTTTCCTCCGCAATTCCCGATGCGCCTTCTGCTAAACTTTGCCAATACTGCTCAGGTTGGCGTTGACGCTGGCGGCGGATGATTTTTCCTGAACTCGCTAGACTCAACTTGCTATGTGCCCCGGCACCGAGACCCAAATAATCGCCATATTCCCAATAGTTACGATTATGCTGGCATTCGGATGCCGCATTTTTGGCAAAAGCCGAGACTTCGTAGCGCTGATAACCGGCTTGGTGGATCTTCTCCAAAGCGCGGTCTTCCCAAGTGGCCAGCCAATTTTCATCGGGTAAAGGTGGCGGTTTTTGGAAAAATACGGTGTTGGGTTCCATAGTCAGTTGATAATACGAGAGATGAGTGAAGTCAAATAATAGCAAAAGTTCTAAATCGGCGGCGGCTTCGGCAAAGGTTTGTTCGGGTAAAGCATACATGATATCGGCGTTAATTTGCTGAAATTCCAAGGACTTGGCGGCTTCTATGGCGGCAATGGCTTCTTTTCGCGAATGCACCCGCCCCAAGGCTTTAAGCTTTTGTTCGGAAAAACTTTGCACCCCAATAGATAGCCGATTGATGCCGATAGCTTTGTATTCTAAAAAGCGACTTTTTTCACTACTGCCTGGATTGGCCTCTAAAGTGATTTCTATATCAGGCGATAAACCCAAAAGCGCCCGACAATAGCTTAACCAATCGTCAAGGATTTCAGGCGCAAAGAGACTCGGCGTGCCGCCGCCGAAAAAAATGCTGCTAATCTTTCGGCCATAGATTTCCATCAGGCTTTGTTCTAAATCTTTTTTTAAGGCATGGAGATAACGCTTTTGCCAAGATAAAGAAAGGCTTGCTTGATGAATGCTATAGGAATTAAAGTCACAGTACGGGCATTTTTGTTCGCACCACGGAAAATGTACATATAATGCCAGGGGTGGCGGTTTTGGTAGAAAATTTATATGAGTGAGCAGTTGTTCCATACTTCGTGTCCAAGTCGTTTGTCTAGTAATTTATTGGGCGATTTATTTGTTATTTCAGCACCTTCTGGTGCGGGCAAAACCAGTTTAGTGCGGCAGTTGCTGTCCGAGGAGGCAAGCGCTGCGGTTTCGGTGTCGCATACTACCCGTCCGCCCCGACCGGGGGAAATCAACGGTCAACATTATCATTTTGTGGATCGGACAACTTTTCAAGCCTTGGCCTTGTCCGGTGCTTTTTTGGAATCGGCGGAAGTCTTTGGTAATTATTATGGCACCAGTTTTCGCGCTGTTGAGCAGTTGCTCTGGGCTGGGCGGCGGGTGATTTTGGAAATTGACTGGCAAGGCGCACAACAAATTTCCAAACGTTTTCAAGAAGTTTGTCGAATTTTTATTGTGCCGCCATCGCTTGAAGTGTTGGAAGAACGCTTGCGTGGCCGCGGTCAGGATAGCGCCGAGGTGATTCAAGCGCGGATGGCCAAAGCCTGTGCCGAGATTTCTCACTATCAAGAGTTTGATTATATTGTTGTTAATGATAATTTTGCCTCGGCTTTGTACGACCTCAAAGCCATTTTTCGTGCCGAGGGTTTACGGCGACATCGGCAAGAACTGCGTCAGGCGGCATTGTTTGCCACCTTGCGCTGTCGGTAAATAGTTTATTCCTTTTGTTCCTTAACTTTTGTTTGGAGTTTTCATGTCTTTACCGGTTATTACTGAAGATTGTCTCAAAGATGTGGATAATCGCTTTCAATTGGTGTTATTGGCCGCCAAACGTGCGCGCGATATTACCCGTGGTGCGACCCCTTTGTTGACACGGTCGGCTACAGAAAAGTCCACAGTGACGGCGCTGCGCGAAGTTGCGGCGGGTAAAATCAATAAGGATTATCTTGATCGCTAGTCACCAACCGATAAATTGAAAAACAAATCAAGATTTATTTGAATTTTTATAGAATTGCTTAAAAATTGCCTTAAAGTTGCCAAAATATTGATTAAACGCGAACAATAAAATCACTTTTACCGTTTACCCTAAACCTTATTTCAGTTAATAAAACAACAGTTAAAACATCGTGATGCCACAAACCCTCGCTTTGCCACCGGCAGTCGTGCCGATGGAAACCCTCGCGCAAGCGCCTTTGTATTTGGTTTTGCAGCGCTATCTTTCCAAAGAAGCCTTGGCCGCGGTCTTAAAAGCGCACGACTTCAGCCAGCAAGCCCATCAGTCGCAACGGCGGCATTCGGGGGAGCCGTATGTCTATCATCCGCTTGCTGTGGCTGAGATTTTGGCGCGCTTATCTTTGGATGAAGCGACGATCATCGCCGCCTTACTGCATGATGTGGTGGAAGATACGCCTTTTACTTTGTTGGATATTGCCGAACAATTTGGCGATACCGTCGCGCAATTGGTGGATGGCGTGACCAAATTGGAAAAACTGGAAAACTTGAGTCGCGAACAGCAACAGGCGGAAAACTTTCGCAAATTATTATTGGCGACCAGCAAAGACTTGCGGGTGATTTTGATTAAACTCGCCGACCGCCTGCACAATATGCGCACCATTGATTGTTTGCCGCCAGCGAAAAGACGACGTATCGCCAAGGAAACCTTAGATATTTACGCGCCTATCGCTGAGCGTCTTGGCTTGGCCGACTGGCAACAAGAACTACAAACTTTAGCTTTTCAAGGCGCTTGGCCGTGGCGGGCGGCGATTTTAGCCAAAGCCGTGGCCAAACAACGGCGGTCGTTGAGTGATTGGTTAGCGGATTTTCAAGTACGTCTCGAAAAACAACTTGCCGAAGAGGGCATTCCCGCTGAAGTCCACTATCGGGAAAAAAACCGCTTTAGCCTCTATCAAAAAATGTCACAGAAGCGTCTGCGGCTCAAGCAAGTGCCTGATTTACACGCTTTTCGCGTCATTACCGAAAAAACCGCGCATTGTTATCAAACCTTAGGCGTGGTGCATAGTTTGCATCGGCCACTGCCGCAACGCTTCAAAGATCATATTGCCTTGCCCAAGGCCAACGGCTATCAATCCCTGCACACTACTTTGACCACCCCACGCGGGGTTTTATTGGAAGTGCAAATTCGCACCCAGGCCATGCACTTTGCCGCGACTGCCGGTATTGCTGCACATTATGTTTATAAAAATCAAGATGATAAAAGCCGAAATCTGTGGCAGCACAATCAACAGTGGTGGCAGCAATGGACGGAACAGTCGCATCGGGATGCTTTGAATTTATTGGAAGATTTCAAAATTGACCTTTACCCCGACAGCATTTATGTCTTAACCCCGCAAGGCGATATTTTAACTTTACCCAAAGGTGCGACGGTGGTGGACTTTGCTTATGCTCTTCATTCCGACCTCGGCCATCAATTATTAAAAGCCACGGTGGATGGAGAAAATGTGCTATTATCCAAGACCTTAGAAAGCGGTCAGCGGGTTGAAATCACCAAAGCCGACAAGCCAAAGCCGGAAGCTGAGTGGTTAAATTTTGTCGTGACCCCACGTGCCCGCAATGCCATTCGTCATTATTTACGCTTAAATCATCAGGATAAATTGCTGGAATTAGGCGAACAATTACTGGAAGCCTTGCTCAATCAACATGGCCATCGTTTATCTGAATTTTTAGAGACTTCTCGCCAAAAAATCGCTGAACAAGCGCGGTTAAGCGACTGGTCGGCGCTCTTGCGCGAAGTGGCTTTAGGTAAGCGCAGCCTCATCTGGGTGGCGCAAAGTTTATGTCATTGTTTTAAAGGCGAAAAAGCTGAAAAAGACGAAAGAAATGAAGATGCTGAAAATGCACTTCCAGCCAAAAGCTTATGGTCGGATAGCCAAGGCTTACCTTTTGGCGGCGAGAGCAGTTTTAAAGCACCGTTGGCCAAATGCTGTTACCCCATTCCAGGCGATGCTATCGTCGGTTTATTGACGGAAGACAAAGGCTTAGTGGTGCATCGTCAGCAGTGTCGGCAACTGCAAGACTTAGCCGAACGCCAACCGGAACGTCTGGTGCCGCTGCATTGGGATGCACCATTAGCAGTGCGAGAATATCCGGTGTTGCTGCATACGCATGTGATGAACGAAGCTGGTGTTTTAGCAGCGGTTTCGCAAGCGGTGGCCAGTCAAAAAGCCAATATTGAACAACTGGAGTTATTGCAACATAGTGATAACAGCACCACCATGCGCTTTTTGGTGTTGGTGAAAAGTCGCGATCATTTAGCTGCGGTTTTTCGCGTCATTCGGATGCTGCCACGGGTTTTGCGTGTGGAGCGGTTATAATTTTGTTTTTGAAGAAAATAAGTTAAGGTGAATAAAAATTAAATTTTAAGTAGCCATAGATTATTTTGTAAATTTTTTTTGAAACCCTGTTGAAAACCCCTTAAAATTCCCTTGAAACCCCTTGAAACCCCTTGAAACCCTTTGGAGGAAATTTTGCAAGCACAACGACAAGTTGTTTACACGGATCAAGCACCAGCGGCGATTGGCAGTTATTCGCAAGCGATACGTTTTGGGTCGCAATTATATCTTTCAGGACAAATAGCACTTCACCCCAAAACCATGCAATTGGTCGAGGGAATCGAGGCGGAAATTCGGCAAGTTTTTGATAATTTACAAGCGGTTGCCAAGGCTTCCGGCGGTTGTTTGGCCGATGCGGTGAAGGTCAATTTGTTTTTAACCGACATGAATGATTTTGCTTTGATCAATCAAATTATGCCGGAATATTTTACCGCACCTTTTCCAGCGCGGGCGACGGTTGCTGTCGCGGCTTTGCCACGTGGCGCACGTTTTGAAGCCGATGCCATCATCGCTTTACCGGAGCTTTTATGACCACCTGGCAGGTGTCGGAAGGTGTGCCGCTGTGGCTGGTGACGCCGGTGGATGCCAAAATTATTGTGGCGCAACCGGTGTGTGCCACGGCAGTTTTTGCAGCGAATATTTTGAAAGATATTCGGGAAAATGTGCGCAATTTAACCGGCGGTCGCCTGCATCATTACGAACGCCTGCTGGCCAAGGCCACGCAAACGGCTTTTGAAGATTTACAAAAACAAGCACAAGTGGCGGGTTTTGCTGGTGTTACCAATATCAGCATTTCGCATCCTCGGGTCAGTGAAGGTGCCGTAGAAGTCTTGATCTGTGGCAATGGTTTTTTTTGGGCAGAAACGCAGGCGTGATACCTGCGTTTTTTCGTTTCCTTAACTTTTGTTGTTTTTTATCAATGACTTGCTTGATAATTAAACTAAAAAGTTAAATGAAAAAATTAAAGAATTTTCGCGTCAGTTTTGAGCCGCAACATCAATAATCCCCAGCCTGCCAATTCCGCCTCTTGCACCACTTCCCAATCTTGTGCAAAACCTTCGGCCACCGTTTGCCGTTGATGCGCCCAGATGCCGCTCAACACCAACATGCCGGTAGGCGCTAACAACCGACGAAATTCCACCGCCAATTCCAACAAAATCCGACTGTAGATATTGGCAATAATCACAGCAAAGCCTTGTTCCGTAAGCGCTTCAGGTAAGCAAGTATGAACGGTTAAGGCATTGGCTTCGGCATTTTTGCTGGTCGCTTCCAAGGCTTGTGGGTCATTGTCCACGGCATAGAGCTGTGATGCGCCCAGTTTGCCAGCGGCAATGGTTAAAATTCCTGAACCGGAACCGTAATCCAAAACTTTTTTATCAACAAAGGCTTGACGATTATCAGCCAACCAGGCCAAACACAAAGCCGTCGTTGGATGCTCGCCGGTGCCAAAGGCCACACCCGGGTCTAAGGAAAGCCAAGTTTCTGCGGCTTTTGGCACTTCACACCAACTGGGCACAATCCAGATTTTATGATCATGACCAAAGGCTTGCGCTTGAAAATCTGCCATTAGTTGCCGCTGCCAGTCGGTGTCGGCAATCGCTAACACTTGCCAACTTTTTAACGGCTGTCCCAATTGATTTTCTAAAGCAATTTTAATGAGTTCACTGTTGTCTGTATCTTCAAATAACGCACAACAAAAACTCTCCGGCCACAACGGCATCTCCCCGGGCAGCGGTTCATAAAATTCCACATCGCCGGCTTCCAAAAGCGTTACCGCGCAGGCACCCAGCGCATAAAGGAGTTCTTCTGCCGCAGTTAAGTCATTGGCAGAAATAAAAAAACGCAGTTCTTGCATCAGTGGTGATGGTGCTGATGCTGCTCGGGCATTGGCATCCGGCTATGCACTGGAATGCGCGTGACCGGCGCTTGCACCTGGATGCTTGGCTGGTCTTTGAAAAAGAGTTCCAAATCCACCATTTCACCTTCTTGCACTGTGGTAACTGGTGTAATCAACATAATGTGATAATCGCCAGGCTTAAAGGCCAGTAAAGTTTTGGCGGGAATGATAATTTCCTTTTGACCGATCATGCGGGAAACGCCGCTCAACGGGTCGGTTTCGGTGCGATGCAATTCCACATCTGCAAACTGTGTGCTTTCGGCGCGTTCTAATACCAGGTCTTGGTCGCTGACATTGCGAATTTCCATAAACGCCGCTGTGCGATCTACACGCGGCGGCATGGTGCGCACCCAGGCGTTGGTGATGGTGAGGTCTTGGCCAAAAGCGGAAAAACTAGAAAAAATAAGCAGTAGAAATAAAAAGTTACGCATAGTTTTTGGGAGTTGCTAGGAAGAAAGCGCCTACGTTAGCCCAAGGGTCGTTGCTTGTAAACGCCGAGCGGCTGCGGCGAAAAGTCCCAGGTGGCTTATTGCAACCAGCTTTCAATCTGCTGGCGTTCCGGCATAGAACCCGAATGCACCACTTGTTCATCAATGACCACCGCCGGCGTACTCATCACGCCATAAGCCATAATTTTTTCTGGATTGGTTTCCTTGACGACGCTGACCGCAACTTGTTTTTCAGCAGCAATTTTTTCAATAAATTCCGCTGTTTTTACACATTTGGCACAACCTGAACCTAACACTTTAATATTTTTCATAAAAAACTCCTTTTGCAATTAAATAATGAGAAAAGTTTGTAGCGATAAAACATTTAACAACCAACCTATCAACGTAAAGGCCAGCAACAGCAACGCCAACAATATTAACAATAGCTGCCAGCGCATCACTTGTTTTAATAACACAAATTCAGGAAAACTCGCGGCCACCGTGCTCATACAAAAAGCCATGGTCGTTCCCAAGGGTACACCTTGGTTGAGCAAACCTTCCATCACCGGAATGACACCGGTGGCATTAGAATATAAAGGAATACCGAGAAGCACCGCGCCAGGCACCGACCACCATTGGCCATCGCCCAGCCGCGCTTCCAGCCAACCCGCCGGTACAAAGCCATGCAGTGCCGCCCCCAGTCCCACGCCGATAAACACCCACAGCCAAACGCGGGAAAAAATTTCTTTAGTTTCGCGGTAAGCAAAGACATGGCGATCTTTCAGGCGTAAAGGCGCAGGCGTTTGCTCGGTATTGGTCCGTTGCGGGGTTTGCGCGGCACGTTGCACAAACGGCTGTAGCCAGCGTTCGGCTTTGAGTAGTGTCAAAATAAAGCCGCTGATGATGCCCACTGCAAGTCCTAACACAACGTAAAGTAACGTAATTTTCCAACCCACCAAGCTCAACAATAGCAATACCGCCACTTCGTTGATCAAAGGCGAGGTAATCAAAAAAGCCATGGTGGTGCCCAAGGGAATACCGGCGCTCGTAAAGCCCAAAAACACCGGAATGCTCGAGCAGGAACAAAACGGCGTGATTGCGCCAAAAACACTCCCTAAACCATAACCGAGCCAACGGTTTTTGCCTGCCAGAAAATCACGAACTTTTTCGATATTCAATGAAGCGCGCAGCAAGGCAATGCCATAGATCATGACAATGAGCAAAAAGAAAATTTTGCTCACATCTTCCACAAAAAAATGTGCCGCTTGCCCCAAACGACTGTCAGGCGATAAGCCAATGACGTTATAAATCAACCAAGTGGCAAAATCAGTAAAAATAGCGAACATAAATTTTTCTTAACTCCTTAAAAACCTTTTGACTTTCAAAGCGGTCCACTCGCCTTGGCCGGTAAGCGTTGGCATGTTATCACGGTTTAAGTCATCAGCAATCATCTGATCACTAGCACCAAGCTGCGTGCGCATCAAAAGCATTGCAATGCGTAAATCGGCTTTACTTTCGCCATCATAGCCTTTCGGACGCTTGCCTTGGACTTTTTGCAGCGCTAAAATCGTGTGTAATTGTTTGCGGGTGATAAACTCTTGATAAAATAACTTTTCTAGTAAGCTGTATAATTTTTCTAAATCTTTATTGATCTCCTCGCGTAAATTCATCTCCACTTGCACTAAATTACCGGCAACGCTTTGACTGATCGCATGTAAATTATGATAATTTTCTTGTTTTTGGAGCTTTCTATCTGCTTGATGTAATTTGCTTAACGTGCCGTGTAGTTCTTGCACGCGATTAAATAAGGCATC
>CAYWWW010000023.1:0-20124 GCA_964462205.1 uncultured Cardiobacteriales bacterium
CAACGTGCGACATCGCACTGTTCATCTAAATGCCGCCGATTCAGGCGCTTAAGACGTCGTAGAAACGGAACTCGCTAATTTTCACGGTTCATCTAAATGCCGCCGATTCAGGCGCTTAAGACACGAGTCTGAAAGGGTAAAAAAATAATCCCTGTTCATCTAAATGCCGCCGATTCAGGCGCTTAAGACAGTGGAATTGCTGGTGCCACGCGATTTGCGGTCTGTTCATCTAAATGCCGCCGATTCAGGCGCTTAAGACATATAATCTCCTATTAAATAAACAAAAGAAAAAAGTTCATCTAAATGCCGCCGATTCAGGCGCTTAAGACAAACACGAAACCGTTCCAGGCGGTCCGGTAAAATGTTCATCTAAATGCCGCCGATTCAGGCGCTTAAGACAATAACCGAGAAGCCGTTTTTGGCTTCTTTGAGTTCATCTAAATGCCGCCGATTCAGGCGCTTAAGACGTGAGGCTGCGCACCAGCAGCATGACCTCTGCGTTCATCTAAATGCCGCCGATTCAGGCGCTTAAGACTGAATTTTTCCTTGTCTTTGGCAATATCATTTGCGTTCATCTAAATGCCGCCGATTCAGGCGCTTAAGACTTCGATTTCGCTGGCGATGGACAAGGATATCCAGTTCATCTAAATGCCGCCGATTCAGGCGCTTAAGACTATCTCGACTACCTAATTCACCAACAAATTTTACTGTTCATCTAAATGCCGCCGATTCAGGCGCTTAAGACGAAATCTATGGCATACTCAATTGGGTAATCCGTTCATCTAAATGCCGCCGATTCAGGCGCTTAAGACAGGAAAAATTTCCAAAATTCGGACATCTGTCCTGTTCATCTAAATGCCGCCGATTCAGGCGCTTAAGACCCAAGGCCAGCCGCAGAAACGCAAAGGCAGCTGTTCATCTAAATGCCGCCGATTCAGGCGCTTAAGACTGGATTTGTCCAGCAAAACGAGGGTTAACCCGTGTTCATCTAAATGCCGCCGATTCAGGCGCTTAAGACCGTGCAGCAGCTCGAGGGTGGTCATATTGTTTTGTTCATCTAAATGCCGCCGATTCAGGCGCTTAAGACGATTGGTTCAACACGAAAGACTCGTTGTCAAGGTTTATCTAAATGCCGCCGATTCAGGCGCTTAAGACCTTCGTCTGCGTCCATAACCCCTCCTATAGGTGTTCATCTAAATGCCGCCGATTCAGGCGCTTAAGACAAAATAGTTTGTCAACTATTTTTTTTAACTACGGTTCATCTAAATGCCGCCGATTCAGGCGCTTAAGACCCAAATCCCGCTCGAATACAAAAAATCCTACTGGTTCATCTAAATGCCGCCGATTCAGGCGCTTAAGACACGAGTAAAGAAAGAAGACAAAGGTTAAAAACTGTTCATCTAAATGCCGCCGATTCAGGCGCTTAAGACGATGAACTCGTGACTACGATACCAAATCGTAGTGTTCATCTAAATGCCGCCGATTCAGGCGCTTAAGACAATCGCTTTGCCGTAGTCTCGTCCAACTGTATCGCGTTCATCTAAATGCCGCCGATTCAGGCGCTTAAGACTTTATCGAGCGCCATTGCTCTCCCACCCTTGTTCATCTAAATGCCGCCGATTCAGGCGCTTAAGACGGAAGCACTTTTAACGCCGTCCATTCGCCTTCATTTTGAGTAATGCAATGCTGATTCAAGCGATTAGCTTTTGCTTTCTGTAGGTCACAAAAAAACCGCAACCGGACATCCCAATGCGGTTTTTTTATGCTTATTTTTGGGCGAATAGCCTATAGTGACGTTTTCTTCTAGTTCATAGTTTTCACCATGTCTAAACCCTACGACGCGACAGCAAAGGTTTTGTTTAATGATATTCCTAAAGCACTGATTAAATTATTAACTAATCAAGAAGCCGTGCGGATGGAATCTTTGGAAATCTCAGCAGTGAAGCAACGCACACCGGATTTATTGCTCACTTTGGAAGATCAAACTTTGCTACACATTGAATTGCAAAGCAGCAACGATACCACTATGCCATGGCGGATGTTGGAGTATTACAGTTTGATTTATCAGCAGTTTAATCAAGTCCCGCTTCAGTTGGTGCTCTATCTGGGGTATGCGCCTTTAACGATGAAAGCGACGATTCAAACGGAAAAGCTCAATTTTTCGTATCAAGTCAAAGATATTCGGGAAATAGACTGTCAGCCGTTAATGTCAAGTGATATTATCGGCGATAATCTGTTGTCTTTGTTGTGTAAGAATGGTGCAACGGTTGAAAATTTACGCAAAATTTTGCAAGCGATACAAAAATTACCCAAAGCAGCGCGACAAGATGCGTTGGTGCAAGTATTATTGTTAAGTCAGTTGCGAAAAGTGCAAGTCGTGCTTCAACAGGAGATAGAAAAAATGCCAATACAAATGGACTTAAGAGAACATCCGTATTTTCAAGAGATTCTGAAAAAAGAAGTGCAGCAGGCGGCAATATTTGCCCGAGAAGAAGCCGAGTTGCGGGGTGAGTTGCGGGGTAAAATCGAAGCCAGTCGGCACATGTTAAGTAAATTATTGAGCCATCGTTTTGGCGCGATTCCTGATGCTATTGAAAGCAAAATAGCGGCAGCCGAGTTAGAACAATTAGAAGTCTGGATAGACAGGCTTTTGGATACACCAAGTTTGGCGGCGATCTTTGAATAAACGCGCAATTTATGCAATAAAAAAACCGCATTGGGATGCCCTGCTGCGGTTTTTTTGTATGTGGATAGTTTTTGTTGCTTACATTTTTTCTTTATTTTTTAGATTGTTGCTAGACCTCTCGTTCAGGGTAGAGTGGCAATTGCATCGGATCAAAATGATATTGTTCTACCAGTGCGGCAGCTTCTTGTGCTTTTTGCTCGGCTTCTTCCTGCCGTTCCCTTTGTATTAAATAATTTATATGGCGTTGATAAACAATGTATAAACGCTCAGCAAAATCCCTTTGCGTCTTTTCGTTTCTGCTGTCTTTCAGTGCCCATTCGTAAAAGGCTGCACTATCTACATAACTCCCTAAACGTTCAAAAGCGGCACCAACTTCTTTTAATGAAAGACCTAGGTTAAAAACATTTCTCCAATGGTTTTGCCAAGGACGAGGCCGCAAACGCACCAACATCAGATGCGTCCAGTGTTGTTTGACCTCTACTTTTCTTTTTGAAATCTCTTGGTTAAATGCTAAAACAGGTATTGCAACTTTCAGTATGTCGTCGCCAATGCTTGGCATGTGTTCCTCGTTCAGTGTCGGGAAATGTTTTTGCAGTGCTTGAAGACTCATAAATTCTTCACTTAGCAAATTCCATTGATGTGCCGCTGCTAAGTGCTGAATGTAGGCACGTAGTTCTTTCCGCCATGCCGCAAAAGATTGTGCAGGGTCTTGTGCTTGCAATGCGCGATAGTGGTTTTCTGTTTCGTTGATAGTTTCTGTTTCTTGTGTGACAACTCTTAAATTTTCTTGATATAAATCAATAATATATTTCGGAAAAAGCGCTGCACCTGGATAATGTTCGATGCTAAAATCTTCTTGTGTATAGTCTGCTGGTAGCTCACTTTTCTCCCTCGCCAAATTTCTAAGATCAGCGGTGACCTCTCTGCCATGTGCTTTTTCCAACCATAGCAATTGTTTTTCCTTGGCAACGAGCCAGCGGGCGCGGAAAAATCTTCTTTCTTCGCTTTTGAGGCGTGGCAAACGCGGAAGCCAGTCGTAATAGCTTAAAAGATATTCTAAAGCATTTGCCCGTTCCAAAACGCGGCCAAAGTGTGAGACGGCAATGCCTTCTTTTAATACCGAAAGCCAACCTTCCTCATGGTTGAAAAATGTTCTGTGTAGCCAAGTGCTTAGCTGTTGTCGTGCTTCTAGCTCCATAGATTTTGTTGTAAGCGAGGTTTTTTCGATAAAAAACTGAATAAACTTTTTCTTTTCAATTGGTTCTATTCTGTTCCAATCGGCGACTTCGCCAAGCAATATAAATAAAGAAGGCCAATGGCTGCGCTCAAAAAGGGTGCTTAAAAATGCTTGCGCGAGCGCTAAGGCTTGTTCCGGCGCAAAAGCGAGAGCGTCGCGTTTTTCCCAAAAGCGTTTGAGCAGTGCGACGCGATCTGGATGATTTTCTAGTGTTAATGGATTGAGAAACAAAGAAAATGCCTGTTGAATGCCTTGTGGTTGATAGCTTAGGGCTTCCAGAAGGGCGAAAGCCGCATCAGGATTTTTTTGTAATGCTGCCAAGTTTTTATCGTTTTCTTCCCAATCGTGGATGATTTTTTCCGACTGTCCAAGTTTTTTGAGATAAATGCTGTTGTCTGGCCAAGGTTTTGTTTCATAAGCACTTTGCCAATACTCTCGATGTTCGATTTTGCCCGCTTGCTCCCAAAATTGTATCGCTCTTTGATATTTTTTTAGACGATAGGCAATCGTGCCAAAACGTTCCGGCGTGAGTGCAATTTTTTGACCAAGCGCTTCCACAGTATTCCATTGTTGTGTTGTAAAAGACTGTCTTTCTTTGGTTGTCTCGAGGAAAGCAAATAATAATTTCAATATACCCTGCCAGCCAGTTGCTTCAAAATCAATAGTTTCTTCCTTCAAGGCAGTTTGCAGGCGGTTTAAAGCGTGAAGGGTTTGTGGGATGTTTGGCCGCCAAAGGACTTGGTTTTTGCTCATTTCAATTTGTTGAGCAAGAAAAACCCGTAGATCACAGGCTTCCGTTTCTGGCCAAGTGGTTTGCGCAATTTCTATAAATTTATTGCCTTGCCAGAGCCAGTTGAGTGCTTCTGACCATTGATGCAGTTCGATGTAAATCATTGCTGCTTCAAGCATTTTACCTTCTAATGCTAAAGCGAGTGCATAACAGTCTTTGGCACGACTGATATTACCCGCGTTCTCAAAAAGCATTCTGGCGCGACGTAATAAACTTGGGTTTTGACTGTTGCGTCCCAGCCTTTCAAACTTTTCTGCGAACTCAATATTTTCACTGCCAACTCTCTGATCAGCAAGAAGTTTAGATAAGTTGTTGACATCACCTTCTAAAGGGTGTGCAACCTGTGCGCCATTCCAAAGATTCAAGTCTAGGTTGGCTTGAAAATGCGTATTGAGTTGCTCAATATCGTGGCGTGTCAATAGATGCCAAAAGCTGTTGAATTGCTGATTTTCTTCAAAAATAACCAGCTTTTCGCGGGCACGACTGGCGGCCACATAGAGGCGATTAAAAAAATATTCCCACTCGGTGGCTTCGGCAGGCGTTGGCACACGTCTGGGGTCTTCGAGGTAACGGCGCAGGCTCTCGGGACAGGTGTCGCCAAAGCGGTATAAAATCACCAGTTCATCGTATTCTAAGCCTTTGGAAAGATTAGGACTTAAGACGTTGATCGGGGTGCCTTGCTCATCACGCTGGACAGTTCTTTTTAACCATTTATCTTCCAAAACATAGCTGTTTTCTTCTTCTTCGTGACAGTTAGGAATAATGACTACGTTATGTTCGCGCAGCAGGGTTTCAGCACTTGGATGCTGAAGGGAAAAGCGCAAAGGGGCTTGTCCACCTTCCCCACGCCAAGCCACCTGCGGACGAATACTGTAGCGATCTGGAAATAAACAAAGGCGTAACAGTTGAATAAAATTACAAAATTGGACAATTGGTTTATTAGAGCGGTAGTTAGCGGCAAGTTCTTGATAACGAATTTGTATTAACGCTTGGTTGGCCTTCTGGCTGCTGCGGCTGATAGGTTCTAAAAGATAATTGTGAAAACTGGCTTTGACGGCTTCCCAACGAAAGCCGGTAGGGTTTAAGGTTTGTAAGGGGTCGCCGGCAAAAATAAATGGCACGCGACCAATGTCATGCGCAGGTAAGGTTCGTTGAGAAAACAAGGACAGTTGATACAAAATTTTGATTTCAATAGCGGTAAAGTCTTGCGCTTCATCACAAAAAATTGCTGGATAGAGCGTCGGGAAGGTGACTTCCGCCAATACCGCCAAAGCCAGGTCTTGATCATCCCAATAATTTTTTTCTTGGCAAAGTGGCTGATACCAATCCAAAAAAATGCGCTGATAGACGGCAGCAAAAAGGTTGTCATCCACACTTTTTTGTCGGCGCGGCAAGTTTTTATAATCTTCCGGCGTAAAATAACTGCCCTGACCTAGCGCCATGCCTTTGATATAAGTGCGAATAATATGCCAACATAAATCCACGCCATACTGACGCAATTGCGGGTTTTGTGCGAAATTTTGCCAATGTTTACGAAATAATAAATAGCCAAGGCGCTGTGCGGCTGGAAACTCAGCTTGGCTTTCTTTAGATAGTAAACTATGAATAAAATTTTGAAAAATATGAAAAGTTTTTGAGAAAACCGCTTTTTGATGCTGCTGATAACCTTGCTGCCAAGCACTATCATCTCGGTGCATTGCGATCTCGGCATTGCCTTTCAGCAGTTTTTCACTGTGGGCGATAGCCGCCTCTTGTAATTTTTTGCTATAGGTTAAATAAAGAGGAGTCGGTGATTGTGCGTTGTCGCAGTCTTTAATAGCTTGATAAAGATAATTTTTAAGTAAGTAATGCAAAATGGTGGATTTGCCACTGCCAGCGCTGCCGTTGATAAATAAAGGAAAAGGTGAAGTGTGCTGTGCGGTATGTTTTAGGACATCGCTTTCTTCCGGTGATAAAGCAAAATTACCTTCTTTGTCATCTTGAATAGCACTAAAATCTGTCTCTTCCAATAACAAAATATCCAAAGGATAAGCGCGCTGTCCGAGTTTTAGTAATGCCTCGCGGGATTCTTCGGCAAAAGATTCAGGAAAACGCTTGCCATCGGCGCCATCGCTGGCGGTTAAAGCCAAAAGTAACACCAATTTTTCTTTGGCAATATATTGAAGATGAAGACAAAAATCTTCACACGGCAACTGTCCGACGACGCTATCCGGTACGCGCCAGCCTTGATAACTATCGGGAAAATGTGCGACAGCATTGTAAAGCCTGGTTTGCAAACAGCGGTACAGTGCGGCACGCCGATGTACAAAGTAGTCTTGACTTTGTGCCTCTACCCAAGCGGCGCTTTCCAGCACCACAATGCTGTCGCTGTCGTGGCGCAGCCTGGGATAAAGCCAGCCGTTTTCCGTATCGCTTGGTATTGGAATTGCAGGCATTTCGGGGGAGATTTCAAATTCGGCAATGCGCTCTAAAAATTCCCTGTTAAGGCTTCTGCTTAATTCCTGATGTAAGGCATCGCCGCCGTTTTGGTTGATTCTAAGCCAGGTGCGATCATAGTTATCATCGCCACGCGATAAAAAGGCAAAAGCGCAGATAATCTCATAACCATCAACAAGATGCTTGGAAAACAAGATGCGAAAATCCCGTCCCAAGGATTTATTAAAAAAACGATGATCTTTCAAACTGTTTAATAAGGCGGTGCTTTGTAGGTGTTCTACATGCTGAAGTTGTCTTTCCAGTTCAGCCAAACGGTTATGCAACTGGGCTTTGGCTTTGGCGTCGGGCGCGATAAGGCTGAGTAAGGTCATAAAATATCCTCAAGATAAATGACAAGGCTTGATGATTATTGCCAAAGGACTGAAAAGCGGCAATTGCGCGTAACCTTAATCGCGCGCACTTTTGCCCTACCCTTGGCAAAAAAAGCCACTGCGCGCTTTCAACAAGCAACACAGTGGCCGCAGCGGTTTTAACTTTCGTAAATGGCTTTGCTTTCTTTGGCGGCTTTGCCTGGGACGCCATCCCAAAATCCTAAACTTTTGCGTAACGCAATGATTTCCTTACGGATAGCTTCCTTTTCCTCGCCTTCGTCCATGGCTTGCCATTTGTTCGCCAACGGTCGGCCTTTCAGGACTTCTTTATCATCGCTTTGATTATTTGCTTTTTTTACTTCCTCGATCATACCTTGCAATTTGGGATGCTCGATTTTGATCGGCGCTGGCGCGGCTGGCTCTGCCAGTCTTGGCGGTTGGGCACCTCTCGGATTTGACGGTTCGCCAGAGGCTCTTGCGGCACCGCCTGGTAAAGTGCCTTGATTGCAATACGGCTCTAGCACTAAAGCATTTTGTTTTGCTCTAACAAATTGATTGCTTGCGCCCATGCCTAAATCCATGTGCTTGAGTTTGCCATGAAAACTTCTGTTATTTTCTGCCAAAGTAGGATTGGCCATGGCTTTGAGCGTTTGAATCGGCAGGCTTTCTTTCCAGCCCCTCACCTGTTGATCCATATAGTCATTAAAACGGTTCATAAAATAGTCGGCATTGTGTGTTGCCGTTTGTTCAGGATCGTTGGCAAGCAATTCTTTGATCGCAACTTGGCAAGACAACTGTCCGAAACCAAAAGATTTTCCCATGCCAATGCTGTGGCGCAGATTGCTATCGCCGCCCCAGGTTAAGGCATAAAGCAGGCCGCCGAGTTCTTCCGCTTTGAGATTATGAAAGACCACCCGCGAGGTAAATTTTTGATCTTTCGGCAGCGTATGTAACTGCACTTGTACTTTTGTATTGGCAATTTGATCGTTATTTAATTCTTGTACCTTAGCCATAGCTTCCGGTCGCACCGGATAGCGTTTATAGCCGCGTATTTCAGGTTTGTCATTGCCTTGGCTTTTGACGTAGGTGGCGTAGGTGTCGCCTTGCAGTTTATGTGCGGTGCTAGGTGCAGTTTTCTGTTTGATATAATTGGGAAAATAACTGGGTTTCGGACCGTTCAAAATCGTCGGACTGCTGGCTGTCAACGCCGGTTGCACTTGCACTAGCGCCGTTTCAAAACTCACGCGACCTTTTAAGGCTTGCTCAGGTTTTTCGCCGACGCGCCCAAAAAGCGTTTGACAAAAATCATCCCCGGCATCATCGAGATGTGTTTCGTTGGTGTGTTTGATGCAGTCATGCACGCTAAAATCACCAGCGAGACGCGGCATATAGGCAAGACCGATGCGGGTTTGCGTTGAACTTTGCAGATAAAAAACTGGTACGGCGTTTCCGGCATAAAATTGCTTTTTCCAATAGCCAGGCCAGGACATGCCGGAATTTTCCGGTTCATCATTGCGATGCACAAAGAGAAAATCTTGCCAATCGCGGTCTTTCACAGAAAATTTGTTGCTTGGGCGTTCGTTGTAAAAAATAAAGTCCAAATACTTTCCGCAAGTTGTTCTGCCTTGTGGGTTCGTTTGATTGTCACTTGAATCAGAAATTTGCCCCGTAAAAACTAAAGTTCCTGTTAATTTGCCAAGACCAAGTCTTACTGCTGCATTAGGCATGTCTTTTGCTTGTCCGGTACAACTGTCTGTTTTTCCAAGATCAAATGTAATGCTTAAATCATGCCCCCAGGCTTGATACTTTTCTTTTACCGATTTTCTTTTTTTGGAAAATATAGGCTTTGGCATCTGTGGCCGACGTTGTTCTAAATCACGATGGGAAACGCGGGTCATCTGACACGGGGTAATTTCGGCTTTGCCCTCCGCGTTGATTTTCATAAAGCCGGTTTTTACTTGCCCCGCTACATTGCTGGCATAGGCATTTTTAACGTACCGGCCGCTGATATCACGCAGGCCATAGCGTTTATCGTCCACATTTTGCATCCGGCTGTAGCTTAAAATCTCTAACACATTGCGAATCATGCCTTTTTGCGCCGTACCTGGGAGGGCGTAGCGGCCATCGGGCGTTTGAAAGCAACGCACTTGACCTGGGGCGTTCGCGGTTGCCTTTTCCTGCACGCCGCCAACGACCAAGGGCGTGTGGTTGGTATAAGTCAGCGTTAAAACGCCGCTGTAACCGTCGGCAAAGGGCAGGTCTTGCGAGACTTGTGCGTGCCACGCCGGTTTGACCACGACGGAGGATAGGGGTACGAAGTTGTAAGGACTATTGATGTAATTCAATTGGTTAGCGTTGCCACCACCGCCGTGTCCACCACGACGTTGATCATTGCCGCCACGCTGTTGATAGTTGGCATTTGGTCTATTGCGGTCGCCACCTGGACGCTGTGGTGCTGGTTGTGGTGCCGCTGAACGGGTTGTGTTCGGGGTTTTTTTCTCAATCGCTGGATTAGTCATGCTTGATCTCCTTGTTGGGGTTTTTGAAAATGAAAGCCTTGAAAAATAAATAAATAAGGTTGAATAGCTTGGCTCGTTTCCGCTTGTCGCCAATAACGACGATAGCGCATTTTATTATAAGGTTTTTCTAAGGTGCCGGGCACCAAGGTGATGGTGTCATAAAGCATTGAACTGTCAGCATAATCCGGCGTATAAATCCAGATGCTCCAACCCTGACCCTGTTGGCGCAGCAATAAACTTTCTGTTTCATTGATCAACTCACCAAAAAGCATAAGTCCATGACTTACAAAGTTATCAATTAAGCGCTCACCTTCAGTAAAAACCTGCTTGCCGGATTGTTGTAATACATAGCCTTCAATCGGTTTGAATTGAGCTATGGCCTGAAACACTGCCGCGTGATCCTGATAATGATTTTTTTGCACTGTGGTGCCGCTTAGGCGCAGCTCTGGTAATTTCACCGGGGATTTTTTTAGGTTTTCTGTCAAGTTAAGGTATTGTTGCTGCAAATTTTTTAAGCTCATGCCATCTGCTCCGTAGTGGTGGTTTTCTTCTCAGGTAAATCGGCTAACTGAAGCCAGGCTTCCGGTGTTAAGATTTTATTTTTATAAACATATTGATAGCTCCCTTGACAAAAACCATGTCCTTTTGCACCACCAGCACCGAGACTTAACCGACCAGAACAGAGGTCTTGTAAGGTTGCATCGAAAGCACGGCGAAAGGTTTGATTACATTCAGAATCAATCAAGAGTTGTAAAGTGATCGACCAAGGCTCGCCTTGCCAAGATAATTCTTCGGAAAAAAGCATATGCTCGCGCACGCCACCGCTAAAACGGTCAATGACGCTGTGCATCTGGATGGCCATTTTTTGTTTACGCGCTTCTTGACTGCCAGGAATGGGTAAATAGAGATCATCGAGCAAAACGCGTCCGGCTTGGCCAGTGGTTTTTCGCTTGTTATCTTGTTTTGTAGTATCTTTAGCATTGCCAAACCAATAGCTTACGGCGGGATTGTCATTATTGGCCTCGTAATCTTTCAAGTTAGCGATACTTTCGACAAAGGTTTTGCTAAAGCGCAAATAATGAAAGCACAAACGGTGCGCCAACGCGCCTTTAATGCTGCTACCAGGCAGTAATAACATTGAGTTGCCCATTATTTTCCCCTGACCGTTTTCCCATAAGACTTTACTTTCAATTTTAGGCAATAAATCAGCCGGGTCATCGCTTTCTAGTAAGGCTGCGCTGCCCTGTCCGAAGCGCCAAAAATCAGTAGGCGTGAGTGTTAATTTAACAGTAACTTTTTCATGCGCTTGGGAAGCATGACTTTGTGGCGTTAAGGCGTGTAGATCATCCATTTTTGGACGAATGCTAAAAAAGGCTTGACGATCTTCTTTATTTTTCAGATCAAAGCTGCCGCTGTGCAAGGTGATAACTTTCATTTTTCCCAAACCGCTGCGGGTTTTGCCGCCTAAACGAAACGCCGAATCTGTCAGTAATTGCAAAAGATTTTGCCATTGTGGATCGTTTTTACTTTCGCTCCATAAGGATAATTCAAGACTAAAACGAAAGCCGGCGGGTAAAACACTGCGTTCAAATTTGCTGGTATCCACAGCGACCCCTTTATGGCTTAACTTGACGTTATCGCGGAAAATCGGCTCTTAGATGCCTTGTACGGCGGCTTTAAGTAAAGGGTCTTGTAAGTTATAAACGATACCTTCTTGGGCTTTGCCGTGGCTGTCTTGTAAAACGCCCCAGGAGACTTGCACTTTTGAGGCTTGGCCTTCGCGTTTATCTTGAAAACCAAAGCATTTTTCCATGGCTTCTTGACCGTAATGCTTGGCAAACAGATGCCGTAACACACCGGCGACACTGCTGCCGGGCAAAGTCGGTAAGCCATTGGCATCACGCACTAAAGTGGTATCAAAAACGCCGTCGCTCGCGCCGGTGCTGATGGATAAAGCGGTTTCCGCTTCTAAAGTTAAACGTGCCAAATGAAATACCGGATGCGCTAAGGGATTAAAGGCATTGCGAGTGTCAGTCATAATTTTTCCTGATGTGAATAGTGAATATAATTAACGTTTTGCACCTTGGCGCATTTTGTTTTGCACTTCTTTCATGGCCAAGGTGGCAAAAATTTGAATTAAGCGTGGCTCTTGATCTTTTGCTTTATTTTTGAACCAGGTAGCGAATTTATCTATTTTATTATCAAAGAAAAAATCCTGTTGCCAGCCCTTGTGATCTGCTTTGCAAATCGCGTGATTGTCTTCAAATAATTTCTGAAATAACTGTGCTTTACTAGTTGCCACTTTGGCTTCGGCCACAACACTGCCCCATTGGCTCGCCGAAGGACCTAAGCAAAAATTTTCACCGGCACCGGCAAAACGACAAGCAGCCGGATAAATTTTTCCTAACTCATAAAGCCATTGTTTAGCAGTTTTTTCATAGTCTTGTTTGGCCTGATCAAAGCTGTCGCTGCCTTCTAACCAATTAAAAAACTGTTTTTCTTCAGCGCTTAACGGCTGAGCCGAAAGCGCAGACGTTGGTTTTGCTAAGGCTTTGGGAGCAGTGGTAAAGGTTGGATGTTGGCCTTGCAACAGCGGCGAATTGACAATAAAACGTCCTAAGCCAGTTTCTGGATAAAGGCTTGGATTTTTTAGATTTCCTGCTTCGTTTAAGGCAAAGGTCAAGACGCTACCGGCGTTAATGGCAAACCGTTCCGGTTCATAGGTGCGGCGGTAGCTGTTGAATAAAATGAAACGCCGAGTGCGGATGAAGGTTTTTTCCCAAACAATAGAACCAGTTAAGCCAAAAAACTCTGGTTTTGGTTCCAATGCCGGCATTCCTAAGTCGTTGACTAAGCAAAGGTCAGTATGAAGCCATAGACTGACTTCGCCTGTTGCTAAAGAAATGCTATCAGATAAATTTTCTTCAATAATTTCAAAAATATGTGCTTTGCCGTATTCAGATGAACGCGAGCGGCCAAAGAACACCGCTTCAGCAAAAACTTCACGCAAATGCTGCAAGTAAATTTTTATCTACATTGTCGTCGCATTCAATGTCGGCATACCACAGCGCATCATTGGCAAGCGATTGATAACCAAAAATTTTACTTTCATCGGCCATGCCAGTTTTAGGGTCAATCGCCGTTTTCATCCGAAAGTTTTGCGCAGGTAAAAAGTGCTCGCCGGCTTCGCTGACAAAGCCTGTCCGCAACTGTTGGGCTTGTTTAAGGGCTTGCGCTGGTGTTGCCGCAGTACCATTGTAAATTTTTTCTGCCTTGAACTGATTGTTTTCAATATGATCTTTTTGATCTTTTTCCACTTGCCAAGACAGCGGAATCGGTAACATTGGTAAGCCCAACATGCTGATCGGATAGAGATTGCCAAAGCGCACTTTGCCACTGTGGAATAAAATAAAGGCTTGTTCCTGCGAGAGTTGCCGATATAATTTTTGCGCGGCGACACCAAGCAGCGCCGAGCCAGGGATAAAAGGCAAACCTTCATGTCCGCCACTGCTGGCGGCACGGCTAGAAATGCTGATTTCTTCTTCGAGTTTGAATAATAAACGCCAACGTTTCATAAAAATTCCTTTGTAAATATTTGTTAAATTTTGGAAAAAGTTAAGGAAGCGCGTCCTAAGCCACGGCTGCGGTTGCTTCCCAAAGCACGAACCAAGGGCAGCGCTCGCGTAAAAATTTCTTCCAGAGTTGGGTCAGCAATGACGGCAAGTTCTGCGGTAGGTCGTTGCTCGACTGTGGCATACAAGGTCAAAGGCACGGTGACTTCCATACCGCGCAGGCTTTTTTCCTCGGCAACGCCGCTGTCAAGATTGATGGCCGTTTGATAGATATTTTGATAAAAATTGGCAATGACCTGTTTTTGTTTAAGCAATTTTTCTTGTAAACCCTTGGATAATTCTGCATTGCCCACGCGCAATAAGGAAAAATAACGTAGATTTTTAACATCCCGTTCTCCAAATAAGCGGTCGGCTAAGTCTTTTTCAGATAAATCTTGATAAAAGCCCCAGGCTTCGGCTTTCACTACCGCATCGCGCAATAGCCCACGCAAGGTTTTGCCAGGAAAAATCGGTAAGCCGTCTTTTTTTAAGACCAAACTATCGGCGACAAAGCCGCTGCCGCGTCCTGAACCGGCATGCCAATATTGTTGAAAATGGATCGCTATTTGCCAAGACATAAAGATACTCCTTGATTAAAAAGTTTTATTATCAATGCTTAATAAGGAAATTGCGTCACCCAATGGACTATGCCATTCATCTTTGCCTTCTTGGCCATAAAAGGGCAATTCAGGATGTACTTTGCCAAAAGAAGACGTTAAGTTTTCAAGTGTCTTATCAAAATCGTTTAATAAATTTTTGTATTGTTCATTATTTTTCATAAGATCACGAAAACGCTTATAGCGCGTTTTGGCTTGCGCAAGGTCAAGCTCTAATAAACCCAATAATTGCCGCGCCGGACCTCGGCTCCATTTTTCTTGTTCCATCAGTTTTTGCAATGCTAAAAGATGTTGCAAATCAGGGAGTTCAGATGCTTCTAAGCCATAAACGGACAAGGTGTTGATAAATTTTTCTTGATTATTTTCTATCGTTAATTCTTTCAAAACATCCATATCGTCGCTTAAGGTGCTGGTTACCCGATACAAAGCTAAGCTTGCCGGCACTTCTTTTGCATTATTGTTTTTAATGATTTTTTTAGAATCAGCCTTAGCTTTTTTGCAAAGATCTTCAGCTAGTCCTTGTGCTAAATACAAGGGTTGATTCGAGCGAATATAAGCAATGCCCGCGCAGGCGGTTAAGCGTGTTGGTAAGCCTTGTACCGGATGCTCTTTCGCGACTTCACTTAAACGTTTTTGGCTTTCTTCGGCAAAAGCGTTTAAAAAAACTTTTGTAAATTCAAGTGCTAAATCAGCACGAATGATAACAGTAATATCATCGCCACCCAAAATAATTGGGCGCATCGGCATGATTTTTCGTCTTTCATAGACAGGTTTTAGTAAAGCCGTGGCCTGCTGCGCAGCGCTGATTGTAGCTTTCTCGATTGCCTCCGAGTAAGCAGAAAAAATATCGATAAAGGATTCAGGATGTTGTTTGCTGTATTCGGCCAAAGTCCGCAATAATTGTCCCAAGCGATTGCCGTCCGCGTGAACCACGGCTACATAGCGATTATCCCTTTTGAAGGGAAAGCGAGGGTCTTTTTTAGCAGGCTTGCTTTTTTCTACTTCTTGCGCAGTTTCTTCTTCTAATTCATCGTCTTGATCTTCCACTTCTAAGTTAAACGGCCAATCATAAACGGTTAATTCCTGATCAAATTTCTTCAGTAAAGCACTCGCACCGGCAAAATAACGCTTACTTTGTGAAGCTAAATCCAATTGTTTATCTTTTTTCGACGCGTTAAACAAAACGGCTTTACCTGTATGCGTGTTGACCAGGCTTAACGGCGGGGTTAGGGGTAAGCTCACTTGGTACTGGCTACGTGCCGCTTCTAAAATTTTGCGTGCATTTTGAAAGGCTTCGTAAGCGTGACTGCCCTCGGCGCGGGCTTCGACAAAGCGCAATTCTGGCGCAACCTGTTGCACACTTAACGTCCAGAGTTGTTGCAGTGCATCTAAGTCTTTTGCATTTTCGGCAAAAGCATAAAAAGCGCCGCCGGTGCGACGGGAAAAAACAATAGTTTGCTTTAATTTCAGGGTCTCTAAGACTTGATCCAAAAGACCATTATCAAGCCAAAGATATTCTAAAAGTTCACTGGCACCGATAATGTCTTTTAATTTTGTACTATCAAAGAGATAACTTTGAATCGAGGCAGCTTCAAAAAGATAGGCGTAAGCCATGCAGATTTCCTTTAAATAGAGGTTGATAAATAAGGCTGTAAAATTTTTTTCAGGCTATCTTCAAAAGTTGGAATGGGAACGGTTTTTTGTTGTTCATCATCCTGATAGGTAAAAGTATTGGGTTGATTGGGTATAGTTAAGAAAAAATAAGCTGTATCACGTTGCTTCTCTAAAGCCTTAAAATTTTCTAACATTGAAGCAAAATATGGCTTTCTCTGTAAATTTGTAAACAATGGCGATACGATATAAAACTTTGCTAATTTTGAAGTGATACCTTGCATAACGTACTGACGAGCATCAATATCTTTTTGTTTGAAACTACCACTTTTGCATTCAAGATGTAAAAGAATAGCGTTTTTCAAAAGTATCAATACATCGTATTCCGCTGTAACAGTTTCTGGATTCTTTTGATTGCAGATTTTTACATTTAACCAAATTTCTGAAATAATTTTTTGAAAATCAGGATTATTTTTTAAGAAGTCTATGGTTCTGGCTGCTGTAGCTTCTTCAAAGACTCTGCCAATACCTAAGTTCTCTCCTGTAGGAACGACAGGTGTTATCTCCAAGGCGCGTAAAAATTTGTTATAAAAACCTTTCAGTGACTCATAGTTAGAAATGAGCTTGGATTGATAAGAAGGATAATTTTTTGAAAGAAAAATTAAAATGTTGGATTGACAAACTCTTTCTAAGTTTTCATCTTGCAAAGCCTTTTCTAAATAGGTTCTTTGCTCTTCTTCAGATAGAGATAATAAAATTAACGTCGCTTGATAAACGCCCTCGATGATGGCTTTTTCTTTAAGCGGTTGTTGAATCAAATCAATCAAGACATTTTGCCATGATACTATAGCTTTACGATTGACTTTTAATAAGTTGTCAAAACTTAAAATTTCTCGGATAGCATTATTATTGAACCTATCAAAATAATTGTCGTAAAAATGTATCGTATCAGCCAATTTATAACTAAAATTTTTAGAAAAAATATTTTCAATAGCTTGATAGCTATAAATTTTTTTATTCTCTGAACCAAATAATTCAACACCATTACTAGCTAAGACCATTTCCAGTGTTATGCCAGCAGTTGGATAAAAAAATCTTTTTACTTCCTGAAGTTTGCTTTCGCACTCCCAATACTCACACGGCTTTTCTTGTCCATAAATAATGCTCGGCGCCCTCTCGCGTAGCGCTTCCAAAACCGCCAATGAGGAGAGCTTGGTGCCGCCGTTAAAAATAAAATAGATGCTTTGTTCTTTGGGAACAGTGCTTAAAAAATTGCTAACTTCTTCAATAATTTTTGGCAAAGCATCAGAAATTTTTAGTGTTTGTGTTCGCAAGTTTTTTGGTAGCAGTCTGATGATTTTTTGCGAATCTACCGCTTTGCTATCCAAAAAAATCACTTGATCGCCCGCCTCCGCTACCGCCAATAACGGCGGCAAGTTGGCGATGGCTTGAAAAGTTCCAAGACAAAAAAGGGTATTCATGGTTGAAAGTCTTTTTTAGTGACTTGATATTCTTCCAAAATCGGTTTAAGTGCCTCCATGTCTTCACAGGAGATATCGCGCCCGCGCCATTCAGCCGGGACATTCACAGTTAAGTGAATATAGCGTGCGCCTTTGGCGCAGATGTCAGCGACAAACTGCATCGGGACGTTGCCTACGACTAAATCGCCATCGTGCAATTTTTCAACGAAATTTCCGTCAATATGCGCTTGTATTTCGTCAATTTTCATTCCCTGTTTTTCTGCCCATTCTTTAGCGCCATTGTGACGAGAAACGAAATAAATCATGGTACTACCTCCAAAAGTTAATAAAAAAACTAAAAATTTTTCACTTCAATGACATCTTCGCTTAAAGCATCGGATAGTTTGTATCTCCCTTTCCCTCTCTTTGCATTGATTATGTAATATTGTGTAGCGATTTGTTCACCCAAGGCAGCAATAATTTTATCGTGTACATGTGTCTTGAGCGGCTGAAATTGTCCATCGGCAGTAAAATTGCTTTCTACATTGGGATCAAGTAGTTTGAGTTGTTCTCTAAAAAGCCTGTCAAATGTTTTAATGTCTTCTTTTTCTTCAATATGTTTAGTGCGCATACGAATTTCTTTACCTTCCTGTTTTGCATAAATAAAAATTAAGTAAAAGGCTAGCTCCCTATTGGTAAAATCAATGCGCTTGCCTTGAATAAAAATAGCCTGCTGTTGTTTTCTGTAAAGTAGGTGTGGCGGCCTTAAAGAAAATCTTGCATTTTCAACCACTTCTCCATAAGAGGCGCTTTCATTTTGCAAATTCGGCGGAAATAAATTGCGCAACGACACAAAAGGAATATCAGCCAAAATAATTTCAGCATCTTGACAATTCAAAGGTTTTTCATCGCGGTTGTGAATCACTTTTGGCTCTTGCGTGGGATAGAAAAAATTGCGATTGCTTTCAAAATCCCCTGGAAAAACCAAAACATGCGACAGCCGATCCTGACTGCGGCCATACATAGACAAGGCATAACCCAAATAAAAACCCATAGTTTTGCGGCCACCGGCAATCGAAACATGCAGAGCGGTATTATCGTGAGCGGTTAAAAGGCGCACGGTATCCATAATGCAATCAGCAGCCCGTTTGTTATCGTCGGCGCTTTGAATATCAGTCAAAGGTTTGCCGTCTTTATTACTGATAACAATGATGTTTGTTTCTGGGCAAGCAATGTTCGGAATATCTAAGTCACGGCAGAGCTTCCACAGCCAGCCGGGTTCTTTGGTTAATAATTCGAGTTTGATGCGTCCTGCACCTTCCGCTGTAGTTAAAATAACCAATTCAGTTGGGATAAACTGTTGATCTTTAACCAAAGCATAAATGGTTTCAGTGACAATTTGCGGCGATAAACCAGTGACGGCCACGACGATGCGTTTTTCATAAGCATTCCAATCCATATTTTTGTTTTCATTGATTTCAGGCATACAATTCCTTTGGTAAGCAAGCAGTGTTTATTCGTTTTATAGTGGCTTCGATATGGAAATGATTTTTGCCGTATCCATGCGTGGTGCTTTTAGAGCGACATCAAATTCTGTGGAGATATATATCGTTTGCACGCCCGCTTCTTCAGCAGCCATGAATGCGCCAAGTGACATCGTTACTTTCCCACCAGTAATGTCCACAGCGATGTTTTTGCAGCCATTTTTTTGCAATTTTTTGATCAATACTTCGACGGCATGTTTGCTTTCTTCCGGGTTATCCACATCCACTAGCCGCTGCGGAGAGGCAAATTTAATATTGATATTGCTAGTATTTTCCATAATTTTGTCACTGCTGGCCTGTGACTGCGCACTTTCCACTAGCCCCACATATTTAGGGCGTTGACTTTCAATGACCCAAGTCGGCACATCCGGACGGGAGACGGTGAAGATGAGGCCGTCATATTTATTTTGATCCAGGTCTTTGTTGACACTGGGGAATTTGTTCGTCTTAAACCAGAGATGAATCCGTCTCCGATTGAAAAAAGCATACACTGAAGTACCAATGACGACGCTGGCGCTAAGCGAGCCAATAACGGGATGTAATAACGTAAAAAACTCTAAAATACTTTCGAGGGTAATCATCTTTTGCTTCCTGTTTTTTGAAATAAATAATAAAAAATTAAATGCGTTGCGGCGGTGAAGCCGCAAGTGCCAAGTGTTAATTAACGACAACCATCAATGCTGCTGCCAATCAAGTGACCGGCGGTGGCTCCAGCAGCAACGCCTACGGCAATCACCGCGCCAATACAAAGCGGCGCAAAAGGACCGCTGGCAGCACAAAGCGGGGTGGTAGCTAAAATTCCGCCGGCAGTGGTGCCGCCGCCGGCAGCGCCGGCATTGCGACCAATTTCCGAAGGCGTGCAAGAGCGATAATCGGCAGCGTAAACTGGGTTTTGGCCAATGGCGGCAAGCAAGGCAAACAACAGCATCAGGCGAAAAAACATAGATATTTCCTCCAAGTGCGGTAAAAAATTGCAGAAAAAAACCGGTTGCTGAACTGGGAGGCAGTATAAGGATAGAAAAACCGCAGGGAAGGGAAAATAAGGTTACGACGACCCAAGGCAAAACTGCCGAGAACCGCTCGTAAGGTTACCAACCCTCGCCAACGCTCAAGAAAATGCCATAATAGCCTGTATTAAAACGATCAATGCGTAGAAACTTACGCAAGTCTCCCCATGGCCGTCCTCACCGTTTCGCCACCGCCTACGGCTGATGCAGTGGAGCGCCTACTTAAGTGAAAAAA
>CAYWWW010000024.1:0-19996 GCA_964462205.1 uncultured Cardiobacteriales bacterium
TTCGCACTGGCAACCCTTCATCTAAATGCGCTTGCACTTGTTCTAACAGCTCTTGCTTAAACTTGGCGTCTTTATTGCCAGATTTGGCGATTTTTGCATTTCGCTCCAAGGCTTTACGCACACTTTCTAAGTCTGCCAAAGCCAGCTCTAAATTGATTACGGCGATATCATCCAAAGGATCAACTCTTCCCGCAACATGAATAATATCATCGTCTTCAAAACAGCGTACCACTTGAGCAATCGCATCAGTTTCACGGATATGTGCCAAAAATTGATTGCCCAGTCCTTCACCCTTGGCCGCGCCTTTGACCAAACCAGCGATGTCCACAAACTCCATCGTTGTCGCTAAGATACGCTGGGGATTGACAATTTTCGCCAAAGCTGCCAAACGCGGATCCGGTACCGCCACCATGCCAACATTGGGCTCAATGGTACAAAACGGATAATTTTCAGCGGCAATGCCGGATTGCGTCAGTGCATTAAAAAGCGTGGACTTACCCACATTGGGTAAGCCCACGATACCACATTTGAAGCCCATTTTAACTCCTTGAAAAATTTTATTTTTTGCTGCTATGCCACAGGCGCATGAGCTTGGGAAAATCGCCTGCCAAGAGGTCGGGGAGGGATGCTAACACTTGTGCAAAACTTTGCCGATAGGCTTCACGGTCAGCGCTACTTGGTCGGCCAAGCACAAAACCCAAAACCTCGCCGCGCACACCCGGATGGCCGATACCGATACGCAGGCGATGATAATTGGGATTACCGAGGGATTGATCAATACTTTTCAAGCCGTTATGGCCACCGGCACCGCCGCCAGTTTTCAGGCGAAGCGCACCAGGCGCGAGGTCGAGGTCGTCGTGTAGCACCAAAATGGCTTCGGGAGGAATTTTATAAAATTGCGCGAAAGCCGCGACGGCTTGGCCGCTGCGGTTCATGTAAGTGGTAGGTTTTTGCAAGGTATAAGCATCAGAAAGTGCCAAATCGCTAAAAAACTTTGGCTTATTTTGCCAGGACAGACGCAATTCCGAAGCGATTTCATCAACTAAATCAAAGCCAACATTGTGTCGTGTCTGTCGGTATTCTTCCCCAGGATTGCCTAAACCAACAATCAGCTTTAGGGCATTGATTGTCATAAATTTATTTAGGCGGCTGGCTCAGCTTCAGCATCAGCGGCACCACCACGCGGCGGCATCACGGTGACAACAGGTAAATCGTGATCGGCACCATGTTTTAAGGCACGGATCGTTACCTTCGCCGGCAGGGTTAATTGCGATAAATGCAAGGTTTCGCCAACATTGAGATGCGTTAAATCCACTTCAATAAATTCAGGAAGTTGATCCGGTGGGCATTCAATATCTACTTCGTTTAAGTTATGAATAATTTGACCACCACCGATTTTTACGCCAACACAAATATCGCCATGAATAAAATGCAACGGCACTTTGACGTGAATATTTTCGCCTTCAGTAACTCTTTGAAAATCGGCATGAATAATAAAGCCTGGTTTTACTGGATGCCGTTGTAAATCACGCAAAATGACTTTTTCGGCAGTTCCTGGCAATTGCAGCGTTAAGACATGCGAATAAAAAGCTTCGTGACGGAGATGTCGGGTCAATTCATTATGATGCAAGCTGATGGGCAGAGGCGGTTTTTTGCCACCATAAACGATGGCCGGCACCAGATCACTTTTCCGCAATTGCTGGTTGGCAGATTTACCAAGGTCTTGACGAACGTCGGCATTAACAATAAAGTTTTCCATAAAAACAACTCTTTGATAATTTTAGAAATTTAAGAAAATTTTAGCGCAAAACTTACTCAGGAAACATCGAACTGACGGACTCTTCCAGATGAATACGGCGAATGGTTTCGGCAAGCATATCAGCCACGGTCAACTGACGAATCGCAGGACAGTTGATAGCTTCCACGGACAACGGGATGGTATCCGTGACCACCAATTCATCCAGTTCGGAATTTTGGATGCGGTTGATGGCATCCCCCGATAACACCGGATGCGTACAATAGGCAAAAACTTTGGCCGCACCATGTTCTTTCAAGGCTTCTGCCGCCTTGCACAAGGTGCCGGCGGTATCCACCATATCATCCACAACAATGCAAACTTTATCGCGCACCTCGCCGATGATGTGCATGACTTTGCTGACATTCGGTTTCGGGCGACGCTTATGAATGATCGCCATATCGGCTTCTTCCAGATGCTTAGCTATCGCCCGCGCCCGCACCACGCCGCCAATATCCGGCGACACCACCATCGGATTGACAAATTTTTGCCGCCAAATATCGCTCAACAACAAGGGAGAGGCATAAGCATTGTCCACCGGAATATCGAAAAAGCCTTGCAGTTGATCTGCATGTAAATCAATGGTTAAAACGCGATCTACCCCTACCACGGTCAACATATTCGCCACGACTTTGGCGCTGATAGCCACCCGAGTGGAACGCGGCCGGCGGTCTTGACGGGAATAGCCAAAATAGGGAACCACCGCGGTGATGCGACTGGCCGAAGAGCGGCGCAGTGCATCAATCATGATCAACAATTCCATCAGGTTATCATTGGTGGGTTGGCAGGTCGGTTGAATGATAAAAACGTCTTTACCACGGACATTTTCCAAAATTTCCACCGTAATTTCGCCATCACTAAAGCGCCCCACCATGGCTTTGCCGAGCGGAATATTCAGTTGATGGACGATTTTTTGTGCCAAAGGCAGATTCGCATTACCCGAAAAAATCATCAGGCGGCTTAAATTTCCAGGAGAGGCAACGATAGACATGCTGTTACTGTGTAGGTGATTCGGTGGAATATGGTGATGTTTCAGAATCGCAATGCCGGAGATAGGAATTCCAATGCCATGTGCATGATGTATGAAGAAGCTGGGGTGGCTGGATTCGAACCAACGCATGGCGGGATCAAAACCCGCTGCCTTACCGCTTGGCTACACCCCAGTGGAGGGTTGCATGATTTTTTGCAATTTTTGTAACTTTTCAGCAAAAACTTTAAGAAGCCGCACTTTTTACCAAAAACACTTTCGCGATACCTTGTTGTTCAAGTGCATAGGCGATTTTTATGGCTTGGCTTTTTTGCTGATGTTCTAGAAATAAAGTCGAACCGCTACCGCTGAGTTTTGGCCGACCATAGACAGCTATTTTTTGATATAACTGTGCTATTTCTGGATAAATATCAAAGACTACGGGTAAAAAATCGTTGTCGCTGTAGCCTTGATGAAAGTCCGCTATCGTAATGACCGAGGTATGCCTTGTCAAGCAAGCATGTGCAAAAAGTTTGGCCGTCGCGCAATGTAGCAGTGGACAAACCAAGACCATAAAACAACTTGGCATTGGGATGCTTTGAATTTTCTCGCCTTTTCCCTCAACCCAAGCATTGCCGCCGCTTAAAAAAAATGGCACATCGGCACCGAGAAGCGTCGCTAATTCATGCAGTTTTTCTTGGGAAAAATTCAATTGCCACAAGCGGTTAAGCATCTGCAACGCCGTTGCCGCATCGCTGCTGCCGCCGCCAAGACCGGCACCCAGAGGAATGTTTTTTTCTAAAACAATGTCGGCACCGAGATGCAAAAATCCCGAAGCCTCGCGTAAAGCTTGAGCCGCTTTAATAATTAAATCGTCTGCTGGCAAAAAATTGTAGCGGCGCAGATGGCGCAGCACGCCGTCATCGCGATGCCGGAAATGCAGCACGTCGGCCAGAGAAATGCTGCTAAAAATGCTTTGTAAATTGTGATAACCGTCAGGACGTTTTTGTAAAATGCGTAAAAAACGATTGACTTTGGCCGGTGCCCACGCTGAATGCCAGCGCTTTTGGTCAAGCACCGCGCTCATAAGCTGGCCTGTGCTAGGCGATGTTGGCAAAACAAGGCCGGTTTACTTAAAGCGCTTTCTTTTTGATGACTTAACAATGGCAACGGTGTCAACAGTCGCCATTCCTCGATAAAAATCCGTATTTCTAAATCGTCATGCTGAATGTCTAAACGTTTCGGCAAAGCAATGCCTTGCTGCATTTCGTAGCGCACATAGTCTATTTGCCATAGTCCTTCGCTGGCGCTTTTCGGCAAACCTCCGGCTTGTAAGACACTGTCGGCTTGACTGGCCAAAAGCCAGGTCGAAAATTTTTGCAAAGGCAGTCGAATGCCACTGATTTCAGACAATAATTTTTCAGGGTCTTGGCTTTCAATCCGGCTACCGTCGCCATAGCGCAAGATGGCATTTTTACCGCTAAACTCTAAAAAAACACTTTGTCCGCTCAAGGGTGCGCGTAAAAATAAGCGGCTGCTTTGGTCGTTTTGCTCCCAAACAAAATTTGCCGCACCGGCCTGGACGCTATCGGAAAACGATAACCGTCCCCGCGCCTGCCAGGCATTGAGATGCCCAAGTAAATTGCGCCGCACTTCAGCGGCGGAAATCACTTCCGGCGGACTGCTGACCGCATCTGGCACTTGGGTGCTACAGGCACTAAGCGCAAGCAGGAATACCATCAGCAAGAGACGAAAAAAAAGCACAAACATATAAAAAATTTCCTCTGCGTCGGTTCTTAAACCTAAGGTTATTTCTGCTCGACCGCCGCTGGCGTTTCAAGTGGCGTTTCAAGTGGCGTTTCAAGTGCCGTTTCAGGTAGCGATTCACCAGGCGCAGCAGCGCTATCGGCTGCCACTGGCAGCGCTAATAAATCAGGACGCAAGCGCTGCAAGGTTTTCAAAAGATACGGTGAATCAGGAAATTTCTCTAAACCTTGGCGAAACAAGGCTTCGGCTTCGGCAGTTTTTCCTTCTAAAAGATAAATTTCACCAAGATGCGCGAGAATTTCTGGATCAGGTAGCATCTGGTTGGCGCGTTCAATATAGGCTTTGGCTTGCGCCAAATCGCCTAAGCGAAAATACAGCCAACCCAAACTATCGGTGATCGCCGCTGAATCGGGTTCTAAGGCAAGAGCTTTTTCCAGCAAGACTTTGGCCTCGGCTAAGCGGATATTTCTATCAGCAAAGGTATAACCTAAGGCATTGAGCGCATTGGCATCCTCGGGGTCTTGTGCCAAAATCTGCCGTAAGTTTTTTTCAAAAAGCAGCAAATCGTCCATTTTTTCGGCCACTAACGCCTGCCCATAAAGCAGATCGGCATCGCCAGGCTGTTCCAGCAAGGCCTGTTCATAAGTGGTCAAGGCTTGGCGAAAATCTTTGGCTTCATTCAAGATATCCGCTTGATAAAGATAAATTTGTTTACGGCTGTCGCTGTCTTCATAATCCTGACGTAGCGCTTGCAACTGTGCTAAAGCAGCAGTAAGCCCTTGTTGTTTGAACAACACCACGGCTTGCCGCAAACCGGCAGTCAGCGCCCTCTCGCCGCTAACTTTTTGATACCACTCTGCCGCCGCCGCCCACGATTGCTGCTGTTCGGCAGTTTGTCCGAGAAGATAATAAATATCAGCCAAATCGTGCTGGCTGCCTTCTGGGTCTAACGTCAAGACTTTTTGAAAAAATTGCGCGGCAGCGGCATACTCCTCGACCCGCAAGGCCAGAAGCCCGGCGGTGTAGTAAAGTCCTGGGTCGCTATTGAAAGCCGGGTGTGCCAGGAGTGCTGGCAAAAAAGCATAGGCTTCAGCGTGTTTTTGATTTTCAATGAGGACATCAAAAAGGTATTGCTTTAACGAAAGATTTTCTGGCAGTCGCGCTTGTGCCTGTGCCAATAAGGCAATGGCCTTCTCTACCTCGCCTAATTCTAAGCCTAGGGTAGCTTGCAGGATGACAAGATCACCATTTTCGGGAAATTTTTCAGCAGCTTGTCCTAAAACCGTGGTGGCCAGGTCAGCATTTTTTTCCGCTAACGCCAAACGTGCGTAAATAATCGCGACGGCGGTCGGCGCATTTTCTAGTTCAAGCAATTGATCCAAAAATACCTTTATGGTTGAAAATAACAAGCCCTGCGCATAATGGTCTTGCAACACCGGGACAAGCCAAGTGCTGCGCTCGTCTAGCAAAAGGCTTTCATCGCTTATCACTGCTAAGGCATCGGGGACTTTTTCCTGCCAAAGCAAGGCCGCGACTTTGTGCCAGGCGACCGCTAGGTCTTCTGGTGCTAAAGTTTGCCAGCGCACGGCGGCGCGATACATGGTTTCAGGATTTTTGATCCGCAACGACAAGGCAAAGGCGCGTTGCGCAATAGCCGCTTGCGTTCCTTGTAAGGCCGCATCTAAATAAAATTGTGCGCCGGTGGCATAGTCGGCTTGCGCGATGGCCATTTCAGCGGCAAAAAGCGAAAAAAACAGGTCAGGCTGACTTTCTGCCGCTGGTGGCTTGAGCTTTTGCCATAAACGCTCTAAAAAAGGCGCGGTTGCTGGCTGTGCGGAAACATGAAAAATAGACAGTAATAACAAAACAGTAACTAATATTTTTGCCACAGTCATCACTCCGTTCAAGATTAAGGCATTTAAGATCAGGCATTCACAATAAAACGTTCAAAATAACAAGCAAAAATAGCAACGATTCGGCACTATCGAACCCCAAAGCACAACAATATGCAACAAGCCGTCTTACAGGAGAACTACTCCCTTATGCGTCATCCGAATTCCTTGGCACCTCTTGGCACTGACTGCGCCGCGACCAGCGAACCGCCTTCAAGCGAAAGCGCCGCCGCCGCGCCGCTGGTTTTATTTGTGCTCGGCATCAATCACAAAACTGCGCCATTGGCAGTGCGGGAAGGCGTGACCTTTCAGCCAGAGGACAGCGAAGCGACTTTTGCCCGCCTGCTGATGCTGCCACAATTAGCGGAAGTCGCGTTACTATCCACTTGTAACCGCAGCGAAATTTACGGCGTAGGCACGGCGGAAAGTATGCAAGCCGTCCGCGCATGGTTGGCGCATCGCCATCCCGCACCACAGCAAGTGCTGCACCATCTCTACCTGCATCGGGATGCCGAGGCAGTGCGGCATCTTTTGCATGTTGCCGCGGGTTTAGATTCCTTGGTTTTGGGAGAACCACAGATTTTAGGCCAACTGAAACAAGCCTACCGCCGCGCTCAACAAGCCAAAGCCTTGGGACGTATGTTGAAACGCGCCTTTCAAGTGGCTTTTGCCGCCGCCAAACAAGCGCGCAGTAGCACCGGCATCGGTGCCAATCCCATTTCCGTGGCCTTTGCTGCTGTCGCTTTAGCAAAGCAACTCTTTGAATCACTTTCGCAAAAAACCGTATTGATGCTCGGTGCCGGTGAAACCATTGAGCTGGCCGTGCGCCATCTTTTGGCCTATCAACCGGCGCATATTTACATTGTCAATCGCAATTTAACCAAAGCGCGGGAATTGGCCGAACAATTTGGCGGCAGCGGCTTAGGACTCGGTGATTTGGCAGAAGTGCTACCCAAGGCGGATATTGTCATCGCCTCGACCGCCAGTCCTCTGCCGTTATTGGGCAAAGGCATGGTGGAAAGCGCGTTGAAAAAGCGTAAGTTTCGCCCGATCTTTATGATTGATCTGGCCGTGCCCCGCGACATTGAGCCGGAAGTTGGCCAACTGCGCGATGTCTATCTTTACACCGTAGATGATTTGCAAAAAATCGTCAGCGACAACCAACGCTCCCGCCAAGAAGCGGCCAAAGCCGCCGCCGCACTTTTGGAAAGCCAAGTGCAGCAATTTATGGCCTGGCTGCACAGCCTCGAAAGCGTGACCTTAATTCGCAGCTACCGCGACCACGCCGAAAGCTTACGCCAACAAACCTTGACGCAAGCCTTGAAAATGCTGCAAAAAGGCAAAAGCGCCGAAGAATGTTTGACTTTTTTAGCCAATACCTTGACCAATCGCTTGGCGCATTTACCAACCATGGCCATCCGTGAAGCGGTGCAAAGTCAGGACACAGAAAAAATCAAAAACATTGAAGAACTTTTTCATTTATCGAAAAAAAATCCTGCCGACCATTGACACGCATAGAACGCGCATAACACGCATAATACCCATAAAGCGAATAACACGAAGTCATTCCATAGCAACCATTAGCGCCACCCTTGCCTGTGAAAAAAAGCATCCTCCAAAAAATTCAACAACTTGATGAAAGACATCAGGAACTAGAGCAACTCTTAAGCCAAGCGGACATTATTACCGACAGCGAACGTTTCCGAAGTTTATCCAAGGAATACAAAAAGCTCGAAGCCTTGGCCGCCGATTATCGCGCCTACTGTCAGGCCGAGGCCGCCATGGCAAGCGCCGAAAGCCTGGCCGATGACCCAGAACTCAAAGAGTTAGCACAAGAAGACCTCGTACAAGCTACGGCTGAAAAAGAGCGCCTAGACCAACGCTTATTGGCACATCTGCTGCCACAAGACCCACTGGATGAAAGCAATTTATTCCTAGAAATTCGCGCTGGCACCGGCGGCGACGAAGCGGCGATTTTTGCCGGCGACTTATTTCGCATGTACAGCCGCTTTGCCGAAAATCGCGGCTGGCAAGTTGAAATCGTGCAAAGCAACCCCGGCGAACACGGCGGTTTTAAGGAAGTTATCGCACGCATTCAAGGAGATAACGTCTATGCTTGGCTGAAATTTGAATCTGGTGCGCATCGCGTACAGCGGGTGCCAGCAACCGAGACGCAAGGCCGCGTTCACACCTCGGCGGCAACCGTAGCAATTTTGCCAGAAGTCTCTGAAATTCAAGGCATTGAAATCAACCCCAATGACCTACGCATTGACACTTTTCGCGCCTCCGGTGCCGGTGGTCAGCACGTCAACCGCACCGAGTCAGCCATCCGCATCACCCATTTGCCCAGCGGCTTAGTCGTTGAATGTCAAGATGATCGCTCGCAACACAAAAACAAGGCCTCGGCGATGGCAGTACTAAAAGCCCGTCTCTTACAACAAGAACAAGAAAAACAACAGCAAAGCCAAGCGGCGGAACGCAAAGCGCAAGTCGGCAGCGGCGACCGCTCCGAGCGCATCCGCACCTATAATTTTCCGCAAGGCCGCTTAACGGATCACCGCATCAACTTAACACTTTATAAATTGGAGGCCATTATGGAAGGGGATTTACAGGAATTGCTGGATGCCTTGCGTCGCGAACAACAAGCGCAGCAATTAACACAACTTTCTGAAATATATCAATAATGATTAAGCCAAGCATTGCTGATTGCTTAAAAAGCGACCTTAACGAACGACGCACCCGGGAAATTTTACTGACGCATTGTTTAAGGGTCGAACGCAGTTATCTTTATACTTGGCCAGAACGGCAATTGACAGCCAGCGAATACGCTTGTTTTGAAAGACTTTATTTTGCTTACCAACAAGGTAAGCCGTTGGCCTATCTTTTGGGAGAAGTGGATTTTTTTGGTCTAACTTTAACCATCAACGAAGCCGTGTTGATTCCCCGTCCCGACAGCGAAACCTTGATTCACTGCGCTTTGGCGCTGACCGATAGCGAAAAACCTTGGCAAGTCGCCGACTTAGGCACTGGTAGCGGCGCTTTGGCGCTGGCCTTGGCCAAAGAAAGACCACAATGGCAAGTCCTCGCCAGCGATCTCTCGGCAGCGGCGTTAAGTGTCGCTGAAAATAATGCTAAAAAACTTAAAATTCAAAATATTAAATTTTATCACGGGGATTGGGATGCCGCCTGGCCAAAAGATTTTGCGCCGGATTTAATTGTCAGTAACCCGCCGTATCTGGCTGAAGACGAACTACACCACGATTTAACTTTTGAACCCACTTTGGCGTTAATCGCCGGTAAAAGCGGCTTGGAATGCTATCCCAAACTTTTGGCCTTAACCCGTCGGCAACCGAAAGCCTGTTGGCTGGTAGTAGAACATGGTTTTAACCAAGGGGAAGCCGTGCGCTCCTTATTTGCACACCAAGAATTTCAACAGGTTCATACGCATCCCGATGCCGCCGGACAGCCGCGGGTGACGCTCGGTTTATGGCCGGGGTCAAAAGAAAAATAAAAGGAAAATTTTAACGCTGCTCATTCATTTAATTTTTTATTTTTCAATAAGTTATAAAATAATCATGGACGCTTTAACCGACAACCAACAACAGCGCTATAGCCGCAGTTTATTATTGAAACATTTTGACGAAAGTGGTCAGGAAAAACTTTTACAAAGCAAAGTGTTGATCATTGGCTGCGGCGGTTTAGGCACGCCAGCCGCGCTCTATCTCGCGGCAATGGGTGTAGGTCAACTCTGGCTGATGGATGGCGACCGCATTGAATTGTCTAACTTGGCGCGGCAAGTGCTTTATCGTCCCGAACATCTCGGTCAATTGAAGGCAGAGGTATTGGCGGCAACCTTGACGGCACAAAATCCCGATTGTCAAACGACGGCCTTTAGCCAATTTTTAAGCGATGAACATTTTAAATTGATTGATAATGCCGATTTAATTTTGGATTGCACCGATACTTTTGCCAGCCGTTATCACCTTAACCGTTTGGCGCTCAAAAGTGGCACGCCGTGGCTTTCGGCTGCCGCGCAAGGTTTTCAAGGTCAGTTAGTTTTTTTTGAACCAAAAGAAAGCACTACGCCATGTTATGCCTGTTTTTATCCCGAAGATCATCAAGCCGATGATTTAACCTGTAGCGGTAATGGCATCTGGCCGCCGGTAGTTGGCAGTATCGGTCTTGCGCAGGCGCTGTTGGCCAGCAAATTTTTGGCAGGAATGCCGATAGAAAACAGCCTGTTGCATTATTTTGATGGCAGCCGTTGGCGCTACCTCCAGATGCACAAAGACCCGCAGTGTCCGGTTTGTAACGCGAACCATAATTCAATTGACCACCTTTAACTTTATTTTTTACTTTTCAATAAATTAAATGGATTCACATGAATGATTTAATCACTTGTCCGCATTGTCAGCAAGCCTTTGCTTTATCCGAAGTGATGCAAGCGCGTTTAACCGCCGAAATCAAAGCCAATTTTCAAGCACAACTGACCGCAGCTTTACAAAAACAAAGCCAAGCCTTAGAAAAAAATTTTGAAGAAAAACAAAAACTTTTAGAGAAAAGCAAACAAGAAAGCGAAGCGCGGGAAATCGCTTTACTCAAGGAAAAAGCCCGTTTAGAACAACAGGCCGGTGAGTTGGATTTACGCATCGCTCAAGAAAAAGAAGCCACCCGCCAGGAAGTTCGCCGTGAAGAAGCCGAACGACGCGCACAATACGAAACCTTATTTCGCCAACAATGGCAACAGGATCATGAACTTACCTTGCGCGAACGCGATCAAAAAATTGCCGATTTAAACAAAAGCATTGAAGAATTAAAACGCAAAAGCGAACAAGGTTCACAGGAGCGGCAAGGCGAAATTTTGGAAGACTTTTTGAAAGCAGGCTTAAAAAATCGTTTTTGTGATGATCTCATTGAAGATGTTGAAAAAGGTTGCAAAGGTGGGGATCTCATTCAAACCGTTTACAACGACCAGCGCCAGGTCTGCGGCAAAATTCTCTGGGAAAGTAAAAACACCAAAACCTGGCAAAACGATTGGCTACAAAAAGCGCGCAGCAATCGCTTGGCCGCGCATTGTGACATTGCTGTTATCGTCAGCGCGACTTTGCCAAAAGATTGTCATCATTTTACTTTTTTAGATAATATTTGGGTCTGCGGTATCGCTTTTTGGCCAGGTTTGGCGCAAGCCCTACGGCAAGGTCTTTTGGAATTGGCTTTTGTGAAAAACGCGCAACTCAAGCAAGGCGACAAAATGCAATTGCTTTATAACTACATGGCCAGCCAAGGTTTTCGCCAACGACTAGAGATGATTTTGAATGCCTTTGCCATGTTGGAAAAACAAATTCAAAGCGAAAAACGCGCCATGGAAAAACAATGGAAGGAGCGAGAAAAACTGTTGGAAATCGTCAGCCAACAAACGGCGCAATTCAGCGGCGAGGTGGCCGGCATCATGGGTCGGGATGCGGCAACTATTGAGGCGCTGGCTTTAGACCAACCGTCATTATTACCTGATAAATAATTTTTTCACTTTTTGTCGAAAATTATCAAATAGTTTCATAAAAAATAACCTGCATCAGCATTTTTCTAGCAGGTTGCTCTTTGAAACTTTTTTTGGCCAGTGCACTCGGATGCCGCGACGCTCCTAAGCCCGAAGCGTCGGCTCGTTCCTCCCTTGCGAGCTTTTCCCCGAAGTTCGCTTCGGGGCTTTTTTATTACCTTTCTCGTCAGCTTTTCCCGTTTTTCTGCGAAAAATTCCCCAAAAATTCCCGCTTGATCGTCGCTTTCGCGGTCAGTTCAACACTTTGCCTTGCATTTTTCAGCGCATTCCGTATCCTTTTGCGCTTTGCTTTACGAGATACATAGCGATGGTAGTTATTCGTTTAAGCCGAGGCGGCGCTAAGAAACGTCCATTTTATCAAATGCTTGTCACCGACTCTCGCCATAAGCGTGATGGTCGTTTTACCGAGCGCGTCGGCATTTTTAATCCTATTGCGCGTGGCCAAGCCATTCGTTTACAAGTCAATTTAGAACGTATTGACTACTGGCTGTCGCAAGGAGCGCAACCCTCCGAACGGGTGGCCAAATTATTGAAGGAACATCGGCAATATCTGACCGAGCATCCGGATGCCGTGGCGGTGCCGGCGCGTCTGCCGTCGCTGCAAGGCCAAAAAGCAGCGAGCGCAGCACCGGCGACGCTGGCCAGCGTTGGCAATGACCATCCCGCGACCAACAGCTAAAAACCCAGCATGACCGCCGAGGCCACACCTTCGTCTGCCAATGCACTGCTCGTCGTTGGCAAAGTGGTTGGTGTTTATGGCGTGCGCGGTTTTTTGAAAATTCTTTCTTATACCGAAAATCCCAGACAAATCGTTGATTATCAGCCGTGGCATCTTGAACTTTTAAGTCAAAAGCAATGCTTTAATGTTGAAGATTACCAATGGCGACCGGCGCAGTTATTGGTCAAATTGCAAGGTCTGGATAGCCCAGAACAAAGCCGCCTGTGGCTTCAGGCACGCATTGCCGTGCCAGAGCGTTGCTTGCCGCCGCTGGCAGCTGGGGAATTTTATTGGTGGCAGTTGCTCGACATGCAGGTGGTCAACAACGATGGCGCACTTTTAGGAAAAGTCGTTGAAATTATTGAAAATCCTGCGCATCCTTTATTGTCGTTGCGCGAGGCTTCAGGAAAAGCTCGGCTGATTCCTTGGGTGCGCAACGAAATCATTAAAGCCATTGATTTTGAAAATAAAATCCTAACTGTTGCTTGGCAGGCGGATTGGAATGACTAAAGATATCTGGCCGCTGCGTCTGGATGTCATCACGATTTTCCCGGAAGTCGTTGCACAATTGGTCAGCCACGGGGTGATTGGTCGCGCCAAAACCGCCGGTCATCTGGAATTTTTCAGCCATAATCCCCGTCAATTCAGCGACAAACGCTTTGGTCAGATTGATGATCGCCCCTTTGGTGGCGGCCCTGGCATGATTTTTTCGTATGAACCGATTATGCGTGCGCTTTCAGCGATTCATGAACAGCGCCAGCCGGATCGCGTCATCTATGTGAGTCCCCAAGGACTGCCATTCACGCAAAAGCTGGCCGAAGCGTTAAGTCATTGTCAACATTTGGTTTTCATTTGTGGCCGTTACGAAGGCATTGACGAGCGGCTGCAAGAACACATTGATTTAGAATGTTCGATTGGCGATTTTGTCGTCAGCGGCGGCGAGTTGCCGGCCATGCTGATGATGGATGCCATCGTGCGACTGTTGCCGGCGGTGCTTGGGCATCCCGATTCGGCACAACAAGATTCTTTCGGTGCCTCTGGACTTTTGGACTGCCCGCATTACACCCGGCCAGAAAAATTGGCCAACGGTCAAGGCGTGCCGAAAGTGCTGTTGCAAGGCGACCATCAGGCAATTGCCCGTTGGCGTTTGCAACAGGCGTTGCTGACCACCTGGCACAAGCGTCCTGAATTATTGCTGGCTTTGCCTTTGCATGACCGCGAAAAAACGCTGTTACAAGAAGCGCTGGCGGCGTTACTTCGGGAAACGGACTTGTCCCAGCTCTCGTCGTTTTTTGAAGAAAAATAAACTTTACCTAAACTTAAGGCCAGTTGGCCAAAACGAGGTTTTACCTATGCAACATCCTGTGATTCAAGCCTTAGAACAGGCACAAATGCGCCAAGACCTGCCAGATTTTCGGCCAGGTGATACGGTTGTCGTCCAAGTGAAAGTAATTGAAGGCGACCGCGAACGGCTGCAAGCCTATGAAGGCGTGGTGATTGCCACTAAAAATCGCGGCCTCAATTCGGCTTTTACCGTGCGAAAAATTTCCTCCGGCATGGGCGTAGAACGCACCTTCCAAAGCCACAGTCCAACGATTGACAGCGTGACTATCAAGCGTCGCGGTAAAGTCCGTCGTGCGAAACTCTATTATCTGCGTGATTTGAAAGGCAAAGCTGCGCGCATCACTGAACGTCTGGCCAAAAAAATTGATACCTCCGCACTCAAAGCAGCCGAAAGCAACCCCAGCGACGACAGCGACGCCTAAATCGCCAGCCGTGGCCGCCAAGGCCAAGGACACTAGCGTCAACCCCAGCGATAGCGCCAGTCCCAAGGCTGGTCATCATGGGATGGTCAAGCACCCGTTCAATCCAGAAGCACTGTTGCAGCAACGCGCCGAGGCCATGCAGCACATCACCTGGCTTGGTGCGCTGGTCAATATTGCCCTGGCGACCGCGAAAATCGTTGCCGGACTGCTTGGCCAATCCAAAGCCTTGGTGGTGGATGGTCTGCATTCATTTGCGGACTTAATCAGTGACATGCTGGTGCTGGTGGTGGCACGGGTGGCCAATGTCAAGGCCGATGCCGAGCATCCTTATGGCCATCAGCGCATTGAAACTGTGGCAACGGTCGCCTTGGGTTTATTTCTGATTGCCACTGGCAGCATTATCGCCTGGGATGCGCTTTTGAGCCTCTGGCACTGGGGACAAGGAACCGCCGCCTTAGCGACTTTACAGCCGCTGACTTTTTGGGTAGCGCTTTTGAGTCTGCTCATCAAAGAATGGCTGTTTCAACGCACTTTAGCCGTTGCGACGCGCACCCAATCCCAATTATTACTAGCCAATGCCTGGCATCATCGCAGTGATGCCTTGTCATCCTTGGTGGTTTTAATCGGCATCGGCGGTGCCTTGCTCGGTTTTTACTTTTTAGACCTCGTCGCCGCTTTGCTGGTGGCCTTATTGATTGCCGGTTTAGGTATTCAGCAAATTATTCAAAGCATTGATGAATTGATTGATAGCGCCTTGCCCAGTCAAGACTTGGAAAAAATTTTAAGCACGATCAAAAGCGTTCCTGGTGTTATTGCCGTGCCGCGTTTACGCAGTCGGCGCATGGGACAACAACGACTGATTGATGCCCAGGTTTTAGTTTCACCTTATATTCGCACTTCAGAAAGTCATAACATCGCCAATCACATCGAAGCCATTTTGCAAAAATCGGCACTGGTTGAAGATGTTCTGCTGCATATTGAAAGTGAATATGCACCTGAAATCAGCCAAACCCTGCCGCTTCGCACTGAAATAGTGCAAATTTTACAAGAACGCTGTGGCCATCTGCCCCATTATCACGCCATCGAAGACCTGACCTTGCACTATCTTGGTGATAAAATTTTGCTTGAACTCGCTTGGCCGTGGGGCATCAGCCAAGAACAGCCGATTCACGCCTGGATTGGCCAATACCGCCAGGCACTCGCGGATTTACCTTGGCTCAAAGACCTGCGTTTTCATTTTGTCTGGCGACATTTTGGTAAATCTCTGCACTATTACAGTTCAAAGCCGAGCCGCGACACCAAATCCTAAGGCAGCGACTGAGCGCTTTGCTCGGGTACCTTTGCAAGTACAGCCGCGTCCCATTGTCAACCCATTTATTTTTTTAATTTTTTCTCTGAAAGATTTTTTTGAGGAAAAATTTCACAGTTGGCATCATCTCTGCATAAATAAAACTATCTGCGCGCCGGTGTTTTCCCGACTTGGTTTGGCGCAGATAGCCAAAATAACCGTCATTTTGAGGAGCTACCTTTATGAATTCCGCTGATATTTTAAAAATGATCCAAGAAAAAGATCTCCACTATGTGGATTGGCGCTTTACCGATACCAAAGGCAAGCAGCAGCATTTCACCGTACCCGCACATACTATTGACCAAGAGTGTTTAGATGACGGCAAAATGTTTGATGGTTCCTCCATTGCCGGTTGGAAAGGCATCAACGAATCCGACATGTTGCTGCTGCCCGATTTGAGTACCGCCGTCATTGATCCCTTCTTTGAAGAACCAACTTTAACCTTGGTTTGCAATGTCTTAGAGCCTTCGAGTATGCAAGCCTATAGCCGCGACCCACGTTCTTTGGCGCTGCGTGCTGAAGCCTATCTCAAGTCCACTGGTATCGCTGATACGGCTTTTTTTGGCCCTGAACCCGAGTTTTTTATTTTTGACAGCGTGTATTGGGATGTCAGTATGCAGAGCGCCAGCTTCCGCATTGAATCCGAAGAAGGCGCTTGGAGCACCAACAAAAGTTTTGACCAAGGCAATAGCGGCCACCGTCCCCGCGTCAAAGGCGGCTACTTCCCGGTGCCACCGGTGGATTCTTTGCAAGATTTACGCAGTGAAATGTGCAATATGTTGGAAGCCATGGGCGTTTCCGTAGAAATTCACCACCACGAAGTCGCCACCGCTGGCCAATGCGAAATCGGCACCCGTTTTGACACCTTGACCAGCCGCGCCGACAAAAACCAAATTTTGAAATATGTCGTTCACAATGTTGCGCATAGCTACGGCAAAACGGCGACCTTTATGCCCAAACCCATGTATGGCGACAATGGCAACGGGATGCACGTCCATCAATCCCTGGCCAAAAACGGCGTGAATTTATTTACCGGCGACCAATACGGCGGCTTATCCGAAACGGCCTTGTATTACATCGGCGGCGTATTGAAACATGCGCAAGCTATCAATGCCTTCGCTAATGCATCTACCAACAGTTACAAACGCTTAGTCCCAGGTTTTGAAGCACCAGTGATGTTGGCTTATTCCGCTCGCAACCGCTCGGCCTCGATTCGCATTCCCTATGTGACCAATCCCAAAGCCCGCCGCATTGAGGTGCGCTTCCCAGATTCTTCAGGAAATCCGTATTTTACCTTTGCCGCGCTGATGATGGCCGGTTTGGATGGCATTATGAATAAAATTCATCCAGGTGAACCGATGGATAAAAACCTCTACGATTTACCACCGGAAGAAGAGGCCACTATCCCCAAAGTTGCCTTTTCTTTGGAACAAGCCTTGAACGCCTTGGATGCAGACCGCGCCTTTTTGAAAGCCGGTGGCGTGTTTAGCGATGATCTCATTGACGGTTATATCGCTTTGAAAATGGAAGAAGTGCAAGCGATGCGGATGCGTCCCCATCCCTTAGAGTTTGATTTCTACTACAGCGCTTAACCGCAGTTCAATCAAAAATTGAATTGAAAGTTTGCAAAGTTTTCAAGACAATTTTTTGATTTACCCTTAACTTAAATTTATTTAAATCAAAGTTTTATAAAAGAAGTTATAGAAAATGGCCAAACGTCTGTCCACGCATTTAGGCGTTTGGTTCGAGCACCTCAAAACCGCCGTGCTGGTGCTTGAACCAGCACGCCGCATCCGTTATCTCAATCCCGCCGCCGAAGCCTTATTTGGTCAAAGTCTGCGTCAACTTAAAGATAAAGAAATCAAAGACCTTTTTGCCGATAGCCGCGAATTAGAACAGTTTTTTAACCGCAGTCAAGAAAGCGAAAGCCTTTACTGCCGAGATTGGCCGCTAGAAACCATTTTTGGCCAGACATTTTGCGCTGACTTTATTTTAAGCCAATATGAATTTGGTTATATTTTAGAGTTTCATCAGCATCTTAGCCAAGGACGCGAACACAATCCCCAATGGAATTTACTCTTGCGTGCCTTAGCGCATGAAATCAAAAACCCCTTGAGTGGTTTATCGGGTGCCGCGCAATTATTACAACAAGAAAACAAAAGCGCCGAAATCAATGACTATAGCGAAATTATTTTACGCGAAGTCAAACGCTTACAAAAAATCACCGATGAAATGCTCTCGCCCGGTGGCACAGGTCCCCAATGGAACAATATCCATCAAGCCTTAGAGCATGTCTTAAAACTCTTACGTCCTTTGCTGAATGAACAACAAGTTACCCTCGAAAAGCATTACGATCCAAGCATTCCACTGCTCTGGACGCATTGGGATCATCTGGTACAAATTTTTTTGAATCTCTTGAAAAACGCCTTGGAAGCCATGCGCGACACCCCTGACCCGCACCTAATTTTAACTACCCAGGTGGATTGGCAAGCGCCGCTACCACAGACCCCTGGCGCGATACGCATTGAAATCATTGACAATGGCAGCGGCATCGCCCCCGAACATCTGCCACTATTGTTCACGCCGCTTTTTACCAGCAAAAAAAGCGGCTCTGGTTTGGGGTTGGCTATTTCCAAGCATTTAATTCAAGAAAACAAAGGCCAGATCAGTTGTGATAGCCGCTTTGGTCGGACGACCTTTCGCCTCTGGTTGCCCTTACCGCCACGCCTCCCCATGCCTTAACCTAATTTTAATCTTTTGAAGATGATGAGGAACAGTATGTCAAAAATCTGGCTGCTTGACGATGACGCTTCGTTACGCTGGGTATTAAGCAAAGCCTTAGCCAAAGCGGATTTTGCCGTAGATGCCTTTGACCATCCCAAGGGATTGCTGGCGCAATTACCGCAAAGCCCGCCGCCTGACCTGTTGATCACCGACATTGGGATGCCGGAAATCAGCGGCTTACAAATTATTGAACAGGTTCATAAAACTTGGCCAGAACTGCCGATTGTGGTCATTACCGCTTTTGGCGATTTAGACCACACCGTGCAAGCCTATCGCGGCGGCGCTTTTGAATATCTGGTCAAACCCTTTGATTTAGATGTTGCCATCGGCATTGTGCGCAAAGCCTTACGCAGCCGCCAAAAAGAAGCAAAGGCCAGCGAAAAAAATCAAGACAGCAAAGAAACGAAAAATCCTGCGCGCCAAAAACCCGAAGGCAGCACCATCATCGGCGAGTCGCAGGCCATGCAGGAGATTTTCCGCGCTATTGGTCGGCTGTCACACGCCGAGATCAATGTCTTGATCACCGGTGAGTCTGGCACTGGTAAAGAATTGATTGCGCAAGCCTTACATCAGCACAGTCCACGCGCTGACCAACCTTTTATCGCCATCAACACCGCCGCTATTCCCAAAGAACTCTTAGAATCGGAATTATTTGGCCATGAAAAAGGTGCCTTTACCGGCGCGGCACAACGGCGCTTAGGTCGTTTTGAACAAGCGCACGGCGGCACCTTATTTTTGGATGAAATCGGCGATATGCCCTTGGATTTTCAAACGCGACTGCTGCGCGTTTTGGCCAGCGGCGCTTTTTATCGTGTCGGCGGCCACGAACCTTTGCAGGTGGATGTACGAATTATCGCCGCCACCCATCAACCTTTAGAAAAACTCGTGGCACAACATGCCTTTCGTGAAGATTTATTTCATCGCTTAAATGTGGTGCGCTTACATCTCCCGCCTTTGCGTGAGCGCCGGGAAGACATCCCACTGCTGCTGGCATTTCATCTCCAACGCGCCGCCGAGGAGTTAAACGCCGAAGAAAAAACCCTGCATCCCGATGTTATTCAACAGTTGCAGGATTTTGATTGGCCAGGAAATATCCGACAGTTGGCCAATCTTTGCCGCTGGTTGACAGTCATGGCACCGGCAAATGTGGTGGAATGGGAAGACCTGCCGGAAGACCTACAGGCCATCAAAACCTCGCGCCTTAAAGTCGAAACCTTGCCGCGCAAAAATGGCGATAACAACTGGCAACAACCCCTGCGCTTGTGGAGCGAACAAGCCTTAAAACAACAAGATGGCCCATTGTTGGAACAGTGCATCCCAATGGTGGAAAAAATTTTGCTGGAAACGGCTTTGCAATACACCCGAGGGCATCGGCAAGAGGCGGCGGCATTGCTTGGTTGGG
>CAYWWW010000025.1:0-18666 GCA_964462205.1 uncultured Cardiobacteriales bacterium
GGCAGTTGATGACTGGTAAAAATCAATAAACCACCAGCATTGAGATGCCGCAGCAGTTGCGCTTCAAGCAATGCGATGCCTGCGACATCCAAAGCCGTAAAGGGTTCATCCAGATACCACAAGACTTTGTTTTCACAAAAAAGCCGCGCCAGTACGATACGCCGTTTTTGTCCGGCGGAAAGACAAGCGGCGCGTTCCTCGGCAAACGCCAATAAACCCACCGCCTCCAAAGCGGCATCCAGATGCACCGGCTGGATGGATTGTTGTGCCAGTTGTAAAAAAAAGCGCAGATTGTCGCGCACCGAGAGCAGCGGTTGCAGTGCTGGCAGATGGCCAAAATAAAGTAAATCCTGATGCAGCAAGGACTTTTCGGCGGATTGTTGCCACAGCACTTGACCTGCATCCGGCGGTAGGAAACCAAGCAAAATTCGCAATAATGTGGTTTTGCCGCTGCCGTTTTCGCCTTGTAAAAGCAGGCTTTGTCCAGGATGAAGGGAAAAAGAAAGGTCACGAAACAGCCAGCGCTCACCGCGAAAGGCCGCTAATCCTTCGGCTGTCAACATGATTTTGTTCGTCCGAAAAAATTTTTGGATTCTTATGTGCGTTATCGCCGCTGTCAACTTTTGCTGGCGAAGGTTTTTGTTCTCTTATGCCTCTGCCTTAAAAACTTCGTACATAACCAAAGGAGAGCACCTGAAAGGCTTTGCCAGGTAAAGCATTGATGGCGCTATCATCGCCGCCAAAAGTCACGGCATCGTCGTTATTGGTAATGCCATAAGCCAAGTAAAATTTATGATTTTCTGAAGGAAGCAGCTCAATGCCCGCAGCCAGTAAACTGCCGTTGCCTTGATTTATGCTGTTATTAGATTGATAATATTGGACTTTGTAGCGCCAAATATTGCGCTGATAGAGATAACCCAGGCCATAGACATCGCCATCGTTACCGGCGATGCCATCAACATTTTGACTTTTTTGATAAAACAAAACTAAGGTCATGTTTCTTTTGAGAAAGCGATAACGAAAGCCTAAACGCTGTGCTTCCGGCTGTTCGCCACCCAAGCCGCGTTCCAGGCGTTGATAGCCGTAACTTATGAAAAATCTTTTCTTTTTGCGTTCTTCAAAACTTAAACTTAAATCCAGAATGTCGCTGCTCGGCTCACCACAAGCACAAGCACCCAAACGCTGATAATACGAGGCGCTAAAGCCATAAAAACTCGGTGAGCTATAACCGACTAAGTCACTGATGGGCAAAGCATCGAAATCCGTTGGCGAAGGGTCGCCCAAGGTTTGCACCGGAAAGCGCGTTAAAATCCGCGCATCGCCGGCTTGGTCGCTGAATAAGTCTAAGCGCCGTCCCAAAAGTTTGAACGGCGTATCCTGGCGGCCAAAACTGATAAAGCCTAAGGGGGTGTCGGCTACCATGACAAAACGCAGCGGGTCGTCAATGACATCGTTGCGTTCATTGTTACTGGAAAAAGAAAAAAGGTTTTCAGCGCGAAAGGTTAAGCGCAGGTAATTATTTATTTTTTCTTCGCCAATCAAGACAAATTTGCTGTCGTTGCTATTGACCTCCAGCGCCGAATTTTCGCTATTGCTGACGAAATCCAGGGAGGCGTGTAAAACGCCTTGTAAAGCAAAATCTGTCGCTTGGCCATTTGTTGTCACTAAAAAGAAAAACACGAGAAAAAAGTGTTTCAAATGTTTCATGAGCATTTTCTGCCGAATTTTCTAGTTGTTGAAAACAGCCAGTCTAAGTTTTCTGGGTGTTTTTGCCTAGCGCCAAATCAGCCAGTGTTCGACAGTAAAGGTAAAGGCAACAAAAGCTCCACAAAAATCCAAAGCATTCCAATGCCGGACGTTAAATTTTTTTGAAACTTTTGAAACTTTTTAAATGCTTTTATGCTGATGGCCTTGTTCATTGCGATGCTTGATGTCATCGAGCATATCACCGCTGAGGCGATAGGCTTGCGCAAAACCACGCACATAGTTCCCTTCTTTGGGCGTTAAGGCAAATAGCCGAAAATCCTGTAAATCCCGAAGCATTTCAATAATATTGCCAAATTTTTCCGCAAAGCGATCCATGATCGCCAGCCACTTTTCACTGTCGCGAGCAATCAACAGCGCTTCGGCAGTAAAAGTTAAACGTTGGCGGGCAAATAATTGCTTGGAATCTTGTTCAGCAGCAATAAACAAGAAACTTACTTTGGGATTTTGTTCAATATTTTCCGTATGTTTAGATAGTTTGCTTACATAAACATAAAATTCCATGCCATCGCGGATGTAGGGCGCGTAACTGGCTTCCGGTTGGCCGCTGTGATCACAACTGGCCAGATGTAAGGTGGCAAATTGATTCATAAAACTCTTTGATTCTTCCAAAATTTCCCTAAGTTCCATCGCCTAGTTCCCCATAAAGATAAAAAATAAAGCCGCTTGACAGCGCTTTTCAAATGATAATAATGGTTATCTAAATTGTAAAGCGCTAAATTAAATATGACATTCTCTCGCTACCGTCCAATGCTTTTCTTTATCTTTGGCCTGATTTTTCTAGTGGTAAGTAGTATCGCTAACTTAAAATGGGGTGCTTATGCCTTGTCCTGGGGGGAATTATGGCAAGCCTTCAGCGCCAGCGACAGCAGCATGGTGCAGGTCATTGTTTGGGAAATTCGCCTGCCACGTTTGCTCTTGGGTTTGTTATTGGGCGCGGCTTTGGCGGTATGTGGCGCGATGATGCAAGGCTTATTTCGCAATCCTTTGGCCGACCCTGGCTTATTGGGGATTGCCAGCGGTTCGGCTTTGGCGGCAGTGGCAGTCATTGTTTTGGGCGATAGTCTGTTGCTTGGCTTAACGACTTGGTTGGGGCTTTACACTTTACCGATAGCGGCCTTTGTTGGTGGTTTGCTCACCACGGTGCTGGTGTATTGGTTGGCGCAAAGTCACAGTGGCCGTACCTCCATCGCTACCTTGTTGTTGGCGGGTATTGCCATCAATGCCTTTAATGGTGCTTTGCTGGGTTTGCTGACCTATGTGGCCGATGATCAACAGCTACGCACCTTAACTTTTTGGAGTATGGGCAGTTTAGCGCAAGCCGGTTGGCAGGAAGTAGCGCTGGTTGCGCCATGGTTGGTGGCTTTGTTATTGATTTTACCGTGGTATGCCAAAGCCTTAAATGCTTTGTTATTGGGTGAAACCGAGGCGCATTATCTTGGCTTTGCCGTGGAGCGCATTAAAACCTTGTTGTTGATCATCACGGCACTGCTGGTCGGTCTCGCGGTGTCGCTCACTGGCATCATCGGTTTTATTGGCCTAGTGGTGCCGCACATGGTGCGTTTGCTTTTAGGTCCCGATTATCGCGCACTTTTGCCAGCTTCAATGCTTTTGGGTGCCTGGTTATTAACCAGCGCTGACTTACTGGCGCGACTTATCATTTTACCAGCGGAATTACCTATTGGCTTATTGACGGCGGGTCTTGGCGGACCATTCTTCTTCTGGCTGTTGTGGCGGCAACGGCGGCAATGGAGTCTAAGCTAATGGTTAGGATCGAAAATGTTTGCTACCAGGTTGGCACAAAAGTCTTGCTCAACAAGGTCAGTCTAACGCTTGCTCCTAAGCAATTGATCATGCTCATAGGACCCAATGGCGCGGGTAAATCCACCTTACTTAAAATCATCGCTGGTTCCTTAAAACCGCAGCAGGGACAGGTGTTTTTCGCCGACAAACCGCTGAACGCCTATTCTTCCCGACAATTGGCACAACAACGCGCCGTTTTGTCGCAACACAGTGATTTGCTGTTTCCTTTTTCCGCTTTAGAAGTGGTGATGATGGGACGAAGCCTCTATGCAGAAACCAGCCAAACTAGCCGTGCCATTGCTAAACGCATGATGCAACAAACCGATGTGGCGCATCTGGCTTATGCCAATTATCTGACTTTATCGGGTGGTGAACGCCAACGGGTGCATTTGGCGCGGGTATTAAGCCAACTTTTTCAAGAGTATAGAGATGAAGCAGCTAACCAAGCAAGCAAATTATTGCTCTTGGATGAACCCTTTGCCAGCTTAGATTTAAATCATCAATATCAATTGCTAAGACTATTACCCCAGTTGATTGAACAAAATTACACCATTGTACTGGCCGTTCATCATTTGGAATTGGCGCTGCGTTATGGCGATGCGGTGATTTGTCTTCATGAAGGCAATGTATATCAACAGGGTGAACCACAAGTAGTCATCAATAGTGATTTGATTAAAAAAGTTTTTCAGGTCAATGTCAGCATTGATAATAACCGTATTTTAATGGAATAAGCGACGATGTTTAGCAGCGAAGAAATTAAACGTATTTGTGAACACATGAATGAAGATCATCATGATGCGTTGGTGTTATATGCCAAGGTATTTGCCAAGCATCCCAATGCACAATTGGCCAGAATGCAGACCTTAAATGAAACTGGTTTTGCATTATCGGCTTATGACGGCGAAAGCTGGCAAAATCTCTGGATTACTTACCCCAGTCCTTTGCAAGCGGCAGAGGAGCTTCGCGCCGTATTGGTGGCCATGGTCAAAACCGCCAGAGCCGCCGCTGACGGGGACAGCGCATGAGTCGTCATTTTTTTTGCCGTTCAGGCGAGAAGAATTATTGTTTTTTTAAGCTCTTTAGCTTTTTGATTTTAATCATAAGTCAGCATCTAAATGCTGAAACAAATCCTGACAACAATGATTATTTTCAATTAGAGACGGTGGTGGTTACGGGCACCCGCAGCGAGCGGCGTTTGGCTGATGCACCAGTTCGCAGCGAAGTGATCAGTAAAGAACAAATCAATCAACAACATGCCCGTAATGTTGCCGAAGCCTTGCGCTATGTTCCAGGACTTTTGCTCAAGCCGATTATTGGCAAAAACGGCGTGGAAGTCTGGCTTCAGGGGGTCAATGGCGACCGGGTATTGGTGCTGATTGACGGTAAACCCATAACTGCCAGCACCGGCTCCACCGTTGATTTAACGCAGATTGCTGTGACCGATTTAGAACGCATTGAAGTTGTTAAAGGTGCCAGTTCAGTTTTATATGGTTCCAATGCTATTGGCGGGGTGATCAACTTGATCACCAGCAAAGCAGCAGCGGGATTTAGCGGTCAGCTCAGCGCCGATGTTGGGAGTCTTCGCGATGGTAATGCCGAGGTGATTGATGAGACGGCGCTTTCGACAACATTTGCCTATCGCCAGGAAAAAGTGGAGGCGCGCCTTAATGGTAGCTTTCGTCAGGGGGAAGGCTATGATCTTGATGAATCTACTTATTTTGACGATGGCGAAGCCTTTGTTCGTTATAATTTGGATGGCTATGTTGGCTATCAAATCCGTGATGCTATCGAAATTTATTTTCAACCTTCCTTTTATCACGAAGATAAACACTATCCTTTTTCAACTTTTGCGCCAGGTGTTGGCGATATTCAAAAGGAATATCAAGGAATTGCCAACAGACAGCGTTATCTTTTAGGGACGCGCTATCAACACGGCAGTCAAACTGGCAACCTTTATGGTTTTTATGAAATTTTTGATGATGAAACCAGACAGGATGTTTTAGTTACACCCGAGATGGATTTTCAACGTAAGGCGCGTATTCGCCTGGCACAAGTCGAAGGCGATTATAATCTATTGTTGGGAGAGCGTCACTTTTTAACTTTTGGTTTCAAATGGTTGGAAGAAGGTCTTGACCAAGAACAGATCGAACAGCAAGGCGATGTTATTAGCATTGATCAAGAGGTTGCCGATGCCAAGCGCCAGGCTTTGGAGTTTTTTGTTCAGGATGATTTTTTTATCACCGAGCGCTTGGAATTGTTATTTGGCTTCCGTCAACAGTATGACAGCGATTTTGGTGCGTTTTTAGCGCCGAAAATCAGTCTATTATATCGTCAAGCCGAACCTAATGTGCGCTGGCGTTTCAGTGTTGGCAGCGGCTATCGTGTGCCCAATTTAAAAGAGCGCTTTTACTTTTTTGATCATAGCAATTTAGGCTATATTTTAATCGGCAATCCCGATTTAGAACCAGAAAAATCCCTAAGTATTCAATTGGGTGCCGAATGGCTGCTCCGAAAAAATCTCATTGCCGATATTAATTTTTACTATAACGCCATTGATGATCTCATCAGCAGCGACTTAGACCCCGCCGAAAGTGCCAGACGCAATTTACAAGTCTTTCGTTACCTAAACATTGGCCGAGCGCGCACCCAAGGCGTTGAATTAGTAGTGAATTGGCAAATCCATCGCTTCTATCGCTTGTCTGGCAACTACACTTATCTGGAGGCCAAGGATCGCGACACTGGTAACTTTCTCACCCGACGACCCCAGCAGCAATTCAAACTCGGCATCCATGCTTTTATTCCGCGCTGGAACAGCAATTTAGATGCCTATCTCGTGGCGCAAAGTAAGGAATATATTGACAGCGACAATCAACAAACTTCTCCAGGGTGGACGCAATTAGACTTAAAACTCAATCGGAATTTTAGTACTGGTTTAACCGGTTTTGTCGGCGTGGATAATGTCTTTGATCGGGTAGCGGATTCCAATGATTTGAATGACTTATCGCCAACCCGTGGACGTTTTATCTATACCGGTCTGCGTTATCGTTTTTAATTTTTCCCCTTTCTCGTTTCTTTTGTTCCTTTCGTATCTTTTTTTATTGTTTTGTTTAATTCTCAAGGAGTTTCTGATGTTAAAACAAGTCTCTTTGCTAGGCTTTTGTTTGTTGTTTTTGTTATGGCTTGCCGCTTGTGGTGGTGGCGGTTCTTCTGCCGAGGGTGGCAGCAACGATGATGGCGGAAATAATAATGACAATGGCAGCTTTACCGGTCAAACCATTGAAATCAATGCTACCAGTTACGATAACGAAGTCTTTTTGGATTTAGCCACCGGTGCCGTATTGACCAGCACCGATATTGCCGACCCGGCCACTTCCATGCTCTGGGACCTGGCTTTCCAACGCTTTAACTTGCGCTTAAATGGCGGCGTAGGCGGTGCCAAAGGCGTGAAAGGTTACGCGACCGCCAGTGATAGCGATTTTTATGATGCTGAGGGAAATCCGCTTGTTGATCAATTTATTAACGCCACTGCTGAAAGCGAATTAAACGATTTATTGACCACCACCACGCGGCCAGACGATACAGCATGGATTACCGATAGTTTGCGGCCGGCTATCGTTGGCGATGGTAGCGCTGATGGTTGGTGGTTATATAATCCTGTTGACCGTACAGTTTCGGCCAACAGCGCCGCTTTTTGGGTCATCCGCCACAATACAGGCGATGCCTATAGCAAAGTCAATATCACAGCTATTGATCAAGCCAATCGCGCTGTCGCCTTTGCCTTTGCACGACAATTAACGGGTAGCAGCGCTTTTGCTGACAGCACAGACATTTACACCATTACCTTAGGTGCTGCCGGTGGCCTAGCTTGTTTGGATGTAGATACCTTGGCCGAGGTATCCTGCGATCTCAGTGCCGATTGGGATGTAAAATTGCTGATTGAAGGCCGTACTTGGGCGCTTTATACCAATGGTGGGGTTTCGGGCAGCGGCGAAGCGGCGGCTTTTGGCAGCATGGATGAAGCGACGGTCAATAGTTTTAGCGCTGGCAATCAAGTCCCGACGTGGACGGCAGATAGCCAAGGCGGTGTGTTTAGCGATCACCCCTGGTATGCCTATAGTTTGCAAGGCAACAATCGGCTTTGGCCAAATTATAAGGTCTATTTAATTGATGTCGCAGGGATTATTTATCGTTTACAGGTATTAAGTTATTACAATGCCGCCGGTGCTAGTGCTTTTGTTACCGTTCGCTACGATGTCATGCCATGAATTTTATCCATTATCTGTTGATCGTTACTTTTAGCTTTGCTTCCACCGCCTGGGCTGAGCGCATTATCTCGGCCAGTGGCGCTGTCACCGAGGTGATTTATGCTTTGGCAGCGGAAGCGCAACTGGTCGGCGTGGATACCACCAGCAGCTATCCAAAAGCCGCGCAACAACTACCCAATGTTGGCTATCAACGGGCATTATCCTTGGAAGGGATTATTTCCCTGCGTCCTGATAAAATTTTAATCACCGAAGAAGCCGGACCGCCGTTGGTGCTAGAGCGCTTAGAAAAGTTGAATTTTCAAGTCATTAAACTGCCGCCGAATGATTCCCCAGCCGGAGTATTGGCGATGATTGAAGCGATTGCCAGCGCCGTTGATCAAAAAAGCGCTGGTCAAGACTTAATTGAGAAATTGCAAAATCAAATAGATGCTTTTGAAAAGCAGAAGTCCACGGCATCCATCCGACCGAAAGTTTTATTTATGATTTCAACGCAACAAAAAATGAGCGCTGGCGCGAATACCAAAGCGCAGGCGATGTTGGATTTTATGGGTTTTGATAATGTACTCACCTTTACCGGCTATAAGCCATTGAGTCCAGAGGCCTTGGTGGCCGCGCAGCCGGAGGTGATCTTGGTGATGGGCAATCCAGAACATAGCGCCACCATCATCGAAGATTTACGCAAAGACCCGGCCATTGCACAAACTCCTGCTGGACAGAAGCCGCGCATGGTGGTGGTGGATGGTTTATTATTTTTAGGTTTTGGGCCGCGTTTTGTTGAAGCCGCACACTGTTATCAGCGCTTGATTTTGCAGAAATTTTAATAAGTAGTTGAAGGATTTGCTTCGGGGTGTAATTAGCGCTGTTTCATCATGCCGATGACAGCGCTTTTTTGATAAAAAAAGCTGGCTATCCATGATTTTTAGCAAAATTTTCTATATTTTTTTAACACTTTTGTCTTAAAAATATTCTTAAAAAAATCTAGTTTTTTTGCCTGTTGGTAAAATACGCCGTAAGCCACGCCTGATCTTCGGCACTGTCCATGCCGCGTGGCAAGGGCGCGTTTTCAAAACGCAGTGCAATGCGAAAGCCATGATAGAGTGCGCGCAGTTGTTCCAATTTTTCGATTGTTTCCCAAGGGCTTACCGAGAGTTCGCTATAGATTTTCAAAAAATGCGCACGATAGGCATAGACACCGAGATGCCGCCGTGCCGCCTCCCAAGGAACCGCGCCATCGCGACCGGCAGGCAGCGGCGAGCGACTAAAATAAAGCGCTTCTTGACGTTGATTCCAAACGACTTTTACCACATTGGCCGAAAAATAATCCTCAATACTCGCCAAAGGACAAGCAGCGGTGATCAACGCCGCAGCACTTGCTTCTAAATCAGCGACTAAGCCATGAACAACGGCGATAGGCAATAGCGGTTCATCGCCTTGCCAATTGACTACCAAGGTGTCATCCGGCCAGGCTAAACGCGCCACAACCTCGGCCAGACGGCTGGTGCCTGAGGGGTGTTCGCCGGTTAAAAGCGTTTTTACATCAAACTGTTGTGCGTAATCGAGTACGGCAGTGCTATCGCTGGCCACAACGATTTCCGCTGCCGCCGCCTGTTGCGCTTGCGCGATGACCCGTCCCAATAACGGTACACCGGCGACGGGTAATAAGACTTTGCCAGGCAAGCGTTCGGAAGCCAGCCGCGCCGGAATCACAATGCAAAAAGGGGGAAGATTCATTGCCTTACTTCTTTACTTTTTGCCGCCAAGTTTCCACTTCTTCCAGGCTTAAGGTGCGTGCTTGATCGGCCAAAAGCACCGGAATGCCGTCGTCTATGCGATAGGCCAATTGTGCCGCAAGCGAAATTAACTCTTGCGCGGCGGCATCGTAATGTAGCGCGCCTTTGCTCACCGGACAGACTAAAATATCCAGCAGTTTTTTATCTAACATCTTTATTCTCCAGTAAAAAAGTTAAACGTTGAAAAAATTCATCAGGTAATTCCAGCCAATAATCAACAAAAAACAAATCATCACGCGCCATAATAGCCGCTTGACCCAATAAGCGCACGGCATCTTTGCCGGTCATAAGCGTCGGGTAACCATGCGCAGCATCAGGCAAATCATTGGCAGATAACGGTTTATGATCAGCAAACGCCAAAGGCAAAATCGCCAAACCGGCTTGGCGGAGAGTTAAAAAAAAGCGTTCTGGTCGGGCAATTCCCGCCAAGGCAAAAACGGTTTTTTGCATTTTCTGATTTTGCTGACGAACAAAATCTGCAAGCGATTGACTTGATGAAGGTTTAATTAAGGCTTGCAATGGCCAAACCCCTGAACTTAACTTTTTCCAAGTAAAGTCAATTGCTTCGTTTTTCTCATTCTCTCCATGAGTTTTACTTTCAGCGAGGCGAATGTCTAAGGTTTTCATGCGCCATAATCCTTCGCGCAAAGGACCTGCGGGTAGCGGCAAATGATTTCCTAAGTCTTGGCCAATTAAAGCAATTTCCACTTGTCGCGGCAGTGCATAATGTTGCAAACCATCATCGGCGATGAGCATAGTAATACCTTTTTTTATAAGCACTTCAGCGGCTTGCTGTCGTTGCCGTGCCACGACAATCGGCGCTTGGCTTTGCCAATACAACCAACGTGGCTCATCGCCTACTTCGGCGCTCGTGTGACTGTTGGTAACTTCAAGAATTTCTTTGCTTTTTCTACCGTAACCACGGGAGACCACGCCGACTTTTTTACCCTGTTGCTGAAAATGTGCGACCAGGGCGGCAACAATAGGCGTTTTACCGCTGCCGCCAACGCTTAAATTACCAACGACGATCACCGGCACCGGCAACGGTTTTGGCCGTTGCCAACGAAAATAGGCATAACGTAGCCGCATGACCCGGTCATAAAGCCAAGCCAGCGGCCAAAGTAACATGGAGTAAAATCTCGCAAGCAAATGTTTTTGATACCAAAATTTCATAAAATTTCTTATAGTTAAAATGCTGTTGTGGCGGTTTGCTTGACTGTGGCAGGCCGCGCACCGACAGGCAAAAGTTTTATCTTTAGCACAGGTTTAATTCTTCGTTTATTTACCAAAAAGCTAGATTATTAAACTCTTTAACGTAGGCTGGACGTTCCTTAATTATTGAAATAGCTGCCTCGCGCAACGACTGACCAAGCCAACCCCAAGGCATGGACAGGGGGAGCGGCGCGGCGATAACTTGTTCAGAAAGCGCTTGAAAACCGACCTTGCTATAAAAAGCCGGATCGCCATAGGTGACAACGATAGCCACGGAACGTTGTTTAAGTTGATTTATTCCGTATTGAATCAAGGCTTTGCCAATACCTTTCCCTTGATATGCCGTCGCCACCGCAACCGGTGCCAGCAAATATACCGCAAGGGGAGCGTTCAACTTGAGACGACTGAAAAAAATAGCAGCAATTAGCGTGGTTTCTTCATAAACGCCAAAGGCGATTATTTCATCATTATCAATCTGTTCTGCCAGACGTGCTGCAAGATTTCCCACCAAGCTGCCTTCTTTTTCCCCTGCCGAGGCAGTAAATACCGCCGTGAATAATTGACTAATGTCCTGTTGGTTGTTTTTATTAAGAAGTTGTTGAAGCCTCTCTACTGCACATTTTTTATTATTGTTCACCATTCAAAAATCACCTCTAGCAAATCCTGCAACTGTTGTTGCGCTGCGCGTCGCGCTTGCCATAACTGCTTTCGCGCCACATCGGCCTCTTGCCGTTGCCGCGCTGGTGTTTGCCGCAACTCTTCCCAAAAGCTCAATACCGCCGGCCAATCATAGCCGGGTGCCGGCCAGAGCCATGTATCTGCCAGGTTTTTGCTGACGCTAATGCCCGCACTGCCCGCCAAATATGGCCAGATGACCTTTGGCGCTGTCTGCATCTGGATGCCGCTGGCCGCGCCGATAACTCCAGGCAGCCAATGGCGGTCGTTGAGCCATAACACGCTGCCAAAGGGCAGCGCTTGCCGTTGCCAGGTGCTCAAGGCGACAATAGCGTTGGCTTCTAGATTTTTTTTAATATTATCAGTAAGTTGTTCCACCGCTAAAAAGCCGCTTTTGGCCAAAGGTGACGCTTGCCAAGCCTGTAAACCTTCGACACTGAGTTTTTCCCCGACCAAAAACCAGACCTCGGCTTCGGCATGTTCTTGAAATGGCGGCAGTAATAAGGCTTTGAGCTTGGCATCAATTTCTGTTTCCGCAAATAAAGCGTGAAGATCAGCAGTAACGGCAATTTTTTGCTGTTGTTCAGCAGTTAACGTCATGATTTTATAAACTTTTTGCGGATAAACGCGCCGCAAACCTGGCCAATCTTCGGCTGTGAGCTGTTGCAGATCGCCAACAAAAATCCCTGGCGGTAATTTTTTTTCCTTTTTTTTCAAATAACTTGGCCAGCGGCGATATGGCGGCTGACCCACGGCCAACCAAGCAAAGGGTTGTAAACGCTCATAAAAATTACCAAGCGCCCAAGGGTGGTCATGGGGACCGAATCCCAAAGCAACTTTTTGAAAATGCGCGATTTTTTTTTGAAACAATTCGGGGTAATCTTGGGAAAAAGTAAAAATAATCCGTAAATCCAAACGTTTCTGGCGAATCGCGCCCAGAAGTTCCGCCGCGAGATAGGCGCTGTCGGCATCGGCGGCGCTGTACAGCCAGAAAATTTTGCGCAGGTCTGGCGGTGCCAATACCAAACCCCAATGCGCTACGGCTTCGGCGCGGCGACCTTGTAACCATAAAATTATATCTTTGATCATATTTTTACTGCGTTTTTTGATGCGTTTTTGAATTAGATTTTGAATTAGATTTTTTCTGGACAAAGCGAAGAATGGCGCGCCGATTGTGCTTCCCACAGGCGATGATAGCGACCGTTCAGCGCTAAAAGTTCGGCGTGGGAACCTTGTTCGACCTGTTGTCCTTGTTCAAGAACAATAATTTTATCAACCTGTTGTAAACTTGGCAGCCGATGTGCGGCGAGGATCAGCGTTTTTCCCAAGTTCAGCAGGTTATTCATTACCAAAGCATCCAGATGATTATCCAAGGCTGAAGTCGGTTCATCCAATAATAACAATGGCCTATCCTTGGCCAAAGCACGCGCCAAGGCCAGGCGTTGCTGTTGACCGCCAGAAAGTGCGCGACCGGCCTCTCCGACTTTGCTATTTAAGCCATCTGGGAAAGTATCAGCAAATTCATGAACATAAGCGAGTTCTGCGGCACGACGAATGGCCGCTGCCGGTAATTTTTGGCCATAGGCGATATTTTCGGCCAAGGTTCCGGGAAAAATCACGCTGTGCTGACCGACATAGGCCAAATGCCTACGCCAAGCGGCGAGCGACACCTGCCGACTGGCTTGGCCATTGAAGAAAATTTCCCCGCTTTGCGCCTGATAAAACTTTGGAAGTAAAGCCAATAATGTGGACTTGCCGCTACCCGAAGCGCCGACCAAGGCCAAACTTTGCCCTGGCGAAAGTTGAAAGCTGATATTTTCTACCACCCATTTTTCATTTCTTTCATTTCTTTCATTTCTTTCGTTTCTTTCGTTTCTTTCGTTTCTTTCGTTTCTTTCATTTCTTTCATTTCTTTCATTTCTTTCATTTCTTTCATTTCTTTCGTTTCTTTCGTTTCTTTCGTTTCTTTCGTTTTCTGGGCTTAGGTTTTTTGATTTTTCGTAACGAAAATAAAGATTTTCAACCGTCACTGCGATGCTTGCTGGCATTCCAGTGCTTAACTTTTCTTCAATAATAACCGTCTTTTGCGTCGCAGGTTGCGCTTCTTCTTGATCTTTTTCAGGAGGTAAATCCAATAGATGAAAAATATGTGCGGCGGCAGCATAAGCGGTTTGCAAACTACCTTGAATCTTGGCTAGGCGTTTTAAGGGGGGGAATAATAACAGCAATGCCGTGACATAAGAAACAACGCTACCAGCATCTAAATGTAGGGGATTATTGTCAAAATCTTGACCAATGATCAGTAAAAACACCACCAGTACCCCAATGCTAAAAAATTCCAGCAGCGGCAAAATTAAGGCATCCCATTGAGCGCGTTGCTGTTGTTTTTGCAGGAACTTTTCATGAACGCTGGCAAAAGTTTGTTGTTCAAAATGTTGACTAGCAAAGGCTTTGATAATTTTCTCACCGGCCAGTACCGCCAAGAGTCGTCCACCGAGTTCCCCTTGCGCCGTTTGCACGGCTTCACTTAAATGCCGCAGACGCTTTTGTATTTTTTCAAGTAAAAATAAAGAGATAGGAACAATGAGCAACAAAAGCAACGTTAAAAGCCAAGAGAGCCAAAAAAGCCACAACAACAGCCCCAAAGCCATGAAACTATCGCGCACGATGGTGGCCAAGGCTTGGCGGGTATTGCCAGAAATTTGTTCTAAATCATAGCTAAAGCGACTGATCAGCGTCCCTTGGCTCTGCTCGGCAAAAAAAGCACTCGGCAGACGGGTAAATTGCGCAAAAAGTGCTTGGCGAAGTTTGGCCACCGCCTGTTGGCTCACTAAAAATAACCAGAGTGTGGCATAAAAATTGGCCAAACTGCGCGGCACAAAGAGGAGTAAAAGCCACAGCGGCAGCCAAGCAATCAGCAGATTTTCTTGCGGATTTTCCGCCAACAAGCCATTGGTCAATGGTTTTAAGAGTGCCGCCAGCGCCGTTTCCGAGGCGGCAACGACGATGAGCAACAACAGCGCTGCTAACCATAAACGCCAAAAGGGTAAAAAATACCGCCACAGCCGACTGGCGGTGGGAGAAAGGTGAAAAGTCATGGCGTGTCGGTAATAATCAATAATTCAGAAACTTGTGCGGCTTTGGCGGCATCCATCACGAAGACCACGCTTTGGTAGGGTGCTTTTTGGTCGGCTTTGAGGTAGAGGCGTAATTTTGCTGAAGTAGTTTGATTTTGCAAAAAATTTTCTATATCACGGCGAGTTTTCCCAAGCGACTGCTGAAGGCTGCCTTGTTCCTGATAAAAATTGCCGTCTTGATCAATCAGGATGGTTAAGGTGGCCGATTGTAAAGCGCTGGCCTGTTGACTTTCCGGTAAATTGACTTGAATTTCTTTTTTTTCTTCAAACGTCGTTGTCACCATAAAAAAGATCAACAACAGGAACACCACATCAATCAAGGCGGTTAAATCCACGCTAAATTCTTCTTGACATTTTTTTCGGAAATTCATGAGGTTCTCCTTTGTTCTCCGGCTTCGGCATCCAAATGCTGTAAAATAGCTAAGGTTTCCTGTTCCATTGCCAAAAGCAAACTATCAATTTGATGACGAAAATGCCGATAAAACAACAGGCTGGGAATGGCAATCACCAAACCAAAAGCCGTGGTCAATAACGCCGTCGAGATGCCATGCGCTAAAGTCGTTGCATCACCAACACCGGCAACAGTAATCGCTTCAAAGGTTTGAATCATCCCAACCACCGTGCCGAGTAAGCCGAGCATCGGCGCAATACCGGCAATGCTGCCTAAAAGGGATAGATGTTTTTCCAACAGATGCGCTTGATAACGTCCAGCTTGTTCAATGGCTTGTTGACGATCATTGGCACCTCGCCCTTGTTGTTCCAAAGCCGCTGCAAAGACCGCACCCAGTGGCGAATGTGCGCGAAGTTTTTCAATGTTTTTATAGTTTTGCCGTTGTTCAGGCAGCCAGTTTAACACCGTTTCGCGCAAGCCCAGTGGCAGCACTCGCGACCTACGCAAGGTTAAACTGCGCTCAATAATGATTGCCAAAGCAAAAAGCGAAGAAAGAAAAATCGGCAAGAGCATAATCCATTGTAACCAATTCATAAATTTCTCTTTTTTGGATGCGGTAGGAAAAAAGTTGCAGAGAATTGTGCGCGATTTTGGCGGCTTGTCAAAAGGTTTGCCTGGCGGCATGGCTTGCTTTGGCCTTGCTTAAAGGAATTTATGTTTAGGTTGCGGCATCCCAATCCACCTGCGTGTAAAATTCTGATAAGGCAATCCTTAGATTAAAATCAATAAAATCAAAAGTTAAAATACTTTCGGGTTGATCAAAAAATAAAGGTTGCCAGGTATCGGCAGTTTTTTGGTAATGCACCACACCACAGGCGGTGGCATCAATCAAAAGATAGTGTCTTAAACTTTCAATGCTTTGATATTGATTGAATTTACTTGAGCGATCATGAGCAGCGCTGGAAGGCGACAGCACTTCAATGATGAGCAATGGATTCAAAAGCGTCGGCAGGTGATTGATCATTTCAAAACGCGGTCGGTAGGCGATGACCACATCGGGATATAAATATGGACTACCGACATGCACTTTAACCCGTTGATCGCTATTAAAAACGCGGCAAGATGATTTATTTAAGCGCGTGCCAAAAGCAATCACAGCACTCACGGCAATACTGTTATGGTTGGGGGTGCCACCGGACATATTGAATATTTCGCCATTGTAATATTCATAGCGCTCGCCGCCTTCATAATCCAAAGCAAAGTAATCGCGTAAGGAAATATAAGCATTTTTTAACAGAGCCGACATGGTTTCACCTCGCTTGCTGATGAAATAACTAAGAAAATTGGCTAGCTAATTTTACTGATGAAATTGATTGACTTGCGAAGTATTTGACTGAAAAAAACTGCCGTCAAGCGTTTTTTGCGAAAGCGTTTTTCTGTTAGGCTGCATTTTTTTCATATGATACAAAAAATATTATGCCGATTATTCCCGAACGACTGCCGCGCTCGGCCTCCAAAGGGGAAGCGCGTACCTTTGATTTGTTAAAAAAATTGCCGGAAAGTTATTGGATTTATTACGAAGCCGATATTGCTGGTCGTTATCCTGACTTTATTGTTTTGGGTCCTGATTTTGGTTTGTTGGTGATCGAGGTAAAGGGTTGGTATCCAAAAAATTTGCAAGGCGGTGATAGCCATAGTTTGCATGTAAATCAAAATGGTACGCTCGAAAAACAAGCACATCCCTTGCGGCAAGCGCGGGATTATCAATGGCACATTGTCGAGCATTTGAAACAACTTCCCAATGCTGCGCTGTTGTTAAATGAAAATGGTCAATACCAAGGAAAATTAGCTTTACCTTTTGGACACTTAGTGATTTTATCCAATACCGAAAGCAAACAGTTAGCGGATCATGAACAAGGCGATTTGCGGCCATTATTTCCTGAAAATCGCGTCTGGTGTCGCGAAAAATTGCTGGCTGCCGAGGATTGGGATGCCGAAACCTTGATTACTGCCTTGAAAAAGGTCTTTGATCCGTATTTTGCTTTTCCACCCTTGACCGAGGCGCAAATCGCCTTGCTGCGTGCGGCGTTGCATCCTGAAATTATTTTAACGCCAGCCGCTTATGTGGAAGATAGTTATGCCTCTGCCTTGATGAATGTGCAGCCAGGAATGTTGCCAGGAATGGTGGAACGCTCGCCTGAAGAATTATCTACAGAATTATCTACTGCTGCTTCAAAAAAATTATCGAATCATCAAGATAATGTGCCGCCATTGAAAGTGCTGGATGCCGAACAAGAAGCAGCCGCACGTAGCTTGGGCGATGGCCATCGCTTGATTTTTGGCGTGCCAGGTTCTGGCAAAACCGTGTTGCTATTGGCGAAAGCGCGGCTGTTAAGCGCCGAGCATCCCGATGCCGAGATTTTACTGCTTTGTTATAACGTGGCTTTGGCGACTTATTTAGCCCATGCCGTCGGCGATTTGGCCAATGTCAAAGCGCTACATTTCGATGGTTGGGCGGCGAGTTTGGGTGTGCGCCGTTTGGAAAATGAAAGCAGCGAGGACTTGGGCGAGCGCTTACTTGAAAAACTCGAACGTCCTGAAAATAATCTTTGCTATCAAGCTATTCTAGTGGATGAAGCCCAGGACTTTGCCGCCTCCTGGTTTCGCTGTCTGTTGGCGGTGTTGGTGGATGCTGCCGATGGCGATTTATTGTTGGTTGGCGATGGCAACCAAAGCCTCTATCGGCAGCGGCCATTTACTTGGAAAAGCCTTGGTATTCAAGCGCAAGGCCGCAGTAAAATTTTGCGCGATAATTATCGCAATCGTGAAAGCATTGTGGCTTTGGCTGCGCATTTGGCATCTTTTTTGGAGGATGAAAGTGAAGGCAGTGAATTTGGCAACACTATGATTTCCTTGGATGCGGTTCGACGTGCTGGTGGTTGTTTACCTTTATGGAAACAAAGTGAGGCGATGCTGATTACCCAAGAATTGATCATTCGCCAAGTGCAAGAATGGCGCGACGGACGGTTTCACGGTCAAACCTTGCCGCGCAAAGTGCTAGCGGAGGAAATTGCTATTGTTTATCCTTACTTACAAAAAGCCTGGCGCGGCGAATTTGCGAGATTTATCCAAGCCTTACAAGAAATTGTGCCAGTGGTGTGGTTGAGCGAAAATGCCGAAGCGCGGCGTAAAATCCGTGAACCCGGCTTGAAAATACAAACCATGAAATCGGCCAAGGGTTTGCAATATCCTTATGTGATTGTTTTATGGCCAGATTTATATCCAAGTGGCTTTGAAAACAGTGATTGGCAAAGTGAGTTGCGCGAGTTGTATGCGGCGATTACCCGCGCTGAAGAAGGTTTGTTGCTCATCACCCAAGCGCGTGAGCCCAAATGGTTGCTGACAGCGGCGAAAAAAGGTTTAGTGGAGCGGCTTTGAAAATCTTTATTTTCAAATATTTAACCAGCGTTTGGCTAAAGTCGGCGTTTGCTTTTCATTTACAATTTACATCTGGGTCAAGTCCTTGGGTTAAGTCTTTAGATCAAGCCTTTGGATTAACTGCATTAACTCTGACTACCAAGTTTTAGGGGAGAAGTTCGCGTCGTTTTTGATGCACACCGCATCGCCAC
>CAYWWW010000026.1:0-16473 GCA_964462205.1 uncultured Cardiobacteriales bacterium
CGGTTTTCAATGCCCTGTTCCATGGCGGAACGCTCATCGGGACTCATCGCCGCAAAAATTTCATTGTTGAGTTTCAAAATTTGACTACGATAAGGCAAGCTGTTGATCCAGGAAGGCAATAAGCCAGAGTCTTTTAAGTCTTTGGCACTTTCAAAATTCACCTCTTGTTTTTTGGAAGAAGACGCAACCACGCTTTGAATAGACTCAAAAAATTCCATTTCAGTCAATTGCGAACGCTTAAAGGCTTTCAAGATATTTTCCAAAGCAAGAATTAAATCATTGAGTTCAGCGCGATTGAGTAAAATCCGCACATCCAAAGCGACACGGGTTGGATCAACTAAATCATGGTCATAAACCCAAACAGTGATGTCCCGCGGTGGGGCACTGCTTTTACCGAGATAACGCACCAAAGCGGCATCTATCGCCGCCTCAGCAATGGCAGCTTCGGCACTTACCGGTGTTTTCGGCGCAGTGCTTGCTGCGGTTTTTGCCGGTTCACTCCAGGCAATTTCGGCGGCTTTGCCATCGCCACGGACAGCGGCGGCTTTATCGCCAAAAATCTTCAGCCATTCCTGTAAAAAACTGCTCATGCGGGTGGCTTCATTCACCGGCAAGGAGACGTAGCTTACTTTATCGCCGACACCTTCATTGCGTGCCAAAGTCGAAAATTGCTGTTCGGCCACAGGAAAATCAATGGCTAAGACACGCGGATCATTGCTTTTCAAATGCACCGATAGAATCGTCACGCCATTGGTATTGGCATAATCCCGCAGCGTATTTTCAGCCATTTTGGTTAAACTTTTTGGACTATCAGCCGGATGCGAACTCGCATCGCCAACAATCACAATGATTTTTAAGCTATTGTCATTCCAAGTGCCATCAATGGCATTTTTTACACCGGCAAACATTTCTTCTTGGAAATCATCGCCGCCTTGAGCGCGAATGCTGTTGATCGCTTTGAGAAAAGTGGCGGCATCGGTGAGTTCGCCATTGTTAAAAGTTTTGACAGCATCGCTATAACCAACCAAGCCAAAGCGGATAAATGAATACTCTTTTTGTAAAGTGGTAGCCACGTCAGTGATGCCTTTTTTCGTAGCATCCACAAAGGGTTGCATAGAGCCTGTGATGTCCAAAACAAACTTGACGTCAATGCCTAAAGTTTCCGCTTGTGGCGCTAAGATTTCAGCATCGCGTTGCAATAAAGTCGTTTGCAAGGCTTCAACGGTATTGCTGGTACTTGCCGTTTTGGCAGCGGTGGCTTCAGGCAGGGCGGCGGCGAGTTGTAACAGGCGGGTTTCTATATCAAAATCTTCAATTAATTCAAAATCTAAAACTGGTAGGAGATAAAATGCCTCGTCAATATCCAAAAAACTATTGGGTTCGGCGCTGACAATGCTATCCGGCAGATTTTTTGGCGCTTTTTGTAAAGTTTCATAAAGATCCGCAACCGCTTTGGTGCCTGCTTCTTCTAAAACCAAGGTTTGCAAACGGTCTTTATCATTGAACATCAACACCGGATTACGGCGATCATCGTCAATACCTGGATGCGTATAAGCTACAATAAGTGATTGTTTCCATTCAATTAAATCCTGTGCTTTCATCCAACCCATTGGATCATCAACACTAGGCCCGACTTGATACCAACCTTTGGCTTCGGCGGGGTTGCTGAAATCCAAGTCCTGACGGCTAAAAACAAATAATGGTTGAAAAGCGCGAACATTGCTGCTTAACACGGTTTCGCCTGTATTATCAGCGTAAAGCGTTGAAAAAGGTCGAGGTAAGCCAAGTAATGGCAGTTTGGTTTCGTTATGACGGCAAACTTTACCTTCTTTGCATTCAAATTCATCGGCATGTACGCTAGAAAACACTAAAATCAACAACAGTAGCAATTGAATCATGGAACACTCCTTAAAGTTTTGGAAAAGGGTAACTTGCCTGGCGCGGCTATGGTAATGCAGCGGCCAAGGGTTGCCTAGCTTTTCGGGTGATTTTGTTTAAGAAACGCCTGAAAGCGCTCCCTGCTGCCTGCCTGCCAAGTCAACCAAGCGCGGCGATTTTCCGCTGATGCCACAGGTTGCAACCAAGTGCTCATAATCGCCGCCGCTAAAGCCTTGCTATCCTCACCACGCGTAAGCCAACCGCCACTTTCTGCCGCCTGTAGCCAAGGATTTTGGCAGGAGCTTAGGGCAAATAACGGCGCGGTCGTCAACAACGGCAACAAGGCACTGACCGCGCTTGTTTTTTGTTGAAAACAACCGCCGAAAACAACAAAATCAACACAGCACAATAAATTATCAGCAACCGCTTGATCTTCAACGTAATAAATTCGGCTATTTTTCGGTACAAACGAGGTCATCAAACGATTGTCGCGGGTGATGGGCAGGCGATACGACAATAATTCCCGATAGATAGGTTCATATTGCCCAGGATCACGCGGTGCCAACAGCAAAATACCTTGACGTTGTCGCGCCAATTGATAAAGCAAGGGGTAAATGGCTTTTTCCTCACCGGCTTCCATACCATAAACCATGCCAACCCAGTAATTTCTTTGATAAAATTCTTGAAAGCGCTGACAGATTATACAGTCGTCGCGTTTCGGGCTTTCTTTAAGTTCTTGATAAGAAAAAGTTGGTAATAAGCTATTGCCGAGCGCAACTAAGCGACTATCCTCGGTTGGCAGCGTGGCTTCCGGCCAAAAAATGGCATCGGCGGTTGCAAAAGCTGGTAAAGCAAAGTTCTTGTTACCCTTGGTAAAAAGATATTTTTTGCCTTTGGCATCGAGATGCTGCCACAGCGCAAAAGCTGCTTCACTGTAAAAATGATAGGGCGCAGCAATTTTTTCCAACCAAGCGCGTTGATTCTTCTCATTTTCAGGTAAGGAAACGAAAATAACGCCCGCTTGCTCTATCGCTTGATTACAAAAAATTTCACCGATTTCTTTGGTAAAAAAAGACAAAAAATCTTGGTAAAGCGGGATTTCTGCCGCTGTGAGCCAAAGAAACGGTAAACTTTTTACTTTATCTTTAAGATGCTTAGGAAAATTATCGCCGATGCCAAACATAATCTACTCCGCTAGACTTCAATAAAAGTAAAATCAATCAATGCCGAAAGTGTCGCCGACCAGTAAAGATCAAAGCGATGCCATGATGATCGGCAGCAGCAATGACTTCTTTATCACGAAGCGAACCACCGGGCTGAATAATCGCCGAAATGGCTAATTTTGCAGCTATTTCAACGCTATCGGCAAAAGGAAAAAAGGCATCTGAGGCCATAACTGCGCCACTTAAAGAAAAACCGGCTTCTTGCGCTTTGCGTGCGGCACAAAAAGCGCTGTCAATGCGGCTGGTCTGGCCATTGCCAATACCGAGGGTTTGTTGATCGCGGGCATAGACAATGGCATTGGATTTGGCAAAACGGCAGACGTGCCAGGCAAAGCGTAAGTCGTCAAAAAGTGCTTCAGAGACAGTTGCTTGACTGACCGTTTGCCAAGTATTTTCATCATTAAAAGCATCCGAATGCTGCACTAAAACCCCACTGAAAACACTGCGTAATTCAAGCGCTGTGTGCATCGTTTTTGGCGTTACTAACAAACGCAGATTTTTCTTGCGGCTGAAAATTTTTAAGGCTTCCTCCGAAAATAGTGGTGCGACGATCACTTCCCAAAAACCGTTATTGCTAAACCAGTTGGCAAGTGGTTGATCCACCTCCGCATTCACCGCCACAATGCCGCCAAAAGCCGAGATGCTATCGGCGGCAAAAGCCCGTTCACAGGCGGTAAGCAGGTTATCCGCAGAGGCAACGCCACAAGGTGAGGCATGTTTAACAATGACGGCAGTAGGTTGGTTAAAAACGTTCACTAAGTGCAGTGCTACATCGCTATCTAAATAATTATTATAAGAAAGTTCCTTACCTTGTAATGAAGCTAAAGCGTTATTGTCTATGCCTCTGTCTTGAATAAAACGGTCTTGATAAAAGCCGGCAGATTGCTGCGGGTTTTCGCCATAACGCAAGGATTGTGCTTGCTTTAAGCTGACGAAAATTTCTTTCGGTAGTTGATTTTTTTCTAAACTAAGACCGGAAAAATAATTAGCGATAGCCGCTTCATAATTGGCACTGTAAGCAAAGGCTTTGGCCGCCAGTTGCTGACGAAAAGTTAAGTCTATCTGCTTATTTTTTATCCGGGTGATGGCTTCGGCATAATCTTCAGGATCACAAAGCACCAGGACATCGGCAAAATTTTTAGCAGCAGCGCGTAGCAAAGTTGATCCGCCAATATCAATATTTTCAATAATTTCTGAAAAATCTTTTTGTGATTCTATTGTTTTTGTAAAGGGATAAAGATTAACCACTACCAGATCAATGCCTTGAATCCCATGTTCTGCCATTTCTTGATCATCTTGACCACGACGACCAAGAATGCCGCCATGAATACGCGGATGCAAAGTCTTTACCCGACCGCCAAGAATTTCAGGTGCTTGGCTATAATCAGCGATATCGGTGACAGTAAAATTGGCTTGACGTAGATAAGAGGCGGTGCCGCCGCTGGCTAATAAAATTGTGTCGGTGACTAAAGCGTCGGCTAAGGTTAAGAGTTGTGATTTATCACTGACACTGAATAAGGCTTGATGAATAATAAAATCAGACATAGTTTTTATAAAATTGAAAAATAGAGAAAAAAGTTAAGTAAAAGGTTAATCGAGAAAGCGAAAGGCTTGCGCCAATAAACTTTCGGAGAAGTCAGCGGTTTTTTGATCGCTGGCTTGGAAGTAGCGCTTGGGAATTTCGCTTAAAAAGCGGCTGGGTTCATTGTTGATTTTTTTACCATAACGCTGCCGCGCCAGGCTATAACTCAAGGTTAAACTGTATTTAGCACGGGTTAAGCCAACGTAAAATAAACGCCGCTCTTCTTGGATGCCGATCTCGCCTAAACGAATGCTATTTTTATGCGGTAGAATATCTTCCTCCAAACCGGTAATAAAAACATGTGAAAATTCAAGTCCTTTGGTAGCATGGAGTGTGGCGAGTTGTACCGCATCTTGGTTTTTATCTTGGTCTAAAAAATTCATCAAGGTGAGCTGTTCGGCTAAGCGTTGAATGCTCGGTGTGCCAGCTTTTTCTCGGTCTAAATTACCAAGCCAGGCAAGTACTTCTTGAATATTTTCCCAGCGTTTATCAGCGATTTTTAAGTCCAGATGATCTTTAAGCCAAGTTTGATATTGTATAGCCGTTAAAAAATCCTTAATTGCCTCTAGGGCATTGCCATGCGTAGCGCGAAAGCTGTATTCATTAACTAGTTGTTGAAAAAAATAAAATTGTGCAAAAGCCTTGGCACCAATCTGTGCTTTCAAACCCATTTCGCCGGCGGCTTGTTGTAAGGAAATTTCGCGCATTTTGGCGTAATTGCCGAGTTTGGTCAGTGTTACCGCACCAATGTCGCGTTTTGGCGCTTGAATGGCGCGTAGCCAGGCGATATTGTCTTCAGGTTGATAAAGAATGCGAATAAATGCTTGTAAATCTTTTATTTCATCACGTTCAAACCAAGAGGTGCCGCCGGAAATAACATAAGGGATTTGCAGTTGGCGCAAGGCTTTTTCCAAGATGCGTGCCTGATGGTTACTGCGATAGAGGACAGCAAAATCACCATAACTGCCCGCTTGTTGATTTTTTTTGACTAAAATTAAGGTTGCCAGGGCATTGGCTTCCATTTCTTGATCGGGAAAAGCATTCAGGGTTATGGCTTGACCGGCAGGATTTTTGCTCCATAAACGCTTTGGATAGGGATGAGGATTGTTAGCAATCAAATGGTTAGCTGCTTCGAGTAAATTTTGGCAACTGCGGTAATTTTGCTCTAAAGGGATGACCGTTAAATTGGCAAAGTCTTGTTGCAGCAAAAAAATGTTATCACTCGCCGCGCCACGAAAGCCATAAATCGCTTGATCATCATCTCCGACTACCGTAAAAAAACCGTCTGGTTTCAATAGTTTCAATAAAAAATATTGGCAAGGGTTGGTGTCTTGATATTCATCTATCAACATATAGTGAATTTTACCCTGCCAGGTAGCGCATAATTCAGCATCATTTTGCAAGGCTTGAATGGCTGAGATGATCAGATCATCAAAATCAAAAGCATTAAAGGCTTGCAATTGCTCTTGATAACGTTGATAAAGTCCGGCTGCTTCTGCGTTGTCTTTTTCAGCAGCAACGGCGCTTGGACTTAAAAAAGCCGTTTTCCATAAAGAAATTTGCTGTTGCCAAGCTTCAGCTTCTTTTTCTTGCAACAGGGGGTAATCTTTCAACAGATTTTTAACAATAGATAAACAATCCCTTTGATCAAAAATCGAAAATTTCTTTGCATAACCAATCGCTTCTGGCTTTGATTCAATGATATTTAGCCCAAGATTATGAAAAGTAGAAACCCGCACTTTATGCTGGCCAAGCAGTTGTTGTAAGCGGCTTTTCATTTCACGCGCCGCTTTATTGGTAAAAGTGATGGCTGCAATAGCATCGGCAGGTATCTGTTGGTTATGGATCAAGTGATAAATTTTTTCGATAATAACCAAGGTTTTACCGCAGCCTGCGCCGGCTAAGACCAAAAGGGGAGTGCCAAAATGCTGGATGGCTTGCAGTTGAGCAGGATTGCAATTCGGCATAGTGCTTAGCCGTCATCACTTGGTAAATTTATAGCCACTGCCGCGTACCGTATGAATAAAAACAGGATTTTTGACATCAATTTCAATTTTTTTGCGAATTTTGCCAATCAACACATCAACACTACGATCAAAACTTTCAAAACTTTTGCCGCTTAATAATTGCAAAATCTGCTCGCGGGTGATGACGCGATTGGGATGCCGCAAGAAATAATGCAATACTGTGAATTCATAGTGGGTTAAAGGCATTTTTTCGCCATTTTCTTGGCTTAATTCTTGTGCATCCACATCCAACCGCCAAACACCAAAGGTCAAGGTTTCATTGGTTATTGGTCTTTCGCTTATGGGTTGATGTTCTTCTAAACGACGGAGAACGCTTTTGATGCGCGCAATAAGTTCACGCTGATCAAAGGGTTTGCAGATATAATCGTCGGCACCAAGTTCAAGACCAAGGATGCGATCAATGGTTTCCTGACGACCTGTCAATAAAATAATGCCACAAGGACAGGTGGCGCGAATCCTGCCGATTAAGTCCATGCCATTGATATCTGGAAGATTAACATCGAGGATAATTAAATTCGGTTTGTCTTTTTGCAATCTTTGGAGTAAGGCTTGTCCAGTTTGAAACGATTGGGTGGCAAATAATTCTTTTTGTAATAAGCGTTGTAAAATTCGCTCTAAACGTTCATCATCGTCAACAATAAATATTTGCTTTGGTATAAGCGGAGTTGCAGCGAGTTCTTGGGAGTTTTTCATGGTGTATTTCGCGTGGTGGTTACTTGCCTTGGGTGCAGTTTGTTCACTTTTGCTTTTCAAATGCTTAAATGTAAATTTACAATCATATAATTTCTGGCGCAGCGCTTCAAGAAAATGTAAAGATTACAGCAACTGGCAGCAATATCCGCAAGCGGCTTTTTTACATAAAAAAACGCAGCAACGCATCTTTAGTTTATCAGTAAAACAGTTTGCTACGGCTGCCTTCGCCGATTTTTGCTTTATTTTGCAAATATCTAGCGACAAGGAAGCACAGTGTTGGCAGTTATTGGCAGGTATTGCTTCCGGCAGTTTAATCCCGCCACAAGCGCAGTTGGACTGCGAAAATAATAGTCTTGCTTGGCTCATGCCAGTGTGCAAGGAAAAAAAAATATTGCTCAAGCAAGACGTTCAAGAAGTTGCTTTTCAGAAAATAATAAAAAATTTCTCGTCTAGCCATGCTACACAAAAGCTACAATTATTAGCTATCCCTCTGTCTTCTCTTGGAAAGAGTTGTCCAATAATGCTTTTGGGAAGGTATAAGCGCAAGCCTTTTTCACTGGCGATTCTCAAAAATTTATCAGACTGTTTGCAATCTTTGAATCTTTTTATTGATCAATGTCAAATCATTGAAATGCTTGAACAGACTGCTGCTGAGCGTGCCGAAAGTGAAAAACGTTTTTTAGATATTTTTGAAGCCAATCCGTTTCCTTTACTGGTTTTTGATAAAAAAGGTTTGCTTATTAAAGCCAATCAGGCTTTTTTCATCCAGTTTGAAAAGTTTTTACCCATCACGGCTATCAGTGACATTTATGATATTTTTTCGCGTAATCAGAAAGTTATTGATGATTTTCAACAGGCATTACAGAAGCCCGTGGTTGAAGGTGAGTGTGAAAGTTTATTAAATACTACGACGGCATTGACTGCTTTGCCAACCTTTTGGTCTTATCGTTTTCTACAGATAGGTCAAGGGGATAACATTCTTTTGGAATTGCAAGATGTGTCATTGCAATGGCAGGCGCGTTATTACCAAGGACTGTTTGAAAAGTTTTTTCATTCGGCAAAAAACGGCTTTTGTGTGATTGACCAAGAAGAGAAAATCATCTTTATCAATAAGTTTTTAAGTGAACAGATTTTGCATTGCAATGAAAATATTCAGGGACAAAGTTTTTTCAAAGTTTTTGCTATTAAAAACTGGCAGTTAGCCTTGCAAAAGCCTTTGGAATTAACCTTAACCCTGCCATCTATGCCAGCAGCAAAAACGGTTTTATTGTCAGCGATAGCTTTTCATGATTTACACCCTTTGACCTTGTTATCATTTGTTGATGTTTCCGAACAAAAAGCGCGCGAAATGCAATTGCTGCAATTGGCTAAAATGGAATCTATCGGTGTTTTCGCTTGTGGGTTATCGCATGACTTTAATAATATCATCACGATAATCAAAGGGAATGTGGATTTTCTTTTAAGCGAATTAGGTGACGATGCAGAAATAAAAGCGTTGTTAAACGATACCCAGTCGGCGGTAGAAGAAGGTCGGCAAGTGATTCAACGCTTACTAAAATTTGCGCGTGGCTATCATGAAGAAATTGCGCCTTATCGTTTGAAAGATATGCTAAAAACGCTGAAAGTGCTGTTAAGACGGGTATTATCGCAAGATATTGAATTATTGTGGCAGGAAAAGGAATTGCCTGAACAGTTGGAAATCGCCGTGAATTTATCTTGTTTTGATAATGCTTTGCTTAACCTTTTTATCAATGCACGGCAATCGTTACTGGAAAAATTCTCTTCGCAGTCCCTGTCTGGGGCAAAAATTACTTTTAGTGCTGAAACGATGGATTTAGATGCACCCTTGATGATTAAAAGTGGTGAGCTTTCGCCAGGGGAATATGTTGTTTTGTCTATTTGGGACAATGGCTTAGGCATGGATGAAGCGTTAAAAAATAATATTTTAACGCCATTTTATACCACAAAGCAGGGGGGAAGTGGTTTGGGCTTGTCCATGGTGCTGTATTGTGTTGAACAAGCAAAAGGCGGCATAGATTTTGATAGTGTTCCGGGTGATTGGGCGGTCTTTCGTTTGTATTTTCCGCTTTCAATAAACTGTTGATAAAAAAGAATTTATCTTAACCGCGCTGTGACCAGCTTTCTTTCTCAGGATTGCCGCGGCTTAGTTGTTCCAGTTCGGTCATTTTTTCTATTTTAATATGTTTTTTATCCACGTTAATCAAACCTTGTTGCTGCATTTTGGTTAAAGAGCGGCTGACGGTTTCTAAAGCGAGGCTTAAATAATTGCTGATGTCGCCGCGTGACATGGATAAATTAAACTCTTTAGCGGACATGCCACGTTCTTGATAGCGCTTTGAAATCATAAGCAAAAAAGCCGCCAGTCTTTCTTCTGCTGAATGCTTGCTTAACAGCACGGTTAATTCATGTTCATGGCTAAATTCGCGGCTAATCAAGCGTAACAGCTCGGTTTGTAAACTCGGCACGGCTTGCGTGGCTTCGTAAAGATTACTATAGGGAATTTCGCAGATACTGCTCATTTCTAAAGTTTTAGCGAAACTGACGTGCATTTGATTAAAAATGCCGTCTAAGCCAATGATATCACCAGAGAAATTAAAAGCCAGAATATGTTCCTGGCCATCATCGTCAATGATAAAACTTTTGACGCTGCCGCTGCGTAAAATATACAAGGCATCAAAACGCGCACCAGCATGAAAAATATACTGATTGGCGGGTATTGGTCGGCGTTGATTGATAATGCTATCCAGTTTATTGACTTCTTCACCGGGCAGGCGCAGTGGCAGGCATAGCGCTGATACGCGGCAGTCTGAGCAGGTGGTTTTGGCGGTAGCAAGACTAACAACTTTTTGATTGGACATAAAAACTCCTGATTTTTTAGCAGTGGCCATCCTTAGCGCTGCAAATTATGGCTTGGCTTAAAAGCAGAAAGCAATCTTTCCCCTAGGTATTACTAAGGTTTCTGCACCTTTTTCGCGTATTCGCTGGCTTTGGCAATCGCTTTTTTTGGTGTTACTATCGGCGGCAATTGTTCTTTGTCTTAGGTCAAATGGAATTATGATGCCGGATCGTGTGGCGGAAGTGTGTCGTGAAACACTGGAGACAGAAGTTACTGTCAAATTGGATATTGATGGAATTGGAATGGCGCAGATCGCCACCGGTATTCCGTTTTTTGATCACATGTTGGATCAAATTGCGCGTCATGGCTTGATAAATTTGGAAATTTCTGCCAAAGGCGATTTGGCCGTGGACTTTCATCATACGGTGGAAGATGTCGGCATCACTTTGGGACAGGCCATTTATCGCGCTTTGGCCGATAAAACCGGCATTCGTCGTTATGGTCATGCTTATGTGCCGTTGGATGAAGCCTTGTCGCGGGTTGTCATTGATTTTTCTGGTCGTCCAGGCTTGTTTTATCGCGTCAAGTATTCTCGCGCCATGATTGGCAATTTTGATGTTGATTTAATTCATGAGTTTTTTCAAGGCTTTGTCAATCACGCGCAAGTTAGTCTGCATATTGATAATTTGCAAGGCGAAAATAGCCATCATATTGCCGAGACGATTTTTAAGGCGTTTGCGCGGGCGCTGCGCATGGCCTCGGAACGCGATGTGCGCGCGGCGGGGATGTTGCCTTCCACCAAAGGCCGTCTCTAAAGGATGGATGTACGATGCAAGTGATTGCAGTTGTTGACTATGGCATGGGCAATGTGCAATCCGTGGTCAATGCCTTGCGCCTGGTGGCCGCCGATCAGCAGGTGGTGGTTTCCGCTGTACCGGAAGTCTTGCGGACGGCGGATCGCATTGTTTTTCCTGGTCAAGGCGCGATGCCGGATTGTCTTATTGCTTTGGAAAATAATGGCTTATGGCAAGTTTTGCCAGAGTTGTTACAACAGAAGCCCTTTTTGGGCATTTGTCTGGGTTTGCAGGTATTGATGAGCGAAAGTGAGGAAGCGCCTGGTGCTGCCGCCTTGGGATGCTTTCCCGGCAGTGTCGCCTATTTTGCCCAAGCCAAAGAACAAGGTTTAAAAGTACCGCAGATCGGCTGGAACCAAGTCTGGCAAGCGCAGCTGCATCCCTTGTGGGCGGGTATTCCCGATCAATCCTGGTTTTACTTTGTTCACAGTTATTTTGTTGTGCCAGAAACCACCGATTTTACGGTCGGAGTCAGCGATTATGGCGGTTTATTTACGGCAGCCTTGGCCAAAGACAATGTTTTTGCCTTGCAATGCCATCCTGAAAAAAGCGCGGCAACGGGCTTAAAATTATTAGAAAATTTCTCCCAATGGTTGTAATTCCAGCGATAGATATTCAAGATGGCCGCTGTGTGCGCCTTAAACAAGGCGACTTTGCGCAAGTGACGGTTTTTGCTGAACAACCTTTGACGCAAGCGGCGCAATTTGTAAAAGCGGGCAGCCGCTATCTGCATCTGGTGGATTTAGATGGTGCGCGCTTGGGCGCACCGCAATCCCAAGCGATTTTTCAAAACATTCAAAAACATTTTCCAGAGTTAATCCTGCAAGTTGGCGGCGGTTTGCGCGACGAAAGCAGCTTGCGGACATTGTTTGCTGGCGGGATTACTCGCGCCATTGTCGGCAGTCGAGCGGTGCGTGACCCGGCTTGGCTCCAGGCGATGGCCGAACTTTTCCCCGGTCGCCTGCTTTTGGGTCTGGATGCCAAAGAAGGTCAAATTGCCGTCCAAGGTTGGCAGGAAACGCTTTCGCAAGACGTTGAAAGTTTTGTAAAAAATTTACCAGCCACCTTGCCTTTGGCCGGTATCATTTATACCGACATCAGCCGCGACGGCATGTTAAGTGGCATCAATCTTGAACAAACCCAAAAACTTGCAGCCATTAGTCCTTGGCCGGTTTATGCCTCAGGCGGCGTGGGGAATCTGCATGATATCAAAGCCTTAGCTAAAACCACGCTTGCCGGTGTCATCGTTGGTCGCGCACTTTACGAAGGCCGTTTTACTTTGGCGGAAGCCTTGGCGGTAGCCGCATGTTAGCCGCTCGTTTAATTCCTTGTTTGGATGTAGATGCCGGACGGGTCGTGAAAGGCGTGCGCTTTGTGGATATCCGCGATGCCGGTGATCCTGTTGAAATTGCGCGCCGTTATTATCAAGCTGGTGCCGATGAATTGGTTTTTTTGGACATTACCGCCTCGCATGAACAACGTGGGATTATGTTGACGGTAGTTGAAAAGGTCGCTAAGGAAATTTTTATTCCCTTTACCGTTGGCGGTGGTATTCGCACGATCAAAGACATGGAGATGCTCCTCCAAGCAGGTGCCGATAAAGTCTCGGTCAACAGTGCCGCCGTTGCCAATCCGCAGTTAATTCAAGCGGCAGCGGCGCGTTTTGGCAGTCAATGTTTGGTGGTGGCGGTGGATGCGCGACGGCAAGGTGAGCATTTTGAAGTATTTACCTACGGTGGTCGTCAGGCGACGGGTCTTGATGCTGTCGCCTGGGCGAAAAAATTAGCGGATCTCGGTGCTGGCGAAATTTTACTCACCAGTATGGATCGCGATGGCACCGGCTTGGGTTTTGATTTGGAATTGACGGCAGCGGTCAGCCAAGCCATCCCGATTCCGGTGATAGCCTCGGGTGGCGTGGGCAATTTAGCGCATCTGGCGGATGGCGTATTGCAAGGTCAGGCCAGCGCCGTCTTGGCAGCGAGTATTTTTCATTTTGGCACTTATTCTTTGGCGGAAGCCAAAGCCTTTATGGCGACGCAAGGCATTACCATGCGCCAATAAATTGCGCCAATAAATTGATAATCAAAAAATTGCGAAAAAAATGACACAAACGGAAAAAAGCCTTTACCTTGAAAGCAGTGCGCCACAAAAAGAACAATGGTTGCAAGCGATACATTTCGATGCCCAAGGCTTGTTGCCGGTGATTGCGCAAGATGCCCGGGATGGCCGAGTGTTGACTTTGGCGTGGATGAATGCCGAAGCCTTGGCCAAGACCTTGCAGAGCGGTGAAATGGTTTATTGGTCGCGCTCACGTCAGGAACTTTGGCATAAAGGTGCGACTTCGGGGCATACCCAAGCCTGGCAACATTTGGCTTTGGATTGTGATCAGGATGCTTTGTTGGCACAGGTGATTCCGAAGGGGGATATTGCCTGTCACACCGGCCGGCGCAGTTGCTTTTTTCAACAGTGGCAAGGCGAGGGTTTTGTGACGCAGGATGAACCAAAAAGTCCAAATTTGCCGATATTTCAAGAGCTAGAAAATATTTTGACAGCTCGTAAAGCCGCCGATCCCAGCCAATCGTATGTCGCCAAACTGTATCAAGCTGGTATTGATAAAATCGCTAAAAAAGTCGGTGAAGAAGCCGCCGAGGTGATCATCGCTGCCAAAAATAAAGAACCGGATGAAATCATTTATGAAATGGCGGATTTGTGGTTTCATAGTATGATTTTGTTGCGTTTTTATGATATTCCGGTCGAGCGCATTTGGCAGGAATTGGCCAAACGGCAAGGGATTTCTGGCTTAAGCGTACAAGCGGCGCGAGGGGCCAATAAAGTGCCGTAGTTTTCTCATTATTTTTCAATTTTTGTTATTATTTTTTTATTTCCTAGGGGTTTGTCATGGGTATCGGCGGTATTAGTTTGGGTTCCTTGTTGATTATTTTATTGATCGTGATTCTGTTATTTGGGACGAAAAAGTTACGCAATATCGGTCAAGATATGGGCGCTGCCATTAAAAATTTCCGTTCGGCGGTAAAAGAAAAGGACGAAGCAGCGGCAAATGAAACCACGGCCAATAACACAACAGCGGCAAAAATCGAAGGGCAAGTTATTGATGTGCCTGTAAAAGAAAAATCGGATACTTCGCAACGGCAGCAAAGTTAATCTGAAAGATAAATCGTTAAGCGCATTGGCAAGTAACAAGCGAGCAGGGCATGGTGGATTTAGGTTTTTGGGAATTTGCACTGATTTTTGTTGTGGTCATCTTGGTGTTCGGGCCGGAGCGCATCCCCGAGCTGGCCAAAACTTTGGGCAATTGGTACGCCAAAGTTCTACGTTTGGCGCACAATGCGCGTCGGGACTTTGAACGTGAGTTAAATTTAACGGATTTACATAAGCTCATTCAGGAGCAACGCCAACAGATTCATCGTCTGCAAAGCGAAATGCAGACGGTAAAACGCGAATTTGACAGTAATGTATTGGCGGAAGATGCCGAAAAAGAAGAAAAGATTACAGAAGAAATCACGCCAGCAAAAAACGCTGATGATTCCGAAAAAACACCAGAAGCACAACCCGTGCCTGAGAAGAAAAAAACCGTGCTTTCGCCAGCGGAAATTGCCGCCGCCAACAATGCCGAACTTTTGCGCCAGCGTGCAGAAGAAATGGCACAGGCAAAAGCGGCTTCAGATTCAAAAGATAATGCTTAAAATAATGCCTAGTTCTTTGATTTATTAGGAATTTTATGCAAGAGCAAAAGAATGCAGAACCCGCAGAAATGGGTTTTTTCGACCATTTGCGTGAGCTGCGTGATCGACTGTTAAAAATTATTATCGCGATTGTCATCGGCGTGGTGGTCATGGTGCCATTCGGTGATATTTTATATCACTGGTTGGCAGGTCCCCTGCTACATCATTTGCCGGAAGGCAGCACCATGATTGCGACCAAAGTCACCTCGCCGTTTTTAATTCCTTTCAAACTTTCGATGATGACCGGTATTGTTTTGGTCATTCCCTATATTTTGTATCAGGTGTGGGCGTTTATCGCGCCGGCTTTGTATCAGAATGAAAAAAAGCTGGTTTTCCCGTTGCTTGCGGCTAGTATTGCGCTTTTTGCTGCGGGTATCGCTTTTGCTTATTTTGTTGTTTTCCCTTTAGTTTTTGCTTTCTTTATCAATGCCGCACCGGAAGGCGTGGCGGTGATGACGGACATCAGTGAATATTTAGATTTTGTCATCGCCTTGTTTTTTGCTTTTGGGCTGTCTTTTCAGGTGCCAATTGCGACGATTTTATTGTTGGGAACCGGCGCAGTGACACGCCAACAATTAGGCAATGCCCGACCCTATGTCGTTGTTGGTGCTTTTGTTTTGGGAATGCTTTTAACGCCGCCGGATATTATTTCGCAAATTTTATTGGCGCTGCCGATGTGGCTGCTGTTTGAGTTGGGCATTCTTGTGGCACCGTTGTTATTTGACCTTAAAAAACGCGAAGCCGAGGCACAAGCCGAAGCGGAGGCGGAATTGGATCAACTTGTGGTAGAAGATCAGCAATTGTTAGCGCAAGAAAATCAAGATAGTTCACCAAAAACTTGAAAAAAATCTTTTCATCCGGCATTATTCACGATTCTGCATTTCTTGGGGGCGACCTGGTTTCGACGGGAGTCACGAGGCTTGCGGTGCATGTCGAGCGATGTAACTCGTAAAACTGCATAAATCAATAGTCGCAAACGACGAAACTTACGCTTTAGCCGCTTAAACACCGGCTTCCTAGCCTTTCCTGGTAATGTGCAGATGCGTTGCCGTGTGAAAGTCATTTACATCTGATAAGCGGGTTGTGCTGTCTCTCACACCGTCGAAAATTTTCGGACTCGCGTTGGTTGATCCTGTCTTTCGGAGCCTCAAGCGTTAAATCAAAGGAAATGACTAAACATGTAGTACCAAGAGTGTAGGGCTTGCGGACGCGGGTTCGATTCCCGCCGCCTCCATTCAATTTTGCTATTTTACCATTCCAAAACGTCCATAACCTATCTAAAAATCATCTATTTAAGCCTTTTCTTCGTTTCTTTTCATCTCAAGCAAAGCCTAGACATACTGTGAAAAACAGCGGTACTTTATGCGGTACTTGTTACTGCCAAAGAAAAGTACCGTATGCCGCTTACTGCTACCGAAATCAAAAACTTTAAGCCCGAAGCGAAAACCTATAAGTGCTGGGATGGCCAAGGGTTGTATTTGCTAGTTAAGGCTTTGCCTTTGGGTTCTAGAGCCTGTCGTCAAAACAAAGAACAAAAGGGCAGAATACTAAAAAAGATAAAGAGATAGAAGGAATGACCCAAGCAGATTACCGTCGGCATGATATCAGCGACCGCG
>CAYWWW010000027.1:0-14867 GCA_964462205.1 uncultured Cardiobacteriales bacterium
CAAGAACTGTAACAAAATCGTTCATCTAAATGCCGCCGATTCAGGCGCTTAAGACTTAACGGCTTCGAAAATTTGAGCACTCCAGCCATGTTCATCTAAATGCCGCCGATTCAGGCGCTTAAGACGTCTTTAACGGCTTGGAAAATTTGGTAGGTCCAGTTCATCTAAATGCCGCCGATTCAGGCGCTTAAGACTTGCCAGTTTCTAAGATACTTTTCTCTGACATAGTTCATCTAAATGCCGCCGATTCAGGCGCTTAAGACTTCGTAAACCCGTCTACGAAACTACCGACGGCTGTTCATCTAAATGCCGCCGATTCAGGCGCTTAAGACGACATATAATTCTCCCTTAATGAAACAACAACGTTCATCTAAATGCCGCCGATTCAGGCGCTTAAGACGTAAACAGCGCCGCCTTCAATTTCCTTGATTGGTTCATCTAAATGCCGCCGATTCAGGCGCTTAAGACTCTCCAGATTTCGAACAACGGACTTCGACCACTGTTCATCTAAATGCCGCCGATTCAGGCGCTTAAGACCTTTAAAACACAGTGCAAAAGCGCAACTGCAAGTTCATCTAAATGCCGCCGATTCAGGCGCTTAAGACGTTCCACGCCTCGGCATGGCCCAAATCGGCAGTTCATCTAAATGCCGCCGATTCAGGCGCTTAAGACTAGCTAAACCGCTAATAAGAATTTCGCTGGAGCGTTCATCTAAATGCCGCCGATTCAGGCGCTTAAGACAGAGGTCATGGGATATGACCAGATCAAGGATGCGTTCATCTAAATGCCGCCGATTCAGGCGCTTAAGACGTTCTCTGCCAAAGTCCATTGGAGTCCTTGAAAGTTCATCTAAATGCCGCCGATTCAGGCGCTTAAGACAGAGTCCAGCGGGTTAAAGTAAATTCGCTGGGTTCATCTAAATGCCGCCGATTCAGGCGCTTAAGACACGACCGCGCCGACTCTTTCCTTCTGAGAATCGTTCATCTAAATGCCGCCGATTCAGGCGCTTAAGACTTTCGCGGGCCTCAATTTCGGACTCAATGTCTGTTCATCTAAATGCCGCCGATTCAGGCGCTTAAGACACAACCTTTCGGACGTCTATCGGCAGTGCCGTAAGTTCATCTAAATGCCGCCGATTCAGGCGCTTAAGACCCGCAAGGTCGTTATATCTGTTGGTGATAAAGTTCATCTAAATGCCGCCGATTCAGGCGCTTAAGACGATAAACTAAATGAGGTGCCGAAATGGATGAATGGAGAATTTTCGAATACGCAACAGACACATTGGACGATCGTTGCGACGGTTGTCCGCTCCTCCAGCAGGAGCGCGATTACGAACTATACGGCGAACATATAGTTGCGCGTATTGAGTTTGTCTGCATTGCAGACAAGCCGAGTGAATGCCCGATGCTCGAGGAGTACGCAAAAGACTTGGAAGACGAAGACGAATAGAACGAAGCCCGCGAAAGCGGGCTTTTTTATGCAAAAACCGAAATCAAGGACTTACAAGCGTTGAACGATATGCCGCCGATTCAGGCGCTTAAGACAAACTTTTCGCTTGGATTCAGGACAAGGTTTTTGTTCATCTAAATGCCGCCGATTCAGGCGCTTAAGACACAACATCCATGCCGACAAAGAACGCCCGTTGGGTTCATCTAAATGCCGCAGATTCAGATGCTTAGGATATTTAGGCAGTTAGGAAATTTTTTTAATGTTGCTGGCTGGTAATGCACCTACATTGAGGTGCATTCCCTGAGTTTGGATAAAATCGAAGGGGAGATTCAGCAGGTAGCAGAAAATGGAGAAAGAAGCCTAGCCGATTGGTTGGCAAAAATGACGACATTGCGGTCTTAATAAGCGTGTTAGGCCGGTGGGTCGGCGGGTTTTTGGGTCTCTGCTGAAGCGAGTCGGTCTTCCATAGATGTAACATCTGCGGCGGCCTGGCTGGCGGCAGCCTGATAGGCGGCAAGGCTGTCGTAGTAACGCGCTTGGCTTTCGTAATTTTTTCCCAGTGCCCACTGCGCCATAGCGTGTACTTCTCCTGTCTTCGGCTGATTTAAGGTTTCGTAAATGGCAATGGCATCGGAGATGTCGGCTTTTTGTTGGAAAAGCTGTCCTAAGGAAAGCTGTGTCCAGAGTACATCTTTGGCAGCCGCATATAGCGTTTTGGCAGTCTCGATGTGGCCTTGTGCTTCAAGGTATTGCCCTTTTTGCCAAGTGAGATGCGCAGTCGCTTCCGCAAGATGAACGAGCAAGACGGCTGCGATGGCGTTTTGTAGCTCATCACCAGCCAGCCATTGCGGCAGGGCAGCAAAGACTTCGGCAAAACCGCTTTCTCTCCATGAAACCTGCTCAGCTTCCGCAACGGCCCGCGGGTTTTGTACTTCCTGTTGCCAATGTTGCACGAAGGACGCTTCCGCAAAAGCCGGAAACCAAGACGGGGGTGTTTCTAAATCGGTCAAATGCTGTGCCAACTGCGCCCGCAAAGCGAGGTGGGCACTGATCGGAAAAATCTGCGTAGGTGCTATCGGCAGCCGTGCCGTCAAAAGACTCCGCAAGCCATCGGCATCCATCTTGTGATGATCGGGTTGATCTAATTATTAACTACCACAGATAAGCGTCCGGCTGCGGTCTTACCAAGCTGTTCGAGTACCAATTGCGTCACTTCTGTATCTGCCCGGGATTCAAGCTGGCTGTCATCAGTCACAACCAAAAGATGATCCACCTGTTGCAAATAATGCCGCCACCAGCCACGCAAGACGGCGTTTTGGCCACTTTCATGGGAGCCTGGTGTATCCAAAAGCGCGACGTTTTCTGTCTTAAGATTGGCAAAAGCGACGGTAATCACTGGTAGATCGGCCAAATCCTGAAAAGCCGCTAAAGTTGATTTGAGTGGCAAATGTAACTCGAAAGCCAGGCGTAAAAGGTCATTCACGTCTTCCAAAAAAGCAAAAATTGCTGCTTGTCCAAGATATTCGCTTTGTGCCTGCCAGGCTCCCGACTGCAAAGCTGCCACAAGGCGTTGACCGTTGCTTTCTTCTACCAGCAATGGGCATTGGTTGGTTGAAGCCAAAGCAGCGCGACAGCTTTCCGCCAAAGTTTGTAATGCGGCAACGGGACGCAATGTCAAACGTGGCTCGTTTTGTCCTGGCACATGGCGTAACAAAGTCGGCAAAGTGGTCATCGGTTGATTGCGATGGGGCAGTAGCTCTTGACCGATCAGTGCGTCAATAGTCGTGGACTTACCGGCTTTGACCGTACCAACTACCGCAATAATGCGCTCGGCGGCGGCCAGACGTGCCAGTTGCGCGCTAAAAATGGGCAGATTCGCCAAAATTTTTGACAGGGGAATTTCTCTGTCCAGCGCTTGCAACATCTGCTGCTGCGATTCCTAGAACTCTTGCTGCAAAGCCAAAGTGCCTGCTGCTAAACGGGATTCATTGGTGCGGATAATTCCTTGCCAATAGCTAGAATTTTTCAACTGCGGGTGTTCCAAAAGCGTAGTCGTAATATTCTTTTCTTTTTCAACAGTTTCTTTGCGATATTCAAGCATGATGCCTAGGCGTTCTTCGACATATTCTCTCGATTCAGTATTTTTTTATATATCAAGTCGATAATAGCATTGAAATATTTATGCAAAGATTCATAATCTTGAAAAGAAAACTCCCCCCTTGCAGCACTTGCAGCACTTGTACTGAGATTAGATTTTTCATAGTTATTAATTTTTTCATAACTATCTAAATCTTTTGGTAAATTTTGTGAAAAATCAATATTGCTAACAGAGCGTTCAAGTGTTACAGTTGGCTTGCAACCATTTGCAGCACTGTTTGACAGTGCTGCAATGATGGCTACTTTGTTATAGAACCCATTTGACATGTTAGATAGTAAGTCTTTTCAGCAACAGACGGATAAAGCAAAGATAAATTTTGTGCGTGGCGTGAGCGAGAGTTCGCTCAAAATTTTTAATCAGACTTTTGGCACGTTCGAGCCACGCAAAAGACCGTTCTACCACCCAACGTTTTGGGAGGGGTTGAAAGCCGCTTTTTTGCTCAGTCGGCTTTGGCTTAACCACGCATTCAAATCAGATTTTTTCCATCCAATGCGGAATCGTTTTCCTTAACTTTCTCACAATATTATCAATATGATATCCCTGTTCAAGTGCGATAGTCACTGTTTCATTTGCGGGAATATTTTTGAAAAAAGATTGATGCTTGTGTTTTTGACCGCCTGCGAATCAATAATTAAGCAATGCGTCCAGGACTTTTTTTTTCAGAATGCCTTAATTTTTCATGCAAAGTTGCATAGATTTTTTCCAGAACACCGGCTTCCCTCCATTGTTTGTAATACCAAAAAACCGTGGAGTAGGGTGGAAAATCCTTGGGGAGATCCTGCCAATGACAGCCATTTTTCAGTTGATAAAAAATGGCATTCAAAATTTCTCGCTTCGACCAGCGCGGCGGACGCGTGCGTTTCTTCGGCGGCAGCAGTGGTTCTAACAACTCCCATTCTTCATCATTTAAATCAGTAGAATAGCTCATTTTTTCATCGCTTTTTCATCCATCGTGCTTTTGATCATGACATGATTTTTGTAGATGTCAAATGGGTTCTATAGCTGATTCTACTTGGAACCAAACACATTAAAATTTTTATTTTATTGTTTGTAAAAGAAAAAATTTTTAAAAATGTTTGCTTTTAAATCGATTCAGCTATACATCTTCACTTCTTGGTGCATTATCAGTATTTTTTCAGTAGGACACTCCTTGTCCCCCCTTTGTCCTTATTATCAAAGCATTTTAAAAACTATGCAGAAACGGTCTTACTTTCCAAGCTATGAACGCATTTTTTGGATTGATCAACAATTGCGGTATGGACATTATCCGAAGACACAAAAAATAGCTGAACATTTTGAAATATCAACAAAAACCGTGAAACGAACTATAGAAATTATGCGTGATCGTATGCAGTTACCCATCGTCTATTGCCATCACCGACACGGCTGGTTTTATAGTGAAATGCCCAAGTCATTGCCGCAATTATCGGTTAATCAAGGTGAATTAGTGGTAATGATGATTGCTAGACAACTGCTGGAACAATATGGGGGCAGCTTACCCTCGGCAATTAGTCAGATTTTTGATCGCATTACCTGTCAATATTCTGAAAACATTTTATTGCCAGCGGAAATCTTGCGCCAACATCTGACTGTAACACCGCTGCCAGCACCGGAATGCAATTTAGAAACAATAGAAAATATTCACCGTGCTTTGGTCGCGCAAAAAAAGCTAAATATTCTTTATTATGCTCAATCTACCAATCAAGAGCGGGAACGTATTGTTCATCCTTTATTTTTACACTGCGCCAAAAACAATTGGTATCTTATTGCTTTTGATGAACTTCGTAAGGATATTCGAGATTTTCATTTAAGCCGTATTCGTACCTATACTATTTTAGAAGAATCATTTAACCCACCAGAGAATTTCTCTGCAAAAGTGCATATTGAGCAAGGCTTCGGTCAGTTTCATGGCCAACAGCATTATGATGTGGAAATTATTTTTGATGCACATCAAGCACGTTGGATTCGTGAAAGTCCTCCACCTTATGCAAAACTTAACGAAATGGCAGATCAGCGATTAAAAATTTCTCTTACTACAACGCATCTGGAAGGCATCAAAATGTGGGTGTTGCAATATGGCCATCGCGCACAAGTACTTGCGCCGAAAGAATTAAAGTTAATGATTTACCAAGAAGCACAACAGTTAATCAGCGTCTATGAGGAAAATCCATGAATCCTATTATTGAAATCTCTTTCGGCTTAAACGCTGAAGCTATTCCTGTGGATCATGGCTATCATTTATACAGTGCTTTAAGTCATTTTTGTCCTTTTTTACACGAAACCAATAATCTTGCTATCACATTGATTCGTGGCCAGTTTATCGGGCAGGGTTTATTAAAACTTCTACCAAGTAGTAGGTTAACTTTACGCATAACCTTAGCGGATTTGTCGCAAATTTTAATTCTGGCTGGCAAAAAAATTTATATTGCAGAATATCCTCTCCGTTTAGGCGTACCGAACACCACAGCACTTATTCCTGCCTCAGCTTTGTATAGTCATCTCGTAACGACAAAGCACGGCGAAGATGAGACGCGCTTTGATGAAGAAATGCAGCATCAACTTCATGTTTTAGGAATCAAAGGTCAGTATCAACGTGGTTCACGTCGTACTTTTAAGGTGAAGAATAAACAAGTGGTTGCACATAGTGTCATGATAAACGAACTAACTGCCGAAGAATCCCTTCGCTTACAAGAATATGGACTTGGTGGTAGAAGAAAAATGGGGTGTGGGTTTTTTGTGGTGAGAAACTATTAAGGAACAAGCAATGTTGTTAGCAAAAAGTCCCTATCAAATAAATGATCAAAGCTATTTAAAAAGCCTACCCGATCATAATCAAGATGCGATGGATGCCTTTGAAGCTTTATTTGGCCAGTTAGATCAACCGACTTGGTTGGGAAAACGCTATCTTGAATTTTTTAAATTATCAGATCATGAACATCATACCTTTTTTTATCATAACGGCTTGGTTGCTTGTGGATTGCATGATTTAGGCAAAGGCAATGATGGCTTTCAATGGATGTTGGAAGGTAAACCAGAACAGCAAGTCATTCGTCATGAACATTTAAGCGCACTATTATTATTTTTACCCGAATCTCAGGCGTGGCTTAAGAAGTTAGATATTGATATACCAATTGTTTTAAGTGCAATTGTCAACCATCATCTCAAGGCAACTCATGAAAGTTTTGCCAGTATTCTTAATGAAAGAAAAAATTTAGTGCTTTGCACAAATCAAGCAGATTTTTCAGAAAATTTTAATCAAATCAATAAAAAATTTGGAATAAAAATACCCAATCCAGAAATTCCTAGTCAATGGAAATTGAATGATGCAACGGTAGAAGTGTTAATCGAAGACTTTAAACACTTTTTTTATAAACAAGCTAAGGTATTGAGACAAAATGAAACAAAACAAAGGACTTTAGTCGCAATACGCAATGCCGTGATTCTAGCTGACTCTGCTGCTTCAGGTTTACCACGTTTTAATTTTTCAATTGAACAATGGATTAAAGAACGTTTTGCTGAAAAGGATTTATTGGATGGGAGTTACATTCAACAAAACATCATTCAGCCGCGTATTCGTCAAATCGAACATAAAATTCAATGTAGTTTTATAGCCAAAGACTTTCAAACGGAAGCCGCTAAGTTACCTGAACGCGCCTTGTTACTTGCTGGTTGTGGTAGTGGTAAAACTCTAGCCGCATGGTATTGGATTGAGGCACATCTTCAGCAACAACCACGATCAAGAGTGATTTTTCTCTATCCCACGCGCGCTACGGCCACCGAAGGTTTTAGAGATTATGTCTCATGGGCACCAGAAGGCAGTTTGGTGTCCGGTACCGCGCAATATGATTTACAGGATTTATTTAACCAACCCGATGATGAGAGAGGCAATCGGGATTATACCGTCTCTGATCGTCTGTATGCCTTAGCCTATTGGGAGCGGAAAATCTTTAGTGCTACCGTCGATCAATTTTTAGGGTTTATGCAAAATGTCTATCGTTCGATTTGCTTATTACCCCTGCTTGTTGATGCGGTTGTGGTTATTGATGAGGTGCATAGTTTTGATCGAAAACTGTTTTCTACCTTAAAACGATTTTTAGAATTTTGTTCTGTTCCCGTCCTTTGCATGACCGCAAGCCTAACCCAAAGAAGACGGCAAGAATTAATTGAGCTGGGGTTGACCGTTTTTCCAGGTGCACAACAATTTGAAGACCTAGAACAAGCCATGCAGCAGCCACGCTATCAGCTTAAACAATTAGAGAATCAGCAGATGGCTGAAGAGATGATTGAGGAAATGCTACAAGAAGGTAAACGCATTCTTTGGGTGGTGAATACCGTTGAGCGCTGTCAGTACTTGGCCAAACACTTCAAAAATGAGCAACCCCTTTGTTATCACAGCCGTTTTAAACTGGATGATCGTAAAAAGCAGCATCAAGCAGTCATCCATGCCTTTCAGCAAACTAGTCAAGCTGTTTTAGCCTTTACCACTCAGGTGTGTGAGATGAGCTTGGATTTAGATGCCGATGTTTTAATCTCTGAATATGCACCGATTACTGCGCTGATTCAACGCATGGGACGCTGTAATCGCCATGCCAAACCAGGGGATCAAAAACGAGGACAGGTTTATCTATACCCTTCCGAAAAATTTCATGAACAAAAAGGAGATTTACCCTATGACCAAGAAGATTTAACAGGACTCTTACCTTTTATTCAAGCACTCAGCAAATATGAGACAATCTCCCAAAGCACATTAGAAACCCTATTGGAACAATATGGGCCTAATAACAAAGAAAAAACTTTTTTAACTAGACTATTAGACGATGGCCTCTGGGCCAGTTCTGAAGTACTTCGCGATGGTGAAGCTTACACGCATCCTGCGATTTTACAGAATGATTTATCCGCCTATTTTGAAGCCAAGCGGAATAAACAGCCGATTGATGGATTAATTGTGCCAGTGCCATACGCCAAAGACATGCCTTGGGCGAGCAGTGATGCACGTCTTGGACGCTATATGCTCTTAGCACAGAACGATTATTACTCAGAACATTATGGCTTTGCCAAACAAGCCTTTCCCAAAGCAGTGGAGTTTGATTAATGGCTAAACCTAAAACCCCTTCTTTATTGCCAGATGCGTCTAAAGTAACGCTGACCTATCACTTATATGATTTACCTAGCACTCAGCACAAAGCCGGCTTGACAGGTTTGATTTTATTGATTCAAACCATGAAAGAGCGTGAAATCATGCCAGTTCCAGAGGTTAGTGTTCACGAAACAGAAGCGACTTTTGTTTTTGACGAACCTGCTTTTAAAGCAGTATTTGCGGAGTGGTATGCCGCCGATTTAGAAGAGATTGAATATCAAAAGAAGAAAAGTAAAGGAAAAGGCAATGCAAAAACAGACATTCCCCCTAAACGCGAAATCACTAAAACAGAGCTTGATAAAAAAGGTAACACAAAAGAAAAAACATTGTTTATTTATGATGAGGTGATACCAAGAGGTGGATTCTTCAAGTATTTATTAGAACAAGATCAAAAGGGTGCCTGGATTAAACTCTGGCGCAATATGCTTTGGCAAATTCTTCGTTCTCAACCAGCTGCACGAGGAATTTATGAAAATGCGCAAAATGGAGAGGATATCCACCAAACGCTTTGGCAGCAATTAACCGATTCTAAAAAAAAAGATAAACCCATTGATTTAGCTAGTTCTTTATTTATCGGTGCTCAAGATAGCAATGCCGAGCAAGTGCCGTTTCAGGACAGCGTACAGCAGAGTTTATTGTTGCATTTCTGGCAGTTAGTTACCCGAATTTATGCACCTAAAACCATTGATGTGACCAAGCAAACCTGGAAAGACGAAGGCTTTTTACTTTGTATTCCAGAGCCTTCCAACCTAAACGATTTTATAGAGGCGTTAACCGATGACTTAAAACGTTTATCAGATGATATTTTTGGCTTTCGTCCCAAAGAAGCCATCGTTGATACCCCACTCGAAGGAGGATTTGAATATTTATATGCTTTAACTCAAGCCAAAATTGAACAATCTAAAACCCGTTATGCGCTCAGTGCAGTAGAAATCTTTCATTTAGAGAAAAAAGGCAATAATGTCAAAGTAATGGATACTAAGAAAATCATTGCTCAACCTGAGTTATTAAGCGAATATGGTGTCATTCGCAAGCAATATTTTAATCCTTTTTTCAAAACCATTCGTTTAACCAATCTTTTCTTTCAACAACCTTGGTATGCCAATGCAGATCAATATTTACTGCAATTGCCTGCCAGTTATTTCATTGTCGGTGAAAAAACACCAAGAAATATTGCTTTCTTTAGCAAAGATGTCCGATTTCAATTTAAACAGTTTAAACAGTTTGATGGAGGTGATATGCAGGATCATGATGACGACAAAAAATTAAGTTTAATTGTACGGCGCTTAATCAAAAGGTATGTCCGTCAACGCAGTGAAGAGAAAAGTAATGTTAAAGTAAAAAGCCTGCCTAAAAATGCCAAAGGTTTTCCTGATTACCCCTCAACTTACCATAAAGCCGTAGAAAAAGTATGCTTGGATGCTTTTTTGGCAATGCGTAGCCGTCATGATCAAGATTTTATTAATTATTTTACAGGAAGCATCGCGGCAGTGCCCCAATATTTGCCTGAGAAAGATTTTTTAACCATTACTCAAGTGTTATTGGATGAACCCCATAAAATTAAAACCCTCAGCATGTTGGCATTGAGTGCTGAATCTTGTATTGGTCAAACCTCAAGTTCAGGAGAACAAAAATGAATTTATTTGCCAGTGTTTTAACCTATGCGTCTCCCAGTGCTAATTATCGCGGTGAATCAGCACAAAATCGCTCAATTATTCAAAAAATTACCTATGGTCGCTTTGAATATGCGGTCATTTCCCCCGAAGCGATGCGTAATGGCTTGCGTGAGACTATTGTCCAATATGATCCGAGCCTACCTCTTAATCGCAGCCGTTTAGATGATGAAGAGCAATTGGCGGTTAGCTTCAAAGACTACAACGATCCAGACAAGTATTTTGATGACTTTTTCTTTGGCTATCTGATTGCGGCCAGTGGAAAAGATCGGGAAGCGATTCGCAAAGAAATGGAAAAAAGAGGACGTGATACTAAAAACTTCACCTTTAAACGCGATTCAATTTTACGTATGAATCTTGCGGTGGCTTTAGAACCTTATCGGCATAATTCAGTTTTTAGTCAATCGCCTAAAGACATGACCAGCAAAGATAAAAAGTCGCACACCAATGCTGATAGCTCTATGCTGTTGCATCGTGAACTCAGTTATACCGCCTTTCAGTATCCCTTTGCTTTAAATTTAACCGACTGCAAACCTAAAAAACAATGGACGCAAGCTTTACTCAAAGCCATGGCGCAACTTTCTGATGTCTCAGGTAACCATGCTCGCAGTTATTTTGAAATGGCACCTGCGAGCATCGTGATGCGCTTAACCAAACGATTGGCAGCAGGGTTTGATGTTTATGGCTTTGAAATGGAAAACAAAAAACATCATTTGCCTAAGTTACTGGATAGTCTGTTACACGATGATTTGCCAGGCAATGAGTTTTATCTGGGTGGACAAGTGGTCAAGGATATGGAAGAAACAACCAAAGAAAAGCTTAAAGAAAAAGAGGTCACTTTGGATCGTGATGCGGCTCGTTTATTGGAAAGTTTGGCTGATGAGCAAAAACTATGGCCAAGCTAACATTAGAAATTAAAGCGCCCTTTGCCACCTTTCGTAGTTTTAGCACCGGAAGTTTTAGGCCAACAGCAGGGTTTATGCCCTATTCCAGCGCTTACGGATTGGTGCTAAATCTTGCTGGCATTGAGATGCGCCATGATGATGGTAAACAAGTGATGACTTTGATTCAAAAAAACTTACCAACGATGCAACTGGCATTAGGGATTCCGGCAACTGCTAAAAAACCCACGCTACCCAGCCAGCAAACGCTGTATCAACAACTGCATAATTATCCCGTAGGAGATACTGGAAAAGAGCATAAAAAAAACACGTTTGGCAACAAATACAATATTGCTCCCATTCGGCGCACATTTTTATCACCTTTTCATGCCGTGATTACCTTACAAGCAGAACCAAAGTTAATTGAAGCTATCCAGCAAGGCATTGACGGGCAGTTAACAAGATATGGCCTGCCTTTCTTAGGTGATAACAACTTTTTTTTAGAAGAGTTAAGACTGGTTGAAACGCCAAGTTGCTTTTGGTGGCAACGGCTACGTGATGAAAAATACAATAAAGGGGCAACCCGTTTGACTTTAACCATTGATCGTGCTGATTCCAGCAAAACCAAGAGTGATTTATTTGTCCCTAGTGAAATGGCCAGTTGTGAAGTTCCTGAGAATGCCTGGGAAATTATTGGTTATTGATCATATTAATTATTATCGAAAATTCTTTCCTCCCAAGGAGGGAAAATATTTTTTAATACCATTTAAACTAGGAGTAATCATGGCCGCAGTGATGAACGTAAATACCAGCGTATTGCAAAAATATTGGGCTTTAGAAGCCACCTCTCAACAAAAACATGAGCTTCATCAAGCACAAATCATCGCTATGGCTGGAGCGAGTCGTCGGCATAATCTGGTGGTGATCAATGTTGCAAGTGAACTCCGGCAAAAATTACGCCTGCAACCCTGCGAAACCTATATGAGCGATATGCGTGTCAGTCAACAAGCAATGGAAAATTATTATTATCCAGATATTTCCGTGGTTTGTGAACCGCCACAGTTTGAAAATACCAACCCCGAAACCTTGCTTAATCCCTTGATCATCATTGAGGTACTGTCTCCTACTACGGAACGCTTTGATCGTGGCGAAAAATTTGCGATTTATCGTCAATTTAGCAGTATCAAGACCTACCTCTTGATCAGTAGCGAACGGGTTTTAGTCGAGGTCTATCAACGTCAAGAACAGGGCTGGTTATTAAGAGAATACAATCAGTTAAATCAAGAAGCCTTGATTGAATCACTGAATCTAGCACTGCCCCTTTCTGCGCTTTATGAACGCCTAGATTTTAGCCAGTCCAACCCAACTACCGAGCAATCCCCATGACCGAAACATTGACCCGCGTGATGGCAATCCATGCCTTACATTATTGTGAGCGCTTGTTTTATTTAGAAGAAGTGGAAGAAATTCGCCGTGCCGATGAAAAAATTTATCAAGGACGGCGTCTGCATGCTGAGCTAGAAGCCAATGAAATCACTTATGAATTAGAAAGTGAAACTTTGGGACTGTTTGGTAAAGTCGATGCCTTAAAAAGTCGGGATGGACAGTTCTTTGTTTATGAACATAAAAAAGGTAGGTCTAATAAGCGTGAAGCCTGGGAATCAGATCGGATGCAGGTCATCGCCTATTGTGCCTTGGTCGAAGAAGCATCCGGCAAAACGGTTGATGAAGGGCGCATTCGTTATCATGCTGATAATGTTCTGGTGCATATTCCTTTTGATGAAAAAGCCAAAGCCGATTTAAAACAATCTGTTGATCGTGCCAACTGGTTAAGGCAGCAAAACGAACGCCCGCCAGTGACCGATAACCCTCACATCTGTCGAAATTGTTCCCTAGCACCGATTTGCTTGCCTGAAGAGAATCGTTTTGATCAAGAAAGCGAAAGTAAACCTGCGCGCTTGTTTCCACCCCATGAGAGTCGGCGCATCATTCATGTCTTGGATGAAGGCACGCGTGTGGAAAAACTGGGTGAACAACTGATGGTTATTAAATTAGACGGCACTAAAAAACCACTTCCAGGTCAAGATGTTGCCTCGATTGTGCTGCATGGCGCTGTACAAATGACCACCCAAGCCATTCATTATTGTGCGGCCAATGATATTGCGGTGCATTGGTTAAGTGGTGGTGGCAATTATGTCGGCAGTTTGGCTTCAGGAGTCCCTGGTGTTCAACGCCGCATTCGTCAATATAAAGCACTGCAAGATCAGGACTTTTGTTTGAAATTGGCCAAGCAATTAGCAGCATGTAAGGTCGAAAATCAACTGAAATTTTTACTGCGGGGCAGTCGTGGCGATGAAGACAAACGCCAAGTAATTGAATCTTCAATTTTGTATATTCGACATGCGCTTAAGAATATTCCTAAAAGTCAATCAGTTGATGAATTGCGTGGTTATGAAGGCAATGCTGGTCAGTCATATTTTCAAGGCTTAGCCACCTTGGTGAATCCACCCGATTTTCATTTTAATGGCCGTCATCGTCGTCCACCCACTGATCGATTTAATTCCTTGCTCAGTTTCTTTTATAGTTTGATTTATAAAGATTGTGTTGCCGCAATTTTAACGGTTGGCCTTGAAAGTAGTTTTGGCTTTATGCACACGCCACGCTCGGCGGCTCAGCCCTTAGCCTTGGATTTAATGGAAATTTTTCGCGTTATTTTGGGAGATATGCCAATTTTAGCCTCTGTCAATCGCCAACAATGGCAGGTTGAGGATTTTACACATACGCCTTACAAAGTTTGGCTGAGCGATGAGGGTAAAAAGAAAGCTCTAAAAATTTATGAAGAACGCAAACAAGAGGAATGGAAACATCCAGTTTTAAATTATTCCTTGTCTTACCAAAGAACTATTGAGCTAGAAGTGCGATTATTAGAAAAAGAATGGAATGGAGAAGCTGATTTATTTGCCAAATTGAGAATACGCTGATGGATAATACAAAGCATTGGTATCTTGTCAGTTATGATGTGCGCGATGCCAAACGTTGGCGAAGGGTTTACAAAGAAATCAAAGGATTTGGAGAAAGATTACAATATTCTGTATTCAAGCTTTTTATTTCCAATTTACAAATGGAAAAGCTACGCCTAATGCTGACGCAACTTATGGCTAAAGAAGATGATCTGTTGATTATTCGGTTGTGTCCAAGCTGTGCGCATCGCATTGTTGATACAGCAAATCCAGATGGTTGGGATAGCGGAAGACCCCCATTTGAAATTCTTTAAATCAGGCATCATCGACTGTTTGACTATTAACTAAAATAAAGCTATAATTTTTCTTTTTTTATCAATTGGTTAATTGTGTTTATCCAACTAGAATACTGCTATAAGGTGCTTGATTGCTCAAATCTACGTGTAATTTTAGCTACTTTGCGGTTCAACATGGGTAGAAAGTTGATATTTTCTTTGGGATGCTTGATTTCTCCTGTTTTTTTGTCTTTAGAAATAATTAGTTACAGCATGGCTGTAAAAAAATCTCTGATGCCGTAAGGCGTTGAGCACCGAGTACACCACTTAACCA
>CAYWWW010000028.1:0-14286 GCA_964462205.1 uncultured Cardiobacteriales bacterium
CATCAGCGATTGTTTGATCGCTTTTTCCCAAAGACAGGCGCAGCGCTTGCATCGCGACTTTCAAATCGGCTTTTTGGGAAGCATCAAGCCCTTTTTTTTGACGTTTGCTTTGGTGCAGGATGGATAAATTATGCAGCTCTTTATGCGTGATAAGATTCTGATAATGAAGCGCTTCAAATAAGCTATAGAGCTTTTCTAAATCTTTATTGATCTCCTCGCGTAAATTCATCTCCACTTGCACTAAATTGCCGGCAACGCTTTGACTGATCGCATGTAAATTATGATAATTTTCTTGTTTTTGGAGCTTTCTATCTGCTTGATGTAATTTGCTTAACGTGCCGTGTAGTTCTTGCACGCGATTAAATAAGGCATCGGTTTTTTGTTGCTGTAGTTTTACTTGTTCCTTGATGAGGCTTTGGTCTTTTTTTATTGCTAGTTGCTCTCCTTTTATTTGTTGCAGATCTTCTTTTATTGACCCAAGCACTAAAACAATTTTATCAACCGCGCCGGTCACTTCGAGAGGGTTTTGCGGTTTTAATTCGTAGCGGCCTTCTTTGCGAAGCTGCGGGAGGAGGACTTCCATCACAAAAATCTCGAAGCGTTCGGCAGCAGGCAGCTTGGATTTGATGGTTAAACGATAAAGATCAGATTCGGGGATTAGAACAGTCTGAGGGTGCAACTCATTGTTTTTACTCAAGGGGAGCAAATCGCTCCCCTTGATATCTTTCAAAGATTTAGCGTATTTGCAATGCTCACGGACAGCCTCGCGAGAATTCGCATATCCTAAAATCACCGCCACATCTTTCGCCACAAACCACGGCTCACCATTCACTTGCACCACGCGAACCGGTAATTGGTCAAAATTAAAAATATTCAATTCGCTCATACCACCCTCAAAATAAAAAAATTTACCAAAGCGCTGTTTCTAGCACACGTTTTTTGTTTCTGCAAGCGCTAAAAATGACGCAATCTTTTCTTTTTTCTCGTAAAGAAATAAGCCTGTGGATAACTTTTAACTCCCTAAAAACCGTTTGACTTTTAGTGCTGTCCACTTGCCTTGGCCGGTTAAAGTCGGGATGCCATCGCGGTTTAAGTCATCAGCGATTGCTTGTGCTTATAAAAATTTAACTGCCTGGGCGATTTTCAATCAAGGCATCGAGCTGTTTGACAAAGTCTTGCCAAGCGGCCTTTTCGCAATCACCTTTGGCATAAAATTCAAAGAGTTGATAAAAATACTGTCGAGTGGTTTCGGAAAGCATTTTTAATTTTCGTAAGGCAAAGATCGCTTGCGCGTCGGTATTGAGCATTTTAATCAAACCATAAAGTGCTAAGGCTTGGTTGCCACTGGGATTTTTGGCAATGAGTGCGGTTAATTCGGTCAATAAATTTTCGTTGTCGTTCATGATTTTTTCTCGTAGTCTTAACTTGTTTCTTTTATTTTCAATTACTTTTTCCAGCCAGCATTTTTTAAGGCTTGGTCAAAGGGATTGGCCGGTTTGTTTTTGCTGGTGGCGCTTGATTTTTTTGGGTCTTTTTTTAAGTCTTTTTTATCCGGGACTGTCGCTGTTTTTTGTGTATTTTCATTGGGATGCTGACGCAGGGACAAAGCAATACGTCGGCGTTTGACATCCACTTCCAACACTTGCACCTGCACATGATCGCCGCTTTTGACAACGCCGCGCGGATCTTTGACAAAGAAATCCGCGAGTTCCGAAATATGCACTAGGCCATCCTGATGCACGCCAATATCCACAAAAGCGCCAAAATCGGTGACGTTGCTGACGATCCCTGGTAAGCGCATTCCCGGGATCACGTCTTTAATATCATGCACTTGTTCGGAAAATTCCAATAGACGAAATTCAGCACGCGGGTCGCGGCCTGGTTTTTCGAGTTCGTGCAAAATATCGCGGATGGTGGCCTCGCCAAAATGTTCGTCGGTGAAATTTTTGATCGGGAGTGTCTGGATTTTTTCGCGCTGGCCGATGATTTCTTTCAAGGGTTTTTGCCAGAAATTCAACATCTTCGTAACCAAAGGATAGGCTTCGGGATGCACCGCCGAGGCATCCAAAGGTGTGTCGCCGTCACGAATGCGTAAAAACCCCGCCGCTTGTTCAAAGGCTTTGGGACCTAAACGCGGGACTTTTAACAAGGCTTGGCGATTGGCAAAGGCACCGTGTTGCTCACGAAAATTCACAATGGCCTGCGCCAAGGAGGGGCCAAGGCCGGAAACACGCTGCAACAAGGCTTTAGAAGCGGTATTGAGTTCCACGCCGACGGCATGGACGCAATCTTCGACTACGGTATCGAGGCTCTGGGCGAGGCGGTGTTGGTTGACATCGTGTTGATATTGGCCAACGCCGATGGCTTTGGGGTCAATTTTGACAAGTTCCGCTAGGGGGTCTTGCAGGCGGCGGGCGATGGACACCGCGCCGCGCAGGGACACATCGAGGTCGGGAAATTCTGCCGAGGCATATTCCGAAGCCGAATACACCGAGGCACCGGCTTCGGAAACGCTGACCACTTGCGGCATCGGGATGCTAAGCGTTGTCCAGTTGGTTTTTTGGCGAAACTGTTGCAAAAAGGCTACGGTTTCGCGGCTGCCAGTGCCATTGCCGACAGCAAAAAAAACAATGTGATAGCGCTGACACCACTCCAAAAGCCGTGCTTCGGCCTGGTCAACCGACTGATGCGGCGGCAGCGGATAAATGGTGCCGGTGGCCAGCACTTGGCCGGTGGCGGCGATGACCGCCAGTTTGACACCGGTGCGCAGTCCTGGGTCAAGACCGAGGGTCACTTGGCTGCCAGCCGGCGGTGCCAAAAGTAAATCTTTGATATTTTCTGAAAAAACGCGGATGGCTTCGCCTTCGGCATTTTCGCGCAGATTTTCCAATAATTCGCTTTCCAATGCTGGTAACAGCTTGATATTCAACGTCCATTCCAAGGTTTGCCGTTGCCACGGGTCGCAAACCGTCAAGGGCAACGCGACTTTTTCGGCCAAAATTTCCAGTGCTTGTGGCTTTAGCGCCTGATTTTCGCCCAATAAAAAATTCACTTGTAAAATCTCTTGCTTGCGACCCCGAAAAATCGCCAGTGCCCGATGTGCCGGAATTTTTTGCAGGTCTTCGCTGTAGTCAAAATAATCGGCAAATTTTTCGCCTTCTTCTTGTTTTTCCGGCACAACTTGCACTTGTAAACGGCCAAATTGCCAACAAAAATCGCGCAAGGCTTGGCGGACTTGCGGTTGTTCGGCAAAGGTTTCCATCAGAATCTGCCGTGCGCCTTCCAGTGCCTGTGCGACGTTGCTAATACCTTGATTGGGATGCAAAAACGCCTGTGCCAAGACCGGCGGTTCGGCGCTTAAAGGTTGCGCCAACGCCTCGGCCAACGGCGTTAAACCGGCTTCGCGTGCGGCTTGGGCTTTATTGCGGCGTTTGGGACGATAGGGCAGATAGAGGTCTTCGAGCGCTTGTTTGCTGTCCACCGCGGCGAGTGCTGCCGCTAAGCTTTCGTTAAGAACCCCTTGTTTTTCCAAACTTTCCTGAATGGCTTGTCGCCGTTGTTCCAGTTCGCGCCAGTAGGTTAATTTTTCTGCCAATAGCCGTAATTGTCGGTCATCGAGCTGACCGGTGGCTTCTTTGCGGTAACGGGCGATAAATGGCACGGTGGCACCGCCATCGAGCAGTGCAATGGCGGCTTCGATTTGCCAAATTTGCGCCTGACAGTCGTCGGCGAGGCGTTTGAGGTAAGGGAGAGACATGGCTATTCCTTCAAAAAATAAAAATTTATCTAAAACTTTGTCTAATTTTTGCACTATCGCTGCGCACAGCTTGAATAATTTTTGATCATAGCACTTGCCGAGGTGGCAAAAGTTGTTTTATGTTCCTTACCGAAAGTTTACAAAACCTTTGGCAAATTTTTTCTAACATTCAGGAAAACAAACCCAAATTTTGGCGCTTTCGAGGGGTGCTTTTTATTTTTTTCAAAATTAAAGGCGGTTGTTTTTGTTTAACTTTGGTAGCACTTTATGGAAAAAAGCAAAGGATTGCGCGAAAAAAAAGTAGCAAGGATACTTATGTCTTCTTACATCTGGCTGCAATATGCCGTGGTCATTGGTGTTTTCGTTTTTACCACTTATCTGATGTTTGTGGTGGGTTATCGTTAAAATCTGCTGTCAGGACGCTGACGCTTAAATTTATCCATAGTTTAACTGCGTCAACACCTGTTCATGTAAACGCTGACTGTTGGCGGCTAAAATATTTTTACTTTGCCAAGTCAAAGGCTTACCGTGTAAATCGCTGACGATACCACCGGCGGCCTCGATAATGGCGGTCAAAGCCGCGATGTCTAAAATATTGAGATCTGACTCGATCACCACTTCAATTTTGCCGGCGGCTAACAGGTGATAATGATAAAAATCGCCGTAGCCGCGCACGCGATAAGCCGTGGCGACGAGTTCGGCCAAGTTTCCCCAAGCCGGGCTTTGCGCCAGGCTTTTGAGATTGCCTAAGGAAAGTGTCGCTTGCGACCAATCGGTTATCGTGCTGACTTGTATTGGTTTTTCATTCAAAGTGGCGCTGCCGTTTTCATAAGCACAGGCCAGTTCGCCGCTGCCAAATTCCGAGGCCAAAGACACCCCTAAGACGCTTTGGCCGCCCGACCATAAGGCAATCTGTGTCGAGAAAAATGGATAACCGCGGATAAAACTTTTGGTGCCATCAATTGGGTCCACCAGCCACACCGCTGCGGCATCTAAATCCCTTTCGGCGGTTTCTTCGCCGTAAAAACCAAATTCAGGAAAAGCCGCCAATAAAATTTTTTTAATGGCTTCTTCACAGGCAATATCCACCGCCGTTACCGGTGAGGCATCAGCTTTGACATTAACTATCAGATTTTTTTGATAATGTTCCTTGATAATTGCGGCGGCGGCTTGTGCTGCTTGTTGAGCGACGTGCAGGGCGTGGCGGAGTTGTGCGTGGGGTATCGTGGTCATGGCTTACCTCGGTTTTTTTGGAAGAAAATTGTTGTTGAAAAAAGGCTTTTTTGTGCTGTCCTTCGGGATTGCGCACCTTGCTGCTCGGCACTTGGGTGCTGCTGGCTTCGGGAGGCGCGAGGTCTGTTTTATGCCTCTGCCTTGTTGAGGCGGCGACAGAATTGGCCGAATAATGATGATTTTTCAGGAAAAGTTTGACCTCGTTATCATTCAGACGCAGCCATTCGCCTTGTTTTAGATGCGGCGGCAGCACCTGATTGGCAAAACGGATGCGCATCAAACGGCTGACGGTGACACCTTGGCTTTCCCACAGTCGGCGCACTTCGCGGTAACGGCCTTCTTTGACGATGACCCGATACCACTGATTTTTGCCTTCACCGCCGGCAAAATCAATCTTATGAAAACGCGCCACACCGTCTTCTAAAACCACGCCATTTTGCAAGTTTTTCAACATGCTGTCGTTGACCTCGCCAAAAATACGCACCGCATATTCGCGTTCCCATTCCTGACGTGGATGCAGAAGAAAATCCGCCAATTGGCCATCATCGGTGAACATCAACAGGCCGGACGTATTGAAATCCAAGCGACCGATGGCGATCAAACGCCGCCGCCGACTCAACGGCAATTTATCAAAGACGCTCGGACGGCCTTTGGGGTCGTCTTTAGAAACGATTTCCCCGGGCGGTTTGTGATAGAGAATCAGCAGCGGCAGTTTTTTGCTGACTTTGCTTAAACGTAAGGCTTGACCGCGTACCACCACTTTGTCTTCGGGAAGCACTTTTTGCCCTAAAGTGGCGACTTCGCCATTGACCAAAATTTCGCCATCGGCAATCCATTGTTCAATCGCTCTTCTTGAGCCAAGTCCTTGTTCAGAAAGAACTTTTTGCAGACGTTGCGGCGTGTTGTCCTGACTGTGGACGGTTTTGTCGAGGGCGCGGACGCTGGGTTTGGCGACGAGCGGCTTTTTGAGTTGGCGGCGAATGGCGCGGGCGCTGCGTGGTGCCTGCTGCCTTTTGGGGGTGGTTTTGCTGGACATAAGACTTGGCGACTCCGAATAGCAAGCGCAAAATGCCGCCTAGTGTAATCATTTTTCGTCAAAGTCGTCATTATTGGGGTCACTAAACTATGTTCCAAGCCGTTCCTATCGCCGTTTTAACCATTTCCGACAGCCGCAGTTTGGCCGAAGACCGTTCCGGCCAAGTTTTACAAGATTTACTCACCGCCGCCGGTCACACCTTGGCCGCCCGCGCCCTGGTGCCGGATGACATTTATCAAATTCGTGCGCAAGTCAGTAGTTGGGTGATTGATCCCAACATCGCCGTGATCATCAGCACTGGCGGCACCGGTTTAACGGGTCGCGACGGCACACCCGAAGCCATCAAGCCATTGTTAGATAAAGAAATGACCGGCTTTGGCGAGTTGTTTCGTTTTTTATCCTACGAGGAAATCAACACCTCGACTTTGCAATCCCGCGCCTTGGCCGGTTTAATCAACGGTCGGGTGATTTTTTGTCTGCCAGGTTCCAGCGGCGCTTGTCGAACGGCTTGGGAAAAACTCATTGTTCATCAGCTCAATGCCGAGCATCAGCCCTGTAACTTGGTCGAAATCATGCCGCGCTTTTTGGAGAAATAATGGTAGCCGCCTGGGGACGAGCTTTACGTTTTTTCTATCTTTTTTTGGCGCTTACCATGCTGCTTTGGTATCTGCCGCTGGCGGCTTTGGTTTATGGCGGTAGCGCTTGGTATGATTTTAACTGCCAGTTTCATGAACGCTGTCAACGCTTTGGCCTGGAAAAAACCCAAGATCACGCCGAAGCCTTGGTGCGCTATTTCCGGCATCAGGATGCCGAGCTACAAGGGCAATGGACGACGCGGGAACGGGCGCATTTGGCGGAAGTACGCGGTATTTATGCTGTTCTGTTGTTCATTTTTCTTGTGGCCGCGGTAAGTCTTGTTGTGGCAGGGATTTTTGGCCGCGGCATCGCCTGGCACTGGCTAATTTGGGGGCAGTGGTTATGGCCACTGCTGGCCTTGGCTTTGTTACCATTTTTCAAAGTGTTTTGGAACGGTATTTTTCATGATCTGTTATTTAACAATGAGTTATGGAAATACACCCGCGCAGAAGTTTCCTATTATTTGATGCCGAATGTTTTTTTTCGCAATTCTCTGATTTTCATGGTGACGTTGGTGGTGTTTCAGTTGCTGCTGTTGACGCTGCTGGCGTTTCGTGGTCGTTCGGCAAAGCCAGATTCTGCAACGGCGTAGCTGGTAACTGGGAAATATCTGTTAAAGCAAAGGCTTGCAAAAAGCGCGGCGTGGTACCCCAGAGCGCCGGACGACCGGGACTTTCTTTGTGACCCAATACGCTGATCCAGTCTTGTTCTTGCAAGATTTTGAGAATATTGGGATTGACTGCCACGCCGCGCATAGCTTCGATCTCGCCGCGGGTGATCGGTTGCCGATAGGCGATCAGTGCCAAAATTTCCCAAAAGGCTTGGGAAGTCCGCGCCGGTCGCAGGGCTTCCTCCCGATGCAGCCAAGGTAAATAGGCTTTTTTCACTTGCAGACGAAAACCGCCAAGGCTTTCAATAACTTCCCAGGGCTGATTGCGACTTTGCGCCTGTAGGCTTGCCAAGGCTTGTGTTAAACGTGCTTCATCCACGGGCTCATCGCCATGAAAACCTTCAGGAAACATGGCAAGCATCGTTGTCAAAGTGAAAGGCTCTTTGCCGGCCAACAAGGCGGCAAAAAGGATATTTTCGATGGTGAGACTTGGGTCGTTGTCTGCTGCTGGCGAAGAAAAAAGTTGCTGCATGGCTTGCTTGATAAAAAACGATTATGCTGAAGGTGAATTTCTGCTTGCAGGAGCGCATTTTGGCAGAGATTCGTTTTTAAGTCTTACCTCACAGGGAAAACAGTTATGGATATTACCCAACTTTTGCAATTTTCGGTGCAAAACAAAGCCTCAGACTTACATCTCTCGGCGGGTTTGCCGCCGATGATTCGCGTGGACGGCGATGTGCGCCGCTTAAATATGCCCGCTTTAGAGCATCGCGATGTTTATAACTTAGTCTATGACATCATGAATGATAAACAGCGCAAAACCTACGAGGAATTTCTTGAAACCGATTTTTCTTTTGAAGTGCCAGGCTTAGCGCGTTTTCGCGTCAATGCTTTTAACCATAATCGCGGTGCCGGTGGCGTTTTCCGAACTATTCCTTCCAAAATTTTAAGTCTTGAGGACTTAAATGCGCCAGAAATTTTCAAAAAAATCAGTGACAATCCCCGCGGTATTGTTTTAGTAACTGGTCCGACCGGTTCGGGTAAATCCACAACCTTGGCGGCCATGATCAATTACAAAAACGAAAATGAATACGGCCATATTTTAACCGTCGAAGACCCGATTGAATTCGTTCACACCAGCAAAAAATGTCTTATCAATCAACGCGAAGTGCATCGGGATACTTTGGGTTTTAACGAAGCGCTGCGCTCGGCCTTGCGCGAAGACCCGGATGTGATTTTGGTCGGTGAGATGCGCGATTTGGAAACCATTCGCTTGGCCTTGAGTGCGGCGGAAACCGGACACTTGGTGTTTGGCACCTTGCACACCAGCTCGGCGGCCAAAACCATTGATAGGATTGTTGATGTGTTTCCAGCGGCGGAAAAAGAAATGGTGCGTTCGATGTTATCGGAATCGCTGCGCGCGGTGATTTCGCAAACCTTGCTCAAAAAAGTCGGTGGTGGCCGGGTAGCGGCGCATGAAATCATGATCGGTATTCCGGCGGTGCGTAACTTAATCCGTGAAAACAAAGTTGCACAGATTTATTCGGCTTTGCAAACCGGTCAATCGCATGGGATGCAGACTTTGGATCAATGCTTAAAAAATCTTCTTGCCCAAGGCTTAGTCACCCGTGAAGAAGCTCTGCGCAAAGCCTCGAACAAAGACAGTTTTTAATAATTAACCTTTTGTTTTCAAAAAAACCGGAGTAAGCATTATGGATCGCGAACAGGCGATAAAATTTATTCAAGATTTACTGCGCCAGATGGTCAAACGCCAAGCCTCAGATATGTTTATCACCGTTGGCGTGCCACCGATGATGAAAGTGGATGGCAAGGTGCAACCCATTGGCACGCAAGCCTTAACCGATAGCCAAACGCGGATGATCTCGCGGGCAATTATGAGTGACAAACAATCGGCAGAATTTGAACGCACCTTAGAAGTCAACTTTGCTATTGCTATCCAAAACTTAGCACGATTTCGTGTCAATGCTTTTATGCAGCGCAGTCAAATTGGCATGGTGTTGCGGGTGATCAACTCCAAAGTGCCAGATTTTGAAAAATTAAATCTACCGCCGATTTTGAAAGAAATTGCCATGACCAAACGCGGTTTGGTGATGTTTGTCGGTGCGACTGGTTCAGGAAAATCAACCTCTTTGGCCTCGATGATTGATTATCGCAATCAAAATAGTTATGGTCATATTATCACTATCGAAGACCCGATTGAGTTTACCCATGAACATAAAAATTGCGTCATTACCCAACGCGAAGTCGGTGTGGATACCGATTCCTATGCCATTGCTTTGAAAAACACTTTACGGCAAGCGCCCGATGTGATTTTGATCGGTGAAATCCGCGACCGCGAAGCGATGGATCATGCGATTGCCTTTGCCGAAACTGGCCATTTATGTTTATCTACCTTGCACGCCAACTCGAGCAACCAAGCCTTAGATCGCATCATCAACTTCTTTCCCGAAGAGCGCCGGCCACAGTTATTGATGGACTTATCTTTGAACCTAAAAGCCTTTATTTCCCAGCGTTTGCTACCGAAACAAGATGGCAGCGGTCGGGTGGCGGCAGTGGAGATCATGATCAACAGTCCTTTGATTCAAGACTTGATTTTCAAGGGTGAAGTGCATGAAATCAAACCGATTATGGCCAAATCACGCGAGATGGGAATGCAAACCTTCGACCAAGCCTTATTTGACCTCTACGAAAAAAACATGATCAGCATGGAAGATGCCTTACGCAATGCTGACCAATACAATGACTTGCGCTTACAGTTAAAGCTCAACAGCAAACGCTTCCGTGGCGAACAAGCCGAAGCGGCACCGGCCTTTGAAATTGATCGTTCGCAGGAAGATAAAGAGAAAGCCAGCAGCTCGGTGCGGCGGCGGAGTTCTTAAGCGTCTTCTGGTTGTCCAGTTGAGCTAATTTTTAATCTAATAATCCAAGACTTTGCTTTAGTCCCTCCCGCAGATGCGGATACTGCAAATCCCTGCCTAAAAAATCCAATAACGCCTGATTATACAGGCGTTTGGGTGCCTGCAAAAATTCCAGCAACATCGGCGAAAAAACCTTTTCTGCCTCCAGCATCCCAATGCAGGGCGGACGCGGCCAATCTAATAAATCGGCCAAGGTATAAAAATAATCGGTCATGCTTGTCGGATTACCGTCGGCAACATTGAGTACCCGGTATGCCTCTGTCTTGGTTAAAGTTTTTTCTAAAGTTAAAGCAATATCTTCGCTGTGAATGCGATTGCTCGGCGGTGCTTCGTTGGGGCAAATAACCGGCTGTTTTTCTTGTAATCGTGTTAAGGGTAAGCGGCCAGGACCGTAAATGCCGGCCAAGCGTAAAATGGTTAAGTTTATGCCTCTGTCTTGACAGTAATGTTGCAGCAGTTGCTCGGCGGCAAGGCGGCGCTGTTGGCGGAGTGTTGGCGCTTTGGCCGGTTCTTGTTCGTTAATCCAGCGGCCTTGGCAGTCGCCATAGACACCGGTGGTGCTTAAATAAATAATTTGTAACGGTGGCTTGTTGATTGCCGCCAAGACGTTTTCCAGTCGGATATCCTGCGAGCCAAAATTTTGCGGCGGGATGCTGTAGATCAACTTTTGTCCTAAAAAATCAAAATCTTGCTGCAAATTGTCCACATCACAAGGCATGACTTGTAAACCTGCCACGGGTCGGCGGCTGTAAAAAATAATGTCCTGTTGCAAGCGTCGGCCTAAATCTTGAACGATGCCGCTGGCACCAAAACATACGATGCTATCTTTCATAAAAACTATTCCCTTCAATAACTAAAACTGCTTTTGGCGAATTTTCCCGATAAGCGGCGCTTCATTTCACTTTGCCATTCATTTACCATTCAGCCACATTTTAGGCCACGGAGAAAAGCGGAGAAAATATGTTTAAACTACAGGGCTTTACCTTAACCGAATTGATGATCACGCTGGCGATTCTGGCAATTTTACTGGCGTTTGCACTGCCTTCTTTTGAAGAAATCACCGTGCAAAATCGTCTGGCCACCGAGTCAAATCGTCTGCTGTCCGCTTTGACTTTAGCGCATAGCGAAGCGGTTAAGCGTAACCGCCGCGTCGTTATTTGTGAAAGCAACAACGGCAGTAGTTGCACTGGCAATGGCAACTGGCGCGAAGGCTGGCTTTTATTCGTGGACAATAACAACAACGGTAATCTAGATGCCGGAGAAGAAATTGTGCGCATCGAGGGGGAAGCAGTTGCCGATTATCAAATTACCAATGCCAATAGCACGCCTTTGGCGAGTCTTTTTTATGACGCTTCCGGTCGCGCCCGCGAAACGGCCAGCGGTAATTTGGCGCAAACCACCTTTGTGCTTTGCCGTAAAGAAAAGAATGCGAGTTTTTTAACCCGCACTAATGGCGCACGCGCGCGTTTATTAGTGACCAATATTGTCGGTCGCGCCGAAGTGCGGCCTGGAGAACGCGCTGCCGCAACTTTTGCTTGGGCAAGTTATGGCTGTTTATAAAATCTCTAAAAAATTTTTAAGAAATAACATGAAAAACCAAGGCTTTACTTTGATTGAAGTGTTGATTGCAGTGGTGATTTTTGCCATTGCTTATTTATCGTTGACGGCGATGCAGGTACGCGCTTTGCGTGATAACTACCATGCCTATCTCCGCAGTCAAGCGAGTTCTCTGGCCTATGACTTAGCCGACCGCGTGCGCGCCAATCCCGTCGGCGCACAAGCCGGTAATTATGCTATCGCCGCCTGCCCGGCTGGAGCAGCAGGAACTGCTTGCTATAACGCGGCAACGGGCTGTGCCCCAGACGTGCTTGCTGGTAACGATCTTTTTGGCTGGTGTGGCGAGGTGACACGGCTATTGCCAGGCGGGGATGCAACGCTGGTGTTTGCGGCAGCAGCAGCGCCAGCACCGGTACGCTACAGGTTGACGCTTACTTGGCGCGAAGCCGATGACACCACCCAGAGTTTTGTCACGACCTTTGAACCATAAGGAAATAGCATGAAAAGAAATCTGACCGGTTTTAGTTTGATTGAATTGCTTATTGCGCTTGCCATCGGCGTTTTTATGACCGTGGTGTTATTAAGCACCTATCAAGTGAATAAACGCGACTACACCGCACAGGATCAACGGGCGCGTTTACAAGAAAATCTGCGCTTTGCTTTGGATTTTATCGGCAAAGACCTGCGCCAAGCCGTGAACTTAGGTTGTGCGCAAGGTTTTGCCAATATCGCTGTGGCACCGGAAGTCACCGCTGATGTCGAGCGCGCGGCCATTATTCAAGCGCAGGGCATCATCGGTGCCAATGCCGCCACCAATGCGGGTACGACCATTGAACCTACGCCAGGGACGACCCTGGTGGGAACTGGTGGCGGTCTCCAAGGCGTGAACTATCGCAACACTGCTGCTGGCAATGCCTCTACCAGTGTTGATTATTACACCAGTGTACAAGCGACCTTGGTGCCGGATCGGCTGTATTTTATGACGACCATCAGTGGGCCCTATCGCTTAACCGCGAATGCTATTGCCGGTGCAGCTACGGTCAGCACTATTACCACAGGCTTCACCGGTAATGCGGCGACAGTCACGCGCTTTGCTTTGATCACCGATTGTAATGGTGGCCGTGGTGATTTGTTTCAGGTGCAAAATATCACTGGCACCAGCATCACGGCGGCTGCGGGCAGTGGTTTTACTGGCTTGACCAACAGTTATAACACCGCCACCACGCTTATCTATGAGATCGGTTTTATCGCCTATGACGTGTATTTTGCTGGTGGCACCGAAGGCATTGCTTTGGCACGGCGGCCGCTTGACCCTACGGACAACCGCCAAGCCGTCACTCCTTACATTGAAAACCTGCAACTACTCTATGGCGTGGATACCGATGATCCGGCTGATGGCAGTCCTAATTTTTACGAAACCGCCGATGTCGTCGGCACGACTGGCAACTGGCCGAATGTGGTGAGCGTCCAAGTGACGGTGGTTGGCCAAGCACCGGGCATTCAAACCGGTGTTGTCCCGGCCTATCAATTGCCGCAGGCGCATTGGGATGCCACTGGTGTCGCCAATCCAGGCGATCTCATTCATACCATGGACTTAAATCAAGAGCTTTATGGTTATCTCAATGGCCAGCCGAATCCGCGCAACCGTCAGGTGATGACGGCGACTTTTGGCCTGCGTAACCGTTTGCCGTAACCATTTTAGGAGCGATTTTCATGAGTAATTTCAAAAATAATCAAGGCATTGTTTTAATTTTAACCTTGGTCATTTTACTGAGTTTAAGCGTGCTTTCGGTCATTGGGATGCAAACGATGATTTTGCAGGAAACCATGGCCGGCAATATGCGCAACCGTAGCCTGGCTTTTCAAGCGGCGGATTCGGCCTTGCGCGGTGCTGAGGGGGTGATTCAAGCAGCGATCACTGCGGGCGGCGTTGCTGCGGCTTATGCGGCGGGGACTCCAGGTGACGCGACCTTGGCTGTTACCGAAGCCTTCCCTAATTTGTTTGTTGATGCCAATTGGGCAGGCCGTGCCGCCTATGCTGGCAATGGTGGCGCATTTAATACCTTAGTGACGGCTGGACAGTTGGCGGCGGTGCCGCAGTTTATGGCGCGTTATCTGGGACAGATGCCGATTGACTTAAGCCAGCGGCCATTGACCGCACCTTCTGCCAATAATCCGCCGCCAGTGTCGCTCTACGATACCTTTGAAATTGTCAGCCGTGGCAGTGGTGGTACCGCCAATGCGCGGGTGTTGCTGCAATCCATGTATGCCGGTGTGCCGTGATTTTTTGTCGTCATTTTTGCTTCTTTGGTTTTAATAACTAATTGTTTTTTAATTTATTTAAGAGGAAACGCTATGCGTAAATTTTTTGGATTGTTGCTGCTGCTGAGTTCAGCGGTGACTTTGGCCGCGCCGGGTACCCTGGCGCAAAAACCGCTGTTTATTGGCGATACGATCAAACCGAACGTCTTTTTTATGCTGGATGACTCCGGCAGTATGAGCGCAACTATCGCTTATG
>CAYWWW010000029.1:0-13970 GCA_964462205.1 uncultured Cardiobacteriales bacterium
CTAGGTCGCTGAGATTTTTTACCCCAATTGTTGTCGATACTTCAGCAGTTTTGACCCACCATGACCCCTTTGAACGATACTCAAGTAGGCAGGCGATCGGGAACGTATTTAAAATGTCCATCTAGATAGCAGATATTGCGTGTTCTCATCTCAAGCAAGACCATTTCTTGTAGAAAACCGATTACTTCTCTGGTAAATGCTATCACTAACCTGTTAATCTAGCTATCTAATGCTTGTCTGCGACAACAATTGGGGAAGATTATTCCAGCGACCTGATTTTGCTCATTTTTACCTGCGGAATGTGTGATTTCGGGTTGGTCGCTCATGATATTGGGTTTCCATGCTTGCGTATTTGGCATTCTAATTTAACAGACTTCGCTCAGAATTTCACTAGAATACATGTTCACCACGCGAAGTCCTAAAGAACCACAGAAGTTAAACTCATGCCTGATAGTATTGTGATTGGTGGTGATGTCATTTGACATGAGATACCCCAAGCGATTTAGGTAACGAAACGAAAATTTCGATTTATTATTATCAGCATCTCTGTCAAGTGAATGTCGCATTGTTAAAAACCTGACTAAGTAACACACATCACGACGATATAGATCATGCCTCTAAGTCGAATAATGCATTGCTCAGGTCCTCTAGTGCATCTTGCAACAGGTCACCATCATTCATATTGAGGGCGTGTTCAACTTCCCCTATTTCATCAGCAAGCGCATCGGCATCGAGGCTACGAGCGCGTTGGAGCAAGACTTCAGCTTCGTGTGCCATCCCCTCACTAATTGGTGTCCGACTCTCCTCTAGATTATCAAAATCATCATCGAAGTAAACATCAGGTAAGGCTTCTGAGCTAAGGTCACGTTGGCTCACCTGCTGGTGGTCAGCGCGAACCGTAATACCCGTTGTTTGCTGACTACCGCGATCCAATGCTTGCACCTCAAGGATACCATTCACATCAAAGTCAAACTGGACAATGACCTCTGCTAGCTCACCCTGTTTTTCAGGTTTGAGATCCTCGAATACGAATTCACCGAGCAAGGTATTCTCAGAAGCAACCATGCGTTCACCCTGATAGACTTCGATTTTGACGCTGGTTTGCTCTGGATGTAAGGTATGGAAAACTTCTTTTTGGGTGGTGGGGATCGTGCTATTACGTGGAATCAGCACCTTATAACGGTCAGGAATGACATCACCGAAGGGCATCCATTCAGCAACCGCAATTCCTAATGAAAAAGGCGTAATATCCACTAGAATTGCATCAATATCTTGCCCCTCAATAATCGCCCCCTGAATACCCGCACCCAACGCAACCGCTTCTGATGGGTTGACATCAAAGCGTGGCGATACCCCTAAAAAGTCCGTGATACGTTCGCGCACGGCTGGAATATAGGTACTGCCACCAACAAGCATCACATGGTCAGGTTGGTCAATGTCACTATCTTCGAGAACACGCTCAACTGATTCCAGCGTTTTATCAATTAAATCATCAATCAGGCTGATGAACTGGGCGCGACTGACTTCGATTTCCATATGAAGTGGCACCCCATTTTTCTCAGCGAGATATTCTTCTTGCACCCATGTATAGGGGTCATCTGATAGCGCAATTTTGGCATCTTCTGCCGCTTGACGGATGCGGGCTTGCGCTTGCCGATTACCGCGTAAATCGACCTGATGTTGTTGCTCAAACTGTGTTGTCAGCCATTGTGCCAAGCGTTCATCGAAATCATCCCCGCCGAGTTGCGTATCGCCATGACTGGCACGAACATCCACCACGCCGTCCATCATCTCAACAACTGAGACATCGAACGTGCCACCCCCTAAATCATACACAAGGGCGATTTCGTCGCTATCATCAATCATACCATACGCGAGTGCGGCAGCAGTTGGCTCATTGATAATCCGCATGACTTCCAAACCAGCCAGCTCCCCTGCTAGACGAGTTGCCCGCCGCTCAGCATCAGAAAAATATGCCGGAACAGTAATCACAGCTTGTGTAATCTCCTGTTGCAGATGTGACTCAGCAAAGCGTTTGATTTGTTGCAGAATCAATGCCGAAATCTGCTCAGGATGGAATGGTTTCTCCGCTAACCCGTGTAAGACGGTTTCTTCTGTTCCCATTTTACGCTTGATTGACCGCACAGTGCGCTCAGGATACAACGTCCACTGATTCAATGCCGGTGTGCCAACCAGCCACGTATCATCCGGTGCAACCCCCACTACCGATGGCATAATGCGCTCATGGCCCAGTGGAATAATATAGGGCTTACCATCTGCAACGAGACTTGCCGCCGAAAAAGTCGTGCCTAAATCAATACCGATAATTGTCATACTCAAATCCCTCAGTTCTGTCGATTAACGACGACATCTGCAAAACGTAATATGCGATTCTTGTAGCGATACCCTGCCCGTTCGACTTTCACAATGATATTTGCAGGTTGATCTGGTAAGGAAACAGCTTTCACCGCAACATGGTGATAGGGGTCAAATGGTTGACCGAGTGCCTCAATTGGCTCTACCCCTTCGGCTTCCAGTAATTTTAGCAAGCGTTCACGCAATAAACGCTGACCATTCAACCACCCGGCTAGTATTTTGGCGGTATTCGGTTGTGTGGCTTGCAATTGCTTGACCTGCCGAATACCACTCGTTAAACCGGCTTCCACTGCATCAATCACCGGAATGAAGGCTTCTACCAGTTCAAGACGTGCTTGTGCGATTGCATCTTGCTGTTGCTCGGATAGATTTTGCTTAACCTCTGTCAATATCGCTTGCAAGTCATCTTGTGGCGCGGTTTGTGGCTCATCTGCTTCACGCATCAGATTGGTTTTATATAACTCTTTTGCCAACCGCTTGACTTGCTTCTCAACATCGGTGACATCACCATGAACGGTGGTATTCTGCGCTTCAAGGGCTTCAACACGCCGTATCAGTTGTGTCATCACTTCCACAACCAGGCGGTTACTTGTCATAAGTCAATATCCCGAAAATCATCATCAAAATTCACCCGCACCAAATCCGTATTCGCTTTGGCAATCTGTCGTTTATCGGATTCCATGATTGCCAGTGTAAATGATGGCGGACGCTTATAGGGTTGATATTGCAATGGCACTTTAAGCAAGAACAAATCGGTTGCTGATCGTGCCTCCGGTGTCCGCAACATATCATAGGCGGCACGAACACGCTTGAATTGTTGCGCGTCGCGCTCCGGTGGATGTTGACGCACTTTTGTGAAATAGGCTTTTTTAATCTCAGCGTCTGTTGCCGTCTGCTCAAGGTCGAGAAGCTCATACGGATTGAGAATGACTTCCTCAACATCAAGCCGATCTTTTTTCTCTTGTTCAGGTTGATTGTGCATTAGAAGAAGTCCTCATCATCATCGAAGTCATCATCTATACCAAACATCTCCATCATGTTGACTAAATCTTCAATATCCATGCCGGGTGGAAGCATAGAGGGGTCGAAACCGGGTGGCAACATTGATGCAAGTGGGTTATCCATCTGGAAGCGAACTCTGGATACCATTGCTAACACTTCCTGCTGGTTTCTCGCTTTGGCTGACTTCTCTGCTCTATCAAGATGTTGTCGTGCTTTTCGATTATTTTCACGGTCTACATAAATAACTGCATAAGTCACATTCGCAATCGGCGATTCAGGGTCATCTTCCAGCACCTCTTTTAAGATGACTTCAGCCTCTACAATCATCCCATTTGTCATATAAGCGGTTGCATGATTAACTTTCACATTAATCCGTTCTTCTTCGTCAACCGCAAGTTCCATCGCCCTATCAAAGTATGTGTTTGCAATATCAATTTGCTCACGGTCAATAGCACATTGGGCAATGCCAACATAGAATGTTGTGTCAACCGTATTGTCGGCTTCTGCTCGTTTTAGCATTGTTTCAGCGATATCATGCCGCTCAAAAATATGGGACATATCAATCAAATGGTGTAATGCCCGCTCATGTTTGACATCGAGCAAATCAAGTTGTTGTTGGACTTTTTTCTCTTTTGCTTGCGTGCTGAGTAACCCTGCGATGTAATCCGCACGCAATAACGAAAATTCAGGGAATTTTTTCAGTTTTTCCTCAGCAAATCGCAGGGCTTCATTGCCGTTAAGATGACCAAAACGCATATAGCGCGCAAAGGCTTCGAGATAAACATCCTGCAAGCGTTGACGGGCTATCGCATCATAGGCATCATCTTCTAGCTCAATCACGGTCTCCCATGCCTTAATTGCCTGATGATTGATAAAGCCCCACCCTTGCGGCGCAATCTCCGAAACTTCCGCTTTGAAGGCGTGTGCTTTGGCACTCTTTTTATGTTTTTTCAACACACGGTCAATCTGATTGTGTGAGGCTTCCACTCGCCCGACTTCCGCATAACGACGCGCTAAATCCACCCCCATCTCTAAATCATCAGGGTCATACTTGAGGGCGGTCTGCAAAGTCGTAATCGCATCATCTTCCATGCCAACCCGCATATACAAATTAGAAATCCGCGACCATAAACGGGCAACCTGAGCTGGTGATAACCAATTAGCGGCACCTTCTTTGCGACCACGCCGACGGGCAAATTCGCGCCATGAATCGGCTGCAGGTTCCCAATCTTCGCGCTTTTCATAAGCAATTGCCATATTCGCAGTTAAACGACGTGCCAGCTCCCCTTCTGCGTTGACAATCTCTTCCCACTGTTCAAGCGCCATTTCCCAATCATTGGCGAGAGCTTTTTGATAACCAGACTCCAGCAATAAGTGAGCTTGTATTTCCTGTAAACGTGGATGGGTTGGGAATAGGTCAATCGCTTCTTGGACTTGTTCGGTAGCGCGTTGGGTTTCATTATTGGCGAGTGTGGCTTCAATTTGTAGCACATACGCCAGTGTAAGATTATCTGTCAACGTGTCGGACTTTAATCCGAGTTGATAAGCTGTGCGCCAGTGTGTTATCGCCGTTTCCAACTCATCACTATTGACCTCCAAAGCAATCCGCCCGAGATAATCATGGGCAAGTCCACGAGTGTAATCACCCTGTGTTTTATCCGTCAGAACATCCTGTAATATCTTGCGGGCAGTATCCCAATCTTGCTTTTGCATTGCGGCAACTGCCTTCATCAGGTCATTGGATAACGACTCGTCTCCTGTGAAAATTGCCTGTTGCTCCGGTGTCAATTGACCCCAGATTGCATCCTTTTTGACATTCTGCCCTTGTTCTTGCAATGCAAAAGCTAAAGGTAAAATGGCGCGGGTGAAATCCGGTGATTGGTGCAATACTGCGCGATAGCTCGTAATTGCCCGGTCGAGATCACCTTGTCGATGATAGAACAAAGCGAGATGATAGCGATACAGTGCCTCATTCGGACGCAAATCAATCGCACGTTTAAAATCGGACTCAGCCTGTTTTGAGTGTAATGTGAGATAGCGATGCGCTCGTTGGAAATAGAGTTCAGCAAGGGCTTGAAAACGCTTGCTATCTTTGACTGCCCCTTTTGCACCCTGCAATAACAAAATCGCCTTATCCAGATTGCCCTGTTTAATCGCTAATTTAATCTGTTGTGTGTTTGTTTTCTGCTTACGGACTTTACCCGATGTCCTGCGTCGCTTCTTGCTCATACCATGCCTTTTATCTGTTTCAATCATATTGCAATTGATATTAACATATTTTGCGCTTGCGAAGCGATAAACGTAAACTAACTACTGCAATCCTATGATGTAAGACTCAAACTTTATGTACTAAATGGGTTTAGTTACCCGTTTTTATCAGTTGAATCTTGCTATGACTTGTTCTGTTTTGCCATTTCGAGTAGGGCTTTTAATTTACCAATTTCCATTAATAGATCATCTCGACTTTCGTCCTTGAATTCAGCTATCCGCTTTTCTGCCTCTTCTAGTCTTGTCTCCAGTCTAATTACCTTGTCTCGTAATTCTCGGGTTTCTTCTTCAAATAAGTCACGTTGTTGTGTTAGCGACTCTACTTGTTGACGTAGTTCCTTATTCTGTATAGCTAGCTGGCTCATCACGATTTGTTTCTGTTGTTCACTCGGTGGTTTATCGGGAATATCTCCCCTTTCACCTGCTCTAAGGCGAGCATGAGCATCCTCGTATGTACCACCGTTGTTTTTTACTTGAGCAACCAGTGAGAACACACTAACATCATCTTCGGTGAATAATCTCATTTGCCCTGCTGGTGGTGTTGCATTAGTGGACAGGTACTGTTCAAATTCCTCTGACCACCGCCTTACCGTTTGATGGGATATGTCAAATAGATCTTTAATGTCTGAGGGGCGTTTTAAATTGTCCACTGGTTGTTTTTCCTTCACTTTTGACATAACAGCGTCATAGTTATGGTTGAACACTGTACAAGCAGTTTGATTAACTAATGCCTTTTTTATTAAAACATCGCACATTATATTTTGATTTATATATCATACTGTAGTATACTGTTGCTTATAGTGCAACATGCACTATAAGCTAGTATACACCATTTTTAAGGAAGTATTATGTCAAACCATCCAAATAGCGCACGTGAGAGCATCCATCGCAAGCGATATACATTCTGGGTGAACCGCGAGCGTGAAACCGACCAAATAGTTGAAGAACTTATCATCAGTTTTAAAGCTCAACGCCTATTCACACAAAGCATTCGTGATGGTTTGACATTGGTTGCTGACCTCAATGATGGCAACCTAGATGCACTGTTTGAACTATATCCCTGGGTGAAGGCAGAGTTTCTACAATATGTTCAAGGGATTGGGGTAGTCGAACTACCCAGTCTGCAAAACAGTGCTGAACTATCCCATGAACGACAAGCCCTTGAAGCACAAAAACGTGAATTAGAAGCACAAATGGCACGCTTAGAAGCCCAACAAGCATGGTTGGAAGCCGAAGCCGAACGCTTAGAGCAAGAACGGGCATGGCAGGAAAAACAAGCACAGGAAGCCCAAGCCCAACTAGAAGCCGAACGTCAGCGCATGGAGCAAGAACGGCGTGAGCGCGATGAAAAGCTAGAAGAAAAGCTTGACCGTATCGAAAAATTCATGATAGAGCAGGGCAAACCCATCAATCAGACTGATACCAGTTTCAGTAGTGGATTAAAGCCTGTGATGAGTAGTGGGGGAGGTGGACCGAAATCATTAAATACGCGCAAGATTGCACCGCCATCGTTCGCTGATGAGGATGATTCCGATTTACTCGAAGTGAGGAAAGATACAACATCAGGTGCAGAAGCCAATGAGAATTTTTTACGGAGTTTGCAAAGCCTAATGGACTACAAAACGTAACCCATTGAAAAAGGCGATCTCGCCGGAGACCGCCTTCAAGCCGTATCAATACGACCAATCTATGAGAGGATTATAACATGAGCGATTATCTTATTTCAATTGACGCTGGCAATGGTGGCACGAATGCCGTTAAAGGCACTGCTAAAATCTGGCGCAGTATCTACTTTCCATCTGTCCGAGCCGTTGCGACAGGTGACACACTGGGCTTGGGTGAGCAGTTTGAACTCCAATACAACTGGTGTGACTGGAATGACCACCGCTATGTCTGGGGTGATACCGCACTGGAAATCTCACGCAAGAGCATCGAACGTCATCAGGGTAGTTTCCGCTACGGCGATGAATTCCACCAGTTCCTAGTCAACACCGCTATCGGTGAGTTGGGCATCAAAGAAGGGACAATTGACCTGACACTGTTCGCACCACCGGGGATGTATGTTGAAGCTCGTGACAAAATCAAAGAACGGTTTGATGCCCATAACAATACCTTTAGCATTCGCTTCAAAGATGATGACGCACCGCGAACATGGACATTTGATAACATCACAATACTTCCAGAAGGCATTGGAGCGGCGGCATGTTTTGCACTGGATGATCGTGGTGTACCTGTTCCTGATAATGATATTCTCTCCGGTGATACGGTCATCCTTGATATGGGGATGTACACACTCGATGCACTGCAAATGAGCAACGGTAACTTCAATCCCGAATCACTAGGGACAGCAACATGGGAGAGTGCGGGTATCAAAGCCAATCTGCTTGACCCCATTTTGCAACAGGTTCGCAAAGCCAGTCCTGATTTTGAATTACTCACTATCGATGATATTGACCGCGTCATTCGTAATAGCCTAGAGATGAACGACTATATTCTGCGCGTAGCAGGTCAGGAGCTAAATTTAGAGAAGTTGGTCAAGAAATATGCTGACCGCTATGCCGAGTGGGTCGCCAACAGCATCATTGATGGGGTATTCAACGGCTTGCGTGGTGTCAAGAGTGCTATTCTGATTGGCGGTGGGGCAGTTCTAACCAACGATTACTTGCAGAATATGTATCCCAGTAAGATTTTACGCTTCGACGATAGCGACCTAACGCGCAAGATTCAACCTGTCGAAGCCAATGCCATTGGTGGGATCCGATTAGCAAAGATGCGTCAAGCACAGAAAGCATAGTAATTGGATTTCCGTGACCATTGACCCGAAGATTGTCCACCAAATGATACTGAAGAGACATCAGGCACTGTGTACCCGATGAGTTAATCACCTGCACTTGGAACAGCTTTTGGTAATGTTTCACCACGATAGGCGAGTATGATTTTCTCACGCGGGATGCCTTGCTGGAGTAGGGCATCCACCAATTGTTTATCCGTGTTATCCACTTCAATGATAATATACTCGTTTTCTACTCGTGCGAAGACAGCAATACCTTCTGCATAAGGGGCATGGCGATCACTCTTCATACCAAGTACACTGTAATATTGCTGTTGATCATCCAAGATGGCATACATCGTGATACCTAAACCCGGACTCGCATATTTGCGAACTTCCTCACGTGCAATTGCTACCATATTATCCATTGTGTGATTTCCTCTACACCTAAATGAACAATCACTAAATCTATTTTAGCACGCTTCAATGTGTTTTCGATTATTGTTGCCGAAAGCAAGCCTTTGTAAATAGCTTGCGGTACAACAAGATAAAGTGGCATATCATAGCCATTTTCTGAGATCGCTTCTCGATAAACGTGATACTGTCCAATTGCATGATACAGTTCATCAAGTTGTGAACGACTTGATGGAAAGCATTTAACCTCAGCAACCATCATCTCTGTTTGTTGGTTTAAATTCTGCAAGTGTAAATCAGCGTAAATAAACGTATTACGAAAGGAGAACGACAGCGGATTAGCAATCACTTGCCAACCTGCTTTTTCAAAAGCCCGAATGACTTGTGGCTCACATTGATCGACTGCTGGCATAGAGGTTTCCTCGAGTAGGGGAGATGCAAAAACTGAGTGGGTGGCGAAAATATTTGTGTTGATAGACAATACTACAGAAACCTACACCCACCCAAAAGGCTTTCGTCCGACTTAAATTTAGCAAATAATCAGGAAGGACACAACAAAATCGCAAAAATTGTTTGCATTGGATTTGATAATGAAGTATGATGATACAAGTTATTCAATAGGGGAGGCGTAGCACATAACTTAAAAGAGTAATACCCCATTAAAGCAGAAAACCCCCGATGACTTGCTTGGCGGCAGGGATTCGGAGACTTTCTGTAAATAAAGGAAATATGTTACTTCGCTTCAGGGAGTAAAACCCAGAAGATTTCTCTTAATCGAAATTATAGCGGAAATCTGAAAACGTGGCAAGCCCTCTAATAAGTGGAGTTTATTAAAACTCATTGAGATAATATATATGTGATTATCCAATGTGCATATTTCCTGCCAGCGTCGTTCATTTTAACCAGAAATATGTACACATGTATGATATAGAGCAACTCAACCAACTGAATAGCCGCGAGATTGTCCAGCGATTACTGGGCGACCCTCTTCGTCGTAGCAGTAACTACGATAAATACTACTCGCCATTCCGCGCAGATGGTCGCCGTGCCGGGCTGACGGTCTATGCCAACGGGATTAAAGATTATGGTGGCGAGGGACAATACTGGACAAATATCAGCTTCGTGATGGATGTCCTGAACTGTTCATTTGCTGAAGCCTGTGCCTGGCTCGGTGGTGAAAGCCAGCAGATTCCACAGGTTGAACCACAAGCGCGTGTGTCACGCACGGAACCGCCAAGCCGTGATTGGCAAACTATCGCTTTTCGTGTAGTTAATGACAGTGAACATACGCTGTGGAATACACTTGAAGGTCAAAAAGCCTTAGCCTATCTGCGCCGTGACCGCGGGCTAACGGATACGACTATCAGAAAATATCGGTTGGGATATAACCCAACATGGCAGACCATTCGCATCGCTGGCGAGCAAACCAAACTCGCCCCCGGGATCATCATTCCGTGGATCATCGACGACGAAATTTTCGCGGTTCGTATCCGCACACCACAGGGAAGCCTATCCAGCTACACCGGACACGATGCCCGTTACTTTGAAGGCAAAGACAAATATCTCTCGTTGAAGGGTAGTCGCCAGAGTGCCGGCTTATTCGGCGCAGTGGATGGCTTAAACAAGGTCGAACACGTCACCATCCTCGAAGGCGAATTTGATGCGATGCTATTCGGGCAATTAAGTGCAAGCACCGCCATTACACGCGGGTCAGCAGGGGATCATCGCCATATCAGCTCACAATGGCTTGAGCAACTGCAACAAATACCTGTCGTCTATGGTCTGCTCGATGCGGATGAAGCCGGACAGGGCGCGTCAAATACCTTATTCGAGACATTGCCGAACTTCGTACCGTTGAAACTCCCATTTGGTAAAGATTTCAGCGAGTATGTCACACATTACAAAGGTGATGTCACGAGTATTTGGGGTCAGATTGAACATGCCACCAGAGAAGCCGAAGCACGTCGCCAAACCCAAACAAAAGAAGAAGCACTGACTGAACGCGACAATATTCCGATGTCGGATTGGGCGCGATGGGTCGCATTAGCACCATTAGCTGTCGATTTATGCCAGAATTTGGATTACATCAGCGATATTGATCTGTCACTGATACGCCATCAACGGAGCGTGTTAGTGAAATCACCGCTTGGCACTGGTAAAACCGAACTTATCAAGCGCATGATTGCCGATTTCGAGCAGGAAAACGGACGCTCTCCCAAAATCCTGTACCTGACAAGCACCGTCGCATTAGTCGAAAATAGTGCCAAACGCCTCAATTTAGATACTTATCGTGATGTGCCAGAAGGCTCTAGCGTGCCATTTGAGCAGGTCGCCTGTTCGCTGAATAGTGCGCCTCAACTACAAACTAAACAATTCGATATTGTGGTATTCGATGAACTTGAATCCGGTTTGCATTATCTGGCAACATCAGGAACAATGAAAAGTGACAATCTCAATACGGCTTATAAAGGCATCAAAACGCGCATTCAGCAAGCAGGACAATTTATTGGCTTGGATGCCCACCTAAGTGATTTGAGCCGGTCAATCATTGAAGAATGGCTTGGAGATACCTTCACTGTGCAAAACCAACGTGAGAGCTACAATCGCAAGATGACATTCCATCGCAAGCGCGAAAGTGTTCTGCAAGCCGCACTGCGTAAAGCGCGGGCAGATGTCGGCACAGTTGTCATCACCACCAATAGCAAAGACCTCACCTATACCTATTATGATGTTTTCGCTCAGGAATTGGGTGAAGAAGCGGTTGTCATCATCAACGGCGATAACTCCGCAGGGGAGACTGCGCGCGAGTTACTAAAAGACATCGACAATCAACTGGATAATATTCGTGTGCTGATTGTGTCACCATCGGTGCGTAACGGCTTCGATATTCAGACCGAAGTCGCGGGTGTTTATGGGGTCTTCCTCAGCCACACGCCAGCCGATAGCATTATGCAGATGATGATGCGCTGCCGTAATGCACGAACCCGTCACTTGTATGTTGCACCCGTATTTGAGGGACAAGCCGAAACGGACTCTAACCGGATTTTAGCGCGCTATCTCAAACAGGCTGAATTGACTGCGCGTGCCGCCAAGTTCGAGACCTATGGTTTACATTATGCCAGCGATACGCAAACTGAAATCGCGGAAATTGCGGCATTATTTGGTGCAGAACATAATCGCCAGCGCAATGATTTATTCAGTTTTGCCGTCGCATATGCAAAGGCAGAAGGGTTTAGCATCCAGTATGATGAGAGTGAAGCTGAAGCCATGCGTAAACGTCTACAAGAAGCCCGTACCGCTTACAAAGCGCGTAAAATGCTCGAAACATTGACACTCGATCCCATCCATACTGATGTGTATCGTGAGCTTCAGAAAAAAGGGCAGGTTGGACGTGCCGAAACCCACCAGAATGACCGCTATAAAATCGAAAATACAGCCGGACAGGCAATTACCGAGCGTCTCTATGAAAAACTCGATACCCCACGTAAACGGGCGAATTTCAACCGTTTCGTTAATTTGTTTGAGCATCAAGAGACGCTTGCCCGTCGTGACCGCGACGAAGTCTCTGAATTGCTAGAGCGTCGAAATCATCATCTCAAGTGGCAAATTCTAGTATTTGATGCCATTGCATCGGTCTATGGGACTGATTGGCTCGATATGGAAGAAACACCAGAACCGATGACCCGCAATCAGATGATTGAAAAATTCGACAGATGGTATAGCGAAAATGCTGAGGATGTGCGAATTTACCTCGATGGACGGGGCGACCTCAGCGACGATAAATTGGCGATTTTCCGTCGTATTCTGGAGATGGCACAGCAAAAATTGAGCTACAAACATCAACGACAGGGTGATGGCTTCATTTATGTCTATTGGCTGGATGTCGAGACCCTCAAAGAAGCTCGCATTGATGCGCTTTTTGCAATTGTTGCCCGTATCAAACGAGAACGAGACGGTGAGTTTGTGGCAAATTACGAAAGTTCTGAGGTTATAGATATGCGTGATTTAGCACAATTCACAGGTAAATTACCGATCAACGTGCCAAACGAAGGCTTCATCACGCGAACATCGCCAACAGAGTGTATTCAAACACCGTTTTAGGCGATAGCAAATTGTCTTCAACTGCATAGATTATCATTCGCTCGATACGTTGTATTCTGGTGATGGGCGAGGTGTGCCTTGTGTGGTAAATAGAGACCAACGGAACAGTCTACCATGAATGAAATACACCACAAAGCAATGAAAATGAAGTAATCTGGTAGCACGCATACTGTGAAGTCGACGAATTTTATTGATATTGCGAATTCGAGGAACAGTTGGACTCAGGGTTCTCAAGCGTACCGAAAGTTGTCGCACCCAATTGGGTAGCACGTATAGGAGGAGAGTGATCTCAATAACGAGAATCTCGGTATGTGTTTCGTTCAAGAGTGTGAAAGGCATAGAAGGATGCAAGTCGTTCATGAACGATGTGCCGGATTGGATGTTCACAAGAAGACCGTGGTTGCCTGTCGCATTACTCCCGATCCCCAGACACGACGTGGCTGGCAGAAAGAAATCCGCACGTTTGGGACGACCACGCGAGAGTTGATCGATTTGGCTCTATGGTTGAAATCAGTCGATGTCACTCATGTGGCAATGGAAAGTACGGGGATCTACTGGAAACCCGTATACAATATTTTAGAAGGGGACTTTGAGGTGTCATTGGTGAATGCGCGCCACATCAAATATGTTCCAGGTCGCAAGACGGATGTCAAAGATGCCCAGTGGATTGGTGAACTCATTCAGCATGGATTGGTACGAGCCAGCTATGTGCCCAAGCGTGCCCAACGCGAATTACGCGATCTCACACGCTATCGTGGACAGTTGGTGGTAGAGCGAACACGGGAAGTCAATCGGGAGTCCATCAAAAACTCGGGGCTAGGCAACCTGTTCCTGCACTTCCGATTGGATGTTGAAATGCGGATACCAAGTTTGGAATTGAGCGTGCAAATCTTCATTGAGTACCTTAACGCGCACTTGGAGCAAGTAGTGAGTGCCCCGTCGCGTCCAGCGCATTTGTTGTTTTTTAGCAAAGCGTTTGGCAATAACCTGATTGACAGCAGATTCTACAAAGCCTGTTGAAATACGTTCCCCATATCGA
>CAYWWW010000030.1:0-13369 GCA_964462205.1 uncultured Cardiobacteriales bacterium
CTTCTAAGCCGTCTGTGTGACGGATAACTGTTCTGTTTTGAACAAAACAGGCTGAACCCTAAAACAAAAAACGATATTTGGCAAGTAACAGGATAAAAAAAGCTACAGTTCCAAGTCACTGATATTCGAACCAGATAAAGAAACCACATGTTTAATCGTATCAATACACCGATCCATGATCTCCGCTTCAATACAAGCGTCAATCAAATCATCCCGAAATTGCTGATCGCGCTTATATTCCGCAGCAGAAGCGAAAGCAAGTGGCAGAATCACTGCATCCTTAAATAAATCAGCAACATCGAACACCAAAGCGCCACGTCGAGTTTTGCCGTGCAATAACGCAAAGGCAAACGAAATTCCCAAAACATGTAAAATTGCTGCTGAATACCCGTAGGCAATATAATTGCCATGATCGATAAAGCTATTTGCCAAATCTTCGAGTGTTTCTTTGCTTTGTTTACCTTCTTCGCGCTTAAAGTTTTGTAATTGAAAGGCGGAGGCGAGCAGAGCATAGATATTTCGTGCCCATTCTGCTTCTACCGCCATCAGTTCATTGGTTGTGCTTGCTTTTTCAACTTTTATCTTAAATTTCTCAATCATACTATCGCTGATGGCGACTTTCTTTTTAACGAGTTCCTCATTTTTTGAAAACGATTGTTTTGTCCATAAAAATCGTTCTAAAACAAAAATTTTTGCTCCCGATAAGCGCTTATTTTCTTCAAGCCAAAGTTTAACCCAAGCCTGCATGTATTCGGTCGGGCGATATTCCGATTGCGAGGCGAGAAAAACATAATCCACGGCAGAAAACAAAGGCGACCCACCGTTACCAACAAAAGCAAAAATCACATTCGACTCGGCAAGCCGTCGGGCGGCGGCATCGGTGATTGAAGTACCCTTGCCAAGCAGCAAAAAAATCGTGTTTCTTTCCGGCACATTATAAAAAAATTCAACATCGCTATCGGTTTGCGTTAAATAAACCACGCGATCATTTTTCTGCATAATCCGCACATGTTCCAGATAAAAAATATTGGCCCGTTTGGACATCAATATTTGCCGTGGTTTGATAAAGGGTTTAGGCATGAACCTCGCTCCGTAGGTTAAGTTGCAAACGTCGTCGGTGTGATGAAAAAGGTTTTATTCAAAATTAACCTGCAAATAAATTTCTTCTAGTGTTAAAATAATATTCATAGAATCAATTAGTAACTTATCATCTGCTTCAGATAAAAAAGTCGGCAGCCATCCCGACTCGCTTTTTTGGTAATAAAGCACGGCAGTTTCTTCAGAATCAATCAAAATATAATACTGCAAACTTTCAATAGATTGATATTGAATAAACTTCGCCCGTTTATCATATTCAGCAGTAGAGGGAGACAAGACTTCAATAATTAAAATCGGATTGATCAGAGTTAATAAACTATTGATTTTTTCAAATTCAGGTTGACAAGCTACAGAAAGATCAGGATACAAATACGGGCTACTTTCTTTGACTTTAACCCGCTGATCACTACTAAATGTTTGACAGCCACTTTTTTTTAGAAAAGTGCTGATTTCACGAGCAATATTGACACAGATAATATTATGATTCGGCTGTGCGCCGGACATGTTAAACACTTCGCCATTAAAAAATTCATAACGTTCCCCACCTTCTTGATCTAAGGCAAAGTATTCTTCAAGGGTAAAAAAACGCATATTTCGTAAAGCACACATCTTTTTTAACTCCATGATTCAATATGTTGAGAAGGCTTGGAAAGAATCCAAGCCATTGAATAAAAATGCTTAAATATCAGGCAATGCAAAAGGTCTCGTGGCACTCGACAATCCGTAATTATTGGGATGAAAGTGATCACTTGGTTGACCTGCATAACGCGCAATATGCAAACTAAAAGCAATTCTTTCCCCATGACGCTCACTTTCGCTTTGACTTTTCACTTGAAAGTAAGGCCATTGTTCGCTTACTTGTAATAACTTCAGTCGTCGTTCTTGAGCATGTACTTTGCTATTCGGCACACGGAAACGTCGATATTCAAGCCATTGACCAGAAAAGGATTGTGGAACGCTTTTGGGTTTACCAAACATCACATAGCCAAGAATGCTTTCATTTTGCGCCAATGCACCAATTAAAAATGTTAAATCATCTTTATTCTGTGAAAAAATCCGCATGATATGACCAACATGACGATATTCACCTTCGCGCATTTTTGGCAAAGCAATCGCGTAGGTGTTTAGGCGATCTGCGAAAATTCCATGCAAAACCCAAAACAAGCGATTCATCACCGGGAAGGCGTTGCTATGCGCGGCCTGTTGGTTCGCCGCGCCGCGCACTTCGATATCACTATAAATCCAGTTCACCATCAGTATCTCCTGCGTTGGCCGCTACTTCAGGTTTCTTATTTTGTTTTTCTTTATCGTCTTTATCCGATTCGCTATACACGCCACCACGATCCAAAGCCGCGATGCAAAACATCCCTTCTTTTGTATCTGGATCAATCTCATCCAGACGCTTAAAGAGTTCAAAAGAAGATAACTTGCCTTTGCGATAAAATTGCTGTTGCCCTAAAGACGCGCCTAAGGGTTCAATAGCGATAGGAAATTCCACTTTATCTTCCGTGTCATACCAAGTATCAATGGTACGAATGGCATTCCAGATTTTTTGATCGCGCAAGGCGGCATAACCAACCACCACAATGTCCCGATTTTCATCGCCTTTTTGACGCGGTGGATGACCAATTTTATACAGAGGACGCGCAAAGCCAGTGGGTTTATTTTCCAGGTAATTTTGCGACGGAAAAACTTCAATATTACCCGACATCGGCATAATCAAACGTGCTTCAATTTCTAATCCATCTAAATTTTTGCCTTGCATTTGCAAAGCCAAGGCTGCGGCAACTTCTAACTCAGCTTTTTGATATTCTTCAAAATGGTATAAAGAAATATCTTTGGCATTAGCGAAGGTAGCAATTGCTTTTCCCTCTTGTTTAACCGTCATTTGAATGCTTTTGGCCAAGGTGCGATTCCGCCATAACCAGCGTCCATTCAGAATATTCCGTGCATAACGTCGTGCGACTTCTTGCAAACCTTCAGAAGTTTTTGCTTTTTCAATAAAATTTTTAACCATTTCGCGCATTTTTTCACCCAAATTGCGATCCGCCGCCACACAGGCGGTCATACCTTCCGCCATATCAATCATGCACACGCCAAACTTCACTATCAAAGCCTCGGCATTTGGATCCAGTTTCGCTGTTTCTGTAACTTGGATATTGGATATTTCACGCACGCCACGTTGTGCGCTCTCTTGATTTTCCTCGGCTTTTTTCGGCTTCTTGATTTTTTCTTGTGACGCATTGCCTTTGCCATCATTGACGTTTTGTGTGCCACGAATGCCATGGCGGATCACCTCAACAGGCGTTAATTCGCCGCCAAGGTCATTAAACATTTCTGCATCGGTCACAATATGACCGCGATTAAACGACAAAACACCAGGTAATTTACGAACCGGCATAACTTTCTCTCCTTTGATAAAAATAAATCCGTTAAATAAAAAAACACCCGCAATCATTTATTGATGTGTAACAACAAAAGTTTTTTCGTCAAGCTGTTGATAATGCCAAAAATAAAAATTTTTTTCCTCGCGCAATGAACGATGCTGAATTAAGCCTACCAATGGCTCCGCATACGCATGAGGCAAACCATCACGAACATGCAGACGTTCTTCAACAGGCGAAAGCAGGCGATAACCAAGTTGTGAAGGAATAATCCAACTTTCTTGATGATCGGCTTGATAACGGGTTTGCCGAAGCAAGACATCTAGCATATCCTCATGATCTTGTTGTGCTTGCATTAAGTCTTGACGTTCTTTAATTATAAAACCACTGCGGACTTTTTTTGCTACATTATCTAAAGTAGTTTCTATGATCACGTTGTTATCTTTTTCTTTTGCATAATCAGTAATTGTTCCACCTGCTAAGCGTTGATAGGTTAAAAAGCGCTTAATAATCCTTTGATCTAACTGATCATCTTCATGAAAACGAATAAGCAAGGAAAGCCGCAAATGACAACGCGCTGAGGGTTGCGTAGAAAGCGCATATTCATTTTTAGAGGAGTAATCATCCTTATCAATCAATCCCGCAGCGCGAAATTGTTGTGGATAAAAGTTGCTTTTCCACTGCTCGCCTAAAAACTGAATGTCATGATGAATAACAGCAATGCCTAAATGCTTTTTTATGCCTAATTTCAAAGCCAAAGCCTGTGCAAAACCCACATAACTGGTGATTGCCGGTGGGCCGATAATCCACCATGCCGGCTGGGCATTGGCATTACGAATTTCCAGTTGTGGCAGCAAAAGATACTGATATATCATAATATTTCCTTAATAATATCAATCCAGCGCAAGGTTTCCTGTTGATCAAGCGGAAAAAGCTGCATTTTGCCATTGACAAGGATTCTGCTGTTCAAAATTTCCTGATACAGCGCTTTGGCAACATCGTCTTTCCAGTTGGCATAGTGTTGATTTTTATCAAGCAATGCCCGCTGTACCGGATCAAGGCTTGAAGCTGTTAAAGATTCATCGGGAAGCAGCGCTTGAAATTCAGTTAATAAAAAATTCGCTTTTTCAGAACGTTGTAAAATATTTTTCACGATAGCTTGAATTTTGTCGCGTTCTGTTTCGCGTATGGTTAAATCAGAAGGCATCTCCCCACCGTGCTTGGCAATCAGCGGTAAACGCCAGGCTTGATAGTCGGTTAATTGTCGCTGCGAAGGTTTGAGGGAAATGCCGCGATAATGGATAGCCAACGCTTGACGCAAGCGGCTATCTTCTTGAGGTGCTTGAAAAAATAATGGACGGGTCATGTCGCGCACATAACGCCCGACGTTTTGTTTATTTGAACCGCCTAAATCCAAAAAACCACGCAGTCGAGAGCGGTTTTCTTGCCATAATTTATCTTGCAATAAATGGCTTAACGAAGCCGATTGCAAAGGCGTTAAGACAATATCTTCTCCCGCTTGATTTTGCACAATAATTTGACGCAAGCGTATGGGCACCCGCGTTTGTTTAGCAAGATACGGTTGACTTAAAATATTTTCTTGAAGCTTTGTGATCATTGCCACATCTTCTTCAGGAATTTCAATAAAGTCTTCCGCATGTTCGCCATAACAGACGGCAGCGATTTGTTTGATCATGCTGCTCGCTTTATTGACGTTAGCCCCTCTAAAATAGTCCACAACCAAGGCATTTTTTGCCATTAAAGTGCTTACTGCTACATAATTACCGTCCCAGGCCGCCTCTGAAGACAAGCGTATGCCTATGGGAAAAGCATTGCTATTGGTGGTTTTTGATGAAAAATGCACCAATTCCTTCATAACCGTTTGATATTCTTGTTCGCTAAACTGCTTCCACACATCTTTTTTTGCTTGCTTCGCCATCGTAGTTTCCTCAACAACAGAGTGACGAAACCTTAAAGCCATTCAGCAAAAAAAGCAATCCACAGATTCTTCTCATAATGATTCAAAATTTTTACTTTTTATGAAAATTGAATCATTATGAAAATTTTCTTTGGGGAAACTTTTTATGAAGCACTCGCAAATTCGTGGCTTGGTGTTAGAGTTTATTGTGCGTCGGGTTTATCGACATGGATCATTGATTCGTAAAGATATTGAGCAGGCATTTGGGGTTTCAACGCCGAGCGCCAGCCGATTTATAACTGAGGCATTGGCAATCTATCCCCAGCATTTGCTGCGTAAAGGGCACCGTGTGTTAGCAAAAACCTTGTCAGAGGCACCGTCTTTTGCCAATGAAGCAGAGTTGCTTGAAACCTTAAATCAAGGTTGTCAACATCATGAAGATTTAATGGCCTTAACCAAACACACCGGTCTTTTTCCGTATGAACTACCTTTAGTTTATGTTTCTTGGACAAATTCCCTGCCAACCAAACCAGGCATTTTAACGACGATTATCCGTGCCATTCCCCGCCACGATTTTTTGAAGATTGTCTCCGTTACTCTTAATCGAGGTGAACAAAAGCGCGAGCGGATTATTTCTCCAGTAGGACTTGAAAAAATGAATGATCAATGGCGCTTAATCGCACAGGATATGGAAAAACCAGGTTGTCCGATTCGGGTGTTTGTGTTGTCGCGCATTTTGCACGCTGAGGTGATCGTAAAATATAAAAAACCTAAAGACTTTGTTCCATATGGAGAAAGTGATAAAAAAAATCGCATTTATGCGAGATTAAATCCTGCCTATACCAAAGATCAGCAGGCAATTTTAAGTCATGAACTAAATATCAAGGATGGCGTTGTTACAGTTGCCTCTCGATCGGAATTTGAATTTCGTCGGCGTTTTAGTGAGATACCACCCTCTGAAACAGCCGTTTGGCCGCCTTTATTTTTAGAAACACCAGGAAAGGAATAAGTCACTATGCACATCGTTTTAATTTCTGCTTGCAAAGGTAAAGCGATTAAAAAAACCATTGCTATCCTAGATAGTTATGCACAGCGTTCGGGGGATCGCACTTGGCTGACGCCGATCACTGAACAAGGTCTGGAAGCGTTAAAAAAAGTGCTTCGACGCAAAGCCAGCAAAAATACGGCAGTGGCTTGTTTTCGCAACGATAAACGGCAACGAATGAAGTTATTATGGCGCGTGGGTAATCAAAAATTTTTTAATCACAAAGGGATATCTTCTGTGCATTTTCAAGGTGGTAAAAGCCAACAACCCTATCCCCAAGCCTTAAAAATCGCGGCGCAATTGTCTTACTTAACCGGTCTTACCCATGATCTTGGTAAGTTTAACCAAGCCTTTCAAGAAAAACTGAAGCAACGTAAAGCAATAGCCGATCCCGTTCGACATGAATGGTTATCGCTGACAATTGTTAAGGCATTGATCAATAATAAAACGTGGGAAGAAGCCTGGCAGCAAGACTTTCAAGAAATGAAGCCTTTTGATCATGATCTGCAAAACCCCAATACGGTTCTCTGTTATCTAATTGCCACGCACCATCGCTTAATTGGCGAAAATGGCAATGTCTTAAATGATAGCTTACATATCCGTGATAAAAATCATAAGCCTACTTATGTTTCTAAACCCGACACTAAACTCTGGCAAGAAATTTTGCAGCAATTACATAAGTTGCAGCAATTAAACGCGGCTGTAGTTAAACCATCGCTATATTGGCGGGCAGTGGCAACCATCAGTCGCATCGCTTTGATTTTTGCCGATCATCAAGTCTCAAGTCAGCAAGTTTTTAGTCAGAATGCGACGGCGTATGCCAATACCATTCGTCCCAGCGGTGAATTTAATCAATCCGTGGATTGGCACTTACAACATGTTGGTCAAGCCGCCAATGCCCGCGTCTTTGATTTGTTTCAGTTAAAACCGCCAACACTTCCGCAAGATATTATTGAAAGACTGGATCAACCCACCCCAGACCCACGTTTTGCTTGGCAAAATCGTGCCGTGTATGCCTTAAAAAGTTCTTTGGAAAAACAAGATATTCCGCATTTAGTGTTAAATATCGCCGGCACCGGTTCCGGCAAAACACGCATGAATGTCAAAGCGTTAGTTGCTTTGCGTCCGGTGGGTTTGCGCCTAGCTACCGCTTTGAATTTACGGACTTTAACGTTACAAACCGCCGATGCTTATGCTGAACAACTTAACATTCCCAAAGAAGAAATGGCCTGCGTGTTAGGTGATAAACTGAGCCAAGACTTATTTAACCAAGATAAAATTCTCAAACGCACTGAAAAAAAAGAAGATAAAACAAGAGAAGTGGTCGATAGCATTGACGAGGATGAAAATACCCCACAGGATGACTATGATGTAGCAGAAAATCAAGATTTTTTTGAATACAATCAAGTACCAGACTGGTTAGCGCATTTTCTCAATCAACCCAAAGTGGCCAAGATGCGCGCGGTGATCGGGGCGCCGGTGTTGATTTCGACCATTGACTTTTTGATCAATGCCGGCGAACCACATCGTCAACAAAATCATGCTTTGGCCATGCTTCGTCTGATGACCTCGGATTTAATTCTCGATGAACTCGATAGTTATGATCCCAAAGCCTTATTGGCGGTGTTGCGATTGGTGATGTTTGCAGCGTTTTTTGGCCGTCATGTCGTTGCTTCTTCCGCTACTTTGTCGAAGCCCGTCGCTTCCATGTTATGGCGTTCCTACGCCAAGGGCATTGCAATGCGTGCCTTGTTTTTTGAAGAAAGCGAAAAATTCGCTGTTGCTATTATTGACAATCAAATCAAGCCTAGTTGTTTGCTGCAAACGCCGACACAGGTGAATGATTTCAATCAGTTTTATCAAGAACATGTCGAGAAAATGTTGAAGGAAGTTGCCGAAGCCGGTTGTTTTCGCAAACCATTCCTACAACCGATTGAACCAAAAAACAAAATTGCTTTTGGTGAAGCGCTGATTCAAGCCATTAACACCTTACATCAGGCGCACGCTTGGCAAGATGAAAAAACCAGCAAAAAACTGTCTTTTGGCTTAGTGCGGATAGCCAATATTCAAACTGCGCTCAAAGTTGCCAAGGTCTTAGCCAAAGAATTGCCTGGTGCGTTTGTTGCTTGTTATCATTCCCAACATTTTGTTATTCAACGCCATTTTATTGAAAAAACTTTGGATGAATTGCTGACGCGCAAAGGTAAACATCCCAATGCACATATCCCATTTCATCCCGAAATTGCCACACGTCTTCAACAAAGTTCTTATGATTCCATTCCTTTTATCGTCGTGGCGACACCAGTGGAAGAGATTGGCCGTGATCATGACTTTGATTGGGCGGTGATTGAACCATCCAGTGCGCAATCGATTGTGCAAACGGCGGGACGGGTTAATCGCCATCGTTTACAAGAAGTTACCAAGCCAAATATCGCTATTTTGCAGTTTAATCGCCGCGAAATTGAGGGTAAAGACAAGTGCGTTTTTAAGTGGCCAGGCTTGGAAATAAAAGAAGAGGTGCGCTATTGCAGTCATGATCTGAAAGAATTATTGGATTGGAATGACTTAACGCAGATTGATGCGCGAATGCGTTTTGATCATAAGCACAAGTTTGCCAAATATGACGATGAATCTATTGAAAAAATAACAAGCAGTTTGTTGAAAAAACAGTTATCCGAGGGTAACAACCCGCATTTGTGGATGTCCGTCAAAACCTATCAGGATTCGCCGCTGCGCTCCCACGAAGAATGGCAGCATAAACTGGAGTTGACGGCCATATCGCTGGATAACGATCACTATCAAGTGCGCGACGAAGAAGGAAAAATAGAAATAGCCGTTCAGCGGAACCTAAAAGTGCTGGAAGAAGCACCCAAAAATGTCTGGCTGTATCAAGATGATCAACAGCTTTTGGACTTATTAGAACAATATAAAATTTATGAAAATCAAGGCTTAAAAGTTACCGTCAATGCCAAAGCTGTCAACGAGGTAATTCGCCATCAGGCATTTGGGTTTTATCGTGATGATAGTTAATTTTTTATAGTGCTTGATAACTAATGTCGAAAAAAATCAGTTCACTTGCTACAGAGCGAAAGCGCAACAAAGCTATTCTTGGCGCTTCTGGAAAGCATGTCCAGTGATAAACTCTCGAAATCCGTCAAAAACTTTTTGAGAGGCAGGGATGAATGTAGTGAGATGGTGGTTGATAGCCTGTTTAGTGCCAAGCATGGTTTATGCCGAAGTGGGGATGCGACCAACGGTTGCCTTGGTGTTGGGCGGTGGTGGCGCGCGTGCCGGTGCTGAAGTTGGAGTGATTGAATTATTAGAAGAATTGCAAATTCCGGTGGATTATGTCGTTGGCACCAGTATGGGGTCTTTTATTGGCGCTTTGTATGCTATGGGTTATTCGGCTGCGGAAATTCGGGAGATCCTTTTAACTGCTGATTGGAATACGCTTTTTTCTCCTGAAATTGATCGTGATGACATTGATTTCCAACGACGTGAAGCAGAGTCGGATTTCTTAGTTAAATATCGGCTAAACCTTAAAGAAGGTAAACCAAGCTTGCCTTTGGGTATTATTTCATCGTCGCGTTTACAGCGTTATCTCACTGAATTATCAATACCTTTAGGTACGATTGACGATTTTAATCAACTCCCAGTTCCTTTTCGGGCGGTTGCGGCGGATTTAGATACCGGCGCGTCGGTTGCCCTTGAACGCGGCAATTTGGCGCAAGCAGTGGCAACAAGCATGGCGGTTCCTGGAGTTTTTCCGCCCGTAGTCTTGGACGGTAAGTTATTGGTGGACGGCGGTATTGTGAATAATGTGCCGGTAAGTGTCGCGCAGGCGTTGCAGGCGGATATTTTAATTGTGGTCAGCGTAGGCGCGGCCTCCAAAGATATTTCTGAAATGGCCAATACCTTGGATGTATTGCGAAGAACCGTGCGCTTGCTGACCAAGCGCAGTAGTTCAGATGGCATTGATTTAATGACTGAAAAGGATATTTTAATTGAACCCGAATTGGGTCAGATCAGCACTGAAAACTATGATCAGATTGAAAGCACTTTTGCGCTGGGTCGAGCGGCAGCCTTAAAGCATTTATCAAAGTTGCAAGCCTTGCGCGTTTCAAGCGCCGATTATCAACATTATCAAAGCAAACGCCGCCGTTTTATCGCTAATAATCCAACAGAACCCAGCATAGACTTTGTTCAGGTGCAAGCCTCCGAAAAACTGAAGCGGCTCATTCGCGCACGCCTTAGTATTAAGCCTGGGGAAACTTTTGATAGTAAACAATTAGATAGAGAATTAGAACAGATTGCTGTTTTGGGCTATTTTGACGATGTAACTTATCAATTTATCAATCAAGAGGATAAAACAGGCATCTTGGTTTCGGCGACGGAAAAAAGCACAGGCGTTGATTTTTTAAGATTTGGCGCGCGTTTCGAGGATAATTTTGCTGGTGTCAGCGACTATAGTTTCCGAGCCAGTTATACCAAATCCTTGCTGAATCGCTATGGCGCTTCTTTGCGTCTGGATGCGCAAATAGGTCAAACGCGAGGACTTCAAGCGGAGTTTTATCAGCCACTCGATTATCGTGGCCGTTATTTTATTGATTTAGAAGCTTTAGTTGCACAAAGTGAATTAAATACTTTCATCAACGGTAAATTGATCAAAAATTTCCGCTTAACATCCGAACAGCTTGATTTATCGTTTGGTAGAAATTTTGGCCAGAAAACGCGGGTCAGTGTCGGCATCAGCAAAGCGCGGACGGAAGTCGAAAATTTATTTGATGCTTTATTTCCAGGTTCAGAAGGTATTTATGATGACAATGCCTGGCTTGCCCAGGCAACCTACGATAGCTTTGATAATATTACTTTTCCTTCTAAAGGCTTATTCGCTAGTCTTGGCTGGCGTGGTATGCGTGAATACTTGGCAGGGGAGGAGAATCTCGATACCTTTCAAGGGTCATTTAATTATGCTTTTAGTGTCAATCGTAATACTTTTGTTTTAGGCGCTGAATTTGGCGAAGTTTCAAATAGTAAGCCTGAGGTTCAGAATACTTTAGGGTTGGGTGGGTTGTTTCGCTTGTCAGGTTATCAATTCAACGAGTTACAAAGCGGTTCTTATGGTTTTGCCCGTGGTATCTATTATTATCAGTTAGGTCGTGGACGCGCCGCATTAAATTTTCCCATATATCTTGGTGGCTCGCTTGAGTTAATTGACGGCGAATTTTTAAGAAATGATCTGCTTTTCAATGAAACATTGCTTGCAGGCAGTGTTTTTATTGGCTTGGATACGCCGCTGGTGCCTATCTATTTAGGCTATGGCCTTGCCGAAGGTTTTGCGGATGAAGACAGCAGAAGTTCGGTTTATTTGTTTGTTGGACAACCGTTTTAGTTGGCAAAAAGCGTTTTTAATAAAGGGAGCATTGGGTGTTTACTGATTCAACTTTAGTTAATAAATTATTCTTTTCTATTGCTTTTTCTGAACATAGCGCCAAACCGCATTTAGCGCATATTCAGCAAAATTTACAGTCTGGGCTTTCGCCAGATGTGTTTTCAGAACAAGGACAAACACCTTTGACCGCGGCAATTTTGGGCGGGATGAGCAGTCCTAAAGCGGTGAAAATTTTATTGGAACATGGCGCAAATCCTTCTTTGCGCGATCAAAACGGCTTTACCCCGTGGGCGGCGATGCGTTCGCGTTTAGCGGATGTGGTGGTCGCGGAGCGCATGGAAAAAATTAAGCATCTCTTAGAATTATATCAAGCGGATCAAAGCGATGACATTTTCTTTATTTTAGTAGAAGCTGTTCAACAAGGTGATCTGCACCAAGTCCAGCAATTATTAACCCAAGGCGTTGATCCTAATCACCCACTGATTGATCCATTGGCCTTGGCAGTTTCTAATGAAAATATTGAAATGGTCGTTCTTTTATTAAGCTATCAGGCAAATATGGAACGTGGCAGACAAGGTTATACCGTGTTAATGCAAGCAGCAGAAAAAGGCAATTTAGAACTGATCAAAATCTTGGTGCAAGCCGGTGCCAAGGTGGAGGCTTTTGCCTGGAATGATCCGAGATGCCGTGCCGATTGGTTGGCGGAACAAAGGGGGCATCGGGATGCCGCCGCTTGGTTAAGACAGCAATTGCCGCCTGCGCTTCAGACCGCGATTGTCCAAAAAACGGCCAATCATGACCCAAAATATGCAGAACTCTATGAAAAAAATACCAATGGCATTAACTGTGATTTGCAAACCGAGGATATTGTTCAAGTGTTAATGGATTGGGATGCCCGTTTTACAATTACGATTACCGAAGTTGAAGCCGATGCTTTAACGGTGATTTTTGAAAATTTGCCTGAGCTAGAAGATTTGCCGGCCTTTGTGCAAGAAATTTATGCGTTTTGTCCTGATGTGATTGATCAGCATTTTGGTTGCTTTAATGATTTGGTCAATAGCGGACAACCCCTTGATCTGGAAATACAAGTATTGATAGCCGGTGTTGATTTTAGCCAGGAAAATTTTGCCGAAGTGCTTTTAATGCGTGCTTTGCAAGATACCAAGACACTGCGTTTATGGTGGGACTAAGGCCGTGCCAGCTTCAACTGGCATTGCCTGCTTGTTTTTTAGGCAGCCGATAATGTGACGATAAACTATTCTTTTTTAGAGCAGAAGCATTTTTAACACTTTTTTCACTTCCGTTAAGTGCACATTAACAGAAAATTCAAGGCAGAAGGCTTTTTTATTGTCGCTGAAACTGTAAAAAATAAAAATTTACTGTAATCGTAAATAATAAATTTATCGGAAAAATAAAGCCTGTCAGGTAAAACTTTTTTCAGCAGTAGCGGCCGTAGCCTGACGAGCGCCTTAGAGCTTGTCGTCAAATAATTTTCAACCAAAGCATCAGGCAACGAATCTGGATAATGGCCA
>CAYWWW010000031.1:0-13291 GCA_964462205.1 uncultured Cardiobacteriales bacterium
TAAAAAACACCAAGGACTATTTTTACTGGCGCAAACGCCGCGTGCTGGCAGATATAATCATCGCCTGATCGCGCCGCCAAACCTAGAAGCCGCCATGATTAACCACGTCAGCGCCGCACCGGCACAGTTTGGTCTGGTCGTGCGCCGCGAAGTGGCACAAACCTCAGGCCGCAAGGGCGAGGAATGGCTGGCTTTGGTTGGCGTGGCTGTCGCGCAGTTGTCGGCAAGCCAACAGGCGGCTATTGAAAAAGAATTAACAACTATTTTGGAAATACGCTTTGAAAGCTGGCACAAAACGCAGCAGTGGAGCGGCAGCAATGCCATTGTGCGTTTGGAAGCTATGACCGATTGGCTGAAGGACCTACAGAAAAAACTTGGCAATTTTCCCACACAAGTCATTGACTATGAAGAAAAAGCCGACAGCAAAAACATCCCCTGGCTACTTGCTGTCCCACTGCTGGTTATTATTTTGGCAGTCGCGGTTTTTCACTTCAGTAGCCCGCAAGAAAATCAAGAAAACGCCGCGACAAGCACCGTCGATGCGCCGACCACGCCAGCCAAAAACCCCGAGGACAGCAGCAAAGCCATAGAAAAGCGCAAAAGCGCACAGGCAGCACTGGATGAGCGGCATAAGCTCGTCAGCAAGGCATTGGACGAATTGAAAAATTTGGAAGCATTAGCCGCCGATCCTGAGGTTGCTTTTAATGAAGCCAGCCAAACCTTTGAAAACGATTTACGCGCTTGGAGCCAAAGCCTAAAAGACGGCAAACCAGCCAGCGACCTCGACACGATAAAAAACGCCATGCGTCAGGCTTACCAACGCTATCAACAAGGAAGAAGCGACGAAAATCGCCTGGCGCAACAACAACAAACCTGGCTTGAGACGCTTAAAAATGAACTTAACTACGACGAAACAGTGAATTTTAACGACGCCGCCAGCCGCACTGCCGCAGAAGACTGGCTTAAAAGCGAACAGCAAAAAACTGCAAAACCTAGCGCTCAGGAGGAATAACCCATGCGTTTTTATGATCTCGGTGCCACCACGGTCGCCATCACGCTTATCGTCCTTGGTGTGAGCACGACGGCGTTTTATATTCAGGAACAAGGCAAAAGAAAAAAATTAGAAGATCACTTAAAAAATCAACCAACCTTTTGCGACACTGCGGAAGGCTACAGACTTGGCTATTGCCAAGAAAACAACACCGCCGAGGCTCGCGAGGCTTTATACAATTTTTACAATGCGTTAAGAAAAGAAAACAACTTGCCTCCCGAAGAAAATCTGCCAACCAACCCTTACACCGAGCCTTTAGAAACGCTGGAAACCGCTTTAGAAGACTTAGAATATCCGCCAGCATTTGACGAAGAAGCAGCAGAAAAAAGGATTGACCAACGCCTCGCTGACATCGTGGCCCAAGAAAAACAAGGCAACAGCAATGACAAAAGCTACGAAGAACTAAAAACAGCCAGCGAGGCTTTTTATGATGGCAAAAAGCGCAATGGCCAACGTCAGGAAAAAATCATGGCGTTGAAAACTAAAGCAACAAGCTGGGGTTACGCGTTTAGCTTTGATCCTGAAAGCAACGACAGTCGATATGCTTTAGAAGACTGGCTGGCAGAAAGAAAAAAACAGTATTACGAGGCGAACATAGCGCCAATCGAGGCAGCGCTTAGCGCGATACAACAAGCGCATACCACAGCGAAAAACTGGCCGCCGTCGTCACCGCCCCAAAGCCAAATTGTTTTCGATCAACAATGCCGCACGCAAGACAACAGCACAGCAGATGATTATTCGACATCAACGCCTGCACCTTGCGATGAAGCACTATCGCCCAAAGACCAGCAACAGCTTGAAAGACTTAAACAAGAAATAACGACAAAACTTTCTACCGAAGATCGTGCTGTCATGAAGGCATTGTCCCAACTGCCACGCAACAAAATCTTAGCAGATACCGTTAAAAATCAATGGCTTGCCCCGCTTGATGCTAAAGATGTTTCTTACTCACCAAGTTTTACTGACTTTGTAAATGCCTTTACCCGTAACTGAACAAAGCGAAGTGTTATTTTTTCAAGGAGCTGCTTGTTATGAAAAAGTTATATCGGTGTCTGTGGATCGCCTGTCTTTGCTTGTGCCTGAGCACAGCCCATGCCTTAAGCTCGGAAGAATGGAAAAATTGGCTGCAAGATCAAGGTGCAGCAGCGGAAACCGCCGAAGCTATCAGCAATGCCAATGCCGATTGGTGGCCGCTGCTTACCTCGGCGCAAAATAAGCAACTGCAACAGGCTTTGGAAAGCCTTTACTACTACTATGACGAGCCTTTATTAACTGAACATCCTGAAATCGCTGGTTTATTAGCAAAAGTCAGCGAACCCGACAACCTGTTACGCAGTCTATCATCCGAATGCGTGACGCATCAGTTAAATTATTTCCTTTTATATCCTGATTTTAGCGACAGAATTGTCGAAATTCTCGATGATCATGAAGAACTTTTTTGCAACTATGCCCGCGCCGGCCTTGCCATTCCACTGTTTACTTTGTTTGCACATCTGGATTATCAGGATTATGCCTATGAAGATTGGTTGACCGACACCTTAGCAGATGCGAACCGAGCAACAGCCGAAGAACAGTTGCAGATCATTATTTTCCTAAATAATCAAGGGGATAGCATTCGCCGCCGGATGCAACAAGATGCGGTTTTTGCGAGTCGTTTTTCAAGTATCTGGCGAGATTTTATAGCACATATTCATTGGGATACCGCTAAAAATGCCAATTCAAGCGCCGAAGAACGCGGCTTACAACCATCGCTATTTGACGCAGCCGTACCAGGAATTTGGGATTATCTGATGCTGCCCGACGGCATAAAGCTTTATCAGCGCTTTGGCGTAGCGCCGCTACCCTTATTTTTTGGACAAAGCGCCTATCCAAAAAGTGTGCATCCACAGGTGACCCTTGCCTTATTGTCCGGCGATACGACTCTCATCTATGCTATCAATTTTTTTGCTTATAATTCTGATTTTGCAAAATTTTTATCAAGGAATTTAAGCAGCGACCTGCGCCGTCAAGGCATTTTGCAACTCTTAAGTGCTTGTAAAAATCAAGCATTGCAATGCCGAACCCTCTACGAATGGGTAGAACTCAGCGACTTAGCGCTGCGCCGTACCATTCGACCAAACGCCGCACCTTTTGTCGTGCCCAAGGGCATCTGGACGGTATGGCAAAAACTTGAAGATGGCCGCGACGTGACGCTTTGGGATGCTGCTGCTGTAGCGTTAGATGTTGCTAGTGCAGCGCTGGATGCTGCTGCGATGGTTGGTACCGGCGGTGCTAGCTCGGGCTTAAAACTCTTAGGCAACACCGCTATTGCCCGTGGCGCAAGCGCCCTTGGCGGTCAAGCGGCCAAGCAAGTTGTGGTCAGCGGCTTAAAACAGCAAGTCCGCCAACAAGGCGCCATGTCCTTAAAAATTGATATTGCGCCGTTGTTACAAAAATTTAAGCCCCACGGCAGTAAACTTGGTGAAAATCTGCATCAACAGGTCGCCCAGCAGGTTTTTGGGAGCAAAGCCTATTCGCCCAAACTCTATATGCGTCAGGATGCAGTGGTACTTTTGGACACCAAGCCATTGTTGTCAGAGACTTGGAAGCGGTTCCGACAAGAAAGTAGCAATCAAACAGATGCCGCCGACAGTCCAGATTTGTCTGCCTTTGACAGCGATTATCTCAGTCAAGACTTACCGTATGCCGTTTATACGCAAAAACTAAGCCAAAACCGTGCCTTGGCTTTTTGGCTACAGTATCTAGGACAGCGCTAAGCAAACTTCAGCACCTGCGCCCAAGCTGCTGCCTGTCGGTCTTTTTCCGACAGGAGCGGCGTCACGCCAGGCGGCAGCGGCCAGGCAATCGCCAAATGGGGGTCGGCGTAATGCAAAGTCTGCTCCCCAAGTTTATGGTAATAAGCCGTTGTTTTATAAAAAACTTCTGCTTGCTCCGACAACACCAAAAAGCCATGCGCAAAGCCCACCGGCAACCACAGCAGCTGCGGCAGGTCAGCGCTTAAGATCAGTCCACACCAGCGGCCAAAAGTCGGCGAGGACTGCCGTAAATCCACTGCTACATCAAAGATTTCACCGACCAAAACACGAATGAGTTTACCTTGGGGTTCCGGTGTTTGGTAATGCAAGCCACGCAAGACATTTTTTTGCGATTTTGAATGATTGTCCTGAACAAAATCAATATCCTGACCAACAGCTTCGGCAAACAGCCGCCGATTAAAACTTTCCACAAAAAAACCTCGGGCATCCCGATGCCACGGCAGGGTGAGTAAGGCAATGTCCGGCAAAAGTGTTGCTTCGACTTGATAGCGCATAAATAAACTTTAGAAAACATCGCGTTGCAAAAGATTTAAGAGATATTGGCCATAACTGCTTTTGGACAACGGCGCAGCCAAGGCTTCAAGCTGTTCAGCGCTAATCCAACCGCGCCGGAAGGCAATTTCTTCTAAACAAGCGATTTTCAAACCCTGACGCGCTTCCATGGTGGCAATAAATTGACCTGCCACAAGCAAGCTCTCATGGGTGCCGGTATCCAGCCAAGCAAAACCGCGTCCCATGATTTCCACTTGCAATTGACCAAGCGCAAGATAGGCGGCATTGACCTCGGTAATTTCCAGTTCACCACGGGCGGAAGGCTTGATCTCTTTAGCAATATCAATCACTTGATGGTCATAGAAATACAGGCCAGTGACGGCATAATTGCTTTTGGGCGTTTTTGGTTTTTCTTCTATCGAGCGGACTTGGCGATTGGCGGCAAATTCCACCACGCCATAACGCTCTGGGTCTTGGACATGATAGGCAAAGACCGTCGCGCCGCGAAGCTGTTGATTGGCTTGCTGCAACAAGGCTTGCAAATCATGTCCCCAAAATAAATTATCGCCTAAAATCAAAGCACTAGGTTGACCTGCTAAAAAATCCGCGCCGATGATAAACGCCTGCGCCAAACCTTCCGGTTGGGGTTGTATCGCATAGGACAAAGCCAGTCCCCACTGTTGACCATCGCCAAGAAGCTGTTGAAAACGTGGCGTATCTTGTGGCGTGGAAATGATCAAGATCTCGCGGATATTGGCCAGCATCAAGGTGCTTAACGGGTAATAAATCATCGGCTTATCATAAACCGGCAATAACTGCTTGCTTATCGCTTGGGTTAAAGGGTAAAGCCGTGTTCCCGAACCACCGGCTAAAATAATGCCTTTGCGTTGCATTTTTTATTTCCTCAAGCCTTGACTTTTTTATATTTTGTATCATTACTTAACGTTGCAAAAGCGCCGAAACCGCTGCGCATTCTTTAATAACTGGCTTTACTAATTCTTGCCACGGTGGCAAATACAAACCAAAGGACGTCTGTAGTTTTTGTGTATCGAGACAGGAATTATACGGACGACGGGCAGCCGTTGGATAATCTTTTGTTTTTACTGCTAAAATATTATCCGGCGTACAGGTCAAAGACATTCCCTGCGCCAAAGCCTCGGTCAATAAAAATCGCGCATAATCATACCAAGTCGTCTGACCGCTGGCCGTCAGATGATAAATGCCCGTTAAATCAGCGGCATTGGGATGCTTAAGCAACTGCCCGAGCAGCTGGGCGGTGGCATCGGCGATAAAATCAGCGCTGGTTGGGGTGCCATGTTGGTCGCAAACCACCCGCAAACTGTCTCGGCTTTGCGCTAATTTTAAGATTGTTTTCAAAAAATTTTGACCAAAAAACGAATAGACCCAAGCGGTGCGGAGGATAAGATAGTTGGCCTGTGACTGCTGCACAGCTTGTTCGCCAGCAAATTTGCTTTCACCGTAAACATTCAAAGGCTTGGGCGGATCTGCTTCTCGATAGGGCGAAGTTTTTTCGCCATCAAAAACATAATCCGTTGAATAATGAATCAGCCAACTCCCCAAGGCAGAGGCATAATCGGCTAGCACCGCCACGGCTTCGGCATTGATAGCCAAGGCTTTTTCGCGCGCGCTTTCGGCTTGATCCACAGCGGTGTAAGCGGCGGCATTGACAATAATATCTGCTTGTTCTTGTTCCAAAACTTGGCGCAAACGGCAGTGATCGGTTAAATCCAAAGCCGCCCGTCCATAGGCTTGCACTTGGCCTAGCGGCAATAAACTGCGCCGCAGCGCCCGCCCGACTTGGCCATCAGCACCCAAAAGCAGCAGGCGTTTCAGGTCTGGCCGTACTGCAAAGTCAGCCATTGGCGGTAACTCCCTGAAGTAACTTCTTGTAACCATTGCGGATTATCTAAGTACCAGCGCACGGTTTTGGCCAATCCTGAAACAAAGGTTTCTTGTGGCTGCCAGCCCAATGTCGCTTTGATTTTATTCGCATTGATGGCATAACGGCGATCATGTCCGGGACGATCTGCCACAAAAGTCATCTGCGCGCGATAGGAACGGCCGTCGCTACGCGGTTGCCAATCGTCAAGCAATTCGCAAAGCATTTGGATGATTTCAATATTTTTCAATTCGTTGTTACCACCGACATTGTAATTCTCACCGACTTGGCCTTGTTTCAAAATACAATCCAAAGCACGGCAATGATCTTCCACATACAGCCAATCACGGATATTTTGTCCATCGCCATAAATAGGCAATGCTTTGTTTTGTAAAGCATTACTCAGCATCAATGGCAGAAGTTTTTCGGGAAATTGAAAAGGGCCGTAATTATTGGAGCAATTGCTGATAAGTGTTGGTAAACCATAGGTATGTTGCCAAGCCCGCACCAAATGATCGCTCGCGGCTTTGGAGGCAGCATAGGGACTATTCGGCGCGTAAGGCGTTGTTTCACAAAAAGGTTGTTTATCCGGCAGTAAGCTGCCATAGACTTCATCAGTGGAGACATGCAGAAAACGAAAAGCCGCTTGTTTTTCCGAGCTAAGTTTTAGAAAATATTGCGAGCTTTGCTGAAGCAACACATAAGTGCCGTCAATATTGGTGCGTAAAAATGCCTGCGGGTCATGAATCGAACGATCCACATGACTTTCCGCAGCAAAATGCAAAAGCGCACGTGGTTGATAATCTTTGAATAATTGTGAGACTAAAGCGGCATCACCAATATCGCCATGCACAAAAATCAAGCGATCATCATTTTGAAATTTCTGTAAATTTTTTAAGTTCCCCGCATAGGTTAAGGCATCTAACACCAAAATTGTTTCTTGGTATTTTTTAAGCCAATAATGCACGAAATTACTGCCGATAAAACCGGCGCCACCGGTTATTATAATCATATATTTCTCAACTAGTTCTCAATTGGTTAATTATAATCGTAAATCTGTAGCTGCCGCTGGCAAGACATATTTAAGGTCATATAAAACATGTTTGGGCTTACCCAAAGCACGAATGCCAACCTCTCCCAAAGCTTTGAATTGCTTGTGTGCTACTGCCAAAACCATGGCATCGTAATGCCCTGATTTTAAGTCGGTTTCAAGCACTAACTGGTATTCAGCCAAGGCTTCTGGTGCATCTACCCACGGGTCATAGACTTCCACTATCAAGCCGTATTCGCGCAATTCTTGAATAATATCAACAACACGGGTATTGCGTAAATCGGGACAATTTTCCTTAAAAGTCAAACCCATCACCAAGACTTTGCTGCCTTCTTGGACAAGTCCTTGTTTTCCCATGGCTTTAAGTAACTGCGAGGCGACGTAAAAGCCCATGCCATCGTTGATGCGTCGTCCGGCTGAGATCATTTCTGGATGAAAACCAAGCGCTTGGGCTTTATGGGTCAAGTAATAGGGATCAACGCCAATGCAATGCCCGCCGACTAAACCCGGGCGAAAGGGCAAAAAATTCCATTTGCTGCCTGCTGCTTGCAAAACCGCTTCGCTATCAATGTTTAATTTATTGAAAATAATAGCTAATTCATTGATTAAGGCGATATTGACATCGCGCTGGATGTTTTCAATCACTTTCGCTGCTTCAGCGACGCGAATGCTCGCCGCCGGATGTGTACCTGCTTGAATAATCTCACGATATAAAGCATCCACCGCTTGCGCGGCTGCCGCTGTTGAAGCGGCAGTCACTTTGACGATGGTGGTTAAACGATGCAAAGCGTCGCCTGGGTTAATGCGTTCAGGACTGTAGCCGCAGAAAAAATCTTCATTAAAGCGTAAGCCACTGTATTGCTCCAAAATCGGCACACAATCTTCTTCGGTGCAGCCTGGATAAACCGTGGATTCATAAATCACTATGTCGCCTTTTTTTAAGACTTGCCCCACGCTTTTACTGGCCGATAACAAGGGCTTTAAGTCGGGGCGCTTATATTGATCAATCGGCGTGGGTACGGTGACGATAAAAATTTGTGCTGCCGATAAATCAGCAAGATCAGCGGTGTAGCTTAAAAATTTCGCTTGGGCTAAATCCTCGGGCGTCACTTCTAAGGTATGATCGTAACCTTGTTTGAGTTCAGCAATCCGCATTGCCTTGATATCAAAACCGATAACGGTGCGTTTTTTGCCAAATTCTACCGCCAAAGGCAAACCCACATAGCCTAAGCCAATGATGGCAATGATTTTATTATCATGATTAAAATTTTTTTCGCTGGCGCTGTCGGCCATAAAATCCCCTTTTGCATCTTAAAAATTGCTATTCCACACTCACCAACACTTCCCCCGCTGCCTCGCGACGTTGTACATAAATCTGGCCAAAATGTTCATGTTGAAAAATATCAACATATTGAAATTTCGCTAGTTCCAAACAGGCCAACAAAGTCACCACCACGCCGACATTGGCTTCACTTTTTCGCAAATAGTGCCACAACAATAACGGCGTTTTTTCGGGCAAGGTGTGCAAAATCTCGGCAATCCGCGCGCGCACGGTATAAACCTCGGCTGCTATCACATGCGCTGCTTGTTGAAACAGCCGCTGGCTTAATTTCAAGCTGGCCGCATACAAAGCCTGGCTATCGGCTTTTGCTGGCGCTTTCGGCGGCAGATAAGGCGGACTAAAAATCGCCACCCAATAAAAATCTTGGCGCTCACGCGGCAAACTTTGCAAGGTCTGCGCGGCACTTTGACAGGCTTGGTAGGCCAGCAGCCGCCGCGCCAACTCGGCACGTGGGTCGTCTTCCGGCATCTCAATGCTTGGCGGTTTGGGCAAGAGCATTTTGGCTTTGATAGCGATCAGCCACGCGGCCATGGCCAAATATTCGGCTGCCAATTCAAAACGTTCGCCATGCTGTTGTAAAAAAGCAATATAGGCTAAATACTGCGCTGTCACTTCGGCCACTGGAATGGCCAAAACATCGAGATTATTTTTGCGAATCAAATACCAAAGTAAGTCTAAAGGTCCTTCAAATTGTTCTTCTACCCACACGGCCAAGGCATCGGGTGGAATGTATAAGTCTTTGGGACAATTGAAAATAGGTTGACCGGCAACCGTGGCCAGCGGTTTATGTTGGTCATTGACCATGACACTGTTTCAGGCAATAGAATTTGGCATTGAGAGGCAACGACATCACATTACCTCAGACCGAAAGGCTTGCTCTAACAGTGTTTGCGCTGCTGGATAATCAATTTTTCCACTTGCAAAAACCGGTACTTGCGCGACAACTAGCAGTTTTTTTGGTAGCCATAATTCACTGTGACCGGAATTTTTCGCCGCTTGACTTAACTGATCACGACTGGCTTCGGCTGCGTCGCTTAACCAGAGCAACTGCTCGCCTTTTTTAGCATCAGCAACGGAAATAACCGCATGATTCCCTTGGGGGAAAAGTAAGGCCAGCCATTCCTCAACCGCCGCCAAAGAAATCATCTCACCGCCAATTTTGGCAAAACGCTTCGCACGACCTTGAATAAAAACAAAGCCTAAGGGATTTATGGTGACAATATCGCCACTGTCATACCAACCGTCACTGGGTGGCTGCAATACTCCAGGTGCCTCAGCTTTGATGTAACCCAGCATCACATTGTCACCTTTGACCCATAAACGTCCGCCTTCGGCAATCCCGGGGACAGTTTCTAAGCGATAGCTTAACCCTGGCACCAGTCGGCCAACGCTACCAGCTTGATTTAAAATAGGATTATTTAAGGCTAACACGGGTGCCGTTTCGGTTGCGCCATAGCCTTCGAGAATGCGTAAACCAAATTTTTCCATCCAGATGCTGCGGGTGCTGCTTTTGACTTTTTCAGCACCAGCCACCAAATAGCGAACACTGCGAAAATCATAGGCATTGGCCAGGCGGGCATAGCCATTGAGGAAGGTATCAGTGCTTAAAAAAATTGTCGCATTCATGGTGTAAACCAATTCCGGCACGATGCGATAATGCAAAGGCGAAGGATAGACAAACAAACGCACGCCAAAAAGCAAAGGTAAAACAGTGCCGACGGTAATACCAAAGGAATGAAACATTGGCAAGGCATTGAAAACTTTGTCGCCGTTGTGAAAGTCCAGCCGACTATGCACTTGATAACAATTGGCCAAGATATTGTCATGGCTTAACACCACGGCTTTCGGCGCCCCTTCGGAACCCGAAGTAAATAACACCACAGCGCGATCATGGGGTTTTATAGTCGCCGCCGCCTTTTTTAAGCGCGATGACGCAAAGAACAGGGCATTGAGCTTGTTGAAAGTATTTATTTTTTCTCTTAAATCATCAAGATAAATGATCTTTAAGTTCGGTGCTTCGGCTTCTAAACGCGCCAGCAAATCTTGCAATTTGCCTTGCTCAATAAAGCGTCTTGAGGTTAAAAGCGTTTGAATTTGCGCTGTTTTCAGAGCTGAGAGTATCGCTTTGGCACCGGCTGAAAAATTCAGCAGCGCTGGCACACGACCTTGGGCGTGGACTGCGAAAAAGGTGACTATCGTGCCGACGGCATTGGGCAGTAAAATGCCAAGAGTTTCTGAAGGTTGTGTTTGTTTGGCGATTTCCCGTCCCAATAAGTCAACACCTAAGAAAAACTTTTTGTAACCCAGAGGCTTACGGTCAGCGTCTTCAAGCAATCCAACAATTTCGCCATTTTTTGCGGCTGCCGCTAACACGCCGGCCAAAAGATTTTTTGGTCGCCACCGCGCACGGTACATAGTTTTACACAATAAATCATAGAGTTGCACTGCCAAGGCACTGCGCTTTTGCCGAAAGGTTAAGGTCGGCTCCACGCTTAAGGTCACCGGCCGGGTAATGGTTAAAATGACTTTGCCAAAAAAGCGCCGTTTCACCCGTCCGTCAAGTCGTGAAAACGGCGTATATTCAACACCTTCCAGATGCACTGGCAGCACTTGTGCCTCGGCACGCGCCGCGATCATCGCCGCACCCTCATAGACTTTCATGATCGTTGCCGTTTCGGTCAGTCGGCCTTCCGGGAAAACCACGCAATGCTCCCCAAGTTTTACTTGCTTAATCAAAGTTTTGGTCGCGATGGGCTTCGTGGTATCCACGCGCACAACATTGGCAAAACGCAACCACGGTTTGACCCACCAGGCATCGGCGATCACCGGACTGATGGCGAACATGGGCATTTTCGGTAAAAATAAGGCCAAAATCGGTGCATCAATATAGGAGACATGATTACAAACAATCACTAAGCGTTCGGAATCTTGAGGATAATGTTCCAATCCGCGCACTTCCAACCGATAGACCAGCTTAAACAATCCCCAGAGTAAACTTTTGATAGTTTCTTGCAGTAAGGCTTTGACAATCAAGGCAGTCACGACCAGTCCCAAGCCACCAAGCACTAAAAACAAAGCATCCACCGGCAGCAGCACTAAAAGTGCAGCCGTTAGCAAGGTCGCTAATGTCACCCAGAGCGCCGTTAAAATGTTCAAGGCGGCAAACACCCGCGCCCGCGCTACCACTTCGGCCTTGTGTTGCAACCAGGCATAAAGCGGCACGACATAAACACCAGCAAAAAAAGCGATCAAGGCCAAGTCCAGCACAATCCGCCAATTGCTGAAAATACTTAAAAATTGCCCTAAAGTCGCTTGGCTGCCGCCATAATCGGGCACATTCTGCATGGCAAAATAGAGGTCAACGGTGAACAGCGACAACAAAAAAGACGAAAAGGGCAAAGCCACCAAGGTAATACGATCTTTCAGCAAATAATGACAAAGCACCGAGCCGACGGCGATAGCGATAGAAAACAAGGCCAAAAAAAACGTCGCCACGCTGGTATCAGCTTGCAAAACATCAGGGACAAAATTGGGAAATTGCGCGATAAAGGTCGCGCCAACGATATAAAACCAGACCACGGCCAGCACTGGATAAAATAACCGTGGCGTTTTTTGGCAATCCGTCACTAAGTCAAAGGTTTCCTTAAATAAATTCCACCGCCACGGCAGAGGCGACCCGGTTTTCAAAAGTGGCGGCATCCACAAAGTGGCCAAAAAACCCAACACTGACAAACTCAACATCACCGCACTGAGCTGCCAAGCGCCCTGTTGCGAAACCACCAAGATGCTACCGACGATGGTGCCAAATAAAATGGCGATAAAAATCGCGCCTTCGGCCAAACCATTGCCAGTTAATAATTCCTCTTCTTTCAACCACTCAGGTAATGCCGAATATTTGGCTGGACTTAGAAAGGCGGACTGCGCACCCATCAAAAACAAGCTAAAAAATAATAGCCCTAAGTTACCAGCCAAAAAGCCAATACTTGCCAAGAGCATAATTAAAATTTCAGCAAATTTAAGACGCTGCATAAGTCGGCGTCGGTCAAAGCGGTCAGCCAATTGTCCAGCTAAGGCTGAAAACAGCAAAAAGGGCAAGACAAAAACCGCCGCAGCTAAAGTGACTAAAATAGTTTTATCGCCAGGCAAAGTAAAAACTTGATAACCAATGCCTACGGCCAAGGCGGTCTTTAACAGATGATCATTAAATGCACCAAAAATTTGCATCCAAAAAACTGGAGCAAAGCGCTTGCTGATTAACAAGTTAATCGTTTTATCCATAATTTTTACTGGCTATAAAAAGAAAACATCAGCATAGCAAAGGCCAAGCGCCAACGAAAGCCAGGAACAAGTTTATTTTATTGAAGCATTCAAACGTTTAGAAAAACTGTTTGTAAGATGTTGAATTTTGCCTAATAATCCAAGCATCACTCAGGCGTAAAGGACATTCAGATGCGTATCACTTCGTTTTTATTTTGGGTTTTTCTGTTTATGGCGCTGTTGATCAGTAGCTTACAATTTGGACTCTATTATTTTTTCGTCAAACCGATTGTTATTGATCAGATTTATCAACGCGGTGAAAGCATTGGTTATGGTTTTACCCAAGCCTTAGCTACGCCATTGCAAAACAGCATGCAACCGC
>CAYWWW010000032.1:0-13087 GCA_964462205.1 uncultured Cardiobacteriales bacterium
TTAGGTGCCTTAAATAGTCAAGGCGAAGTGTTGCTAAAAAAGATCAACATTAAAAATAATATCGCAGATTTTCAACTATTTGTTGATCTTAACCTTGTCAGCACATTATCCGCACAACCACTCACTTTGGCGCTTAAAAATGCAGTGCTAACGCCACAAACAGTTGCTTTTGAAAACTTTAATGTAAGCCTTGGCGATCAAGCGTTTAATGTACAAGGTCAAGCCAGCTTTTTGGAGCTAGACCTCGATGGTCGCTTTGATTTTCCTAAACTTTCAGCAATACATCCCGATTTCTCCGGCAGCATGATCGGCAACTTTCAGGCACAAGGAAGCTGGCCTTGGCCAAGCATACAAGCGCAAGCAGAAGTAAAAAATTTAATTTTCCAAGACTTAAAACTTAAGCATTTAATTTTCAAAGCAAAAAGTCAAGCTAGTAACCGCTGGGAATACTTGCCTGCTATCAATCTGCAAGCCAGTGGTAAAAATTGGCAATTTGCCGATAATTATTTGGAAAAAATGGAACTTTTTTTGGATACACCAGGCTTTTCCCTTAAAAATTTTCCACAAACATTGCTGAAACAGTGGCCATCTTTAGAGCTTACTGCCAAAGTGGCTAACGTCAAAACTGCTGCTTTTACTTTCATCAAAACCACGCTCAAGGCCACAATCAACGAACAAGGTCAAGCCGCGATCAAGGGGGAATTAGAAGACTTGTTAATAGCCTCCCTTCCTGATCAAAAACTTAGCAGCGACATTCAGATGCAGGGTAATCTTGCTGCACATACCTTAATGCTTAACCTACGGCATCCCCATGCCGCTTTGCGTTTTGCCTTAGCGGCAGGTCTGCGTGATAATTTTTGGCAGGGAGAAATCCATGAAATGGTGTTTCAAGAACAACAATTGGGTAAAGTAGAACTCAATAAAAATGCTAACTTTTCTGTTGCAGCGACTGGAAAAATTACCTTAAACAATTTTTGTTTGACGCAGCCGCCATTATTGTTCTGTCAAGACCTGGTTTTTTCTGATCAAGTAATTGAAGGAAAAGGCTTTTTAGAAAACTTTTCTTTACAAAAATGGCTGCCAGCCAATCCTGATTTAGCCTTACAAGGGGATGTCAATAGCACCTGGCAAGGACGTATCGTCTTAACTGATCTTGAACAAAGTCAAGGACAACTGCAATTAACGACCAGTCCATTGGCCTTAACCTTAGCTCCTTTAGCACCACCTTTAACTTGGCAGTTTTCACCTGCCACTTTGGCACTGACTTGGCAAAACGGCTTACAAGCTAAGCTACAACTGAAGGGAGACTATGGCTTAGCCTTATCTGCCGAGGCAAACAGTAATGGCGATGGCACAAAAATAGCTGGAAATTTATTTTTTGAAATCAATGAATTATCTAAAGCCATTGCGCCTTATAGTGAAAATTTTGGTGAATTAGGCACAAGCCGATTGGATTTGCAAGCAGAGATTGCCGGCGCGATCAACAATATTCAACCAAGCGGTCAATTCAACCTCAAGGTAACGAAATTTTTGCCTTATGCCTTAGAACAACCTTTTGAAGAAATTACTTTTAGCGCCAAAACCACTGACGGGGAAACTTTCCCTTTTCAACTGACAGCAAATAGTGAAAAGCCTTTAACCATCATCGGGATGCTCAACACAACTGCTGATTTACCAATCACTTGGCAAGTGCAAGGGGAAGATGTAAAAATCGCTAACTTGCCGGAGGCGCAAGTGTGGTTGACCCCAGATATGCAAGGTGCATTTTCACTCAAGCAAGGTCTTGATCTCAAAGGTCAATTAACCATTCCCAAGGCACAGATCGTATTCAAAAAATTACCAGCCAATACCGTGAAAGTATCCAGCGATGCGCGGATTGTGCGGCCAAAAGACGCTTCAGCGGAGAGTAAAAAGTCATTACCCTTTGCCTTACAATCCGATATTTTATTGATACTTACTGAAGATGTTTCTATTGAAGCCTTTGATTTCAAAAGTTTTGTGCAAGGAGAGTTGCGCTTAAGCCAACAAGGGGAACAAAGCGAAGGTCAAGGGCGTTTAATCTTAAAAGACGGTCAATATCGTGCTTATGGTCAAGATTTGCGTATTGATCCAGGCTTTATTTTTTTTACCGGTCCGCTAAGTTCGCCAGCACTGGACCTTACGGCTTTTCGACAAAAACTTGATAAGCAAAAAGTTGGCATTCGGCTGCTCGGTGCCGCCAGCGCACCACAGGTGAGTTTTTTAACTGAGCCGGCTTTAAGTGATGCCGAAGCCTTGTCCTATCTTTTCACTGGCAAGCCTTTGAATCAACTTGGAAAAGGTGATGGCGAACTATTGCAAAATGTCTTAAAAAGCACCGGTTTAGATTTTGGCAATCAGGTTTTGGCGCAAATTGGCGGACGCTTGGGCTTGGATAGTTTGGCTTTGACAGCGGGCGAAGGTACGGCATTTACCAGCGGCTTGCGCTTGGGTAAGTATCTGTCGCCACGCTTATATTTGGAATATCTGGCCGGAAATCCAGAGGCTTTGAAGGTGCAATATCAGTTAAATAAAAAATTCAAATTACAATTGGAACAAAGTGCCGATTATCAAGCGGTGGACTTGCTGTATAGTTTTGAAAAATAGTGTTTTATATCAAAGCGCTAAATTCAAAAACAAGGAATTAGTAGGAGCGTTAAGGCGTAAACCATACCCTTTCAAAAAGCAGCCGTATGCCGTTTTGATCTTCAGCGATAAAACTTTGGCCATCAAGATAAATTTTATACTGCAATTCAATGCCTTGACTGCGAATAATTAATTGATTTTGCGGCAAATAACGCACCTCACCCGTTAAAACACGCGGTTGCCAGCCGCTGGCTGTGGCGCTGTCCAAGGTGCGCGGCGGCGAGGAAAGTTGAAAATAGTTGCCTTGAATCCATAGTTGATCCCCAGCATTACTCTGCCAGGCACCCGCCAATTGGCTTTGCAAGCTGTTCTCGCTACTAGCAACACCATAATCAGGCGCAGATGGCATCGGTAAAACCGGCAGACGATAACTACCCGCCGCCGTTGCCGGATTTTCAATCAGGGAAGTGTTTGCCGAGCTATTCAGCGGATTATTAAAAGCATTGCCGAAAGAACCTGTTGCCGACCCATTGCCAGCGTTATTCAAGGCATTATTGAGGGAGTTATCTAAAAACGGTGTTGCTGGCATTGGGATGCTGTCGCTGGTGGCGAGGCCAGGCGCAATTCCGGGCAAGGCCAAAGCGCCGTTATAACCTGGAAAACCTGGAAAAATCGGTGTCAGGCTCTCCGTCGGTGCCGGCGCACTGCTTGACCAGGAGGCATTCGGATACAAAGGCGGCGGCGTGGCCGGTGTGCGTGGCGGCGGATAATCGCCAAGGCCAGCAGCACTTTTGCCAGCAGGTAAAGGGGGATAATCGCTGCCGTTAAACCACGAGGTTTCGGCTTTGCTCCAGCAATTTATTCCAAGAAAAATCAAACAGAAAAAAATTATTTTCACGGCAAAGTTCCCAAATAGCCACGATAAAACTGGATGACTTGCCAGGCGACTAAGGCGGCAATCAGGCCATAGACTGCGAACCTTCCAACCACAAACCAGCGCTTCAGTGCCTCGCGACCATCAAAGCGCAGACTTGCCGCCTCGCGTGCCAAGGCTTCATCCAAACGTCCGGCTGCTTCGGCGCTTTCAATCACCGCCTGTGTCGCAGCGCTAAAATCGCCGCAGGCGATAATCGTCGTTAGCCCTTGCCCCTGGCGCGCACCGTGTTGCCAGGCGCGGGCTTGCTTTGGGAAAGTCGCCTGAGCTGCTAAAAACAATGCTTGATCCAAAGGCAATCCAGCAGCATAAGCCATTGACAATAATTGACAAAAATCACTATGACGAAATGCCTTGCCCCAGGGTAAAGCGTATTGCAAGGACACCTCAGCCAGCGTGCTAAAAAACCGTCGCCAGAGCCAGAATAAGCCAGCGCTGGCCAAAAAACCCAAAGTCAAATAGGTAAAAAAATCGCGCTCGCCGCTGACCACACTCGGCAAGGGCAGCAGCCACACGGCGGCAGCAAGCGTTAAAAACAAGGGCAACCACTGGCTCTGCTGGCTTTGGCTTTGTTGCTCTAAATACTCAAGATATTCGGCAAGATAAGCAAAAATCGTCGCTAAAGTGCCGCTGGCCGCGCCATGTTTGACCAAGGCCAGTTCAAAATCAGTTACTGCTAATCTTTTGATCATATTCGGCAAAGCTTGGCCAGCCGCCACATCTGCTTGCCAGGCGCGTTTCATTGCCTCAGGCAAGGACAATAGCGCAATGGCCTGAAACAATCCGATACCACTGTTTAAAAGCTGCGACAGTTCCCGCCACAGCCGCGCCCGCGCTGCTGTATTCATGCTTTTTTTCTCCGTTGCTTTTGTTTAATTTGACTTTTCGATGTTTTCCGGGTCGGTCAGCCATTGGCGGAAGCCCAAAGCAGTGCTTTGTTGATGATCTTTCAAGTAAATATTGTTGCGCAAACGAATTTCTACGAGGGATTTTTTCGACCCTAATTCGCTTTTTTGCGCCCGTTCCAGAAAACGTGCCTCGACAATATAGACTGTCACCAAGCGCCAGCGCCGTTGTCCAGGCCGTTGATACCAATAGCTATAAAGGTAATTTTCACCGTGCAAACAGCGCAAAAACACCTGGCGCAAGCGCAAACCGCTGCTTAAAGTTTCTTGCAGAATCTGCCAAGAACCCACGGTCAATTCGGCGATAGCGCTGACATAAGGACGATAGACCTGACCTGTAACCCGCTGCCGCCGCAAAAAAGGCAGATGCACCTGAAAAAACATCGTCAGATTGAGCAATAACGTCCCCTGCGGCGGCAGTGGCGCCAACGCCTCGGACAAACACGGCACAGTTTGGAACCAGCGTTCCGCTTTTTGGCCTTGAGCGCTGGGCAAACTTAAAAGATAGCCATAGGTATGTTGCAAGCCAGCATGGGGATGCTGAGTATCAAATACAAGACCGGTCAAGTGGCTAAAAGCCTGTAAGATCACAGGTTCTACCAACGGCTTGCCAGAGGCATCGTAATTCTGGCTTTGTCCCCAAAGATTTAACAATGCCTTGGCCTTGACGCTTTCCTTGAGATGCAAAACCAACCGTGGCAGCCGCGCTGACAACAAATCGGCCAACGTCTTCGCATCGCCTTGGGCAGCGTCCAGCAGTTGCGCCGTCAGCGCCTGCCAATCGGCGGTTGACTGCGGCGCGTCCGGCATTAACGCAAAGCCGCCGTGAGCCGTTGCAAATAATCGGCACCATGCCGCGTTGCGCCCACCGCTTGCCGACCAGCCGCCTCGCGCAGCAGAAGCTCGGTGCCTTCGGCTTTTTCATTGAAACGCAGCGCATAACGGTATTCCTGGCGTTGTCGCCGTGGCAGCGCCAAATTATCGCTTTCGTCCACCACAAAGGTGATGGTGCGGGCATCGTTATCCTCAGCCTCAATGCGGCCGCCCAAACGAGTGATGGCTTGTTTGACTAAAGCCAGACTTTGACCATACGGCAAGCGCAGTAAGATCACTGGCCGACCTTCGCTATCGGTGCTTTGGCTGGCACGCGGCGCTTGTTGTTTAAGTTCCGCCAACTGTGCGGTGACTTGTGCCTCGCTTGCGCCTAAATAGAGCAAAAGCTGACGCAAAACCGCAGCCTCCAAGCTCGGATCACTCGGACGTGGCTGCCAAATAAAACCGCCGGAATCACCACGCGAAACTTCTTCCAGTCCTTGATGTTGGATATAAATCAAAGCATTACCAGCGGCATCCTGCTCCAAACGCAGGCGAAATTTGTCTAAAGTGTTGGTGGAATAAATGGTGTCAATAAAGCGTGCGAAAAAAGGAATTTTGGTCTTGGGCAAAGTGGCGCGATTTTCTACCCATTCGGTTTCCATAAAGCCCAGTTCGGGTTTTTCTTGGCGTAAAGAAAGCCCTTGTTCCGGCCAAAAGGCGCGTAATTTCGGCCACAATGCGGCAGGCGCATCAGGACTTTGCAGATACACCAAGTCCCCACTGCTCACCAAACGCAATTTTTCCGGTGTCAATAACACTTGGCTGACTTTTTGCACCCCAGGTGTCGCCAAGGCCAAATCCTTAGCGCGCACCGTGGTATCCGCACTTGGCAAACGCAAGGCGGCACTGGTGTCTGGCGCGGTTAAATCAGGGGGAATTTCCAAAGAATTGACCGATTTCGCTTGCTGGTAATCGTAACGGGGACGCTCCAACTGTCCCAAACGCAGACTGCTACATCCTGAAAGGACAAATAACAACGTCAAAAACAAAGCAAAAATTTTGAATAATTTTAATCTCTTCACAATCACCTCAAGATAAATTCACAGAAATTCCTGCCGCCGCCAAGGCCGCCTGCACCCGTGGCTGCTGCGCGGTACTCAACACGGTCAGCGGTAGGCGAATACCGGCATCGAGATGCCCCATGGCCAAAAGCGCCCATTTTACTGGAATAGGATTGGCTTCACAAAATAAGTCTTTGTGTAATAAAGCCAAAGTTTCATTGACTGCCAGCGCTGCCGCTTTGTCCTCGGCAGCAGTCGCAAGCGCCAAGCGACACATTTTGGCCATAGCTTCGGGTGCAACATTGGCCGTCACCGAAATCACCCCATCGGCCACACCCTCGCACATCGCCTGGCAAGCGATGTCGTCATCGCCACTGTATAAGGCAAAACCTAGCGGAGCCTCGGTTCGCAACTGCGCCAAGCGCGGCAAACCGCCGCCAGCTTCTTTCAGGCCAATAATGCTTGGGCAGGCTTCCGCCAAACGCACCACAGTGCTGACGTGCAAATCACAGGCGGTGCGACCAGGGACGTTGTATAAAATCAGAGGCAAATCAGAGACTTCAGCTATCGCTGCATAATGACGATATAAACCCTCTTGGGTCGGTTTATTGTAATAGGGTGTCACCGACAACTGCGCCTGCACGCCTAAGGCTTGGGCTTCCTTCGCCAAAAGTTGCGCTTCGGCAGTGGCATTGGCACCGGTACCGGCGATAATTGGCAAGCGACCATTGGCATAAAATAAAGTTTTTTCAATTACTTCTAAATGTTCACTCGTGCTTAAAGTCGGCGATTCGCCAGTCGTTCCGACGCTGATAATCGCCGTTGTCCCTGCGGCCACCTGCCACTCGACCAAGGCTTGCAAGCGCGGCCAATCCAAGCGGCCATCGGCCTGCATGGGCGTTACCAAGGCCACCATACTGCCTTGCCACATATTAAACTCCTGTACTACATTGCGTTGGCGGCTACTTTACCAACAGTTGTTAGCTTGTGAAAGAAAGCGCAAAGCCTAAGACTTTACGCATCTATTGAATGAACAAAACGCAAGGAGAAAATTCATGTCCACTTCCCCCGAAAATGCCCAGGAAAAGTTACTCGTCATTGGCCAAGTCGCACCGGATTTTTGTGCATCCACCTACAGCAGCGGCAGCATCCAGCGCTTTTGCCTGGCCGAACAGCAAAATCGCGCGGTCGTGCTGTATTTTTATCCCAAAGACGACACCCCAGGCTGCACCACTGAGTCCGTTGATTTTCAAAGACTATTAAGCGAATTTCTAGCACTAGGCGTCGCCGTCGTCGGCATTTCCCGCGATGACCTTAAGTCGCATGGCAAATTTTGTAATAAATATCAACTGACCTTCCCGCTTATCAGTGATAACGATGAAAACGTCTGTAATCTCTATGGCGTGCTTAAAGAAAAACTGATGTTCGGCAAACCCACCCGTGGCATTGAACGCAGTACGTTTTTAATTGATAAAGAAGGAAAAATCGCCCACATCTGGCATAAAGTCAAAGCCGAAGGCCATGCCGAAGCAGTCTTGAGCCTCTGTAAGACTTTATAAGCCCAAAAAACCCCGTGCATCGGCGCGGGAGGGTCGCATCTAAAAGATTAACAAACTGCTGTCAACTGTCCGTAACCTTACGATAATTTTTGGCTTTTTCTAAAAAATTTTGCTTGGCATTTGAGTAATTTTGTTTATAGTGGCGCCGTCGGCTGGCTTGTCGGCCTGACTCATAATTTTTGACGTCATCACGGTATTTGCATGAAACAAAAAGCCTATCGTCTCGCCTTGTTGGGTTTAAGCGGTTCTGGAAAAACAGTTGTTTTAACAGCGCTTGCCGAAGCGCATTCGGGAACGGCCTATCCTTCGGCCAGTTTTACCCCCCCCCGTTGATATTCAAGTAACTGATAAAAAAGAAAAAAAGCGCTACCTTGATGGCGCCAAGCGGCTGGAAGAAAATCGTCAATTGCTTGAACGGCGCGAGATGCCCTACGCTACGCCCCTTAAAGATGACCTCTATTACCGCTTTCAATTCAAAGACAGCCACGGCGGCTTAACTGCTGATTTAATTGATTATGCAGGCGAATTGGTCAATCCACGCACCACCGATGAAGAAGACAGCCAGAGTCAGGGACCGGTCAAACGCCTGCGGCGACTTTTGACGGAAGTGGATGGTTTATTGATTTTATTGCCGGTGGCGTCGTCTTTGGAAAAAGAACGGCAAGATCAAAATATTGCTGCCATCAAAGCCACTTTTGAAGGCATTTTCCAACAGCGCCGCGCCGCCGACAACCAAGGCGCCCGCTATGCGCCGGTGGCAGTACTTTTGAACAAATGGGATGTTTTGGGAGAGATCGCCTACCACGACCCAGCGGCAGAAAAGAGCAAAATGGAGAAATTTTTAGCCCACCCACGTGGCTTTGCCTACAAAGACTTACTGCGCACTTTGGAATATGGCCTGGGTGAAGACAACGTCGCCGCCTTTGCTGTCAGTGCTTTTGGAAAATCAGAAGAACGTGTAAGCGACAGCGGCGAGCGCAGCTACTTTCCAAAAGAAATGAATCCTCTACAGTCCTTTCAACTGGAAGAAGGCTTTATCTGGCTGATACGTCGGCATCAGGACCTCACCTTAGCCCGCTACCACAAAGACTTACAACAAGCCGCTGCTTTTCCTTATTTCTTAAATCCGTTCTTTGTTTTCAAAAACAAGCTCTTTCCGCTCCATCGAGAACTCAAAACCTACTACCGCGACGAAAGCGCAAAAGCCAATGCCGTCCAAGTACAGCGCCAACGCGCCTTGGAGCTTGGTGTAGCCAGTGTGGTCAGTCTGTTAAGTGTAACGGTTGGCCTGGGCTTAACCGGCGAATTTTTATTGGATAAAGCCAAGTTGCGCCAATTGGAAACCGCCATCCAGCAGCCCGATGCCCCAAGCCAAGCCTATCAAGACCTGGCCAATTGGCTTGAAAGCTATATGAATGCGCCTTTTTACCATCACAGCGTCATGCGCCTGAGTCTAAGCGTTCCGGCAAGCAAAATTGCCTGGGAAGACAGTCGCCGCTTACAGCAAGTCGCCTACTTTAAGGAACGCAACCTGGCTGCCGAACAAGATTGGCAAGCCCTATCGAGCGAAACCGACTTACAAAAGCGCCTTGATTTAGTTGAGAAATTTACCGAAACTTATCAAGACCTGCCCCTGCGCTACCAAGAGGCTTTGGCCATACGCAGCGAACTTTTAACCAAGCTCGAAGATATTTTGTATGCCCAAACTGAGATTGACGCCACCCCGCGTGAAATCATCAGCCTTTTGGATACGCACATCGTGCGCTATCCAAGCGGCCGCCACACCAAAGATGCCCAAGCACGCCGCGCCGGCTTACTGCTAAAAATTGAACAGGACGACTACGCCGCCGCCTTGAGCGCTCCCAGCCCCGAGCAGATCATTCTTGCCTTGGACGAATTTTTAGCACGCCACCCCGAAGGTAATTTACGCAGCCAAGCCCAAAGCGAACGCAACAACCAACGCCGCGCTATTGAAAAAAGCGTCTGGGACAAAGTCGTCGCCATTCAACAGCCAATTGAACGCGCTGAAGCCGCCGCCGTCTATCTGCAAAATTATGCCAATGGTCAATTTGCTGCCCAAGCCCGCCAACTCATTGACGAAGAAGCCAAACGCGCCGAAGACGACCTCTGGAAGGCGGTCAGCGTGGCCAAAATGCCTAAAGATATACAAACAGCCGCCCGCGCCTATTTGGACAAATATCCCTTGGGCAAAGGTCGCTACAGCACCCAAGCCGACGCGGCGATTAAAAATGCCCGCGCCTTGGACGCCTTCAACACGGAAGAAAACAACTACCGCAAGGACTTTTCAGGTGGCAACTACACGGCGGCAGCGGCACGGCTAGAGGAATGGCGCAAAACGCCTTTTTCAGCGGAGTTACAAGCCCGCTTTAGCGCGCTGGAAAGCGAATTTAACAACCGCGTACAGGCTGCTTTTGCGCAACGCATCGAAACCTTCCTAGCAACAGAGGCTTTTACGGATGCTACTGAAGAGTTGGAGAAATTTTCCCGACTGCCGCCGCGCTACAAAGGCCAAAACGCCGTAGCTTTTGTCCGCAACACCCAAAGCACCATCCTTCAGCGCCAAGACCAAACGCTTTATGCCCGCTTGTTACAGTCACGCACCATAGAAGCTGCCGATAGCTATCTAAGCCAAAGCCGCTTGGGCAAAATGCGCGACGCCGTGGAAATCTTCCAAAAGAATCTCCAAGCGCAAAAAGCGAAGCATAATCTCACCATCAGCTATGAGATTGCCTTTGGCCGTGGCAATGACAACGTGAATTTCAGCCTCTCTATCAGTGGTGAAAATGTAGTCAGTCTTCCCCTGGGCAAAATTCAACGCGGCGATTATCGCAGCGGCAGCTTCCAGTTTCGTACCAGCTTGCAAGATACTATCGAAATCGACGTCCGCGCTCGGGACAATACATCCGTGCTCGGCACCAAAGACTTAGGCGATGGCAGCAGAACCGTGTCAGTGGAGCGCCTGAGAAATTCGTTCAGTATCCCAATGACCACCGGCGATAACGCAACCAACACAGTAACCTTAAAAATCGAGAGTGGCTTACCCCCAGAAGCGACTTTACCTGCCTATCAATAATTTTTTATTTTTTTTTGGAGAAAACCCATGGCAAAGAAAGAAACCTTTAACGGCCTGTTTTTACTGGCACAAACCCCACGTGCCGGCAAATATAACCATCGGCTGATCGCCCCGAAAGGCATTCCAGCCGGCCTCATTCAGCAAGTCAGCGAGCATCCAGAGCAATATGGCCTCGTCGTCAGCCGCGAAGTGGCACAAACCACCGGTCGCAAAGGCACAGAGTGGCTGGCTTTGATTGGTGTGGACGAGAAAAAACTGAAGCCTGAAGAGAAAAGCGCTTTAGTAATCGTTAAACCCGAAATCGTCCAACCGAAACCAGAAATAACTTCGACAGCGGATCGAGATGCTGCTTTAAAAAAATTACAGACTATCTTCGACAAACACTTTGAAAATTGGCGCCAAAGTTATAATTGGGAACAAGCCAAAGAAAATATCTTGCGCCTTGATGAACTCAGCCGCGAAGTGGCACAAACCACCGGTCGCAAAGGCATAGAGTGGCTGGCTTTGATTGGTGTGGACGAAGAAAAACTGACGCCTGACGAGAAAAGCGCTTCAGTAATCGTTAAACCCGAAATCGTCCAACCGAAACCAGAAATAACTTCGACAGCGGATCGAGATGCTGCTTTAAAAAAATTACAGACTATAGAAAATATCTTGCGCCTTGATGAACTCAGCCGCGAAGTGGCACAAACCACCGGTCGCAAAGGCATAGAGTGGCTGGCTTTGATTGGTGTGGACGAGAAAAAACTGACGCCTGACGAGAAAGCTGAAGTTCCTAAAGCTGAGGCTTTGATTGGTGTGGACGAAGAAAAACTGACGCCTGACGAGAAAAGCGCTTCAGTAATCGTTAAACCCGAAATCGTCCAACCGAAACCAGAAATAACTTCGACAGCGGATCGAGATGCTGCTTTAAAAAAATTACAGACTATAGAAAATATCTTGCGCCTTGATGAACTCAGCCGCGAAGTGGCACAAACCACCGGTCGCAAAGGCATAGAGTGGCTGGCTTTGATTGGTGTGGACGAGAAAAAACTGACGCCTGACGAGAAAAGCGCTTCAGTAATCGTTAAACCCGAAATCGTCCAACCGAAACCAGAAATAACTTCGACAGCGGATCGAGATGCTGCTTTAAAAAAATTACAGACTATCTTCGACAAACACTTTGAAAACTGGCGCCAAAGTTATAATTGGGAACAAGCCAAAGAAAATATCTTGCGCCTTCCTGAACTAAACGATTGGGTCAGCAGTTTCAAAGACCTCCCCACCAAAACCATTGACTACACACCGGTAAAAGAAAAACCTGCGAAAAAATCCTCAGCCTGGCCATGGATCATGGTGATTTTGTTAGCATTGGCCGCAGGCGGTTTTTTTGTTTGGCAATCGCAACAAGACAAAAACCTGACAGAACAAATCCCCGAGGAGCCGCTTTTCTGTGAACAAGCAACAGACTTCAGCCTATCGCCTGCCGCTTGTCCCGATGCTAGCGCTGCCCAAGAGGCGGCTTTAGCGCTTTACAACCTATTGAGCCGCGAGAGCGCCCAAGCCCTGCAAGCGCAAATTGATCAAGAAAAAGCCGCTTTTGACGCGCAACAACAAAGCCGTTTGGCCGCCCTCACGGCTATCGAGCGCAAAGCCACGGCCAATGAAGCACAGCAGCAACAATTGGTGCAGTTGGAAGAAGAAAAAAACGCAGCAGCAAAGGAGGATAATAGCGATAAATTTGCTGAAAAAGTAAAAGCAAAACAAGCTCTGGAACAACAAATAGTTGCCGAAAATTATAAAGCCGCCGTATCCGCTTTCTACGCCGAACTGCGCACTTGGAACTATCCGGGAATCGTTGATCTGGCGGTGGACAACGACCGCAACGACTTACGCGCTTGGCTTGACACGCCGTTTAACCGTTTCGCCAACGACCAAGCGCTGCTGACCCAAGCCTTACAAAACGGCGGTTTTACGTCACTAGATAGTGTTGAAGGCAATGAAATTTTTATTTTACAACAGCTTAAAAAATTGACCTTCGAGCCTGCCCGCAACTACCAACTGTCGGAATTGCAAGCAACGGTCAAAAACTTTTTTGGTAAGTAAACCCCACGCCAGCGGCCTGTGCCGCTGGT
>CAYWWW010000033.1:0-12810 GCA_964462205.1 uncultured Cardiobacteriales bacterium
CACATGATGTGGGGACCAAAAAAAGAGCGAATCGTCTTTGCGGTGGGTAAGTCGATTGTCAATCGCACCTCGCGTACCAATATCGGCGAGTTGATGTTGCTCTACGGCGGTGGCGGTCACAATGCTGCCGGGACTTGTCAAATCCCGGTGGAAGACTTTGAGCGGGTGAAAGGCGAGTTGATCGAAAGAATCACCCGCGATGGTTAAAACTTCACTATTGTTAGGCAATAAAAAAGGGCGATGACGCCCTTTTTTTGTTGCTGTTGCGAAATTTTTTATTCGACAACGACGGTTAAAGAAATGGTCGCGGCAGTATAGCCATAGACTGAAATCCAGTAGTTACCGCTGGTTAGTGCTGGCATAGTGCTGGTTGTGACCACAACGCTTTCATTAGAACCATCGAGATACGGGCGGAAATCATAGCTGCTGGTCGTGGGATAACTGCTGCCTTGGCGGACATAGAGATCACCATCGCCGGAACCGTTCATGCTGACAGTCATTTTGCTTTTGCCAGCCGGTACATTGACCTGGAAATTCACCCATTTGCCTTTGTCCACTGTCACACTCGACTGCGAGAGCAAAGTTTGCGCACCGCCGGTGGAGCCGCCTGTTGATCCGCCACCCGTTGAACCGCCGCCACTGCTGCCTGCGACCAAACTGATATTTAAGCTATAGCTGCTGTTGCTTGCATAACCATTGACACCGATATACCAAGTACCGCTGGCTGGATTATTGACGATCACTTCTTCGTTGCTGCCATCTTCGTAGGGACGATAGTCGTAGCTGGTTTTGCTCGGTTGACCGGCTTTGCGAACATATAAATCCGCATCGCCAGAGCCGGTCATGGTAATTTTCAAAGTGGTAGTACCAGCAGGAACATTGACGGTGTAATACTGCCATTGATTGGCACTCAAACTACCACTGTAGCTGCCGCCACCGGTTGAGCCGCCACCGGTTGAGCCGCCACCGGTTGAGCCGCCACCGGTTGAACCGCCACCGGTTGAACCGCCACCGGTTGAACCGCCACCGGTCGAGCCACCGCTTGTCGTTCCGCCGACTTTGACATCTTTCACTACGGCCATGTGCTGCATATTGGTTGAGCCGCTGTCACCGCTTTGTACCGGAGCAACTTCGCTCAATGGACTATAAACGCGACTATCAAAGACTAAGCCATTGGGATAGCTGCTATTACCGATAACCACTGGCACTTGTAAAGCGCGTAAGTTTGGACTCAACAAGACCTGATCGTAGGGCTTGGCGCGGCTGGCATTGGTGCCAGTTTTACCATATTGATCAGCAGGATAGGGGTTGCCAGTATAGACAATACTGGAGAGCGTAGCAAAAGCCGATTCACTGAAACTGCCGGTATTAAAATCGCCGGAGATAGTCAAATAATCGCCAGCCGGTACGTTTTGTTGAATATAGCCTTTCAGTTGTTGCGCCTGACTATTCCGCACGCCAGCGCTGCTGGTTAAAAAATGCACGCTCACTACCCAGAGGTCTTTATCACCTGGAATATCAAGGCGTGCCCAAGCATGATCGCGGTTGCTGACATAAGCATCATCCCATTCACCAGCATCGAGAATCGGAAAACGGCTGATCACACCATTGGGAATCTGCGCGCCACCTTCGCGATAGTAGGAATAATTGCTGCCAAACGCCGTGTTGACCCATTGGCGGATGGCATTGCTGCTGTTGTCGCCAACATTAAACTCTTGAATAGCAACAACATCCGGCTTTAAGCCTTGAAAAATACGGGTGCCATGTCCCGGGTCATAAGATTGGTTATTACCGCTGGTGATATTGGCGGCCATGATACGAATACGGGTTTCTTGGGCAGAAGCCATGCTAACCATAAGACAAAGAAGAACGATAAAAAGCGAGCGCAACATTTGTTTTCCTTGAAATTTTTTGAAGGCGCTACCTTGCCGAATGACCAATTTTTGGTCAACGTCATGACGACAAGCGGTATTTTTTTCAAGACGAAAGGCCGGGTTACATGGCAAAATCACCAGCCGAATTGCGCAAGGATTGCTGGTATCACAGTGGCCAAAGGCTGCGCCAAGTGATAAGCAAGCGTTTGTCATGGAAAAAATTTAATAATCAAAGTGCTAAAAAAAGGAGAGGAAAAAATGAAAATTTTAGTGATCGGCCAAGGCGGGCGCGAACATGCCTTGGCCTGGAAATTGGCACAATCGCCGGTAGTAGGTCAAGTCTTTGTTGCACCTGGCAATGCTGGCAGCGCTTTAGAAAACAAAGTCAAAAATGTCCGTATTGATAGCCTGAATTTTGCTGCCTTAGCCGACTTTGCCGAAAGCGAAGCCATCGCCTTTAGCTTAGTCGGCCCGGAAGCGCCATTGGCCGCCGGCATTGTCAATTACTTTCAAGCGCGTGGCTTAAAAATCATCGGTGCCAAGCAAAGCGCTGCCCGTTTGGAAAGCTCCAAAGCCTTTGCCAAAGCCTTATTAAAAAAATATGGCATTCCCACCGCCGCCTATGAAAATTTTGGCGATTTCGAGGCGGCTTTGGCCTATGTTGCAACACAAAGTTTTCCCTTGGTGATCAAAGCCGACGGCTTGGCGGCAGGCAAAGGCGTGACCATTGCGCAAAATCTGGCTGAAGCAAAAGCTGCCTTAACTGAAATCTTTATCGAACAACGCTTTGGCGCTGGACAAAGCGTAGTGATCGAAGAATTTTTAAGCGGACGCGAAGTGAGTTTTATCGTTTTAACCGATGGCGAAAGCAGCATCCCAATGCCGGCCTGCCAAGATTATAAACGCTTAAAAAATCATGACCTTGGTGCTAATACTGGCGGCATGGGTGGCATCTGCCCGTCGCCTTTGGCAACCGTTAAAAATTATGAACGCTGGCAACAGGAAATCATCGCGCCAACCTTGGCAGCACTCAAAAGCGAAGGCATTGACTATCAAGGTTTTTTATATGCTGGACTGATGATAGACGCGCAGGGTCAAGCCAAAGTTTTGGAATTTAACTGCCGCTTGGGTGACCCGGAAACGCAACTCTTGATGCTACAACTAAAAAGCGATTTGGCCTTGGCACTGCTTGCCTGGCTTGACGGCCAAGCCTTTGATTGGCAATGGGAAACGGGGGTGAGCCTCACCGTCGTGCTGGCTGCCGCCGGTTATCCAGAAAAAGTCAATCAAGGCATGGTGTTACCGGAGACGCTCAAAGAAAACTTCCAAGATATCAAAATTTTTCATGCGGGGAGTCATCTGAATGCCGTCGGCGAACTCGCCATCAGCGGTGGCCGCGTGGTCAATATCAGTGCCCAAGGCGCGAACTTTCAGGAGGCACGGCAAAAAATTTATCAACACTTGCCGCGTTTACGCTGGCCTGGGATGCAATATCGGGAAGATATCGGTTTGTTTTCAGCCTAAGGCTTAACTTTTTACTTAACTTTTTGCTTTAAAAATCAGAGCATTCATTTAGCGCTTGAGCATGGAATCAAAGAAAGCAACATTGTTTTTGGTTTCTTGTAAGCGTGGCAGCAGCCATTCCAAGGCTTCAATTTCATCCATCGGGTTGACAAATTTACGCAGAATCCACATTTTCTGCAAAATCTCATCAGAAACAATCAGTTCTTCGCGGCGAGTGCCGGAGCGGCCAATATTGATCGAAGGATAAATCCGCCGCTCGGCCATGCGCCGATCCAAATGAATTTCCATATTGCCGGTGCCTTTGAATTCTTCGTAGATCACCTCGTCCATTTTCGAGCCGGTGTCAATCAAGGCCGTGGCCAAAATGGTCAAACTGCCGCCTTCCTCGATATTGCGGGCGGCACCAAAAAAACGTTTGGGACGATGCAAGGCATGGGCATCCACGCCACCGGTCAAGACTTTGCCTGACGATGGCACCACGGTGTTGTAGGCGCGTGCCAAACGGGTGATGGAATCGAGCAAAATCACCACATCGCGTTTGTGTTCCACCAAACGCTTGGCGCGCTCAATCACCATTTCCGCCACTTGCACATGCCGCGCTGCCGGTTCATCAAAAGTGCTGGAAATCACTTCAGCTTTGACGGTGCGCTGCATCTCGGTGACTTCTTCCGGTCGCTCGTCAATCAACAACACAATCAGATGGCATTCAGGGGCATTGGCAGCAATGCTTTGGGCGATATTTTGCAGCATCACCGTTTTACCGGCTTTCGGTGGCGAGACGATCAAGCCGCGCTGACCTTTGCCAAAAGGCGAAACAATATCAATCAAACGGGCGGTGATGTCTTCTTTACTGCCATTGCCACGTTCTAAAAACAAGCGCTTGGTGGGATGGAGTGGCGTTAAATTTTCAAAAAGAATTTTTCCCTGGCTATTTTCTGGGCTTTCGTAATTGATATTGCTGACTTTTAACAGCGCAAAATAACGCTCGCCTTCTTTGGGGGGACGAATTTTACCGGCAATCATGTCACCAGTGCGTAAGTTAAAACGGCGGATTTGTGTCGGAGAAACATAGATATCATCCGAACCAGCCAAATACGAGGCATCGGCAGAACGGAGAAAACCAAAACCATCGGGTAAAATTTCTAATACCCCTTCCCCGTAAATATCTTCACCGCCAAAGGCATGGGTTTTGAGGATGGCAAAAATCATATCCTGACGTGGCACGCGGGCGGCGTTTTCAATGTTCAGGTTTTCGGCGATTTCGGTCAGTTCTTGAATAGGTAAGCGCTTGAGTTCAGTAAGATTCATTGGCAATGGCGTTGGCGGGAATTTAGGCGAGATGTTGATTGAGGAAGGCTTCTAACACACTTTCCGGCGCAGAACCCACTTTGCTGGCCTGAACTTGGCCGTTGACAAATAAATGCAGGGTGGGAATGCCACGAATGCCATATTGACGCGGCACTTGGCTGTTTTCATCAACATTTAACTTGGCGATCAAAACTTTACCATCAAATTTTTTGGCAAGTTTTTCTAAAACCGGCGCAATCTGTTTGCATGGGCCGCACCATTCCGCCCAATAATCCACTAAAACCGGCAACTGGGCTTGTAAAACAACTTGTTCAAAATCAGCATCGGAGACGTGAATGATCTCGCTCATGGCAACTCCTTAAAATGATAGTTTGAGATGAAGATAAAAATTTTAAGATTAAATTTTAAGATATTAGGGGAAGTGCTAAAGAAAAGCATTGGGATGCAGAAAAAACACCAAGCATTCTAGCACGCTTGGCAAAAATGGAAAGGGCAGGCGGCGGCCACCTGCTGCGAAGTAAAACGATTAGGTGCGGACGGCACCGTGATAAAGATTCACTACATGCCGCGCTTCGGCAAAAAATAAACTGCGTTCAATAAATAAGCCAACATATACCGACGCTGCCGCCAGCGGTAAGCCATACTGCGCCAGTTCTGGCCTCTCCTGCATGGTGATGCTTAACATCAGCAAGGCAAATGGCAACAAATAAGCCAATAATAACGACAGGTTACGCAATAAAATCACAGTGTTGTGCTTCAGTTGATAGCCAAACTCTTCAGTTAAAAACGTCCCGGCGGAATGGCCAACATCTAAAAGCCGCACCGCCGCTATCGTAAAACCCGTCGCGGTGTTGATGGTGGGTCCGGCGGGTCGGCCAATCCAGATGTAGTAAAACATTTTGATAATCAACGCCAAAATTAAGGTCGCAGCAACAGCTAAGGTCAAAACCGGCGGTAACTCCCAGTCAAACCACGGCGCTAACGCCAAAAGCAAGCTGCCACCGCTGATAAACGCCGCCAAGAGATAATTGGTCGGCACCAATGGCGAATGCCACTGGCGAATGGTTTTCAAACAGGCATAGATCATGCCGGTCGCATACACCGTGATAAAAGCCAAAATCCAGGTGATGGCTGCCAAAATCGGCAACAACCAGGCCTGGAAGTTTTCAAACCAACCCAACCACAACAACAGCACCAAAGCGCCCGCGGGTGGATAAAACAACACCGCAAACACCGCTTCCCGCGACAACCAGGACGTGCGAAAACGGCTAAACGCCCGCCAAGCGTTTTTGGGATTGGCCAAGTGAAAAGAAGAAGAGATGAGGCCGGCGGTGATCAAACCCATGCCAATGAAAGCCAACCAAAAAGCATCCATCCCATTGATAAGAGAGAGGTTTCCGGTCAAAATCAATAAAGTCCACCACAAAAATACCCCGTAACCGACACCTGCGGTCACGGTAAAAAAGATCACAGAAAAAGCGGGGTGCATAATAATCCTTTGATGAAAAATTTTTGAGATTTCCCTAAGTCAAGCCTTTGTTTCAGAAAATTTTTTCTTAATGAAACCTCGACCTAGGGAATGATACTTTAGACTAAGGCTTGCGCCGCCCATTGTTTGACTTTATCCAACAAACTGCCGCTACTCGCTTTTTTCACATCGTTGATTTCTACTGCTTTGACCGGACGTGGCGGCAGATAACGATTGGTTGGGTTATAGCCCATTTCCGGCATCAAGGCATAACCGCCACGCTCACGGGTTAAACGGGAAACTTCGGAATTGGGATCATCAAAATCGCCAAAAAAGCGCGCGTGCGCCGGACAAGTGATAACGCAAGCCGGTTGCCGGTCTTCGGCTTCCAGATGTTCGTCATAAACGCGGTCAATGCACAGGGTACATTTTTTCATCACGCCTTCATGGTGATCCAATTCCCGCGCTCCGTAAGGACAAGCCCAGGAGCAATAATTACAGCCCATGCACTTGTCCTGATCCACCAGCACAATGCCATCTTCCGGCCGTTTGTAAGACGCACCGGTGGGACAGACTTTGACGCAATCCGGCGGGTCAGTCGGTGTGCCACAGTGCAGACAGGACATGGGAAAATTGACGGTTTTATTGTTCGGATAATCACCGATTTCATAATGACGAATGCGGTTGAACCACACGCCACTCGGATTTTTTCCGTAAGGATTATAATCGCTTAAAGGACCGGTGGTGCCTGAGGTATTCCACTGTTTACAGGCCACGGCACAGGCATGACAGCCGACACAGGTATCTAAATCAATCACTAAACCTAAGCGCATTTTTTGTTACCTCTTTAATTTGGTTGCTTTCGTTGCTTTGTATCAATCGCGGCTAAAAATATCTTTGATGGAACGGTTCAAATGTACGGCTTTATGGCTTTGATAACCAAGTGAATCAGCTTCTTTTTTGTTCACTTTGGGTAAAGGTTTAATCGTTTCAAACGCTGGCCACACGCCTTCTTCCCCCGCCGCCGCCGGATAAATTTTCACTTTTAAGTCAAACCACGCCGCTTGGCCGGTGATGGGATCGGAATTGGTAAGACTTTGACCGTCATAGTCTTTGGGTAAGGATTCGGCAATCAAATGGTTTAATAAAAAGCCGGTTTGCGATTCGTTAGCATCCGCCGACAAACCCCAAGCGCCGGACTGTTTGCCAATCGCATTCCACGTCCATACCGTATTGCTTTCAACGCCTTCCATAAGTTTCACTTGCACGCGAATTTTGCCGGTATAAGATTCCACCCACACCCAGGATTTATCGCTGATGCCCAGACTTTCGGCTTTTTGGCGATTCATATAGAGATAATTTTCGGCGACAATTTGCCGTAACCAGGCATTTTGTGAATCCCAAGAGTGATACATCATCATCGGCCGCTGGGTTAAGGCATAAAAGGGATATTCCTCGTTATCAATCAAGCATTGTTCCAGCGGCAAATAAAATTCCGGCAGAGGCGTAAAGTATTGAATTAAACGCTCTTTGTGAATAGCTTGCGTTGGTTTGGGACCTGCATATAAGCCTTGACCGGCTAAATTAAATTTTTGCAAAATCTCCGAGTAAATTTCCGGGATAATGGGTGCTTTCGACGAGGTTAAACCATTTTCAAAGGCAAAATCCAAATACTTACGATTGGCAGCGCGGTAATAACGCAGGTCTTCCGGCAGGTGATAGACAAAGAAACTTTGATTTTCAATGTACGCCTCCCATTGTTTCGGATTCGGCGCACCTTTCAAGTGGGACTTACCATCTTCACCCCGCCAACCGGCTAAAAAGCCAATACCCGGCGCTTTTTGATAATTGATAATAAAGTCTTTGTAATCCTTGAACTTACGGCTGCCATCAGCATTGGTAAACGCCGGAAACTGCAAACGAGAAGCCAATTCCACCATGATTTCCTGCCAGGCGCGTACATCACGGTCGGCGTTTAACACTGGCGCACGAATAGAATCACAAATCGCATCGGGTTCGGAAATGGGACGATCCAACAGCGAAATGGTGTCGTAGCGCTCCAAATAGGTGGTATCCGGCAACACCAAATCGGCAAAATTCACCGTTTCCGAATGAAAGGCATCCACCACCACCAAAAAGGGAATGCTATAACTGCCGTCGGCTTCTTTTTGTTTGAGCATGTCTTGGGTATTTTTGGTATTCATCGAAGAATTCCAAGCCATGTTTGCCATAAAAAAGATCATCGTATCAATTGCATACGGGTCTTTATTGACAGCATTACGGATGACCATGTGCATCAAACCGTGGTTTGACAACGGCGCATCCCAAGAAAAAGCCTTGTCTAAGCGCAAGGGTTGACCGTTTTCATCAATCAATAAATCTTCGGGAGCAGTCGGAAAACCCAGCGGCACACCTTTGAGTATTTCGCCAGCGGCAACCGGTCTGGCTGGTTTATTGGCCGGTGGAATATGCCGAGGAAACGGCGCTTTGGCGCGATGACCGCCAGGACAGTCCACCGTACCTAGCAAAATTTGCAAAATATGCAAAGCACGGGCGGCTTGGAAGCCATTGGAATGCGCCGAAATCCCGCGCATGGCGTGCATGGATACCGGACGACCGATGATTTTATCGTGGGTAACACCGCGCCAATCGGTCCAGGTGACATCCAAAGTGATGCTTTCTTTGAAGGCAATATGCGCCATTTCCAAAGCCAAGCGTTCAATGGTTTCGGCGGAAACGCCGGTGATTTTGGAAGCATTTTCTGGTGCATAGTCATCCGCCAGGTATTTTTCGGCCAGTAAGGTCAAGGCGGTTTTAACGGTTTTACCATCGGGGGTGATAAATTCGCCGAATAGCACACCGTGATTATCAGGTTTATCAGCAGCACCTAAAAGTTTGGTATTTTTATCAAAAACTTGCGCTCTGCCTTCGCTATCACGCCAAAATAAGCCATCATCGGCTTGCCCGGGATTTTGAATCACAAGATACGGCGCATTGGTGTAACGCTGTAGATAATCGCGGTCAAATTGTTCATTTTTGAGCAAAACATGAATCATGGACAGCGCCAGCATGGCATCGGTGCCAGGTTTAATCGCCACCCATTCATCGGCAATAGCTTGATAACCCGTGCGAACTGGGTTAATAGCGACAAATTTTCCGCCGTGGCGTTTGAGTTTTTCCAAGCCAATTTTAATGGGATTTGAGGAGTGGTCTTCAGCTACCCCCCAAAGCATAAAGTATTTGGTGGCATCCCAATCCGGGTCGCCAAATTCCCAAAAAGCATGACCCATAGTGTAAAGTCCAGCAGCAGCCATATTGACTGAACAAAAACCGCCATGCGCCGCCCAATTCACGGTGCCAAACTGCTGCGCCCAGAGGCCAGTGGCACCTTGCATTTGGTCGCGACCAGTAAAATAGGCCAGTTTATTTGGGTCGGTAGCGCGAATTTTCGCCAAACGTTCGGTTAAAAGGTTTAAGGCATCATCCCAGGAAATCGGCTCAAATTCACCGGAACCACGTTCGCTACCTTCTTTGCGCTTCAAAGGCTGCTGCAATTTAGCAGGGGAAACTTGCTTCATAATGCCAGCATTGCCCTTGGCACAAAGCACCCCTTTATTGATGGGATGATTGCGATTGCCTTGAATGTAACGGATTTTATTGTCTTCCACCGTCACCTTGATGCCGCAGCGACAGGCACACATATAACAAGTGGTGTATTTAATTTCTTGACGGCTATGGTCTTCAAAAACCGGCAAAGGCGATGACATCTCTGCACTCATGCGGAATTAACTCCTGAAAGGTAAAGGCAAAACAAGCAAATAAGCTATGGCAGGTCATTCTCAAGCAAGGCTGTCAGTGACGCAATTTAGAAGTTTTGATTGGCAGATTATTTTTTTTTATTTTCTATAGTTGCATGAACCATCAGCATGCGTTTTTTAGGTACATCTGATTTTTTCGCAAGAGGCGGTAGGACAGGATAGACCTTTTGGTTATCCTATCCACCTGTAAATGACATAAAGCGAAGAATTTGCTCTGGCTTTTCGTTAAATTCGTGTTTTTCTGGTTTCAAAGCAATGGCCTGAAGGATAGCATTGCATAGGTCTTCATCGCTGGCTTGATTGCGAAGCATTTCTCGCAAATTCAAACTGTTATCTTGACCAAGACAAAGATATAAAACCCCATCGGCACTTAAACGCAAACGATTGCAGGTGGCACAGAAATGCTGCGATAACGGTGTGATAAGACCAATCGTGGTTGTTTGATTGCTTTTTTGATCAAGCAGTTGGAAATATTTTGCCGGTCCAGCGCCATACACCGTCGTTGGTAGCAAAGTAAAATGTTTGGCTAAGTCTTTTTTCACTTCCTCTAAGCTAACATAGTGTTTTTCTTTGGACTCTAGGCCATTGCTACCCATTGGCATAGTTTCTATCAAACGCAAGATAAAATCATTTTCTAAGCAAAATTTTGCTAATGCTATGATTTCATGATCATTGATGTCTTTAAGTAAAACAGTGTTGATTTTTATTGGCGCAAAACCTGCTGATTTTGCCGCAGCCAAACCGGCTAAGACTTTTTCAAGTTTACCTTTGGTAATTTTTTGAAATACTGAAGGATCAAGGCTATCAAGGCTAACATTTAAGCGCTTTACTCCGGCAGCATAGAGCGGTACCGCGAATGCTTCCAAACGCGTGGCATTGGTACTTAAAGACAGGTCTTCCAACTGTGGCAATTTGCCAATCTGTTGTATCAGGGTGAGAATATTTTTACGCGTCAAAGGCTCACCGCCGGTTATGCGAAGATGCCGCACACCAAGATTAAGAAAAATCTTAAGAATCCGAATAATTTCGGCAAAGGTTAGCCAACTATCCGGTTCAACGAAATTTTTATGGTCTTCAGGCAAACAATACTGACAACGCAGATCACAACGGTCAGTGACAGAGAGACGTAAATAATTAATAGTCCGTAAAAATGAATCTTGCAGCATATATATCACTTAAAAAATATGTCACAAAAGCTCGCTATTTTTGTCGCCACTTCAGGACATAGTGGGGTGGATCGTTATGTTCAGAATCTAGCACCTGCCTTGGTACGTCAAGGTGTTTTGGTGGATATCCTTAAAGTTCAAAAACACGGGCCTTATTTTCAAGAATCAATGGAAGGACTTCGTATTATTGAATTTAAGGCACGATCTGTATATCAATCCTTGCCTGAGCTTATTGGTTATCTTAAAAAAGAGCATCCAAATGCGTTGTTAAGTGATAAAGATCGGGTTAACCGAACTGCTATTATTGCAAAATATCTTAGTGGCGTAAAAACGCAAATTTTTGTTAGTTCTGGCACAACCGTATCTATTGATCTCGCCCATCGTAATTGGCTTGATCGGCAGTTGCAGAAGTTATCTATGGGGAAACTGTATCGTTTGGCAGATGGCGTTATTATTCCCTCTCAAGAAGCTGCTGATGACTTTGCTAATTTTACAGGTTTTCCACGCTCACAAATTACCGTTTTGCCCCTACCGTTAATTCCAGACGTAATTAAAGCCAAGCGTCCTGATCATCCTTGGTTTCAGGAAGATGCAGCACCGGTTATCTTGGCAATTGGCGAATTATCTTTACGCAAAGATTTTGCGACTCTGCTTCGTGCCTTTGTTTTAGTTAAGAATAAAATAGACTGTCGTTTGGTTATTTTGGGACGCGGAAAAGAGCATCATAATTTACTAATGCTGTCAAAAAATTTAGGAATTAGTGATTATGTTGTTTTTTTAGGCTTTCAGAAAGAAGTGTATGATTTTATAAGTTATGCGAAAGTTTTAGCTTTTACTTCTCGTTGGGAGGGATTTGGTGCTGTTATTGCTGAAGCATTAGCATGTGGCATTCCGGTAGTTGCGGCGGATTGTCCTAGCGGTCCGAAAGAAATAATTGGGAATAATGAGGTGCTTGGAGATTTATTTCCTATTGGAAACGTGACAGATCTCGCTGATCTACTATTGAAAAGAATGGGAAATGCTAATGAAGAGGAAAGAGATAGAAGGGTAAGAGGCATAGAAAAATATCGAATAAGCAATGCGGCTTATTTATACAGGAGATTTGTACTTGAGAACCAGAACTGAAAAGCAGAGTTAGAAAAGGGTGCTGACAACGACCTACTTTCGCGCTTTCACACTATCATTGGCGCAAAAATGTTTCACTTCCGAGTTCGGAATGGGATCGGGTGGTTCCACTTTGCTAAGATTGTCAGCATGTTGTTAATATGTTAAGAACTTTTTGGTGTTATATGATCAAGCCGCACGGTTAATTAGTATGAGTTAGCTTAATACATTACTGCACTTACACATCTCACCTATCAACGTTGTAGTCTTCAACGAACCTTTAGGTTTTCACCGGGAGATTTAATCTTGAGAAGGGCTTCCTACTTATATGCTTTCAGCAGTTATCCCGTCCGTACATAGCTACCCAGCAATGCCACTGGCGTGACAACTGGAACACCAGGGGTACGTCCACTCCGGTCCTCTCGTACTAAGAGCAGACTCTCTCAAATCTCCAACGCCCACGGTAGATAGGGACCAAACTGTCTCACGACGTTCTAAACCCAGCTCGCGTACCACTTTAAATGGCGAACAGCCATACCCTTGGGACC
>CAYWWW010000034.1:0-9362 GCA_964462205.1 uncultured Cardiobacteriales bacterium
CCATTGTTAGCTACTGTAGCCCCCATTCCCCGATCTTTTCTCAAAGAGATTTCCCTTTTTTTTCAGTCAGGGAGGGAGAGGTTTTTATTTGATTTTCTTTCTTCATTTTCTTGTTAGCACCCAGCCGTGCGTTGGCTTTTGCTCTTTGCCACCGCAGGAACGAGGATGGCAATGTGCAAATCGGGTCGGCTTTATTAAACCAGATCTTCCACCTTTGTTATGTATTTATATTCCACATCTTCAAACTGGTCAAAATGGGCTGTCCCGCATTTGATTTTCAAACGTTCTTCGTTTCTTAGCTTTGATAAGTCCTTGGTGGATTTGGTTTCAGCCACAAAGTATATTTTCTTCTCGTTCTTAAAGACCAACGCCCAATCGGGATTGTATTTTCCAATTGGTGTGTCAATATGGAACCAGAACGGGAGTTTGAAGTAAAACTCAATGTCTTCCCGTGTCTCACATTCTTTGGCAAAATCGGTTTCTACGTCTGAGTCTAACGGCATGTACTTGTCGTAAATGGTCTTGTCGTTTTTGCTCACTTCAAAAGTCAGGCTGTCAAGGTAGGTTTCAATTTCATTTTCTTCAAAGAGCAGCATTTCAAAGTCTTTGCTGCCGATCTTTTCATATTTAATACCGTCAATCATCAATTCATAAAGCACGGTTTTAATGGCAGATACGGCTCTGTCAAGAAATAATTGCGGATTAATTAGAATGTCATTCATTCGCCCGGATTGTTTCAGAATTTCCAGAACGGTACTGCGTGTCAGTTCGGTTTTGCTTTGGATATAACCAAGTACGTCCGGGATTTCATGGTCTTTTTCATGTTCAAGGACTTTTGAGCTTCTGATTTCATAGTCAACTCCGGGTTCTTGAATACTAATTCCAACTTTAACGGACTTGATCCGGGGCTTTTTAATTTCTTCAATTTCCTTTACGGCTTTGGAAGCTGCTTTTATCAATTCATTTGTGTCATACGCCACCCGGTAATTGGTTCGTGATTTGATTCGTTCCCAAATCTCAAGGAATTTCGGGTCTGCCTGAAAGCCTTTTCGGTATTCGACTTTTACTCGTTTTCGTTTGTCCTTAATCCGTCCTTTAAATGCCACTCCGCAATCATCTTCAATTTCCTGCTGTAGCTTTTTGGCAAAGTCCTCATAACTCTCATTGGCAATGACTGTAAGGCGGTTAATGTTCCGGTCGTGAATTCTATTGCCGGTTTCATCCACCGCCAAACGTAATCCCCTGCCTATTTCCTGTCGCTTTTTCATTTCCGACTTGGTTTCGTTCAGCGTGCATATTTGAAAAACATTCGGGCTGTCCCATCCTTCGCGCAATGCCGAGTGACTGAAAATGAATCTTAAGGGTTCATTGTTGTCCAATAATCTTTCTTTGTCCTTCATGATGAGCCTGTATGTATCATCATCCGCTTTGGTTTCACCGGAAGTGTCTTTGAACCTTCCTTTTTTGTCTTGTGCGAAATAGCCGTTATGAACCTGTTCGACTTGGAAAGGAATTAATCCTTTAAAAGCCGGTTTTTCGGCAACTTCTTTAAAAGCTTCTTCAAACCATTGGGCAAAACGTCCCGGTAACGGATTCCCGGAATCATCATATTGACGATAATTGGCTACTTTATCAATGAAAAACAGTGAAAGCGTTTTAATGCCTTTTTCTTTGAGCTTGCGTTCTTTCTTGAAATGCTCTTCAATGGTTTTCTGAATCTGGAATTTCATGATCTCGTCCGTCAGACCGCCTTGTGTGTCGCCCACATAAAGCATGGTTCCGTTGGTAAAAGAAATGCACTGATTGGCCACATCAATTTCATCAATGATAAATCCGTCCTGATAAATTTCCCGGTTGTTGGATAATGCGTACAGGTCATCACCGACTTTAGTTGTTATGGATTTTTTAGTAACACCGCTGTCCTGATTTACATCTATTTTCAACCTGGCGGCTGTCCGGGTTTTGGTGGCATTTACAGATTCCAGGCTTACGAAGGCATCATTGTAATTGTCCTCTGCAAATACGGAATCCACTTCAATTTCCTTCACCAAACCGAGATCATAAGCCTTTACAGGGTCCAAGCTGTAAACAAGGTTATACAGGTTCAAATGAGTGGCAGAATATCGAAGAGTACAGGACGGATGCAGGTTTTCTACGGCCTTCTTCCTAATATCGGTTTCCATATTCTGCGGTTCGTCCACAATCACGAATGGACGAGTGTATTGGATGAATTCGATTGGGCGTTTGCCGGTCAGTTTGTCGTTAGGCTTGTTGATGATGTTTTCATCTTTGGCAAAGGCATCAATGTTCATCACCAGAATCTGAACCGTGTTGCCTGATGCAAAACCTCTGAGTTGGGAAACTTTCCCGGAATCGTACACACCAAAGTCAACGGGTACTTTATCGTAAAGTGTTTGAAAATGCTCGTAAGTAATTTCCAGATTTTTCAGCACACCTTCCCGAATGGCCACACTCGGTACAACAATCACAAACTTTTTAAAGCCGTACTGTTTGTTGAGTTCATAAATGGTTCTCAGGTACACGTATGTTTTACCGGTTCCAGTTTCCATTTCAATGGAGAAGTTCATGCCGTCCAATTCGGAAACCGGTTCAATGTCGTTTCGTTGCTGAACTTCCTGAACATTTTTCAGAATTTGTTCATCTGTCAGCACGATATTGTTTCCAACTCCATTTTCGGAAAGGCTCAAACTGCCGTGTGTCAAAGTGAAATCCAATTCACTACTACTCAAAGGCTGCCCTTCAAAGATGTCAACAATGGCGTTGATCGCCTGTTTTTGATAATCTTGATTGGGATCGAACTGGAGTTTCATGAATTTTTAGTTGGTCTTGGGATTTTCACAATAAATTGTTCTCCTTCTACGTCATTTATTAATTCAATATCAGGTTCTTCTTCCAACGACCGTTTTATTCCTGACCCTAAACCACTGAATGGTAATGTGTGTGTACTAAAAGCTACCAATTGATTATTTCTGATTACTGGATTACCATACTTTATATCTTCAACAGTTAAGCTGTTCGGAAGGCGTCCCGGACTAATAATTTCTATGCGATTATCAAAAATGAGTAACCTAATTGGGGCGTTTTTAAAATAATCTCTGTGAACCAAAGCATTTTGAAGAAGTTCTTCTAAGGCCACTTTAGATACTTCCAACTTTCCTTGTACATTAAAACTTTCTTCGGTTTGGATGGAATCAAGATTACCCATAAGGAAATCCAGAGCTTTTTCAAAAAGTTCTGGAATAGTCCCTGTCAAATCTTTTGGTTTGCTGCGATATTGTTTTCCTTCAATACTATTTCCAAAAAAAGAAACAGCTTTTATTGTAAATGCCGGCTTTATCCCCTGAGGATCTTTACCAAAGAATAAGAGTCCCGCTAAAGTTATTTGGTTGTTTCTTATGATCCGTTTAGCTTTTAAGGCTTGTTCAAAATTCAACCCCTTTTCCTCAAATGTTTTACCGAATTCCTTTTTAAAGTATTCTGAAAATTTCTTTTCGTCAATATCCTCAATCGATGTTCCATGTATTTCCATTTCATCAGCCATTAAATTGCCACTACTCTGAAATAGCCTCATAATTTCGGCATTGTCTGTGAGTAATCTTTTGTTAGAGCCTTGCTTTACATAGATTTCACCCTGCGGTGTTTTATATGGTTTGTTAATTCCCTCTTTAATATGGACTACCAAAATGTTTTTTTCAGTGCCATGATCTTCTACTTTTACTACTTCAGTCGATAAATAAACAGTCGGTTTAATATTATCTGCAAATTCAGATACTTTTCTATCTGCATATTCTACCTGATCGGCTGAAAGGCCAATAACTTCTCCGGTTCTGTCCTTAACTCCAAGTAATATCATGCCTCCCAATGAATTTGACATGGCTACAATTTCACGTACCATGCTTTCAGGATTAGGCAAATTCTCCTTGAATTGTACTTTACTGGTTTCTCCGGTACTAATTATGTCGAGTAATTCGATTGCGTTCATTACTGTTTAATTTTTTCAATGTTCCAAATACTGTAAATGTTCTTTCTTCGATTAAAAGCTTCATCACCACCTTCCATGATGTCAACAATAAATCGCTGGGTCTGGTGATTGTCAATTGTTCCCGAATGAATAGTTATTTTTTTCTCATCATAGTTACAAGCGACAACTTTTTCGCTATCACCTAAAACCGGAATATTGGCATTGTGCGTTGCAAAAATGAATTGCATATTGCCTTTTATTTCCTTCAATTCTTTTATGACCTCATCATAAATAGTCTGATTGTCCAGATCATCTTCGGGCTGATCAATGATAAGGACGTTGTTTTCCTTCTGTGCTAATAGAAATAGAATTAACGCTGACGCACGCTGACCAAGAGAATGTTTATCCAACGGTTTACCGTTGTATTTGATAACAATCTTATTTTCCACTTTATAGGTCAACAAATCTTCTAAGTTTTCAGATAATCTATTTTTAAACTCAACCACTTGGTTTTCATTTAAAATATCTTCCAGTTTTGAAGTATCTTTATATATTTCAATGAAATCTTTAAAAGTGCTTTCTATTTCCTGATATGCCGTTTCCCTTATGCCAGACCCCCTGAACACTTGTTTTAGTTTGTCTGTGTATTTATCTCTCCGGTCTTTAAATAACACTTCTATTGTCAATTTACTTTCAGCTTCATTTATCCTGTCAACCTCTGTTTTGAGAAGCTTGTATTCTTCTAACCATAAATTATTCAGGTCGGACAACTTTTCAAGGAGGGTGTTTTTTAATTCAATACGCTTTTTCTCCGATTTTTCTATTTCTTTCAGCTTAAGTTGTGCCGTATCTACCTGTCTGTTCAGTTTGAGAAAATTATCCGGATTAATCGTGTCTGTGTTTATTTCACGCTTGATTTTGGCGAATTCTTCTTTCAGCCCTTCTTTCTTTTTATTAATTTTTGTCAGTACGCCTTTAATTTTATCATAAATCAGGGATGAAGCATTTTGAACTTTTTTAAGTTTTTCAAATTCTGTTTTTAACTCAACTATCAATTGTTGGGTATCCTCAAAAAACCCCTTATTCAATTCTGAGCCTGAAATCTCCTGTTGCAAAAAGTATTCATGGTTGGTGATTAGTGAGCCCAATTCGTCAATGTAGTTGGATATACTTCTGGCTGTTTGCGAAATCTTAGAAACATCTGAATCGAACAATATCTGTTGCTTCAATTTTTCTTCGTTACCCTTCTTTTTGTATAATTCAAGTTGGTGTTTTGAATTCCGAATAAGGATTTCGGTTTCTTTTTTGAGTTGTTCCAGATTCCGCAAATTTTTTATTTCCGAAATCAAGCTTTCAATGTCCCTGTTTCTTGCTTCAATTTTAGATTGCACTGGCTTTAACCTGGTTCCAATCAGGCGTTGAATAAGGTCAGCCTCAAAATCTGCATCCTTGTTAGAAAGATCCTTTTGACCGAAGTAAACGGGATGGTCGAAAACAGCATCAATCGAAATTCCGGGTTGCAAAAATCCATCTTTATAGATGTCTTCTTTTTGACCATATATTTTTTCAATTCGGTATTCTTCCTGATGTTCATTTACAACAGTCACAACCGATTTACCCCCACTTCTCAGTACGTGTTCAATGAGTCCATCTTTATATCTGGGATCGACAGCAATTTCAGAAAGTGGGATTCCTAATGTATATCTTATAATTTCAAGAATTGAGGATTTTCCACTACCTCTGATTCCAATAAGCGTATTCAGTTCCGGTGAAAAATCAATTCTTGTTTCATCCAATAAACCTCCTTCATACGCTATCGATTTAATATAAGAATTCTTTATTTCGGGTTTGGTTTTAGGCTTAACCCTGTATGTCAAATCTGTAAGGGCATATTTCAATGCCTCAAAGTTAAAATCCCCTATTTTTATATAAGTAACACGACCTGTTCCAATGGCTTCAATTCCAACATGTGCATTGTCTGAACCTTCTACGTATGCTATTGGTCGCTTGGCCAATTTGCAAAGTTCTTTATAGTTATCTGCATTAGCACTTTTTTGAACAGCCAGAACTTTTTGAAATGCTTCCTGTCCAATAAAAGCTACCCTTGTTCGACCTTTTAGTACGTTGAACAATCCGTTTGGTGAATCAATATGAGCAAGTACAATAAAATAATCGAGACCTATTTCGTCTAATGCTTCAACTGTCTCTTTTAAATCTAATTTTGAATTGGGGTACTCCGGTTTGTCATAGTTGGCAATACCATAAAAAGCTTTGTCCAGAAATTTGTTGATATGATCAGTTTCTCCCTGATACCACTTGTCGTCAAATACAATCAATATATGTATTCCCTCTTTTAGGGAAAACTCAACGCCTGCAAATAAGCCTATACCTTCCTTTTTGCCTCTTTTGCGTAGAGAAACAAATTCACCTTTGTCAAATTTGTTATGGTTAGTAATAATCGCAACACCAATTTGTTGATTTTTAAGATGATCTATGTACAGTCGCCTAAAATCATTACTGTCCCCATTGTAATTAAATTCCGCATCAGCATTGGTGTGCAAATGGAAATCTGCCCGAAGCCATGTCGCTCCATTTTGAAATATGTCAATTGTTTCGTTTTCCATTTATCAGGCTTTATATCGTTTTAAATTCCACCCCCGCATCCCGCATTTGCAGCACGGTATTGGTTTTCAATTGATCGTTTCCTGCAAACAACTTGTCCAATGCAATGCACTTATCAGGTTTCAGGGAAACTATTTCTTTTACAATAGCTTCACTCATTTTGCTAAGTGCAACGACTATTTCATTACCGTTTACTACATAATAATTCCCCTTGTGCTCAACTGTGCTGTTCAGATCGAAGCCGGACTTTAACAGCAGTTCGTACAGCATGTTTTCTTCTTCCGAGCCTTCTTTGGTGGGGTCGGTAAAAGCGTCCAGTTGTTTTTCCAACTGCTCACCGTTTTCAAACTTGTTGCCTTTCCATATTTTGAAATTGGAAGATTGGAGCTTAAAAACCTTGAAACCAAGGTCAAGCTTTGGAGCTTCTTTTTCATCCCCAAAATCCAGTTTTCCGGCCTTTTCTTTCTTCTTGGCTTCTTGTTTATTTTCAATCTTCTTGATTACCCTGCGAATGCGTTCTTTAGCTATATCTGCTATGGTTTTATATCCAGATTTGTGTGCGTCAGATTTTTCCTCACATTCTTCTGCAAGTTGTACACATATAAATTTTCTATTTCCGGCTTCCTCTTTATTAGATTCTAAAACACTTTCAGCCAATGTGCCACTTCCCCCAAAGAAATCAAGTACTATATCGTTATCATCTGGCTTAGAGGATATTTTGAGCATCTGGTTTATTAATCTTACAGGTTTTGGTGTATCAAATGTTGGTGCTCCGGCAAATAGTTTATTTAATTGTTGTTTTGCTTCTTGTGTATGACCTACATCTTGATGTTTCCAGATAGTTTGTGCAACTATTCCTTGCTTGACATCCTTCAAAAACCTTTTTCTCCGTGGTTTTGCCGTACCATCTTTGCCAAAATAAACTTCATTATTGGCTATAAGCTCTTTCATTTCATTTTCTGGATGTCGCCAACTTGTTCCTGATTGGGGAGTCCATTTTTTACCTGATGGGGACGTTATTGTATAAACGCTGTTATCCCGGTGCTCCATACGTAATAAATCTGTTGAAGTCCAAGGCCCTCTGGAATCATCATCTGGATTTGAATATCGATCGTTTTGCTTTTCAGTTCTGTCTAATGCATGAATAGTTACAGCCTCAATATTTTTTGCATATAACAATAAATATTCATGCTCTGAGGAAAGATATTTTGCATCATTCTTTGTTGCAAATGTCCTTTGCCAAATGATTTCCTCTACAAAATTCTCCTCCCCAAAAATCTCATTCATCAACAAACAAAGGTTGTGTACTTCATTGTCGTCAATGGAAACAAAGATCACTCCGTCATCTTTCAGCAAGTTCCGGGCAAGGAACAGGCGAGGGTACATCATGTTGAGCCAGTTGGAATGATAATGCCCGCTGTCCCGGCTGTTTTTGCGGTACATCCCTTCACGGGTCAGGAAGCCTTCTTCATCTTTTTCTCCTACACGTTTTAAATAATCTTCTTTGCTTTCTGAAAAGCGGTCGGGATATATAAAGTGGTCGTTTCCAGTATTGTAGGGCGGGTCAATATAAATCATTTTCACTTTGCTGTAGTAGCTTTTTTGGAGCACTTTCAGCACTTCAAGGTTTTCACCTTCAATAAAGATGTGTCCGGTATCATCAAAGTTTACGGATTCCTCTTTGGCAGGGGTAAGTGTAGCGGTTGTCGGAGACTGTAACACCTTAAACGCATCACTTTTACCAGCCCAGTTCAATACATAGCGTTCATTGCTGAATGTAATGTCTTCTCCCAGCGTAGCTTTCAGCTTTTCCCAATCTACTTTCCCTTCGCTGATCGCTTCCGGGAAAAGCTCCTTTAGCTTTTCAAGTTGTGTTTGTGGTATGTTGAGTGACTTTCCGTCCATGTTTCAATATTACTTGTGTTGCAGTTTTAAATCCTTGCAAATCTCTTTTAGTACTTCACCGGGGTCGGCATCAATTGCCAGGGCAATCAGGTAAAGTTCCCTTGCCCTTAATTGGGTAGAAGGGCTGAGGGTCAGTTCGCTGATCCTGGATTTGCTGATACCGGTTTTCTTGGCAATTTCCGCTTTACTGGCAGATTTTTTAGCCAAATATGCTCCAAGTTCCGTCATGATAATTTCTGATTTTCAAGACACAAATTTAGAGTTTTTTATCAATAGTTTCGAAATCACGAACAATAATTTGAACGGAATCCCAAAAGCATCCAGCATAGTCAAGATTTAAAAACCATAGTTCAAATAAATAAAAATTGTCATAATAGGAAGAACATTTACCAAATCTGATAATGAACAGATCGATTACACACAAAGCTGGGAAAACTCAATGCGATGCATTACCTACTTAGCATTATAGGGCAGTAGGTGAGCTTTGCCACAGTGATAACAAGAAATTAAAAGATGATATCTCCGAGTTTATTGAGAAGCAATATGTTTAACCTACACAAAAGAGATCATCAAAGTCGTAGTCGGCGGGCAGGCAAGCAATCTCTTTTGCAAAGCTTTGGTCAGTGGGTCGGCCTTGCGTGGCTTTGCAAATGTGTTTGCCGTGTGTCGGCATATAATAAAAACCTCCTGTGCGTTGGACTTTTTTTGTACAATGATATTTTCAAAGAACCCCTATCGCGCCTATCAGCACCTTTGCTGTCAACAGAGTATGTCCCTTTTCTCTTTTTATTTTTTATTTTTCAGTCACCCAATCAGAAGCACTAAAGTGTCTTGGGGGCTATTGTAGCTAACG
>CAYWWW010000035.1:0-286 GCA_964462205.1 uncultured Cardiobacteriales bacterium
GAAGCCAAAGCCAAGCAAGCCTTCGAAAAAATTCAAGAAAATGAATCACAAGCTCTTTATCGACAGTTTTTACGTGACTATCCGCAAACCAACGCGGCGAACGAGGCACAAGCGCGCTTGCAGGCATTGGTAGCTGCACGCGAGCAGTTGCAAGAACAGCGGGAACGAGAAAAGCAGGAACAAGAACAGCGGGAACGAGAAAATCGAGAACGGGAACAGCGGGAAGACCGCGAAGCCAAAGCCAAGCAAGCCTTCGAAAAAATTCAAGAAAATGAATCACAAGCTC
>CAYWWW010000035.1:386-7356 GCA_964462205.1 uncultured Cardiobacteriales bacterium
GAACGAGGCACAAGCGCGCTTGCAGGCATTGGTAGCTGCACGCGAGCAGTTGCAAAAACAGCGGGAACAGGGACAGCAGGAACGAGAAAATCGGGAACGAGCGCAGCAAGCGGCGAGTCCATCCAAGTTTATATGGAATATATGGAAATTACTCTATGCTCTCTCGGCACTGCTGAGCTTCAGCTATCTCTTATTTTTGCTTATAAAAATTTGGTTTCAATAAAAAACGCTGCGCCTTTTCTGTGTCGTGGAAAAGGCGGCTTTGCTAGAAATGGGTTTTTGGTAAATTTTTTATTGTGAGGTTGGAATGCCGAAAACAAAAAAGATTGAGGCAATGCTTTGCTACATGAACAACCTGTCATGGGATTAACTGCGACTCACCCACCCCACGATGCACCGTTTCTACGAGTAAAGCGACTTGTTCAGGGTCAATATCCGGGGTAATGCCATGGCCAAGGTTAAAAACATGGCCGCTGTCCTGGCCATAGACGCGAAGAATTTTTTGCGTCGCCGCGATTAAAGTTTCGGCGGGCGCTTTGAGCGCCAAGGGATCAAGATTCCCCTGTAAGGCCACTTTGCCGCCGACTTCGGCACGCGCTTGCGCTAAATCCATCTGCCAATCCACGCCAAGCGCCTGAAATCCACTGTCCGCCATGCTTTTTAACCACACCCCGCCGCCTTTGCTGAATAAAATTTTGGGAATATCCGCCGGTAAGTGCGCGGCCAGCCAGCGCGTATCCTGAAGGGAAAATTCTGCGTAGTGCGCATTCGATAATAATCCCCCCCAGGTATCAAAAATCATCACCGCATCGGCACCGGCGCGAATCTGTTCTAAAAGATAACCCAATACATTTTCCCGAATGATTTCCAAAAGTTGTCGCAACTTTTCTGGCGCACGATAGGCCAAACTGCGTGCGCTATGAAAATCGCGGTCTTTGTGTTGATTTAACATATAACAAGCCAAGGTCCACGGGCTGCCGCTGAAACCAATCAACGGTACTTTTTGCTGCAAAGCGTCTTTGATGGTGGCCACGGCTTGATAAACATAAGCTAATTTTTCAAAAGCATTTTTTGATAACTGCGAAAAATCGGCATTGGGATGCAGGGGATTGGCAAAAAACGGCCCTTCGCCTTCGGCAAAACCGAGTTCCAGTCCTAAGGCATCGGGAATGGTTAAAATATCGGAAAATAAAATCGCCGCATCTAAAGGAAAGCGCGCCAACGGCTGCAAGGTCACTTCGCACGCCAATTCCGGTGTTTGCATCAAGGTTAAAAAATTGCCGGCTTTGGCGCGGGTGGCGCGATATTCCGGCAAATAACGACCGGCTTGGCGCATGATCCAAATTGGCCGATGGTCAATGGGTTTTTGCCACAGTGCGCGCAAAAAATTGTCGTTTTTCAAAGTATTGGCTTTATACATTCAGATAATCCAAAATACCTTTGGCGGCTTCGCGGCCTTCAAAAACTGCCGTCACCACCAGGTCAGAGCCGCGCACCATATCGCCGCCAGCAAAAACTTTCGGTTGGGTGGTTTGAAACTTAAATTCGCTGTTGGCCGAAGCGAAAATCCGTCCTTTGCCATCCAGTTCAATGCCAAAGTCTTGAAACCAAGGTGCCGGACTGGGACGAAAACCAAAGGCGATAATCACCCGATCCGCCGCTACAAGCATCTCGCTGCCTGGCACATTTTCCGGCATCCGTCGGCCGCGGGCATCGGGATGCCCGAGACGGGTTTCCACGACTTTTACGCCAGCAACATGGCCGTTTTTTTCAATAATTTCAATTGGCTGACGGTTAAACAAAAAGTTTACGCCTTCCTCCCGCGCATTGGCCACTTCCCGCCGTGAGCCTGGCATATTGGCCTCATCGCGCCGATAGATACAGGTGACGCTTTTGGCACCTTGGCGAATTGCCGTGCGATTGCAATCCATCGCCGTGTCGCCACCACCGAGAACCACGACATTTTGCTCACGCATATCAATAAAATGATGATTTTTTTCGGGATGAAGTAAGCGTTCCACATTGGAAATTAAAAACGGTAAAGCCTTATAAACGCCAGGTAAGTCTTCCCCCGGAAAGTCGCCGGTCATCGCGGTGTAGGTACCCATGCCTAAGAATACCGCATCAAATTCATCAATAAGGCTTTGAAAAGGAATATCTTTGCCGACTTCGGTATTCAAGCGAAAAGTAACGCCCATATACTCCATCAATTCGCGACGGGTTTTAATAATCTCTTTTTCGAGCTTAAAAGGCGGAATGCCATAGGTTAAAAGTCCACCGATTTCAGCATAACGATCAAAAACCACGGCTTGTACACCATGTCGCGCCAAAATATCGGCGCATCCCAATCCCGCCGGGCCGGCACCGATGATCGCCACTTTTTTGCCGGTCGAGGTCACGCCGGACATATCTGGCCGCCAGCCTTGCTTAACGGCTTCATCGGTAATGTATTTTTCAATTGAGCCAATGGTCACAGCGCCAAAACCGTCGTTTAAGGTGCAAGCGCCTTCGCAGAGCCTATCTTGGGGACAAACCCGACCGCAGATTTCTGGTAAGGAATTGGTTTGATGCGATAATTCCGCTGCTGCAAAGAGTTTTCCTTCGGCGATGAGCTTAAGCCAGTCAGGAATATAATTGTGGACTGGACATTTCCATTCACAGTAGGGGTTGCCACAGCCTAAACAGCGCGCAGCTTGGTCGGCGGCTTGTACCGGCGGAAAATGTCCGTAGATTTCTTTGAAATGCGTCACCCGCACCGCTGCTGGCGTTTTTGATGGGTCTTCACGGGAAAGCTCAAGAAATTTCATTACGTTGGGCGTTGCATTCGGCATTACATTGGCCATAAGTTATTCCTTTAATTATTGACATCCGCAGCTTCCGACAGTGGGGAAAACCCTGTCGGAGTCGGAAAAAAGAAGAGAATCATGCGGAAATTTGCCGAGAAACGGCGGGAAACGTCAAGAAGAAAAAAAGCAGGTTTTTCATTTTTTTCATTTTGCTGCCGTCCGCAGCATTACCAGAACGGCAATACCGACTGGTAGGCATCGCAAGGCACTCAACTGCCAAGCCGCGCCTTGGCTTGTTGACTGATGACGCTTGGGTCGGCACGGCCTTGAATTTTCGGCTTTAACCAGGCCATGAGTTTGCCTAAATCTTTGACCGTCGTGGCGTTGGTTTCCGTCATGCCTTGCGTCAATAATTCGGCGATTTCGCTTTCGCTTAAAGCCGGCGGTAAAAATTCTTGCAAAATGGTTAATTCAAAGGCTTCCTGTTCGGCTAAATCCTCCCGACCGGCCTTTTGATATTGTTCCAAAGATTCCCGACGTTGCTTCTGCATTTTATCTAAAATTTGCAGAAAAATTTCGTCAGTGATTTCAATGCGTTCATCCACTTCTTTTTGCTTCAAAGCGGCGCTGATTAAACGCAACACATTGAGACGTGCTTTTTCGCCGCTTTTCATCGCCGTTTTAATGGCATCTTGTAAGGCTTGTTTGCGACTCACCTTTACCTCAATTGATTAAACTTGAATAAGTTAAAATAAAATTTACACGAAATTGACACAGACTTAACGCGGCAGATTTAACGTGGGGGATTTTGTTCGCGGCGTTGACGGCGATGATTGCGTTTCACCGCCGCAGCGGCTTTGCGTTTGCGTTCTTCAGTAGGTTTTTCATAGAATTCGCGCTTGCGAACTTCGGTTAAGACACCGGCTTTTTCACAGGCACGCTTAAAGCGGCGTAAGGCAACTTCAAAAGGTTCATTGTCTTTTAATTTTACTTCAGGCATTTAGTCTCCATGGCAAATAGGGTATGGTTAAGAAAAAAGCCACGGATTATAACCAACTGAAGTCACTATGCAAAGCATTCATGCCATTCGCCGCATTTTAGCCATTGAAAGTTCCTGTGATGAAACCGCTATCGCCTATTACCATCCCGATGCCGGTATTCTCCGGCAAGAACTCTTTAGTCAGATAGACTTACATGCGACTTACGGTGGGGTGGTGCCGGAATTGGCGGCGCGTGACCATCTGCAACGCGCCTTGCCCATGCTCGATAATCTTTTGAAAAAAAATGCGTTAAGTAAAGACGACATTGATGCTATCGCCTATACCCGTGGCCCTGGGTTATTGGGGGCGCTTTTGGTCGGCAGTGTCTTGGCTAAAAGTCTGGCTTTTGCTTGGGAGAAGCCAGTATTAGGCGTGCATCATCTGGAAGCGCATCTTTTGGCACCGTTTTTAGAATCGCCCGCGCCGACTTTTCCCTTTGTCGCCTTATTAGTTTCTGGCGGACATACTTTGTTGGTCGGAGTCAAAGGCTTAGGGAATTATCAATTGCTGGGACAAACCTTGGATGATGCGGCTGGTGAAGCCTTTGATAAATCTGCAAAAATTTTAGGTTTAGGTTATCCAGGTGGCGCGGCTTTATCCAAACTCGCCGAAAGCGGTTCGCCGACGGCCTTTGCCTTGCCACGACCCTTGCGCGACCGAGGTTTAGATTTTAGTTTCAGCGGCTTAAAAACAGCAGTTTTGTACAGCTTTCGCGATAGCGCCAAAGATGCGCAAGCGCGTGCCGACTTGGCGGCCAGTTTTGAGGCGGCCATCGTGGAAACTTTAACCATTAAATGTGCCCGCGCTCTACAGCAAACCGGTTATAAACAATTGGTCGTGGCCGGTGGCGTGGCGGCCAATCGTCCGCTGCGCCGTGCCTTGCAACAGTTACCTGCCGAAGTTTATTTCCCCCGCCTATCGCTGTGTACGGATAACGCTGCGATGGTCGCGGTGGCTGGTTTTGCGCGTTTATCTGTCGGTGAACACGATGAAAACTTTGACATTTCGCCAGTAGCGCGTTGGCCGTTGCTAGACCTCAAGTCCCCTGGCCAAGGCTTGCCACCAGCGCCTTGAATTGCCTTCTTCAAGAAGAAAAAAATAAGAAAAAAAGAAGAAATGAAAAAAGCAGCGCTGCCACGCTTGGCCATGCTTGTCTTGGCTTTAATGACAAAAAAGGCCTTGCTAAGGGAAGTTTTTGCTTTTTATCGCTGAATCTTTTAGGCTTTTGCTTAAATTTTTTAAGCGATAAGGAGCTTTGCGTGCTGAATGACACCACACTTCGCGCTTTTGCGTCGCCTGCGGCCTTGGGTTGGTTGGCCAGTGTTCGCCAGGGGCATTACTGGTATTGTCCGCTGTTGCGGGAGGAGTGTTCGTCGCTTTTCCAACAGTTATTAGAAGTTTTCGCCAACCGACCGCTCTTGGTGCGCTTTCGGCAATTGCGGGTTTTGGAACTTTTGTTGAAATCTGCCGATTTTTCTCGGGGCATCCCAAGGTATTTTCCGGTTTTATTATCCGATTATCTCTCGCCGTTTTGGTCAGCCGCCAGCAGCGCGCCGCCGATCCCGGAAGCCTTTTATGCCAAGCAAAGCCTGTGGTGGCGCTGGCTTCAGGTCTATGAACATCTGCCAGCAGCTTTGCGCGATCACCGTGCGGTTTTTCATGGCATTCAGGAAAGTGATCCTGTGCGTCTTACGCAAGCAAAAACGCATCTGGATGCCTGGCGGCAGTTATTGGCGCAACGTGCAGAAGCCTTGGCTTTGTGGGAGCGGTTATTCCCCCAAAGCGAAAAAGGCAACCAAGGGGAGGCCAGCACTGCCCTTTGGCAATTCCGCCTGCAAGCGGCCAAAATTTTTTTAACAGCGCGGGAGCAGTATCCCAATCTGGATTTTTGGCATAGCGCTTGGTCAGAAGAGTGCGTGGAAGAAATTTTAAAAGAATTAGGACGTTATCAAGCAATACGCCGCGATTATGCCGCAGTGATAAAAGCGCAAGGTTGGCAAAAAGATGCCGATTATGTCTTTCGTTTTTATCGTTATCTCAAGCAACGGCCGCATTATTTTTGGCAACAACAACGCGCCAAGCGGCTTTTGAAAAATATCGCGGTGACGGTGCCCGATAATGATCGCGATATTTTGGTGTTGATGGGGCATGTCATTCGTGCGCAACAAAGTTTGTATCTTCTGAAAAAACATCAGGACTTGGCCGAGAAGTTGTTTAAGCAATTTTGGCAAGGCGAACAAAGCGACCTCCCGACTTTGCAAGCGATTTATCAACAATGGAAATTTTTTAATAAAAATCAAAATGATAAAGATAAAAATCATCGAGAGGAAAAAACTTTCCCCTATCAAAAACTCTGGCAACAGGATGTTGAAAAGCCGATCACCAGCGTGTTATTGACACTGGCCGTCGCGCAAGGGGAAGAATTTTTATTTAATTTACAACAGCAAGTGCGAAATTTTAAGCAAATTTTACGCTGGCAACTAAAAAATCACGCTTATAATCCGTTGGCAGAAAGTTTAAGCGCCGACTGTTGGCCATTTTGGGCGCAGGAACAGGTGAGCCGTGATCTTGACCGCGCCTGGTCGTATCTGCCGCTGTGGCATGAATGGCAAGAATTACAAAAATTTTTAGCCGAAGCCGGTGATCCGCCCTTGTCCGTTGAAGCGGCGGAAAATTGGGCTGACACCCTGCGCATCTGGGCGGCGCGGGAACAATTTATGGCGCGTTATCGGGACGTGGGCATCCCAATGCACTACCAACGCTGGCAACATTTGCAGCAAGCGCCGCTGTTATTGTTGTGGCCAGAGGAAGATGCTGACGAAGATTGGCTGCCACCTTTGCCGAATGCCTATGTTTTATATTTGGAAAGCGGTGAGGAAAGTGATTTTGTGATCATGGGCTTGCCGAAATTATTTGTGGTTGACTTGGCGCGGCTGTCGGCGTGGCGGCAGCAAACGCCGGTGCCAGCAGAACCTTTGCCACATAATCTTTCCTTACCGTTGGAAGCTACGGTAAATACCACTGATGATAACAAAGCGCAAAAAACTGAAAAAACTGAAAAAACTGAAAAAACTGAAAAAACTGAAAAAGTTGAAAAAGTTGAAAAAGTTGAAAAAGTTGAAAAAGTTGAAAAAGTTGAAAAAG
>CAYWWW010000036.1:0-7013 GCA_964462205.1 uncultured Cardiobacteriales bacterium
GAAGCCAAAGCCAAGCAAGCCTTCGAAAAAATTCAAGAAAATGAATCACAAGCTCTTTATCGACAGTTTTTACGTGACTATCCGCAAACCAACGCGGCGAACGAGGCACAAGCGCGCTTGCAGGCATTGGTAGCTGCACGCGAGCAGTTGCAAAAACAGCGGGAACAGGGACAGCAGGAACGAGAAAATCGGGAACGAGCGCAGCAAGCGGCGAGTCCATCCAAGTTTATATGGAATATATGGAAATTACTCTATGCTCTCTCGGCACTGCTGAGCTTCAGCTATCTCTTATTTTTGCTTATAAAAATTTGGTTTCAATAAAAAACGCTGCGCCTTTTCTGTGTCGTGGAAAAGGCGGCTTTGCTAGAAATGGGTTTTTGGTAAATTTTTTATTGTGAGGTTGGAATGCCGAAAACAAAAAAGATTGAGGCAATGCTTTGCTACATGAACAACCTGTCATGGGATTAACTGCGACTCACCCACCCCACGATGCACCGTTTCTACGAGTAAAGCGACTTGTTCAGGGTCAATATCCGGGGTAATGCCATGGCCAAGGTTAAAAACATGGCCGCTGTCCTGGCCATAGACGCGAAGAATTTTTTGCGTCGCCGCGATTAAAGTTTCGGCGGGCGCTTTGAGCGCCAAGGGATCAAGATTCCCCTGTAAGGCCACTTTGCCGCCGACTTCGGCACGCGCTTGCGCTAAATCCATCTGCCAATCCACGCCAAGCGCCTGAAATCCACTGTCCGCCATGCTTTTTAACCACACCCCGCCGCCTTTGCTGAATAAAATTTTGGGAATATCCGCCGGTAAGTGCGCGGCCAGCCAGCGCGTATCCTGAAGGGAAAATTCTGCGTAGTGCGCATTCGATAATAATCCCCCCCAGGTATCAAAAATCATCACCGCATCGGCACCGGCGCGAATCTGTTCTAAAAGATAACCCAATACATTTTCCCGAATGATTTCCAAAAGTTGTCGCAACTTTTCTGGCGCACGATAGGCCAAACTGCGTGCGCTATGAAAATCGCGGTCTTTGTGTTGATTTAACATATAACAAGCCAAGGTCCACGGGCTGCCGCTGAAACCAATCAACGGTACTTTTTGCTGCAAAGCGTCTTTGATGGTGGCCACGGCTTGATAAACATAAGCTAATTTTTCAAAAGCATTTTTTGATAACTGCGAAAAATCGGCATTGGGATGCAGGGGATTGGCAAAAAACGGCCCTTCGCCTTCGGCAAAACCGAGTTCCAGTCCTAAGGCATCGGGAATGGTTAAAATATCGGAAAATAAAATCGCCGCATCTAAAGGAAAGCGCGCCAACGGCTGCAAGGTCACTTCGCACGCCAATTCCGGTGTTTGCATCAAGGTTAAAAAATTGCCGGCTTTGGCGCGGGTGGCGCGATATTCCGGCAAATAACGACCGGCTTGGCGCATGATCCAAATTGGCCGATGGTCAATGGGTTTTTGCCACAGTGCGCGCAAAAAATTGTCGTTTTTCAAAGTATTGGCTTTATACATTCAGATAATCCAAAATACCTTTGGCGGCTTCGCGGCCTTCAAAAACTGCCGTCACCACCAGGTCAGAGCCGCGCACCATATCGCCGCCAGCAAAAACTTTCGGTTGGGTGGTTTGAAACTTAAATTCGCTGTTGGCCGAAGCGAAAATCCGTCCTTTGCCATCCAGTTCAATGCCAAAGTCTTGAAACCAAGGTGCCGGACTGGGACGAAAACCAAAGGCGATAATCACCCGATCCGCCGCTACAAGCATCTCGCTGCCTGGCACATTTTCCGGCATCCGTCGGCCGCGGGCATCGGGATGCCCGAGACGGGTTTCCACGACTTTTACGCCAGCAACATGGCCGTTTTTTTCAATAATTTCAATTGGCTGACGGTTAAACAAAAAGTTTACGCCTTCCTCCCGCGCATTGGCCACTTCCCGCCGTGAGCCTGGCATATTGGCCTCATCGCGCCGATAGATACAGGTGACGCTTTTGGCACCTTGGCGAATTGCCGTGCGATTGCAATCCATCGCCGTGTCGCCACCACCGAGAACCACGACATTTTGCTCACGCATATCAATAAAATGATGATTTTTTTCGGGATGAAGTAAGCGTTCCACATTGGAAATTAAAAACGGTAAAGCCTTATAAACGCCAGGTAAGTCTTCCCCCGGAAAGTCGCCGGTCATCGCGGTGTAGGTACCCATGCCTAAGAATACCGCATCAAATTCATCAATAAGGCTTTGAAAAGGAATATCTTTGCCGACTTCGGTATTCAAGCGAAAAGTAACGCCCATATACTCCATCAATTCGCGACGGGTTTTAATAATCTCTTTTTCGAGCTTAAAAGGCGGAATGCCATAGGTTAAAAGTCCACCGATTTCAGCATAACGATCAAAAACCACGGCTTGTACACCATGTCGCGCCAAAATATCGGCGCATCCCAATCCCGCCGGGCCGGCACCGATGATCGCCACTTTTTTGCCGGTCGAGGTCACGCCGGACATATCTGGCCGCCAGCCTTGCTTAACGGCTTCATCGGTAATGTATTTTTCAATTGAGCCAATGGTCACAGCGCCAAAACCGTCGTTTAAGGTGCAAGCGCCTTCGCAGAGCCTATCTTGGGGACAAACCCGACCGCAGATTTCTGGTAAGGAATTGGTTTGATGCGATAATTCCGCTGCTGCAAAGAGTTTTCCTTCGGCGATGAGCTTAAGCCAGTCAGGAATATAATTGTGGACTGGACATTTCCATTCACAGTAGGGGTTGCCACAGCCTAAACAGCGCGCAGCTTGGTCGGCGGCTTGTACCGGCGGAAAATGTCCGTAGATTTCTTTGAAATGCGTCACCCGCACCGCTGCTGGCGTTTTTGATGGGTCTTCACGGGAAAGCTCAAGAAATTTCATTACGTTGGGCGTTGCATTCGGCATTACATTGGCCATAAGTTATTCCTTTAATTATTGACATCCGCAGCTTCCGACAGTGGGGAAAACCCTGTCGGAGTCGGAAAAAAGAAGAGAATCATGCGGAAATTTGCCGAGAAACGGCGGGAAACGTCAAGAAGAAAAAAAGCAGGTTTTTCATTTTTTTCATTTTGCTGCCGTCCGCAGCATTACCAGAACGGCAATACCGACTGGTAGGCATCGCAAGGCACTCAACTGCCAAGCCGCGCCTTGGCTTGTTGACTGATGACGCTTGGGTCGGCACGGCCTTGAATTTTCGGCTTTAACCAGGCCATGAGTTTGCCTAAATCTTTGACCGTCGTGGCGTTGGTTTCCGTCATGCCTTGCGTCAATAATTCGGCGATTTCGCTTTCGCTTAAAGCCGGCGGTAAAAATTCTTGCAAAATGGTTAATTCAAAGGCTTCCTGTTCGGCTAAATCCTCCCGACCGGCCTTTTGATATTGTTCCAAAGATTCCCGACGTTGCTTCTGCATTTTATCTAAAATTTGCAGAAAAATTTCGTCAGTGATTTCAATGCGTTCATCCACTTCTTTTTGCTTCAAAGCGGCGCTGATTAAACGCAACACATTGAGACGTGCTTTTTCGCCGCTTTTCATCGCCGTTTTAATGGCATCTTGTAAGGCTTGTTTGCGACTCACCTTTACCTCAATTGATTAAACTTGAATAAGTTAAAATAAAATTTACACGAAATTGACACAGACTTAACGCGGCAGATTTAACGTGGGGGATTTTGTTCGCGGCGTTGACGGCGATGATTGCGTTTCACCGCCGCAGCGGCTTTGCGTTTGCGTTCTTCAGTAGGTTTTTCATAGAATTCGCGCTTGCGAACTTCGGTTAAGACACCGGCTTTTTCACAGGCACGCTTAAAGCGGCGTAAGGCAACTTCAAAAGGTTCATTGTCTTTTAATTTTACTTCAGGCATTTAGTCTCCATGGCAAATAGGGTATGGTTAAGAAAAAAGCCACGGATTATAACCAACTGAAGTCACTATGCAAAGCATTCATGCCATTCGCCGCATTTTAGCCATTGAAAGTTCCTGTGATGAAACCGCTATCGCCTATTACCATCCCGATGCCGGTATTCTCCGGCAAGAACTCTTTAGTCAGATAGACTTACATGCGACTTACGGTGGGGTGGTGCCGGAATTGGCGGCGCGTGACCATCTGCAACGCGCCTTGCCCATGCTCGATAATCTTTTGAAAAAAAATGCGTTAAGTAAAGACGACATTGATGCTATCGCCTATACCCGTGGCCCTGGGTTATTGGGGGCGCTTTTGGTCGGCAGTGTCTTGGCTAAAAGTCTGGCTTTTGCTTGGGAGAAGCCAGTATTAGGCGTGCATCATCTGGAAGCGCATCTTTTGGCACCGTTTTTAGAATCGCCCGCGCCGACTTTTCCCTTTGTCGCCTTATTAGTTTCTGGCGGACATACTTTGTTGGTCGGAGTCAAAGGCTTAGGGAATTATCAATTGCTGGGACAAACCTTGGATGATGCGGCTGGTGAAGCCTTTGATAAATCTGCAAAAATTTTAGGTTTAGGTTATCCAGGTGGCGCGGCTTTATCCAAACTCGCCGAAAGCGGTTCGCCGACGGCCTTTGCCTTGCCACGACCCTTGCGCGACCGAGGTTTAGATTTTAGTTTCAGCGGCTTAAAAACAGCAGTTTTGTACAGCTTTCGCGATAGCGCCAAAGATGCGCAAGCGCGTGCCGACTTGGCGGCCAGTTTTGAGGCGGCCATCGTGGAAACTTTAACCATTAAATGTGCCCGCGCTCTACAGCAAACCGGTTATAAACAATTGGTCGTGGCCGGTGGCGTGGCGGCCAATCGTCCGCTGCGCCGTGCCTTGCAACAGTTACCTGCCGAAGTTTATTTCCCCCGCCTATCGCTGTGTACGGATAACGCTGCGATGGTCGCGGTGGCTGGTTTTGCGCGTTTATCTGTCGGTGAACACGATGAAAACTTTGACATTTCGCCAGTAGCGCGTTGGCCGTTGCTAGACCTCAAGTCCCCTGGCCAAGGCTTGCCACCAGCGCCTTGAATTGCCTTCTTCAAGAAGAAAAAAATAAGAAAAAAAGAAGAAATGAAAAAAGCAGCGCTGCCACGCTTGGCCATGCTTGTCTTGGCTTTAATGACAAAAAAGGCCTTGCTAAGGGAAGTTTTTGCTTTTTATCGCTGAATCTTTTAGGCTTTTGCTTAAATTTTTTAAGCGATAAGGAGCTTTGCGTGCTGAATGACACCACACTTCGCGCTTTTGCGTCGCCTGCGGCCTTGGGTTGGTTGGCCAGTGTTCGCCAGGGGCATTACTGGTATTGTCCGCTGTTGCGGGAGGAGTGTTCGTCGCTTTTCCAACAGTTATTAGAAGTTTTCGCCAACCGACCGCTCTTGGTGCGCTTTCGGCAATTGCGGGTTTTGGAACTTTTGTTGAAATCTGCCGATTTTTCTCGGGGCATCCCAAGGTATTTTCCGGTTTTATTATCCGATTATCTCTCGCCGTTTTGGTCAGCCGCCAGCAGCGCGCCGCCGATCCCGGAAGCCTTTTATGCCAAGCAAAGCCTGTGGTGGCGCTGGCTTCAGGTCTATGAACATCTGCCAGCAGCTTTGCGCGATCACCGTGCGGTTTTTCATGGCATTCAGGAAAGTGATCCTGTGCGTCTTACGCAAGCAAAAACGCATCTGGATGCCTGGCGGCAGTTATTGGCGCAACGTGCAGAAGCCTTGGCTTTGTGGGAGCGGTTATTCCCCCAAAGCGAAAAAGGCAACCAAGGGGAGGCCAGCACTGCCCTTTGGCAATTCCGCCTGCAAGCGGCCAAAATTTTTTTAACAGCGCGGGAGCAGTATCCCAATCTGGATTTTTGGCATAGCGCTTGGTCAGAAGAGTGCGTGGAAGAAATTTTAAAAGAATTAGGACGTTATCAAGCAATACGCCGCGATTATGCCGCAGTGATAAAAGCGCAAGGTTGGCAAAAAGATGCCGATTATGTCTTTCGTTTTTATCGTTATCTCAAGCAACGGCCGCATTATTTTTGGCAACAACAACGCGCCAAGCGGCTTTTGAAAAATATCGCGGTGACGGTGCCCGATAATGATCGCGATATTTTGGTGTTGATGGGGCATGTCATTCGTGCGCAACAAAGTTTGTATCTTCTGAAAAAACATCAGGACTTGGCCGAGAAGTTGTTTAAGCAATTTTGGCAAGGCGAACAAAGCGACCTCCCGACTTTGCAAGCGATTTATCAACAATGGAAATTTTTTAATAAAAATCAAAATGATAAAGATAAAAATCATCGAGAGGAAAAAACTTTCCCCTATCAAAAACTCTGGCAACAGGATGTTGAAAAGCCGATCACCAGCGTGTTATTGACACTGGCCGTCGCGCAAGGGGAAGAATTTTTATTTAATTTACAACAGCAAGTGCGAAATTTTAAGCAAATTTTACGCTGGCAACTAAAAAATCACGCTTATAATCCGTTGGCAGAAAGTTTAAGCGCCGACTGTTGGCCATTTTGGGCGCAGGAACAGGTGAGCCGTGATCTTGACCGCGCCTGGTCGTATCTGCCGCTGTGGCATGAATGGCAAGAATTACAAAAATTTTTAGCCGAAGCCGGTGATCCGCCCTTGTCCGTTGAAGCGGCGGAAAATTGGGCTGACACCCTGCGCATCTGGGCGGCGCGGGAACAATTTATGGCGCGTTATCGGGACGTGGGCATCCCAATGCACTACCAACGCTGGCAACATTTGCAGCAAGCGCCGCTGTTATTGTTGTGGCCAGAGGAAGATGCTGACGAAGATTGGCTGCCACCTTTGCCGAATGCCTATGTTTTATATTTGGAAAGCGGTGAGGAAAGTGATTTTGTGATCATGGGCTTGCCGAAATTATTTGTGGTTGACTTGGCGCGGCTGTCGGCGTGGCGGCAGCAAACGCCGGTGCCAGCAGAACCTTTGCCACATAATCTTTCCTTACCGTTGGAAGCTACGGTAAATACCACTGATGATAACAAAGCGCAAAAAACTGAAAAAACTGAAAAAACTGAAAAAACTGAAAAAACTGAAAAA
>CAYWWW010000037.1:0-6545 GCA_964462205.1 uncultured Cardiobacteriales bacterium
TCCTCCTCCCGCAGCTTCGCAAAGAAGGCCGCTACGAATTGAAAACCCAAAACAGCCTCGAAGTGACCGCCTGGGCTGATAAAATTGTTTTAGTGCTTTAATCTTTGCAAACCAATCAGTTAGCGATGAAACAAGACCTTTCGGCAATAAAAAAAGACCAAAGCCTCATCAAAGAACAAGTGAAACTTCAGCAACAAAAAACCGATGCCTTATTTAATCGCGTGCAAGAACTACACGGCACGTTAAGCAAATTACATCAAGCAGATAGAAAGCTCCAAAAACAAGAAAATTATCATAATTTACATGCGATCAGTCAAAGCGTTGCCGGTAATTTAGTGCAAGTGGAGATGAATTTACGCGAGGAGATCAATAAAGATTTAGAAAAGCTCTATAGCTTATTTGAAGCGCTACATTATCAGAATCTTATCACGCACAAAGAGTTACACAATTTATCCATCTTGCACCAAAGCAAACGTCAAAAAAAAGGGCTTGATGCTTCCCAAAAAGCCGATTTGAAAGTGGCGATGCAAGCGCTGCGCCTGTCTTTGGGAAAAAGCGATCAAACAATCGCTGATGACTTAAACCGCGACGGCATCCCGACTTTAACCGGCCAAGGTGAATGGACAGCATTGAAAGTCAAGCGGTTTTTGGGTAGCAAATAAAAAAAACCCATTACGCTACTCGCGTTTGGCCTCCAGACGATACGCAAGCGGCGAAAATGGCAGCGCTGTGCCGGTTAATAACGCCACCGCTAAAGTCGCCGAAGCCAAGCCTAAAATAATGCCATTGCGAAAATGTCCGACGTTCACCACCACTTTTCCAGCAGCCAAACTATCCACATACGGTATGCCGCCTGGCGCACCTGGCCGCAGACCCGCCCATTGTTCTACTGGTTGATAATCATCAAAAATCGGCAACAACGTCCGTAAACTATGTAATAAATCGTCGTAGGCTGCCGCCGTGGGCGTTTTATCAAAAGCCGCATCTTCGACCGTACTACCAAAAAGCACCTGACCATCCCGACGTGGAATCAAATAACGGCCACGATAGAGTAACATGCTTGGAAATTGCTCAGGAAACAACGCAAAACGCAGCATCTGGCCTTTGACCGGCTGCACGATGAGTTTCGGCAAGAGTTTTTGGCTCCAAGCGCCAGCGGTGAGCAAAATTTGTTTGGCCTGTAATGGTTTAGCAGCGGCAGTTTCTAAAATAATCTCGCTGCCAACATCCTGCCAAGCCGTTACTTCCACATCTGCAAAAACCGGCACTTGCAAACGCTGCAAGGCATAACGCAAGGCTTTAAGCAAACGCGGATTACGCACCTGCGCCACCCCAGGCAACCACAAGGCTTCGCGAAATTCGGCGGACAACAACGGCCAGAAGGCTTGTAAACGTGCGGCTGACCAAAATTCTAAAGGATAGGCTTCCCGGTGTGCCCAGGCTTGCGCCGCTTCGCGTTCTTCTGCATCTAAAATCACCATACCCGAGGCTTCCCATTGCGGGTCAATGCCGGAATAACGCCTTAATTTTTCTAAAAAAGCTGGATAAAGCAACTGGCCATAACGTGCCATCGTGGTGATCGCCTCAGGCTGCTGCCAAGGGTAAAGCGGTGACAAAATACCGCCGCCGGCCCAGGAGGATTCGCGGCCAGGTTGTTGTTTTTCAAGGATCGCCAGGCGGCACGTCGGTTGTTGTTGTTTGAGTAAAAAGGCCGACAACATCCCGGCCACACCGGCACCAACGATCAGCACATCGTATTGTTTCTGCATTAAAATTTTGTTCCCAAAGAAAAATATAAGCGCTCATTGCCCGCTTCGCTGATGGCGTAGCCCAAAAAGAGTTCGCCCACTGGCGTTGGCCGCCGCACAGTGAGGCCCGCACTCCAGTAAAAATCGCGGTCTTGTGCTTGCCAAACCTCGGCAATTTCAAGGCTGGTTCCCCAATAAAAACCGCGCTGCCCAGGTTTTTCCACCTGCCAACCACTATACCAAAGGCGATGTCCTGGCAATTCCCCCTCGCCAAAGGCCAACAAGGCATTGCGTCCGCCCAGCGCAAAGCGTTCGGCAATCGGCACGGCGGTTTCGCTGCTGGTGGCGAGTTGTAAGCGCCAAGTTAAAGTCGTATTTGCCCAAGTGGTCACCTGTTGCTGCTGCCAACGTGCCTGCCAGAGACTTTGCCGCCCGTCGCCATAACGCAGTAAAAAGTCTCCCGCTTGACCGCGTTTGGGTACAAATGGCGCATCCAAGGCATTGTATTGAAAAAATAATTCTGAACGCAGCCCTTGTCCCAAAGTCAAAGGCTCGCCTTGTAAACGTGCCATGTCATCTTGCTGCCACTGAAAACCGGACAATAACCGCAATTCGCCGACCTTTCCGAGTTTTTGTGTCCAGGTCAAGCCAAACAAGGCCGCTTGACTTTGTCCTTCGCCCAGCAATTGTCCGGCGCGATAAAAATCCACCCGCGTATTGCGAAAACGTAATAAACCACCAAAGGACTGGGCGCTGCCAGTCGCCACTTGCCATTGCCCTTCGAGAGCGGTTTCGGCATCTTTGCTGACAAAATCAAGCTGCCAGCGTTGATTAACGCCTTGCTTTTGCTGATAAAAAATACCAAAAGCATAACGATTGCGACCGGCAAAATCACTATCCAAAAAAAGCCCGCTGCGGATAAAACCTGGGCCAAAGGGTTTGCGCTGGGCGGTAACAATCAAAATATCTTGTTGTAAATCATAGCCAATTTTTGCAAAGCTGCCTTCCGCATAAAGCTCCGCGATCGCCGCTTCCACCGCTGCCGCTTGCCAAAGCTGACCGCGCAAAGCCTGCAACACCGGCGGCAGCTTTTTGGGAACCTCGTCAATAAAAAACTGCACTTCGCTGACCCTTACCGGCGGCGTTTTTTCAGCGCTCGCTATCCGTTTTTGCCAGAGCGCCGGTTGGGACTGTGTTTTCAAAACGGCCACGAAGTCGGGCAATTGTTGAGAAATTTCCGCTAAGCCATTGGCAATTTTTGGAAAATCAGTTGAGAGTAAAGTTAATTGTGGTTTCAGCAAAATATCGTCTGCACCAAGCAAAGCCAACTCCCGCTGCACCTGTTCAGCCACCAAAATATCAATCACTTGCAAACCAATCGCCAGCGGCGAGGTCAGTGCTTCGGCTTTTTTTAACGGCAAATCCACGCTGACCGCCACCACCGGCAGCGGACTTTGCGCCTTGGCCACGGCAATGGGCACATTACTGACCACACCGCCATCCACCAACAACTGACCATCTATTTTTACCGGCGCAAAAAACCCAGGCACGGACAAACTCGCCCGAAGCGCTGTCACCACATCGCCCGACTGCAACAACACCCGCTCGCCGTTTTCCAAATTCGTTGCCACCGCCGTAAAAGGCAGCGACAAATCGGCAAAAGTCCGCACGCCGCGTGACAAAAACAGCCGCCGCAAAGTCAAATCAAACTGCTGACCGGCCAGTAACCCTTCGGCAAAACGCAGCTTTCTGCCATCAAAGCCAATTTCGGGCTTGGTCAAAGTTTGTTGCGTTTGTTGTTTTTCGGCAAAAGGTAAAGTAGCAAAAGGCGGCGCATCCTGAAAAATTGCCTCCCAATCCAGGGTTTTAATGACTTCGGCAATTTCCGCTGGCGAAAAACCCGCTGCATACAAACCGCCAATGACTGCGCCCATGCTGGTGCCCACCACCCGTTCTACCGGCACTTGCGCCTGCGCCAAGGCTTCTAAAACCACCACATGCGCCACGCCCCGCGCCCCACCGCCACCTAACACCAAACTCACCTGCGCGTTGACCGTAACCAGGCCAAAACAGAGGCTTAGCAAAAGCCAGCCACGCCCAAAATAGCGGCAGCTATCCAAACAACCCCTTGAAAATATAAAATTTTTCCACATTATGCTTTTTCCTTGGCGTAATCATTGAAAACAGACAGAAAATAGCGGCTATGCTATAAAACAGCGATACTTTTTAGCACGATGAAATCTTATGCAGCTTTCTATTATTTATTTTGCCGCTCTGGCTGAAAAATTCCCGCCGCAAACGCTTACCCTGACCGCGCCGCTGTCGGTCGCGGCCTTATGGCAACAACTCCACAACACTGCACCACCAACAAATGTGCGGGTAGCCATCAACCATAGCTACGTCGCTTGGGATTTTTTATTGACGGATGATGCTGAAATCGCTTTTTTCCCGCCCGTGACTGGCGGCTAATTTCTTAAAATTTATGGAAAAACTCTTTAAAGAAAACTTTTCTGCCTGGGAATTTTTTAGCCAAGCCGAAGCGCAATTTGGCACCTCTGGCGCTTGCAATACTTTTATCGGCCAGATGCGTGATTTTCGTGACGGCAGCCAGAGCAAAATCGTTGCCATGGACCTCGTACATTACCCAGGCATGTGCGAAAAAATGCTGGCCAACTTACGCGGCGAAGCCGAAGCCAAGTTTAAGCTCCACGGCGCGGCTATCGCGCACCGCGTCGGCAAAGTTTTCCCCGGCGACACCTTGGTGGCAATTATTACTTTTGCCGATCATCGCGCTGAAAGTTTTGCGGCGGTGCATTTTTTGCTTGAAGCCTTGAAAAGCCAAGCGCCCTTTTGGAAAAAAGAATGGTATGCCGATGGCCAAAGCCTGTGGGTGGACAAAAATACCGTTGGCTATAACTTAGAAAGTCTTAACTTAAAATCATAAATTTCAAAATGATAACTTAAAAAGTCGAACGCAATAATGAACCTACAACCACTCACTTACACGCTTTTTGCGCCGGTTTATGATTTTTTTCTGCGCCGCCTCTCCACACCTTGGCGACAATTGAGCCTAAGCCATCTCAAGGCAGAGGCATCCGCGACAGTTTTGATCATTGGCGCGGGCACCGGCCTAGATTTTCCGCATCTGCCAACAGCACCGCACTATCTGGCCATGGATGCCAATGCCGCCATGCTCAACATCGCGCAAAAAAAGCGCTGCAAACCAGCGCAAGCAAAGCCTAGAGAAGACCGCACAGACGAAGGTCATGAAACGCTAAACATTCAACTCTATCAAGGCGATGTCTGGCAGTTACCGCATCCCGATGCCAGCCTCGATGCCGTCATCGCGCATTTGATCATCGCCGTCACCGCCCATCCCGAACGCACCTTGGCCGAAGCCGTGCGCGTCTTAAAACCAGGCGGGCAGTTGTTGGTCATTGATAAGTTTTTACAACCGGACGAAAAAGCCTGGCTCAAACGCGCTATCAATCCCCTGACCGCCGCCTTGGCCACCCGTTTAGACGTGGAATTTACAACACTTTTACAACAACAAAACAACCTTGTGGTCATCCTTGAGGTACCTTTATTTGCCAACGGCTGGTTTCGTTTTATTTTGCTTGAAAAAACTTAAAGTTGCGGAAATGCCTTATGCGCACCTACATCGTTGGCGATTTGCAAGGTTGCTTAACGCCATTACAAAATCTATTAGAACGTCTTGATTTTTCTTGGGATAGAGATCAACTCTGGCTGACTGGCGATGTCGTCAACCGTGGCGGCGAGTCCCTGGCGACCTTGCAATTTATCAAAGCGCATCAGGACAACATCCAGATGGTGCTCGGCAACCACGACCTGCATTGTCTGGCGGTGGGTTTTGGGGTGAGCCACGAACGCAAAGGCGACACCTTGCGGGATATTCTCGAATCACCACAACGTTTTATGCTCTTAGATTGGCTACGCCAACAGCCCTTGCTGCATTACGATGCCAAGCGACATGCGCTGCTTGCCCACGCTGGCCTGCCCGCCATCTGGACGCTTGCCGCTGCGCAGACCTATGCCAAAGAAGTTGAAAAAATTTTACAAAGTGACCACTTGCCGGATTTTTTAGCAGCGCTTTATGGTGATTCGCCGGACTTGTGGCAAGACGACCTGACTGACTTTTCACGGCACCGCTGCCAAACCAGCTATTTCACCCGAATGCGTTTTACGAGCGCCGAAGGCCGCTTGGAATTTCGGCATAAAGGCAAACCCGACACCGCGCCACCTGGCTTTGCACCGTGGTTTACCTTTGAACATATTGAAAAAAACCCGCCGCATCTCTTTTTTGGTCACTGGGCGAGCTTGGGTTTTTATCGTCACCACAACGCGACCTGTTTGGACAGTGGCTGCATCTGGGGGGGATTGTTGACGGCGATGAATCTGGATGACCCGGAAGAAGTGATTCAAGTCCGCTGTTGAATTTTTGGCCTTTCCCTCCCTACGCGCCGGCGGCCTTAAGAAACCAATGGCTGGGTTGAGATGCTTTTATTTTGTTTGCAAACTTGATTTTAGAGTTTTTTCAGATAAATATCCGTCCATAGCTACAGTTGAGGAAAACAAAAGTCATGTCAGAAACCACAACGCCAGCGCCCACCTTCGATGATGTCTGGCGCGCACTCATGCAATTACAACAACAAGTAAAAGAAGCACAACTCGAAACCAGCAGGCAAATGCAGGAAACCGATAGGCGGATGCAGGAGACCGATAGGCAAATGCAGGAAACCGATAGGCGTATGCAGGAGACCGATAAACTCGTCAAAC
>CAYWWW010000038.1:0-5693 GCA_964462205.1 uncultured Cardiobacteriales bacterium
ACAAGCGCAAGACTTGCTGAAACAAGTTTTGTAACAAGGGGTTGCCTAAAAGTTGTGTGGTGGTTTTATGATCGCCTTGGCTTAACGGTGCGCCATCTAAATAATCCTGATACCACAGATACACCCGCTCGCCTAAACTGCCTGGCGTATATTCAAAAACCTGGCAAATGCTTCTTTTCAAATCATGTCCTGGATCAGCACTGACTTCCGGCAGTACAGGCAACGGCGTGGCTTGAAAAACGCTTTCGGGATAAAGAATCCTTTGATAAATAATGTGATAATCCGCCACCTGCTGCTGGGCTTTGACTGCTTCCAAAATTTCTAAAAACTGTGCCTTGGCCAGGCGTAAATACATTTCGCTTTGGCTATGCGCGATTTTTTTCAGCCAGTTGCCCAAGGCCACACCCAAAAAGGCCAAAGCGCCCAACAGCAATACCGGCCAAGCCAACACGGCGCGTAAACCTTCGGCCAGGTTTTTTAACCAGTCAACGGGAAAAACTTGCAATAACAAGGACAACAACAAAATAATAATTGCCAATGATAACAAACGATTACGCGGGACTTTTAAGGTTTGCACCAAGGTGTCACCCAAACGATGCACCAACTGCGAGGGCGTGATGACACCGGCTAAATCGGCAAAAAACAGCGCCCGCTGCTGTAAATGCTGTAGAAAATCGCCCAAAGCGCCGGCCAACTGCGCCAAACTATCGCGGTTGACGCTTTTTTCAGGCGGCAGGCGCATCAACAGATGAAACGGCGGCAACCAGCGCAGCGGCGACCAGCGCACCAAACGCCGGACGATCTGTAGTTCTTTGGCAAAATCCTCGCCCAGTTCGCGTTGTAAACGGTGGGCATCGGCATTTTTTAAGCTATTGATAAGATTATTAAAAGATAAGCTGGCGCTATTTTCCGGCGGCATTTCAATGCCTGGTTCGCGTAAATAGTGTTGGCGCTGTTTGAGATAGGCCAGCCGCTGCTGTTGATAGCCTATAAGCGCTGCGCTTGGGCTGCTGTTCAAAAAATCCTTTTCTAAAACATAGGCTTGATGCTCAAGGTCAGCGGCTAACGCAACGGTTGCCGCCAATGGCGCAGGGGTGGCGGCAGCTTGCGCGTTGTCGCTATAAAAAACGAGGTCGCGATTAAGCCAAAAAGCATGGCGGCGGATGAGATCATCTAAGGTTCGGAAAAATAACAATAATAGGCGCAGCAGTTGGATAAGCGGTCGCAGTTGCCGCAACAGCACCACGAACGCACGTAAGCCTTCCAAAGCGCGATTTTGCCCACTATGTAGCAAGGTTTCGAGGCTAAAAAGCAGCAAACCAAAGGGCAAAGCTGGCAATAATCCCAACAGCCAATGGCGGCGAAAATAGGCTTGTCGGTCAGGAGAAAAAGACCAGCGTAGAAAAAAATCAAGCAATAACAAGGCACAAAGCGCCGTGTCCACGATCACCACCAGCAGCGGCGGCAGCGCAGCCGCCAGCATAAACAACAGCAATAAACCCAAAGTGGCGAACAAGACCAATAGCGACAAGCCATCCACAAAACCGCGACCAAAGCGCTGATTTAAGGCAAAACGCAGCTCCATTTCCAGCCATTCGCCATGCAGTTGTTGGCGTTTTTTGTTTCTTTCGTTTCTTGCGTTTCTTTCCTTCTGCTGGTGCTTGGCCGCCGCAGGCTTGGTTAGTTTGGCGGTGTTTGCGGCGTTGTTATCGGAATTTTCACAAATAATTTCAAAGTTTTGTTCAAGCCAGTGTAGTTGTTTGTCCTTTTGACGCAGCGCAAAAATCGCCAGAACTTCGGCTTGACGGAAGCGCTTGGCCAATTGCGCGTCGGCTTCGGCCAGGGCGGTCGCCTGGGCTTGTGCGAACCAGGCGCTTTGTCTGGCTGGGTCTTGCTGTTGCCAAAGTTGTTTGAGCTGTTGTCGTTGCCAGGTCAGGCGTTGTTCAAGTTGCGCCATGGCTTCTGCTAAAGCGCTCAAGGGACTTTGCGGCGGCAGGGTTTTTTCGGCCAAAAAGTCTGAAAAATCAACCTTAGGCTGCCGGGCGACAGCGGCGGCCAGCAAACCTTGTTGCCAAGCCAGCAAGCGTAAAATTTCCTGCCAATGCCAATCTAAGCTCTGCCTTGAGGCGGAAGTGGCAGTTGCGGTCAAGGGCGCGCTAAAGCCTTGCCAGCGCAATTCACGCACGGCGTTTTTAAGCGTAATGTCGGTAGTAAAATTTTCTAATTCCGAAAGCTGCGTCAGCCAATCACGAAAACTATCAAAGGACTGACCATAAGCCTTGGCCTGAAGCGGTAAAAAAAGATCAAACTCGGCCAACCACTGCGCCAAAAGCGCCAGTTTCTCCTCAGGACTGCGCCATAACTGCGCCGAAACATCGGCCAGTCGCGCCGCCAAAGACTGCTGCCAAGCGCGCAAGTCGCTTGCCACCAGTTGCAACTGTGCTGAGGATGCCGGATAAATGTTGGCAAAATAAAAATCATACCAAGCCGTTGGCGGCTTTTCTGCGGCAGGTTTTGCTAATAAAGGCAAGGCTTGATAAAAAACTTGCCACTGGTTACTAAAAGTCGTGTGGCTTTGTTCGCTTACCAGTTGCCAAGCTGACCAAGTAGAAAAAGCAGGCATGGGCTAAATCCCAAAGAAAAACGCCTAGCATAACATTGCTGCTTGGCGCAGTTGGCGGGAACCAAGCGGCAAAAACTTCTACTAACGGCGGTTTTATGACCCAAGAAAGTAAAAAAGGAGCGTGTATGGATTGTCCAGTGTGTAGCAAGGTGACTTTACAAGTGGTGTTTCGGGAAAACATTGAAATTGACTATTGCCCGAAATGCCGGGGCGTTTAGTTGGATCGTGGCGAATTGGAAAAAATCATCGAGCGCAGCGCCAGCGCCTATACGCCATCCCGTCCGCCAGCGCGTGAACCAGAAACCGATTATCGCCGCGAAGAACGTCGGCCTGAACGCGACTGGGAAGAACGTGGCCAAGACGAACGGGGTGGGGATCGCCGCGAAGAACGTCGGCCTGAACGCGACTGGGAAGAACGTGGCCGAGACGAAGCGGATTGGGATGCCCGCCGCGAGCGTCCGCCGGAACGAGCCGTTTATCGTCAAGAGGACAGCGCCTATCGCCACGACAAGCCGAAAAAACGCGGCGGCTTTTTAAGCGATTTATTTGAATTTGGCGATTAACCGAAATTATTTCTCGCTTAAACTTTTCCTTTCAAAAACATAGATATCAAAACGCACGGCGCTGCCCAGGAGTTGATAACTGGGCGGCGCGGCCAAAAGTCCCGCTGCCCGCAACGGACGTTTGATAACCAGCCGTTGTAATTGTTTTTGTTGATTAAAAAATTCCCAGGCGGGCGACGGCTGCTCCACCGCGAGTTTTTTCAAAATGCGCAGAGCTTTGCTGTTTAAAGCGCTTTTCTGCCGTTCAGGAAACATTTCATCGAGATACAACACAAATGGCTCGGCCATTTCCAAAATAACCTCTTGATAAAAATTATTTTTCAAGCCGCAAAAATCTTGCCACAGTAAAGGCGCACAACGCTGCGCACGGTCTATCGCCGTCTGTAACCACCAGGCCACGGCAGGCGAGGCTTCACAGGCCAACACCCGAAAACCCGCTGCTAAAAAAGCAAAACTATCGCCACCCAAACCAGCGGTACCGTCCACGACTAAAAATTTTTTATTGCCCAAGGCCTTGCGCAGATTAGCGCTTAACCCCTGCGGCCGCTGCCGAGCAAGCGCCGCCCCGTGACAAAAATCTAAACGCAACAAGCCGAGTTCGGCATCGTGGAGGGCAAAACCCTCGGCATCGGAATGCCAGGAAAGATCAGGAGGGAGAGGGGGAAGCATGTTCAAAAATTATCGCTAAAATGATTGCTGACTGGCCTTTATCACTAGACTCTTATCGCCAGGTGTTAGAGCCAACCTTTGTACTTGAAAAAAAGATAAGGCGCTAACGCCGCAATAATCATCAAACCAATGGCCATGGGATAACCAAAAACCCAATGTAATTCCGGCATAAATTCAAAATTCATGCCGTAAATGCTCGCTACCAAGGTCGGCGGGAGGAAAACCACCGCGGCTATCGAAAAAATTTTGATAACTTTATTTTGTTCAATGCTGATAAAACCTTGGGTGGAATCCATTAAGAAATTGATTTTGTCAAATAAAAATGAAGTGTGGGACATCAAGGTGTCAATATCGCGCATCATCTCGCGATAATTATCTTGCAATAAAGCAGAATCGCGCAGATGCCGCTGTAAAAAGGAAATGGCGCGTTGGGTATCCATTAAACACAAACGAACTTTTCCTGTGTTATCTTCAAGTTGCGCCAAACGTTCAATGGCATCTTCCAGTTTGCTGTTTTCGTCTTCCAGCACTTGTCGGCTGACTTCTTCCAGTTCGTGGTGAATGTATTCCAGATGATCCGCCAGATTTTCAACTTTTTGTTCGAGTAAGGTAATCAAAATTTCTGATGGTGAATTGCAAGACACCAAACCGTGATAGGCGCGGCGGCGAAAGAGGCGAAAATCGGCCAGTTCGTGATCGCGAATGGTGATCAAGCGTTTGTCTTGCAAAATACAGGCAACGGATACGGTCAGCGGCCGCTCGCCACTGTGATCCAAAAATAAGGAATGCACATGTAGGCCATCAAGACCGATAAAAAAACGCGCCGAAGATTCAATCTCATTGATTTCCTCGGCTTCCGGCACCTCAATGCGCAGTAAGCCTTCGAGAATTTCCCGCTCGGCCTCCGTCGGTTCCAAAGCGTCAAGCCAGCGCAGTGCCTCGCAATTGCCTTCGCTCAAAGGTAGTTCGGGAAGTGCTTCTTTTTTTAACTTTTTGTTTTCAATAGTAAAGCCTTGCAGCATAAGCAACTCTCAATGATGAATGCGGAAAAGCGCGATTTTATGCGTCTTCGGCGTTTGCGCCTAGCGTGGCTGCACATTGGGCGGCGCTGCCGACATAAAAAACCCCAGCCGAGGAAAAATCCGCGCTGGGGTAAGTGCTGGCTGTGGTTAAGATTTAACCGGAGGTGGCTTGACTTGGGTTTTTGCGCCGTCCACGCGGGCTTTTGCTGGCCTCAACGACGCTTTCGCTTTTTTCGCTTTTTTCAGCTTTTTTGTTCGCAGGCTTGGCTTTTTCGCCATCGGCTTTGGCTTTCACACCATTGCTCGTGCCGCTGGCCGGCGGCGCTTGGCCAGTCCAGGCGCTGTTGACCCGTTCGCGTAACTCTTTGCCAGGTTTGAAATGCGGTACGTTTTTGGATTCCAATTCCACGGCTTCGCCAGTTTTGGGGTTGCGACCCACACGCGCACCACGCTGATGCAGACTAAAGCTGCCAAAGCCACGGATTTCAATGCGCTCGCCACTTTCCAAACTTTGGCTCATCTGTTCCAAGATGGTTTTCACCGCCATCTCAATGTCGCGCTGGGAAAAGTCTTTGTTTTTTTCAGCGATGCTTTCAATCAGATCCGACTTGGTCACTGCCGTCGGCTGGTCTTGCTGGGGCAAATTTTTGCCAGGTTTGACAATTTTGCTGCTCATTCCGCTTTCTCTCCTTTAGATGATGGTTCAGATAAATCGGTTACTTCGCTATGACTGGTGGTGTCAGCCATGGCGTTATTGCTTTTTTCATTGCTTTCGCTTTTTTCGCTACTTTCATTGCTTTCGCTTTTTTCGTTACT
>CAYWWW010000039.1:0-5357 GCA_964462205.1 uncultured Cardiobacteriales bacterium
CGTCAAGAAGACCCGCAAATTTCCGTGCCGATGATTGATATTTTTATCGCCTATCCAGGCATTGATGCCCCACAGGTGATGAGTTTAGCTGTTGAGCCATTTGAGCGGATTTTAAGTGAAATTCCAAGGCTTAAGCATGTCTATTCAGCGGCAGAACGCGGCCAAGCGGTGATCACTTTGCAATTTGAAGTCGGCGAAAATGCCAATGAATCTTTGATCAAAGTTCACGATAAAATTCAATCCCATCTGGATTTAATGCCACCTGGGGTGATGCCGCCCTTGGTCAAACCCAAAGGCATTGACGATGTGCCGGTGATCAACTTAACGCTCTGGTCGGAAGAAGTGGATGATGCGGCCTTGCGACATCTGGGCATGGAACTTTTACAGCATCTCAAACAAGTTCCCAATACTGGCAATAGTTTTTTAGTCGGTGGTCGGCGGGAAATCGTGCATGTGGATATTGAACCAGCGCGTTTAGCACGCTTTAACCTCTCGCCGGTGCAATTGGCGCAGCAACTGCAAGCCGCCAACCATACCTTGGCCACTGGCCACAGTGAGGCCGATAGCCTGCGCTTTTCACTCTACGCTGGCGATTTTTTACGCACTTTGGACGATGTGCAAAGTTTAGTTGTGGCCAGTCAACAAGGTCGGCCGGTGTATCTACGCGATGTCGCCCAAGTCTATCTCGCGCCGGAAGACTACCAAAGCAGCGTGCAGTATTACGGCGGCCCTTATTACAAATACTATCATCCGGGTGAAAAAATCCCCGATGGCGCAGCAGCCGTCACCTTGGCCATTGCTAAGAAAGCCCTCAGTAATGGCGTGGCCGTGTCCAATGGCATTCTGGCGGAAGTGGAACAGCTCAAAGGCATCATCATTCCTGACAACGTGCATGTCGCGGTGACCCGCGATTATGGCTATAGCGCTAATGCTAAAGTTAATGATCTCATTAAAAAATTATTTATTGCTACTGGCGCGGTGACGATTCTGGTGCTCTTGGCTTTGGGTTGGCAACCGGCGGTGGTGGTGACGGCGGTCATTCCGGTGGTGCTATTGATGACCTTATTTTCGGCCATGATCATTGGGATGACGGTGGATCGGGTGTCCTTATTTGCCTTGATCTTTTCCATCGGGATTTTGGTGGATGATGCCATTGTCGTGGTCGAAAATATCTACAGGCGTTGGCTGTTGTCGAACAGCATGGATACGCATATCGCCATTGATGCGGTGCGTGAGGTGGGAAATCCAACGATTTTAGCAACTTTTACCGTGGTTGCCGCCTTGCTGCCGATGGGTTTTGTCACTGGGATGATGGGACCTTACATGGCGCCCATTCCGGTGTTGGGATCCGTGGCCATGCTCTTTTCGCTTTTTGCCGCTTTTGCCTTTACGCCCTGGTTGGCGATGCGCATTCGTCCTTCGATGCAGGCCTTGCATAAAGCTGCCGAAGGTGAACATAAAACCGAAGCCTTTTTGGAAAAATTCTTTCGTTTTTTAATTGTTCCCTTGGTGAAAATTCCGATCTTGGGTTGGTCATTTTTGCTGGCGTTATTTGTGGCCTTTTTCGCTTCGGTGTATCTCTTTGCGTCCACCGATGTCACTGTTAAAATGATGCCCTATGACAACAAGCCCGAATTTAGCGTCGTTATTGACTTGCCTGAAGGCGTGGCCTTGACCGAAACCGCGACGGTCAGCCGGAAAATTGTCAATATTTTGCAAGATATTCCTGAAGTCATCGCCTTTCAAACCTATGTTGGAACAGCGCGTCCTTTTGATTTCAATGGCATGGTGCGGCATTACTATTTACGCGAAGGCAGCCACCAAGGCGAGGTACAAGTGCAACTGTTGGACAAAAAGAAACGCAAACGGACTTCGCATGAATTAGCGGTAGTCGCACGGGAAAAAATTGCGCCTTTGCTTGAAAGTTACCCGGGTTTAGTGTTGACCGTGGTGGAAATGCCGCCTGGACCGCCGGTTTTGCAAACGGTAGTGGCGGAAATCTATGGTCCCAATAGCGAAACCATCAGCCAAGTGGCCAAAGATATCGAAGAAATTTTCCGTTCTGTGGATTCTTTGACTGACGTTAATACTTTTTTAACCGCCGATCACAGCGTCCTGCGCTTTAAGGTGGATAGCGAACGCGCGCAGCGCCTGGGTGTGTCACCCGAACATATCGTGCGGAATTTACATGTCGCCTTGGCGGAAAGCGCGGTCACTGACCTCAAACGCGGCAACTTCCTGGAAACTACCGACATCGTCATCAAGGTGCCTTTGGCCATTCGTAGTCAATTGCCGGAATTATTGGAACTGCCGATCATGAGCCAAAGCGGCAAAGTTGTGCCTTTGCAGGAGTTGGGAGAATTTGTCTTGGAAGCGCAGGATAAAACCATTTTCCACAAAAACTTACGCGAAGTTCAATATGTGATGGCTGATGTCAGAGGCCGCTTGGGTGCGCCGATTTATCCGATGTTGGAAGTCGAAAAACTGCTGAAAGATTACGTTACCCCCGATGGCGTGACGTTAAGCGGCAACTTTATGGGGCCACCGGCGGATACCATCAAAAGTGGCTTTGAATGGGCGGGCGAGTGGACGGTCACCTATGAAACCTTCCGCGATATGGGCATTGCCTTTGGCGTGGCTTTGATCGCCATTTATATTCTGGTCGTTTGGCAATTTGGTAATTTTATCATTCCCTTGGTGATTATGGCACCGATTCCTTTGACGCTTTTAGGCATTGTGCCTGGGCATTGGCTTATGGGCGCCGAATTTACTGCTACCTCGATGATCGGTTTTATCGCTTTGGCCGGGATTATCGTCCGCAACTCGATTTTGCTGGTGGATTTTTCGATTATGGAAGTCGAGCGCGGCATCTCGGTGTTGGATGCGGTGCTCAATGCCTGTAGATCCCGCGCCCGCCCGATTGTGATCACGGCTTTGGCCTTGGTAGCCGGTTCGAGCGTGATTTTGACCGACCCGATTTTCCAAGGCATGGCGGTGTCTTTGCTTTTTGGCGTATTGATTTCAACCTTTTTGACGCTTTTGGTCATTCCAATGGGTTGTGTCAGCGCGGGTAAATTTTTGAAAGTCCGCTGATTTTTTTCTAATGATTTTTTCTAAGCCTTTTTAGGGGAGTCTGGCATGGGATTTGGCAAAGTCATGACCTTAGTCGGTGCGCTGGCTTCGGCAACGGTGATTACGCTTTTAGCTGAAGATGTTATCGCGCCTTTTGTACGCCCGTTATTGGGAATGGAAAATAAAAGCGAAATGCCGAGCGTACCTGGCAATGCACCGCCGCTACCGGCGGACTATGGCCGACCTCCGCCGCCACCGGGGCACGGCGGCCCGCCACCAAGGATGGCGCAAATCGTGGATGACTTTTTAACGTCGGGGCAGTTGCGGCCACCGCCTCGCGAGTGGTCGCTTGCCGAGAAAAGGCAATGGTATCAAAATTTTAAGCGTGAGCTTCAGGCAAGAATTGCCGAAGCGCCGCTTGAAAAACAACGGCTTTTCCAAAGCCGCTTGGTGGAATTGGAAAGCCGCGTGGCTTTATGGCTTAATCGTTAATGTATTTCATGGCGTTATCGTTTCTTGACGCATTTTTTCAGCAGTTACTTTACAAACCTTCTCTTGCATAAAGAGAAGGTTTTTTTCCTTCCCTTTCCCTCATCTTTGTCGTTAATTCTGCCGCTTTTTTCATTAGGAACTACAGGACAGCATCGAACAACCGGCTTTTTGTTTTGCCCAGTCGGGACGGCGTTGATAAAAACGTCCCGCAGCATCGGGATGCTCGGCGTAAGGATCGCGTAAAACTTGATATAAATTATTGAGAAAACTTAGATCACCGGCTTCCGCCGCATCAATAGCCTGTTGGGCGAGATAATTGCGAAAGATATACTTGGGATTTGCTTTAAGCATCTGTTTTTGCCGTTGTTCGGCACTTAAATTATCGTTGGCCAGACGCGCCGTATAACGCTTGAGCCAATCCTCCAGCCGTGCCGTTTGTTCCACGCTTAAAGGTTGATAATAAGCGGCATTGAGATGCTGCCGGCGGTCTGCGGGGTCTTGATCGGGCGTGATTTTGGCCAATTCCCGATAAAAAATCGTCATGTCGGTGTCCCAAGCGGCAAGCATGGCCAAAAGGTCGCTGGCCAGCATTTCATCGTCGTTTTGCCAAGTCAGACCAAGTTTGTCAGCCAAGTTTTTGCGGCTGGCTTCCTGATAATCGGCGACGTATTGATTCAAAATGTCTTGTAGCGCTTTTTCTTCGGCAACCACGGTAAATAGCGCATTGGCCAATTGCCAGAGATTCCACTGGCCGATAAACGCCTGCTGGCCAAAGCGATAGCGGCGGCCTTCAGCATCGGTGGTATTCGGTGTCCAGTCGGGGTCATATACGTCAAGCCAACCGTAGGGGCCATAGTCAATGGTCAAGCCTAAAATGGACATGTTGTCGGTATTCATCACGCCATGCACAAAGCCCACCCGCGCCCACTCGGCCATCAGCACAGCAGTGCGGCGGCTGACTTCGGCAAACCAGGTCAGATAATCAGCGGTGCTATATTCGGCTTTTTTTGGAAAAATTTCGGAAAAATCATTAGCTAAGCAAAAATCTAATAATTTCCGTAAATTAACCGTATCGCCACGCGCCGCAAATAGTTGAAAATTGCCAAAACGCAAAAACGACGGCGCGACCCGACAGATAACCGCACCGGCTTCCCGTTGCGGACGGCCATCGTAAAACATATCGCGCACTACTGGCCGACCGCTGGTTATCAGGCTCAAAGCGCGGGTGGTGGGGACACCAAGATGAAACATGGCTTCGCTACAGAGAAATTCGCGCAGCGACGAGCGCAACACCGCATAACCGTCGGCACCACGCGAATAAGGCGTTGGCCCCGCGCCTTTGAGTTGTAAAATAAGGTATTGGTTATTGACGAAAATTTCGCCAAGATTGATAGCCCGACCATCTCCTAACTGCCCGGCCCAGTGGCCAAATTGATGACCGCCATAGGCCATCGCAAAAGGCTGCATTCCGGGTAGAAGTTGATTACCAGCAAAGACTTGCAAAAAAGTTTCGCTTTGGCAATCTTCGACACTTAAAGCTAAAGTTTCGGCCAAATCTTTGGAATAGCTTAATAATTTTGGTGCTGGTGCGGCTTCCGGTGTTACCCAAGAAAAAGCCGCCTCCGCCACTTGCCGACGGCTGTTTTCCAAGTTGGGGTCAGCGGGTAACTGTTGGCTAAAGCGATTGCTAAACAGCCAGGGGTTTTGTTTTGGCAAAGACATGCGGGTTTCCTTAAATTACCAAGTTTTAGGGGAGAAGTTCGCGTCGTTTTTGATGCACACCGCATCGCCAC
>CAYWWW010000040.1:0-5300 GCA_964462205.1 uncultured Cardiobacteriales bacterium
GCAAAAATAATTTAATCTTTTCTTTCTTATCGTAAAAGAATAAGCCTGTGGATAACTTGATTGGCCAAAGCGCTGAATGCAAAGAATCAATAGCATAGCTTGTAGATAACTTTTTAACTTAAAAAAATTGCTTTATTTTCAATACTTTCTGTTAGCACTAGTTGGTTAAGGTAGGAATGCTGTTGTGTAAATCGGCGTTGCTTGCCACGTCATAGTCTTTTTTAGGTTCCAAGGCAGGGGAGGAAAGAATCTGTGCACCTTCACCTCTCCCCCTGGCCAGGGGGAGATTGGGAGGGGGGATTAGGCTTTGCAAGTCTTCTTTGCGGAAGGTGGGGAGAACTTCCAACGTAAGCCATTTTTTGAAGCGCTTGGCTTCAGGTTTGTGACTGGTCAAAATCAGCGCATACAGGCCAGATTCGTTAATAATGTTTATTTGTTTGGGGTCGAAGTTGCTAAACTGTTGATTCTCTCGACCCTGAAGACTATTCAGTACGGAAGTATCAATAAGTTGCTTTTCATCATCAAGACGGCTCAACGCCATAGAGACGTTGCCAATCTCTAAAGTTTTACACACATCCGCCGCCACAAACCACGGCTCACCGTCAATCATGACAACCCGCACCGGCAATGTATCAAAATTAAACACGCTCAAAGCATTCATCGCTATCTCCTGATAAAAACAAAAGAAGCCGTATCTTGAACACAGCCATCTTGCTTTTTTCAACGCGCACCGCGCCCATAAAAAAGGCCGCAAAAGCGGCCTTGATTACAAACAAAAAAACAACTTAGACAGAGACTTGGCGACGACGGCGTGCTGCTAAAAAACCCAAAGCACCAACGCTTGCTAGCAATAAGCCAGGTTCGGGGACTACATCAATCTCAACTGTGGACGGTAAAATAATGTTTGTGCGAAAAATCGGGTCGAAATTGACATCCGATGCACCGCTGTCGGGATCAGTATAAGCAACATCATCAAAAGTCAGCGCCAAGTTAAAGTTTCCAAAAGTGTTAAAAGTATAAGTCAAGGTGCCAATGGTATAAGAATCCGCGACAGTCAAGTCGCCGTCTCCTGAAAAATTGCTCGCAGCAGTAACGTTATTGCTCAAAGAAAAATCAGATAGATTATCCCAATCGGCTAAATCCAGGGTAAAACTATCCGGTGTCAGGGAGGAGATAAAATCAAAACCGATTAAGCTCTCACTGCCTGTCAGAGTTGCACTTAAAGTAAAATCTAATGACTCACCTACTTGCACCGTTAAAGGTCCTGTTGGTGAAAAACTAAACGTAATCGCCTGCGCCGAAGCGGACACCAAAACCAATAATGCGAAAACAATTTTTTGCATCTGCATCGTCCTTATTTGAAAACATCGGTCAAGGCTTTAATCCCTGGCCGAGAATATTACAGTCCTTTCAGTGCTTTACCCAATATCCGATAATCCAACATATTGATCCGGCCATCGCCATTTAAGTCCGCTGCTGGATTCCAATTGGGACTGCTTGGAGTTAAGCCATAGACGCTAATCAATGCTGTTGAATCGTTTTGATCCACCACGCCATCGCCAGAAATGTCCCCAAGGGGACGGAATTCGTAAGCGCCAAGGTCAATCTGGGTGCCAATAATGCGCTGATTACCATCCAGATCGGTAGTTAGCATGTTAACGTCTTTATTGCCGACATCGCGGGCGGGGGAGGTGCTTTGCAAGCGGTAGTCACCACCTGTGTTCAAGCCGGGGGTAAGCGGCATGGCAAACTGCGGGTTGGTTGTTGTGCCTGTAAGGTTGCCTGTGCCGCCAGGGTTCAAGCCCTGCACGAGGCTGTAGCTAAAGCTAGGATTGGCGCTTGAATTAAAAACCGCCGAGTTTGCCGTCCCGATGCCGGTTTGATCGCGATTATTCCAGATGATGCTATTGGTGAAGCTGGGGTTGCTTTGTAAGTTGTACACCCCGCCACCACTAATATCCGCCTGGTTGCCGCTAATAGTCATGTTGATGAAGCTGTAATTACCTTGGTAATTGCCTAAACCCCCACCGGCCTGGCTCACGCTATTCCCCGACAGCAGAGTATTGCGCATCGTTAAGCTGCCGCTTCTGTTAAAAATCCCTCCGCCAAAATCCGCACGATTGCCTTCTAATATACTGTTATCAACGATTAGTGTTCCGCCGTTCAAAATTGCACCGCCACAAATGACGCTGCTGAGATTGCTACAGCCGCTGCTAGGGTTGCCGTTGATTAAGCGTAACCCACTGATAGCGACCGTGCTACCACTGACTACCTCGAAAATCCGTGAGGCGTTATTGCCGCTGATGGTGATTTTGTCAGCGCCTGGTCCTTGAATGGTCAGATTTTTATCCAAGCGGATTTGACGTGATAAGGTAATAGTCCCTTCTAAGTTAGCGTCGAAAGTAATGGTATCGCCATCGCCGGCTTCGTCCTCAACTATCGTTCGCAAAGAACCCGAACCGGAGTCATTGAGATTTTTTACCTGGTAGTCATTTGGACTATTCAGCCATTCACGCAAGCCGCCAGCAGCAAAATAAGCGCGGTCAAAACGACCATAAACGCTTATAGTGTTCGTTTCGTTACAAGTTGTGTCATTACCGCCATAGAGCTGTCCCACTAGATAGCGATTGCCAGCCTCCTTAAGCCAAATGCCAGAACCACTGCTACCGCCTTCGGTTAATCCATCCAGCGGGTCAACGATAAAAAAATTACCAACGTCACTTGGTACAGAGCTGCAACTAAAGGTAGTAGAACTGGAGCGGGTACAAGTTGCATCCTCCGTTTTGCTGAAGCGGGTATATTTTTTCAAATCGCCGCGTGGATGATGGATACCAAAAACTTCAGTGTTGTTACTGAGCGGGGTGGCTTTCCAAGCGCTAAATGTAACTCCTGAAGGCGGCGAGTTTTCTAACAGAAAAAAGGCCGTGTCGGTATCAGCACTGCCATAAAGCAGTTCCGCGCCACCTGTGACACTGGTGCCTTCATTTTGACCGTTGTCGCAACTATTTGATTCACGTCCCCAATAGGTTTCTAGGGTGCTGGCGGCAGCTTGATTGTCAATACAGTGATAGGCAGAGAGGAAATAGGGAAGGCTGGTGCTGGTGTCTTTGTCAGCAAGCAAGGTGCCAGTACAGATAAAGGTGCTGCTACCTTTTTGATAAACCATATACGCTACTGATTTTTTCGTTTCGCTCCATTCCGCGTAGCAATTGATATCTAACTGGCAAGAGTTACTGTCATTAATATCCTTCGTCTGTATTGGTTGCTCTAGCTGGGTTGGGGATGTAAACAGGTGGGCAAGTTGAACAAAGGTAATCGCAACTTGTTCAGTGCGGGTCGGGCTCGGCAAGAAAATCTCGACTTGCACTGTCTCGCCGTTAATAACCGGCGACCAATACAGATTAGCAAGCGCTGGCTCAACATTGGCATTGCGGTTAAGTGCAATCAACCGATTGATTTCACTACCCATAACTATTTCTGGCATTTGTGCATCTGCCGTGTAGAAATACAAAGCAGCAGCATCTGGCAACTGTTCGAAGCGAATACCAAGGCGCGTTCCCTTTGCGGATGGAGAACGAATAAAAACACCAGCAACATGGCCACCAGCGACCGCTTCCCAAACAATATTTTGGGTAAGCCAATCGGGGAGATCGCGACTCTCGCCAATTTGCAAGGGACCTTTACCTGTGCTTTCCGTTTTGGTTCTGGTGAACATAGGCAAATCATAATGCAGCACATTTTTTGGTCGCTGATAAGTTATGACTGGCAATGCCTGCGATTTCGGTGCGTAGTAGGTTTCTTCTTCCGCACGTTCTTGGGAAAAACTTTGTGGCAAGTTATCTGCGCCAGTTGTGGCGATGAGCGGTAAAGGCGTGGCTTGGAGACTGACGCTGAGCAATAAAAATAGATAGCAAAGATATTTTTTCATGGGGAAACCCGCGCAAAGGTAAAAACTGCCCACCGCAATGGTAAGCGACCACAGGATAACAGAAAAAACTTTTGGCAAAAATAAAAAATTTGCTGTTGTCATGATAAAAAAGCCGCAGAAGCGGCTTTTGTTTTGTTAGCGAGGGAATGTAATAAGTGGTTAAGGAGCAGCCAGCGCACGGCGCAGCAGGCGATAATCCAACATATTGATCCGGCCATCGCCATTTAAGTCCGCTGCTGGATTCCAATTGGGACTGCTTGGAGTTAAGCCATAGACGCTAATCAATGCTGTTGAATCGTTTTGATCCACCACGCCATCGCCAGAAATGTCCCCAAGGGGACGGAATTCGTAAGCGCCAAGGTCAATCTGGGTGCCAATAATGCGCTGATTACCATCCAGATCGGTAGTTAGCATGTTAACGTCTTTATTGCCGACATCGCGGGCGGGGGAGGTGCTTTGCAAGCGGTAGTCACCACCTGTGTTCAAGCCGGGGGTAAGCGGCATGGCAAACTGCGGGTTGGTTGTTGTGCCTGTAAGGTTGCCTGTGCCGCCAGGGTTCAAGCCCTGCACGAGGCTGTAGCTAAAGCTAGGATTGGCGCTTGAATTAAAAACCGCCGAGTTTGCCGTCCCGATGCCGGTTTGATCGCGATTATTCCAGATGATGCTATTGGTGAAGCTGGGGTTGCTTTGTAAGTTGTACACCCCGCCGCCCACGTTATTGGGGTAGATGATGCCATCCGCGTTGCCACCGCTGATGGTGAAGCCATCCAAAATTGCCGTGTTATTGTTATTGCTGCTGCTGACAACATGGATGGCGTTGCCACTATTGTCTCTAGGCGTGCCATCAATATCGCCGCTTAATGTGGTAACATGCGTAGCTACATTGCGTTGATTTAACTGCGTTTCGCCGCTGGCAAAGCCGCCATAGATCGCCACGCCATCTTTGAGACTAAAGGTGGAGGTGCGGTCGTTGTTGGTAGCCGTGCCGCCCTCGTCGGGGTAATAGGTGCCAGCGGCGACCCAGATTTCATCGTCACTGACTGCTGCGGCCAGTGCGGCTTGCAGGGTGGGGAAGGCATTCGCCCAGCTTTCGCCGGTGTTGCTGCCGGTGGCAGCGTGGTTGACATAAAGCGTCGTTGCTGGAGCGCCAAGACTCAAGAGCAGAAATAAAAACCCTAAACCCCATTTTGCCATTTTGATTACTCCAAAAAGTTCCGAAACCTGCCTTGCGACAAGCAGGACAAAAATAGCAGAACTTGCCAAAAAAAAAGAAATTTTTTTGAAAAACTATGGTGGGATTCTCAAGAAATGGCAGGAGGAAAAAACTAACTTGCCAACAAGCGCTTGACTTTGAGCGCTGTCCACTCGCCTT
>CAYWWW010000041.1:0-5024 GCA_964462205.1 uncultured Cardiobacteriales bacterium
GTGGTCGGTCAGCGCTATGCCTCTGCCTGGGGAGTTTCAGGATAGCGTTGGTGCCGGTGATGCAGTGAGTGCGGTGTGGCTTTTGGGGGAAATTTTGCATTGGGATTATGCCGTGCGTTTAGAACGCGGCCAGGCATTGGCGGCAGCGATTTGCTGTGAACGTGGCGCGATTGTGGAAAATTTGGCTTTTTATCAAGCCTTTCAAAGCGATTGGCAGTTGCCACTATTGACTGCCAAAGTGGCTAATTTTGCTGACCCTAAAAAAGCGGCAGGTGATCACAATGTCAGCAAATAAATCAGGACTTTATATTGTCTTGTTGTCCCTGCATGGCCGCCTGCGTGCCAAAGATTGGGAGCTTGGCATTGATGCCGATAGCGGCGGTCAGATTGTCTATGTCATGGAAGTGGCCAAAGCCCTGGCGGAACAGGAACAGGTGGCACAGGTGGATGTCTTGACCCGTCGTTTTCGCGGCGAAGGTATTGCCGAAGATTATGATCAACCTTTTGAAAGTTTTCATGAAAAAGCTCGAATTTGCCGCATTGCTTTTGGTCCTGAAAGCTATTTACGCAAGGAATTGCTCTGGCCGCATCTGGATGAAGCAGTTAAGGCGATTTTGGCGTTTATTCGGCAGCAAGGGCGAGTGCCCGATCTTTTACACAGCCATTATGCCGATGCCGGTTATGTGGCAACGCGGCTGTCGCGGCTATTGTCTCGGCCAATGGTGCATACCGGGCACTCTTTGGGACGGGTTAAGCGTGAGCGCCTGTTGGCGGCCGGGCGTAAGGCGGCGAGCATTGACCGCGAATTTCGTTTTGACAGGCGGATTGCGGCTGAAGAAGAAACCTTGATCCATGCCAATTTTATTGTGGCCAGTACCCGTCAAGAAGCCCGCGAGCAGTATGGCCTTTATAGCCATCAAGCAGCGGCCAAAGTGGAGGTGATTCCGCCTGGGGTGGATGTCTCCAAGTTTTTTGAGGCAAAAAGCCGTAGTCTCGCCACTTTTCCGTTATGGGAAGATTGTCAGCGTTTTTTGCACGATGCTGAAAAACCGGCGATTTTGGCCATCGCGCGTGCCGATGAACGCAAAAATATCTTAAATTTATTACATGCTTATGCCAGGCATCCCGATTTAGTGAAATTAGCGAATTTAATTTTAATTTTGGGCAATCGCGACGATATCTATCAGTTAGAACGTGGCGCACGGAAAATTTTTTCTCACTTGCTCTATTGGCAAGATCGCTATGATCTTTATGGCCATTTGGCGTTGCCAAAAAAGCATCTTTCTGAAGATATTCCAAAAATTTATCAAAAGGTTGCGGCATTGGAAGGCGTTTTTGCCAATGTCGCTTATACCGAACCTTTTGGTTTGACGTTACTGGAAGCGGCGGCCAGTGCTTTGCCGGTGGTGGCCACCAATGACGGCGGGCCTGCCGATATTATTGATAATTGCCGTAATGGTTTCTTAGTTGATCCTTTGGATAATCAGGCGATTAGTGAGGCATTGTTTTCGGCGCTAACGGACGAGCCGCGTTACAAAAATTGGCAACGCAGCGGTTTGGCCGGCATCAAGCGCCATTACACTTGGCAGGCGCATGTCAAACGTTATCTCAAAGTTTTTGCCGAACGACAGCCGAAAAAAAGCAAAAACCGTTTGGGAACCTTCAACAGCCGGCTGCCGCTGGCGCGGTATCTATTGATTGTGGACATTGATAATACTTTGCTTGGCGGCCAGGGTTTAGAGGCTTTAAGCGCTTGGCTGGAAAGTAAAAAAGGCCAAGTGGCTTTTGCCGTCGCCACCGGTCGGCATCTCAAAAGCGCTGCTGCCGCCATTGCCCAACAGCAAGCACCAACGCCTGAGATTTGGGTGACTTCGGTTGGGACAGAAATTCATTATTATCAAGAACCTTGGGTCGGCGATAGCGAATGGCATGATCTATTGCACAAGGATTGGGATGCCGAAAAAGTGCAAGCGGCTTTGGATAATATCCCCAGCCCTGGGTTGTATCGCCAAGAAGCCGAATTTCAAAATCGTTTCAAATGCAGTTTTTATGTCAGTGATGTCAAAGCCTTCCGCCAAAAAGACCTGGAAAAACGCCTACGCGCCATCAAAATCAAGGCCAATGTGATTTTTTCCCACCAGCGTTATCTGGATATTTTACCAATTCATGCCTCGAAAGGTCATGCTGTGGACTTTTTAGCGCGGAAATGGGGGATTCCCACCGCCAATATTTTGGTTGCTGGTGATTCTGGCAACGATGCCGCCATGATTATCGGCGAAAGCCACGGCGTGGTGGTTGGCAATCACAGTCCAGAAATGGCGGCTTTGCGCGGTCGGCCAGGGGTGTATTTTGCCAAAGCCGGTTTTGCCGAAGGGATTTTAGAAGGTATCGAACATTATCAATTTGCTAAAGATGTTTAAGGAATAATTTTACAAAATTATTGAAGGATCAATAATAGTTAAGTGTTTGTTCTATTGGTTTTTTATTAAGGAGAAATTATGCTGGAAAGTTTTCAATTATTGAGAACGCAAATGCGTCCGCTGCTTCATGCTTTATTACACCGCTTATTGGTTTTAGAAAATAAATTCTTTTTACATTCCGATCTTCAGCAACAGTTTCAGGACGTAACTGAAGCGCCCTTTTCCACTGTTGAATATTCCGCTGCTGATCTGGCAGCAGTCCAAGCGGTTTTTCAGCAAGTTCAAGAAGCCTTTTGGCGCGAAGGTTGGTTGCATCTGGCTTTTCGTCCTGGCATTGGCCGGTGGCAATATGGCCGTCTCCATGCCGAAGATTTGGCCTATGAAGATATTAACGCTTTGAATTATTTACAGCAAAAAGAAGCCTGGCTGCGCGGTTCGGCCAGTAAAACTTTTAGTTTTAGTATTTTTCCTTTTGAACAAGAATTTCCGCGTTTAAAAGACCCCGATTCTATCGGCCAGGGTTTAACTTTTTTAAATCGGCAATTGGCCAGCCAATTGTTTAATAATCAAGATGACTTGCGGGAAAAACTTTTGGATTTTTTAAGTCTGCACAGTTTGGAAGGGCAGCCTTTATTGCTGTATTACCGTCCGAAAACCAGCGATTTTTTTCAAGCCTTACAAAAAGCCGCTAATCTCTTAAAAACTTTCCCCGCGACCTTGCCAGCCGCCGAAGTGTTGCCGAGTTTAGCGCTTTTGGGTTTTGCGCCTGGTTGGGGGAAGGATGCAAAAACGATACGCCAAGCCTTTGAATTGTTACGAAGTTTATTAGAAGCGCCGGCAGATGCGACAGTCGAAGCCTTCCTGTCGCGCATCCCCATGCTTTCGCGCTTGCTTTTGGTGTCGGTACATGGTTTTTTCGCGCAGGAAAATGTTTTGGGTCGTCCCGATACCGGCGGTCAGGTGGTCTATATTTTGGATCAAGTGCGGGCTTTAGAAAAAGCCTTGTGTGCGCGTTTGGCGGAGCAAGGTTTGGCCATTCAACCGAAAATTTTGATTGCTACGCGCTTGCTTCCTGAGGCCGAAGGTACGACCTGCGATCAGCGCCTGGAAAAAGTACATGGCACAGAAAATAGCTTTATTTTGCGCGTGCCGTTTTATGACGAAAATGGCGAGATAATACCGCAATGGTTATCGCGTTTTGCCATTTGGCCGCATTTAGAGCGCTATAGCGAAACTTTACAGCGGGAAGTTTTGGCGGAGTTTGGCGGTAAGCCCGATTTAATCGTTGGCAATTATTCCGATGGCAATCTGGTGGCGATGTTATTGAGTCAACGTTTAAATATCACCCAATGTACCATTGCCCATGCTTTGGAAAAAAGTAAGTATTTGTTTTCTGAGTTGTATTGGCAAGAAAATCCCGAAAAGCACTTTGCTTGTCAATATACCGCTGATTTATTGGCGATGAATAGCAGCGATATTATTATTTCCAGCACCTATCAAGAGATTGCCGGTACGGAAACGAGCTTAGGACAGTATGAGAGTTATCAATCTTTTACTATGCCTGATTTATATCGGGTGCTGCATGGCATTGATCCTTTTCATCCGAAATTTAATATCGTCTCGCCGGGTGCCGATGCCGAAACCTACTTTCCTTATTCCGAAGCCGCCCGTCGTTTGCAGTATTTAGAGCCTGAAATTACCGCTTTACTTTACGAAGATCATCCGCAAGCCAGGGGAAATTTTTCTGATAAAGATAAACCTTTGATTTTTACCATGGCACGTTTGGACAAAATTAAAAACATCACCGGTTTATTGCGTTGGTATGCGGAAAATCAAGCCTTGCAACAAACGGCTAACTTATTGATTATCGCCGGGCATGTGGATGCCGAATTATCGAAAGATGTCGAAGAGCGTGAAGAAATCGCCACGATGCACGCTTTGTTTAACGAATTTGCTTTAGATGCGCGTGTGCGGTGGTTGGGGGTGCGGTTGCCGAAAGCCTTTGCTGGCGAGCTGTATCGTTATCTTGCCGATAAGAAAAGTATTTTTGTGCAGCCAGCAGTATTTGAAGCCTTTGGTTTAACGATTATTGAGGCGATGATCTCTGGTTTGCCGACCTTTGGCACTTGTTATGGCGGGCCTTTGGAAATTATTCAAGACGGGATTTCTGGCTTTCATATTGACCCAAACCAGGGACAACTGGCTTCCCAGAAAATCTTAAATTTTATTGAATCTTATCAAAAGGATGAAAGTATTTGGCAGGAAATTTCGCAAGCCGGTATAGCACGGGTGGAAGCCGCTTATACTTGGGAGCGTTATGCCAATCGGCTGTTGAATTTGGCCTGTGTTTATGGCTTTTGGAAATTTAGCAAAGCGTTGCGTCAAGAAGAAAAGCGTTGTTATCTCGATCTTTTTTACCATTCGGTTTTTTTACCGTTGGCAAAATCATAAAGGTAGAGAAGTGACAAAGGTTGCGAGCGCAGCCTTTATGCTTAAAAAATTGACAGGGATAATATTAACTGCTTAAAAACCGCTTCACTTTCAAAGCCGTCCACTCGCCTTTGCTGGTTAAGGTGGGAATGCTGTCGCGGTTTAATTCTTCGG
>CAYWWW010000042.1:0-4772 GCA_964462205.1 uncultured Cardiobacteriales bacterium
GGTTATGGTTTTACCCAAGCCTTAGCTACGCCATTGCAAAACAGCATGCAACCGCAAGTTGAAGAAGTTACGAGCATTACCGCCTCTTTGGATGGCATTGCTTATGTTTTTGTCACCGATAGACAAGGCCAATTATTGACCAGCGCCGTCAATCAAAGCACCCGTTTTTCTGGTGGCTTTTTGGAGTTGATGCGCAAAGAACCTTTAAGTATCACTAATTTAGTCAGTGACGTGAACAATCGCAAAACCTATCGCAATGTCAAAATTGATGGCTTGGCGCTTTATCAGGTGAGTTTGCCGATTCTCGGCGGAGAGTTTGTCGGTTACATCTCAATGTTTAATACCGATGTCGAAGAAGCCTTAGCCAAAGTTTTGATTCCACAATTGATTTTAACCGGTGTGATGTTTTTCGCGGCGATTTTTTTTATCAATATTATCCGCGCTGCCATTGTGTTTCCCATTCGCGCCATTCAACAGCACATTTACGCCTTAAGCATTGATAATGTTTATGAACGGATTGAACTGCCGGCCTTGCGTGAGCTGCAAAACATTGGTTTATCTTTGGAAGAATTGCGCATCCACATGCGCGAACTATTGAGCAAAAACCGCCGCGCTGGGGTTTTAGCCAATCGGCAGAACGAAACGCATGATGATAAGTAAAATTTATAGCTATTTCAATTAGCTACAAAAAAACCAGGTTTCATTTTAAGGAAAGTTAAAGCGCTTAAAAAAGCGCCGGTTTAATACTTAAACATAACGCTTAAGTTTTTAACCGGCAGCTTGACCTTTTTAGATATTTTTCAAATTACTGCCATTTACAAATGCCGCGAAGTAGCGGGACTGCGGGTAAATTCAGGATAGGCTTCCAAACCACATTCATGAATATCGGTACCTTCATATTCAGCCTCTTCGCTCACCCGAATGCCCATAACTAAGCGCAAAATCAGCCAGACGATAAAACTGGTCACAAATACCCAGCCAAAAATCACACTGATACCGATCAACTGCACCAGGAACGAGGCTTCGTCATTGGACAAAGGCACCGCCAGCAAGCCCCAGATGCCAACTACGCCATGCACGGAAATTGCCCCCACCGGGTCATCTAAATGCAGTTTTTCCAGGAAAATAATCGCCAATACCACCAAGATGCCACCAATCGCGCCGATGAGCGTGGCCAAGGCAGGCACTGGGCTATCCGGTGCGGCTGTGATCGCCACCAAACCGGCGATAGCACCGTTGATCGCCATGGTTAAATCGGCTTTGCCAAACCAAATCCGTGCCGTTAACAGCGCCGCAATCAAGCCACCGGCTGCCGCCATATTAGTATTAACAAAGACTTGCGCCACGATATTGGCCTCGTCCACATTGGAAATTCGCAACTCCGAGCCGCCGTTAAAACCAAACCAACCCAACCATAAAATCAAGCCACCCAAAGCCGCCAAGGGCATATTGGCACCCGGCAGCGCATAAATTTCACCATTCGGACCAAACTTGCCTTTACGCGCACCGAGTAAAATCACCCCAGCCAAAGCCGCTGCCGCACCCGCCAAATGCACAATGCCGGAACCGGCAAAGTCCACAAAACCCATTTCATCTAAAAAGCCACCGCCCCATTTCCAATAGCCTTGAATCGGATAGATAAAACCGGTCATGACCACGGCAAAAATCAAGAAAGCAAATAAGCGCATCCGCTCGGCCACAGCACCGGAAACAATGGACATCGCCGTGGCCACAAAGACCACTTGGAAGAAAAAGTCGGCCATGCTGGAGTAGGAAATTTCATCGTCTGTGCCATAAACGGCAATCACGTCACTTGCGGCGTTATCGCTACCCAAAAGAAAACTTAAAGACGGCAGAAAACTATTGATGGCGCCGTCCCCGGGATACATCAAGTTGTAGCCCACCAGCATGTACATCACTGAAGCCACGGCATATAACGATAAGTTTTTCGTAAGGATTTCGGCAGTATTTTTGGCACGCACCAAACCCGACTCCAACATACTAAAACCGGCGGCCATCCACATGACCAAAGCGCCTGAAAACAAAAGATACATCGTATCTACGGCATAACGTAATTCAATCACAGGTTCCATGTTTTTCTCCCTAAGTATTTGCTAAGTAAGTTGTAAAATTATAGTGCATCCGAACCTGATTCATTGGTACGAATCCGCACCACTTGCTCCAAGGGATAGATAAAAATTTTGCCGTCACCGATTTTGCCGGTATTGGCGGCGGTACGAATGGCCTCCACAATGGCCTCCACCCGATCATCTTCAGCGGCGATCTCTAGTTTTATTTTTGGAAGGAAATCAACGACATATTCAGCGCCGCGATAAAGTTCGGTATGGCCTTTTTGCCGACCAAAACCCTTGACTTCGGAGGCAGTCATGCCTTGCACCCCAGCCTCTTGCAAGGCTTCACGGACATCATCCAGTTTGAATGGCTTGATAATTGCTACGATGAGTTTCATAAGTCCCTCAAGTGAATAAAAATTTCTCAAAACTTACCCAAAAAAGCGAAAGCCTTCTTTTACAAAAAAGCCGCTTGCCAAACTTTAATGCAAAATCAAGGCCAGGTCGCAGCCGATAGCGCTTGCTTCCGGCGGCTTTTCTGGCCTCGTGCTTCCTGCTAGTCTCCCGTTGGCTTTTGCCACATTTTTCAGTCCAGGTTATTTTTCATATCCTTTCAAAACGCTTACGGAGCTTTGCCATGAACGAAAAATTTTTTGATGAAATGAGCCAGAAAATCGCCAGTTTATTGCCGCCTGGCGTGCAAGAATTGAAACAAGATGCCGAAAAAAATATCCGTGCTGCTTTGCAAAGTAGTTTTCAGCAGTTAAATCTGGTGACTCGGGAAGAATTTGATGTACAACAAGCACTTCTGCAACGCAGTCGCGAAAAACTTGAAGCCTTAGAACGCCGTTTGGCCGCCTTGGAAAGTCAGCAAGCTAAGCCGCCGACAGCGATTCCGCCAACGACGTTGTAAGTCAGGCTATGCACTACGCTTTGCTTTATAGCAGGGCACAACTCGCCATGAACGCACCACAAGTACGCATTGAGGTGCATCTGGCGCGGGGCTTGCCTGCCATGAATATCGTCGGTTTGCCGGAAACTACCGTGAAAGAAAGTCGGGAGCGGGTGCGCGCTGCTTTAGAAAACAGTGGCTTTCGTTTTCCCAATCAACGGCTGACGGTCAATCTCGCGCCGGCGGATTTACCGAAAAAAGGCGGACGTTTTGATTTGCCGATAGCGCTGGCTATTTTGCAAGCCTCAGGACAACTGCCGCTGCACCACGATGATGCACGCTGGCAACAGTGGGAATTTCTTGGTGAATTGGCTTTAGATGGCCGTATTCAAGCCATCAGCGCCGCGCTACCGGCAGCCTTACATAGCAAGAAAGCTGGCCGACGCTTATTTTTACCGCTGGCCAACGCCGAAGAAGTGTCGGTGGTCAACGGTGATTTTGCCTTTGCTTCACATCTTTTAGAGCTTTTTCAGCATTTTAGTGATAACGAACCGCTACCCCAAGCCCCCGAACGGCCACCCATTCCCGAAAATATTGATCAAAAAGAAGATTTAGCCGAAGTCCGCGGTCAACCGCGTGCCAAACGCGCCTTAGAAATCGCCGCTGCCGGCGGTCATAATCTCTTGTTTGTCGGTCCCCCGGGTACTGGCAAAACCATGTTGGCCAGCCGACTGCCAGGACTTTTACCGCCGTTGAGCGAAGCGCAAGCCTTGGAAACGGCGACACTTTATTCGCTACGGCAACAGCCACGGCCATGGACGACCTTTTTTCAACCGCCCTTTCGCAGTCCGCATCACACCACCTCAGCGGCGGCGATGATCGGCGGTGGCAGCGACCCCAAACCCGGCGAAGTGTCACTCAGTCATCACGGGGTGTTGTTTTTAGATGAATTACCGTTTTTTGCACGCAATGTCTTGGAAAGTCTGCGCGAACCTTTAGAAGCGCGACGGGTGGTGATTTCGCGCAGTTTGAATCAGGCTGAATTTCCGGCGGCATTCCAATGGCTGGCGGCTTTGAATCCCGAAAGCCGCGAGGCACCTTTTGGCAAGCGCTTATCGGCACCGCTGTTGGATCGTTTGGAATTACAAATTGAGGTGCCCACCCCCGACCGCCAAGCGCTGCGTCTCAATGCCGCGCCGGAAGAAAGCAGCGCCGCCGTGCGCGAACGGGTTTTGCTTGCCCGCCAACGCCAAGCCGAGCGGCAAGGCGTTGCTAATGCTTTTCTGGATCAGGCAGCCTTGCGAAAATATGCTCAACTCTCCGATTCTGCTGAAAAACTTTTGGAAAAATCCGCCGAAAAATGGCAACTCTCGGCACGCAGTCACTATCGCCTCATCAAAGTCGCCCGAAGCATTGCCGACTTAGCCGGAAGCGACGGCATTGACAGCCAACATCTGGCCGAAGCCTTAACCCTGCGCCAGTTGGAAAAACTTTATGGGTAAAATGCTTACCTGAAAACAGCTTGGGTCATCTTGATGGAAAGCTATCTACAAGGTTATCCACCTCCTTAACTTTTTGTGATTTTACGCAATAACTTAAAAAGTTAGTCAATAAAAAAAGCCATGCTATAAAGCCTTTAATGAATATACCCTCTCCCAACCTCTCCCTTCCCAGGGAAGGGGTTTTTCCAGCCAAGGCGTGTGGACAGCGCTCAAAGTCAAGCGGTTTTTATCCAGTAATTCAATTAAAAAACTTATCCACAGGCTTATTCTTTTACGATAAGAAAGAAAAGATTAAATTATTTTTGC
>CAYWWW010000043.1:0-4338 GCA_964462205.1 uncultured Cardiobacteriales bacterium
TTGATCTTTTTTTATTGCCAATTGCTGTTCTTTTATCTCGCGTTGCTCTCCTTTTATCTGTTGCAAGTCTTCTTTCATCGCTAACTGATTGGCTTGGGATGTTTCCATAAACATCATCATTTTATCAGCTAAAGCAACAGGTTCGCGGCTATCCTGCGTTTTTAGTTCGTAGCGGCCTTCTTTGCGGAGCTGCGGGAGGACTTCCGAAGTAAGCCATTTTTTGAAACGCTTGGCTTCGGGTTTGCGGCTGGTCAAAATCAGCGAATACAGACCAGACTCGTTGATAATCAAAAGATTGCGAACCTGAGTCACCCCGTTTAAGCTGGTATCAGTAATGTTGATATCAGCTTTTTCATCGTCATCAAGACGACTTAATGCCATGGATACATTGTTAATCTCTAAAATTTTACACACATCCGCCGCCACAAACCACGGCTCGCCGTTCACTTGCACCACGCGCACGGGAAATTCATCAAACTTAAAAATACTCAATTCATTCATCACGCACTCCCAAAAAAGTTAAATAATAAAACCCCCTTATCTCACCCAAGCTAAGCACTACAATCGCCCCACTTTAGGCGGCGGGGCGCTGTCTCCTTTACTGCATCGGCCACAGTTTGATCGTCCCGTCTTGACTCCCCGAGGCCAGGATGCGGCCATCCGCAAGCCTAGTTTTCCTAATTCACTAGCGCCGCTTGGGGCGCCAAGCGAGCTATGGCTTGGGGAACGCCTACTTCTGAAAGATGCTGCTACCAACGCTCCCCCCATGCTTTTAAGCGGTTTTGGGCGTCTGTATTTCCTTGTTGTGCCGCTAGACGATACCACTTGATCGCCTCTGTACGATTCTTCTCTGCGCCTCGGCCGTATTGGTACATGATGCCTAACTTATATTGCGCAAATTCCTCCCCTTGTTCGGCGCTTAGGCGATACCACTTGACGGCTTCCTTAAAGTCTTGCGCCACGCCTTGGCCGTATTGGTACATCCGGCCTAAATTCTTTTGCCCCGACGCATGGCCTTGTTCGGCGCTTAGGCGATACCACTTCACCGCTTCGGTGTAGTCTTGCGCCACGCCTAGGCCATTGGCGTACATCCAGCCTAAATTATTTTGCCCCGCCGCATTGCCTTGTTCGGCGCTTAGGCGATACCACTTGACCGCTTCGTTGTAGTCTTGCGCCACGCCTTGGCCGAGGCGATATTTATCACCCATGGCATGGTGATCTTTCGCCTCCTTGCGTTTGGCTTCTGCTTGTTGTTCTTGCAAGCGTTTCTGCGCTTCCCATTCCGCTTGTTGCTGTTTGATACTTAATGCGGTTTGGTGAGACGGCGCTTGATAGCGTGGCGGCGTGTCTGGATGTTGTTGATAGTAGCCAAGTTGTTGTAAGGACTCGGCAAAGTCTTCTTTATCAGTCAATTGCTTGAGCTTGGTTTGTAGGTCTTGCCAGGCTTGGTCTTCTGTATAAGTCTGCTTGGTTTGTTTAATAGTTAAAGCCAAGGCATGGGCTTCGTCTTCATGGCGCTTGTGGCGCAAAGTTGGATCCGTGAGATAGGCATTCACCGCTTGTTGGGCTTGATCAAATTGTTGTGTATTCAACAGTCTTTGGGCTTTCGTTTCGCACTGTTGCCAGGTGAAGTCGTCGTTGGCTTGGGCGGCTTGGCTTTGGGCGGGCGAAGGTGGCGTCAGCGGTGGCATGGTCATAGGGGGCGCAGTTACAAGATTTGCTTGGGGTAATTTCGCCAATAGTTGTTCGGCAGTGCCAAAACGCCGCCCGCGTTTGCCAAGGCAGCCTTTGATCAACGGTTGATAGTTTGCCAAGCCACGTTCAGCCAATTCTTCATCCCAATCATTGGTTAAGGCTTGCAGGTGTCCGGTCAACATCTGATAAAGCAGGACACCCAAGGCATAAACATCATCATCGGCTTGGGCGGCTTGCCCTTGTTGCTGTTCGGGCGACATAAACCCGGGCGTACCGGCAGCCAACAGCGCTTGTTGATAAACGGTGGTGGTTCCCACAGTTTTCGCCAAATCAAAGGGTTTGGCGAGCCAACTGATGCCAAAGTCGGCAATTTTGGGTTCGCCATACGCAGAAAGCATGATATTGGCCGGTTTAATATCACGATGGTACAAGCCTTGGCGGTGGACTTCGGCCAAGGTTTTGACGATTTTCTTAAAGATTTCCAAGGCTTCGGCTTCACCCAAAGCGCCTTGATAAAGCCGCTGTTCCAAGGTTCCGCCACCTACATATTCAAAGGCCAACCAATAGGGTTCGCGGCTGATATTAAAGTCCAATAAACCGGCAATGTACGGATGGTTGGGGAAATGGCTTTGTAATAATTGCAGGTTCTTGGCTTCGGCCTTGAGCGCGGTCATGTTGGTTTCTTCGAGACAAAACTTGACGGCGACGGGAATCGCCTCGTTTTTCGCCCGCCATACGTCACCAAAGCCACCACTCGCTAAAAATTCTTTGAGTTCGTAAGCAGTTGTTACATTTCCTCTTAAATCAACCTTTTCGACAAAATCGCCTGCTTGAAACTTGGGGCGACGCTTGGGCAATAAGGGCAAATAGACCTCGGCCACTTGTGGCAAGGTTGCCTGCGGCGAGACGGTGGTGACTTGGGTCAGTTGTTGGCTGTTGAGCTTGCTAAGCTGCTGATGGCGTTGATAAATCGTCTTCGGGGTGATTTTTATCAGATCAATGATGGCCTGTTTTTTGTCCAGGCTTATATCGGGAAAGTCTTCTTTAACCAATTCAATAGCAATGCTTTCTGCTTCTTGGACGCTGATCTTCATCGCTTTTTGCTGTTGCAATAACTGCGTTGCCGCGTCTTTGCGTTGTTGATCTTGCAAAAAACGCTCAAAAGCGCCAGCACCGTAATCCAAAAGTGCGCCTAAGCCTGGCGTTTGATTGAGATTTTTAACGACCGAAGCGATGAAAAAACCGCATTCGCGGATGAAGATTTTTCCAGCCGGTGACAAAACTGCTTGTGCCATAAAAATTCCTGAAGATGAACTGCGACTTGCCATTATAAACAGCAGTCATCAGCAGGAGAATGGCGAGGCGCAAGGTTTTTGTTAACTCCCTAAAAACCGCTTGACTTTCAGCGCTGTCCACTCGCCTTGACCGGTTAAAGTCGGGATGCCGTCGCGGTTTAAGTCATCAGCGATTGTTTGATCGCTTTTTCCCAAAGACAGGCGCAGCGCTTGCATCGCCACTTTCAAATCGGCTTTTTGGGAAGCATCAAGCCCTTTTTTTTGACGTTTACTTTGGTGCAGGATGGATAAATTATGCAGCTCTTTATGCGTGATAAGATTCTGATAATGAAGCGCTTCAAATAAGCTATAGAGCTTTTCTAAATCTTTATTGATCTCCTCGCGTAAATTCATCTCCACTTGCACTAAATTACCGGCAACGCTTTGACTGATCGCATGTAAATTATGATAATTTTCTTGTTTTTGGAGCTTTCTATCTGCTTGATGTAATTTGCTTAACGTGCCGTGTAGTTCTTGCACACGATTAAATAAGGCATCGGTTTTTTGTTGCTGTAGTTTTACTTGTTCCTTGATGAGGCTTTGGTCTTTTTTTATTGCTAGTTGCTGTTCTTTTATCTCGCGTTGCTCTCCTTTTATTTGTTGCAAGTCTTCTTTCATCGCTAACTGATTGGTTTGCAATGTTTCCATAAACGTCGTCATTTTCTCAAGCCAAGGCGTTATCTCAAGACCAGCTTGGCTTTTCAGTTGATATTGGCTGTTTTTGCGAATTTCAGGCAACACCACCGTATTCACCCATCTTTGAAACGGATAGGCGTTTGGCTTATCCGAGCGGTTTAAGAGATAAAACAAACCGGCTTCGGTAAGGAAGCGTTTGCCGTTGGGACTCCATACAAACTTTTGATTTTTTTCAACTAAGCGTTCATTGCGTAGTTGATTTAACTCATTGAAGCTAAAATGTCTTATGTATAATTTTAAGTCTTCTTGAGGAATATTGTTGAAAACACGCAACATATCGTTTGAATTTTTATATCCCAAAACATCAACCAAAACATCAGGATTGAAATACTCAACGCCTTCAAACTTAATTACGTGCAATTCGCCAAATTGTTCATGGTCAAAAACTACTAATTCATTCATCACGCACTCCCAAAAAAGTTAAATTATAAAACCCCTTTCTCACCCAAGCCAAGCACTAAAGTCGCCCCACTTGCGGCGGCGGGGCGCTGTCTCCTTTACTGCATCGGCCACAGTTTGATCGTCCCGTCTTGACTCCCCGAGGCTAGGATGCGGCCATCCGCAAGCCTAATTTTCTTAATTTAATAGCGCTGCTTTGGGCACCACGCGAGCT
>CAYWWW010000044.1:0-3904 GCA_964462205.1 uncultured Cardiobacteriales bacterium
CGCGGTCGCTGATATCATGCCGACGGTAATCTGCTTGGGTCATTCCTTCTATCTCCTTATCTTTCTTAGTATTCTACCCTTTTGTTCTTTGTTTTGACGACAGGCTCTAACGAAAAGTTTTTTGAAAACAATATCAAGTTTGGAGGATAGTAATTTGATCACGATTGCTTTTTTATCCTTACCTAAAGTTTCAATTTTTGTTCACGTCTGAGTTTATCTAACTTGTTTTGCTCGTTGCTTTTGGGTTTAAGATGTTGATGATTGGGTTGCTTGGCATGACACTCGACACATAAAACACGAAGATTTTCATCATGATTGTCATCTTTGCGGCCATTGACGTGATGAACATGCAATAAACCATGATTACTGCTCAAATTAATGCCACAACCTTGGCAGATCCAATTGGCTCTCTCACGTCTTTCTTTGGAAATTTTATCCCAATCCTTCGTGTAATCATTCGGCTGCATAGTGTAGGTGGTACGTTCCGGCAGGGATTCAAAATGGGTTTTATGTTTGGCAAAAAATGTCTTTAAATCAAAAGAGCCAGCTTTTTCATGTATTTTCAGTTTACTCAAGCAATTTTTACAGACCTGTAGTCTTGCTTTGCCTTCTTTGCCGCCATGATAAATCCGAAACTGTTGATTTGGATCGGTATAAGCAACATAGCGTTGGAAGCGGCCTTGACTTTTCATGTCTTCTAAAGTCCGACACCAGGACAAATGATACCTCTTACCTTTGCTTGCATCTCGTTGGATTTCTTCAATGGGGTAGGATTGATCTGGAATGTATAGAACAATCTGATGGCCATGAATATGCAGTAAATCTGTCTTGGTATCTATTGTTACGTCGGATAAGTCTTCTAAATCCACCGATCCATCTTCAAGTAACTGTTGCAAAACTGACGGCAAAGGTGGCAACTCAGGTGTTTTTATGGCCACAGCGGCGACTTGTGCGCCGATTCTTTTTCTAAGTTCTTCTAAGCCACTGAAATCAACTTTTAATTCCATGATGTCGTCACCGATTGAATGATGCGTTTTTCAAAATTGGTTTTGACGGTAAATTCCACCCGACGTGAACGCGCCTGATCTTCCCGCTGATTATCATCTTTTATCAAGCGAGCGGAGGATAAACCTACAGCGGCTAACTTGCTTTTCAACCAAGGATAAGCGGCTGTTTCTGGCAAGGAATATCCAAATTCTAAAACGGAGCGGGCGCGTTTTTGTGATAATTCCATGTTTAAAAAATACGCCTGCGTTTCCTCGGTATCCACATTCCACTCGCTTGAGGTATGGCCTTCAATGCGAATTTCTTCAATATCTTGATAAAATTCGTTTAATACTTTGATATATCTTGGAAAAAATTCTGTTAAAATGAGCTTAAACGGAGGCTTGATTGCTGCGGCACTGCGCTCAAACAAGATATCGGGTTCCTTAAAACGCACAGTTATGGTTTCAGGGTCTAATTCCGCATTCCAACGGCTTAAATCATCGCGAAATTCAACTTCCAATGCTTGATAAATCGCCAATTGGGTTTCATCTGCCAAAACGATGATGTCTTTGATTTGATTGCGTTCAATATCGGCACTACGCATAAAACTGATGGCAATAAAAATAAAGATAATCATCAGTCCTGACATTAAATCCGAAACCGGTAGCCATTGCGTATCATGCTGCTTGTTATTTTGATTCATCGTTTTTAACCTATTTCTGTTGTTTTAAACTCTGTTGACGTTCATAGTCCTTTATTAGTTCATGAAGTTTTCCAGTCAACTCTTTGTATTGTTCAACGAATTTTCCTGTGATCGCTGTTAATTCCTCTGCCATTTTTTTCATCACACGGCTAATTTCGTCTTGCATAGATTGATCAATGGCAGTCATTTTTGCGTTAATGGATTTATTTTGTTCTGTTTGTAAATTATCAAGATTGGTTTTTAGCTTGCTAAACAGTTCTTTTTGTTGATTATCAAGGTTGTTTATAACTTCTTCTAGCTTCTTGGTTAATTGACTAGAAAAATCATGTATGTCCTTGTTAAGTTCTGCCTGTTGTTGATTGATTTGAGTAATTATTTTATTCACTTCTGCCGTTGATTGTTGAATCGCTTGTGCTGAAGAGGATAAAAGGTTACTGCTCTTGCTCAGTTCGCCGTTAATGTTGGCAGTGGTATTTTTTATTGTTTCTTCAAAAACTTTTAATGTTTCTGCAAGTCGTTTCTGCATAGCATCTAAATGCTGATGAAGTGTCGGCACCATCGCTTCCGCTTTGTCTTTAATCGCTGCGAAGGCGCTTAAATACTGCTCTTGCTGTGCTAACTGCTGATTAACTCCCTGCATGATCTGTTGAAGCTGTTGCATAGCTTGCGGAATGGTTTGGCTGTCTTGGGTAATTTGCGCAAGTGATGTTTTGATGGATGCGATTGTATTAGCGTCTTCTGTAAATTTTTTGTGTAAAAGTACGAGATGATTTTTATAATTCTCCTGCCAAGTTACTAATTTTTCGACACCCTGATTAAGCTGCTTAAAGTTTTCGCCAAACTGTTCATTGATTTTGGCATTAAAATCTCGAATCACTTCCCTCAGTGCTTCAATCAATTGTTCACTGTTACTTTTAGCAACTTTTTGTGCAAATTCTCGAAATTCTTCTTGAACAGTTTGAAAGCCAAGTTGAACATCTTTTTGAATTAACTTGTAAAAATCGCTTGCTTCACTTCGCCTCAAGGTTTGACTGTCTTTTAACTCTTTTAAAAGCGCAACTTGTTGTTGTAAAAGCCGAAATATCGCGTCAGGATCATCGGCTTTAACGCTTGGTTGGGGTTCTATTACTTTTTGTTTGAAGGATAAAACGAGGGATAAAACAAAGTTGATAATAATTGATAAAAAAATACCGACAATACTGGTTAAAAAAGCAACCTTTAAGCCTTCTAAAAGTTTGGGAATGCTGCCGTCAATGTCGGTCACATCAAAATGTACCAAACCCATGGCAATGCCAATAAAAGTCCCTAAAATGCCTAAAGTAGTTAATAAATTTGGTGCAAATTCAGCGAATTGGTTTGCAGTTTTGAATGGTAGGAAAATAAAGACAAATGCAATTACGGAAATAAACATCATCATAATGACAAAAATACCGGTAACCATATTGGGATTAAATGCCAAGAGGGTTGAATATAGCCATGCAGTCATAAATAGTGTTCATAAAAGTTAAAAACTGATAATCTACAGAATGTTACTCCTTTCTGCAAAGCAACTTTTATCTTGTCCAACTTTGCGCTTACATTTCTTTTTTTGAATGACCTATAATTTTCTTTTTTTCATCCATTTGAATCCTTACGCCACCCAAGCCTCTTATTATTGAAGCCATCATCAACGCCTTCGCTGCTGCGCTTAAAGAAGTTCCCGCCGTCGGTACCGTCATTGAATTTTGTGACCGTCAGGCTTTGGCGGAAGAGTTGCGGGAGATTTTTGCTCGTTATAGCTAATCTCAAGAGTAATCGAACACATTGACGATATCAGTTAAAGGGAGGTCGGCATGCTATTCACGATATTTTTTGAGGAGACCGAATTGCCGTTCAATGGGATTCAGATCAGGAGAATAGGATGGGAGGTAAAGCAGTTGTGCGCCGGTAGAACGGATAAGGGATTGGGTTTTCTGGAAGGCTGCGTTATCTAAAACAACCAGATGATTGGCGGTAAGCGTAGGACAGAGTTCTTGACTTAACCATTGATTAAACAATGCACTATCGCAAGTTCCGATAAATAACCAACTATTGGATAATCGTCGATCCCGAAAGGCCGCAATCAAAGAAGTGCGGGAGGTGCACCGTTCTAAGCCATTATTCTAAAAATTACTAGAGCCTGTCGTCAAATAATTTTCAACCAAAGCATCAGGCAACGAATCTGGATAATGGCCA
>CAYWWW010000045.1:0-3298 GCA_964462205.1 uncultured Cardiobacteriales bacterium
GTTATCCGTCACACAGACGGCTTAGAAGCGGCTTCAATTTGTTTCCCCTTTCAAACTCGGGTTATCCGTCACACAGACGGCTTAGAAGTAAAACCCGCCTCGAGAAAAGGAGCGCAGGAGGTTATCCGTCACACAGACGGCTTAGAAGAATGGATTGCAATTAAGCGAACGGATTGGAATGTTATCCGTCACACAGACGGCTTAGAAGCCTTTTTCGCTCCGCTCAAAAGTTGGCAGGGCGTTATCCGTCACACAGACGGCTTAGAAGTGAAAAGAAAAAGACTCGTCTTTTTGGTTGTGTGTTATCCGTCACACAGACGGCTTAGAAGTCTTTTTGAAAGACAAGAATATAAGAAGCAGAGTTATCCGTCACACAGACGGCTTAGAAGATTGCAGGATTATTGCAAAATATGCCGCCGTCGTTATCCGTCACACAGACGGCTTAGAAGGCTTGAGTGCGCGAACGCAAGACCGCCGAAACGTTATCCGTCACACAGACGGCTTAGAAGTATTGATTTTAATAGCGATTCTGCGTCAAAAAGTTATCCGTCACACAGACGGCTTAGAAGAAGTCCTTTTGAGGTTTGCTAAAGTATAGTGAGTTATCCGTCACACAGACGGCTTAGAAGAAAAGATCGCGGATGCGCCGGAAAAGCCAAAAGTTATCCGTCACACAGACGGCTTAGAAGGCTTCCATCATTGGAACATTTGCATCATTGCGGTTATCCGTCACACAGACGGCTTAGAAGTAATTTCTTTAGTTCAGCTTGTACTGTATGTAGTTATCCGTCACACAGACGGCTTAGAAGTTTTAGAATTTGCGAAGCGATACCAACACAAAGTTATCCGTCACACAGACGGCTTAGAAGGTTCAGTCGGCGCAGCGTCTCGGGCTTCCTTTGTTATCCGTCACACAGACGGCTTAGAAGGATAGCGCTTTTGCGGCATTGCGCTTTTCTATGTTATCCGTCACACAGACGGCTTAGAAGTGACTGAGGCCAAAAAGTATCCGCTGCGTTTTGTTATCCGTCACACAGACGGCTTAGAAGGCGCTTCGCTTGGCTCCTGCCCCTTTTTCGCTTGTTATCCGTCACACAGACGGCTTAGAAGCACCGGGGGGTGGTAGATGTAACCACCTCTGCCGTTATCCGTCACACAGACGGCTTAGAAGTTATCTGCTATTTTTCCTAGTTCGGCATCCAAGTTATCCGTCACACAGACGGCTTAGAAGCGCTGCTGTAATCCACGCGCTGCTACAATAAGGTTATCCGTCACACAGACGGCTTAGAAGTTATAATCCTTTTCATCTTCTATATCCGACTTGTTATCCGTCACACAGACGGCTTAGAAGTTTTTGTCGTAAACAACTTCGTTATAGTCAAGGTTATCCGTCACACAGACGGCTTAGAAGTGCTATTGCCGACAACAACATTGAAGTGTCAGGTTATCCGTCACACAGACGGCTTAGAAGTTTTTTGAGCCGCTTTTTTTGTGTTGATGCCAGTTATCCGTCACACAGACGGCTTAGAAGTGTGAAATGAAAAGATTTTATGGCTAATAAAAGTTATCCGTCACACAGACGGCTTAGAAGAAAAGTGTTTCAGAGGTTCTGCGTTCGCGCACGTTATCCGTCACACAGACGGCTTAGAAGGAAAAAATGGCAAAGACTTCTGACACAAGACCGTTATCCGTCACACAGACGGCTTAGAAGTTGTTCTTCCTCACTTGCCTTTGCCTGTCGATGTTATCCGTCACACAGACGGCTTAGAAGTCATCAAGTGGAACGCCAGAATCGGGAAGTTCGTTATCCGTCACACAGACGGCTTAGAAGACCCTTTGAGAGAACACAGAACCCGTTTTGCGGTTATCCGTCACACAGACGGCTTAGAAGTTCTTAAAGATTAGGAACATTATCGCACAAGAGTTATCCGTCACACAGACGGCTTAGAAGGCGTCTTAATTAAGATGCAAAAAAGGCAGAAGGTTATCCGTCACACAGACGGCTTAGAAGACCGCTAAAAATCTGAATGATGCTATAGAAAAGTTATCCGTCACACAGACGGCTTAGAAGCCGCGTAATCGGTCAAATCAACGCTTAGCAAGGTTATCCGTCACACAGACGGCTTAGAAGGTCAAGCCTTCCCGCTGCTGTAATCCACGCGCGTTATCCGTCACACAGACGGCTTAGAAGTGTGAAATGAAAAGATTTTATGGCTAATAAAAGTTATCCGTCACACAGACGGCTTAGAAGGTTCGCGGCGAACGCGGAAACGGAACGGAACGGTTATCCGTCACACAGACGGCTTAGAAGTTTGCAGTTAATGAAGCATCACCCGTCGGAATGTTATCCGTCACACAGACGGCTTAGAAGTTTTTTGGCCGAAGGCTACCGCGTCCAAGTCCGTTATCCGTCACACAGACGGCTTAGAAGAAAAAATTGTTGAGGCAATTAAAGGCTACGGCGTTATCCGTCACACAGACGGCTTAGAAGACCTGAGAAAAACACTTGACACCTCCTTCTTAGTTATCCGTCACACAGACGGCTTAGAAGAAGCCAAGCCGCCGATAATTACGAGATTATTAGTTATCCGTCACACAGACGGCTTAGAAGACTAAAATCTCTGTGAAGCTTCCCGAGGGCTTGTTATCCGTCACACAGACGGCTTAGAAGTATTCATTTTTTTCTAATGTTTCTGCTCCCGTGTTATCCGTCACACAGACGGCTTAGAAGAATATGATTACACCAACTGCCAGTACTATTAGGTTATCCGTCACACAGACGGCTTAGAAGTGACCGCTTTTCTTTCCATTACGTCGCAAGATGTTATCCGTCACACAGACGGCTTAGAAGTTGCCGCCGTATGACTTGCCACCTGAGAAAAAGTTATCCGTCACACAGACGGCTTAGAAGTAAATACTGAACTTTGTTTTTCCCCGCGTAATGTTATCCGTCACACAGACGGCTTAGAAGATAAAATCTTTTCATTTCACAGGCATCCATTCGTTATCCGTCACACAGACGGCTTAGAAGTGCATTCCAATCCGTTCGCGAATTGTGATGCCGTTATCCGTCACACAGACGGCTTAGAAGGCGTCTTAATTAAGATGCAAAAAAGGCAGAAGGTTATCCGTCACACAGACGGCTTAGAAGTTTTTTGGCCGAAGGCTACCGCGTCCAAGTCCGTTATCCGTCACACAGACGGCTTAGAAGAAAAAATTGTTGAGGCAATTAAAGGCTACGGCGTTATCCGTCACACAGACGGCTTAGAAGAGAAGGGGCTATCAACGTCTGCGGATA
>CAYWWW010000046.1:0-3113 GCA_964462205.1 uncultured Cardiobacteriales bacterium
AGATGGCGATTCTGACCTTCATTCACGAGTACCAGATCATTCACGGTTTCGTGCCGTCGATCCGTGAGATTGCCGAGTCTATTGGCACTACTTCAACATCAGCGGTGACTTATCAGATCAAGCATCTGGTTCGGTTGGGGTACATCAGTAAAGTAGGTGAAGTCGCACGCGGCATGATCTTGCTTGCACCTGCTTACGAAGCTATCGGTGCAGAAGCACCAGAAGATACCAACCTCTCGATGATGCGAGCCAGGGCAATCGCACCAAAATCTGACAAAAGTAATCAAAACTGAGGATACTCCGACAAAGGACGAGAAATCATAGGAGTATCCTGATGTGGCAAAGTATCGAAGACTGTTTTGGGACAATAGATGATCCACGAGTTCAAGGTTGTTGTGATTACAACTTAGTTGAAATCATAACAATCGCGATTTGTGCAATTATTTCGGGGTCTGAAACATGGACAGATATTGAGACCTATGGCAAAAGTAAAGAAGCATGGTTGAAAAAGTTCCTGCCACTGGAAAACGGGATTCCGTCACATGATACATTCGGTAAGGTGTTTGCCCTATTGGATTCTGAGCAATTTCAGATGAGCTTTATCCGTTGGGTTCAATCAGTCTTCAAGGTTACTCAAGGACAGGTGATTGCCATTGATGGTAAAACAGCGCGTCGCAGTCATGATAAGACGATTGGCAAAGATGCCATTCATATGGTGAGTGCATGGGCAAGCGAGAACGGGATAACGCTTGGACAACGCAAAGTAGACGATAAATCCAACGAAATCACAGCGATCCCTGAGCTGTTAGACATCCTCTACGTTAAAGGTTGTATTGTGACCATTGATGCGATGGGTTGCCAAAAGAAGATTGCCCTCAATATTCTCAAACAAGACACTTCTAAGGGTAGTTTGAGACAAAAACGGTATCGGGCTGCACTTGATGACACTTTCTTGGAAGAACTACTAGCTAATATTTGAAGCGATTGCCCTACCTGTAACGCTGTTGTAACGGTAAGATCACGATTTTGTCGCGTTCGTTGTTTATGCTGTAGTCACATAAGGCAAACAACATAACGGAGCTAAACATCATGTCAAAGGCAATTCGTAATCACATCAATCTCAAAACTGCCGCCATCACAGTCATTCTCGTCACCCTGATTGCGGTATTACAACCCGCACAAACCTACGCCGGCAACTATGACTGCATCGCCATTGATGTTCTCGACGTTCACGATGACGACATCACCTTTGAATATAACTGTTTCTTCACCCAATCACGCGGCTGGTGGGACATTTTCCCACCCACCTATCGCGTCTTCCAAACCGATACCTTGGGCGATATCAATAGCACCGGCTTATGGCGCGCACGAGCAAAACATGGCGATGTCCAGAACAAAAATCGATGGACAACCGATGGCTGTAGCGGTCCTGAATTCAACATGGCAGATATTGACCGTAGCATGTTTGAAGGTACGATCATCGATGTCGTGATCCATCCCGATAACCTCCTCGGTCTAGCGATGATTAGTGCTACGGGTGGGTTTGTCATCCCCGATGATTACTTCCATACCGCTTGCGTCGAACACGATTACTGCTACGCAACGCCCGGTGTTAGCCGCAGCGAATGTGACTCCGCCTTCTTCGATAACATGAAGCAACTGTGCGTCATCGGCAAAATGGGCTTGACCTGCGAGATGAACGCCGCGATCTTCAACCAAGCCGTGCTAAATCATGGGCAAGAAGCCTACGACAACGCGCAAAATTGGGCGGATACATTCGACCCCAACCCATATGACTAGCCGATAACGCGCTACCATGACAAAAGCCCCGCTCTCTGCTGAGAACGGGGCTTTTTTGTTTTCTCGTTTGGTGTCGCTCAGCCGATCAAAAACTGGAAGAGCATCATGCCCGCAACAGCCGCAACCATCGTCGGGTACACGATGCGCGGCGGCATATCCTCAAGGGCTTCGGGCAACAATTCGTTGAACACCATCCAGATCATCGCGCCAGCCGCCAAGCCCAAACCCACAGGCAAAAACGGGCGGAACACCAGAACGAACAAAAACGCAGGGACAGCCATCAACGGTTGTGGCAAACTGCTGAACACACTCCAGCCTGCTGCTTTCGCCACTGATGTCCCGCGTGGGATCAGCACGAGGCTAATCGCCAACCCTTCGGGGATGTTGTGAATCGCAATCGCAATCGAGATCAACGCGCCGAAGCTATTGCCATCGCCATAACTCACCCCCACGCCGATTCCTTCTGCAAAGGAGTGAACCGTCATGATGCCGACAATCAACAACATCTGCATTGCGTCTGCTCCATCCAGTTGCCCAATGTGGAATTCGTCATCCCGATTTGAGAGCAACCGCCGCGCAATGACGACCAAACCAACACCGAGCGCAACGCCAATCGCCAAGCGCAACACAGGTTGCCCGACATTCTCTAACGCCGCGCCTTCCAACAATAAGCCGATGCTCGCGCCGAGCATCAAGCCTGCCGCGAGCGCGTTGCCGATGCCCAGCCAACGCTCGTTAATATCGCGCACGAAGAGGAAGGGCAACGCGCCAAAGCCAGATATACTCATCTCACCCAGACATTGGAAGCCAACGCCGCTGACCAACTCAATAGTCTGGTGTCGGCTCTGGCATGAGTTCGCTGGCCGAGGTGGTTCATCGGCACGGTGATGATTATCTCGCTCAATACGGACACCATCTGCTGCCCAGCCAGCGGCGTGCGCTCAACGACATCGTGTATTGTCGAACGGTAGCTTGTGGTGGTCACATCTATCACTGTGCAGATTGCAACGAAACCCATTATCAATATCACTCCTGCAAAAACCGTCACTGTCCGCAGTGCCAACACCAGCAGGGGCAAGACTGGCTTGAACGGCAGGAGGCGATGCGTTTGCCTGTGCCCTATTTCATGGTGACCTTCACGCTGCCTGCTGAACTGCACCGTGTGGCGATGCTCAACCAGAAGGTGGTCTACAACATTCTGTTTCGGGCATCAGCGGCGGCTCTGCAAAAACTGGTCCGTGATCCGCGTTACGTCGGCGGCAAGATCGGTATGGTCGGGGTGCTGCACACCTGGGGACGCAACCTCAGTTACC
>CAYWWW010000048.1:0-2946 GCA_964462205.1 uncultured Cardiobacteriales bacterium
AGGCGCAATAAAATCCGTGACTTGAAAAAAATTCTTTTGATTAAACCAAGAAAATAGCGCTAAAGCGACGGTGACACCAAGCAGTCCGCCATGAAAGGACATGCCGCCATCCCAGACTTTGATAAATAAATAGAGCGCTTGCAGGACATCCGGCTGCTGCCAGAGGCTTTCCCATTGATAAAAAAGCACATAACCGATGCGCCCGCCGAGAATAACGCCCAAGGCAATAAATAACAGAAGATTATCAAAGTCTCGATACTGAAGGAGCGGCTGGCCTTGGCGCTGACCCGGATGTTGGCTTTGGGCGATACGAGCGCGCCCCAAGAGCCAACCGGAAATAAAACCAAAGACATACATTAGGCCGTACCAGCGAATCGCCAGTGGACCGAGATGCAGCAAAATCGGATCAAATTCGGGATGCGTAAAGATCATTCTTCGTCGTCATCCAGATCATCGTCTTCCTCATAATCTTCGTATTCTTCTTCATAGTCATCATCGTAGTCTTCTTCTTCCTCTTCTTCGTCCTCTGCAAAGTCGTCGTCTTCTTCAAAATCCTCGTCGTCGATAAATTCTTCGTCATCGAGGTCATCGTCTTCCTCATCTTCAAAGTCTTCGTCTTCAAAGTCTTCGTCTTCGGCAGCCGCTGCAAGGACAAGCCAGGCATCAAGGGGGAAATCTAGCGTTGCTGGATTTGGCATAACACATTCCATTGGATATTCCATGAGGCACTCCATTAGGGGTAAAAAATGCTGATGAAAAGTTTAGGTGAAAAATAGGCTGAATAATTTTTTTAATACTAGCAATATAGATTTTTGATTGAATTGATAAAAAAACTTATATTGAATACAAGAACAGGCCACCGCCTGGATATTTTTCACGGATGATAAAGCCGGTAATTGTTGCAGGCAAGTAGGTTATGCCTTTTATAAGGCGCAGTTGTTGGCAATACCGTTCATGGCAATATCCCGCTATGGATTTGTAGACTGCGGCCAAGCCAGGCATTCCAAGACATTGCCAGAAGGGTCTTGACAAAAAAACGCCGCCCGGCCGGAACGACTGGCGACAACGCTGATGCCTGCGGCAGTCAAGCGCTGTTGTGTGCCGTGGTAGTCGCCAAGCGCGAGTGCCAGATGCGCCGATTGGCCAAGGGGTCGGCTGGGTTCAGGTAAGGGTGCGCTTAAAACCGCCAAAAGATGCAGACTTTGATTTTGACCCAAGTCAAACCAGGCACCCGGAAAAGGCAGGTCGGGACGGGCAATTTTTCTTAGCGCCAGCAGGTTTTGGTAAAAAAATTCTGCCGCTGCCAAATCGTGAACACAGCAGCTACAATGGGAAAGTTGCAAGTTTTGCATTATGCTATGGCTCTGAATTATTAAAGATTTCTGAATATTCTAATAAGCAAGAAGGTCTTTTGCTAAAATTGCAGTAGAGTATGATAACCGAAGAATGCAACCTCATTAACCAATTTATTCTCAAATGATGACAGCTCAGGAGTAACTATGAAAATTTGGCAGAAAATGATTTGTTCTGTGGCCACTGTGGCCGGTATGTTGGCGGCAACGAGCGCCAGCGCTGATCCGCCGATTGCTGGTAGCATTGTGATGGTGGAACCGACGGTATCCGCCAATGAAACTATTGTCGGTGGCGTGGTAGTTTCCAGCAAAGAAGTGGTCTTTAGTGCGCAAAGTGCCGGACGGGTCATCGCCTTGGCTGGTCGGGAAGGTATGGCTTTTCAGCGTGGCACGATTTTAGTGACCTTAAACGACGATGAGCTGCGTGCGCAATTATTTTCCGCGCAAGCTGATTTGGCGCGGTCGCAAGCCGCCTTAAACGATGCGCAGATTCAATACGAACGCCAGCTCTACAGCCCCGAGCCGACCACCTTTGCCGAACAGGTCATGGGACCTTTCGGCAATTTTTTTACCGAAACCAATCAATATACCCGTCGCGCCGAGTTATCCATGCGGCTGGCGCAAATTGAAACGGCACGCAGCACCGTCGCGCAGATCAGTGCGCGCATTGGCGAAATTCAATCGGCGTTACGCGACCGTCGTAGCATTGCGCCTTTTGATGGGGTGATTTTGGAGCGTTTTGTTGAAAAAGGCGACACCGTTCAGCCAGGACAAGCCTTGATTAAATTTGGTGATGCCACCTGGCTACAGATCAGTGCTGACATCTCGGTGCGCTTATCAAGCCAGTTAACGCCGGGTCAGTTGGTCAAAGTGCGTTTAGGCGACCGCGAAAAAACCGTGGTGCCGATCCGTGTGGCGCAGATTTTTCCCTCCGCCGACCCGACTCGCCAAACCGTTACCATAAAATTTGATCTGCCCAAAGACACCCCGGCCAAAGTCGGCATGTTTGTCGAAGTTTTGTTGGAATACCAAGGTTTAGCCTTAGAAAACAATAATATCTTTATTCCGAAAAAAGCGGTGATCTATCAAGGCGGCCTACCCACAGTGCGCGTCGTGTTGGCCGATGACAAAGTGGAATTGCGCCTATTGCGTTTAGGCCGCAGTCAAGGCGAGCGCATTGAGGTGCTGTCGGGTTTGCGTAGCGGGGAGAAAATCATTGTTCCTGAAAATTGATTTTTTGTAAAAATTTGAAATAAATAAAATACTTAAGGAAAACCCATGCATCCCAATGATGAATCTCCGCAGCTTGAAAAATCCGAAGCCACGGCCAACCAGGAAAAAACCGCCGACAACCACAGCACGGATAACCACAACAGCAACGGCCACAGCGCCGACCATCCCGGTGCGCCAGCACACGCCAAAGAAAAAAAACTCGGACTGGCCGGTGGCGTAGCGGCGAGTTTTATCCATTCGCCGTTAAGTCCCCTGCTCTTTTTTGCCATGTTGGCCATGGGGTTGATGGGACTTTTACTCACTCCCCGTCAAGAAGACCCGCAAATTTCCGTGCCGATGATTGATATTTTTATCGCCTATC
>CAYWWW010000049.1:0-2699 GCA_964462205.1 uncultured Cardiobacteriales bacterium
AAAGTAATCAAAAGCTTCAATCAAAGTTTTTTAAAGTGCTGCAAGCGTAAAAAATTATTTATTGCTGATTGAAATAACCAAAGTACCAGGGAATAGAAACCAGGGAAGTGCAGGTAGCATGATCACTCCTTACGATGTTTAGGAAGAGCGGTTTGTTCGTAGGTTTTCGCGTTTAGTATTGCCGAAGCAGGAAGTGCGCAGGCAATACGTCTATGTTTAATAAAAAGTTAAATGAAGTGTTTTGTGACGATTTAATTTTTATTACTGACTATTTTTTTATTAGCGCTTTTATTTTTTTCATCGCTGATTATTTTTTTAATTTTTTCTATTCTGCTCTTTGTTTTGGCGACAGGATCTAGCCGCTTGTGCTCAACGCCTTACGGCATCAGAGATTTTTTTACGCAGCTTAACGTTGTCGGTCAAGGTTGTGACCACTGGGTGCTCAACGCCTTACGGCATCAGAGATTTTTTTACAGGAAACGGCACCGAACTTTATCCAACTTATGTGAGTGCTCAACGCCTTACGGCATCAGAGATTTTTTTACAAGGCTACGACGGATAAGCCGATTTTATCGGCACGTGCTCAACGCCTTACGGCATCAGAGATTTTTTTACCGATTGCTACGGCTACCAAACTAAATAAAACAAGAGTGCTCAACGCCTTACGGCATCAGAGATTTTTTTACTTGATAAAAGTGTCCAAAATCAGCGCAGTTTTAAGTGCTCAACGCCTTACGGCATCAGAGATTTTTTTACAATCAAACAGTTACCCTTAAGCCGTTGAATCTATTGGTGCTCAACGCCTTACGGCATCAGAGATTTTTTTACTGACCCCTGCAACTTGCTGAACGATTGCAACATGGTGCTCAACGCCTTACGGCATCAGAGATTTTTTTACAAAGCGTCAACCTTTTCAAGCGCTTGTTTGAAAGGTGCTCAACGCCTTACGGCATCAGAGATTTTTTTACCGAGCGGGATCAAAAAGGTCAACAGTGGTTTCTTTGTGCTCAACGCCTTACGGCATCAGAGATTTTTTTACTTGTTTTTTTTGTAATTTTATTGACGGGTATGACAGTGCTCAACGCCTTACGGCATCAGAGATTTTTTTACATAACTTCGTTCAAAGATGAATACTTGCTATTAAAGTGCTCAACGCCTTACGGCATCAGAGATTTTTTTACCCCTAACCGCCCTCAGCCCGTGCTTAGTCATTAAGTGTGCTCAACGCCTTACGGCATCAGAGATTTTTTTACTTAGCATCTGCGAGCAGTGCTGTTTCCGTAGTGTGTGCTCAACGCCTTACGGCATCAGAGATTTTTTTACCCGACGGCTTACTAAAGTCTTCTGCCCAAGTCAAAAGGTGCTCAACGCCTTACGGCATCAGAGATTTTTTTACTCTGACCAAACAAAGCCAAAGCCTATTTCAACGGAAAGTGCTCAACGCCTTACGGCATCAGAGATTTTTTTACCTTTTTATAAAACGGGAGGCGATAGCACGGTCTGGTGCTCAACGCCTTACGGCATCAGAGATTTTTTTACAGTTATTGGATATGGGACAAATAGCCGTTTAAGGTGTGCTCAACGCCTTACGGCATCAGAGATTTTTTTACGCCAAGGCTTTCAAACAAGCGCTTGAAAAGGTTGAAGGTGCTCAACGCCTTACGGCATCAGAGATTTTTTTACTGAACGTATTTTTGATTTATGCCTTTATAGTCAGGTGCTCAACGCCTTACGGCATCAGAGATTTTTTTACCCACCCAAGCCGCGTTCTGCCCAAGCTAACAACGTGTGCTCAACGCCTTACGGCATCAGAGATTTTTTTACTAGTGAGAAGCCTTTCTATAACGCGGCGGCACTGGTGCTCAACGCCTTACGGCATCAGAGATTTTTTTACCAGCGGCGCGCCAAGTGACGAAGCGCTTAACGCTTAGTGCTCAACGCCTTACGGCATCAGAGATTTTTTTACCTTAAGCCGTATTTAGCCGCCAAGTCATTGAAATCGTGCTCAACGCCTTACGGCATCAGAGATTTTTTTACCAGGCGTTAAGGTGTTCTTTTGCTTGTTCTTTGGTGTGCTCAACGCCTTACGGCATCAGAGATTTTTTTACAGCTGCAATGGAAAACCCAGGCTATCGCGCAAAAGTGCTCAACGCCTTACGGCATCAGAGATTTTTTTACCTGCGAACCCAATCTTTTGTGCGATGAAGTCGGTGTGCTCAACGCCTTACGGCATCAGAGATTTTTTTACCTCTTTCCGCTTCACTTCCAAAGCCTCGCGGTCTGGTGCTCAACGCCTTACGGCATCAGAGATTTTTTTACTTTTGTTTTTTTTGTAATTTTATTGACGGGTATGACGGTGCTCAACGCCTTACGGCATCAGAGATTTTTTTACTCGCCTGACTTTAAGCCTGGTGCCATCTTAAAAGTGTGCTCAACGCCTTACGGCATCAGAGATTTTTTTACAAAAATAATCACCAACTTTTTTGTAATAAAGACTCTGTGCTCAACGCCTTACGGCATCAGAGATTTTTTTACCGTGCGTTCTTTGGCGCTTTTATAAAGTGTTTACACAGTGCTCAACGCCTTACGGCATCAGAGATTTTTTTACAAGAAAAGGCCGAAACTGTTAAAGCGCACTTTGGGAGTGCTCAACGCCTTACGGCATCAGAGATTTTTTTACTCGCCTGACTTTAAGCCTG
>CAYWWW010000049.1:2799-2939 GCA_964462205.1 uncultured Cardiobacteriales bacterium
GTGCCATCTTAAAAGTGTGCTCAACGCCTTACGGCATCAGAGATTTTTTTACACGACTTTGACACCCGCAGACAAGCAGTATCTTAGTGCTCAACGCCTTACGGCATCAGAGATTTTTTTACCCGCCTGTTACTGAAACC
>CAYWWW010000050.1:0-2902 GCA_964462205.1 uncultured Cardiobacteriales bacterium
CCGACGTGTTCAGAGATTCCAACAATATTACCAATGTTCTCCTTGGTGTCGGAAGGGAATCCAGGTTCGATGGCTTTAAAATAAACTGCTTGCCAAAAGTGATAGCGCAAGAGAACACTGATATCAACGGTGATACCAAGAAGCTTAGTTAAGGGGATTTCCTTCAAAGTGTCGTTCCAGGTATGATTGAGAACGAAAGAAACATAAGACAAGCAAAGCAACCAAGTGTTGGGGGGTGCTCCTGTGCGGTCAAGGATTGTGTTTGTCATCTGTTTGAGGTGTTGGATTTTGCGCTCTGCATAGTTCTGATGCTGATTGTGGGGTTCACTTTGCCAAGCTGGGATCGCATAAACGCGCAGGAACTCGAGTGCTCTACCTGAGATCTCAACCTGGGCCCGATCGGATACCAATTTAGACATTGCTCCCCGTGTCCGGACGTTATCCTCCAAAGCGTTGACAAATTGCTTGCTAGTCATGAGCGGATAGACATCAACAACATCTGAGTTTAAGCCGACAAAGATTTGACAACTGGTTGCCCCACAGTCGATGGCGGGAGTGTCGCTGAACAACTCGTCGGTAGCAACTGGTTCGTTACGGCGAATGACGTTGAGAGCAGGATTTTGCGCTTTATACGATTGTTTGAGCAAAGTTCCAGTGGTTGTTCGTGCCAATTGGGTCGTATTTTGGAATGTCTTTGCAATACTGGTCGCAGGAATCCATCCAAAATGGGGTCGAAGTTGTTCGAAATCAGGCTGCTTGGGGGTAGATGTTTTCGGTGCAATAGAAGCAACAAGTGGAGAGGCGGGAGCATCGATGGGAGAGACAGTCTCGTGTTCATATATACTGATCGGATGAGTTGAAGTGCAGTCGTTGGTGAAAGAGGAGACACAACATTGGTCAATGAGGTTGTCAAACTCATTATCTGATGGTCGTGAGGTTGTCTCAGACATCAACGCGACAACTCGTCTGCGATAGTTTCCGAATTCGTCGAAAAGATGGTGGTAAGGGTGGTCGTCGTGCTCTACCAAAGCGTGAAAACCGTCAGCATCAGCATCCGCTTCGTATTCGAAATCTAAGAGCGACGGATTCCAATCAATATCCTGCGTGATCACGACATGGGGAAGGGAATCGAATTCTCTGTCGGTCGGGGGTCGCATGGAAAGACGCGGCAGTCCATTGACGATCGCGAGAGGAATCAAATAGCCTTCCGACGTTTTGATTCGTTGTTTGCCACCGACATGAACGGATTTGTCGCAAACCTGATGCTGAAACGACTCCCACTGTGCTGGAGCATGAATGGAGTGTCCGTTGCCAACGATGGCGTACTGATGCATGATTAGAACAACGGGGCCTTTATTGGTACGGACCAGACCAGCAACGGAGCCAATCGAGACGTTGGTCATCTGGTGATTGTCGATACCTTGAATATCCACAGAGCGGTCCGACGTCGCAAGAACCCGAACGTCTTTACCAGCAATTCCTCCGTTGGCACCGCGGTCAACCAAAGAAGTAGAAGACTGTAGCCGTGATACCGATACTCGATAGACGATGTTAGCCATGTTGGCTTGACGGCTCTTGGGTTTACTCTTCTGTGATAAGATTGCGCGGATGTCGTGGGGCGGATACTTTGGCTGCGTTGGTTTTGCACTTCGTTGCGACTGGTTTGCGTGTAAGACGGCAGCGTCGGTCTCTGAGGTTTCCTCTGCAACGACATGATGATCATCTTGATGGTATGAGTGCTCGTCTTGAGGATCAACGGTAGCATGAGTATATGCTTGGCGAGGCGAACTACGCGTGTCATCGGAAGGGGTTTTGGTGTCCTGACCGAGAATGATAGTCTTGTCTTCGTCGGACAGAGTATCCCACGTCGCTCTTGCATCTTCACTGAGATTCTTCCAGCGGTCCCACTGCATTTTGACCTTGGGCTTGGCGGAACTCCCCATGGTTCGATGCTGTGGAGGAGGCTTTTTCTGAGAGTACCGAGCATGTACGTTGGATTCCAGGGCATAAACCGGCGTATCGATATCATCGTAATCATCGTCGTTGTAGTACGGAGGTTCCGGCTCCTCGTAATCCTGAATTGCGTGATTGTAGGCCATCCGTTTCGGCTTGGTTTGTAGGGTGGTATCGTACTGGAGGGCGGCTGCCGACAGTAGGTCATAATACTCGGAGAAGGTTACTTCCGTTTTGGAGGTCGTACGAAGTACATCGACAGTTCCCTTGATGTGTTGAAGGTGTGGGACCGGTGCAACGGCTCTAACCAACATATTCATCTTCTCTCGCTCTCCAAGGGTCGATGCAGTTCCCATGAGGGTCTCATATTTGAGGACCTGTTGATTCCAATGGACAAGGAAATCGACGGTATTCCCTCGAAATCGACCATCCCCAATCGTAACCGATGTCAAGTACGCCATGATCTCATTCGCTGCGAAGGTTGCGGCGATGGAGGAACGATGGTAGGCCAAGAGGTCACGGTAAACAGCTTGGGAATTCTTGGTGGAGCGATGCTTTCGAACAATTTCTTTCCCTTTCGAATGAAGGACCTTAGCTTGAAGGACTGCGTAGAGGAAAACATTTTTAAGCTTGAACACCGCGAGCTGGGATTCGTCGGGAATGTAATCAGGATCTAGGACATCAGCAACGCCTTGTGCGTCAGCTTGATTATGGAATTCCTGATGCCACGAATCCTGGTATCTCTCATCCTTGATAGTAGGAAATAAACTCTGATCGCGCTTGATCCCTTTTTGAAATAATTCAGCTGGAGACGCCGTTCGCGGAAATGCGGTCGGGCTTGGTTCGGAAGTCGATTTTGGTTTCGACGAAGGATCCGGAGGCAATTGGAGGAAATCGGTGTAGTCCTTCCGACTGACGTTCGTCCAATCCTCAATCGGTTGTCCTAACT
>CAYWWW010000051.1:0-2785 GCA_964462205.1 uncultured Cardiobacteriales bacterium
ATCCGTTGAGCGACGGCCCTTCCATGCGGAACCGCCGGATCACTAAGACCTGGTTTCCCACCTGCTCGACCTGTCGGTCTCGCAGTCAAGCTCCCTTGTGCCTTTGCACTCTCCGCGCGATTGCCGACCGCGCTGAGGGAACCTTTGTGCGCCTCCGTTACTGTTTGGGAGGCGACCGCCCCAGTCAAACTACCCGCCTGACACGGTCCCCTGACCCGATCCAGGGCCATGGGTTAGAATCCCGACATCGCAAGGGTGGTATTTCACCAGTGGCTCCCCGAGAGCTGACGCCCCCGGTTCCAAGCCTCCCACCTATCCTACACAGACGGTGCCAGAACCCAATATCAGGGTATAGTAAAGGTGCACGGGGTCTTTTTGTCCTGCCGCGGGTACTCGGTATCCTCACCGAGACTCCAATTTCACCGAGCTCTTGGTCGAGACAGTGCCCAAGTCGTTACGCCATTCGTGCAGGTCGGAACTTACCCGACAAGGAATTTCGCTACCTTAGGACCGTTATAGTTACGGCCGCCGTTTACCGGGGCTTCGATTCAAAGCTTCGCCCGAAGGCTGACCTCTCCTCTTAACCTTCCGGCACCGGGCAGGCGTCAGTGCCTATACGTCGTCTCAACGACTTCGCAGACACCTGTGTTTTTGCTAAACAGTCGCTTGGGCCGATTCTCTGCGGCCCGCTCCGGCTCCCTCCGCTACGGAGTTCACCTCCCACGGGCTCCCCTTCTCCCGAAGTTACGGGGACATTTTGCCGAGTTCCTTGACCAAGAATCACTCGAGCGCCTGAGGCTTCTCGCCTCGCCCACCTGTGTCGGTTTCCGGTACGGTCGCCCGCATGACTCGCCTGCGAAGCTTTTCTCGGCAGTCCGCTTACGGTCCCTTGGCGGGGCCCGAAGACCCCTTCGGCATCGGATCTCGGCTGTCCGGCGGGATTTGCCTCACCGGAACCGCCTACCTCCTTGCATCGGATTCCACCATCCGACGGACCTGTCACCCCTGCGTCCCTCCGCAGACTCGAACGCCACAACGGGCGGTACGGGAATCTTGACCCGTTTCCCATCGGCTACGCCTCTCGGCCTCACCTTAGGGGCCGACTGACCCTGAGCTGATCGACATGGCTCAGGAACCCTCGGGCTTTCGGCGACGGGGGTTCTCACCCCGTTTCTCGTGTACTCATTCCGGCATTCTCACTTGCCTGCGCTCCACGGGTAGCCTCACGGCCCCGCTTCTCCGCTCAGGCAACGCTCCCCTACCCCGCAGACCTCCCCAAAGGAAGGCCCGCAGCCCTGGCTTCGGTGGCAGACTTCAGTCCCGACCATTATCGGCGCAAACCCGCTTGACTGGTGAGCTGTTACGCACTCTTTCAAGGAATGGCTGCTTCTAAGCCAACCTCCCAGTTGTCTGCGCAGATTCACATCCTTTCTCACTTAGCCTGCACTTGGGGACCTTAGCCGAGGGTCTGGGTTCTTTCCCTCTCGCGCACGAACATTATCGCCCGCGCCCTGCCTCCCTGAGACCAACTGCCGGGCATTCGGAGTTTGGTTGGGATCGGTATCCCGGTAAGGACCCTGGCCCATCCAGTGCTCTACCTCCCGCAGTCTCCACTCAGAGGCGATACCAAAATATCTTTCGGGGAGAACCAGCTATCTCCAGGTTTGATTGGCCTTTCACCCCTATCCACAGCTCATCCGAGCGGTTTTCAACCCACAACGGTTCGGCCCTCCACGAGGCATTACCCCCGCTTCAGCCTGGCCATGGATAGATCACTCTGGTTTCGGGTCTTCGCCCGGCCGACTCTGACGCCCTGTTCAGACTCGCTTTCGCTTCGGCTCCGCCGCTGAACGGCTTAACCTCGCCAGCCAGGTCGAACTCGCCGGATCATAATGCAAAAGGCACGCGGTCAGGTCCCAGAACCCCCGAAAGGGCCCGGTCCCCTCCCACCGCTTGTAGGCACGAGGTTTCAGGATCTGTTTCACTCGCCTCCCGGCGTGCTTTTCACCTTTCCCTCACGGTACTGGTCCACTATCGGTCACAGGAACGTATTTCGCCTTGGCAGATGGTCCTGCCAGATTCAATCGGGATTTCTCGTGTCCCGACTTACTCAGGTATCGCACCCAGACGGACGACCCAGCTTCGCCTACGGGACTCTCACCCCCTGCGGTGGCGCCTTCCAACGCGCTTCGGCTCGCTCGATCCACCCATCCGAAGAACCTGCAGGTCCCTCCGGTACGACCCTACAACCCCGCAGAAGCAACGGCTGCAGCCTGTCACGCCCCCACGGTTTGGGCTCCTCCCCTTTCGCTCGCCGCTACTCGGAGAATCACGTTTGTTTCTTCTTCCTCAGGGTACTTAGATGTTTCAGTTCCCCTGGTTCGCCTCGCAGAGCCTATGTGTTCAGCCCCACGATGACCGGGCATCACCCCGGCCGGGTTCCCCCATTCGGATACCCGGGGATCTACGCTCGCTTGCAGCTCCCCCCGGCTTTTCGCAGCTTGCCACGTCCTTCTTCGCCGTCCTGTGCCCAGGCATCCACCCCGTGCCCTTACTGCTTGATCCCTCTTCTTTCCCTCAACTTCTCATGACTTCCCTCACAGCGCCCTCTCGGCACTTCCTCACAACACGACCCCCACCCCGTCTTTTCAAAAAGCAGCCCCCGCTTCCGCGAGGGCCGGAAATCATAACGGCCATGCGCCGGGAAGTCAACGACTTTCCGGCGGGCCCCGCGCCGCTTCGTCGGCGGGCTCCGCGGGCCGGCGGGTCGGTGTCCCGGTCCGTC
>CAYWWW010000052.1:0-2730 GCA_964462205.1 uncultured Cardiobacteriales bacterium
GCTTTGCAATACACCCGAGGGCATCGGCAAGAGGCGGCGGCATTGCTTGGTTGGGGACGGAATACTTTAGCAAGAAAAATCAAAGAATTAGGTTTAGAAGACTCCTAAAAAAACCTATTTTGCCTCACCACTATTCACAGCGCAAAAATACTGCTGCGTCTTGGTGATTTTGGTTTGCTTAATCAATGACTTTTTAAGCAGTAGTTGCCTACTGCTTACTATAAAACCTTTAAGAAGAAAGATATAAACCAACAATGCCCAAAAGAATCATCAACAAAAAGATAATTCTTGATAAACTCACCGGCTCCTGCAAGAAAAATATGCCTAAAGTAGCAGCACCCATCGCGCCAATCCCCGTCCAAACGGCATAAGCCGTGCCTACCGGAATAGCTTTCATCGCTTGTGCTAATAAAATAAAACTCAACCAAGCCAAACCTAACACGATGAGGGTTGGTACGATTTTGCTAAAACCCTCGGTGTATTTTAAGCCGATAGCCCAAATGACTTCTAATAAACCCGCCAAAAACAAAATAAGCCAAGCAGTTGATTCTTTCATAGTTAGCTCAAGAACAACGTAAAAATACTGCTTCTCCCTTATTACAATTATGATTACCCCAGCCACGATGCTGACAATCCGTTAATGCTGCCTCATCACCCCGACATGCCAAATCATCCAAAAAAATGGGTAACTCACTGCCAACAAATGAGTCAGAGCCTGTGCTAGACCAGGCGCAGGCAGCAAAGCCTAATTGTCGGGCGATAACACCAGCCGCTGCTTTTCCAAAACCATCATCACAGACCAAACCCCAAGCGCTGTCAGCATTTTGCCGCACCTGAAGTAAGCCATTAGCGGCAATTTTTACCGTATTGGTAGGTTTCAAACTCCTGATCGACTCTTCCGCTTGTTGACGAAAGGTACAAGCACGGCAAGTGTTTAAATAATTTTGAAAATCTTGACTATTTTTAGAAGCAGCCAGGCTTTGCCATTGCGCTTGCTCTTGCAAACCCGTAAGCGCCAACTCGGCGGCCTCACGCTTTAGGCACAGAGAACAGACATTCAAATAAGCCCGATACGCAAGCACATTGTTTTCAGTCTCAGCACGTGCAAAAAGCGCCAGATCGGTTTTTTCTGCTTTCAAACGTTGCTGATACAGGTTTTTTGCTTCGCTATTTAGACTGCATGTCGTTGGACATAAAAGCAAAAATTCTGCATAAGCGACACTCGTATTGATCCCTTTCACCAAAGTGAATAAAGCAGCTTCGGCTTGGCTGCGATACGCACAGGGTGCTAAGCAATCGCTTAAATAACTTTGGTATAAAGTTAAGTTATTGGCAGCTTCGACGCTTAAAAAACGTTCTTGATCATAGGCTTGATAAAAAGCTGCTTCGGCATCTAAAGTTTCTGTAGGCGCCTGGGCAAAAGCCAGCGTCGTGAGCAAAAAAAGCAAAAAAGCGAGATAAAAGCGCATCATTATTCCCCCAAACGGTTCTGAATATCGGCGCGATTCAAGCATAAACGACAAACTTTCAGATAAGCGCGATAGGCTTCGGCATTTTTATATTGCAAGGCCAGCGCATAAATTTTAGCTTCATAGTTTTCCTCGGCAAGGCGCTGATCATACAAAGGTTTTGCTTCTTCATAAATCACGCAGTCACTTGGGCAGTAATTAAAAAAGCTGTCATAGATCGCCACCGTCGCCTGATCCTTAATAAAAGCAAAATAGGCACGCTGCGCATCGGCGGCAAAAGCGCAGTACGGCTTAGTGCAGCCACTGAGGTAAGTTTGATAGCCCTCGATACGCCCTGTTTTTTTCGCTTCTTCAAAGCGTTGCTTGTCATATTCGGTTTCAAACAAGCGCATGACTTCTGCCTCATCAATCGCCACTTCTATAGTTTCCGCCCAAGTCATACTCGTCACTAAAACTATACAATACAACCAGATATGCATGATTCACTCCATTGATTAACTTTATAAAAAATAAATTTTGCTCATACCCCAAAATCATCGCCACAGCTCACCGGCCACTTTCAACAACCCCCTTCACCCAAGCGAAGCACTAAAATCGCCCCACTTTAGGCGGCGGGGCGATGTCTCCTTTACTGCATCGGCCACAGTTTGATCGTATTGTCCTTACTCCCCGAGGCCAGGGTTTGGCCATCCGGCGTAAAGGCTACCGAGTTAACCCCATAGCTATGGCCGGCTAGCGTGCGCAGCAACTGCCCATCGGCCAACCGCCACAGTTTGATCGTCTTGTCGTTACTACCCGAGGCCAGGGTTTGGCCATCCGGCGTCAAGGCCACCGAGATAACAGAAGCGCTATGGCCGGTCAGCGTGCGCAGTAGCGTCCCATCGGCCACCCGCCACAGTTTGATCGTATTATCACGACTCCCCGAGGCCAGGGTTTGTCCATCCGGCGTAAAGACCACCAAGTTAACAAAACTGCTATAGCTTTCGAGGGTGCGTAGCAACTGTCCATCGCTCACCCGCCACAGTTTGATCGTCCCGTCGATACTCCCCGAGGCCAGGGTTTGTCCATCCGGCGTAAAGACCACCGACGAAGCTAAAGCGCCACGGCCAGTCAGTGTGTGTAGTAGCGTTCCATCGCTCACCCGCCACAGTTTGATCGTCTTGTCGCTACTACCCGAGGCCAGGGTTTGGCCATCCGGCGTAAAGGCTACCGATAAAACCTGATTGCTATGGCCGGTCAGCGTGCGCAGCAACTGCCCATC
>CAYWWW010000053.1:0-2483 GCA_964462205.1 uncultured Cardiobacteriales bacterium
GACGCTGCAGGAGGGCTGCCGCCGCATCGCCGGCATCTGGCAGGAGACCGCCGACATCCGCGTCACCGACCGCTCGCTGATCTGGAACTCCGACCTGATGGAGACGCTGGAGTTCGAGAACCTGCTCGCCTGCGCCGTCACCACCGTCACCGCCGCCGAAGGCCGCACCGAGAGCCGCGGCGCCCACGCCCGCGAGGATTTCGCCGAGCGCAACGACGCCGAGTGGCGCAAGCACAGCCTCGCCTGGCTCTCGGAGACCGGGCAGGTGACGCTGGGTTGCCGCCCGGTGCATCTCGAACCGCTGTCCAACGGCATCGAGATGGCGCGGATCGCGCCGAAGGCGCGCGTGTACTGATTGGCGGGGCGAATGAAACCGCAAGGCGATGAACCCTTCGGCGCATTCCCCCTACCAATTCCAATTGCGTGGGCCTGGCGCAAGATGGCCGTATCGCAGAGCGCCGGAGCGCTTGGTTTTCTCGCGCGCAAGGCGGTGGCGCGCAGCGCGCGCTGGCTGCGCGGCCCACTCGATCTCGAACTTTCCGACTGTCGCTTTCGGATCTATCCGAAGGATAATTTTCAGGATTTCCACCTGCTCAAGCGCGGGAAGCTCGTCGGCCTGCAAAGCATCAAAGACATTCTAGAACTGGCGCCGCCCCGACCGCGGCTCGTCGATATCGGGGCGAATGTCGGATTCTGGTCGATACCAGCCGCGCGGATGGCGGGGCCAGGCGCTTGCATCCTCGCTGTTGAACCGAACCCGACAGCATTCCAACGCCTGCAGGAAAACCTGCGCTTGAACGCTCTGAGCACAGTGGAAACGGTGCGTGCCGCAGTTCACGACTCCGACGCGCAGCTTGTGCTTTCGGTGCCGATCGATAATCTCGGGGCGGCGTCGCTCGCGCGGTGGACCGCAGATGAAAGCTCCGGTTTCAAAGCCCTGGAGGTTCGAGCGGCGCCTCTGGCCAGGCTTTTGTCCGAATCCCGACTGGACCGCATCGACGCGCTCAAGATCGACGTCGAAGGTCATGAAGACGTCGCCCTATCGTCATTCTTCGTCTCGGCTCCGCGCGCTGTTTGGCCGCGACAGATTTTCATGGAAATCAAGTGGCGTGAATTCTGGAAAACTGACATTCTGAGCCATTTGGTTAACTTGGGATACGAATTTCGTTCCGAAGGAAAGCAAGATTGTCACCTGTTGCTCAAACTCCCATGATGCGCGTCGTCTACGCCTTGGATAATGGTTATTTGGCGCCAACGGCTGTTTCCTTGGCAACCCTTTTGCGGGAGGCCAGCGGCGCGCTTGAGATTACGATCATGGGTGTGGGTTTGTCGGCGGCCAGCTTTACAACGCTTGAGGCCATCGCGTCGCGACGCCCGCAAACGCAGTTTCGACGTATCGAAGCGCCAGAAAGTTTTCTCAGAGATCGCCGAATAGCCGAAAAGGCCAAGCCCAATCTGAGCAAGCTTCTTCTTCCAAAGCTGATGGCTGGCCGCGTTCTTTTTATTGATGGCGACACCATCGTACGAAAGGATGTGAGGCCGCTCTATGAGGTCAGCCTCGAGAAGGGAAGGCTGATCGCCGCAGCGCCGAACATGGGCGCGATGAAGAGAATTTTTACGGTGCAACACGCGCCCCGTCTTCTCTTCCGAAGACGCATGCAGAAAGCGCAGAAGTCGCTAGAGCATTTGCGCGAAGCAGTCGGGCTTCTGGATCTACGCCGCTACGTCAACACCGGCGTAATGGTAATGGATCTCGATGCGATCCGTGAAGATGTTGAGTTGCTCAAACGTGCGACGGATTACGAGGCCGCATCGCACTTCTCCGAGCCGACGCAAATGTGGCTTGCGCGTACGCTTGGGGACAGGATACAACTCGTCGACCAAGAATGGAATATCTACGCAAGGGGTGCGAGTTCGATGATCTCCTTCATTCCACGCCCCGAACGACTCGCTTATCGCAAGGCAGTGTACGACCCCGCGATCGTGCACTTTGTTGGCGGCGGCTCGAAGCCGTGGAAGGCGGATTTCTCAAGCTGGATCAGCCGTGCCAAATCCGATTGGCGCCATGAATGGCGCCGCGCCGCAGAGCGTCTATACACTGAAACAGGTATTGATGTTCTGAGTCATCAAGCAGAGGTAAAGTAAAACATTGAATTCCATCTCGATCAGGTTAACCAGATAGGCAAAGTTTGGCACGCTTAATCTGGATAAAAACTGAACAGGAGCGCATGCTCAATGGTTGAATTCACTCTTCCCAAGAACTCGCGTGTCGTCACCGGCAAGACTTGGCCGCGCCCTGCCGGAGCCGCCGTCAAGCGCCCCAAGGCGTTCCGCATCTATCGCTGGGACCCCGACACCGCCGCCAATCCGCGCGTCGACACCTACCATCTCGATCTCGACGAGTGCGGGCCGATGGTTCTGGACGCCCTCATCAAGATCAAGAACGAGATCGACCCGACGCTGACCTTCCGCCGCTCCTGCCG
>CAYWWW010000054.1:0-2380 GCA_964462205.1 uncultured Cardiobacteriales bacterium
CTGGGTGCCCGTTTGCCGCACCCCATCTTAAAGCAATATTATCATCGGCGTGTATATCGGCTCCGTTTTCTACTAGAAATTTAACCACGTCTAAATGACCGTTTGACGCACTCCATCTTAAAGCAGCATTATCATTAGTGTGTATGTCGGCTCCATTTTCTACTAAAAATTTAATTACGTTTAAGTGATTTCTCCTAGCACTCCATCTTAAAGCATAATTATCTTCAGCGTGTATATCGGCTCCTTTTTCTACTAAAAATTTAATTACGTCTAAATGGCCGTTTTCCGCACACCATCTTAAAGCATAATTATCTTCAGTATGTATGTCAGCTCCGTTTTCTACTAGGTATTTAACTACTTTTAAGTAACCGTTTCTAGCACTCCATCTTAAGGCATTATCATTAATAGCATGTATATCAGCTCCGTTTTCTACTAAAAATTTAACTACGTCTAAATGACCGTTTGCCGCACTCCACCTTAAGGTAGCATTATCATCGGCGTGTATGTCGGCTCCGTTTTCTACTAGGTATTTAACCAAGTCTAAGTGACCTTCCCTAGCACTCCATATTAAAGCGTAATCATGTTCAACGTGTATGTCAGCTCCGTTTTGTAGGGCTTCTTTAACAATGCTTAAGTCGCCGTTTTTAGCTGAGTTTATAAGTTTTTTATTCCAATTCATTTGTCAAATGACTTTAATAGTATATGAATTTAGTAAATAAAATTATTAATCTATAATATCGGTAAGTAATTAATAAAATTTTAACCTAATATTTAAAAAATAATATATTATCTTAATAATTGTCCCATAGTTAATATTTTACGGCCGCTCCAAATTTATTTTTATTGTTAATAAAGATTTTAAATAGATATTTTAAATATAATAATATATTTATGTATAAATTCATAGTTTTTAAAAACATAATTTATTTCATTATTATAAGTATATACAAAAGGATAAGCAATATAATTATTAGGTTTAGTAAGAGTAAAATTTTTTAAGAGTTTGTAAATTTAAATAATTCTTTATCTATATTAGCTAAACAATTACTTCTATCTAGCCCCCAAGTACATTCAGTATTAGGTTTAACCTTATCTTCTAAATAAACACCTAAATAAATTTATTATAATTTTATGTTTATCATTTAATACTTCTCTATAATTACATATATTACAATTAAGAAAACCTTTACAAAAATAAATAGTAGCTGTTGGAACTACTTTTATATTATATTTTGTAATAATATTACTACTACTACTACTACTACTACTATCACTTGAATCTAATGTAATAATATTAAAATTATAAAGTAGTCTAAATTGTACCATAGTTAGTTTATGTGTTAACAGCTTTATATATTTTATTTTATATATTTTATTTTATATAAATATAGATATAAGTATAGTTATATTTATGCTCATGTAAATATAGGTGTATAACATAAAATAAGCTAGATACTAATATAATTATATAAAAGTAATTTAATTTACTTTATTTTATAATATTTTATTTTATAATACTTTCTTTTATAATACCTCCAAGATTAAAATAATTATTATTATTACTACTACTATTATTATTATTGTCCCAAGTTGCTATAAATTTTATTAGGTGTGATTTAAATAAGTTGTAGGTTTTAAATTCTAGGTTGATGTATATATAGATTAAAGTGAATATTATATAACTATATATATATAGGTTAAAGTGCATATTATATAAATTTAAGGAATATTATATAACTATGTCCCATAGTTATATAATATATTTAACTAAATTATAACGTTTGGCCCCTGTGGCGTAAGCAGAGTAGTGTTAACAAATTTTGTTAAGGGCCCTTAAGGCCCTTTTGTAATTACCTGAAATAACTTAAAATTTAAATTTTAAGTTATTTAAATTATAAACCTTTCTTTACTTCAGTATATGATCCATTCAATACACACCAAAATTTAAAAAATGCATTTTTAGATCGTAAGATACGATCCTTATTTACTTTTCCGGTTGATCTGTTGTAACCTAGTGGGTATATCCTAGCTACAAGGCTTTGCCCTTCGAAAGTACTAACTAGTTCAAATAATTCTATACCGGAAATCTTACTAGGTAAAGAGCTTATGATCGTTTCTATCGCATGCACACAGCGCAAGCCCTTTTTACTATTGTGCTTGTGTTCTTTGTTGGGGTATTTTATCATTCCAACTAGTTTAACTAGTGTAGATAGTTCTATCTCGTAAGGTGTTGAAATGTCACCTACTAGATCGTAAAATCTGGTAGATCCTATCACTTCTTTTTTATTTTCCATCTTATTACCTTTAAAAAATTTAAATTTATTGCCTACTATTATATTAACATAAAAAAATATTATATCAAATAGTTTTTTTTATTTTT
>CAYWWW010000055.1:0-2310 GCA_964462205.1 uncultured Cardiobacteriales bacterium
TAGGACCGTTATAGTTACGGCCGCCGTTTACCGGGGCTTCAATTCTGAGCTTCGCAAAAGCTAACCCGTCCTCTTAACCTTCCGGCACCGGGCAGGCGTCAGACCCTATACGTCGTCTTCGCGACTTAGCAGAGTCCTGTGTTTTTAGTAAACAGTCGCTACCACCTGGTCACTGCGACTCTCTTGGGCTCCACGAGCAAGTCGCTTTACCTACCAAGAGCACACCTTCTCCCGAAGTTACAGTGCCATTTTGCCGAGTTCCTTAACCAGAGTTCTCTCGAGCGCCTTGGGATACTCTCCCTACCTACCTGTGTCGGTTTTGGTACGGGCCGACATGTTACTCGTGTGCGTGGCTTTTCCAGGAAGCATGGAACCGATCAGTTGACTGGCGCGACTTGTGCGCCTCCTCATCCCCTCTCGGTGTTGCCCGCGCGTTTGTGTCTAACGACTCCTACGCGGACCACCTACCGGGTTGAACCCGCACCATCAGCGGGCTGATCATACCGTCTCCGTCCCCACTCACACTCAACGCAACACACCGGGTACAGGAATATTAACCTGTTTTCCATCGCCTACGCCTTTCGGCCTCGGCTTAGGTCCCGACTCACCCTAGGAGGATGACCCTTGCCTAGGAAACCTTGGGTGTTCGGCGTGCAGGATTGTCACCTGCATGATCGTTACTCACGTCAGCATTCTCGCTTCCAGAACCTCCACCAGCCCTTGTCGATCTGGCTTCAGCGGCGCTGGAACGCTCTCCTACCACTTCCAAAAGGAAGTCCGCGGCTTCGGTTGACAGTTTAGACCCGTTACATTTTCGGCGCGGGCTCGCTCGATTAGTGAGCTATTACGCTTTCTTTAAAGGGTGGCTGCTTCTAAGCCAACCTCCTAATTGTCTAAGCGCTCCCACTTCCTTTCCCACTGAACTGTCAATTAGGGACCTTAGCCGGCGGTCTGGGTTGTTTCCCTCTCGACAACGGACGTTATCGCTCGCTGTCTGACTCCCAGGCAACAGTCTGCGGCATTCGGAGTTTGATTGGGTTTGGTAATCTGGTAGGACCCCTAGCCCATTCAGTGCTCTACCTCCGCGACAGATACCTGAGGCTATACCTAAATATATTTCGGAGAGAACCAGCTATCGCCGAGTTTGATTGGCCTTTCACCCCCATCCACAGCTCATCCCCTGAGTTTTCAACCTCAGTGGGTTCGGTCCTCCACGTCGTTTTACCGACGCTTCAACCTGGCCATGGATAGCTCACTCGGCTTCGGGTCGACGTCCCGCCACATGCGCCCTATTCAGACTCGCTTTCGCTCTGGCTCCACCTCACGGCTTAACCCGCGACGAAACGTCAGTCGCTGACTCATTATGCAAAAGGCACGCAGTCGCTCGCATGAGGAGCTTCCACTGCTTGTAGACAAACGGTTTCAGGTACTCTTTCACTCCCCTCGCCGGGGTACTTTTCACCTTTCCCTCACGGTACTGGTTCACTATCGGTCGCCAAGACGTATTTAGCCTTACGGAGTGGTCTCCGCAGATTCCAACAGGATTTCTCGTGTCCCGTCGTACTCGGGTGTCATTCACAGCGCTACAACTTTTCACATACGGGGCTATCACCCTCTATGGCTACACTTTCCAGTGTCTTCTGCTGAGTTGCTTAACTGTTGGGGGCCGTACGTTCCCCCTGAATGATCCCACAACTCCCGTGCTGCAAGAGCGTACGCCTTGACACAGCACGGGTTTGGGCTCTTCCCCCTTCGCTCGCCGCTACTGAGGGAATCGAATTTTCTTTCTCTTCCTCCGGGTACTAAGATGTTTCAATTCCCCGGGTTGGCTCCACAACGCTATGGATTCACGTTGCAGTGACGATGCTCTCACACCGACGGGTTTCCCCATTCAGAGATCTTTGGATCAACGCTTGTTTGGCAGCTCCCCAAAGCTTATCGCAGCCTACCACGTCTTTCATCGCCGCTTGGCGCCAAGGCATCCACCGTCTGCCCTTAATGTTGCTTGATTCCACCGAGCCATCAAAATTCTCCGCTCACGGAGGAGGACTCGGCACGATCGTCACCAACAAATTTGATCGCTCGTTAGAGCGACCAGAGAGTCAGAAATCTTGCATAAAAATCTCTGACCCCAAGGCAAAGTCTCGATTGCTTGGTTACAACGCGCGTCTCGGTGAGAAACACACGCTGTTTGAGTTGCTGTATCCGCAGATACAGCGTGGTTCGAGCAGCACTCATCATGCTGCTCTTTGTGGAGCAACGCTCGCGCGCTGCTCCATTCTCGATCACGTATCCAGTTGTCAAAGATCA
>CAYWWW010000056.1:0-2275 GCA_964462205.1 uncultured Cardiobacteriales bacterium
GGCTTTTGGTGGACAGCAGTTATCTCAAAGTCCATCCCCAGGCCTGCGGAGCCGAGGGGGGAAATCAGGCGATGTCCCGCAGCAAAGGCGGGTTAAACACGAAGGTGCAGGTGGCGGTGGATGCGCACGGACTGCCGGTGCGAGCGGTGGTCACGGATGCTACGACAGCGGATGCACAAGTCATTGAAAAGCTAATAGAAGATCTGCCAGCCGCCGCAGTGCTTGCCGATAAGGCGTATGATGTCAATCACGTCATCGAACACCGCGCCGCGCAGGGTATCGTTGCCGTTATTCCACCAAAAAAAACCGCCAAGTCCTGCGAGCCTATGACAAATACCTCTACAAAATCCGTCACTTGATAGAAAATGCTTTCCTAAAGTGAAAGCAATGGCGCGGTATTGCTACCCGCTATGCCAAAAAGGCTTCCTCTTTTTTAGCTATCATCCAGATTCGTTGCCTGATGCTTTGGTTGAAAATTATTTGACGACAGGCTCTAGATCGTAAACTTATAGGTCAGATTGGGACTGCAAACGCATCAATCAAAGCATTTTCTTTTGACAGTAGAAATGACAGTAGGAAAATTTTATAGAAATTTAAGATTATGAAATTAAAAAATAAATAATCTAAATTGGAAGGACACTTTCTCCTTATCCTTCCCTGCCGATACCGTCCAACAAAATCTTTTTTTGTCTTTTATTCAAACACTTTGCCTTTCTCTTGATCATCTCTGCCTGGTTTAAGCCGGTCATTCTGATAATCAAAGCCTTTTTATCTTTTTCACCTCCCTCTTCTCGCGCCAGGGCTTCTTGCATCATGGGGATGACGACAGGCTCTAACACATGCAACTTGGTCTTTATGGCCAAGCACGGTTAAAATCAGCTTTTTTATTCACCTAGCTTTTCCTTATGCAAATCAATCTCCCGCTTGAAGCGCTTATCAACGCCGCCGCCGCTGCGCTTAAAGAAGTGCCCGCTGTCGGTGCCGTCATTGAATTTCACGACCGTCAAGCCTATGCCGAAGCGTTACGCGAGATTTTTGCCCGTTTTGACACCGTGGAGGCACGCTTACAGGTTTTGGAAAACTTGGCCTTGCAGCCAGCGCAGGAACTTTATGATTTTACTTTCAAATTTTTAGCATCCGAACCCAAAGAAAAAAGAGAATTTATCGCCGAAATCATCCAACAGTTGCCACAGAGCATTGCCCGCAGTACCGCGACAGCGCGGCATTGGGGTGCGATTACAAACCTTGATTCCAATGATTTTTATCTGGAGTTACTGCCGGAAGCGCGACCGGAAAACTGGGCCGGTCAAGCCCTACCGCACCGGCCACGTTGGCGGCTGGAACGCGAATTGGGCCGTGGTGGTTTTGGCGCGGTGTGGTTGGCGGCGCATACGCAGTTGCCGGAGCAAGAGGCGATCAAATTTTGTCACCGTGAAAGCGATGTGCAGTTTTTACGCCGTGAATTTAATACGCTGAAATTGCTACAAACTAAACTATCCAGCCATCCCCATATTGTTAAACTCAAAGACTTAAACTTGGAACAAGCGCCCTATTGGTTGGCCTTTGACTATGTGGACGGCGGGACGTTGTTGACGGTCATGCGTTTGCGGCATTTGGCTTGGGCAGAAGTGCTTGATCTCATGCAACAAATCAGCACAGGCGTAGCGGCAGCCCATGCCTTAAACATCGTCCATCGCGATCTGAAACCGGCCAATATTTTGCTGACCGGCGACGGGGTAGCCAAGGTGGCGGATTTTGGTCTGGGCAAAATCACCGTCGGCACGACGACGACGCGTTTGACTGCGGGCACTTTTGGTTATGCGTCCCCGGAACAGCTGGCGGGAGAAAAAGCGGAGCCGAGTGATGATGTCTATGCCTTGGCGGTGCTGTTTTGGCAGATGGCGACGCATACGTTACAGCCTCTAGCGTATTTGCATGATTCGTTGAATAAAAGCCGTCTGCCGGCATTGGCCAAAACCTTGATTTTAGACTGTCTGGAGCAACCGCGAGGGCAACGGCCAAAGGACGCAGCGGCATTTTTAGCCCGCTTGCAGCAGTTGCCGACACGATTGGAGCCAAACCCTGGTTGGCCCGCAATTCGTAAATTTTGGGACGCAATTTTAGACCGCTTGCCGCAGTGGCTGAAACAGCCGCAACAAGAAGCCGAACGCAAGGAAGCGGAACGCAAGGAAGCGGAACGCAAGGAAGCGGAACGCAAGGAAGCGGAACGTAAGGAAGCCGAACGCAAGGAAGCCGAACGCAAGGAAGCCGAACG
>CAYWWW010000057.1:0-2183 GCA_964462205.1 uncultured Cardiobacteriales bacterium
AGCGTGGTCAGCACCGCGAACCACCAACCCCAGCGATGGATCGATTCCATCGAGGCGTTGAAGCCCATGGTCCACCTCCAGAACAGCGCCGCGCGCTCGGACGCCGTGCCGCGGTCGACGATCTGCTCGATCTCGCGCTCGCCGCCGACGCGGCCCACGGCCAGGATCGTCGCGCCATGCATGGCGAACAGCAGCGCCGAGCCATAGAGGAACACGATCGAGAGCGCGTGGAACGGGTTGTAGAAGAAGTTCCCGTAGATCAGCGAGAAATTGTTGGTCCAGTCGAGATGCGTGAAGATGCCGTAGGGCACGTTCTCGCCCCAATGGCCGACCAGCAGCGGCCGGAACAGGCCGAGGCTGAGGAACAGGAAGATCGCCGCGGCGAAGCCCCAGGCCACATGCGTGCCCATGCCGAGATTGACGGCGCGGATGTAGGTGCGCACCCACCAGGTCAGCACCGCCACCAGCAGCAGGAAGCTCGACAGCAGATACATCCCGCCTTCGTTCCAGGGCACCAGCAGGCTCAGCCCGTAGCTCTCGTCCGGCGGATCGAGCGACAGCCAGAAGAACTGCCGGAAGAACTCCGGAATGTTCCAGCTCACTTCGTTGAGATAGTGGATGCCGATCAGGTTGATCGACAGCGTGCCCGTGATCAGCGAGATCACGCCCCACCAGCCCAGATAGATCGGCCCGATCTGCGCATTGCCGAACAGGCCGGCCCAGTAGCTGAAGAACGGGGTCCCCAGCCGGTTCTCGGGGTGGTCCGTGGGGGCGCCGACTTCGAAGGGGCCCCGCGGCTGCACCGCTGTGAAGATGTTCTGATAGTCTCTGAGTTCAGACATGTCCCTGGCCCCTCACTGATAGGCTTCCCAGTTGGCGGGCCAGATCTGCAGCTCGCGCCAGAACTCCCACCACTCGATCCAGCTTCCGGTGACCACCGGGCCCGAGATCACGATGCAGACCGCGCTCCAGAACCCCGCATTCAGCGCCAGCAGCAGGCCGAGGCGATGGATGCCCAGCGACCCGATCGAATAGCCGATGAAGTCGCGGAAGAAGGTGTCTTCATGCTCCGGCCCCTTGACCTCGGTCCCCTTCTGCGGGTTCACCGCCGAAAGGATGAGGCCGCCATGCAGCGCCAGCGCGAGCGCGTTCGTGAAGAAGAACGTGATCGCGATCATGTGGACCGGGTTGTAGTGGAAGTTGCCATAGGCGTAGCCCACCGTCGAAACCCAGTCGAGATGACTGAAGATGCCGTAGGGGAAGCCGTAGCCCCAGGCGCCCAGCAGCAGCGGGCGGAACACCACGAGCGTCGTGTAGGCGAAAATCGCGACGCCGAAGGCGATCGGCACATGGTAGCCCATGCCGAGCTTGCGGCAGATCTCGACTTCGCGCAGCGCCCAGCCGATGAAGGCGCCATGCGCGCAGATCGTGATGACCTGCCAGAGTCCTCCCTCGGCCATCGGCGCGAGGCCGAGCCCGTAGGAGACGTCAGGGGGCTCGATGCTGATGATCCACGGATTCCACGTGTCACCAAGGGCCGCGCCCCAGAAAATCAGCGCTGTTCCCAGCACTGAAAAGAAGATCGTCACCGCACCGAAGAAGCCGACGTAGAACGGCCCGACCCAGAAGTCGAAAAGGTCGCCACCGATCAACGTCCCGCCCTTGACGCGATATTTTCTCTCAAAACTGAGCATCGCCATAGTGTATCATCCTCCGATCGGTCGTCCGGGGCCGTGGCGAGATGGCCGCTTACCGGCGTAGATCGCAGCGGGCGGAAGCGCTCCGCCCGCCGCTTGTCGCAGAGCGGATCAGCCGATCATCGAGGTCAGGGCCGTCACGGTCGCCGGATCGAGCGACGCGACGGGGTTGCCTTCCAGCCAGTTGAACCGCGACGTGCTGAGCAGCACGAGGTGGATGAGAATCGCGAGGCCGAACAGGAAGATGCCCTGCGCGACGAAAACCCGGCGCGGATCGAAAACCAGCCAGATCTTGTAGAATTTGTCCATCATGTCCATTGTCCAACCCTCACGAGATCATGGTCAGAACGTTGGCGAGAGCGGCGTAGCCCTCGTCACCGGGGATCCACGGGCGCCACAGCCACACCAGGAAGTGCGCGACGACGGCGACGCCAGTGAAAAGCGTGAAGCCCTTCATGTAGATCTCATGAAGTTCTTTCGCTTCCG
>CAYWWW010000058.1:0-2150 GCA_964462205.1 uncultured Cardiobacteriales bacterium
AATCCTTTGAGCAACATCGAACCGCTAAGAAATCTGAACCAACTAGAATCGTTGGATATCGGGCGAACATCGGTCCTGTCGTTACAACCGCTCAGTGGCCATCCCTCTCTCAAGCGCATCGACCTTGAGTCGTCCCAGGTGAACGATATCTCCGCTGTCTCGACCATTCCTCTACTGGAAAGACTTTGGCTAGGTGAGACTGTTCTTGATGATGCAGATGTCGCGATTTTGTCTCAAGTGACTTCACTAAAAGTTTTAAGTCTTTCAGGGACGGCGATCAGCGACGTGTCTTTTCTCAAGAGTCTGACTCTGCTTGAGCATCTTGAACTGAACCACACGCGAGTCGCGGATCTGTCTCCCCTCCGTCACCTTAAATCTCTGAAAGAACTCAATGTCAATTACACACCTGTTCGCGACATCAGACCTCTTGGCAGCTTGCTCAGGCTGGAAAAATTAGAACTCTTCTCGACCAACATCACAAACATCAGACCACTGGCAAAGCTGATGAATTTAAAGAAGATAGACATTTCAGAAACGAAGATCAAGGACCTTCGACCTCTTAAAGATCTGCGTCGCTTACAAGAACTCAACATTGACAACACTAAGGTTCGCAACGTGTCTCCATTGAAAAACTTGCACAGCCTGGACTACCTCTCGATGCGGGGTACCCGCATGACGAAAAAGGACGTTCGGGTCCTTGATCACCTGCAAATCCGGATTGTTGGTCCATGGGAGAAGGACGACTTCGATGATTGACAGTGGGTAAGGCCATTGCAAGGAAAAGATCTGCCCATTTGAGCTTGTCTATGACGCGCACTGCTATGATGCGCACTGCTATGATGCGCACTGCGGTGTTGGCCTGCTTCGACAAGGCGTCGGCATCGCGTGTGGCGTGCATCGGCCGTCTTGCAGAGCACGCCAGATCGGTCGCTCATGCTGTACATTCTTTTCCTTCCGATGGCCTAAGCTACGGAGATGACACCACGTGGTCTCCAGAAACGCTGATTGAGATCTTGGGCGTGAAGACAAAGTTGGGCGAGAAGCCCGCGCAGATCATGACGCTCTTGCGTGAGCATGCTGCCCGAACCGCTGGACCGATCTCTGACACCGACGGGCGTCTCGCGGATGCATTGGAGAGCCTCCTTGGTAAGGGCAGCAGGGACCTTCGACGCGCCAAACTGATCATTGCGTATGGTCCTGAGGAAGAGTGGGATCTGGCCAAGATATTGAGCGACGAACCAGGATCAGATGAAGAGGCGATGGAGATCCTTCGTCTGGGGACTGAACGCTTTGGAGGTCTCCCTAACCTCTCTGACGCGGTTGCCTTATCAGAGGTATTCGTGAATCTCGGTTGGCCAGTGGATAGTTATGAACGGGCTTGGCGTATCGCGATTTATGGTCCCGAGCCCCTGTGGCCAGCCAACGTCATTGAGGATGCCCATGGCGTACTCTCTACCGGCCCACGGAGTATCGAGGCTGACATCGCCGAGACCGAAGAGGGCCGACCGGTCAAGGCATATTTGATCCCAGGTCAGACATCTGAGAGAGTCATGGTCATCAGCGGTGTTCACGGTGAAGAGCGTGGAGGTATGGAAGCCTGTCAAATCCTGCTCGAGGACTATCTGATGAAAGAACCCGGAGGAGGCCTGCCATCGACGCCGTACTACACCGTGGTCGTCATTCCGCAGCTCTTCCCCGACAATGCTGCAGCACGCAGGCGCGACTCCCTTCACTTCGAGCGTGAGCCGAAAGGCGTCGTTGGCAAACGCTTCGAGGTTGAGACCAACCGTAACTTTCAGAAGACTGGAACCAGCCTGGGGACCGCGCAAGAGGAAGCAAAAAAGGAAGGCGGAGGCGAGGGGCGCGAAGCCCTCGCCGCTGCCCAAGGCAAGAAGAACATTCGGGGCATCCTGCCAGAGAATATCGCACTGATGAAAATGATCGAGCGCTTCGAGCCCGCGCGCATCATCAGCATTCATGGGACCGTCAAAAGCGAGGAGGGAGGCTTCTTCAAGGACCCCCACCATATGAACGAGAAGCCCTATGAAGGGCTTGAAAGTATTGACCGCATACTTCAGATGCTGGGCGTTCAGGCAGACCTCGTCGAGCGTTTGAAGAAACAATACAAAGCGTTGGACTTGCGAGATCAC
>CAYWWW010000059.1:0-2119 GCA_964462205.1 uncultured Cardiobacteriales bacterium
TTCGCTACCTTAGGACCGTTATAGTTACGGCCGCCGTTTACCGGGGCTTCGATCAGGAGCTTGCACACCATCAATTAACCTTCCGGCACCGGGCAGGCGTCACACCCTATACTTCCTCAAAAGAGTTTGCAGAGTGCTGTGTTTTTATTAAACAGTTGCAGCGGCCATTTCTCTGCGACCTGGTTTCCCAGGCGTACCTTCTCCCGAAGTTACGGTACAAATTTGCCTAGTTCCTTCACCCGAGTTCTCTCAAACGCCTTAGAATATTCATCCCGTCCACCTGTGTCGGTTTAGGGTACGGATTTTAATTGCCTGAAGCTTAGAGACTTTTCTTGAGAGCCGAGCTTACATCAAGTCATGTTTCAGTTTATTAGCCGGATTTGCCTAACTACATACCTACGCACTTTTCTAAGAATCCAATAACTTAGTGACTTAGCTTTCTCTGTCATCCCATCGCAGCAACAAAAAGTACAGGAATATTAACCTGTTTTCCATCGACTACACTTTTCAGCTTTGCCTTAGGATCCGACTAACCCTGCGCCGATTAACGTTGCGCAGGAAACCTTGGACTTTCGGCGTACAGATTTTTCATCTGTATTATCGTTACTTATGTCAGCATTCGCACTTCTGATATCTCCAAAGTACTTTTCAATACTTCTTCTGCGACTTACAGAACGCTCCCCTACCATCCTTGCGGATCCGTAGCTTCGGTATATTGCTTAGCCCCGTTGAATCTTCCGCGCAGGCCGACTTGACCAGTGAGCTATTACGCTTTCTTTAAAGGATGGCTGCTTCTAAGCCAACCTCCTGGCTGTCTTTGCCTTCCCACATCGTTTCCCACTTAGCAATAATTTTGGGACCTTAGCTGACGGTCTGGGTTGTTTCCCTCTTCACGACGGACGTTAGCACCCGCCGTGTGTCTCCTATGATTGCACTTCTTAGTATTCGGAGTTTGCAATGGTTTGGTAAGCTGCGATAGCCCCCTAGCCATAACAGTGCTCTACCCCTAAGAGTGATACATAAGGCGCTACCTAAATAGCTTTCGGGGAGAACCAGCTATCTCCAGCCTTGATTAGCCTTTCACTCCTATCCACAGCTCATCTCCTAATTTTTCAACATTAGTGAGTTCGGACCTCCAGTATCTGTTACGACACCTTCATCCTGGCCATGGATAGATCGACTGGTTTCGGGTCTATTACTAGCGACTATCGCCCTATAAAGACTCGGTTTCCCTACGCCTACCTAAAAAGTTAAGCTTGCCACTAAAAATAACTCGCTGACCCATTATACAAAAGGTAAGCAGTCACTTACGCTCCTACTGCTTGTACGTATGTAGTTTCAGGTTCTATTTCACTCCCCTCGCCGGGGTTCTTTTCGCCTTTCCCTCACGGTACTGGTTCACTATCGGTCAGTTAGTAGTATTTAGCCTTAGAGGATGGTTCCCCTATCTTCAACCCAGATTTCACATGTCTTGATTTACTTGTATTGCCAAAAAAACTTTTTAATGTACAGGAGTATCACCTTCTTTGCTCACCTTTTCCAAGATATTCCACTAAAGATTTTTTGGTTTTAAGGCTTTTTCGCTTTCGCTCGCCGCTACTGACGAAATGTTTTTAATTTCTTTTCCTCTGGTTACTTAGATGTTTCAGTTCTCCAGGTTTGCGCTATGCGCCCAAAGGGCAGGTTTCCCCATTCGGAAATCCTTGGATCAAAAGTTGTTTGCCACTTCCCCAAGGCTTATCGCAGGCTACAACGTCCTTCATCGCCTCTAACTGCCTAGGCATCCACTACATACGCTTAATTACTTGATCATATAACCCAAAAAGTTATTAACATTTTTTTAAAGATCTCTTAGTTTGTTTTGGAGCCAGTCGGAGTCGAACCGACGACCTCCTGCGTGCAAAGCAGGCGCTCTACCAACTGAGCTATAGCCCCAAATGAACACATAAAATGGGTCTAAGTGGACTCGAACCACTGACCTCACCCTTATCAGGGGTGCGCTCTAACCAACTGAGCTATAGACCCAATATCAATTATACAAGCTGTGAGCGCGCAAAACTTTAACTTTAAAGGAGGTGATCCAGCCGCAGGTTCCCCTACGGCTACCTTGTTACGACTT
>CAYWWW010000060.1:0-2081 GCA_964462205.1 uncultured Cardiobacteriales bacterium
AACCAATGGGAAACTCTTCGCGAATCTTAAAACTCGCCACGGCTTGGCGTGCCAAAGTGACCACAGCTTTTTGGCCGGCGATTTGCGTCATATCATTGACAGCATTTTCAATGACTTTTTTGTTACCGGTGGCTTCCCCCAAACCCATATTCAAGGAAACTTTCACCAAACGCGGCACTTCCATCACATTTTGATAGCCGTTTTTCTCACGCAGGTCAGGGATGACGTTTTCCTGATAAAACTGCTGCAAACGGGGTTTGTAGGACACTTCAGTGTTCATCAAATATCTACCACTTCATTGTTTGACTTAAAAAAACGCACCTTGCGCCCGTCTTCAAGAAGGCGGAAGCCGACGCGATCCGGCTTTTTGGTCGCCGGGTTGTAGAGCATGACATTGGAAATATGCAAAGGCATTTCCTTGTCGATAATGCCGCCGGTCACGCCTTGGGCAGGATTGGGACGCACGGCTTTTTTCACCAAATTGCGATTTTCCACAATCAGCTTGTCTTCTTTGGGCATAACTTTCGTGACCACACCACGCTGCCCTTTGTCTTTGCCGGCAATGATCACCACTTCATCGCCTTTACGGATTTTTCGCATCACAATACCTCAGGGGCTAAGGAGACGATTTTCATAAAGTTTTTTGCGCGTAATTCACGGGTAACAGGACCAAAAATACGCGTGCCAATCGGCTCTAGTTTATTGTCCAACAACACCGCCGCATTGGTATCAAAACGCACTAAAGAGCCATCAGCACGCCGCACACCCTTGCGGGTACGCACGACAACCGCCCGATAGACATCGCCTTTTTTGGCTTTGCCACGCGGAATAGCATCTTTGACGCTGACGCGAATCACATCGCCAATGCCGGCATAACGGCGTTTGGAACCGCCTAGCACCTTGATGCACATAACCCGTTTGGCACCGCTATTATCCGCGACTTCTAATTCACTCTGCATTTGAATCATGGGGTTTGCTCCAGCGCTTCCGTCGTATGGGTCAAGGCTTGGTTAGCGCGCTCTAAAATCGCCGCTAGATACCAAGATTTCGTTTTAGACACCGGCCGACCTTCGTAAATCGCCACGGTATCGCCTATTTCACAACGGTTGTCTTCATCATGGGCATGAATTTTGGTCGAGCGGCGAATGTATTTTTTATATACTTCGTGTTTGACTTGACGCTCAATCAGTACCGTAATGGTTTTATTGCATTTATTGCTTACTACTTTGCCCACCAAGGTTCTTTTTTTACCCGAAGCGCTAGCAGCATCCTGCGTGGTTTCAGCTATTTCGTTCACGACGTTTTTCTCCAATCACCATTTTGACGCGGGCAATATCCCGACGTACCAATCCAAAAAGATGCGGGCGCACAGTTTGACCCAAGCCCTTTTGCATCCGCAGATTAAACTGCTCTTTTAATGTATCTTTTAACACCTGATAAAGTTCATCCAGGTTTTTCTTGCGTAACTCTTTGGCTTCCATCAGAGAATCGTCCTTTCAACAAATATCGTTTTTATCGGCAACTTGGCGGAGGCCAAACGAAACGCCTCGCGGGCAGTGGCGCTATCAATGCCCTCCACTTCATAAAGCATTTTGCCGGCTTTGACTTGGGCAACCCAATATTCAACGTTGCCTTTGCCCGAACCTTGCCGCACGCCTAAGGCTTTTTGCGTAATGGGTTTATCGGGAAAAATCCGAATCCATAATTTACCCGTGCGTTTCATGTAGCGGTTGATCGCCCGACGCGCTGACTCAATCTGACGGGCAGTGATATTGCCTTGCTCAATGGCTTTTAAGCCAAATTCACCAAAGCTCACGTCTGCACCGGCATAGGCTAAACCGCGTAAGCGGCCTTTTTGTACTTTGCGAAACTTTGTACGTTTGGGTTGTAACATACCTTAACTCCTTAATTACGCTCGCGCTCGTTATTACGACGCCGGTCATGCCGCTCACCACGCTCACCACGGGCTTCAGCACGCGGTAGGGCAGCTTTTTTGGCAGCTTTTTCTTCAAGGCTAAAGACTTCACCTTTGAAAATCCACACCTTGATGCCAATGATGCCGTAGGTGGTTAAGGCTTCGG
>CAYWWW010000061.1:0-1975 GCA_964462205.1 uncultured Cardiobacteriales bacterium
TAAGACGAATATAGGTTGAGTGCTCAACGCCTTACGGCATCAGAGATTTTTTTACGCTAAGACCCCAAAAGACGATAGATGACACGGAAAGGTGCTCAACGCCTTACGGCATCAGAGATTTTTTTACTTTGTTAAGGCAGCAGCAACGCCAGCAGCGGGCGAGTGCTCAACGCCTTACGGCATCAGAGATTTTTTTACCCGTTTTTGCGGCACATACAGATTGCGAGCAGCTTGTGCTCAACGCCTTACGGCATCAGAGATTTTTTTACACTCGTTTTTTCGGTTGTGTTTCTTTTAACCCGGCTGTGCTCAACGCCTTACGGCATCAGAGATTTTTTTACTCGTGGCCCCTGTGTCTATGCGTAGAAAGGTCTGAAAGTGCTCAACGCCTTACGGCATCAGAGATTTTTTTACCTGAAACTTTTAACCCTATTTTTCCCTTTTTTAATGTGCTCAACGCCTTACGGCATCAGAGATTTTTTTACCCCTTCTATCAATATTTTTACTTGTTTGGCCTAGAGTGCTCAACGCCTTACGGCATCAGAGATTTTTTTACATTGAAGGTGCAATCGCAAAAATCAAAGAAGGCGAGTGCTCAACGCCTTACGGCATCAGAGATTTTTTTACCCGCTGATTTTTTCGGAATTAAGGTTTTTACCGTGTCGGTGCTCAACGCCTTACGGCATCAGAGATTTTTTTACTGATAGAGCCAGTCGCATTCCTCGCACGTTCTGAGTGCTCAACGCCTTACGGCATCAGAGATTTTTTTACATTGAACAGTAATTGGTCTTTTGCTTTCGATATAAATGTGCTCAACGCCTTACGGCATCAGAGATTTTTTTACACGCGCTAAACAAGTTAAAAGTGTTTGAGTCCGAAGTGCTCAACGCCTTACGGCATCAGAGATTTTTTTACGACAAGCAAGTCGCAGCAGAACAGATGCAGAAGAGTGCTCAACGCCTTACGGCATCAGAGATTTTTTTACATAAAGCAGTTGAAGAAATCCAAGATATGGGCGGGTGCTCAACGCCTTACGGCATCAGAGATTTTTTTACCTATTTATAAGGATTACCGTTAAATGCTAAAAAAGTGCTCAACGCCTTACGGCATCAGAGATTTTTTTACTGGCTTCAGGGTCTTGTCCTACACGTCCGACCAGGTGCTCAACGCCTTACGGCATCAGAGATTTTTTTACTTGATATATCGAAATTTGAAGAACTAAAAAAAGAGTGCTCAACGCCTTACGGCATCAGAGATTTTTTTACACGGTTTCCGTTACGGTTTGGATTGAAGCCAAAGCAGGTGCTCAACGCCTTACGGCATCAGAGATTTTTTTACATAAAATGATTATTGATGTGTTTTTTATTGAAGAAGTGCTCAACGCCTTACGGCATCAGAGATTTTTTTACTTCCCTGGTTGCTGCGCCAGGAGCAGGGGCAACAGGTGCTCAACGCCTTACGGCATCAGAGATTTTTTTACAATAAAACAGGTTCGCCAACTATCTGAAATAGGTTGTGCTCAACGCCTTACGGCATCAGAGATTTTTTTACATCTACAGAAAGAAAAAAGCTATTCATGATTTTGGTGCTCAACGCCTTACGGCATCAGAGATTTTTTTACCGGCGGTCGCAGCCTATCGGCTTTACGCAAATCAGGTGCTCAACGCCTTACGGCATCAGAGATTTTTTTACTTGACTTAATTCACCAAGACTTTGATAAAGTAGGGTGCTCAACGCCTTACGGCATCAGAGATTTTTTTACACGGCAAGCATATTAGCATCGCGTGAGAAGTACGCGTGCTCAACGCCTTACGGCATCAGAGATTTTTTTACAGGCAATCCGTATCTCGTTGAGATAGGCAACCGAGGGTGCTCAACGCCTTACGGCATCAGAGATTTTTTTACTTTACTGGGACTCCTTGGTTAAGTGGTGTACTCGGTGCTCAACGCCTTACGGCATCAGAGATTTTTTTAC
>CAYWWW010000062.1:0-1926 GCA_964462205.1 uncultured Cardiobacteriales bacterium
GGTCTGGGCACCGCAAAATCCGTACATCGCCGGCCAGCACATTGTCCCCCACATGGATTGGGAGACCAACACATTTATCCGGCCGCCGTTGGACCCGTCGCCGGAATATCCGCTGGGCACCGACCAATGGGGGGCCGATATCCTCTCCATGCTCATGCACGGGGCGCGTAACACGCTCGTCGCTTGTGCTTTTATCACGATGGTACGTGTTTTGGTCGTGTGCCTTAATACTGCGGATAAGTTACGAGGGTGAAAACAAGCGTAGTAGAAGCAAATTGTTCCCGTTTGGCTTGAAAAAACCCTGAAATAAGGCACAGATTGCTGTGAAAAGCAAAGATTTTGCCTCGGTTGCCTGGTACAGACAACCGTCAACATCCGCTCAATGAGGCGGCTAGGCAGCAACCGCAACTGGTTGTTGCCTAGGAGGATGTCTAAACAAAAGCAATTCCTCTAACGGGCAAATATGGTTGGTAATGCCCGCAGCCATTGCCGGCGTGCGATATTGCCATACTTGCGGCGAGCCGCAACCTTTGGTTGGTATTGGCTCCGGCAAAGGAATCCGTAACCCCAAATGGGGCAGGCAGAAATTGTAATATGCTTGCGCCAACGTGAGTTGACGAGACAAACCTGGTTTCCCCTTGGCTAATCCCATCGTTTTACGCCCCAATGCCGGTGTATGCTGGCGCAAGGTTAAATTGAGCCGCTCAATGAAAGCGGTATTGATAACCTTGCCCACACTGCTCTCCAGTACGCTCTTAATTGCTTCCCAACTGCCATAAATGACCGTATGACTGACGCTGATAACCCGTCCTTTTTCCCGCTTTTTGACCACTTGAGCATATTGTAGCTCAGGCAACGGAAGCCAACGGGGTTTGGGTTCGGCTCCTCTTTTGTAACGGCGCGGTGTTTCCACCCAATGGCCAAAGTGGGTCAATAAAGCGGTGCCGTAGGCGCTCCACCCGTCGCTGAAGAAAACGGGTATGCAGCCTGGCGCCAGTAAAGCAACGATGATGTGAATGAGCAGTTGGGCACAGGCTTGTGAGCGGTCGCCGATGACATAACCTAACATCAATTTGCTTTCCGGATCCATTCCCGCCCATACCCAACGTTGGCCGCGCTGCTTTTCGCCTCCTTCTTCATCGCTGTCGCGTCGCCCCAACAAGGCCCATAATTCATCCACCTGTACCTGGGTCAACTGCAAATCATGGATGAGATAAGCAGAGACCGCTTCCATATGTTCGGCGGCTTGTTTGAGCCATGTTTCTATTGTATTGGGGTCTACATCGAATACGCGGGCTGTGGCTCGGATGTCTAATCCCTCAGCCAATGCCTTTAGCGCTTGCCAAATGGTTTCGGCCGCTGTCTTCTTGCCATGGAAAATCGTGTTGACTGTTTCCATGAAGTATCTGCCACAAGCAATACATTGCAACTGTCTCCAGCGCCCGCCATTGGGATATCCATTAGCGCGAATGTTTCCCAATCCCACCCATCCATAGTAGACACACTTTTGGCAAGGACAAAAATGGCTGCTGGTATCCACGAACCGGGGGCGTCCTTTGCTCTGTTTTATTATGGGGGGAGGTTTCGGCAGCAGCCGCTTGTCATCCTCTTGCGCTTCTTGTTGAGCGAGGCAGGCAGGGCAAGGTGGGCATTTTGTGGGTGCGGTGACCTGTTTTTGCTTTTTATCTGCTTGTTTCTGCTTTTGAGCCGGTTGGGATGGTTTCTTCTGTTTGGGATACCCCTTACCCAAAAATGAGGTCAAAGCATTGAGTTGCCCGATAAACACGATACCTATTACAATAGTTAACAACAGGTGGCTGAACATATGCGCTCCTTTGAGATGGTTTGCATAAGTTTGCCACCTGACCTGCTTTTTAGGCCAATTTTATTTTGTGCGATTTATCCGCATTGTTAAGGTATACGACC
>CAYWWW010000063.1:0-1884 GCA_964462205.1 uncultured Cardiobacteriales bacterium
TCCTTGCTCCAGAACCCAAAGATAAGGTTATCCGTCACACAGACGGCTTAGAAGTTGATTGAACCTGGGAATACCAAAGCAAATCAGTTATCCGTCACACAGACGGCTTAGAAGCATGAAACGCTAAAAGAAAACTTTTCTTCATCGTTATCCGTCACACAGACGGCTTAGAAGCCCGGCCCGTCCCGATTGCTACGGCTACCTAAGTTATCCGTCACACAGACGGCTTAGAAGGCCAAAGGGTTCTAGAATCTTTGGCACGGGCGGTTATCCGTCACACAGACGGCTTAGAAGGTTTTGTGGTCAATTTTAACTTCTGCAATTGTGTTATCCGTCACACAGACGGCTTAGAAGCCGTTGAAAACGGCGGAACGCTGACAATATCAGTTATCCGTCACACAGACGGCTTAGAAGCCAATCAATTCAATTGAATCAGTCGAATCAGTGTTATCCGTCACACAGACGGCTTAGAAGCTTTTTTGTAACTTTGACCTTTGATGAGAAGCGTTATCCGTCACACAGACGGCTTAGAAGTAAAAAAAGCCGCGTGACGCGGCTTAGTGAAGGTTATCCGTCACACAGACGGCTTAGAAGACACTGTCGGGAGCGGGAAGTGTGCTTGAATTGTTATCCGTCACACAGACGGCTTAGAAGGCAAGTAATAGAAGAAGTTTTGGCAGAATCAAGTTATCCGTCACACAGACGGCTTAGAAGAGGCGAGCCATAGATTAAGTAAATCATTTTCTGTTATCCGTCACACAGACGGCTTAGAAGGCCAAGCTAAAGTATTGGCTTATTCTCTTTTCGTTATCCGTCACACAGACGGCTTAGAAGGATGCGTCGAGAGCTTTAAGATATTTTCGGGTGTTATCCGTCACACAGACGGCTTAGAAGTGAAAATATTTTGAAACTCTCTACGCATAGGCGTTATCCGTCACACAGACGGCTTAGAAGTGTTTGTACGGAATATAGAAAAGAGTACGCAAGTTATCCGTCACACAGACGGCTTAGAAGCAGGGCAGGCAATAAAGATTCTATCAGGTCTTGTTATCCGTCACACAGACGGCTTAGAAGTATCTGCGTTATTCGTAATCAGCACCCCTCCGTGTTATCCGTCACACAGACGGCTTAGAAGGGGAAAACTTACTATGCTGTCAAAAATATTGAGTTATCCGTCACACAGACGGCTTAGAAGTAAAAAAAGCCGCTTGACGCGGCTTAGTGAAGGTTATCCGTCACACAGACGGCTTAGAAGATATCTCTTGGCCGTATGAAGCAGACAAAAGCGGTTATCCGTCACACAGACGGCTTAGAAGTGCTCGAAAATAAAACAGGAGAATAAAATGGAGTTATCCGTCACACAGACGGCTTAGAAGAAGGGCGATCAGAGCAAGAGAAAGAATCGCAAGTTATCCGTCACACAGACGGCTTAGAAGTCTCAATCAAAATTTTTACGTTGTATTTCAAAGTTATCCGTCACACAGACGGCTTAGAAGCCTGATGGTTCTTCTAATTGTCCAACTGATTCGTTATCCGTCACACAGACGGCTTAGAAGGATTGCTTCGGCTTCATGCGGAACATAAAAAAGTTATCCGTCACACAGACGGCTTAGAAGGCCTTGGGTTCTGATTTGTCTCAATTGCTTCAGTTATCCGTCACACAGACGGCTTAGAAGGCTGGGTGAAGAGATTAAAGCCGAGGGCTTATTGTTATCCGTCACACAGACGGCTTAGAAGTTGACAAGCGCCCTCTTAATATGCTCCTGGCAGTTATCCGTCACACAGACGGCTTAGAAGTTGACAAGCGCCCTCTTAATATGCTCCTGGCAGTTATCCGTCACACAGACGGCTTAGAAGTTGACAAGCGCCCTCTTAATATGCTCT
>CAYWWW010000064.1:0-1819 GCA_964462205.1 uncultured Cardiobacteriales bacterium
CCCGCAACGGGCATCGACGCTGCGCCACCTGAAAAGCTCCGCGCCGATGCCCGTTGCTAACGGCACCGGCGCGGGCAATTCTCACTCCGCGACGCCAGTCGCCGCCGGATGAGCGATGGGAGTCAGGTCACAAGATATTGATAATAAATAAAAACTTCAGCATGGAAAACGACGTACTTAAGCGCTTTGAGGCGATACGAATATTCGCAAAGGGCGGAAAGATGGCCCCGCATAAGCCGCTTTTGCGTCTCTACGCTCTTTCGAAGCTGAAGAACGAGAGCGCTGAGCGCATCACCTTCACTGACGCGGAGGACGTCGTCGGGCCACTCGTCCAATCCTATGGACCATTCAACGCCAAGACCAGCGTTGTCTATCCCTACACTCGCCTTATTCCCTTTGGGAAGCCGCTTCTTGTCTCTGCATACCTTCGGGCGTTTTAGCCCTCGGGGAAGAGCCCCGGCATCCAACGCTCCGCGTATTTTGCCGGAAAGGCTAGATGCAGCGGCGCGCGCGTGCTTTCGGAGCGAAGCGCTCCCGCCTTGAGCAAGGCCGAGGTAATCCGGCGTGAGGTACGCTCGCTTGCGCCAAGCACGGACTCTACCTCGCCTCGCTCCAGCATGCCTTGATAGAGGATGGCTTTTAGAACCAAATCGGATTTCGGGGGCAAATTTCCGGCGCGCATTTCTTCTTCGGCCCAGATCATGATCCGGTCGCGCAGTCGCTCCGCCTGCATCAGAGAGCCCATGAATTCGACCTGATCGATGCTGATGCGCAGGAAGAATTCCGTAAAGGAGGCCAGCGCCGCTTCGCTGAGCGTGCCGCGTCCATCTCTATCGCCGCGCCTGTCTCCATCGCAGGCTTGCAAATGTGCTTTGTAGTCGGCCTCGCGCCGCGCCAAGCCGCGCGCGACCGACCAAAGCCCGCGCGTATCAAGGGAATTCCGAAGCATGGCATAGGACATCAGACGCGCCACGCGCCCATTGCCGTCCATGAAGGGGTGCACCCAAAGAAGGCGGTGGTGCGCGCAGGCAGCGGCAAGGATCGACTCGATACGGCCATTGCGCGCGTAGGCCGCGTGCATGCGGTCCAAAAACCTTGGGACTGCTCCAGGGCTGACAGCGATGTGCCGCCCGACTTCCACATAACGCTCGCGGAGCTCTCCTGGCACGACCTTCACGCGCTCTCCCGTTTGCGGATACTCCACCCAAAGCAGGTCTTCCGGCAGCAACTCACAGAAGCGGCGGTGAATCTCGATGATCGACGCCGGAGCGGTCGGGGGTTCATCAAGGCCGCCATCATCAATCCATTTCTGGACGGTGATATGCGCCTTGGCTTCGAGCTGGAGGTCGCGCTTCTTGGGGTCGGCGCTGTAGTCACCCGCAAGAGCGCGTTCAATATCAATGGGATGCGTGTTATGCCCCTCCATCAGGTTCGAGTAGTAGCAGTTCATCGAGCGCACCAAATCAGCCAGCGCCGCCGCGATGGACTCAGGCAAGCTGCTGCGGAACGCGGCGGATTTTTCGGCCAGTTCCAGGGCAAGATCGCTCAGGCCAGCACGCTGCGGAGAGCCCTCGCTCACCATGAGGGGCTCGAAAAGACCTATGCTTTCACCATCGTCGCGTGCCATGTTGGTCCTGTATTTTGGCCGGTTTATGGGCCGAATAGTTAAACTCACTTAATCTAACTATATCATAGCTTTACGATCTATGTAGGCGCTCTGAAGTCCGGCTTAATGGCCGCTTCTGTGGCCGATTTCATGGCCGGTTGTCAAGACATTGCGTAGCGAGGTGGCTGTGACCTGATGCGGTGGATGCCCCCA
>CAYWWW010000065.1:0-1810 GCA_964462205.1 uncultured Cardiobacteriales bacterium
GGCCGCCCATCACATCCTGCGCAACAGACTTCGCGCGACGCGGGGCGATCTCGTGTCGCGAAGGTGGTGGAAATTGGCAGGCGGCGTAATCTCCGGGTGACCTGAAACCCACCCAACCGGCGGCAGCAACCGCCAGGGAGATCACGCCATGACGAAGACTACAGATACCGCCATCGCATGTGGCGTGACGAGGCCGACTTCCGCTTTGGCAAGGCCCCGGCCGCAGCTGCCGCCTGACCCAAGACCAGAAGGAGACCGGAGAAACCCTAATACGCGCCTCCGACCGCGCGGCCGAGATCGTTCCCATGGGGACGATGGGCGCGGCGATCCCGTTGAGAGTCTCGACCGTGGCGACCAGTTTCGCCGACGCCGTGAAACAGATTGGGACGTCACGCTCTCCTGACCCCATCGTGCGGCGGCCCCGCGCCGACCGCGAAGAGAAGCGAGTGACCCATGGGCGCGATAACTGCCGAGCGACGGAAATCAGCACGGAGCAGCTTGACCCAAGAGACCCCAATCAGAGAAGGCTCTCAGCCAGTTTCAGCAGGCGGTAGGCCAAGCCTCGCCATCGGCAGGTCGGACAGTGACCGCACCGGGAAGGTCCTCGCCAAGGACCCAAAGAAGGAAAAACTCTCGGACGGGCTTCACACCTGCGCGCTCGGCCAGATAGTCCCGCATATGCCCTTCGGGCAGGAGATTGGAGAAGAACGGCAGCAGGTGCATGTTCTGCGTACCAAAAGTGGTTGTCAATTCGCCAAGCTCATTCTTGAAGCCGAGGCTCAGAACAGGCCTTGCCGGATCCGCGACATACGCCTCGGAAAAAGCAAAGAGCGAGGTATCACCGCTAACCCGCGTCAGCGTAGCAATAGGCTCTCCGTATAGCAGGACTTCCAGGACACTGACATCAGCCATGATCGTCACCATCCAGGCGATAGGCCGGACGCGGCAACGAGTGTGCAGTTGCACCCGCGCCATGGGCGAGTGCATTGCGCAACATGCGCAACTGGCTCGTTGCCTGCTCGACCGCTTCCAGATTGCGCGGATCGCTCAGGAACTTCTGCATCACCGCCGACGCTTTCTGCAACCGAACAAGATCATCGGCTGACAGCTTGAAGTGCATCAACTCGCGCGCCCGGTGCCGCAACTCCTGAACAGCGATTTCGGATAGCCTGTCAACGGGAAGCTCAGCTATCTGGTCTTCAATGCGCTGTAAGAGGTTCGTTGCCTTGCGCGCGCTCTGAACATCATGCGGAACATTGTCATCACCGATGATCGCCCGAACGGCAGGCAGCTTCTTGCGCGGAACAAGCGTCAATTCCAGATCAAGGACACGGGCAAGCTCGACCAGACTGGACAGCCGCAGATCGACCGCACCGTTTTCGATCTTGGAGAGGTGGCTCTGCGGAACCCCCGCCTTCGCACTGAGTGCACGCTGAGAGAGTCCCTTCCGTTCCCGCGCGGCTCGGAGCGACTCCGCGATGTGTTCCGTCGCATAGCTCATGATCGATTTTTCTACCTCATTGCGGCGCTATGATATAGTATTACATATCGCATCAGCGAAGGCAATTCAAGCCTCGAAGCAGAAATATATATCATATCCAGCGCAAGATATAGTTTTATATATCGCGAGATAGGAAAATTCATTAGCTGATTGGTATCAAGATTGGAATTCAGGAGCTCGGATAAACCTCGACCAGACATCGTGGCTCGAACGGCCGAGGTCTGCGCATCTTGCCCAGGGTCGCGCTCGGCGTCGATGGGTCGCGAAGCTGTGGCGAAGGATGTGAACCGTCACCTTCTTGTCGATCCC
>CAYWWW010000066.1:0-1777 GCA_964462205.1 uncultured Cardiobacteriales bacterium
GAGCAACCCGGCCGCCGCATGGATCTCGAGCGGGTGGCGAGGAGCCGCCAGTCTGAACGGGAACGGCAAACCCTCCAGCTTCACTTCTGGGGGACAGCGACACGATGCCTGCCGGGTTGCGATTCAGCGCAGGTTGTGTCGACGTTGGACGAAGCCTTCGACAGCTACACCGGTCTTACGGGGCTGGAAACCTGGGTCGCGCTCAGCGCGGGCCGGGCCGCGAAATCATTTCGGCAAATCGTCCTCGCCCTCGGTCGTCTCCCGCGCGAAGACCTCTGGGCCGTGCTCGATGCCACCGTACGCCGAACGGTCCAGAGCCTGCAACCGAGGGTTCGGCATGTGCTTGCTTACCTCATAGCGGACGGCTTCCATCCCCGAGACGCCGCTCCCTTGTTCGGAATGACCGAGCGGGCTCTAAACGAGGTGGCCTGGGGTGGGCTCCGGATGCTGAACAGCGTCGCTCGGGAACACCTCGAGAGGCGGCTCGTCCATCCGAGCTCGTATCCAGAGGGTCTCGACAGCTTACCAGCCCTGATGGGCGCGCTCGATTTCGCCCTCGCGAACCGCCTGAGGGCGTAGAGCGCACCGTCAAGAAGAGGTGGCCAAACAGGCAAAAAAAAGCCCCATTCCAAAGAACTTGGAATGGGGCGAAAATTAACCCGGCAGCGTCCTACTCTCCCACGACAACAGGTCGCAGTACCATCGGCTCTGGAGGGCTTAACTTCCGAGTTCGAGATGGGATCGGGTGTGGCCCCTCCGACATCGCCGCCGGAAAACCTTGGAAGCGATTCCCTTTGTTAGTTGGGCACCATTCCTGCGCGCTGACAGGCTGGCTTTTGCTCCCAACCCTGGCCTCGAATCATGCGAGACGCACCTTAGAAATAGGTCAAGCCTCACGGCCGATTAGTACTGGTCAGCTTCACGTGTTGCCACGCTTCCACATCCAGCCTATCAAACTCGTCGTCTTCGAGTGGCCTTTAGGGGCCTTGCGGCCCGGGACACCTTATCTTGAGGCCGGCTTCCCGCTTAGATGCTTTCAGCGGTTATCCGTTCCGTACATAGCTACCCGGCTATGCCTCTGGCGAGACAACCGGAACACTAGGGGTACGTCCAACCAGGTCCTCTCGTACTATGGTTAGCTCCTCTCAAGTGTCCTGCGCCCACGGCAGATAGGGACCGAACTGTCTCACGACGTTCTAAACCCAGCTCGCGTACCGCTTTAATTGGCGAACAGCCAAACCCTTGGGACCTGCTCCAGCCCCAGGATGCGATGAGCCGACATCGAGGTGCCAAACCGCGCCGTCGATATGAACTCTTGGGCGCGATAAGCCTGTTATCCCCGGAGTACCTTTTATCCGATGAGCGATGGCCCTTCCATTTGGAACCACCGGATCACTATGACCTGGTTTCCCACCTGCTCGATCCGTCGATCTAGCAGTCAAGCTCCCTTTTGCCATTGCACTCTACGCCTGGTTTCCGATCAGGCTGAGGGAACCTTTGTGCGCCTCCGTTACTCTTTAGGAGGCGACCGCCCCAGTCAAACTCCCCGCCAGGCAGTGTCCTCCCGAAGGAGTTAGACACCCAGCACAGACAGGGTGGTATTTCAAGGATGCCTCCACCGACACTAGCGCGCCGGCCTCATAGGCTCCCACCTATCCTACACAGTCTGAACCGAATGTCACTGCCAAGTTGGAGTAAAGGTTCACAGGGTCTTTCCGTCTTGCCGCGGGTAGAGGGCATCTTCACCCCCATGTCGATTTCGCCGAGTCCCTGGTCG
>CAYWWW010000067.1:0-1764 GCA_964462205.1 uncultured Cardiobacteriales bacterium
GGGCTCGTCGGCTCGACCGACGGCATCGGCGGCACCACCGCCAAGATGAAGGACCCCGCCGACGGCTACGCCGACGTCAAGCCCTATCAGGAGGAAGTCGCCGCCAAGAAGGCGAAGCTGCCCAAGATCGACCAGCGCGGCACGCTCGCTTTCCCGGCGCTGAACGGCGGCAAGAGCGGCGGCGGCGTCGTCACCAACGCGGCGGCTGACGGCATGCTCGCCAAGGACCCGATGGAGATCAAGGTCGCGGTCGGCTACTGGTGCAACTTCCCGTTCTCCTGCTCGGGCACGCATCGCTGGGAAGAAGCGCTGACCAACCTGCCCTTCTTCGCGCATCTGACCACCCACATCTCCGAAATGACGATGTTCGCCGACATCGTGCTGCCGGCGGCGCATCAGATGTTCGAGAAATGGGGCTTCCTGAAGAGCAAGCAGAACCTGCACAGCTACATCACGCTCAACGTGCCGGTCATCGAGCCCTGGGCCGATGTCCGCATGGAAGAGACGGAAGTGCCGTTCATGCTCGCCAAGGCGCTGGCCGACCGCGGCTTCGACAATCTCTACCGCTACTACACCGAAGCCTATGCCGACCCCGAAACCGGCAAGCACCCCGAGTCGCCGCGCGAATTCACCGTGACCGTGCTCAAGACGCTGACCCGCGGCTGCTGGGACAGCACGCATGAAAAATACGGCAAGTACGGCGACGCTCTCGATGGCTGGGACGACTTCGTGGCCAAGGGCATCTGGAACTCGAAGCGCTATGAATACGACGCGCGGATCGACGCCTTCAAGACCGAGACGAAGAAGTTCGAGTTCTACAGCGAGACGCTGAAAGTCGCGCTCACCAAGCACGCCGAGAAGCACGGCGTCGACGTGGATGCGGTGATGGCGGCGACCAACCATGAGGCGCGCGGCGAACTCGCCTTCGTGCCGCATTTCGAACCGGCGCTTCGGCATGGCGACGAGAAGGAATTCCCGCTCGTCTTCTTCGAGCACCGCTCGCGGCTCAATCGCGAGGGGCGGTCGGCGAACTGCACCTGGTATCAGGCGCACAAGAACGCCGATCCGGGCGACGAGAACTGGGACGACGTTCTGAAGATGAACCCGGTCGATGCGGCCCGGCTTGGGCTGAAGAACGGCGAGCCGGTGAAGATCACCTCCACCACGGGCTCGATCACCGCCAATCTCAAGCTGTGGGAGGGCGTGCGCCCCGGCACCGTCGCCAAGTGCTACGGTCAGGGCCACTGGGCCTATGGCGCCGTCGCATCGGAGGAGTTCGGGCGCATGCCGAAGGGCGGCAACAACAACGACATCCTCTATCCCGAGTTCGAGCGCCTGAGCGGCTCGACGGCCCGCCATGGCGGCCCGTCGCGCGTGAAGGTCGAGCGGGCCTGAGCCCTTAGAAAGGAGACAAGCTTATGTCCGCCAAGCGCTACGCCATGGTGATCGACCTGCACAAATGCGTGGGCTGCGCCGCCTGCGACATCGCCTGCAAGGCCGAAAACAACGTGCCCGTGGAGTTCCACTGGTCGAACCACATCACCGAGACGACCGGGACTTTCCCGAACGTCAAGTACAAATACATCCCGACGCTTTGCAATCACTGCGAGAACGCGCCCTGCGTGCAGAACTGCCCGACGACGGCGATGTACAAGAACGAAGACGGGCTGACGCTGCACAACGCCGACAAGTGCATCGGCTGCCGGCTTTGCCAGCTCTCCTGCCCCTATGGCGTGATCTGGTTCAACAAGCACGCTCCGCACG
>CAYWWW010000068.1:0-1740 GCA_964462205.1 uncultured Cardiobacteriales bacterium
GGCAACGACCCATCGTAAAGTCATTGGCTGTTTCCGCACTGATGAGGGTGCTGAGCTTATGTTCCGCAGTTGATGCGCGTGGCATGAAAGTGCAAAATAGGCACATCAGGGAAAGGAAAATGAGCAATGTCCCAGGCAGATGCCTTCCGAAATGCGATGCGCCAGCAGCAGATGTACAACTTGGCTGGCAGTCCGCTGCTGCTAGAGATTATGTCACGACTGAACATCGAGTCGATCATCGACACCCATGCGCCCGCCGGTGCCAAACAGGAGGTGTCACACGGTCAATCGGGACTGGCGCTGCTGCTAACGCGCCTGTTGCAGCCCAAAGCGCTGTACAAAGTGGCGGATTGGCTAACGGGAACCGGCGTAGACATCGCGCTGAAACACGATGGAACCGCCTTCACCGATGACACCCTGGGGCGAATGCTCGACGCGGTCAGCGAGCAGACCGACGCCATCTGGACGGACGTACTGCGCGAGGTGGTGAGCGCCTACCCGCAGATGGCCGAAGCGGTGATCCAGTATGATCTGACTTCGGTGTACTTTGAGGGTGAATACACCGACAGCGACCTAGCACGCTACGGCTACAGCCGTGACCATCGCAGCGATGCCAAACAGATCAACTTGGGCGTGAGTACGACGGGCGGCAGCCGTCTGCCGCTGCTGTACGAGCTGCTGGCAGGCAACACCGCCGACAATCAGACCCCGATGAGCCACATGCAGCGGCTGAAAAAGATGATACAACAGATTGGTTATCCGCATGAGGCACTGGTGCTGGTCGGTGACCGAGCAATGCTCAACCGTCCACTGCTTCGAACCTATTTGCAACAGGATCAGCTGTTTTTGGGTCCGTGGACACCGCCCGACATTCGGGCGCTGATGGGCACAATTTCGCAGGATGAGCTGCTGGACGCGCCGCTCTCTTACCGCCCGCAGTCGCATCGGGATGGTGATCCAGCACCTTACTACGGCGTGATCCGCAACCATGATTTTGTGGGCGGGGAGGGTAAGGATGAGGTGCGCGCCACGCTGCGCGTGTTAGTACTCTACAGTCGCAACAAAGCACGTCTGGACGCCGGTAAGCGTGACGACCATCTGTCAAAACTGCAAACGGGACTGCGTGATATTCACAGCAAACTGAACCAACGTCGCTATAAGTCGCGCTGTTATGTCGAGGAGCGAGTTCATAAGCTGTTGTCGCGCCACAGCGTCGCCCGCTCGCTGCTGGACTGGACGTTAACGGGCGAGGACGGTCAATTGACGCTGACTTTTGCCGTGAATGAGACCGCGCTGGACGAGGCGCAGCGGCTTGATGGTCGTTATGCGCTGGTCACCAACAGCGATTTGTCCGCCGACGAGATGCTCACCGCTTTCAAGCGGCAGTCCAGCGTGGAGGGACGCTTTCGGGTGCTGAAGGACGATGTTTCGATCCGTCCGATTCATCTGCGCCGTGACAACCGCATCCAGGCGCTCGTGCTGCTGACGATGATCGCGCTGGTGGTTTACAGTGTGCTGGAGTGGCGTTTGCGCCAGCGCACGTCGGGACGTAAACGTCCTTGGACAGGGCGGGCGGCTCTGGAAGTGTTCGAGAGCTTGCTGGTTGGGCTAACGCGCTTCGCCGATGGAAGTCGGTTATGGCATCCACCGCCACTAACGGAGAATCAGGCTTTACTTTGGGAGGCGCTCGACCTCCCACCGCTCCTCGACTGGCTGAACAACAACTGCGGAACATAAGCT
>CAYWWW010000069.1:0-1719 GCA_964462205.1 uncultured Cardiobacteriales bacterium
GGGACCGATCAAAGAGCTTGACACTCTAACAGGGATGTAGGGGTCGATGAGAGGAGCCAAGAGGCATGACATCTGAAATCGTTCAATTGCCAAACAAAACCGTCTCAGAGGACCCCATGACTGGACTCCTGCGTACCGACCTTTCGACTCCCCTCAAGACACAACTTGCCGCGTCTGCCCTCGCACTGCAAGCCCATACCCTTGATGGTGACCTCACTCAACTGGCCTGTGACTTCGGCGTTTCCAGGCCCACCGTTTATGCTGCCGCCGATGCCGCACACCGCGCCCTCCATGTTCACTTTGCTCGTGCCGAGGGTCGCGATTCTATCTGGCTCCGCGTCGACCGTGCCCAGCTTGAGCGTGCCATCGTTGGCCTCCGTGCTGTCGCGCCCAATTCGATTCGCGACATCGAAGAACTCATCCCCATCATTTATCCTGGCGTTCACCGCTCTTATGGCAGCATTCAAGCGATCTGTGCCGAAGCTGAGCATCGCGCTGATGCGCACAATCACAGCGTCGACCTCAGCCCCATTCGAGCCGCTGCCCTCGATGAGCTCTTCAGCCAGCGTCAGCCTGTGCTCGCTGGCATCGACCTCGATTCTGGCTTCACTTTCGCCGTCTCTTTACAAGCCCAGCGCGGTGCTCAGCAGTGGGGTGATGTGCTACGCCAGGCTCAAGACCAAGGGCTCGACTTGCACGTCGTCGTCAAGGATGCTGCCGCTGGCATCGCCAAAGGAGTCAGGGATGTTTTTCCCGAGGCTGAGCAGCGTGATGATTGCTTCCACGCTCATTATGAGATGAGCAAAGTCGCGCGTCGCCTTGAGCAGGCAGCCTATCGGTGGATCGAGAGCGAAGACAAGGCGCGCCGCAAGCTTGAGGCGCTTCGCCAGAGAGGTCGTGGCAAGGCCACTCGTCAAAGCCTGGCGCTCAAGTATGCTCATGCCAGGCGACGCGCAAACGACGCCATTGAGAGATATGACGCTTTCGTACAAGCGCAGCGCGAGGTTGAAGAGGCGCTGCATTTCGTCGATCTGGAGCGAGCCCGAATTCGAAGAGCGAAACAAATGCAAAGGCTGCTTCAGCGGGCCGGTGAGAAAATGACCATGCTCGACAGCCGCAAGGCACAGAAAGTGGGACGCTACATCATCAATCGCTCATCGGGATTGGCATCGCACATGACGGCCATGAGAAAAGAACTGGCGATAATCAGTAGAAAATATGGGGCGACGGCGATGCGCTTGGGTGCCGTGGTGTATCGGCTGTGCAAGTCGCTGGGTCGGCGCAACGAGGCGCACAAGCGAAAGGAGAGGCGTGAGCACTTGGCGGTAGCACAAATGATGCTGAGAAGCGTGGCGCAGGACAAAGTGGGCGAGATCCTCAAGGCGATCTCAGCGGTGGTGGCGAAGCGCCATCGTGCATCGAGCGCGATCGAAGGTTTCAACGCGGGGCTGCGGCCCTATCTCTACGTGCACAAGGGGGTGAGCAAGGGATACCTGGAACTCTTCAGGGCGTACCAAAACCTGCGCAAGCGAAAGTGGGGACGGCACAAGGGGCGAAGTGCGCATGAGGTGATGACGGGAGATCACGTGGAAGACTGGCTGACGGTGTTGGGCTATCCGCCATCAGTGTCGCTTGTGCACTGAACTCGGGCGCAGGTGCTGATCGTTAGAAGAGCGTAGAACTGCCTTCCGGGTGGTCGTGTCGAGGTGTATCAAGTGT
>CAYWWW010000070.1:0-1482 GCA_964462205.1 uncultured Cardiobacteriales bacterium
GTGGTCCCCCCATGTTCAGACAGGATTTCACGTGTCCCGCCCTACTCTAACGGCAGGTCTTTCTACGGCTACGGGGCTGTCACCCATATCGCCCAGCTTTCCAACTGGTTCGCCTTTATGACCTGCGCGGCCTGGTCCGCGTTCGCTCGCCACTACTAACGGAGTCTCGGTTGATGTCCTTTCCTCCGGGTACTGAGATGTTTCAGTTCCCCGGGTTCGCTCTCGAAAGCCTATGTGTTCGGCAATCGAGTACCTGTCCAACCCGACTGTCCGCCGCAAACGTCGCCGCTTGCGATGAACAATCAGGCTTCAGGTGGGTTGCCCCATTCGGAAATCCCGGGATCAAAGGGTGCTCTCGCCTCCCCCGGGCTTATCGCAGAGTGCCGCGTCCTTCATCGCCTCTTACCGCCAAGGCATCCACCAAACGCCCTTTTCGCGCTTGATCCGAGCCAGAAGACGAAAGACCGCTCGCGCGACCCGTCTCTGGCAACAACCGCTCCGCGCCGTCCCCCGCCTTTTGCCTCGGAGAACGCCGCATCCTGAGCGGCCATCGGTCAGTGTTGCTTGACTTGGAAAGACATGCAGTCCGCTCCCGACCGCCCGAAGACGACCAGGTCCGGCTGCATATCCGCATCTCTCTTCACGATGTCAAAGACCCGACCAGGCCGAAGCGGCCCGAAAGGTCCAAACAAATCTCATGCACGCGCCCAGAGAAACTTTCATCCACTCCAACTTTTGAACGAAGCGCCGAGGTGGGTGTGGCCCCGATCGCGCGAGCGATCAAAACCAAAACTCTCGCGCGAGCGATCAAAACCAAAAGACCCGACCACAGCCGCCAATTGCGAGGCGAAGCCGAGGAATTGGTGGGTGTGGGAGGACTCGAACCTCCGACCTTACGCTTATCAGGCGTACGCTCTAACCACCTGAGCTACACACCCGCCGATCGGCGCCGATCAAGGATCGGCGTTCGGCTCTCCGGTGGAGAGCCGAAAGAGAGGCGTCGAGCGGCGAGAGCCGCGAGGTGGCGCGACAGTGGAGGCTCCAAACTCCCGGCTGCAAGACGCCGGACCGGCCTCGGCCCTCCGGGCATCTTCTCCCTCGAAACGCTCCACCGGAGCGTTTCGCCGCCCGTTCCGGGCGACCGGTCGAAGATGGTGGAGCCGGACGGGATCGAACCGACGACCTGAAGCTTGCAAAGCTACCGCTCTCCCAACTGAGCTACGGCCCCTACTGGGAACGGCGCAAGCCGCGCCTGGCCGGACCGCATGCCCGGCAAACGCCGGGCCATGCGGCCGTCTCTGGATGCGAAGGGACAGGAGGACGGCTCAGGCCGTCGGAACGGCTCTCGTCCCGGCCCCGAGGGACCGAAAACCGAGCCGCGTGTCATAAGGCGCTCGTCGAGACCGAAGCGGGATGCCTCGGCCATAACCAGAGCTTCCTTAGAAAGGAGGTGATCCAGCCGCAGGTTCCCCTACGGCTACC
>CAYWWW010000070.1:1492-1709 GCA_964462205.1 uncultured Cardiobacteriales bacterium
GTCTGGCTGGAGTTGAACCAGCGACCTCACCCTTATCAGGGGTGCGCTCTAACCGACTGAGCTACAGACCCGGCTGCGCTTCCTGGGCTCGCAGACCCAAGCGACGATAGGTAATTTGTGTGGGTGCCCTGCAGCACGCGCCTGCGCGCTAACACGGCTTCTTTAAGGAGGTGATCCAGCCGCAGGTTCCCCTACGGCTACCTTGTTACGACTTCAC
>CAYWWW010000071.1:0-1705 GCA_964462205.1 uncultured Cardiobacteriales bacterium
GATTGTATTAGATCAAATTCGTACTGTAGATAAAGGCCGTTTGATCAAGAATCTCCTGAGTTCGACAATTTTTTGTCTAAAAATATTTTGATCAATAAAATCAATGATTTAGATGGTGTGTTATTGCAATTTTGGGTGTCCCGGAGTTATTTTTGGGGATGTTTGTACGCAAAAAGAAAAATCCCAGCGGTATTGTCAGTGTTCAGGTCATTGATAAAAGTTCAGGTCGGTACAAGGTAGCCAAGACTATTGGGAGTTCGTCCGAGGCGGCCGACGTTGACCAGCTCGTGCGCCAGGGCTATCAATGGATCGCCAACCACGGCGGGCAACTGCCTTTGGATTTGGATAATGAGGTTCAGCAGGCCGAGGCATTCCTTGAAGGCATTAATCAGGTCAGTATTGCCGGCACTCAGAGGCTACTCGGGGCGATCTATGATCAGATTGGTTTTGATCAAGTTCCTGATTCACTGTTTCGCACGCTGGTAATCAGCCGGGTCTGTTTTCCGGCCAGCAAGCGTAAAACAGCCGAGTATCTGAGGCGCTACTACTTTTTTGACCTGGACCCTCAGCATATCTATCGCTACATGGATCGCTTGTATAGCGAGCATAAACAGCAGGTACAGCAGATTAGCTTCGAACATACACGCGCGGTGCTGGGCGGGGCCATTCACGTGGTGTTTTATGATGTAACAACCCTTTACTTTGAGATCGATCGCGGAGATGATCTGCGAAAAGCCGGATTTTCCAAAGATGGTAAGCACCGTCACCCGCAAGTGGTTCTCGGTCTTCTGGTCAGCGCAGGCGGTTACCCGCTGGCTTATAAAATCTTCGAAGGAAACACCTACGAAGGCCATACGCTTATGAGAGTTCTTGATGAGTTTACCGAGGACTACAACCTGAAGAATCTGATTGTGGTCGCCGATTCGGCGATGTTATCGAAAGCAAATATCGAACAGCTTGATGAGGGTGGATATCGGTATATCCTTGGCGGGCGAATAAAAAATGAGCCAGCTCACACAAAGAAAAAGATCCTGGCGCTTCGCCTGGGTAATGGGGAAAGTGCGGCTATCGAAAAGTCCGGGGGAACCCGTTTGATCGTCAGTTATTCGAAAAAGAGAGCCAAAAAAGACAAGCTGAATCGCCAGGAGGGGATTCAGCGGCTGACCAAACGCATGAAAAGTGGTAAGTTGACCAAAAACAACCTCAACAAACGGGGATACAATAAGTTCCTGAGCCTCCAGGGAGAAGTTTACGTTCATATTGATGAAGCCAAAATTGCCGAAGACGAGCGATGGGATGGCCTGAAGGGATACCAGACCAATACAGACTTATCGGCCCAAGAGGTGATAGACAACTACGGTCAATTATGGAAAATTGAAAAAGCCTTTCGCATTACCAAACACGATTTAAAAATCCGGCCATTCTACCACCGGCTTCCCCGTCGAATTCATGCGCACGTATGCATCTCGTTTGCTGCTTATAAGGTATATAAAGAATTGGAGCGGCAGCTGCGCGCCAAAAAGAGCGATATGAGCCCCGAACAGGCTATTGAGATTGCAAAATCAATCTATGCGATTCAAGTTCGTACCCCTACTACAAATCAGACCATCACGAAGATATTGTATATTACAGAAAAACAACGAGAACTGGCTAAATTATTTAATTTGTGATTTTTGTTCAGGGTGTCCCAGTGTCGAACTCAGGA
>CAYWWW010000072.1:0-1697 GCA_964462205.1 uncultured Cardiobacteriales bacterium
ATACTGTTCAATATCGGCTCAGGGATGCGGATCGCAAGGCGCAAAGTGTTCCTATTATGGAATGCTTTCGCAACTCTTTCGGAACTCGACCACAATTACAATTCAAGCATTCCGAAATGTCACTGCCGCGAGCTGTTATCTTCAGAGATTCCACATCTGACTTTATGGTAGAGGAGCGTCTGAAAAACCTGCCGTTTTCAGCGTAATCTGGTAGAGTGGGGCAACGCTTGCGAGGAGCCCTGCCGATGCCGAAACAGCCCGCTTTTCCCGGCCTTCGCGATGCGATGAAGAAGAAGGTGACGCGACGCGAGCAGTTCCTGGCCGAGATGGATGCAGTGGTGCCCTGGGGCCGACTTTTGGCGCTGATCGAGCCACATTACCCGAAGGTCGGGCCGAAGGGCGGCCGTCCGCCGATGCCGTTGGAGACGATACTACGGGTCTATTTCCTCCAGAACTGGTATGCGCTGAGCGACCCGATGGCCGAGGAGACGCTCTATGACAGCGAGGCGATGCGCCGCTTTTCCGGGATCGAGCTGGGCGATGACCGCATCCCGGACGAGACCACGATCCTGAACTTCCGCCATCTGCTGGAGCGGCACGGGCTGACCGAGGCGATCTTCGCTGACGTGAACGCGCATCTGGCCGACAAGGGCATTACCTTGCGCTCGGGCACCTTGGTGGATGCGACCATCATCGACGCGCCGTCGTCGACGAAGAATAAGGCAGGCGCACGCGATCCCGAGATGTCGTCCACGAAGAAGGGCAACGACTGGTATTTCGGCATGAAGGCGCACATCGGCGTGGATGTGGACAGCGGTGTCACCCACAGCCTCGATACCTCGACTGCCAAGCTTCACGACAGCCAGGTCTGGGGCGCGTTGCTGCACGGCGAGGAAACCTCGGTCTGGGCCGACAAGGGCTATGTCAGCGCCGAGCGCGAGGCCGCGTTCAAGGGGCCGGGCAAGGTCTGGGGTGTGATGCGCAAGGCCCCGAAGGGCGCCGACCTGCATCCGCTCGACGCGCGCATCAACCGCATCATCGCCATGGTGCGGGCGAAGGTCGAGCATCCCTTCCGCGTCATCAAACGCCAGTTCGGCCACGTGAAAACTCGCTACCGCGGCCTCGCCAAGAACCGCGCCCACCTCTTCACCCTGTTCGCGCTCGGCAACCTGTTCCTGGTGCGACGGAGACTGATGGCATGAGGACGAGTCCGCCTGAAATCCACCAACCGACCGCTACGGTGGGCCTGAAAACACGAAATCAGCCGTCGGAAATCTATCTTCCTGCCGCTGAAGCGATCAGGCGGCCATCTCGGCGCAGCCGACGCCGTTGATCAGACGTTCCTTAATCACTCCTGTACTCAGATCGATACTGGTTGAATTGCGGGTATCTGACGCGGAAGCGAAACCGCTATCCGTCTCAACCGAGTCCGTTACGACATTGGACTTCGTCTCTGCGGACGTAATTGTCAACGTTGCGGCGCTTGCGAACGATGGCAACATTGCAAAGAGAAAAACGTAGCCACGCATTTCAGCTCCTTTCAAAAGCCGACCGTCCCCAAAATTTAATTTCTATTAACACTATTCTGCTTGTCGGACAAGCTTTTTTTGCCTCGAGCGACGCCTGTGGTCTCGGAGACGGTTGCCCTTGTCGCCTTCGGGCGCTGGACGTTGCAGATCGTCAAGCGATCCGACACT
>CAYWWW010000073.1:0-1695 GCA_964462205.1 uncultured Cardiobacteriales bacterium
GTCCAGGGCGGCCAGGACCGCGAGCCCACCGGCCTCGAGATAGGCCCGGCAGAAGGCCGCCAGCCGGCGGGCCTTGACGTTGAAATAGCCCACCGGCCGCAGGCACTCGGCCAGCTCCTCCGGGGGCAGCGACAGGATGGCCTCGGCATCCAAGGGAACGCGGTCCGTGAGCCTTGCCAGGCCCGTCTCGACGTTGGTCCAGGCCGTGTTCTGGGTCAGGATCGCGCCCACCATGACATCGAACGCCGTCTCGCCCGGCCACCAGTGCTGCGGGCCATAGGCCGCAAGCAGCGTCTGGAAGACCGCGCGCAGGCTGTCGGCGTCGAGGGAGGGTCTGGCTTTGTGCTTCGTCACTGTCGCTCCGGGGTCGATGGGCCTTGCCTTTCGGCGCCCGGCTGTGAATTCAGAAAGGTCAGACCTCCTGATCTCGGCCTGGCTTGCGGCTTAGGGCCGGCGTGAAAAACGCTTTGGATTCGGGTGGTTGCGTCGGCGAGCTTGGGCTTGCCGGATGCAGGTTGTCGCGGTGTTGGGATTCTGAAAAGATACTTGGTTCAGCAGCCGCGATGGGGAAGCAAAGCGGCTGCGGGTTCTCTTCACCTCCGGTGTCAAGTTTCGTCTCGCAGATGGTCCATCGATGCCTCAGATTCAATTACTGATTTTTCCTGATGGCGTGTAGCACATCAACGCGCAATTGGCTTTTGAGAAGCGCGATGGCAAAGTGACGTACTTTAATGGAAGCATGCCGGTCTTCTCTCATTGACCAAGTCTGCTTTATGTCGGACCACACCCTCGGAACCACGGCCTCCGTGGCCGTCGTCGCCTTGGGTGCGTGCCTGATCGAAAAACATTTCACCCTCAGCCGTGCAGATAAAGGGCCGGACAGCGAGTTCTCGCTGGAACCAGCCGATCTCGAACGGCTCTGTACGGACGTCCGTGATGCCTGGCTGGCGCTCGGCCGAGCGGGCTTCGAACGCCAGGAAGCGGAGCGGGCAGCGCGGTGTTTCAACGTTCCATCTATACAATCTAGTTAGTTGACAGGCTGTCGATGAAGCTCGGCGTTGTTTGTTCGGCATCTGGATAATCCGACATGAAAGATTTATCTGAACTTTACAAAAGCGACTTACATGCATGGGCTTTGCAAGCCACCGCACTGATCCGTCAGCATAAATTCGAGGAACTGAATATCGAGGATCTGGCGGAAGAGTTGGACAGCATGGGCAGAAAAGAACGCACGGAAGTCGCCAATCGCCTGGTGATCTTGCTTGCTCATTTACTCAAGTGGCAATATCAACCGGCCTATCGTAGCGCCAGTTGGCGCGGCAGTCTAATCGAGCAGCGCAAACTAATTCTTCGCCAACTGCAACAAAGCTCGAGCGTCAAACCGTATTTTCCGGAGGCCATGGCCGAGGCCTATCCTGATGCAGTAGACTTGGCAGCACGAGAAACCTTGTTTGGTTCAGACGCCTTTCCATCAGACTGCCCCTATACCGAAGAGCAAATTCTGGATTATGATTTCTATCCTGAATTAGGTTTAGATCGCACTGAAATCCTGTAATCCTTTCGGATACCAAACTCTGTCCGTGATATATATCGACCGCTGCGATGTTCTTTTGGGCGGATAAAGGGCCGGACAGCGAGTTCTCCCTGGAGTCGGCCGATCTCGAACGGCTCTGCACCGACGCCCGTGACGCCTGG
>CAYWWW010000074.1:0-1680 GCA_964462205.1 uncultured Cardiobacteriales bacterium
GTTCATCTAAATGCCGCCGATTCAGGCGCTTAAGACGCATCAATTTTCTGATTAGTAACTTGAATCGAATGTTCATCTAAATGCCGCCGATTCAGGCGCTTAAGACTAAATCATTCATGCAAAGCTCCAAAAGTGGCGGGTTCATCTAAATGCCGCCGATTCAGGCGCTTAAGACAGAACGAAGCCCGCGAAAGCGGGCTTTTTTATTGTTCATCTAAATGCCGCCGATTCAGGCGCTTAAGACTGGCTTCCCATTCTTCATAGCGCTACCCTTTTGGTTCATCTAAATGCCGCCGATTCAGGCGCTTAAGACTTGACGGATGCAACCGAATTCCTTGTCGTTGCGTTCATCTAAATGCCGCCGATTCAGGCGCTTAAGACAAATTGGACATTTGTTACCTCGGTTAATTAAGTTCATCTAAATGCCGCCGATTCAGGCGCTTAAGACCGTTAAAAACGAGGTAAGTACGACCATCTATGGGTTCATCTAAATGCCGCCGATTCAGGCGCTTAAGACTTAGGCTTTGGGCTCCATTGATGAAGCCGACGAGTTCATCTAAATGCCGCCGATTCAGGCGCTTAAGACAGTCCCAGGCCCGCGGTCGCGGGCAGCTATGAGGTTCATCTAAATGCCGCCGATTCAGGCGCTTAAGACCGTCAATAGCCGGAATATTGCGCCGACCATTGAGTTCATCTAAATGCCGCCGATTCAGGCGCTTAAGACTCGGCGTTGCGGTAGTTTACCACCACAGCCGAGTTCATCTAAATGCCGCCGATTCAGGCGCTTAAGACACTCCGCCAGTACCGCTCAGGCAAGGCTGCGGGTTCATCTAAATGCCGCCGATTCAGGCGCTTAAGACATAGCCACTACACCATCTTGTTTAAGGATGGGTAGTTCATCTAAATGCCGCCGATTCAGGCGCTTAAGACTCAAGGGCCTTAAGAGACTTAGACTCTAAACATGTTCATCTAAATGCCGCCGATTCAGGCGCTTAAGACTAGGGGGGACAGTATAATGGGGACGGACCCATTGTTCATCTAAATGCCGCCGATTCAGGCGCTTAAGACTGTACGCCGTCCGTTGATTTCGGGATAGAACGGGTTCATCTAAATGCCGCCGATTCAGGCGCTTAAGACAAGCTTAATCGAGTCCATATGGACACCTCCTTGTTCATCTAAATGCCGCCGATTCAGGCGCTTAAGACATGGCCTTTGGCAGAGAACCGATGTTTTGTTTGTTCATCTAAATGCCGCCGATTCAGGCGCTTAAGACATAACTTACTCCTTAATAAAAAATTTAAAAACGTTCATCTAAATGCCGCCGATTCAGGCGCTTAAGACTTTTCTCTTCTGTTTTTTGTCCGTTTTCTACCAGTTCATCTAAATGCCGCCGATTCAGGCGCTTAAGACGGCACCGGTCGTGCCTAAGACAAACTTACCGTGTTCATCTAAATGCCGCCGATTCAGGCGCTTAAGACCCACTCTGGTTCAACCCATCTTTTTTCATCCGTTCATCTAAATGCCGCCGATTCAGGCGCTTAAGACTTCGCAGACCGTCGTAGGCGTACTTCAGATGGTTCATCTAAATGCCGCCGATTCAGGCGCTTAAGACGAGACGCAGCGTCCAACGTGCGACATCGCACTGTTCATCTAAATGCCGCCGATTCAGGCGCTTAAGAC
>CAYWWW010000075.1:0-1658 GCA_964462205.1 uncultured Cardiobacteriales bacterium
TGGTTATTCTGTTCCAAATTGACCCCTCATTCTGTTTCAAACTGACCCCCTATTCTGATGATGTTGACCCCAGGGTCAGTATGTGCCAGACTGGCATATTGTCCCTTATTTCTGAAGAATAAAAATGGTTTTGGTTGCTACCTTCGTGAGTCCCATTAACTACTCACTTAGAATGATTCTATGGCAGCAAAACCAAAACCTATGAGCCAAATTAAACAAATATTACGGTTTACCCAGCAGGGTAAACCTATTAAATTCATTGTCCGTAACCTGTCGGTTTCGCGCAACACGGTGCGAAAGTACCTGTTGTTGCAGCAGGCTAGCGGCCAGCCGATCGAGAAACTTTTACAACTGGAAGACAATGCCTTGCAGCAGGTCCTTCTGCCAACCGACCCGTTGGCTACTACTGATCAGCGATACCAGGTTCTGCTCGAGCGCTACGATTACTTCTGTGGCGAACTTCGGCGAACAGGCGTCACGCGCTGGCTGCTGTGGAGCGAGTACCGGCAGAACCATCCCGGCGGCTATTGTTACAGTCAGTTTTGCAAGCACCTGCAAGATCTTGGAGAAGCCCGGAATCTAACGATGGCCAATCTGCCCCATCCGCCCGGCGAGCAGACCTATATCGACTTTGCCGGCAAATACGCCGAGTATGTCGATCCCGCCACCGGACAGATTCACCGGGTACCGGTTCTGGTGCTCACCCTCGGTCACAGCCAATACAGTTATGTGGAAGCCATCGAATCCCAAAAGGGGGAAGATCTGGTATATGGGCTCCGTCGCGGGTTTTTGGCTTTCGGCGGAGTGACCAGCGTGCTGATTCCGGACAACATGAAGACAGCGGTTACAAAAACGGACCGGTATGAACCGGGAATCAATCGGCTTTTTGAGGATCTTGCCAACCACTACAACACGGCGGTTATGCCCACCCGTCCGCGTCGCCCGAAAGACAAACCCCTGGTTGAATCAGCAGTGCGAGATGTCTACCGGCACGTGTTTGCCCCAATTCGCAACCGGACCTTTTACAGCCTCGAAGAGCTCAATCAGGCCATTGCCGGCCAGCTCAAAATCTGGCATGATCGCCCCTTTCAGGGAACCCAGGAGTCGCGCCGACAGCGGTTCGAACAGGTAGAGCAGCCAGCTCTGCAGCCTCTGCCCGATGACCCTTTTCTGATCAAAAAGTATGTAAGTCTTACCATTCGCAACAACTGTCACATCCAGATTCGCGAAGACAAGCATTACTACAGCGCCCCACATGCCTATGCCCGAAAAAAGGTGCAGGTGATCTACACGCCTGATCGGCTGCAGATCTTCTGTAAGGGTATCTTGATTGCTGCCCACCAGCGGGATCGAACCCCCTACGGATATACCACCGTCAAAGAACACCTGCCGGAAAACCATCGGTACTGGATGGATCGCGGCCCGGCCTGGTATCGCAAACGAGCCAATCATATCTCCCCGGACGTGGGTCGGCTGATCGATTGCATTCTCTCGTCGAAAACCTATCCCGAACAAGCCTATCGAAGCTGTGACGGCATCCTTGGATTGCATCGCAAGGTCGGCAGCGAACAGCTTACCGAAGCCTCCCGCATTGCACTGGAGTTGGACTCGTGCACCTACAGTTTTGTACACCGGCTGATTAAAAACGGGATGGCAAT
>CAYWWW010000076.1:0-1645 GCA_964462205.1 uncultured Cardiobacteriales bacterium
CGTTGCCGGTGTATGGAGGTTCATCTAAATGCCGCCGATTCAGGCGCTTAAGACAGTGATACCCTGTTTATTAACAAAGAACTCCGTTCATCTAAATGCCGCCGATTCAGGCGCTTAAGACTCTACCATCAACGATCAGTATGATCGTGGAGAGTTCATCTAAATGCCGCCGATTCAGGCGCTTAAGACAGAATCTCGCCTGAGCTTTCTTTTTTCGCAAGTTCATCTAAATGCCGCCGATTCAGGCGCTTAAGACCCAGCTGACAAAGATGCAAATTCCGGTCCCTTTGTTCATCTAAATGCCGCCGATTCAGGCGCTTAAGACGCTTAAGACTTGAAGGGCCTGCTCCGTCTTTGTTCATCTAAATGCCGCCGATTCAGGCGCTTAAGACTTTTCAAATGTCCGATATATATTGTACCCAAGGTTCATCTAAATGCCGCCGATTCAGGCGCTTAAGACTTTGAAAGCAGATTCTTGGTTAAAGCGGTCAAGTTCATCTAAATGCCGCCGATTCAGGCGCTTAAGACACCAGGGAGGTGGCTTTCCGCCACCTCCAGTAGGTTCATCTAAATGCCGCCGATTCAGGCGCTTAAGACTCAATTTGGTTCTGTTTACAGCACCAAATTTTTGTTCATCTAAATGCCGCCGATTCAGGCGCTTAAGACAACAAAACCGATAACGTGTCCATTAAACTGGGTTCATCTAAATGCCGCCGATTCAGGCGCTTAAGACCTAAATATTCGTTTAACCACGCTGGCTCAACCGTTCATCTAAATGCCGCCGATTCAGGCGCTTAAGACTTTTTCATGGGATAACTTCCACTTCTTAATAAAGTTCATCTAAATGCCGCCGATTCAGGCGCTTAAGACCCGGCGTTTATCGCGCGCCGGTCAATGTATTGAGTTCATCTAAATGCCGCCGATTCAGGCGCTTAAGACTGAATGTATCTTGATTGAACCCGAGAGTACCGCAGTTCATCTAAATGCCGCCGATTCAGGCGCTTAAGACACGACGGAAATCATCAGGTTGTTTTCGTAACAAGTTCATCTAAATGCCGCCGATTCAGGCGCTTAAGACTTTAAGACGCTGGTCATATGAGATGAAGCCGGTTCATCTAAATGCCGCCGATTCAGGCGCTTAAGACCGTGAGCAAGTTCTTTATTTTTATTTATATCAGTTCATCTAAATGCCGCCGATTCAGGCGCTTAAGACCCTTCCTGGTAACCTGCTTCAACGACCCAAAGGCGTTCATCTAAATGCCGCCGATTCAGGCGCTTAAGACCCGCTGTAGCTTAAGCAGGGTTGGGCTTTTCCAGTTCATCTAAATGCCGCCGATTCAGGCGCTTAAGACAAACTTCCTTTACGGACCATAACAGCACAGTAGGTTCATCTAAATGCCGCCGATTCAGGCGCTTAAGACAGTTTTGAGCTGGCGAACCAGCAGCATGATTTCTACAAGGAGCGGATGCGTTCATCTAAATGCCGCCGATTCAGGCGCTTAAGACCTCAAAATTTTATCGCTTGGCGGAATTGCTCAAGTTCATCTAAATGCCGCCGATTCAGGCGCTTAAGACCCAGAGAATTTAGCTCTTCCAGGTTTGGGCTGGTGTTCATCTAAATGCCGCCGATTCAGGCGCTTAAGAC
>CAYWWW010000077.1:0-1603 GCA_964462205.1 uncultured Cardiobacteriales bacterium
AAACATTATATTCGCAGATATTGAGTTCCTGAATAATCAGGGCGCAAAAAGATCCGCTTGACAAATCCAACCGACTTTTGCGCTCATAGCTATTCTTCAAGCCTGGCTTCCGTTTTTTGAACTACGAATAGCGCGAATTTACGCGAATATCTTACTGGCTGTACTCGTCGGCTTTCTTATTCGCGTACATTCGCGCCATTCGTAGTTGCCTTTTCTTCAAGCTTGGCTTCCACAGAAGCCGTTCACAAGCTAACGTGACGCTAACTCCGTAACATGTAGCTAACAAAAGGATTGCAAAAAGAAAACGCAGTTCTTACGGTCATGTAACAATAAGCTTGGCAAAAAAAAATGAAAAAAAATGAAAAAAACCCGTTGACTTTAATTTTATCCATGTTAGTTTAACGGGCCTTTGCTGATGATACCAAAGCAAACAAGGGTGAAAACTTTTGTTGAAATGGTTTAGATCATGAGCAAAAAAAGTTTAACGGATCTTTGACAAAAGAATAAGAAGACACTGTTTCGATCGAGAAACGGTGTGATTTGCCTGGAAGTACATGTGTTCAAGAATTAAGAAACAGGATCGCGATTATGGAATTAGGGCAATCGCGACAAACTACTCGTTTTATTCAATGGAGAGTTTGATCCTGGCTCAGAACGAACGCTGGCGGCGTGGATTAGGCATGCAAGTCGAACGGGATCTATCGTGATCAATCTTCGGAGAGAAAGCGGTAGTGAGAGTGGCGAACTGGTGAGTAATGCGTGGGCAATTTGCCCTCAAGTTGGGGATAGCCCTCCGAAAGGAGGATTAATACCGAATGTGGTAGCTGTACGAAGTGCAGCATTCTAAAGATGGGGATCTTCGGACCTGTCGCTTGAGGATGAGCCCACGTCCTATCAGCTTGTTGGTGAGGTAACGGCTCACCAAGGCATTGACGGGTAGCTGGTCTGAGAGGATGGTCAGCCACACTGGGACTGAGACACTGCCCAGACTCCTACGGGAGGCTGCAGTCGAGGATCATTCGCAATGCGCGAAAGCGTGACGATGCGACGCCGCGTGCAGGATGAAGGCCTTCGGGTTGTAAACTGCTGTCATGAGGGAGTAAAGCATGGGTGCTAAAACCACTTTTGCCTGATAGTACCTCAAGAGGAAGCCACGGCTAACTCTGTGCCAGCAGCCGCGGTAATACAGAGGTGGCAAGCGTTGTTCGGATTTACTGGGCGTAAAGGGTGCGTAGGCGGTTATGTGTGTCAAATGTGAAAGCTCACGGCTCAACCGTGGAACAGCATTCGAAACTGCGTAACTAGAGTACTGGAGAGGAGAGCGGAATTCTTGGTGTAGCGGTGAAATGTGTAGATATCAAGAAGAACGCCTGCGGCGAAAGCGGCTCTCTGGACAGATACTGACGCTGAGGCACGAAAGCTGGGGGAGCAAACAGGATTAGATACCCTGGTAGTCCCAGCCGTAAACGGTGTGCACTTGGTGTAGGAAGGGTCATCCTTTTCTGTGCCGGAGTTAACGCGTTAAGTGCACCGCCTGGGAAGTACGGTCGCAAGGCTAAAACTCAAAGGAATTGACGGGGGCCCGCACAAGCGGTGGAGCATG
>CAYWWW010000078.1:0-1595 GCA_964462205.1 uncultured Cardiobacteriales bacterium
TTCAGGAAGCGCCGCACGATCCGCAAGAAGTTGGGATCGGCGATGCGATGTTCCCGGTGGTGGCCGGGATTATGAACAAGGCCGTGGGATCATAGGCGCAGTCGATTTGATCTCTTTGTGTCCGCGCTTGTCGAAGAAGAGATCGCTAAGCGAGATCCTGCCGCCGCCGCCAAACGCCTCGAAATAGCGCATGATATTCCTGCACTTCACATTTCTGAACGCGCGAAGGCGCTAGCGAAACGGTTGCTTGAACGCCGCGCCGTACCTGCCGGCAGCGAAGAAGATGCCCTCCATATCGCTATCGCCGTTGCCGCGCGAAGTATGGTCACGATCTCGACCGCATCTGTGAGGCGCTTCTGGAGTGGCAGAATATACCCCCTACAGACACAAATCGCGCTTCTTTGATGTGGATTCTTATGCAGTGATGCCAACATGCTGAAAGTCAGAGTATACTTGCCGCCATCTGAGGCCGTGCAAGTACCGATCTACGTCGATGATCAGACTCGAGTTCTCCGCTGAGGATATGCGCAAGATCAAGCGGTTGCGTTACGAGCATCCGCACGCGAGAGTGCGTCAGCGCATGGAGGTGCTGTGGCTGAAGAGCCAGGATCTGGCTCACAAGGACATTTGTCGGCTCGCGGGCATCTCCAGCAACACCTTGCGGGACTACCTCCGGAAATTTCAGTCGGGCGGAGTTAAGGGGCTCACGGAACTGAACTTCCGAGTTCCGCAGAGCGAGCTAGAGCCGCACCGATGCTACCTCAAAGCCTATTTTCGCGATCATCCGCCCGCAACCATCAGCGAAGCGGCGGCGAAGATACAAGAACTGACCGGAATCAAGCGCAGTCCCAGCGCTGTGGGCAACTTCCTGCACTCGCTCGGGCTGGCTCCGAGGAGAGTCGGAACCATACCCTCAAAAGCCGACCCGGACAAGCAAGAAAATTTTAGAATCAACGAGTTGGAGCCTCGGTTGCAAGAGGCAAGACAGGGGAAACGTGCTATTTTTTTGTCGACGCTGCTCACTTTGTGCTGGGTGCCTTTCTCGGCATACTTTGGTCCTACTCCCGTCTCTTTGTAAGAGCCTCTGCCGGGAGAAGACGTTTCAACGTACTCGGTGCGTTGAACGCGATCACCCATGAATTGGTAACGGTCACGAACGACACCTACATCACCGCGGAGAGCGTTTGCGAACTGCTGCGACGTATCGCAGCTTTGAACCTCGGCTTGCCGGTCACCCTGGTCATGGATAACGCACGTTATCAGAAGTGTAAAATGGTCGAGGCTTTGGCGGAAAAACTAAGCATCGAGCTACTTTTTCTCCCGGCGTACTCCCCGAACTTGAACCTGATCGAACGACTCTGGAAGTTCGTTAAGAAAAAGGTTCTGTACTCGAAATACTACGCGACCTTCGACGAATTTCGAAAAGCCATTTCCGACTGCTTGAGCAAAACCCACACGACGCATAAGAACGAACTGGACTCTTTACTCGCGCTGAACTTTCAAGCATTCAAAAAATGCGATATTGTGCCTATATGAGGTATAAGCATTTCACTATCAGTGTCGCCGACGAGCTCATCGCGTCGGCCCAGAGTTGC
>CAYWWW010000079.1:0-1586 GCA_964462205.1 uncultured Cardiobacteriales bacterium
GGGTGTGGCTACTTTGGATTTTAAAAACGGTTGAAAGACAGAGGAAAACTCAAGACGATAATGCGTGTCAACAGTCGTCAGGGAGAAATCATGTCTTTCAATACAAGTATAGCGGAAAGTATCCAATCGCAAGTGAAAAAGCTGGTTGAACTGGTAAGTGATGAGACCTCAAGCCAAGCACAAACAGCCTACGAAGTGGAAAGCCAATTATGGCAAAGTCTACTAGCAATGGGACAACAATTGATGCAGTTGTTTTTTAACAAGCATGAAGAAGCAGAAGAACGACAAAAGGTCTATGAGCTTGCTGGTGTTAGGTATCCGTATCAAGGGCAACGGAAACGGCAGTATGTTTCATTGTTTGGAGAGGTGACGGTTGAACGGGCCTATTATTGGAAAAAAGGCGAAGAAGGGCAGTTTCCATTGGATGAAATACTCAGTTTACCCGAGCGCAGTTTTTCAGATTTCGTGCAAGAGCGAGTCGGTGAATTGACCGTGATGATGACCTACGAAGAGGCGACGCAACTCTTTTCGAAGTGGTTTGGTTGGGATTTACATAAGCGTCCAACGCAACAAATCAATGCGGATCATGCAGAGATGGTCGCGACTTACTATGAAACTTGCTCAATACCCGAAACACCTACTCAAGATACCATACTCGTGGTGTCAGCAGATGGCAAAGGCATCCCAATGACACGCCAAGATAGTCCACCGCCAGAAGCGCGACGGGGGCGTGGACAGAAGAAAACAGCTAAAAAAGAGGCGACGGTAACCGCGTTGTACACGATTGAACCCTACAAGCGCGATGTAGACGATATTGTTCGTGCTTTAGTGCCTGACGAAACACTTGCGCCATCGTCTTTGCCACCCCGTCCGAAACCGTCTCATAAGCAACTCTTTGGCACGCTAGATGGTCAACAAACCGCTTTTGAACAACTGGCGCAACAGGTGGACAAGCGCGATCGCGATGAGATTCAGCATTATGTCGCCCTCACCGATGGCAATCACGGTCTCAAAAAGCGTGTGCAAGAGGACTTGCCCCACTTTACCTTGATTGTGGACATCATTCATGTGACCGAGTATCTGTGGGATGCTGCCAACACCTTGTTAGGCGAAACACATCCGATGCGTGAAGTCTGGATGCAAGATGCCCTGCGCTGTGTGCTGGACGATGACTTGGATCATTTGCTTAAGCATCTTCACTACCACATGCCAGCTCTGGCAAAACACAAACAGACCACGCTACAAAAAGTCATTCGCTATCTCAACAACAATCGTGAGTATCTGCACTACCATGACTATCTCGCACAGGGCTATCCAATTGGCACAGGCGTGATTGAAGGTGCTTGTCGCCATCTGGTTAAAGACCGTTTTGAACGCTCAGGGATGCGCTGGTCACGCCATGGCGCACAAGTTATGCTCGACTTGAGAGCTGTTTATCTCAATGGCGATTGGGATGCTTTTCAGCGTTTTCGCAGACAACAGGCACATCAAAAATGCTATGGCTCATCACATCCCAATGCTATTCCTGAAGAACTTGTGCTGGATGTGGCAGCATGAGTTTAAAACCTAAAGTAGCCACACCCAAA
>CAYWWW010000080.1:0-1546 GCA_964462205.1 uncultured Cardiobacteriales bacterium
TACTTCACACTCTAAGCCCATAGATACCGTTCTGAATTGCTCACAGATCGCTACTGGAGGAATTACATCTGGAATGTAGTATGATCCTGTTACTGTTCTTGCATTTCCACAGTCATCTCTCAATACTAAAGTATAGTTGAAGTTCTGATCAATTGGTAAGTTTGGAATGCGGTATTTTCCTGATCCATCTAAAATGAAATCTATTGGCTCCATACCGTCAATATCCAAGTAACCTACCACACCACCTGAACAGTCGTCTTTGAAGTTGAATGTAATCAAACCATCTGCTGTACAGTCGTGGAAACCTCCTAAACCTGTTATTTCAAATCCTACATTACCATCAATTTCTGGTGCTTTTGTATCGCCTACTTTGATTACTTGAGGGATCACATCTATCAACTCTAAGTGTCCATCACACCAGTTGTAAACCGTCCACTCACGGAAAAGCTTGTAAGAATTAGTACAAGTTGTAATTCTATTACCGTCTGTCCAATCTATTGCATAGCCACACTCTGCATGGAAATCATCTCCAACGTATGCTGGTATTTCATCTCCACTCGCATTCGTCAACAACGCTTGTGCGATAAGATCTTCCAAATCAAGTGTTGCCCCAAAAGCATCACTTGTCAATGGCGTTGGATCAAAGTTTGGTATCATTGAACCATATCTCGCAAATTCCTGTGGATCAGATGCCCACTTATCGAAAATTGCTTTCGGGTCTGGATCATCTGTACATTCCAGCTCAATCTCATAGAATGGTGCTTTGATGTCTGGCTGTACTATTGATACAATTTGGAAAGAAACATTTGATTTGTTACCACATGCATCTTCTGCAAATACTGGTCGAATGAAAGATTTAAATACTGCTTTTGGTCCATACTCTGTGTTGAAAAGTTCTGTCAGTACATCAATCACATCTGCATCAATCTGAAGACCTGGTAAAGCCAAATCCCACTGATAAATGTCAAAAGCATCTTCTGTACAAGTAAATTCTACTTCTTCCCATGCTCCCCAACCAAAACTAGCAGAACAATTTTCTGTAATTGTAAACACATCTGCTAAAGCAGGTACTGTAATAACTCGATTTAGACCCGCTGCTGCTGCCTTGCTTTTATTCGCACGACGTGGAAACAACTCAATGCTTCTTGCTCCACTTTTCATTTTGTTCAACTCTGAAAACAGGTTATCTGTATCAAAGTAACAATCAACTTCGATTGGTTCAGCTATGCCATCTAATCTCGGAGCTACCTTATCTTCTATGATAATTTGTCCCCAACAAACATCTACAAAATCACTAGCTGAACAACCACCTGGAATAGTACGCTCTACTTTTACGTCTAAACGAGTACCACAATCGACACCTGAAAAATCAACAATTGGATAACCATCTACTGTTAAACCAATTTGATTTACAAATGGATTCGTAAAGAATACATTGTAAGTTACACCATCAATGTCACATGGATCTTCCAAAATTAAGTCTGGTGTTAAAATAACCGTACAGTTATTCGCCAAACTTACGTTTACATCGTCATTACATGCTAAT
>CAYWWW010000081.1:0-1542 GCA_964462205.1 uncultured Cardiobacteriales bacterium
GTAACTACTTAGGAGGGGTTATTTCTGGTTAAGAAATTTTCACCTTCGAGAGTAGCTTTAAGTTCATTGAAAATACTGAATTGATGTTTTCGGGTAGTAGAAACAAAGCCCAAAATACGCGCATAGATTTGAGCCCCTTGGATGGTTCTAAAACAACCAGATACCTTTTGTTTAGTCTTAGCTGGACGAATATCTCTTTCTGCTTGATTATTGGTAAAAGGGACTTCTTCATGGAAAGCAAAAGCAAGTATAGCCGATTGATGTTCCTTCAATCGAGTCAATAGGTTTCGTCCTTTGGTTGCCTTTGGTCGTCCTCTGCCAGAGGTTGATTTCTTTGGTGGCGGTTCTATTTCATTGGCATAATCCCAAATTTTTTGATAAAGTACTAAAGCTTTTTGCTGTTGAGGTTCAGTGAGTTTATTTTTTCCTTTATCCGACATTAAATAAATAGTGATTAAATACCTCTTCATCCATTTTGCCCATTGGATTTGGTTTTCTTCTAATGCTGTTAATTCTCTTAAAAGATGTGCCCCACAAATTCCATGAAGACAGTTGATGAAATCGAAGTAACTTTTCCAGCAATCATGGATCGCTCTATTTTTAAAGGAAGGTAAAATCGAATCAACATCCCTCAGAGCTATTTTACCTCTCTTGGCATGAACAAAAATATGGGTAAACAGCTTATCGCAAGCGGTATGTAACCAGTGCAGTTTTCCAAGTACCCGAACGCCCGTTTCATCGAAATGAACAACTAGTTTTTTTAGCAGACTTTGCTTAACCACTTTTTCACTTTGCTCTAAGTGGTCGTAACATTTTTGGGTCGCTTCAATAATTGTTTTTTCATTAATGGCGTAACCAAATAAATCAGCGAATAAGGTTTTTGTTTTCTTTACAGGCAGTTGAAAGGCTACATTGAGCAACACGACTAATGATTTTACACCAACACCATACTGCACATAAGCATTGACGCCTTTGGGGAATTCCCCTTCGTTAACATAACCACAATGCCCACAAGCACAACGCCTCTTTTGATATTCTGTGACCTCCAATCGAGGGTCGGGTATATCAAATACTTGTCGTTTTTCTATGATTTGTGATTGAGCAATATCTAAAACTTTTCCGCAGATACAATGGTCTGGCAATAAAGGTTGATAAAAATCTACTTGGTCACTTTGTTCTAGTGTTTTGCCAGTATGACCTTGTTGTCCTCCTGTTTTGTTGCCTCTTTTTCTTGGAAAAGCAGGACGGATATTTTTCTTCCTCAATCCATCACTTGAGGGAGGCTTATTACTGTTTTGGCTATTTTTTTTGACTTGGGCTTCTAACTCTAATACCCGTGCCTGCAACATATTTATCACATCCATCTGCGCTTGTATTTGGTCTTGCATTTTCTTAATCCGTTCTTCGAACTGTTTTTGTTGTTCCAAGATGATACGATGGCAGGATGCTATGTCGTTAGGTAATTTCAAGATTTTATCAATTCAGGTTTTTACAAATTTAATACTTTTTACAAATTCTCTCCTCGGGGAGGTAAATAATTAC
>CAYWWW010000082.1:0-1538 GCA_964462205.1 uncultured Cardiobacteriales bacterium
TTTGGTCAAGCAACCAGCTACGAGCAACAGCTTGTATGAACTGTAACCGGGCATCAGCATCAGGGACATAAATAGCCAATTGAGTGTCATATTTAGCTAACGCTTTCGCTGTCCAATCCAGAAATGTCAGCAATTGCGGCTGGTGGTTACGCAAGGTTTTGGCGAATTTCTTAACTTGTTTCTGGTCAATTTGCTCGATACCAGTCAAGATTTCTTCCAAAAACCATTGGCTGGTGGCCGGGTCTCGAATCTCGCCGCTGCGGATGTCTACCAAAGCCAGCGCATCATGGAGGTAAGTTAACCATGTTTCAAACTGGTCGTGGCGCTCAATAGCAGCCATCTCTTTGGTCACAGCAGGTAGATATTTCTCCTCAAAGAGCGCGTCAGACCACTTTTTGCCGAGTTGTTTCTCCAAGTTCATCACTGTGCCCATGGCTTGATAGGCCGCACGCTCCAGTGAGCGGCGTATTGTTGACCCATCCCGCTCAATATGCCAGACATCTTTTTGTTGTGGTTTGTCCTCCATACCGGCCAATTTCAGAGATTTGCCATACATCTTGGCCATATCTTCCGTCAGCCCAGCCAGAGAAACCCCTTGTTCCTTTGCCAGCAACAACATCAACGCCCACGTATCGGATTGTCGGTCAGAGCAGACATGAGCGGCCACAATGGTTGTGCTGATTGGGTCTATCAGCAACAGCATAGGTCGTCCTTGAAAAAACGTTTCGTCTCGCAGCGCTATCAATGGCCCCAACGACGCATAATTGACACGAGACAGGATGACACCTGCTTTTCGTCCTGCATGCAAACGTATATCGTTGATGTAGCCAACGCTTCTCAAAGTGTCAAGCGCTTCCTTTAAGATAGCTGTAGTGGGGCGAATGGACACATTGCCAGGGAAGAGCGCGGTCAAAATAGTGCGGTCAATCCTGGTTTTGCTGACCGTTTCCTTTTGTGCCGGCTCAGGCAACGATAGTGGTGCGGTTGGTTTTGTCAGTCGTGAAATAACTCGTTCCCCCAACTTATACACACTGACCCGTGATATTCTGTAGAAATCTGCCAGCCAAGTAATAATGCCGTGAGGTCGTTCGGGGATATTGACAACAGCCGCCAGAAACAAAATGTCAACCATTCCCAAGTGAGGCATTTTGCTGGCTAGTTCTTCTGCCAGAGGTGAACGGGATGAGAGAAACGGCATCATTTGCCAACTCTGTTCGATTGGCTCCGGCCAATGGATAACGGTATCTTCGTACTGGTTGTATACTATCATTTGAAAAGCAATTCCCTTGTGCTGATAAGTTTGTGAGAAAACATAATCATACTCGGAGTTGCTTTTCACGCTTATTAAATTGTAAAGGTGCTAAACTTCAATTTTGAACCATGTCCAAATCGTCTTCCTGTGTTGCAACAGGTTACGATGACGGCCGTATCCTGACCCTGATGTTACCAACCTGACTTTATGATGCAATACAAGTAACTACGAAGCCCCAGAGGTGCGACGCACTTGCGAGTAACAATGTCATCGTATACTACTCTGG
>CAYWWW010000083.1:0-1517 GCA_964462205.1 uncultured Cardiobacteriales bacterium
CCCGGATAATTCATCGAGAGGGACTTTTTGCAGGCTCGCCCACTGTTAAAGGGTTGCAATACAACGACCAAACGGTCACCCCTCAACAGTGGAGAGCCATACAGTGTGCTTAAACCAATTGCGCCTCGATTTCCACCCTCGGCGTCCCGTCGATGTGTCTTTTCAGGGTCCTCAGCTCTCATCTGACGGTGGTCTTGTGCTGATCCGAGCTCTTGATGACAGCCTTCAACTCAGCCAGCGCATCGCCCGTCTCATTCCCGATCACCGCAACCCTTTGTTCACCGTCCACAGCCGTTGGGAGCAGACCCGTCAGCGCCTCTTCCAAATCGTCCAGGGCTACCACGATTGCAACGACGCCCATGCTCTGCGCCACGATCCCGCTTTCAAAATCACCTCCGATCTGCTCCCCGAAGATCATCCCCTGTCCAGTCAGCCTACCCTGTGTCGCTTCGAAAATGCTGTCGATCCTCTTGTCCTGTGGCAACTTCAAAGCCTCATGATGGATCTCTTCGTCAGCGATTTGAGTCCTGCCACCACTTCACTGACCCTTGATCTCGATGGCACCATGCTCGAAACCCATGGACACCAGCAGCTCGCGCTCTTTCATGGATACTACGAGACCACAGGATACTATCCGCTGACCATCTGGGATGCTGAGGGTCGGCTTGCATGCGTGCTTCTACGCCCTGGCAGTGTCCACGACAGCGATCAGGCCTTTGATCTTCTCGAGCGCTTGATCACCCGCATACGCCGACGCTTTTCGTGGATCCGTTTGCTTGTGCGCGGTGACGCCATGTTTTCGATGCCTGAAATCATGGACGGCCTCGAAGCGCTGTCATCAGCCCAGAGCCCAATCGATTTTGTGTTTGGCATCAAGTCCAACGACGTGTTGATCCGTCAGACAAAAGCTCTGCGTGATAAAATGCGAGGGTGGACCTCGCTACCGTGGCACATGCCCAGGCGTTATCTGGCCTTGCAGTACAAGGCGAAGAGTTGGTCGCATGCAAGGCGGGTGATCGCACGTCTGGAAACGCAACTCGATGGCAGCGTCGAAACGCGCTACGTGGTGACGTCTTCTCAGTGGCCATCGCCAGCCAAGACCTACAAACGCTATTGTCGTCGCGGCCAAGCAGAAAACTACATCAAGGATTACAAGCTTGCGACGCAAGCCCGCACCCGCCATGCGGGGTGGCGACGGATGAGCTGCGAGCGCTTTGAGACGAACGGATTTCGAGCGCTGATGCATGGTTTCGCATACTGGTTGCTCTACAAAACTCGCGAGAGACTGGCAAAGCAAGATACAAAGATTGGCATGTTGACGCTGAGATCACTGCGATTGCGAATCCTGAAGGTGGCATGCGTGATCAAGCAATCATTGAGACGCTTGCATGCGGAGTATCCCGCAAGCTGGCCGCATGGCGCGGCTTATCGAGGAGCTCTGGCAGAACAAAACGAATAGGGCGAAGGGCCGTGGTAAGGCGAGAGGGTGGTCTTTGATAGAGCAAGAGTCGGTGGGC
>CAYWWW010000084.1:0-1511 GCA_964462205.1 uncultured Cardiobacteriales bacterium
TCGTACTTATAGACGGAAGGTGCTCAACGCCTTACGGCATCAGAGATTTTTTTACAGTTCGGGGCTTATTGCAGCAATAATCTTTTCAATGTGCTCAACGCCTTACGGCATCAGAGATTTTTTTACGGTTAACTAGGTTTTCTTCATTCTTAAACCAAGCGCGTGCTCAACGCCTTACGGCATCAGAGATTTTTTTACTGGAAAGTCCAAGGCCACAGACTTGCTTTTGTTTCGGTGCTCAACGCCTTACGGCATCAGAGATTTTTTTACGCTTCATTTACGCCGATTGAATTAGAAGAAACAATGCGTGCTCAACGCCTTACGGCATCAGAGATTTTTTTACAGTTCGGGGCTTATTGCAGCAATAATCTTTTCAATGTGCTCAACGCCTTACGGCATCAGAGATTTTTTTACGGTTAACTAGGTTTTCTTCATTCTTAAACCAAGCGCGTGCTCAACGCCTTACGGCATCAGAGATTTTTTTACTGGAAAGTCCAAGGCCACAGACTTGCTTTTGTTTCGGTGCTCAACGCCTTACGGCATCAGAGATTTTTTTACGCTTCATTTACGCCGATTGAATTAGAAGAAACAATGCGTGCTCAACGCCTTACGGCATCAGAGATTTTTTTACCGCTGATAAAAAGAGTTTCCGGCGAAAATGGCGGTGTGCTCAACGCCTTACGGCATCAGAGATTTTTTTACCAGACGGCTTGCTAAAGTCTTCAGACCAGGTCAAAAGGTGCTCAACGCCTTACGGCATCAGAGATTTTTTTACTTGAAGCTTTTGGCGACGAAAAGCAACACGCGGAATCGTGCTCAACGCCTTACGGCATCAGAGATTTTTTTACGTGTGACGGATAACGCGAGACCCTAGCTGAACCTGCTGTGCTCAACGCCTTACGGCATCAGAGATTTTTTTACACGGAGCAGTTGAAGAAATCCAAGACATGGGCGGGTGCTCAACGCCTTACGGCATCAGAGATTTTTTTACAATGAAAAAACTTCGCAGTTTAACATTTATGTTATTGTGCTCAACGCCTTACGGCATCAGAGATTTTTTTACCGGAACTTTTTGAGAATCTCTTTTTTCAAAGATTGTGCTCAACGCCTTACGGCATCAGAGATTTTTTTACCGGCTTGAGTTAGAAGCAAAACAGGTTTGGCGGTGTGCTCAACGCCTTACGGCATCAGAGATTTTTTTACACCCCGCCGCCGCTGTTTGTTGCACTAGAATCCCTTGGTGCTCAACGCCTTACGGCATCAGAGATTTTTTTACTGCCGCTTTCTTTTTGCCATTGCTGTATTTCTTTAATGTGCTCAACGCCTTACGGCATCAGAGATTTTTTTACTTTAATGGCAATAAGGTTTATCAAACAAAAATGCGTGTGCTCAACGCCTTACGGCATCAGAGATTTTTTTACAAAGGTTCCAATGGTCTTTTGTAATTCAGAAAAGCGTGCTCAACGCCTTACGGCATCAGAGATTTTTTTACAAACGGGTAGCGTGTGCCG
>CAYWWW010000085.1:0-1504 GCA_964462205.1 uncultured Cardiobacteriales bacterium
CCCGCCACGATACGCCGCCTTCTCAACCCTCATCACCCGGTTTCGGCCATAGCTCTGACGTCGGGTCGGTGACGCACTGCGCAAGGTCGACGGGTGGGAGACCCTCTCCCAGCCCATCGAGCCCTTCACCCTTGACCGCGCGGCCTGATCAGGCCGACATCACCATGTTCGGCGAACGCCGTTCGAGAATTTCCACCAGTTCCAAGACACAACCCCTCTCCGAAGGCCAGCTCTCCTACACCAATCCATGGGGCACTACACGTTACAGTCACGCAAACGCACGCACGAGCGCAAGATCGCCGCTGGCCCGCCAGGTGGCGGCGGCCGTCTTGTGCAGGACTACGACGCCGTGGCGTCCCGACCCCTCCGGCAGACGATGGCCGCAATGTAGGAGGGTAGCGCTTTTGTCGGCCTTGAATCGCACCGTGCCGTCTCCTGACTGGACAACATGCACAACGGTGCCGATTGGCAGATCTTCGTCTGACGTCACGATGACGACAACCTCGTCGGCCGACATCGTCTCGATCATGACGCCGTCATGATCGGCGCCGAGACGGATCTCTCGTTCGGCCACCTGCATGACGCCCGACAGGTTGCCCCCATTGGCCAAGAGTTTGAACCCCGGCGCGAGGGCGGCGTCGCCGTGGATGCGCCACGTGTCCGGGGCCACTTTGAGCGCCGAGATAGCACCGAAGCGGTTCCGCGTCTCCGGCACGAAATCAGCCATGATCTGCATGGTCGCGCGCCCGTCAGTAACAAAGCGCGCAACCCCCTCACCGCCCTGGATGACATGCACGATCGCACCGATCCGTATCTGCGCGGTCTCGTCGTCGGGCAGCACAAAGTCGGTGGTCTTGCCAGCTGCCGAGGTGACGACGACGCCATCGTACTCCGCCCCCAGCAGCACGCGCGTATCTGATGTCGTCAGGACAGACGCGACGGTCCGACCATCGTCGCCCTTGTCGCCCTGCGGGCCCTGAGGACCTTCGGGGCCGGCAGGGCCGACTGGACCGGGTTCGCCAGCCACACCGGCGTCGCCGCGATCACCCTTTGGGCCTGCAGGACCGACAGGGCCTTCTGGGCCGATGAGAGAGGCCAGCCAAGCCGTGGTATCGCCGGTGAAGCCTTGGGCCACGGCCACGTCGAAGGCTGAAGCGCCGCTTGAGGTTTCATCGTGCCACAGCGTGCTGTCAGCTAGCCCGCCGAAGATGACGCGGACATCGGCTGGCGTGATGGAGCCTGTCTGATTGTCTGGGAGCTTTTCAACGACGAGGTTCTGGAAGGCGTCGCGTGAATATGGCGACCGAATTGTATCGGACATGAAATCACTCCTGTAAAAAATGTTCGCGCCAACGCGCGTGAGAGACCCCATAGCACGAAGCTGATAACATCCGGTGTCACCCTATGCTCCGTCCCAATGAGTTTGAGTGCCTTCTCTGACACGTCCGAGATCGTGTCTGGGAATTGGTTGAAATTCTCGAACGGCGTTCTCCGGGCATGGTGA
>CAYWWW010000086.1:0-1476 GCA_964462205.1 uncultured Cardiobacteriales bacterium
GATCGTGGCCGGTCAGCCTGGCGATCTGTGCGGAGTTCAAGTCAACCTGCCTGGTCCTCAATGTTGCAGGAATTCAGCGATATCCGTGGTTCTGAGGTGTCAAGTGCCGATATCTCAAGCTCATTTGGTCAATCCAGAATGACCCATGATTCAAGTCACTTAACAGTACTGAGTTGTTGTCCGCATCCTAACCCATTGGAATTACTTGGTCAGCAGGTGGCATCCGAGCTTGATGTTCCAGGACGCCACCGTGAGTGGCGTCCTGGAACACGGCTCTTTCAGGCGCAAAGGAACACGCTGTCAAGGCTTGGAGGCCATCTGGACTTAATTCTTTGCAACGATGAGGTGGTGTCTTGGCGAGGAGTTGGGCGTCGAGCGTGATTTTCTTGTCGAGGGTGCGTCGCAGGATGGTGAGGAGTCCAGTGATCAGCTCGTGCAGGTTGATGACGGTATCGAGCCACTTACCCTTGCGGGCGAAACCAAGGAGTTGGCGAGTCAGCTCGCTGGCCCGAAGCGCAGCGTGTTGGATCGCGTCGACGGAGCGTTTGAGCGTGCCATGGCCATCAACGTGGCGCTGCATGACCTCAGCGTGACCGAGAATCGCCGTGAGCAAGTTGTTGAAGTCATGGGCGATGCCACCAGCGAGCAGGCCAAGGGACTCAAGTTTTTGGCTGTGTTGGACCTGTTCCTCGAGGCGACGGCGAGCGCTCTCGACGCGTCGTTGCTCGGTCACATTACGCGAGATCGACAACACCGCGTTGACCCCACCCTCCTCAGCGATCGGCACAAAGCGGGTGTTGAACAAGCGGGTGCCCAGGGTGCTCTCCCAGCGCTCTTCGAAGGCCAGGGGCTCCTCGTGTTCGAAAACATGCGCGATGACTTGGCGACGCTGCTCGACGGCTTCTTGTGGGAAGACCTCTTCGAGTGATTGACCGACCAGCGTCAACGCGCGTCGACCCACATAGCGAGCCAGGACGTCATTGGCGAACTGGATGATGCCCTGCTGATTGAACACCGCGACCGCATCAGGCAGCGCGTCGGTGAGCGTTCGATAGCGCACATCACTGTGTCGCTGGGCTCGCTGGGCACGTTTGAGCTCGGTGATATCCTCAGCCAGAAAGCACACGGCCTCGGTGACGCCCTCACTGGAGCGGGCAGGCACAAACTGTGTTAAATACCAGCGGCTTTCACCGGTCACCAGCGTGCAGGGGTGCTCGAAGATCTGAGTCTCACCGGCCAACGCGCGTTGAACAATGGCTTGTAGCTCCTCGTGATGGATGGCGGAGCCGTAGTCAAAGATGGACGCCCCGATGCGGAGCGGTCGGCCATAGAGGGGTTGTGCGCGGAGGTCGGCGAGCTGGTTGAAGGCTTGAATTCGAAAGTCAGGGCTGATGAGAATCAGTGAGAGGGGTACGGATTCGAAGACGGTCTTGAGTCGTTGTCGGGATGTCTCGAGCGCCTGTGCCGCCAGACGCT
>CAYWWW010000087.1:0-212 GCA_964462205.1 uncultured Cardiobacteriales bacterium
TTCTTTATCGTTGGTGCTATCTCTAGAAATGATATCAGAATTTATTTCTGAAATTATCCATTTGTAACATTTTACATATCGTACTATGTCATCAATAAAATCATTGTGCTTTTCAAAACTCCCATCTACATAGTCCTTAAATTGTTGGTATAGTTCTTTAGTATTATTGTCGCTGACCACTTTTAAAGAAACTGCCTTTTTATATTAAACCT
>CAYWWW010000087.1:222-1427 GCA_964462205.1 uncultured Cardiobacteriales bacterium
GTTTAGCTTATGATGCTTTGAATCTACTCATAGAGCAAATGCTATCGCATGCCCAAACGCCAACAACTTTATCTAAACCTAAGCGCACAATTTTCACTCGTCCAATACAAAATCAAATCAGGCAAATCATCATAATTATGAGTGATTACCACAAATTATTGGCTGCAAAAATCAAGAGTAAACCTTATCACGAATCAAGTCTTAACTTGCGTTGGGGAAGAAGCGTCCCTTCGTTTAACTCTAAAATTGTGTAAAGCGGTAGCAATTCTCATAATAATCTCCCTTTTCTGCTCCCCCCTAACTCGAATTTTATCTTGAATAATCCTAAGCCTCTTAATTCCAGCAAATGCATGCTCAACCCTCACCCGAATTTTGCTCATCTCTTTGTTAATAAGCTTCTTGAGATCGGTTAAAGGCTTGTATTTTGATTTCTTAAAAGGCATCATCACCTCTTCAATATCCTTATCCGCCCCTAAAAAGCCCAGATCAAGAAAAATCGGCTGTCCCTGCGTAACAATATCAAGCCCATCCCAGATCGTCTTGTCGTGAACCGAACCATGCTCCTGTGGGCTGAGAAAATGAACGTAGCTACTCGAATCAACCAAAGCAAAATGCTTATTCGTGTGGCGTTTCTTCTTGCCGCTGTACTCTGCTTTTTGCGCTTGATAGCATCGTTTTCTCGGTACATCCCGCTCTACAACATCTCCTATAAAGTATTCACAGTCAGTACTTTGTGCATCAAAATGGCAGCCAAAAGTAGCACAGACACCTAACTCATCTAAGCTCTCATACAAAACGGGAAGCAGGAAACTTAGCCATTCGCTCACCTTTGCCTGACTAATCTGGAACATATAAGCGAGCACTTCTTGGCGGAAATTGTCTTTCAGATACATCAACAAGAATTCTAGCTTTAAGGCAGAACCATACAAACTACTGTTGCTGCGTTCGGAATAGCTGCTACGCTTGCGTTTTGCTCCTTTGAGCGTATAACGACTGAGCTTAATGGATACCTTACCCGAAAAAACTTCAAGTAATTCGACGTATTCTGCTTGGTTGAGACTCGTCAATGCTATATATTGGATCGTGGTCTCTTGAGGGGGAATCGTTTTCATACCTCAATTTTCTCTTTTGAGGCCACTTCTTCTAATTTTTTCACATCTTTTTTCCCCAGCTCAAAGCTAAAAACTCATTCGTGATAAAGTCTA
>CAYWWW010000088.1:0-1410 GCA_964462205.1 uncultured Cardiobacteriales bacterium
TTAAGGAGCCTCTGCAAAAGTCACTGATATAATATTTTCGTAACGCGCACAGCTTTTCGGACGCCCTTGATGAGAGGGATGTAGTCGTCCTTATTTTCTTCGTTCCACCATTGTGCGGCATCGATTCTCGGATTTTCAAGCACATCGTCTGGAACATGATCGTTCGTGTCGTATCCGTCATCGAATTCTATGAGGCACAGGGACATGCCGGGATAGACCATGTTACGGATATCCTGAATAGTTTCTGGCAATGATTTCTGTTGCTTGCTCATGGTCATGATACTATGGCCAAAGGGATTTTCGATGCAAGGAGAATACGATCATGAGCCAGCTTTCTTTTCTGTCTTTGGCGATGCGCAAGACTTTGCGCTGTGAGAAGTTTTTATCGGAGATGGACGCGATTGTGCCATGGGAACGCTGGCTTGAGCGGATCAGGCCGCATTATCCGACTGGCGAAGGTGGGCGTCCGCCGCATGATCTGGAACTGATGCTGCGCATTCATTGTCTCCAGCAGTGGAACGGCCTGTCCGACCCGGCCGTGGAAGAAGCCATTTACGACCGCAACAGTTTTCAGAAGTTTTTGAAAATCGATTTGCTCAGCGATCGCGTTCCCGATGAGAGTGCCGTTTTGCGGTTTCGCCATCTGCTTGAATCGCACGGACTGGCCAAAGAAATGTTTGCCGTCGTGCAGGACTATCTGGCCGAACACGGTCTGATCCTCAAGGAAGGAACGGCTGTGGACGCCACTTTGATCGCAGCGCCGTCCAGCACTAAAAACGTCGCCAAAGCCCGTGATCCAGATATGAGTTCGACGAAAAAGGGCAACCGGTGGTATTTCGGCATGAAAGCCCATATCGGTGTTCAGACCAAAGGCCAGCCCTTCATCCATTCCGTTGAAACAACAACCGCCAAGGTCAGCGACAAAGCAAAAATGCAAGACCTCCTGCATGGCAATGAAGACAGCATCTTTGGAGACAAGGGCTATTTCGATGAGGACAACAAACGCAAAGCCCGGAAAGCGGGTGTGTTTTACGGCGTTCTCGATAGGGCAAAGCGAAATCATCCCCTGTCAAGCGCACAGAAAAAACGCAACAAAAAATGTTCGCGTGTGCGCGCCAAGGTCGAACATCCCTTCCAGATTGTCAAATGCCAGTGGCATTACCGCAAAACCCGCTATCGCGGCCTGGACAAAAATACCGGCCAAATCCTCACGCTCTTCAGCCTGGCCAACCTCTTTATGGCCAGAAAACCACTCCTCTCCGCCCCGTGACACAGGATAAGTGCATCCAAATCAAAGAAATCCTGTCGGAATGACAGGAAAAGAACGGAATTTACCCGCAAAATAACGCTCCCAAACCGGTCTGGAACGCTCACAGCGTTACGTCAGAACCTTTTGCAGAGTGACCTTAA
>CAYWWW010000089.1:0-1382 GCA_964462205.1 uncultured Cardiobacteriales bacterium
CAAACCGGACCGTTTCGTCGTGCGGTGCAGACGCGCATTGGTAGTTCCTACAGTCATCATTATCGTCAAATATTGCCGCCACTTCTGGAGGTTCTCGAATTTCGATCCAATAATGCCCGTCATCGCCCTCTGATTGATGCCCTTGAGGTTGTAAAAACGTATCTTGAAGATGATCATCGTACCTTCTATCCGGTGGATGTTATTGTACCGATGGAAGATGTGATACCACCGGCGATGCAATCCTGGGTTCGCCAGTCCAATCGCTCTGGCAATTTGCAAGTTCGTCGTACACGTTATGAATTGTGTGTGCTTCAAGGTTTACGAGACCAACTCCGCAGTAAAGAAATCTGGGTAGTCGGGGCGGATCGCTATCGCAATCCGGATGAGGATACCCCCGCAGATTATGCCAACAAGCGTATTGTGTATTATCAGGCTTTAAATTTACCACTGGATGCGGATGACTTTATCAAGCAGATTCAACAGGAAATGACGCAAGCCCTTAAGCAATTTCATGAGGGTCTGCTCACCAATCCTTATGTTACGGTATCACCATCAGGCAGAATTGGTGTGAAGAAATTAGACAAGAAAAAGCCGACGGCCGACCTCACCTATCTGCACAATCATGTGAAGCAAGCATGGGGGTTAGTGAGCTTGCTGGATGTCCTTAAAGAAGTCGATTTGCGGGTTGGTTTCACCCAACACTTCAAGAGTTTAACAGGTGAAAGTCGGCTTTCACCCTCAGTTCTACAACGCCGATTATTGTTTTGCCTGTACGGATTAGGAACGAATACCGGTCTGAGTCGGGTGTGGGTTGGCAATCCCGACATCAGTGAAAGTCACATCAAATATGTGCGAAGACGCTTCATTAGTGTCGAGGGCTTACGAGTTGCCATTGCTCATGTGGTGAATGAACTCCTAGCGATTAAAGCGCCTCATATCTGGGGCGATGCCAGCACATGGAGTGCATCTGATTCCAAGCAATTTGGCTCGTGGGATCAGAATTTACGAGCGCAATGGCATCAACGCTATCGTCAGTCGGGCGTAATGGTATACTGGCATGTCTCCAAGCAATCGCTGTGCATTTACTCGCAACTCAAAGCACCTTCGTCATCAGAAGTCGCATCTATGATTGAAGGTGTGCTTCGTCACTGTACCGCGATGCAAGTTGACCGTACTTATGTCGATACACACGGACAGAGTGAAGTCGGTTTCGCCTTCTGTCGCTTGCTGGGCTTTCAGTTGATGCCTCGCTTGAAGAATATCTATGAGCAGAAACTGCATGTCCCTTATCTGGATGACTTCGACAAATATCCATCACTCGCACCAATTCTCAAATCGGTCATTGATTGGGAACTCATCCGTCAGCAATACGATGAGATGGT
>CAYWWW010000090.1:0-1380 GCA_964462205.1 uncultured Cardiobacteriales bacterium
CCGCTGCTGTCGGCTCTGGCGGCCGATCCGGCGGCTCGCGCTACGCTTCTCGCCGCGCTCAACGGCACCGCAATCGCCGAATTGGACCTGACCGACGGCGTGCGACTGACCCTCGCCGACGGCGACGTCGTGCATCTGCGCGCCTCCGGCAATGCGCCCGAGTTGCGCTGCTACGCGGAGGCAGCCGAAGCCGCGCGCGCCACGGCGCTCGTGCATGATACACTAGCGGCAATCAAAGATCGGTGACTACGCCCGTTTCGACGGGGCAAATCGACACGCCTCCGATTCATTGACATTCAATTGTTGAAAACATACCAATGTTCCTCAATTCACTATCAGTCTGAGGGTAATGGGGTCGCCGCAATGATAGGTAAAAATATCAAGTATATTATACTGAAAAATCTAAACAAATCCCGAATTATGTTTTACCATCTTGCAAAATGTGGCGGAATGTCGACGACATATGCTTTGCTAAAATCGTACAGGCCATGGAATTTGATCTCCCATCAGGCAATCTTCCAACTATCCGAGACTCCGACGCGCATAGCCGAAGAAAGCCAGGGCGACGGCTCGCTGTCGTTCCGTCAAAGGATGCTGATCTACGCTCTGGCGAGTCCAAACGTGCGCCTTGCTGCAGGCCATTTCGAGCTCTCTCCCGACGTGTTTGGCGTACTGAAGAGCGACTGGACGTTCGCGACTGTTATCCGTGACCCTGTTGATCGGTGGTTTTCCCATTATTTCTATAATTTTGGAAGAAATGAGAAGTTCGGAATACACGAACCTCTCAAAACATTCGTGGAGACAGAATACGCTCACGAGATGGGACGACTCTATGTGCGGAATTTTTCCTGTCATTTCGATCTTAAGCGGGAGGATGCAATTTCCGCAGCGCCGCTTGCGATCGAGAATCTCCGGCGGTTCGACATAATCGGGCGCACCGATCGGATGTCGGACTTCGCCCGTGATCTGCGCAGCGCGACGGGCGTGAAATGCGCCATCGGACGCGACAATACTGGAGGCGCACGCACCCGACGGGCTTCCGAAGTCGATGAATCGATCATCGCGCGCGTCCGGGAAATCTGCAAGCCGGATTACATGGTTGTCGAGGCGGTCCATCGCCGCTGACGTCGTGGCGGCGCTCCAGGCGACGGAAAGGCCCTACCGGGGCGGGGGCGGCGTGACGCCGCGCTCGCGCGCCACGTCCTCAAGCGTCGGGAGCGATCCGGGGGCGATCTCGTCCCAAAAGGCGAAGATCGCCGACGCGTTCAGGGCCGAGCGCCAGCCGCGCAGACGGAAGTCCTCGCGGTCGACCTCATGACGCAAACCGCTGAGGAACTGCCGCCTGTCAGCGTCGCGCTGCGTCGGATTGCGCGAGGCCAC
>CAYWWW010000091.1:0-1351 GCA_964462205.1 uncultured Cardiobacteriales bacterium
CTTGAGATTCCCGAGAGATCATGCGCAGATCGCGCCGACCACATTGAGGTGAGGCGCAAAAGCAAACCCCCCGAGGAATGGTCCCCAGGGGGTTTCAGTCGTGGCCATGATCTTGCCGGACACAATCCACGACCGCCTTGTCACGCAAGGACGGCCACCATGCTACGACGAGGTCTCAAAGTCACGTTTCTTCCGCTCGACCCTTCCCAGATTCCTGATCTCTTCACGCAGGGCGTCGCGATTCTCCTCCGGTGGATGCCCTCGGGCGTCATCACCATGCTCGCTCAGACCATCAAGATGCGTCGCCAGGGAGGCTACTGCGGTCTCGACATCTTCCTCTTCCTGTTCCTCTACTACGCCTCCGGTGCGACACTCGGGATCCGTGCGTTCTGGGAGAAGCTACGCCCGTTCAAGCATCTCATCGCGGCAGTCGTTGGGCGAACATCTCTTTGCTCGCCAAGCGCCTTGTCGCGCGCGCTGAGGTCGACCAGCTACGAGGAGATCCGAGCCTTCAGCCACAAGCTCCTTCTGGGGCTGTGCGACTGCGACGCGCTCCTCAAACACCCCTGCGCGGCCTCCTACGACGCTCACGCGCGACCATGGCACGTCTTCGATCTTGATCCGACCGTCACTGCTCTTCGTCACCGCGCCTTGCCTGAGCGCGATGATCTGCCTGAGGCCAGGCGCGACTCCGAGCAAACCGGGATGCCGGGCTACCCTGGACGCAAGCGCGGAGACATCCAGTTTCGTCGGACTGCCGTCCAGCATGCGGGCAGCAGTCTGTGGACACATGCCCATTTGAACGAGGTGAGCGGCGACAGCCTGCGCGATCTGGGGATTGCTCTCGACAGCATCACCTCACTCGTCGATCATCTGGAGCATCCCCGCAGCAGGACGTTGGTTCGACTCGACGGTGAATTTGGCCACGTTCCTGGGTTTCACGCCTGTCGGGATCGCCATTTGCCCTTCGTGACGCGTCTGCGTAGGCCTTCGCTCTACAAGGATCCGGCGGTCCTTCACGCGCTGCGAACAGCGACGTTCTGTCCTGTCTCCGACAGCCTCAGCGGTCCCCGACGCTGCGCCGCAGACGTCGGAATACTGACTCTGGAGCCGACGACCCAAAGGCTGCGCGCGGACGACTCGCCTTACGAGCCGATCGAGGTCCGCGTCGTGGCCTGCATCTACCCCAGGGAAGGCAAGGCCCAGCGGGGGAAGGTCATCGACGGATGGCAGGTTGAGTTTTTTGCCACCGACACCTCTCCAGAGGACTGGTCTGCGTCCGACGTCGTCACGGAGTATTTCAGCCGCGCAGGCCAGGAAAACCGCTTCGCACAAGAGGATCGAGAGCATG
>CAYWWW010000092.1:0-1337 GCA_964462205.1 uncultured Cardiobacteriales bacterium
GCGACGGCGGGCACGGTGTCCCACGCCGCGGCGTCGATCTGCGCGTCGGTCGCGTCGCGCGGATCGTCGACATAGCGCTTGAGCAGCAGCGCATGGCCCATATCGGCCCCGTGCTCCTCGAAACGCGCCTGCGTCGCCGGGTCGACTTCGCCCTTGGGGCCGGCCTCGCGGATCTCGAGCAGCGCGTCATAGGCGATGAGCCCCGAGCGGATGCGCGGCTTGGTCGCCTCCACCAGATCGACGATGCCGGGGATCTCCTCGGTCAGCGAGCGCGTCGCGATCAGGCCCATGGCGAAGGGGATGTGGATCGCGAAATGGGTCTCGCGCGCCTCCTGATCGGGCCAGCCGATGGCGGTGAAGGCGGCGGGAGCGGGCTCGGTGTGCCACATCGCCTCCATCGCGGCGAGCTTCATCTTCTGGTTTTCGTTGGCCGAATAGCCCGACTCGTCGCCGAGCACGACGACCGAAAGGGCCGAGGCAAGGCCGAAGCTCGACGCCACCGCGATCGAGCGGCGGGCGAGTTCGGTGTGCCGGTTCTTCAGCAGATACCAGGCCGAGACGCCGAGCACGAAGAGCGACGCCGTCACGTAGCCGGCCGAGACGGTGTGCACGAATTTCGCCTGCGCGACCGGGTTGAACAGCACGTCGAAGAAGCTGCCCACTTCCATGCGCATGGTCTGCGGGTTGAACACCGCGCCGACCGGGTTCTGCATCCAGCCGTTCGCGATCAGGATCCACAGCGCCGAGAAATTCGAGCCGATGGCCACCGCCCAGGCGGTCATCAGATGGCCGACTTTCGACAGCTTGTCCCAGCCGAAGAAGAAGAGCCCGACGAACGTCGCCTCGAGGAAGAACGCCATCAGCCCTTCGATGGCGAGCGGCGCGCCAAATATGTCGCCGACGTAATGGCTGTAATAGCTCCAATTCATGCCGAACTGGAACTCCATCGTGATGCCAGTTGCAACGCCCAGCACGAAGTTGATGCCGAACAGCGTGCCCCAGAACTTGGTCATCTGCCGCCAGATCGGGCGATCCGTCATGACATAGACGGTCTCCATGATGGCGACGATGATGGACAGCCCCAATGTGAGGGGGACGAAAAGGAAGTGAAACATCGCGGTCGATGCGAATTGCAATCGCGACAGTTCGACGATGCCGAACTCCATGGCGGGTGCTCCCGGCTAGTGGTTTCAGAAACCCGTATCCAAGGCGCGGGTTTCCATCCTGATCGCAAAGTTTGCGCATGCGAAGGTTGACGCAGGTCAAATCGCCGAAAATGTCGCAGGGCGACTGCGCGATTGCGCCGGGTCGGCTGCGGCCGCCAGCGCGACGACGCG
>CAYWWW010000093.1:0-1255 GCA_964462205.1 uncultured Cardiobacteriales bacterium
CAGGGCTGACGCACTACAAAGCCCTTGACACCAAAAGATTCATGAGGAACTTGTTGTCCCAACCCGCTCGTTTTCGTTTACCTTTGAGGCTGCCTTTCGACTTGTCCCGCTTAATCATCGATAGCGCTAGTTTGCGCAGTGTATTGAAGTTTTCTGGACCATGACCAGCCCGGACTCTGCTGTCATCTTCATTGAATACAACGTCCAAACACCAATGCAGGCTATTTTCGACGCCCCAGTGTCCTCGAACCCCCTCAGCAAGTTTTTGAGCCGAAGGATCGATGCTACTTATGAAATAACGTCGTTCTGTAGACTCTTTTCCAGATATGTACCTTGTGGACTCAACGATACCGATCGTTTTGAATCCTTGCCAATCGCCTTTTTGGGCAAGCCAGTCAATGTCATCAGTGATCCAGTAACGCCTAGTTTCAACGCGTCCGTGACCTTTCTCTATCGTCTCGAAATAATCGGTCATGCGCTCGGTTAGAAGAGCTGGCGTTGCACTATCAAGCGAAAGCTTGATGTCTTCGTGCAAACCTCCTTGATTACCCTTTAATGCAAGCAGATAGTCGCCTTTTTGGGCGACTATTTTTTCTGCGATTTCCTTCTGACAACCCATGGCATCAATAGTCACTAAACATTGGTTTAAGTCTAGAAGTTCTAGCAGTTTTGGAATTGCGGTGATCTCATTTGATTTCTCGTCAACCTTCATCTGCCCCAAAACTAGTCGGTTTGAACAGGCCCAAGCGCTGACCATATGAATGGCTTTTGTACCCGTGGCACCGTCAAAAGATCCTCTCAAAGTTTTTCCATCAATTGCGATTATTTCTCCTTCGAAGGTTTTGCTCAAAGAGGTCGTCCATGACAAAAAGCTATCCCTAAACTTTTCGGGATTAAGTTTGGCAAAAATACGGCTCAAAGTATCATGAGAAGGTATTCCGTTGGGAAGTTTCAAAAAACCCCTCAACCAGTCTTCTTTGCATTTTGCGTACAATTCAACATCTTCAAAACTATCGGCACCACACAGCACTCCGCATATAGCAACAACAATGACCTCAAGGAAGTCGTGGCGAGCAAGCCATAAGTTTCTTCGGGGGTCTTCCAATTCTTCAAAATGCTTAATCAGTGACAGCTCCATAATTTTAAACTCCAGCAAGAAAAGATGATTTTCACTAGAGTTGCAAATAAATAGAGATTTTCAAAGTAAAAACAGATGGATGTGGTGAGGGGGCCGCAAACCGTTGCTGCCCAATAC
>CAYWWW010000094.1:0-1207 GCA_964462205.1 uncultured Cardiobacteriales bacterium
TGCGCTGCCCCGATACCTACCTCTCGCTTGCTGGCGAGATCCGTGTGGAGCGCTCACTGTACCGCAACACCACCGAGGGAGAACACACACTCTGTCCGATGGAACTCAGCGCGGGGATCGTCGAGGGCTACTGGAGTCCCGAGGCTGCAAAGCTCGCGACCTACAGCATTGCTCAGATGACACCTGGCGTTGCGGCAGATTTCTTCGAGCGCGTCGGGGGGATGACGCCGTCGAAGCGCTCTCTCGATCGCTTGCCCAAGGGGCTGTCAGCACAGTGGGAAGCACAACGCGAGACCTTCGAGATCGCGATCCGGGAGCAACGCTGCATACCCGAGCAAGCCGTCAGCTGCTGCCTGTCACTCGATGGCGTGATGACGCCGATGAGGGACGGCGAACGCCGACAGAAACGTCAAAAGGCAGAAGAAGAGGGTAAGGAAACGCGTGGGCCAGCAGGCTATCGGGAGGTTGGCTGCGCGTCCGTGTCGTTCTACGACGAGGAGGGCGAACGCTTGCAGACGTGGCGCTATGCGCGAATGCCAGAGAGCAAGAAAGAAACGCTCAAAGCGTGGTTGAGCGAAGAGTTCAAGCACCTCGTAGAGACCCGACCCGAGCTGACAACGACTGCAGTGGCAGATGGAGCGAAGGATAACTGGACGTATCTGGACAGTCTGCCTCTGGATGAGCCAGGGATGGTGGATATCTACCACGCGAGAGAGCACCTAAAGAAGGCGTTCGAGAACGGCTATGGCAAGGGTAACCCTCGCGGAAAGGCACAGTATGCGAAGTATCGCAAGATTCTCAAAGAAGACCCGAGCGGTGTGGAGAAAGTGATCCGTGCGTTGGCTTATCTGAGTAAGAAGCATCCGCGTCGCAAGATTCTGGCGAGAGAACTGGCGTACTTCCGCAAGAACCGGCACCGTATGAGGTACGCTGAGCAGAGAGAGAAAGGGCTGCCGATCGGGTCTGGTGTCATCGAAGCGTCGTGCAAGACCTTGGTGACGCAGAGACTGAAGTGCAGCGGTATGCGATGGACAAATGAAGGAGGGCAGGCCGTGCTGACATGGCGAGCGTTGATCCAGAGCGAGGATTTCGACCGAGGGTTTGGCTTGATCGCCGAGATCTACAAGGCCGACATCGAGTATCCCGAGAACGTTATCCCCTTTTCGGCAAGGCGATGATATTTATCGTCAATATCAGGCCCACACCC
>CAYWWW010000095.1:0-1187 GCA_964462205.1 uncultured Cardiobacteriales bacterium
CAACGACAGGTGAATGCAAAGAGGGTATGGACATCTCGAGGAAAGGCACGTGGGGCTATCACCCCCTGCTCGTCTCTCTGGCCAATACAGGTGAGCCCCTCTTCATCGCCAATCGCTCTGGCAACCGCCCTTCTCACGAAGGTGCTGCATCCTACCTTGACCAAGCTATTGAGCTGTGCCGCAAAGCAGGATTCGAAGACGTCCTGCTACGTGGTGATACAGATTTTTCACAGGTCCGCCATCTCGATCGTTGGAGTGCACAAGGCGTACGTTTCGTCTTCGGCTACAAAGCCCACCCCAACCTCAAGGCGTATGCTGATCAGATCGAGCTCAAAGCGTGGAACGAGCTTATCCGCAAGGCTGAGCAGATCTTCGACAATCAAGACAAGGTAAGCAGGCGCAAGCAGCCACGGGTCAAAGAGGCGATCGTTAAGGCACGAGGATTCAAAAACCTGCGCCTGCGCAGTGAAGATTTGGCGGAGTTTGAATACACCCCAACAGGCTGCCGACAAGCGTACCGAATGGTGGTGCTGCGAAAGAATATCAGTGTGGAGAAGGGCGAGCAGGTCCTCTTCGACGAGGTGCGCTACTTTTTCTACATCACCAACGACTTCGAAATCTCCAGGGCTGCGGTGGTCTACGAATCGAACCAACGCTGCAACCAGGAAAACCTGATTGAACAGCTCAAGAATGGTGCACGTGCCCTGCATGCGCCAGTGAACACGCTCAATGCAAACTGGGCATACATGGTGATGGCGTCACTGGCATGGACGATCAAGGCATGGATGGCGCTGAGCGTGCCGGTGAGTGCTCGCTGGCGAGCAAGACACGAGCGGGAGAAGCGAGAGTGGTTGAGAATGGAGCTCAAGCGCTTCCGTGACGAAGTGCTGTGTATCCCAGCGCAGATCCTGCGCTCAGGTCGAAGAGTGATCGTAAAACTATTGAGCACACGGGCTCAAACAAGGGTACTGCTGCGTTTGCATGCATCATTGTAGATCAAGCCTCGGTCAGCGTAATGGTGCGCAGATCGGGGGTATGAAACCAAGCAGGCCCAAAGAGGAGGAGACGATGAGCGAGAGAACAAGGGAAGCAAGGCTGACGGATAATGTCCGTAGTGGACAGGTCTATCTTCTGATTCTGCTCAGATCTCCATGTCCCTTGCCTCTCTCGGGTTCGCTTCTTTAAGG
>CAYWWW010000096.1:0-1185 GCA_964462205.1 uncultured Cardiobacteriales bacterium
AAAGAAAAATTCCAACGCAAGAAGCCGCACGTGAACGTCGGAACGATCGGGCACGTAGACCACGGCAAGACGACGCTGACGGCGGCGATCACCAAGGTCATGGCCGAAAAGCACGGTGGCGAGGCGAAGGCCTTCGACCAGATCGACAACGCCCCGGAGGAGCGCGAACGCGGGATCACCATTGCCACGGCGCACGTGGAGTACGAGAGCGACGCGCGCCACTACGCGCACGTGGACTGTCCGGGCCACGCCGACTACGTGAAGAACATGATCACGGGGGCGGCGCAGATGGACGGCGCCATTCTCGTGGTGTCGGCGGCGGACGGCCCGATGCCGCAGACGCGGGAGCACATTCTGCTCGCGCGGCAGGTCGGCGTGCCCTACATCGTCGTCTTCATGAACAAGGCCGACATGGTGGACGACGAGGAGCTGCTGGAGTTGGTCGAGATGGAGGTGCGCGAGCTTCTAGACAGCTACGAGTTCCCGGGGGACGACACCCCGATCGTCATCGGCTCGGCGCTGAAGGCGCTGGAAGGGGATCCGGGGGAGCAGGGGGCGGAGGCCATCTGCAAGCTCGTCGAGGCGATGGACAGCTACATACCGGAGCCAGTGCGCGACATCGACCACCCCTTTCTGATGCCGATCGAAGACGTATTTTCGATCTCCGGGCGCGGCACCGTGGTGACCGGGCGGGTAGAGCGGGGCGTGGTCAAGGTAGGCGAGGAGGTCGAGATCGTCGGCATCCGGGACACCACCAAGACCACCTGCACCGGTGTGGAGATGTTCCGCAAGTTGCTCGACCAGGGGCAGGCGGGGGACAACATCGGTGTGCTGCTGCGCGGCACCAAGCGGGACGAGGTCGAGCGCGGGCAGGTCCTGGCCAAGCCGGGGACGATCAAACCGCACACCCATTTCGAGTGCGAGGTCTATGTCTTAAGCAAGGAAGAAGGCGGCCGCCACACGCCGTTCTTCAAGGGCTATCGTCCGCAGTTTTACTTCCGGACCACCGACGTGACGGGCGCCTGCGAGCTCCCTGAGGGCGTCGAGATGGTGATGCCCGGCGACAACGTGAAGATGAAGGTCAACCTGATTGCGCCTATCGCGATGGAAGAAGGCCTGCGCTTCGCGATCCGCGAGGGCGGACGCACCGTCGGCGCCGGTGTGGTCGCCAAGATCATCGAGTGA
>CAYWWW010000097.1:0-1174 GCA_964462205.1 uncultured Cardiobacteriales bacterium
TTGGCACGCCAAGCCGTGGCGAGTTTTAAGATTCGCGAAGAGTTTCCCATTGGTTGTCGGGTGACGTTGCGTAAGCAGCGGATGTATGAATTTTTAGACCGTTTTATCAGCATTGCTGCGCCGCGTATTCGTGACTTTCGCGGTTTTAATCCCAAAGGCTTTGATGGTCGCGGCAATTACAATCTTGGCATCAAAGAGCAAATCATGTTTGCCGAGATTGACTTCGACAAAGTAGATGCCATGCGCGGTATGGATATCAACATTGTCACCACGGCGAAAACCGACAAAGAAGCCCGCGACTTGCTCGATGCTTTTGGTTTTCCCTTCCGTAAATAAAAACTTGGAGAGTACATGGCCAAAACATCCATGAAAGAACGCGAGAAAAAACGCGCTGCTTTAGTTGCAAAATATGCCGCCAAACGCGAAACCTTGAAAACCTTGATATCGCATCCCGATACCGATGAAGAAAGCCGCTTCAATGCCATGCTGGCATTGCAAAAGTTACCAAGGGATTCAAGTCCTTGTCGTCAACGTAACCGTTGTAACATCACCGGTCGTCCGCATGGCTACTACCGGAAATATGGCTTGGCACGCAATAAATTGCGCGAGTTGGCCATGCGTGGGGACATCCCTGGTTTAGTAAAATCTAGTTGGTAAGATATTGATATGATGACTGATCCTATTTCCGATATGCTTACCCGCATCCGCAATGCCCAGGCCATGCAGAAAAAAGAAGTCCTGGTGCCGATGTCGAAGCAAAAACAACGCATTGCGGAAGTTTTGCACGAGGAAGGCTACCTTTTGGATATCGATCATAGTGACGTAGAAGGCAAACCGTATTTGCGCTTGGTGTTGAAATACTATCAAGGCAAACCGGTGATTGAGAGTTGCGTGCGCGTGAGTAAACCAGGTCGCCGGGTTTATAGCGCTTGCCGGGACATTCCCAAAGTCAAAGCCGGATTGGGCACTGTGATCGTTTCTACCTCCAAGGGCGTGATGACCGATAAAAAAGCGCGTCAACAAGGACTTGGTGGCGAAATTCTTTGTTTTGTCTCCTAAAAATCTACGGAGTAAAAAATGTCACGAGTGGCAAAAAAACCCATAGCCTTGCCCAAAGACGTGAGCGTCGAAATCAAAGGGCAAGCGCTGGCTTTCAAAGGTACCAAAGGCAAGG
>CAYWWW010000098.1:0-1161 GCA_964462205.1 uncultured Cardiobacteriales bacterium
TGTATGTAAATAGTCTACTTTTTCTTGATTTTTCATGAAATTTACCTAAAAACGAAAGATTCTTATAGTATTAGTATATACTAATATATACTATGAGAAAATTTGAACTAAAAGATGAAGAATTTTCAATGAAGTCAAAGGTTGATTTCTTTTTTGAGAAAAAAATTACTAAATTTGGTAATGGTGCAAAAATAGATGCACCAAAAGAATTTATTGGACGAAAGGTGATAATTCTTGTCGAGAAAAAAAGAACTTAGGCAATTTTCTAAAAGTCAATTAATCGATATAATCATCTCTCTTGAAGATAGGCTTGCCAAAGTAGAGCATTATCTCAAAGCATTTGATAATGCTCACACCCCTTCCTCAAAGCAGTTGAAGAAAAACACTAAAAACGATGATTCTGAGGAAGAAAAAGATAAATCAGCTAATAATGAAAAGAAACGACCCCGTTTTCCAGGCAAGCCAAAAGGCAGCAACGGAGGAGGAATCAAACTGCCGGAACCTGATGAAGTTAAAGAGCATAAGCTTGATATTTGCCCAACGTCTGGAAAACCTTTGGGTAAACCAATTGGTTATCGCGTTAAAACAATTATTGATTTTCCAGATAAGCCGATAAAAACAATAGAACATAGATTTATGCAGTACATTTCTCCGGCAACAGGAGAAATTGTTGAAGCAAACTGTGATTTACCAAGTAACATTTATGGGAAAAATCTTCAAAGCATTGTCGTGATGTTAAAAAATTTAACAAATTCGCACGATAAGATATCTGATTTCATAAGGGAGCTTGGCGCTCCAACTTTTAGCTCAAGAACAGTGCAAAACATAGCAACCAAATATATATTCGCATTAGAATCTAATCAAAAAAATATTATTCAAGAATTAAAAAAAGAATCCTACCTTCATTCCGATGAAACTGTTTTTAGAGAAGACGGACAGAATGGGTATGTTTGGGGAATTTTCACAAAAACAAAGGCAATTTTTATTGCTGCTAAAAGCAGAGCAGCACAATGGTTCAAAAAAATGATTAGAAATTTCAAAGGAGTGATTGTCGTTGATGGTTATGGTGGATATAATTTCTATCCGTTGAAACAGCGTTGCTGGGCGCATTTAATAAGGGAGTTTAAAGATCTAGCGAAAGACGACAAAGAAATTGATGTA
>CAYWWW010000099.1:0-1136 GCA_964462205.1 uncultured Cardiobacteriales bacterium
GGTCGCTGCGCGCAGGCCGCCAGCCGAGTTCCGATGCCGCCAGCGCACCGTCGCAAACAAGCCTTGCTGGGTCGCCCGCCCGGCGGCCGCTACATGCGACCGGAATGTCGAGTCCAGTCGTCCGGCTCGCTGCGGCGATGATCTCGCGCACCGAATAGCCGCGTCCGACGCCGAGATTGAAGACGCCGCCCGCTTCGCCTGCAAGCAGCCGCTCAAGGCCCAGGAGATGCGCCTCGACCAGATCCCAGACATGCACGTAGTCGCGCACGCAGGTGCCGTCGGGAGTCGGGTAATCCTCGCCGAATATCGTGATCGCCCCGAGGCGCCCGGCGGCTGCATCGAGGACCAGAGGGATCAGGTGGGTCTCCGGGCGGTGATCCTCTCCGATCATCCCAGCGGGGTCCGCTCCGGCTACGTTGAAGTATCGGAAGATCACCGCGCGCAGACCGTACGCCGCGCCGAAGTCGCCGATCATGCGCTCCACGGCCAGTTTGGTGGCCCCATAGGGGTTGGTAGGTCGCGTGGGGGAGTCCTCGGGAATGAGATCAGCTTCCGCTTCACCATAGACTGCTGCGGTGGAGGAGAAGACCAACTGGCCGACAGCGGCTTCGCGCATCGCATCGAGCAGGTTCAGAGATCCTCCCACATTCGTGCGCCAATAGAGTTCGGGTCGGGCGACGGACTCTCCGACGAGCGATCGGGCGGCGAAGTGCATCACGGCATCGGGACGGACGGCGCGGAGCGCCTGCGCGATCGAGTCCGGATCGCGAAGGTCGCCATCAACGGCTTCGCCGAAACGCACCGCGTCGCGCCAACCGGTCGAGAAGTCGTCGAAGGCCACCGGTTCGTGCCCGGCCATGGCGAGACGCTTGCATGCGTGGCTGCCAATGTATCCTGCGCCGCCCGTCACCAGAACGATGGCCATAGTCTCAATCCCAGCTGCGCCGTGTTGCGTTGTCTGTTGCGGAATGTCTCGCAAGACAAGCCTCTTGATGGCTTCCTCGACGATGCCGGCGCGTCGTGTTGCGCTTCTACCATCGCGCGCCGCTTCGGCCCGCCATCCCGCTGCGCTTGACGATACAAAAAAGGCTTCTCCGGTTCGTTCCGGTGACGCAAGATGTGGTGCGTGAGGCTTG
>CAYWWW010000100.1:0-1132 GCA_964462205.1 uncultured Cardiobacteriales bacterium
TCCTGTCCGTCGAAGGCGGCTTTGACGACGTGCGCGAATTCTTCTCGGGCCGCTGAAGCTGGAGCACCAACTCGATCAGTTGCTCTTTCGTCAGATGCTGCAGGTCTTTGCGGTCCATCGAGCCATGGATTCAGAGATCGCTGCCCGTGGCAAGGGGGGGGTGGGTAGTTACGCTGGCGCTTCGACAGTATTCTCGTAACGATGTCTCAGGTCGGAGAGCACCACGATGCCCCGGTCAGACCACGCTCCGAATTGGCTTCACGGTACCACGGTTAGGCTGTTTGTCGAGAAGACGCAGTATGTCAGCGAAAGCGCGGGCTAGTGGGCGGGCTGGCCTCGGCGGTGGCGAGGAGCGAAATCGAAGTCACACGGGCAGGCGGTCGCGTCGCGCGGCCTGTCGACCGCGAGCGGCGGCTCTTGAGTGAGTCGTCGACAGGCCTCAACTGACGGTTTAGGGCGCAGAAGTAGTGATGCTCCACGGCGGCGCGCGACATATCTGACCTCCTACGCGCGCAAAGGTGCGAGTTCGCATGACAGTCCAAAGTGGGCCGAGAGTGCAGTCGTTGGGTGGCGGATAAGTCGTCAGCAGTAGGTCAGTGGTGTGTGCCGCGTCAGGCTTGATTGTATCCGCATCCTTTGCGATCCTACGAGGCGGAGCAGAAAACATTCGCTTTGGCCGCCGTTTGACCAAGACCTTCGCATCCTCCGGCCTCTGATGCCGAATACTGCGCAAGTGTACCGTTAGCATTGGCGCCGCAGGTGTATCGGGTGTGTCGGGAAGATTGAGGGGCCACGGCGAAGCCGGGGTGTCAGCGGGGTGGCTCGGGACGGCTTCAGGGCGGGCGAGCGGATCGGGATCCGGCCCTCGGGGCAAGTATTTGGGCGAGATTCCGCAGTCGCTGCGCGCGGCGGCGGAGCTCCGTCGAAATGCTCCTCGGCGAGCTTCGGGGCAGGAGCCGGGAGGTTTCCCCGCAAGGCCCCGCGGTTTCCCCGGGCCATGGGTGGATTCAGGCCCCGGCGGGGAAACCGGAGATGAAGCCCATGCCGAACCCGAGACCGAGACCAACCTCCGCAACCAGCACCGCCGCGCGGGTCGCCGATGCGCGCGGCGGTGCTGGTTGCGGAGGTTGGT
>CAYWWW010000101.1:0-1128 GCA_964462205.1 uncultured Cardiobacteriales bacterium
GAGCGGAGGCAAGGCGTGGAGCGAAGCGGAGCGCCGCAGGCCAACCCCCACGTTATGTGGAGTCGCACTTTCGTCCAACCGATCTGGAGACGCAGCAGCGCCGAGATCATGAGAGCCGGGCAGCAAGTTCAACGGGGACCGTCTACCTTACATACGTGGGCATTGAAGCCGATCAGGGCAATCATACACTTGACCTCGCCATCTTCACGGACGATGCGATTCTCGATCACAAAGTTGTGCTCACCTACCGTCTGAGCCGCAACGGCGTATGCGTCGTAATCCCAATCGCCCGAAAGGATTTGTGAGGCAAACTGGCTATCGGTGGTGCTGTTCACGGAGGAGACATTCCAGGTGCCCTGCACTTCGTTCTCTGTGACGAACGTGATGGTCAGGGTACCCTCGAAGCGCCACTCCTTGAGCCCTTCGGTCCAGAAGAGTTCATAGTCGTAGGTCCCAGTGGGGATGATCGGATCACGAGGCATGCCCTCACGCTGGTCACAGAGACCCCACGACTCGTGCGCATGAGTTCTGTCACCACGGAGGAGGTCGTGGAGCATCTCATGCTTCACAACCTTATAGTCGTCTTCGTACCCCGTCTTGATCGTGATCTCTCGATTGGAGAGCCACTGTCCCTTTACGGTGGTGAGCGTGTGGCCGGTGCCGCTACCGATCTGATCAGCCAAGAACCACCGGATTCCATGGAGATCCCGGGTCCTACCGGAGCACTTCTCAAGCTCACGCCACCACTGTGAATAGATCTCCATGGGCGGCGAAAATGGCCGACGATTCTCATATTCCAGGCCAGCCGTAGGATTTGAGCAGGCCATGGCGGGAAGAAACGTCGTAACCAAAAGGATGAGAAGGGGCCCGCCGGCCCGGTTCGAAAGGACGTACGACTTCAAGATCCGGGTGCTGGAACGAGTGGTGGTCACGGCTGACACAAGAAAGCTGCTCATGGACCAAAGACGGCCAGACATTGCGGTGCTCTACTATCTCATCCGAAAGGTACGTGACTCACGCTCATACCATTACGGAGAGACGCCGGAACTGTCGTGTTCACAGAAAGTGCGTTTTCACATAGACACAATGGAAGGGCTGGCCCCCTGCGGATGTCGTGGATTAGCATCC
>CAYWWW010000102.1:0-1093 GCA_964462205.1 uncultured Cardiobacteriales bacterium
TGGAAAGAAGAAGCAAGCTATCGCGTAATCGAGGGAACACATCACCAACCCCAAAACGACGTCCGACGGCGGACTTCTCGTTAATCGCCTCAAGCAAATATCCGATCGACTGGATATCCTTCTTCAAAGCTCCCTCTGATGACTGAGCGCTTTCTGGAGGGCGGCGTGGAGGACGCTTGGAAGAACCGATAGCAACGGGACGGCGCTTGTCTTTGGCAACTGCACGGGCAGTACACTCAGGTACGGCACAGCGACCAACAGCAAGATGGAGCTTCTGGGTCGCGTCAGTTCGAGCTAACCAACCTTGTTGCAACAGGTACCGGACGGCAGCAAAGTTGGCATGGCCAAGGCGACGATGCCACAAGACTGTGCGCAGGGCAAAGGTGTAGAAATGAGGACAACGTGGATAAGCACAAAGGCCGGCAGGAGCGGCCACGCCAGTATCAAGGGTGTGCTGGGGGCACAAGAGTCGGCGAGGGTACACAGGGACGTAAAATGCAGTGACGTCGAACTTGAAGGCTGGGATAGACCCACACAATGGAGACGACGCTGCAAGCGGAACGTTGCAGGGTTTGCAGGTAGTAGCAGAGTTGACGTCCGGTTGGAACGACACAGGTGAACCAAATTTGATTTCGATCAGCGACGACCACAGCAAAATCCAACCGCGGAGGATTGAATATAAACGGTCTGTGCGGTGACCGCTGCCGGTATGCTTAACAATGAGGAGTTGCTGGGCACGCCGTTTGCATTCGGAATGCCGATGCGACGGTGAACGTCGGGAACGACGAGGACGCGCACGGCGGCGCTCTCCCTCTGCAAACGAGTACGCAACAAAAAGGTCAAACTCGGCTGCAATGGAAATACCGATCGTCGTCATCAAATCACTATCGGAAATGCGACACTTTCGCTTCGTGTCCCAAACTGCCGGAAGAATCGTCTCTCCCTCTGGTAGTGCATTCGGATCGTCGAGCTCGTGGTGCAAGTCGACATCTCGATGGTCCTCCTGACCGATTTCTGTTTGTTGCACCAGGAAGTCCTTGAAGCATTGAGGGGATGTCATCAATCGACCGGATCGAGTAGTGACAGGAGATGT
>CAYWWW010000103.1:0-1092 GCA_964462205.1 uncultured Cardiobacteriales bacterium
GGCATAAGGTACATAAACGTAGGGATTTTTTAGAGTATTTTTCTTATTTTTTCTTCTGTAGGAGCAACACTAGAAGCTAATAAAATTGAATTAAGAACTTTTTCTTTTTGTGTTCTGGATAATCCTCTGTGAATTTTCAATACATCTTTGATATGTGAGAAATGACCTTCAATTGAATTAGTTGTTTTAAATATTTTCTTGTTTTGTTCGTAGGTAAATAAATATTCTCTAAATCTAACCAAACTAAATGTAGCCAATCTAACTCCTTCATGTGTAAAGCTTTTTTCTCCTGAAATAGGATGAATTGTTTTTTCATTTAAAAAGTCTCTGTATTTTTCAATATATAAGTTTAATCTGCGATTAAAGGTTTTTGAGTCAGTTAAAGGCAATGTTTTGGTTAATGCTAGTATTGCAATACCAGCTTCAGTTTGTGGTTTTTTGGTGACTCTTTGAATAATTAAGCGTTCCATATGAACTTGGCACATTTGATACGGAATATTAAAAAAAGCCTGTTTAATACCACCAAAACCGTCTCCTGTGACTGATTTAATAATATATCCTAGTGATTCTAAATACTCCCTGCCTTCTGTATATGCAGAAGTTGTTTCAGAATCACAAAATGTCCACCATAGATTTTCTCTTCTTTTAGGATCACGAAAAACAATTAAACACCAAGTTGTTTGATTTGTTCTTTCACCGAAATATGTACCATCAACAACTAAATTAACTTTCCTTGGTTCATGATGTTTTAAAGGAGATTTATATTCATCTAAATAGTTTCTGATTATTCTTTTATCTAATTTATATTTATTTTTTAATTCCCTCAGTGTTTGTTTGTGAAAGACATAATCTTTCCATAGTTTCTTTATTAATTTTGTTTTCGTTCTTCGTTTTGAACTGAATTTTTTATCACAGTCATTGCATTTGTATGTTTGTACTCCTCTCAGAGAACCATTTTTAACAATTTTAGTTGAACCGCATTGCGGACATTTTTTGTGTTTTTTTAATCATGGTAATTAAAAAATACCCAAAACATGGCTCAACTGCAAGCTAAAGTATCTAATTTATCCCTACGTTTATGTACCTTATGCC
>CAYWWW010000104.1:0-1084 GCA_964462205.1 uncultured Cardiobacteriales bacterium
GCCAAGACATCCAAGACCTTAATGCGAAAAATCAAATAAAAAATGCTTAAAAACGCCATGTAGGTGTAAATCAGCAACGACAACGCCGCCACCGGCACATGCACATAAATGATTCTATAAGCATCTTTTTGTTGATAATCCGGCGGCGCAAAGACCAAACCCCAGAGCAAACCGACCAGCAGCGTGACAAGCGTCAGACCGATAAGCCAAGGCAAACTCGCTTGGACAAAGCGATAAAAATACGGCGGTGAGCCGAGTTTATGAAACCAAAGGGGGAGAAATTTCATTTTTTTCCTTACTTGCTATAAATTTTAACGTACCGCCAAACGCAAAGCAGTAGTTAATGCTAAACTACTCATTGTGAAAGCAAAAACCAAAAGCGCCAGCAAGATATACCAAAGCCCCGTCACCGGCAAAGCTGCTGCGGCTTGATTGACCGCATTGGCAGCAAAAATCAATACCGGCAAAAACAAGGGCAACACCAGCAAGGCCAATAGTGCCCCCGATTCCCGCGCCGCCAAGGTGAGCGCCGCCGGAATCGCGCCCAGCAACAACAGCGTGGGCGTGCCTAACAACAGCGTCAACCACAGCGTGCCCAACAGTTCGCTAGGCAAGGCCAGCATCGCCGCAAGCAACGGCAAAATCACTAACAAAGGGCCGGTATAAAGCAACCAAAAGGCTAATAATTTACCCAACAACAACGGCCACAAAGCACCTTTGCCCATCAGCCACTGCTCGATTAAACCGGCCTCAAAATCTGCTCGAAATAAACGCGGCAAGGTTAAAAATTGTGCCAACAAGGCACTTACCCATAAAATGCCAGGCGCTAATGGTGCTAACACACTGCTTTTACTGCTAATGGCTAAAGGAAAAAGCGTGATGACTAACACAAAAAATAACAACGGCCACAGCCATTCACCAGGTTCACGCCAAGCGATCTGGATTTCTCGTTTTAACATGATAAAAAACAAATTATTCGCTCCCTAGGCTGATAACAGCAAGCGCCGTTGCCGCAACTGCGCCGCTGTAGGCAGTTGATGACTGGTAAAAATCAATAAACCACCAGCATTGAGATGCCGCAGCA
>CAYWWW010000105.1:0-1077 GCA_964462205.1 uncultured Cardiobacteriales bacterium
TGTAGCCATCCGGCGGGCGAACGCTATGCTTGTGTCCGATGTCTTTGAACGTTTGAAACTCGTGTACCATATTCAGCTCCAATACGGTCGCATCTTGCCAACGGGTGTTCTTGTTAAGGGCATCGAGGCGTTGTGCATCCGCATAATTCTTGGGGACTTCAAATCCATATTTGTATTTCGTCGAGTGACGGTAGGAATGAAGAAAAGCTTGCTTGGCCATGCGTAGGAACTTTCCCTGTCGACGTGCTAAGGACTTGAATCGCTTCCATCCGTCCATGTGCAGAAGATTGTTTTCCTTTGCGTAGATAGCGCATGTGATAGGATCATCCTTGGCAATTGCGTCCAGTGGTTCCGCCGTGACCTCTCCCCCTTCCCACTCAAGCATGATATTGTAGAGTGATCCCTTGTAATCTTTATGGCTGGGTCGTAGAGGGCCTTGATGAGAGACAATCCGTTTGTATCGCCAAACAACGGGGTTTTCGGCATCGCGATTGAGGTAATCCATTACCTGATTGTAGGTCAAAAGTTCGTCGCGTCCGTTGTTGTCCAAGGTACATAGGAATTGCACGCGCTGTGGGTTGCGCTGGAGGTCGTCGTCGTGTTTGGTGACGAGTTCTACGATACGTGCCCGGAAACGCTGCCCTTCATCATCGGGGTCCAAAACGAAAGTTCGTCCAACCAAGTCTTCAAGCGAGATAAGGACATGCTCCGAGTTCTCCCCATGATCTGTAGGTAAGGTCTCCCCATCCACTGGATCTGTATGCAAGGTCGCTTCAGCCGTCTCGTGTTCCGTGTCAGGAGTGTTCGAGTCCTCCGTTTCGAGAATGATGGAATCAAGCGGCGTCGCGTCATCACTCGAGTCGAACGTACGTGATTTGAGGTGGGGGCGCAAGGCGGTAGAAATCTCCCCTTCAGCATGATCGAGACGAAAATTGAGTGAACCGGGTTCCACGGGACGGCAAATAGAGCGGTGAAGGACGCGATTGGTACGAGGGTCCAAAATTTTCCAAGTAAGCGCATGGCCGACGTGTTCAGAGATTCCAACAATATTACCAATGTTCTCCTTGGTGTCGGAAG
>CAYWWW010000106.1:0-1070 GCA_964462205.1 uncultured Cardiobacteriales bacterium
CACTGATCATCAGCTACTCAAGGATTCCAGATGCTCTTAAAAACTATCCTAAATAAGATGGAAAAGTACAGCTCCTTTGTATTTAAAGCTGCAAGGTTCTGTAAACACTATGATGAATGGACCTTTGGCGTCGACGTAATCGTTGTCGACGTGGAGCCAAGGGCAAATGGGAAACCGGTTTGCTCAGGGTGCGGAAGGCGCGGCCGGTGTTATGACCACCTAGATCGTCGATTATTCGAGTACGTTCCCTTATGGACTTTTAAGGTTTTCTTCGCCTACACAATGAGGCGTGTTGATTGTAAACAATGTGGAATCACCGTCGAGATGATCCCTTGGGCGGATGGCAAGGAGCAATTGACACGGACTTATAAGTGGTTTCTAGCGCAATGGGCAAAGCGACTATCATGGAATGAAGTCGCTCAAGTTTTCCAAACAAGTTGGAAGTCTGTATTCCGGTCTGTAGAATATGCGGTAAAGTGGGGACTAGATCATCGTGACCTTGATGGCGTCACGGCAATAGGTGTGGATGAGCTAGCACGCAAGAAGGGCCATGTATATGCAACTTTGGTTTACCAGATCGATGCCGGCCGTAGGAGGCTTTTGTGGATTGGTGAAAAGCGCAAGAAAGAAACGCTGCTGCAGTTTTTTGACTGGTTCGGGGAAGAACGGAGCAAGCAGCTCACAGCAATTTGTAGTGATATATGGAAAGCTTACATTGAGACAATTAAGGAGCGAGCATCGCAAGCTATCCATGTACTTGACCGGTTCCATATTATGATGCACATGAGCAAAGCCATTGACCAGGTCAGAGCCGAAGAAAGTCGGCAGTTAAAGGCAGATGGTTACGAGCCTCATCTAAAAAAGACGCGATTTTTGCTACTAAAAAGACCTGAGAATCTCACCGAAGGCCAGGCAGTCCGCCTGGCTGAATTGCTTCGCTACAACCTTCGTTCAGTCCGGGCATACTTGCTCAAAGAAAGCTTCCAACAGTTCTGGGAATATCAGAGGCCAGGTTGGGCTAGTCGATTCTTGGATCAATGGACTCGGCAAGTCATGTACTCACGGCTCGA
>CAYWWW010000107.1:0-1043 GCA_964462205.1 uncultured Cardiobacteriales bacterium
GGGCAGGGCTAAGGGGGCGCCGAAGCGCGTGCGCGGATCGGAAGTCGGTGGGCGCGGGCTCTGAGGGTTCGCCCGCTGTGTCCGTTCGGGCGGCGCAGAAGACAGTTATTTCAGCGCGAAGAAACAAAATGTAGCATGCATATTTGACAAATTAGGAAACGATTTTGATTTAAAGTGTTGCTATTCGACTTAACAGCTATACTGAATCTCCTTTCAAAATAATTTGGGGGGCAACCTCAGACTCGTCAACAATTTTTATGATTTCCTCTATAAATTCATTATCGTAGCCGCGCTTTGACAGCAGAGTCATCTGCGGCAGCGCTCGCTTGAGGGTTCCTGCGTAGTTTTTTACAATTAGATTGTATTCTTCGATTGTCATTAAATCATTTTTCTTTAAAAGCCACGCTCGATACATTCGATTTATACGAAGATAGTGAAAAAAGACTTGCCTGGCGGCCCTGGCATTGTAAGCACCTGTGGCTTCGTCGGACTTATTTACAGATGTAAAGGCGGCTTCGAGATTCTCTTCGCTCGATAGGGCGGTTTCATTGAGCCGTTGAAGAACATCTAGATTATTTTCAATCATGGAGATTCTTTGTTGTTTGTTTGCAAGCTCATTTGTTTTTGTAAGTATATCAAACTGCTTTTTGGCGATTTCTTGTTGTCGATAGGATATAACTCCCAAGAGTGCCGTGATTACCGTCGCGACAACCGCAATGTATAGGTCGTAATTGTTACCTTTCAATGACTTAATTTCCTCGGCGACTTGTGCGAGATTGGAGATTTCGACAAGCACTGCTGGTTCCATACTGGGTGAATCTCCAGTCTCGGTCAGATTTGGTCGCCAATCAAGTTACTCGGATTTCTCTCATATGGAAGCGCCAGCGAGAGCGTCCGTACATCTTTTTCGGTCAGCGGCGGAATTGCGCGCCTGTGCGCCGACTCGCGCCGGCGGACTCGCCGCTCCCTGCGCGTTGCGCAAATGGCCGAAAAGGCTTCTCCGGTTCGTTCCGGTGACGCAAGATGTGGTGCGTGAGGCTTGC
>CAYWWW010000108.1:0-1038 GCA_964462205.1 uncultured Cardiobacteriales bacterium
CTAGTGGTCCAACACATAAGTCTTTAGACACCGAGGAGAGGTGGTCGTAGGCCGTTGTTGTGAATATGTTTTCCTCGTATAGAATGAGTGAGGAAGACGATGTCAAAGCGCATGACCTACCAAGTAGACCTGAACACCGAAGAACGAGCAGACCTCAAGCAGATGCTCCGTCGAGGAGTTCATAAAGCCCGAGAGATTCGCCGTGCACGAACACTTTTGCTTCTGGACCAAGACAGAAGCCGTGCCGATGTTGCCGAGACTCTTGACGTCACATCGGCAACAATCACGACGACCGCGAAACGCTACTGCCAGGGTGGGCTCAATGATGCCCTTTTCGATCGCCATCGCAGCGGGGCTCCTCCCAAAATCACCAAACGAGATGAAGCCCGCATCTGCGCTATCGCCTGCAGCAAGGCACCAGACGGCACGAGCGGTTGGACTCTGGCTCTGATTCGAGACGAGTTTCTGATGTTGAGTGAGTTGGACGACCTGAGCACCGAAAGTGTGCGTCGAGTGCTAAAAAAAACGAACTCAAGCCCTGGAAGTCGGAGCACTGGGTGATCAGCAAGCTGGACGCCAACTTTCTGGCCCGAATGGAAATGGTGCTCGACCTCTACGAGCAGCCTTACGATGAGGAACGTCCGGTGGTGTGCTTGGATGAGCGTCCTGGCCAGATGCTGTCGCATGTCAACGAGCCGTTGGAGACATCGACGGCGACAACACGCCACGATTACGAGTACGAGCGCAAGGGAACCTACAGTGCCTTCTTGATGGTCGAGCCGCTGACCGGATGGCGTCATGTCGATGTGCGGGCACATCGTAAGGACGAAGACTTTGCAGCTCAATTGCTGTATCTAGATGAGTTCTATAAGGAAGCCGAGCAGATCACGGTGGTCCTCGATAACTTGAACACCCACCGTTTGGAGACCCTGTGGAAGGTGGTTGAACCCCAAGAGGCACTGAGGCTCGCCAAAAGGTTCAGGCTGGTCTTTACCCCTGTTCATGGCTCATGGCTCAACATGGCCGAACTGGAGCTGA
>CAYWWW010000109.1:0-1037 GCA_964462205.1 uncultured Cardiobacteriales bacterium
TGTCAGAACGCCGCCGACATACCTTCAAGCTCTATCCTGGCAGCACGAAGGAAAAGGCCATGCTAGATATCCTCGGAGCTTGCCAGCGCCTCTACAACGCTGCTCTTGAACAGCGGCGATTCGCCTACAAAAAGCGCGGGGTCTCTATCTCTCGCTACGATCAAGCAGGCGAACTGAAAGATTTGAAGAAAGTATTTCCCGAGTACAAGGCGGTTCATTCACATGTTCTCCAAGGGACGTTGAAGCGTCTCGACCTTGCATTCCAGCACTTCTTCCGCCGCGTGAAGAAGGGCGAGACACCCGGATACCCGCGATTCAAGCCCTTCCAGCGCTACAAGGGATGGGATTACCAGCAGTATCGTAAGGGGTGGTGGATTGGCCTTGTTGAAGGCCCGAAGGGCTCCGAGAAGGGCGCATGGATCAAGCTCCACGGTGTCGGTCAGATGCGTATGCGAGGGTCGGTCAAAGTCGTGGGCGGAACGCCGAAGACCTGCACGATTATGCACAAGGGCGGCGAATGGTACGCAAGTATCGTCTTTGATTACCCAGAAGGCATTCCAGAACCCGAGAAGAAGGGGACCCTGGCGATGGGCGTGGATTGGGGTTGCGAAAAGCTCGCAACCCTCGCCACGCACAACGGTCATTCGACCGTCATCCCAAACCCTCGTCATCTGAAAAAAGCTGAAGAGAAGTTGAAGCGCGAGCATAAGCGTCTCTCTCGAAAGAAACGAGGGTCAAAGAACCGTCGCAAACAAGTCAGGAAGGTTGCGAGGGCACATCGCGATGTCACGAACAAGCGCAAGGATGGATTGCACAAGGCGACTCATCGGATCGTAAAGATGTGTGCGCTGATCGCGGTCGAGAAGTTGAACGTCAAGGAGATGACGAGTTCAGGAGGCGTCTACAAACGTGGCTTGAACAAGAGCATCCTCGACACGTCACCCGCCGAGTTTCACAAGATGCTTCGCTACAAGGCTGAAAGCGCCGGTAGCCAGTATGTTGAGATTCCGACTCGCAAGGTGAAACCGAGTCAGACA
>CAYWWW010000110.1:0-1032 GCA_964462205.1 uncultured Cardiobacteriales bacterium
GTGCTTGGCGTCTGGCGGTTCGGAACCGAGCCACTGACAACAACGCGATGAGCCCAATCCACCGCTGAGGGGGCGCCCAGACGGCGAATAACCGCGAGGGAAGAAACTCAGCCAGCTGCTCTGAAACGGGTAACTGGGACGGCTCGAAACCCCGGGTGGGGCGGTGCGGCGGAGACGCCAATCCAACCTACTCCCTAGCAACACGCTGTAGGCGGTCGATCACTGCCAAGGCCCAGGAGTCTTCGGACGAGCGGGTCGAGACGATGGTCGAAACACCATGAGCGGATGCTGCAAAGTCTCTCCGGAGGCGCTTGTGGCACGGGGAGATGGAAGAAGTCCCAGAGGGGGAGGAACTCGAAGAGGGGAGCGATCCCGAGGTGGGTAACACCGCCAAAGGCCATCGCATCTTCGCAAGGAACAAGACCTCGAGGTCGAGCACCCGTGGGGTGGCAGCTGGGGAAACCCGGTCAGCACTGCGGGAGGTAACGGCGAGGAGGGAGCACCCGGCGACGAGTCGGGAGGCGCTTTGCGAAGGGGGTAAGCCCCTGAACGAGAAGACCCGAACACGCTTCATCCCGAACCAAAGCCTCGGTGGAGGTACGGGCGCTGAAGTAGCAGGACGAGGGTCGAAACCTCAGGACAGGGAATGTGGGCCGGTGAGAGCCAGCCTGCGGGACACGGCAAGAAGGAGCTCTGTAGCGGAATCAGTCACAAGGGAATCAAGTCAGCCAACTTTCGTCCAGAAAACCGGCTGACGGACGTTCGAGCGGATGAGTCGAGCACGGTGCCTGGAAACACGCACGGTCGCCGACGCTACGAATCGGTGGGAGGCCCCCCAATCTTTGAACGGGGTGGAACCGCAGCGGTACGCAAGGTCGCTCGAGATACAAAGCCCTAGGCTGAAAAACCGCATGAGAGACCCGTGATGTGGACGCCCCTTCGGGGGACCAAGCAACACTCCCGAGCCGCATCCATCAACTCTGTGAAGAGGGCGCGATTGTTGTAGTGACTTCTTCGAGTCGCCAGACACTT
>CAYWWW010000111.1:0-1030 GCA_964462205.1 uncultured Cardiobacteriales bacterium
GTCTTGATCATTGACAAGTCTGCAATATTCCTAACAATGTCTTTGCCTTCACACTGTACGAGTGCAAGGGTGTTGCTATCATCTACACGTTTGACCATACCACTCTTATACACTCTTACGTAATCTTTTTTATTACCCGCTGGCTTTAGTTCAAGTGTATACCAGCTTACTTGTTTACCTACCATGTAGTGCTGAATCATTCCGGATATCCTTTGTTTGTCTCGACCAAGTTTGATTAATACGTATAAGTAAGCCAGGGTGCTGTCCCCTGGCTTCTCCCTTACCTATCTCTTTCGTTTCTACCCATACAGCTCACTACTTATAGGCTTTCGGTTTTATTATCGTAATATTAAAACACGTGGTACTAGTAACGTTATAGCTAGGGTTATTCTCTGTAATAGAGCTAATGCTTAGCTACTGACCTCGTGCGTTCTCTGCAACCAACCTGATATGCAACCACCATATTATAGCACAGTGATCACCTCTTGTCAAGTGTAATCTTTGGATCAAAGATAGTCTGAGAAGATCTATATAGATATTCTCCCTTTCTTACCTTTTCATTCCGGATATACTGAGATAGTACTCGATCGATGCCTCGCATTACTTCTCGATCCACGATCACACTATCATCAATAATACTTTTCAGGGATCCGCTAGGTGTCACCCTATAGATATTACATTTCTCATTTTGTTCAGTCATTGGGTATACTCCCTACATACTTAGTATAGCACAAGTAGTATAGGGTTGTCAAGGGGTATTAACAGGTATTGAAAATTGTGTTAATGTTTTGTAATACACCCCCTCATATACGGGCTATTTCCCCTATTGCTATAGGCTTCCCACCCCCAAAGTACCTAGTACTACTTTCCCACACTTGCGGGTCATACACCCTTATGGATTCACTTCTATTATCCAAGCAATTGGGAAGGGTTACCTTTGTGCTGGAGAAGCTTTTTACTTACCACTATACCAATGGGCATTTGGAAAGATTAGTATAGGATCCTCTGAAAGATTAGTATAGGATCCTCT
>CAYWWW010000112.1:0-1029 GCA_964462205.1 uncultured Cardiobacteriales bacterium
TCTCATAAAGCTCATTCTCTATGTCAATAATCTCTTGGGAAAGAAAGTTAAACTGGTACATCAGGCGCTTTATCAACAACACATGTTGTTTGGTAAAACAATTCGATAGGGCTTTACGGGCTTCACTACTCCTCTTGATTTTTGTCGTCACGGCTTTAGCAAGGACAGATGCATCAGTCTCCCCTCCCGCTAACAGGTTTAAGACCTTAAGACCAGACTTACAAAAAATGTCAGATGCAACTGTAGCTAACTTAATATTGCCATCCTCAAGGACCTTATGAATTCGGTTCTTGACCCTTGCCAGGTCTTCGACCAAATTCGTGCGATGGCGGCTAACAAGTCGCATGCGTTGAAAGATCTCACCTGGAATAAAAGAAGGGCGAATAAGGCCATAGCGATGAAGTTCAGCAAGCCAGTGCGAGTCATTCATATCGGTCTTGCGACCGGGAACATTTTTGACATGGGCCGCTTGCGCAACTGTCATGTTAATCCCCATTGGATTCCAAACATTGTGGACAGGTTTCCAATAAACCCCCGTTGATTCCATCGCTACATCCTTAATCCCAAGCTCTAAAAGCTTGACACCACAAGCCATAAGATCTTCAGTAAATGTTTCACACTCAAATTGGATAACCTCCGGCTCCTGGTCAACAGCACCGCGAACAACGGTGATCGTTAACTTTTCTTTATGAACATCGACACCGGCAACATGAGTACGAATAGCTTGCATTGAGTTCTCCTTGGCGTTATTCCAGATGACACCAGGATAAGATAAGAGACACAGTTCAAACCTTGCCCTGCGAAGCATAAAGCTCCATACCGCGATCCTTTAAGCTCTTATCCAGCCAACTTTCTATGCGAACTTGCCTCACTCGGGTTGATGCAACCCTAATAAAGCAGTCCATCACGTAAACGACCTTTTTACCTGGCAGTATCTATTTTAAAGGAGCTGTGCTAAACCCACTGGGCAAGGTTTTCCTAGTTACTTAGGTGAGAAGCGGTCCGTAATCCTTACGGGTGGGAATTTCT
>CAYWWW010000113.1:0-1021 GCA_964462205.1 uncultured Cardiobacteriales bacterium
GGGCAACGGCCAAAGGACGCAGCGGCATTTTTAGCCCGCTTGCAGCAGTTGCCGAGCGTCTTGGCCGAAAAAGTGGATTTAGACGGAATGCGTCAGGAAGCCGAACAAGCGCGGAGACAAGCACAAACCAAGCAAGATCAGGAATTTGCTAAAAATCTAGCGCAGCAAAAACAGCAGGCCGAGGCGCAAGCCCAAGCGCAGGCCGCACGCTTAGAAAATTTCGCGGCAGCGCCGAAAGCGACCCCGGCGGCGAGTGGCAAATTGGCGGAGGATTGGCAGCGTTTTCAGGAGCTTGAAAAAGAAATTATCAACACAAAACAGCAGTTTGCCCAAGAATGGCAGGCGGAGATTGCTAAAATTGGCACGGCGCGGCAACAGGCGCTGGCGCAATTGGGGGAATTTCGTTTTCCGCCACGCGATGAAGAGTTTGAATACGAAGCCGAATATCAGGCGCGGCAACAGCGCGAACAGCTTGCCTATGATAAGAAAAAGCAAGCCATTGCGCGATTATGGATGGAAACCCAACAGTCCGCTGAAGAACGGATCAAGGCTGCCGAAAATGCTGCCATAACCGCTTTGCAGACCGAGTGGCAGCGGCTTGGTCAGCAGGACTATCCGGTGGTTTTTCAGCAACTACACGATTTTCGCTATCAGTTGGACAGTCAGCAGTTGGCTTTTCGGGCGGAAAAAACCGAGCTGTTGCCGCTAGAAATTCTGGCCATTGACGGCCAAGCCGAGGTGCCACGCGATGCCGCCCGCTTGTACCGTGAACAGCCACAGGCTTTTGCGGTGACGGCGCATTTGGGATTTGCCGAGACGATAGGATTAACGGTCAAAAGTGCCACCCTGGAGATCGCCGCTGTGGGGCGTTTTCCGGCAACGCTGACGGTAGCGCGACAGCCTGACAAAGACGCTATTGCCCAACAAGCCTTTGAAAAAGCGCGCGCGGAAGACACCGAAGCGGCTTATCAACAAGTTATCAATGCGCACAGCGGCAGCAGTTGGGCACACCAAGCCGAGG
>CAYWWW010000114.1:0-1005 GCA_964462205.1 uncultured Cardiobacteriales bacterium
CAGTGCAGACGGTTCTCGACGCTCCAGTGCTCGCGGGCGACCTGGTTGAAGCGTTCGGCGGAGAGCGCCGTCGAGAGAAGATAGTAGGCCGTTTCGGTCGTCGTCTTTGGCCCGCACTGGCGCACCCGGACGATCTTGCCGACGGCGGCAAGGCCGGGCCAGCGATGGTCGGCCTGCAGCCAGTCGATATCGGTCGAGACCGTTGCCTTGCGGGTTTCGATGCGGCCGTGGTCGGCATCGACGGTGCGCGCCGTCGCCGCCTCGCGCGCCGGATCATCGAGAAAGGTCACGACATCATCGTGCAATCTGCCCTGGTTGCCCTTCAACGCCAGCACATAGTCGCCGCCCTGATCGACGATCTGTTCGGCGATCGCACGCTGGCAGTTCAGGGCATCGGCCGTCACGATGGCGCCCTTCAGCGACAACATCGCCAGGAGCTTCGGCACCGCAGTGATTTCGTTCGATTTGGCGTCGGTGGCGATCTGCGCCAGCACCAGACGCTGCTCGCAGCCCCAGGCGCTGACCATGTGCAGCGCCGACTTGCCGCTGGCGCGGTCGAAGGAGCGGCGCACCACCTTTCCGTCGATCGCCACGACCCCCGTCACACCCTTTGAAAAGCGTTCCATGAAACGCTGAAACACGCTGCTGAACTGGTCCGGATCAAGCTGGCGGAACAGTCGGCTGAACGTGTCGTGACTGGGCAGGCCGTTCTCAAGCTTGAGGAACTCGCGCAGGAACCCCTCCTTCGCCTGGGCGAACCTCGCCATCGACACCGCACCTTGCCCGCCGCACAGCACCGAGCACAGCGCGATCACCAGGAGTTCGTGGAAGTCATGCAGTTCGGCATTGCCAGTGCGCGGGTCATCGAGACCTTCCCAACAGGCGGCAAATTCTTCCACGGCATCCTCCCAAGGGCGGAACTCCGCCGCTCAAGGGAAGAATCCATCGCAACCGCAAACGCAAGAGACCGATCAAACTACAAAAATTCCAAATGCGATTCCCCTG